>CAVPHV010000001.1:0-238854 GCA_963704825.1 uncultured Acidimicrobiia bacterium
GGCGGCGAGCACTCACCGTGGCCGTCGTGGTGTCGGCCGTCCGGTCAGGGCTCGATCCGGTTGGCGGTTGTGACGCGGTCGATGCTGCGATCGAAGGAGATGATGTCGGGTATTCCAGAGGCCTCAGCCGACGCTACGAGGTACGCCTCGGCGAAGTCGATGCGATGGGTCTCGTACACCTCGAGCGAGCGCAGCAGCAGAGCGGGATCCAGCGTCCGGATAGGCGGGTAGGCGATCACCGACCGCACCAACCGGGCTACCTCGTCGGCGGGCACCTCGTAGAAGGACTCGAGCACGTAGACGACCTCGGCAACGATGAGGTCGGGGAGGAGCAACTCATCTGCATCGGCCAGGAATGCCGTGGCACGCCGGCTAGGTCGGGAGGATCGCCGGTCAGATGTCTGATCAGGACGTTGGTGTCGACGAACGCCGTCACCGACGCGCCTCAGCACGAGCCCGCCGGGTGCTGCGCCGCACCTCGTCCCAGGCCACCCCGCGTTTCGCAGCCGGTACTTCTACGGCGCCGGCCAGGTCGAGGAGGTTGGGGGTCTTGGCGAGCAGGGCGCGGTGCTGTTCCACCCGGAACACGATCTGGTCGCCTTCGGTGATGCCGAGCGTGTCCCGGACTTCCTTGGGGATGGTGATCTGGCCCTTCGAGGTGACCTTTGCTGCGAGATCCACTCTGCGCAACTCCTTACTCATCTGACGTAGTAAGGATACCGTGTGTGCTCGCAGATATCCAGAGATCGGCGACAGACATTCCTCGCGACGGTGGTTCTCGATACCGCCGGAGTCGAGAGTCCGCGAAGAGTCCGCGGGAGAATGAAAAACGCTCCAAAGACGACCAAAGCCAACCAATCAGCATAAGCCCAGGTCAGAGGCCAGAAAGCGCTGAGTCGCCAGGTCTCCAAGACCCCCTGATCCCGTCTGGGGGTCAAGAGGTCGCCGGTTCAAATCCGGCCAGCCCGACAAGAGGAACCCTCTGCGCCGCCGCAAGGGGTTCCGTCGTTTATCGGAGAGTTCGCGAACGTTCTGGCGGGCGAAAGTCCGCGGGAGTCCGCAGGAACGTGGCCTCGAGCCGCTCCGCAGCAGCCTCATCGAGACCCTCAAACAGGTGCCCGTAGGTATCCAGAGTGACCTGGATCGAGGAATGCCCGAGCCGGAGTTGGATCACCTTCGGGTGCTCGCCCTGAGCGATCAGCATCGCCGCATGCGTGTGCCGGAGATCACGAAACCGGAGTGGTTCACCAACCGAAGCCCGGACCGCGGGGAGCCACGTACGCCTCCGAAGTTGGTGCGACGCACCGGACCCCCCTCGGGAGCTGTGAACAGGAACCCATCAGCGGCTGGCGGCCACTGCGAAAAGTGCCGGATATGGGTGGTTTGGCTTGAGCGGCCTTTGGTTCAGTCGGTGACTTCCCAGAGTGTGCTGCTTCTCCGTGAGAAGGCCCTCCTCGAAGAGTCCCCGCAGGAATGCATCGACATCGGATGCGGTCGAGACGACACCTCGGTGGGTCCAGTAGGACAGGACGCAAGCCAACTCGACAGGCGCGAGAAGCGTCTTGTACGAGGGGGTGTAGTCTCGCCCTGTGACCGTTTCGCTTGCGATTTCCGTCAGTTCCGTGAGCAAGTCTTTCGGTGCGGTCAAGGCGCTGACAGATATCGATCTGGAGGTTGCCGATGGCCAGATCTTCGGTCTGGTCGGACCCAACGGTGCAGGCAAGACAACTCTGATCCGTGCGCTCGCTGGGGCACTTCAGCCAGATGCAGGCGAGATTGCGGTGCTTGGCCTCGACCCGAGGCACGATCGCTATGAGATCCGGGCTCGGCTGGGTTACATGCCCCAGGAGCCAGCGCTGTATGAGGACCTGTCGGCGTTTGCCAACGTGCGGTTCTTCGCTGCCGCCCATACGAGAGATGACGCCGCTGGAAAGGCTCGAGCCGCCTTGGAATTCATCGAACTCACCGACCGTGCCGACGATCCCGTCTATACGCTATCGGGGGGAATGAAACAGCGCGTCTCGCTGGCATGCGCCCTTGCCCACGAACCCGATCTCCTCTTCCTCGACGAACCAACGGCAGGAATCGACCCGAAGCTGCGGGAAGTCTTCTGGACTGGGTTCCACCGGTTGGCCGCCAGTGGTACGACGATGATCGTGTCGACCCATCAGATGTCGGAAGCTCTCGAGTGCGACCGGGTGGCGATCATGCGCGCTGGTCGAGTGTTGGTGGCCGAGGAGCCACGCACCTTGCTGGGGCAGGGCCGAGCCACGATTCGGTTGTGGCAGCAGGACCACGTCGAAGAGGTGGTCGCCAATGACTACAGCGTCGATCTACCGCGCCTGCTCGCTGGGCGAGACAGGGTCGACAGAGTGGAAATCGATCGAGAGACCCTGGAGGACATTGTGCTGCGGATGATTGACGATGATGCCGCTCGCTCCGCATAGGGCGCGCGCCCTCGGAGGGCGGGTCCTCCGCCAACTGCGGGCCGATCCGCGCTTCGTTGCTGTGTCGCTGATCATCCCACTCGTCATCACCTTCCTCCTGAAGATGTTCTTCGACGCCATCGACATCCCAATGTTCGACCAGACTCGGTTTGCGGTTCCCGGTGCAGCCTTCATCGTGCACTTTGTTACCTACATCCTCACAGCACTGGTGCTGGTCCGAGAACGGGTTGGAGGCACGATGGAGAGGATGTTCATCAACGGGTATCGACAGCTGGAGATCATCGGCGGCTATCTGGCGGCCTATACGGTGCTGGCCACGTGGCAGTCGCTCCTGATTCTCACATGGGTCGCGTTCCTGTTCGATCTCGGCTACTCAATCGGCTCCTACGTTCAGATATACCTCGTCATCTGGCTGCTTGCAGTCCTGTCGATGGCCCTCGGGATTCTCGTTTCCAATTTCGCGAGGACGGAGGGCCAAGTGATCCCGTTCATCCCTCTCATCATCGTGCCATCGGTATTCCTCTCTGGCATGATCGTGGCCGTCGAGGATCTCCCGACCTGGGCGCAGGTGCTGGCCCGGTTCACACCGCTGTTCTACGCCAATGAAGTGCTGCAGGGGATCATTTCTGGAGGAACGGTTCTCGACACGTTGGGGCCGTTCGTGGCGCTCCCGCTGCTCACCGCCGGTGTGCTGGTTCTCGCGTCCCGTACGCTGCGCGAGGGCAGCTGAGCCAACCCGATCCTCCTCGTGGAGAATCACCGACGGTGGGGGTGGCGATAGCTGTTGCCTCGTCGGCTTGGCGGCCAAAATGTTCGATACAACAGACGCTCGTTGTCGGTTCCGGAACAGGCAGTGGGCCCGGCAGGGTTCGCATCTTCTCCGACCAGCGGAGCCACACCCCAACCACGACCAAGGCCCACGCACCAGCGGACTCATCGACAGTGACGGCACCCACCCCAGCCCAACCGGAACCCGGCTCACCGCCAACACCCTCACCGACGCCGGCTACGAGACAGCCACTCGGAACTGACCCCGCCCATATCCTCACGACTGTGTGCGATTGGAGTCGACCCGGTTGCATCTATGGCGTGTTTGTAGCATAGTTGTGGCATGCCTAGAGTCAGAGTTAGCACAACGGTCGACGAGTCGCTTCTCGAGGAAGCGCGGCGATTGCGATCTGAGAGCAACGATGCCGCCCTGCTCGATGAGGCGCTCGCTGCCCTCCTAGCCCGATATCGCGCCGCCCAAATCGACGCCGCCTACGCGGCGTATGACGCTCATCCGATTGACGAGCCTGACGAGTGGGGTGACCTCGCTTCGTTCCGCGAAGCCGCCGGGTTGTCGTGATCGCCCTGCCCGCTCGCGGTGAGGTCTGGTGGTGTGAGCTACCCGATATCGCCCGCCGACCTGTCGTGGTGTTGTCACGCGACGCCGCCATTCCGAGACTGAGGCGAACGGTCATTGCCCCATGCACGACCACCATCCGAGGGTTACCCAGTGAAGTCCTCCTCGAGCCGTCTGAGGATCCCATCCCCCGGGCCTCAGCGGTGAATCTCGACTCGATAGAGAGTGTCTCGGTCGGAACACTCACGCAGCGGTTGGGACGGCTGAGCGATCAGCGGATGCGCCAAATCTGCGCAGCGGTCAACGTCGCCGTTGACTGTGTCGGCTGAAGCGGCAAGGGCAGCCACGCCGATCAACAATCCTGTCGCCTTCACGATCATTTCGCGAAGCGTCCGAGGTCGGCATGCCTGAAGAGCGCTGGTGTCGTCAAGGGGCGTCTTCGGTCGATGGCGGGTGTTTCGGGACGCGGGGGAGCGGCGGCGGCTGTGCCGTCGTGGATGCGCCTGGGTTGTCGACGGGGTGGTCTGCCGGCTCCGTCGGCCGGGAAAGGCGCCCACACCGTGGATCCTCGAACGTCACCTCCCGACCACAGCACCACATACCCGTCGTTGTCCACTGGGAGTCCCAGATGCTCGACGTACCAGTCGTTCAGCTCGCGCGGATTCTCCGCCTTGAAGAACACCCCGCCGATCCCTGTCACCTTCGCCATCGGAACCTCTCCGAGAACGACCGAAGGCGATTGCCGCTCCGAGGTTCGGGACGCGATCGCGGCGTCATGCCGACGGCCCGGACAGGCCGGACAGCACCGATGATGCCTTCTCGAACGGCTCGAGGACGACGTCCCACCCGCTCTGGTAGCCAGCGCGTGCTGCATTGCCTTGTTCGCCACCGAGTTCTTCCCAGCCTCGGTGTTCGAGCTCGAGCTGGGTGCCGCCGTCGGGTGCTGGGCTGAAGCGAACCTCCAGGATCGTCGCCGCGTCGGGCTCGACGGAGGGATGCCAGGCAAGCACGAACCGATGTGGTGGGTCCCATGCGATGACGTCAGCCCAGGCGTGTTCGGTGCCGTCTTCGGTCAACTCGACGACTCGCCCGCCGACGCGTTGTTCAAATCGAACGCCGGTGGCGTTGTGTTCGGCGATCGAGAAGGCGACCAACGGCCACCAGGTCCCCATGCGGGTGGTGAACAGATCGAACGCTTCGACCGGATCGAGCGGGACCGTGCGCGTCTTTCGTACCGGCTCGATGGGGTTGTCGGACAGTTTCATTGGTCGTGTTCCTTTCCTGCTGCTTCGGTGAAGTTGTCGAGGACGTCGTCCCACAGCACGTCGATCCACGCCCTCAGCTGCGCGACGCCCTGCGGGTCGATCCGGTAGATGCGTTTCGCTCCGTCGGGTATGGCGGTGACGAGGCCGGCCGCGCTGAGCACTTTGAGGTGCTGGGAAACCGCCGGCTGTGAGATTGGGAGATGGTCGGTCAACTCGCGCACTGACGATGGTGCCTCGCGGAGTAGTTCGTAGATAGATCGTCTGGTCGGATCGGCCAGGGCGACGAGTTGAGAGCCGATGTCCATGACGATCGACCATAGGTCGTCGCTTATGATAAGTCAACACCGATGATTGGGCTCAGTGGGGCGCGGCCACCGTGGCGTGAGTTGCACCAGTCCGGAGTCCTCGCCAATCGTCGTGTCGTGATCGACGGAGAATCCCAGCTGATGGTGATAGAAGTCCTTGGCTCGGTCGATGTCTGAGACGGGCACGACAACCACCTCAAGTGTCCAGTTCATTTGTCTCGCCCTCTTCGGTCCTGGCCGACGCGTGGTCGCTGTCGTTGTAGGAGACCGCGGTGTTGGTCTGCGTCGCCGACCCGATCATCAAATACGTCGCCATAGCGAATTCTTCCTCGACCGCTCGGATACGACACATGTCGCTCGCCCGGTCGAACCGGTTCAAGCCCACCAGATCCAGGACTCACCGGTGATCGGCGGATCGGTGAGGAACTCGCGGAGAGCTAGGACCATGTTCCCGGGATAGGCGACGGTTGCCCGGTTGAACCGTTTCGGGCTGGTGAACATCAAACCGGCGTGTGCCTTGCCCATGCCGGCCCACTGCGCGGCGAGCGGTATGAAGTCCGCCACGTTCTCGGTGACGAGAGCACGTTCGTGCGTTGTGGCGTAGGTCAGAAGATCCTCGTCCGACATGCCGCGAAGTCCCGTCTCAGCGGCGACCGCAACGACATCGAGGGATGCTTCAGTGAGGCTGGCGGCGATGCTCGGAGCGTGCATCTCGTCGAGAAGGAGCTTCACTTCTCAAGCAGTTCGCGTTGGCGACGCCACAACGCTTCGGCCTCGTCGGCGAAGCGGGCCCGTTCTGCGATCGCCTCGTCGATCTCATCGGTGTAGTCGGCGTAGTAGGCCAATGCCGCGTCCACCAGCGTCTCCGGTATTGCGAACAGCTCGGCGGCCCTGGTCCGGCGCTCAGGCGCGGGAACGTCGCCGCCGACGATGGCTCCGATCACGTCGGCAACCTCCGGCCCGCCGACGAGGACCGGTCGCCTGCCCGAAGGGCCGTCTCGGAACACGACCATGGGGTGGGCTTCCATGCGGAGGCCCTCATCGATGAGACGCTCGGCCAACGTGGAGACCCCGACGTCGTGGCGATGGGCACTGGCCCTGAGTCGCCGGTGGAGCGGCTCGTCGGAGAATCGAATGGAGACAACAGGCATGACTACAGCGTAGTCACATGTCGCCATCTTGACTAGGGGGCTACCCCATCCACACCGAACCACCCATAGCGGCGCGACGGCGGGCGGGGTCTCGAACGCTCACCGTGACGACTGTCACTCGACCGATGATACCGCTCAAATCGACCCCGACCACAGCAACCCCCGACGTGACGGCAGGGGCTTCTGCTCGTCTCGGGGACGGAACTTCTACTTGGCGCAATGTATCCGGAAAAGTGAGCGGCACCGATGCTCAGACCGGACCGCCCAGATTCTGAGTATTGGCTGGTGCCACGGCGTATTTCATTGGTGTCGGAGCTAATCTTTCGAGGAGCGGTGACCGAACGTCGTTCACTGCGGTATTCCCAAAGAGGAGAGATCATGGCGATAGGTCCAGTTCAGCTCTTCGTGCTCGGTTTCGATCACCCGGACTTCCACGGAGAGATCATCGCCGAGCTCGAACGACTCAAAGAGAGCGACACCATCCGGGTGATCGACGCGTTGGCGGTCCACAAGGACGCCGACGGCGACATCGAGGTTGCGCATCTCAGCAACCTCTCTACAGAGGAAGCCATCGAGATCGGCACAGTGGTGGGTGCTCTTGTTGGCCTCGGGATCGAGGGTGAGGAAGGCATGGAGATCGGCGGCGTCCTCGGCGCCGAGGCTGGAGCTGAGGGTCTCGAAGTGTTCACAGACGAGGACGCATGGGATGTCATCGAGGACATTCCGAATGATTCGGCTGCGGCCCTGATCCTGATCGAGCATCATTGGGCTGTCGGGTTGCGAAATGCAGTGGCCAACGCGGGAGGTGTTCGAATCAGCGACGGGTTCATCGATCCGATCGACCTCGTTGCAATCGGTCTGGTGGCCGAGGCGGAGGCAGAGGAGCTCGCAGCTCTTTCAGACGCGATATAGCTCGCAGGATCACTCTCAGATCAGAGGAATGGAGGTCAGACATGCCAGCAGTACGCAGAGTTGCACGACGCACATCACGGCGGACCGCGCGTCGCCGTCGTTAAGACGCACATAGTGGATCCATCGGGTCCAGGGAGGGGGCGCTTGCCTGAGGCAGCGCCCCCTCCCCATGACTCCCTTGACCCTGATGTCGGTTGCCCACGCCTGGGCGAGAAGGCTTTCGGTGAGTGACCGCGGATTCCGTTTACGGCAACGCCACCCATCCGCGCGCACCTTTGAGAAGCCTCCGCCCATCGTGAGAGTGCGGTTGGGGATTCGCCCGTCGCGGATATCGTCGGCGGGAGTCGCGGAAATCAAGGGGCCAAGCAGATCTCGAATCGGGCGGTTCGAGCGCAGCCAGGAGTCGGGTGAACCGTCGGCAGAGTCAGCCATAGGCCGCAGGACATCGGCTCGGAGCCGTCTCGGAGATCGGATACGACACCGCGGGCTTGGCCTCGTCGCGGAATCGCTTTCAGATGAAGCCCCAACATGCTACTCTTCGTGGTGACGCGGTCACGCGTGGTGGTCGCATGCACAACATGGAACACCGTCCGGGCTGGGCGGTGGTCTTCAGGGGGACAACATGGGCACGGCAGGTAGGGCAACCATGATGGCGTTTGCCGCGAGCACGATCGTGGCGCGACTGGTTCCGATCAGGGTTGCGAGGGTGTCGTGAACCAAGAGCGGCATTTGCGGACAGGGCGCAAGCATCCCCTCCTCATCGTTCTGTTGGTCCTGTCGATGGTGGCGACGATGGTCACCATTGCGGCTCCAGCTGCTCGAGCAGTCGAGGCTACGTTTCGGGTGGGGGCGTCGTCGAATGTGAACAAGGTTGTGGCGTCGGTGGTGGTGCCGGGTTCGGTGCGGGCGGGTGATCAGTTGGTGCTGGTCGTGACTGCGAACAAGGACACGACGATTGACACGCCGGCTGGGTGGACGCTGCTCGGAAGCGCGCAGGATGGGGCCACGGCTACCAAGCTGGAGATGACGTCGGCGGTGTTCACGAGGACTGCTGCCGGTGGTACTGCTGGTTCGACGGTTGCTGCCCGCTTTGGGGTGCGTGCCAAGGCGGCGGTGACGTTGGTGGCGTACCGCAACGCCGAGACGGTCACGACTGCGTTGTCGTCGGTCCTCAAAGCGTCGAGCACCGATCTGGCCACGCCGGCTACTGCGATTGCTGAGGACGACACGACGGTGGTGTCGTTCTGGTCGAACAAGACTTCGGGCAACACGGGTTGGGCCGTGCCCGGCGGTGTTACCGAGCGTGTCGTTTCGGTCGGAAGCGGCACCGGCCGTATCACCGCTGCGGTCGGTGACAGTGTCGTCGATACGGGTGATTGGCCGGGCGCTACGGCCACGAGCACCGTTGCCACCAAGAAGGGCATCGCCTGGACTGTGCTCGTCCCGCCGGTGATCGTTCCGAACCAGGCTCCAACGGCGGCGCTTTCGTTGAGTTGTGTCGAATTGGAGTGCATGTTTGATGCGTCCGGCTCGACCGATAGTGATGGCACGATCGCCAGGTACGACTGGGACTTCGGTGATGGCACGTTGCTTGCCGACGGTGGCGCTACCCCGACTCACACGTACACGGCCGACGGCTCCTACGACGTCACCGTCACCGTCACCGACAACCAAGGCGCCACCGACAACACGATGGCGACGGCTTCGCCCACCGATCCGGTTGGTGGCACGCCGACGCCGGCGGTGTTTCGGGTGGGGGCGTCGTCGAATGTGAACAAGGTTGTGGCGTCGGTGGTGGTGCCGGGTTCGGTGCGGGCGGGTGATCAGTTGGTGCTGGTCGTGACTGCGAACAAGGACACGACGATTGACACGCCGGCTGGGTGGACGCTGCTCGGAAGCGCGCAGGATGGGGCCACGGCTACCAAGCTGGAGATGACGTCGGCGGTGTTCACGAGGACCGCTGCCGGTGGTACTGCTGGTTCGACGGTTGCTGCCCGCTTTGGGGTGCGTGCCAAGGCGGCGGTGACGTTGGTGGCGTACCGCAACGCCGAGACGGTCACGACTGCGTTGTCGTCGGTCCTCAAAGCGTCGAGCACCGATCTGGCCACGCCGGCTACTGCGATTGCTGAGGACGACACGACGGTGGTGTCGTTCTGGTCGAACAAGACTTCGGGCAACACGGGTTGGGCCGTGCCCGGCGGTGTTACCGAGCGTGTCGTTTCGGTCGGAAGCGGCACCGGCCGTATCACCGCTGCGGTCGGTGACAGTGTCGTCGATACGGGTGATTGGCCGGGCGCTACGGCCACGAGCACCGTTGCCACCAAGAAGGGCATCGCCTGGACTGTGCTGGTCCCGCCGGTGATCGTTCCGAACCAGGCTCCAACGGCGGCGCTTTCGTTGAGTTGTGTCGAATTGGAGTGCATGTTTGATGCGTCCGGCTCGACCGATAGTGATGGCACGATCGCCAGGTACGACTGGGACTTCGGTGATGGCACGTTGCTTGCCGACGGTGGCGCTACCCCGACTCACACGTACACGGCCGACGGCTCCTACGACGTCACCGTCACCGTCACCGACAACCAAGGCGCCACCGACAATGCGGCCGACACTGTCGACGTCGCCGACGTCATCCCAACGTCTGCGTTCACGGCCGAATGTGATGACCTCGACTGCGTGTTCGACGCCGGCGGCTCAAGCGACGCCAACGGCGCCATCGGGACGTACGACTGGGACTTCGGCGACGGGAACCTGCTTCCCGACGGCGGGCCCAACCCGACCCACACCTACGCAGCCGAGGGCGTCTACGACGTCACCCTGACCGTCACCGACGACGAGGGCAGCACGGGCCGGGCGACGGAGCCGATTGACGTCGTCATCACGCCGAATGTCGATCCGACCGCGGCGTTCACGGTCAACTGTGACGACTACGACTGCGCCTTCGACGCCGGTAGTTCCAGCGACAGCGACGGGGCGATCGTCGCGTACGACTGGGACTTCGGCGACGGCACCGTGGTGCCCGACGGCGGTGCGGGCCCGGTGCACACGTATGCCGGCGACGGCACCTACGACGTCACCCTCACCGTCACCGACGACGAGGGTGGCTCCGACCAGACCACGGTCTCGCTCAACGTCCAGTTCACCCCCAACGCCGACCCGACGGCGACGTTCACCTTCGGGTGCGACGAACTCGACTGCTCCTTCGATGCGACCGCGTCGAGCGACAGTGACGGCACGATCGTCACCTACGACTGGGACTTCGGCGACGGCACCCTGCTTGCAGACGGCGGCTCGTTCCCCGACCACAGCTTCGGGGCCGACGGCGACTACACGGTGACCCTCACCGTGACGGACGACGAGGGCGGCACCGACAGCGACGGCCAGCTCGTTGGCGTCGTCAACCTCCGCATTCCGCCCGTGGCAGCCTTCACCAGCTCGTGCGACGGCCTCGTCTGCACGTTCGACGCGAGCGGGTCGACCGACAGCGACGGCCTGATCGTCTCCTTCGAGTGGGACTTCGGCGACGGCGACACGTCGACCGAGGCGATCAAGGAGAACAACTTCCCATTCCCCGGCGACTACGACGTCGAGCTGACGATCACCGACGACGACGGCGACACCGACACCGTCGTCGCAACCGTCACCGTCGACATCCCGGCCGCACCGAACCCCGCCATCCCGCCGGACACGCCACGCTCCGACACCCCGTACATCGATGCGGCCGAGATCACTGATCTCGAGTACATCGGCAATCGTGTGTACGTCGTGGGTTCGTTCGGCTCGCTTCGCAACGACAACGCCACCGGCCCGATCGTAAATCAGGGCCTGGTCGCGGCGTTCGACATCGACTCGGGTCAGGTCGACACGACGTTCGATCCGAGCTTCGGTGGCGGGGGCGTCACCGAGATTGCTCGCAACCCCGACGGCTCGCGGCTCTACGTCGTCGGCCGGTTCAACACGGTCAACGGAAACTCCAAGCTGCGGGTCGCCGCGATCGACCCGATCACCGGAAACACGATCAACAGCTTTACCGCCAACACCAATAGTGCTGCGACCTCGGTCGCCGTGACCGGCGACACCGTGTACATCGGAGGCCAGTTCAGTACGGTGAACGGGCAGCCGCGACTCGGCCTCGCCGCGGTCGACGCCACTACCGGCGAGCTGCTCGACGACTTCCGCATCGACCTCACTGGTGGGCAGGGGGTCAATGGGATGATCAATGTCCAGGCGATGGTGCTCTCCGACGACCTCACCAGACTGCTCGTGGTCAGCACCGCTCGGGAGATGGATGGCCAACCCCGGTGGGGCATCGGTCTGATCGATACCGCGACGAATGCGCTCCTGCCGTGGCGTACCCGCCTCTTCGAGGAGAATCTCTCGAGCATCGGCGGCATCCAACGGCTGTATACCGCCGACATCGCCCCTAACGGTCAGTACTTTGTCGTCGGCTCCGGATCAGGTGGAGATCGGCCACCGATCAGCGACACCGCGATTGCCTTCCCCCCTGGCGGGCAACGACTTTGTCGAGCCGCTGTGGATCTCCCGGATGTTCGACAGCGTCTACTCCATCGCGATCACCGGTGACGCCGTGTACGTGGGCGGTCACATGAACTACGCGGAGTCGCCGACGGCGCCCGATCCGTGGCCCGGTCTGACCACCCAGGGATACGGGCGCGGCCAAGGCCTCTCCGGCTATGGACTCGGCGACGACGTCGTCATTCGCGACCACATCGCGGCCCTTGATCCGGCTGAGGGCAAGGCGATCGAATGGAACCCCGGTTCGAACTCGTTTGAGGGCAACAAGGCAATGCTCGCCATGCCCCGGGGCATCGTCACCGCCGGCGACGGACGCATCCAGGGGAGCCTCAACGTCGGCAGTATTGCCTTCTACGACGTCAACGAATTGGAGACCCCGGGCGCCAACGACACCAAGATCCTCTATCCGATCGAAGGCCGGATCGAGACCGCCGACGAGGAATTCATCGTCGGCGGGACCGCAACCGCGGCGAGCGGGGTGGCGCGAGTCCAGCTCGAGGTTCGTGACATCGACACTGGCCAGTATCTCCAGGACGACTTGACGACCTGGGGCGGTTGGAACGCGATCCTCACGCCCTTGATGGAACCGGGCGCCACCGAAACGGTGTGGACCCAACCGCTGGTGATCTCCGGGAACCGCCGGATCCGCTTCCTGGCGCGCGCCTTCGGTGCGAACGGTACCGCCGACCCCGTCAAGGACGAGCAGAGGATCGAGACGTTCGGGCTCTCCGATGAGACGCCGGGCACCGGCATCTCCGCGCCGCGCGGTGTCGTGTCGGAGACCACGTTCACCGTCACCGGGACGGCGAGCGATGACATCGGCATCGCGTCGATCAGGATGTCGGTGCGCGACGCCCAGGACCGGTATCTCCAGGACGACGGATCGGTCAACGACATCTACAACACGTTCACGACCTTCCCGGACGTGATCGGTGCACCGGATGCGACCTGGTCGTACGAGCTGACCGTCCCGTACGAGGGCGAGTGGACGATGGAAGCGATCGCCGTCGACACGTCCGGTCAGTCCGACCTGCGTGGCTCGGTGCGCACCTGGCTGGTCAACACCAACGCCGTGCCGCCGGAGGTCGCCATCCTCACCCCGGTGGCGGTCAACCCGCCGTTCGACGTGGTCTACACCGTCGAGCCGGGCGAGCCGATGACCTTCACGGGGTCGGCCGTTGACGACGAGGGATTGCGCATTGTCGAGATTCGGCTGCGGAACCGGATCACGGATGAGAACTTGACCGGTAGCGGAGAGTGGGGGGTCGGGCTCCGTCGCGACTGGTACCGCATCTCTCCGACCAACATCGCGGGCACCACCTACAACTGGTCCTACACGACACCTTTCATCCTCGAGCAGGGTCGGTATGAGCTGGAGGTCCGGGCGGAGGACGACAGCGGGCTGACCACCTCGTCCACGTTCGAGGCCGAGCTCGATGTCGACGTGGAGATCCCGGGTGATTCCCCACCCGACGCCCGGCTTGATGTGACCGGCACCCAGACCGATGTCCAGGTCCTGCAGTTCGACATCACGGGCACCGCGACCGACGACTTCGGCGTTGCCGACGTGTTGTTCGAGGTGTACAACCGAGACCTGCGGCTGTACCTCCAGGACGATGGCACCCTCGGCGCGACGCTCACCCGGGTCACCGGAGCCGTGCTCGACCTGGCCGATCCGACGTCGGTGACGTGGAGCTACAGGGTCGATCTCCCGGAGGAGGGGAGCTATGACATCACCGCCTACGGTGTCGACACGTCGGGCCAGCTCGACACGTCGCAGAGCGGCGCCTCCGCTCGGTATGTGATCTATCCCGGTGACTCCCCGCCGGTTGTGAGCGAGAACCTGCTTTCGCCGGTCAACGGGACGCTGTTCACCGAGGGCCGGATCGCGGTTAGCGGGCGGGTAGAGGACGACCTTCAGATCGCAAGGGTCGAGGTGGCGATCGTGGATGTCAGCGGCGACTACATGCGCTCCGACGGCTCGTTCTCGTCGGGTTCGAGTTGGCGCAACGCTTTCATCAACAGCCCGGGATCGCCCGGGTCGAACTTCTCGTACACCACGCCGGTGATTCCCGACGGGGACTACACGGTGCTCGTGCGTGGGGTTGACCACCACGGCTTCGTCACCGACCCGCCCGCCGAGCGTACCGCGTCGGTGACGAGCCCGCCGAACGATCCGCCGGTTGCCGCGTTCACCTACAGCTGTGACGAGAACGTCTGCACGTTCGACGGACGCTCCTCGACGGATGAGAACCCAGTGGCGCTGCTGTACTCATGGAACTTCGGCAATGGCGGCGGCTCTGGCCCGGTCCCCGAGCGGACGTATACCTCCCCAGGCATCTACACCGTCGAGCTGACGGTCGAGGACGAGTGGGGTCTCGAGGCCACGACGGCGCAGGACATTGAGATCGTGACCCCAGCGGGCAACGTAGCCCCGGTACCCGAGATCTACGCGCCTCCATGCAACCTGCTGACCTGCAACTTCTCGAGCCTCGGTAGCGTAGACCCGAACGAGGGCGACAGCTTCACCCGGCTGTGGGACTTCGGTGACGGCGCCACGAGCTCGTCGTCGGCTACGTCGCACACCTACGACACGCCTGGTACCTACACGGTCACCCTGACACTCACGGACGGGTGGGGCGCCGCAGCATCGACGACGGTGAACGTGACCTTCGTGGTGCCCGGCAACAACGTAGCGCCGGTTCCGGTCATCGAGACCCCGGTGTGTAGCGGGTTGACGTGCGAATTCTCGAGCATCAACTCGCTCGACCCGAACGCCGATGACACGTTCACCCGGACGTGGGATTTCGGCGACACGATCGGCACGAGCAACTCGGTGTCGCCGACCTACGCCTTCGCCGCAGCAGGCACGTATACCGTCACCCTCACGGTGACCGACGTGTGGCTGTTCGAGGCGTCGACGACCGTCGAGGTGACGGTCACCGACCCGTAGACATCGATTCACAGCCGGGCCATCCGACCGGTGGGGCCGTCGCATTGGGGGTTGCCGAGGCCACAAAGAAGGGGCGGCCCGCTGGGGCCGCCCCTTCTCGAATTGTGAATGCCGGGTGCTAGCGGGTAGCCCAGCTTCGGTAGCGGTTGTTGTCCGGGGAGCGCACGGCTGCCCAGGTTGACGACAACGCTGCCGGTCCAAGCGCCGCGGCGTCCGGCGCCGCTGCTGGATCGATTACCCAATCGAACCTACACGCCACACCGGAGGCCGGGGCATGAATCTCGACCGTGGCTGCGGTCGACGCCCCCGTAGTACGCAGCGAGTAGGGTTCACGGGCGTGGCCATCTATGAGACCATCCTGACCATTCCCCAGTCCGTCGACGAGACGTTCGCGTTTGTGAGCGACTTTCGCAATGCCGCGCAGTGGGATCCCCGCACGTTCGCAGTGGAGAAGACCACCGACGGGGGCATCGGCGTCGGCACCCGGTTCATGCTCACCGGTGGCATTCTGCCCGAGGCAACCGTGAAGCGGCTCCACCTCCCGACGTCCATGGCCGGTATGGCGCTTCCTTACGACGTGGTGGAATTCGACGCACCCCACGAGTTCGTGCTCGAGGGTCAGTCCCGGCTGGTTCGCTACCGCGACCATCTCGAGTTCTGGCCCGACGGCAACGACACGCGGCTGCGCTACTTCGCCGAACTGCTGCTGAAGGGTCCGCTTTCGATCATGGAGCCCCTCCTGGCCCGGATGTTCCAACGCATTGGTGATGACGCGACCCGGGACCTTCCCGCCACGGTGGTGCGCGGTACCTGACGCTTCACGGCGCCGCCGCCGCAGACCGCGACGGAAGCGCAACCCCAAAGCCTTTGGTTGCCAGACGCATGATCACGTAGCGAGGCTCGACTAGGTCGGCGACCCGTTCCTGGCACAACGCCTCGAGCTTGGCGAGCTCCTCCGCATACACCTCGGGGCCCTGGCGACGGGCCAGGCTGAGGAGGCGGGTGTTGCTCCACACCTTGTTGCGCCCCTCTTTCAAGAACCGCTTGGTCCCGGCTCGGTTGAATGGGGACATGACCGCGTCGACCCAGGTGCGATCGCCGGGATCCTCCAACGCGGCGATCCGTTTGTCTTCGCCCGGCACCCGGGCCACCAGGATCGAATCAACGTGGGCGTGGTCGGCGGCTCGGACGGTCATCACCTCATCGTCGTCGAACTCATCGTCGGTGATCACTGCCAGGAGCGCTTGGGGCAGGTCGTAGTTGATGTGGGCGTTGATGCCGAGCAGGGCATGGCGCACCGGCGGGACGCTCGGGTCCTTCGACACATCAAAGGCCACCTGCCACGGCCCAGGTGCGGCAGCGCCGTGCTCCCACGCATCAAAAGCGTCCATATACAGCTGAGCGAACGCAATGCCCCAGCGCTCTGCCCACTCCGGATCGGTGAACTCGCCGGCGGCGGCGTCCTGCATCACGGCCCGAGTCGAGCGGAGGTAGGCCCCGTGGAAATACTGCCGCTCGTCGTCGGCGGCAATGAGGCGCTCGTTGATCTCTGCCATTCGGGCGATGAGTGGGTCGTGCAATGTCACCCAGCAAGTAAAGCAGCAGGTCAAGCGCAGTGCGGATGAGTGGCGTAAGGTGCAATTCGTGGGTAAAGAGGGAACCATCGCAACAACCACCGTCTTGATGCGGCGGCTGCTCGCCGCCGCCGGCGTGCTTGTCCTGATCATCGGGTTGCCGCTGTATCTGGTTCCGCAGAACAGCAACGAATACTTCTCCTGGTCGGTGCGCGAGTCGCTTTCGGCGGCTTTCCTCGGCGGCGCCTACCTGGCGGCCGCGGTGATCGAGTTCTCCGCCGCCCGTGAGCGCGTGTGGGCGAATGCCCGGATTGCGATCCCGGCGGTGCTGGCTTTCACCCTGCTCACCATGCTCGTCACCCTGGGTAACCGCAATCAATATCAGTTCCAGGCACCCGGACTGGTACAGAGCGTCGGCACGTGGGCGTGGTTGATTGTCTACGTCGTGGTGCCTCCAATCATGGCGATCGTGCTGGTGGCCCAACTCCGCCGAGGCGGCGCTGATCCGGCTCGGCTTCACCTGGTACCGCTGGCGTTGCGGGGCACTCTGGTGGTCGGTGGCGTCGCCCTCGTGGCGGGTGGTGCCCTGCTGCTCATCGATCCCGGTTCCTCGTCGTGGATGTGGCCGTGGCCCGTAGCCGACCTCACCGCCCGAGCCTACGGGGCGTGGCTCGTCGGGTTTGGCATCGCCATGGTTCAGCTCGCTTGGGAAGCCGACTGGCGTCGGGTCCGGCCGGCGACTGCCGGAGCCGGCGTGCTCGGAGCGCTGCAGCTCATCGCCCTATTGCGGTATCCCGACGTGGCCGATTGGGGCGCTCCCCAAACATGGATCTATGTCGCAGTCATGGTGAGCTTTGCCGTTCTGGGCGCGTGGGGATGGCAGGCCTCCAGGGAGAGGGCTCGGCCGATCGCCGGGGTCGCGATCAACGCCTGAGGGTGCCGGATGCCCTCAGGGGCAGACTCTTCTCTGCCGGGGGAGTCGTCTCGGGCTCAAAGGAACCTCACGCTCGGGAGCGGGCGACCGAGCGGGCCAGTTGGACGGCCTCGTCGAGGTCCAGTGCCTCGCCCCGTTTCAGTAGTTCGTCGAGTTCCGCCGGAGACAGAACCTGGCCGGCTACTTCGCGGGCATCGGGAAGACCAATTGTCTCCGGTTTGAGTCCGCCACCCAACTCTTCGCGGTGCCGAGTTGCTGCCCCATCGAGGACCACGGCATCTCGGGGGTTGTGTTCCGCCAAGATCGCAGCGCTGAAGTCGAGGACCAGCGTCAGGCCGGTCACATCGCCGACGGCCTCCATATCGTCGAGTAGACCTCTGAGCGTGCTGAGAGCCTCGTCGGATCTGCCGAGTTGGTGCCCGATGACCGCCTGGGCGGCCCGGCTTTGGAGCTCCTCGGCCCGGTCTCCGGCGGCGCCGAGGAGAGCCTCTGCCTCCGCCCAGGTCTCCAGCGCGCGGGTGAGGTCCCCGGAACTCCAGAAGGCCATGGACTGCGCACTGACGACTTTGTGGACGCCATCAGGTGCGCCGGCATCCTCGTAGGCGGCTCTGGCCAGTTCCGCGAATTCCTGGCCTCCTTGGGCGTTGCCCATCAGAGACGACGTGGTGCTGAGCCCGAAGAGCGCTTCCGCCTCGCCGAAGCGGTCTCCCGAGTCACGGAAAAAGGTGCGCGCCTGGTGGTACTGGTCAAGCGCCTCGTCATAGCGGCCCTGCCAATACAGCAGCGCGGCGAGGCCGGTGTAGCCGATGGCGCGTGCCTCCGGCGAGGCCGTTGGTATCGAGAGGAGCTGCTCGAGGGTCGACGTTGCTTCGAGCATGTGGCCTCTGCGGTGAAAGAAGCGCCACGCCGCACCAAAACACCGCAGCCCCGGGTCCGGCGCGGCGGCGGCGATTCCGCGGCGGGCCACGGCGCGGAGGTTGTCCAACTCCGTGGCTAGTCGATCGAGCCAGACGCCCTGGCCAGTGGCCCCGAGCTGTGGTCCGGCCTGTTCGGCAAGCCCGGCATAGAAGGCCGCGTGCCGTTCGACCACATCGGCGAGCTCGTCGGCGTCATCCAGCCGTTGCAGGGCGTACTCCTGGATCGAGTCGAGCATCACAAACCGGATCTCGCCGTTCGATATCGACTTCTGGAGAAGGCTCTTGTCGAGGAGCGTGGCGATCCCCGGAACGACCGCGGTTGCCAGCCGCGGCGCCACCACCCGCTCGGCGGCGTCGAGGGCAAACCCTCTTTCGAATCCACCCAACTGACGGAACACGGCCTGTTCCTGGTCCGACAACAGGTCATAGCTCCACCCGATGGCGTGCCGCAGCGTGTGGTGGCGCTCCGGGGTGTCGGTCAACCCGGCGCTCAGGTCGAGGCGGCCCGAAAGTCGGGCGAGGAGCCCATCGAGTCCGAAGAGACGGACATGTGGGGCGGCGAGTTCGAGGGCGAGCGGTAGCGCATCGAGTCGCTCGACGAGCGCACTGACCAGTCCGCCGTTGGCGTCGGTAACGGTGAACGATGGGTCTGAGATCGCTACTCGGGAGGCAAACAGTTCGACTGCCTCAGCCGGGACCAGGGGCGGGATCCGATACACGTGCTCCACCCGGAGCCGCAGCAGGGATTGACTGGTGACCAGAACCCGCAGTTCGGGAACCATCTCGAGCAGTAGGCCAACGTCCTTCGCCGCTTCCAGCAGGTGCTCGAAACTGTCGAGGACGAGAAGGTGTGGCCCGTTGCCGAGTCGTTCCGCAACTGCTTCGAGTCGTGGCGTCGGGCCGTCATCGCGGATCCTGAGCGCGTCGGCGATTGCGGGAACGACGTGGCCCGATGAGTGGAGCCCTTCGAGCGCGACGTAGGTGACTCCGTGCCGGAACAGGCCGAGAACCTGGCTCGCAACGGCAGTCGCCAGCCGGCTCTTCCCTGATCCACTCGGGCCGGTGAGCGTGACGAGGCGCACGTGTCCCAACAGGTCGATGACCTCTTCGAGTTCTTTCGTCCGGCCGACGAGCGTCGACGATGGTGCCGGCAGGTTGTTGGGCGTCGCGTCGAGCGACCTGATCGGCGGATGCGATAGGTCGAGGCCCGGAGCCGTCACCTGAAAGATCCGCTCCGGCTCGCTGATGTCCTTGAAATGGTGAACACCCAGGTCGCGGAAGACGACGTCGCCTCCCGGCCCGTCGTGCGCGGCGGCTCGGGTTCTCGCCGAGACCAGGATTTGGCCGCCGTGGCCGGACGCCGAGATGCGAGCGGCTCGGTGCACGTCGAGGCCGACATAGTCGTCGCCGCCGAGCAGCCCTTCCCCGGTGTGCAGGCCAATCCGAACCCGAACGGTGCCGCCGGTCGGCCAGGTGTGGGCGGCCAGGAAGCGTTGTGCGGCGATGGCTGCCGCGACGGACTCCTTTGCCGACGCGAACACGTAGAAGAAGGCGTCGCCCTCCGACCGTATCTCGACCCCGGTATGGAACGCCTTCCTCACCAGGCGATGGTGCTGCTCGAGCACGTCGGCGAAACCGGCGTCGCCGAGTCGCTCGACGATGTGGGTCGAGCCCTCGATATCGGTGAAGACGAACGTCACCGTGCCGGTGGGGAGTGGATTCATCCCCTGAACCTACCGGGACCGGCCGGACGCTGCGCCGGGCCGCGGCTGCATCAGCGGCCGAGAGGCGACTGGGCTCGCTCCCATCGATGTTTGGTCTAGACGATCAGCTCGCAGGATTTGCCGACCACGTCATGCATACGAACAAACGCGTCTTGAGTGCCGGCGCTGCTCTGGCCCGGCAATGTCCCGTTGGTGACGCCGGTGTCGTAGATGCCCGAGACCCCCACCGCGACGCCCAGGGCGCTGTCGTCGTCGCTGGTGCCGAATTGGCGAGTCCACAGGTGGGCCGGCGGGCTCTCGGCCTCGGCGGTGCCTTCGGTCAGCAGGAATGCGCCCGAGAACAACACAAAGGCGCTTGCGGAGATAGTGAGCTTGCGAGTCCACGCGGAACGCATGATGGATTCCCTCCCAGGAGTTGCTCCACACGTACCGCGATTGAGGCCGGTCGGCTAGAGACGAGAGACCCGGGCTCACCTGGGGGTGGCTGCGGCCGGTCGGCACGATCTGTTGTCATCCGTCTTCTCGGGCGCTCCGTAAATGGAGTGTAGATCGGCTCGTGGGAGTCGACAGAACTCAAAGGAAACAGACAATGCGACGTATTCTTGGTTTGCTCCTCTCAGGAGCACTCATGGTGGGGCTGTTGGCGGTTCCCGCTGCTGCCGAAGAGCCGCCCTCCATCGGCGAAACAGTGATTGCCGTGTCAGGCACCGGCGGTCCCGACGACAAGCCCTGGGACTATGACATCCTACTCGCTGCCATCTTGGCCGACGAGGTCTTGACGGACGCGGTTCTCGGACAGAACAGCTTTGAAGGCGTTGACCTCACCGTCTTTGCGCCGTCCGACAATGCTTTCATGAAGCTCACCGGCACCTCCACCGAGGCTGATGCGGCTGCTGCACTCGGCGGGCTCATCGGAACCGAAGCTCTCCGCGACATCGTGCTCTATCACGTCGTCGTCGGTGAAGGGCTCTTTGCTGCCGACGTGTTTACCGACGAGAAGTGGAAGACCAACGTCCTCGAGATGGGCAACGAAGATCCGCTCTATGTCAAGATGGATCGCCTCATCGACGGCACGGGCAACCGGGTGTTCCCGAACCTGAACCGGGTGAACATCGAAGCCTCCAACGGTGTCATCCACACCATCAAGGAAGTCCTCACGCCCCCGGCCGAGTCTGTCGGCTCCATCGGTGCAACCGTCATCGCTGTTTCGAGCACCGACGGTGTCGATGACAACCCGATGGACTTCGACATTCTGCTGGCCGCCGTGCTGGCCGACGATGTTCTTACCGACGCCGTCCTTGGACAGAACGACTTCGCTGGCGTGGACCTGACCGTGTTCGCTCCGAACGACGCTGCCTTCATCAAGCTGACCGGTACCTCAACCGAGGCTGAGGCTGCGGCTGCCCTTGCCGGCCTGATTGGCACCGACGCGCTGCGCGACATCGTGCTCTACCACGTCATCGCCGGCGAAGCCGTCTCCTACAGCGACGCTTTCGCCACCAAGCCGTGGAACGTTAAGAATGTCGAGATGGCCAACGGCGACTCGATCAGCATCAAGAACTATCGCATCACCGACGGGACGGACAACAAGGTATGGCCCAAGAACGGTTCGGTCGACATCCAGGCCGACAACGGTGTCATCCACGTCGTCAAGGAGGTTCTCTCGCCCCCGGCTGACAGGTAGATCAACCGACGACCGCTAACCAACTACGCCGCAGGGTCCGGGCTACCCCCGGGCCCTGCGTCGCGTCCGGATCCCGGCGCGTAGTGCGAGTCGTAGGGTGCGGGCGCGGGTCCAGACGGAGGGGAGAAGACAGCGGGCGATTGACCCGGCTACCTTCTCGCATGTTGGTCACCAGGGTCTTCGGGTCAAGCGAATGGAGAGAGCCGTGCAGCAGAGATCGTTCTTGGGAAGCCTGGCCATCTTTGTGCTGGTGCTTGCCGTCCTGAAGTTCTTCTTCGGTTGGAACATCTCGATCATCGGCAGTGTCGTGCTCACCATCATCCTGTCGTTGGTCTTCTCGCTGATCAACCGTCGCTGAGGAGCTGCTCGGCAGCGGGGCCGAACCACGCGAGCGGGAGTGCTCAGGCGCCGCTCTTCGGCCTGCGGCGAATCCACCACGCTGCAGAACTTGCCACCAGGTCGCCCGATACCGAGCCAATCAGCGAGCCGATGATTACGTCACCCGGGTAATGCACGCCCGTGTGGACCCGGGAGTAGGCGACGGCACCGGCGAGGAAGTGGAGAGGGACGCCGAGCAGGGGAATCTGGGCCCCGACCGCATTGGCGAAGGCAAAGGCCGAAGCGGAGTGTCCCGACGGGAACGAAGTCGACTCCGGCATGTGAACGTAGCGGGCCGAGGGGACATCCTCTCCGACGCGGTCAGGTCACCGCACTGACTCCGAGGTGGCCGGAGTCCGATCGGAAACGCCGGCCGAAGTCGGGCGGCCCGGAGTAGCAGTACCGGTTGTTCGAGATCAGCAGCAGCGGGCACGCTCGTGGACCCGGCCGTCGGGCGTCTGGTACTGCAGCGCCCTGCGTCGACGTCGGCTGCGCTGGCCTCGAGGACCTTGGCGAAGGCCTTGTCCTTCTGCTCGCGATACCCGTCCTGATGAACGGCCTGGACGTAGATACCGAAGCTGAGCTTGTTGAGGAACAGCCGGTCTGCTGCGGGGGCGTGATCGACGAGAACCTCCTCGCCGTCACGGATTGCGTCGAGCGCCGATAGTGGGTTGTCGCGATCGAGACCGAGGTCGAGCGCAAAGTGGTTGCGAGTCCCGACTGGGACACAGAAGAACGGGACGTCATGCTCGATGGCGACACCGGCGACGACGCCGAGTGACCCAACGCCACCCCCGTGCCGATCGCGTCGGCACCGTCGCGAATCGCTTGGACCGCGAGTTCCTTCAGGTGGTCGCCCTTCTCCATGACGATGGTGCGGATACCGGCGTCGGCGGCCACCGCTGCGAGGTTGTATTCGGCGGCCTCGCCGTCGCCGCTCCAGGGATTGATGACCAGAACTGGTCAGTCACGTTGGATGCCCGGGTTGCGGTCGAATGGTAGGAGGCCAGACGAGAATCCACTCAATCGTTGCTCAGCGGCGTCGGCCTCTTGCCCGCCGCGGCACGGCCGGCGATGTCGGCGACACGGCGGGCTCGAGTCTCGGGGCGCTTGGCGCTGACCAGCCAATAGAGGGCGGCGCGCTTCACCGACGACGAAAACGTGGCAAAGGTCGCCTGCGCTGTCGGGCCGGCGGCGGCAAGGGCCGCCGCAAGATCCTCGGGTACGACGCCCGCCCCGGGGCCGTCCATGATGGTCCACGAGCCGTTTTCCTTGGCCACCGCAACGCTCGCCAGTCCGGCGGGGGCCATGCGGCCCTCATCGGTGAGCAGCCGGATCTTGTCCTTGTTGATCTTCGACCAGACGCTTCGTGGCTTGCGACGCGTCCAATACTGGCGATAGCTGACGTCGTCGATCCTTTGGACTTTGCTGTCGATCCAGCCGAAGCACAATGCCTCGTCGACGGCGTCTTCCCAGGCAACGGACGGCCGGTCGGAGCCCTTCTTGTAGAACACGAGCCACACCGCATCGGCGGACTCGTGATTGGCCGCCAGCCATTCCCGCCAGGCGGCCGCGTCGGGTGCCGAGATCTGGGGAATCGACGAGTTCTCCACGACGTCGGATCAGGCGGGGATCATCGGCACGTTGCGGCGAAAGATCGCAGCATCGTCGCGACCGTCGATTTCCTCGGCGAAGCGCCGTCCGTCCCAGACGGCCGAAGCGATCGTGCCCGGACAGAAGGCGTCGCCGATCGCTCGCACCGATCGCAGGTGAGCGGCGGTCCATCGCCGTCGTTGGTCGTGCAATTCCAGGCAGAGGCTCTCATTGGGCAGTCGGGCCGTGACGAACACGGAACCATCGGATGCGACGGCCTCCTCGCGGCCGGTGAACACACACGCGGTGACGACCTCGGCACCTGTCAACCGAGTGATCGTGCGATGCGGGTGGAGCTCGACGCCTCTGTCGAGCAGGCTTCGCTGGATGCGGTGCTGCTCCATGGTGTGGTGGGTCCAGTTGGAGATGTCGGCGGCCGGGG
Organism: uncultured Acidimicrobiia bacterium; assembly: GCA_963704825.1. Taxonomy (GTDB): domain Bacteria; phylum Actinomycetota; class Acidimicrobiia; order Spongiisociales; family UBA5794; genus CAVPHV01. The sequence continues at coordinate 24,158 of CAVPHV010000001.1, forward strand.
TGACCAGCACCACTTCGTAGCCCTCGCCGGCAAGGAGCTCTGCCAGCACCCCGGCCATGTAGTAGTGGTCATCATCGAAGATGACGATGCGGTGGCCGTGGGGCCGGATCCCGGCGAGCAGATCATCGGGCGTGAGGACTTCGGACCCGCCCTCGATCGGGATGGGGCGCCGGTGCCAATGGCCGACGCCATCGCGGCGCCAACGCGAACCCGTGGCGACTGCGATGTGGTTGAAGCCGTACTCGAGGATTTCATCTGCGGTCATCGCACTCTCGAAGTAGTACGTGACGCCGTCGAGGCGTTCGATCTCTTGTTGCCGGTACTCGACGACCCGCCGCCACGCGGCCAGGCCGGGAAGCCGTGCCTCGGTGGCAGCCCGGCCGCCCAACTCGCGCGACGCCTCAACCAGGACCACCTCATAGCCCCGCTTGCCGGCCGCCATTGCGGCTTCGAGACCGGACGGGCCCCCACCGACCACCAGAACCTTCTCAGCGACATCAATCGGTCGAAACCACTCGGGGTGCCAGTTCCGCCGCCACTCCTCGCCCATGGCGGGGTTCTGGGTGCACCGGATTGGCGACATCGTGAAATCCCCGGTCACGCACATGTTGCACCCGATGCATTCGCGGATCTCATCATGCCGACCTTCGGCGATCTTGGCGGGAAGGAACGGATCAGCAATCGAAGGCCGCGCCGCCCCGATGAAGTCGAGTACGCCCTGCCGCACCATCCGTACCATCGTGTCGGGCGAGGTGAATCGGCCGACGCCGACGACGGGTTTCGAGGTCAGCGCTTTCAGGCCTCGCACGTAGGCCTCCTGGCCCGCCTCCGGTCCGAATCGGGAAGTGACGGAGTCGTCCTCCCAGGCCCCGACCATGAAGTCCCACACATCCGGCAGCTCACCGACCAGTCCGATGATGGTCTCGATCTGGGCCCGGTCGATTCCCAGATTGCCGCTCAGTTCGTCAACGGCGATACGGCAGGCAACGGCAGCCCGTCCGGCGACGACGTCTCGGGTCTCTTCGAGAACCTCACGCAGCAGCCGGGTCCGATTCTCGATCGAGCCGCCGTACTCGTCGGAGCGGTCGTTGTACATCGGGGAGAGGAAGAATTGGAGCGTGGTGAGCGAATGGCCGGCGTACACGTAGACGATGTCGTAGCCGGCCCGCAACGATCGTTCCGCGGCTTCCCGATGCCAGCGACGCAGGTCGGCGATGTCGTCGCGATCCATGCGGCGAGATTGGATGGGCGGGTTCCAGCCGACGAGGGCATGGTGGCCGGGCCCCATCGGAGGAACCCTGGTGTGGTAGTTGGCGACGCTCATGCCGTTGTGGACCAACTCGATGGCGGCGAGGGCGCCATGGCGGTGGATTTGCTCGACAGCAAGGACATGGGAGGGAATGTCGGCGTCGTCCCAGATCCGCCCTTCGATGTAGGGCGTGGTTTCGGAGGAAGGATGAATCTCAACCTCCTCGGTTGAGACCACGGCCCACCCGCCCTCTGCTTTGACGCCGCGCATGGCGGCGAGTGCCGAGGGATCTCGGTAGCCCATTCCATTGCAGTGCGGGACCTGGTAGAAGCGGTTGCGGGCGGTCACCGGCCCGAGCTGTACCGGCTCGAACAGTATGTCGAAACGAGGGTCTCGGGTTCGCTCCATTCCCGGCCGAGGTTACCGGACTCGTCGCCTGGTCGTCGGAGGGCATGTACGTTTTCCGAGCAGGAAGTGATAATGTCCTCCGCCGGCGGCTGAGCCACCGGTAGGCAAGTCAAGCGGGAGAGGTGAGCGGTGAGGAGAGCAACCAATGTCCTGGCCCTGGCGTTCATCGGTGCCCTCGTGCTGACGGCATGTGGCGGCGATGGCGCGTCGCTGACCGGCAGCGAGTGGATCCTGACATCACTGGAAGGTCAGCCGCCGATCGCTGAGGCGCCCATCACCGCGGCCTTCACCGACGACGGGCAAGTGGCCGGCACCGCAGGATGCAACACCTATTCAGGGAGCTACGAGGTCGACGGCGACACGATCATGTTCGGATTGATGGGAACCACGCTGATGGCGTGCCCCCAGCCCGTCATGGAACAGGAGACGTCCTACCTGGCCGTCTTGGAACGGACCCAGACATTTGCCGCGACCGACGGCACATTGACGCTGTACGGGACGGGAGGCCAGGAATTGGCCGTGTTTGCCGCCGAGAGCCAGGACCTGGCGGGGACGGCGTGGAGCGTCATCTCCTACAACACCGGAACCCAAGCGGTACGATCGGTCGTCATCGACACCGTGATCACGGCAGCGTTCGATGAGGAGGGCCAAATTGCCGGAAACGCGAGCTGCAACGAGTACTCCGGACCGTATGTGACGGAGGACGGTCTGATCACGATTGGACCGCTCGCCAGCACCCAGGCTTTCTGCGAGGGCTTGGCCGAACAAGAGAGCCAGTATCTCGCCGCGCTGGAATCCGCGACCACTTATGAGGTTCGTGCCGGCAGGCTGGAAATGCGTTCCGCGTCGGGAGCACTGGCGGTTTCCATGACCCGGGGAGGGTCATAGGACGCTGGTCCCTAAGGGATGTCGACCTCGACGAGGAGTCCACTGTGGTCGGTGCCTCGTACGGTCACGACTTGGGTCCGGCGAGGAATCATCCCGGAGACGAAGGCGTGATCGATGCGGAGCAGCCGGGGCATCCACCAGCGTGGCGCCCAAGTGGGGCGGGCCGAGCCTGCGGCGCGGGCGGCATCGGTGCCGAGTTGAGTGAGTTGGCGGTAGGCGGGCCATGCGGGGCTGGCGTTCATGTCGCCCACAATGGCGCGCGGCATCGGATTGGCGGCGACATACCGGGCGAGGCGTTGGAGTTGCTGACGGCGCAAGCGGTTGGTGATGGCGACGGGTCGGCCGACTGGGTTCATCAGATGGACGCTGACCACTTCCGCAGGCGTCGACAACGCCCACGCTTCGTCGTCGAGCCGGGTGGCCAACGCAGGGCGTCCGCCGAGGTCGATCTCCTCCACCGCGAGCGGATGGCGTCCCACCAGTCCCCTCCCGCTGTGGTCGAGGGCCGGAATGAGCAGGCCGTGCGGGAACGCCGCGTCGAGCACCTCGGCTGCATCTGGACCGAGTTCCTGGACCGCGACGACGTCCGGCGCGGTGGTCCGCAACACACCAGCCAACGCCTCGGGGTGGGCGAGACCATTGAACAGGTTGATGGTGAGAATGCGCAGGGCGGGCATGGGTAGTGATCCTATTGCAGAGAACCATCGCCGGGGGAGCGGCCGCTATCGTCTCGGTATGGCCATCACCGGTTTGGATCACATCTCTGTCGAAACCCACGACTCGGACGCCGGCGTGGCGTTTAGTGGGGGTTGGGGACTGGGCTTCGCCGGGCGATGGGGGAGCGACGGTCATCGCGCCGCAAGGCTCGAGGCCGTAGCGGTTGCCGGGGCAGGTCTGGGTGCGGTCCCGGAGTCCAACGCCTTTTTCTCCCTCGACGTGCCCGATGCCTACGCTATGGAAGAAGCCGTGAAGGTGGTCACGCCCCTCGAACCCACGCACCGGGACACCCGATGGATACGGGTGGAAGATCCAGAGGGAAGAGTCCACTGTCTCGAAGCCCATTCTGAGGAGTAGCCAACGATGCGATTCACCACTGCGATGCTCGCTGATGCCGCCCAGGTACAAGGCGGCAAGTTGTTCGTCCTCGGCGGCGGGTTCGACACCATCAGCGCGCGCTCGCTGCCTGTGGTGCACCGCGCCCTCTCGGTGGCGTTGGTCGCCGAAGTGGGCCCCGACGAGCGCCACCGCGACCTCGAGATCACGATTACCCTGATCGATGAGGACGGCAACGAGATGGGCGTCGAGGCCAAGGGAAAGCTTCGAGTCGGCGCCCCGCCCAACCTCCCTCCGGGATCGTCGAGCATCGTGCCGATCGTGAGTCCCTTCTACAACATCCGGTTTCCGGAGGCCAAGGGCTACGCCTTTGTGGTGACTTTTGAAGAAGAGGAGCTGGCCCGGGTTCGATTCCGTGTTGTTCAGGTGGGCTGACGCGTTCGCCCGTGGTGACAGTTCCCAACATCATCTCGGTGATCCGGCTGCTGCTGGTGCCGGTCTTCTTGTGGCTGCTCCACATCGACGAGATCGCGGCGGCGGGGTGGCTGTTGGGCTTCATTGGAGCGACCGACTGGGTTGATGGCTATGTCGCTCGGCGGTTTAATCAGGTCAGCGAGGTCGGCAAGTTTCTCGATCCCCTCGCCGACCGCCTGGCCGTGCTTGCTGCCGTGGTTGGTGGTCTGATCTACGGCGTATTGCCCGTCGGGTTCGCCATTGCGCTGATCGTGCGAGAGGTCCTCATCGGAATTGGGGCGCTCGTCGTCGGTCTCAAGGTGGGGTCCAAGCTCGAGGTTCGCTGGCTGGGCAAACTGGCCACGCTGATGCTCTACTTCGCGATTGCCTGGTGGTACCTCGGGGTCGGGTACGACGCCGAATGGCTCATCTGGGCGGCTCGCCTCGTCGGATGGCCGGGGCTGGTCATCTACTACGTCGTTGGGGTGCAGTACCTCGGGGATGCGATGCGAATGCTCCGCGATCAGCCGGCCGGTGATGCCGAACCGGCGCAGTAAGCTCGATCGCGACCGATCACACGGGAGACACGGTGAAGATTCCAGAGGACCTTCGGTACGCCGAGAACCACGAATGGGTACGCCTCGAAGCCGAGGGCGGCGTCCGGGTGGGGATCACCGACTACGCCCAGGACGCCTTGGGCGACATCGTGTACGTCGACCTGCCGGAGGCCGGGGGCAGCGTGATGGCCGGCGCCTCGTTCGCCGAGATCGAGTCCACCAAGTCCGTTGCGGAGGTATACGCCCCGATCACCGGTACGATCGTTGCGGTGAACGAGGCCTTGGTCGACGCTCCCGAACTGGTGAACACCGACCCGTTTGGCGAAGGCTGGTTCGTGGTCATCATGCCTGCCGATGCGTTGGCGCTCGATCATTTGATGGACGCCGGCGCCTACGCAGCGTTCACCGAGAGTTAGACGATCCGATCCCATCCGACCCGGCTCGACGGGCCGGATGGTCAGGCAGTGAACAACCAGACGCGCCCCTCAACCACTTGTTGAGGGATGAGGACTACTATGGCCGCCACGATGGACCCCCACCACGACGAAGACTCTTCAAACCTGCCCGATCACGTGGCCGTTGAGCACGATCCCACCATCGTGTTTCGGCCTGCGGACGCTGCGCCGGCGGCCGGTGACACCAGCCAGAAGATTGCCGGCGCGTTCCGGTATGCGCTGGTCGTTGAACGAGGCCCGCGGGCCGGACTCACCTACGTGCTCGGCGACGGAGAGACGTTGGTCGGGCGTTCCGACGATGTCGCCATCTTCCTGGGTGATGTGACCGTATCTCGCCATCACGCCCGCTTTTTTGTCGATGACTCCGGGCTGTCGGTCGAAGATCTGCGGTCGACCAATGGCACCTATGTGAACCTGCAACGTCGCGACGACCGGGCGGCGCTTGCTCCCGGCGACGAGATCATGATCGGCAAGTATCATCTGGCGGTGGTGGTCGGCAGTGAATGAGCAACTCCGCGCCGATGTCGGCGAGCCGCCCACTCGCAGCATCGGCGAGGTCATCAACCTGCTGCGCTTGGAGTTCCCCGACGTGACCGTTTCGAAAGTCCGGTTTCTCGAGGGCCAGGGTCTGATCGAGCCGCGGCGCAGCGCCGCCGGGTACCGCATGTTCAACGACGAGGACGTGCGCCGCATCGAGTACATACTGCGTGAGCAGCGCGACCACTACCTCCCCCTGCGGGTCATCAAGTCCAAGCTGACCGCTTGGGAGCGGGGAGAAGACGCTCCGGCCCGCCCCGAATCCGGCCCACCTCCCGAGGCATACTTCGCCAGCACCGGACTGTCCATGGACGCCGACGAACTCGGGCGTTCCTCGGGTCTCAGCAAACGCCAGATCGATGAGTTGGTAGAACTTGGCGTACTCGAGCCGCTCACCTTGCCGCGGGGCGATGTGGTGTTCCGCGATGACGACCTCATGGTGGCCCGGGCCGCCTATCGGCTGCTCAGCCAGGGGCTCGAGATCCGGCACCTTCGGGCGTTGCGGCTTGCGGCGGATCGTGAAACGGACCTGCTCAATCAACTGGTGAGCCCGCTGCTACGGCACCGCAATCCGGACAACCGGCACCGGGCCGCTGAGATCCTCGCCGATTGCGGGCAGGCAAGCAGTCAACTCCAAGAAGCCATCGTGCGTGGCCGGCTCCGCAAGTTGTTGGAGGGATGATGCGGTCCTTCTCCGTTCTCGCGGCCGCTGCCATCTTCTCGGTGTCGGCCTACACGGCACCCGTCGTGCCCGCGCTCCAGGCGGACGACCCCCCCGAGCTGACTGCAGAAGCCTGGATCCTCTATGACGCCGACGCCGACGTTGTTTTGGCGGCGCAGAACGCCAACGATGAGCGTCCGATGGCATCGGTCACCAAGATCATGACGGCATTGGTTGTCGTCGACAACGCCGACCTCGACGAGAAGGTGCGGATCTCCGAGAAGGCGGCCGGTGTGGGTGAGTCCGAGATCGGCCTCTACGCCGGGGAACGCTGGGCCGTCAAGGACCTACTGGCCGGGTTGCTGATTCGGTCTGGGAACGATGCGGCCATGGCGCTGGCCGAGCATGTCGGCGGCTCCGTCGAAGGGTTCGCCGACATGATGAATGCCAAGGCCGAGGAACTCGGCCTCGAGCACAGCCATTTTGTCAACCCGCATGGTCTCGATCATCCCGACCACTACACCTCGGCGGCCGATTTGGTCACGATGACGGAGGCGGCGCTCGAAGACCCCTATTTGTCGCGTTTGGCGCGAACCAGGCTCGTGACCTTCACTCCGAGCCCAACCGGGGTCGCTCGCCGTGCCAACACAACGAATCGCCTGCTCGGTGTCTACCCGGGTGTCGTCGGGTTCAAGACCGGGTACACCGGCAGGGCGGGTCTGGTCTTGGTGTCGGTGCTCGAGCATGGTGACCGCACCCTCATTGCCGTCGTCATGGGGTCGAAGGGGCATTTCGACGACACCCGCGAGCTGTTGGACTACGGCGTCCGCTCGCTCACGATCCACGATCGGCTGCTGGCCGAACTCGTGCCCCAAGAGGGCGGCGGTGGAGCTCTGCCTTCGGGGATCGATCTGTCGAGCAAGGAGCTGGCGCAGCTCGAGGTTGTGACCAACCTCCCCGACGGCAGCTGGTCGGTGAACACGTTCGAAACGACGGACCTCGGCTATCGCATTCGGGATTGGATGAGGAGCGTGGCTCCGGTGACCTTGGGTGGAACCGGATGACCGAACCGTTCGTGGAGGTCGTCCCCGAGACGGCTCTCCAGGTCCGGGCCGAGCAGCTCGGGGCTGAGCTGGGAGCCGCCTATGAGGCCACCGTTCCGGTGTTCGTCGGCGTCCTCAAGGGGTGTGTTCCCTTCATGGCCGATCTGGTGAGGGCCTACCCGGGTGACCTGGAGGTCGACTTTCTCTCCCTGACACGATTTGGCAACGACGGCAGGGTGGGGATCGCCATGGACGTTGCAACCCCATTGCGGGGACGCGATGTGGTCATCGTGGAGGACATCGTCGACACCGGTCTGACGCTGACAACGCTGCGACGAGTACTCGAGACGCGTGATCCCGCTTCGATCAGCACGGTGGCGCTACTCGACAAAGCGCCGCGGCGCATTGTGGAGGTTCCTGTCGAGTATCGCGGATTCGAAGTGGGCGACGAGTTCCTCCTCGGCTACGGACTGGACTGGAACGGCTGGTATCGCAACGTGCCGTCTCTGTGGGCTGTGATGGATCTCGGGGAATTGACCCGCGATCAGCGGTCATTTGCTGCCGCCAGCCGCACCGTCCCCACCGGCTGACATCCGTCCGGCGGTGATAGGCTGGCTGCATGGACGAGACGGAGAACGACACGATTCCGATGGATGTTGTCGGCGTACGAATCGAACTGCCGACCAACACGCCCATCCTCCTGTTGCGCGAACGCGACGGCGGTCGGTTCCTGCCAATCTGGATCGGCACGAACGAGGCAACTGCGATTGCGCTGGCGCTCGAAGGCGTCGAGCCGCAGCGCCCTATGACCCACGACCTCCTAAAACTCGTTACGGATTCGCTGGGTGCAACCGTTGATCGTGTTGTCGTCACCGACCTGCGGGGCGGGACCTTCTTCGCCGACCTCATCATCAAACGCAATGGCGACGACGAGATCACCATTTCGTCGCGGCCCTCCGATGCCATTGCGCTGGCAACGCGGACCTCGTCACCGGTCTTTGCGGCACGGGCGGTACTCGACGAAGGCGGCGTCGAAATCCGCGACGAGGGCCAGGAAGAAGAGATCGAGCGCTTCCGCGAATTCCTCGAGGACATAACGCCAGACGACTTCGAGGCGGGCCACGGTCCTTCATGACTCGGGCGCGGAGCCTGCAAGCCGGACTTGCCGTTCTACTCACGGTCGTTGCGCTCGGCACGGTCGGGTTCATGCTGATCGAAGGCATGTCGGCTTTCGACGGGTTCTACCTCACGGTCATCACCATCTCGACGCTCGGCTTTGGGCCTGGGGTTTTTCTCGGTACCGGAGGAAGGGCGTTCGCCATCATCCTGCTGGTGCTCGGTCTTGGCGGTGTTCTCTACACTGCCGTTGTTGGGCTGGAACTGGCAGTCGACCGACTGCTTGGTGATGATCGGCAGAAGAAACGAATGCAGCGGACGATTCAATCCCTGAGCGGCCACACCATCGTGTGTGGGTTCGGTCAGGTGGGGGCGACGACATGGCGGCGGTTGCGCGACGAACGCCTTGATGTGGTGGTCATCGACAGTGACCCAAAGCTGATTGAGTCCGCTCTGGAGGCGGGTGCACTCGCCATCAGGGGAGACGCGACGCACGACGGTGTTCTGGAGATGGCCGGCCTCGATCGGGCCGCTTCGTTGGTAGCCGCGGTGCGTAGCGATTCTGACAACCTGGTCATCACCCTGTCGGCCAAGGCACGCCGTCCCGACATCCTGGTGGTGGCTCGAGCAATCGACTCCGAAGCGGAGCGGAAGCTGTTCATGGCCGGAGCCGATCGGGTAGTGGCCCCACAGCAGGTGGGGGCCGAGCGGCTGGCCGCTCTCATCCTCAACACCGATCTGGCGGAGTTCCTCGACCTCATGATTGCGGGTCGCATGGTGGAATTCCGGGTCGCCGAATTCCCCATCTCCGAGACAAGCCCGGTCATTGGACAATCTCTGCGCGACCTGGACCTACGCGCTCGAGGCGGAGCCATGGTCATCGCGGTGGGCCGGCGGCGCGATCAGTTGGACCTCAACCCCGACCCCAGCCTCGTCTTCAGGGCTGGTCAGGTATTGGTTGCCGTTGGGTCCCAGGAACAACTGGACGCGCTCAAGAGTCTCGCCGCCCCGCCCGTATAGCCGTGTGGTTGCCCCAGCGGGCCCCCTCGGCGCCATCTGGCGGTCTTATCCACAAGGGTTGTTGACAACTCGCGCGACGCGTGAGTAGTTTCACGGGCGTAGTTCGGCGGGCGGAATTACGTCGGTGTAAGCTACAAAACGATAAAGGAGACTCGCCGTGACTGATGAGGCGCGCGATGCGCAGCTCGCAGACGAGGGCTACCGAGCCCCCCAGGTATGCAATCTGGTGGGGATCACCTATCGCCAGCTCGACTACTGGGCACGCACCGGGTTGATCGTTCCCTCCATTTCCGCAGCCCACGGCTCCGGATCCCAACGCCGGTACGCCTTCGGCGACATCGTGCAGCTCAAGGTGGTCAAGCGTCTGCTCGACGCCGGCATGAGCCTCAAGAAGATCCGATCCGCAATGGATATCTTGCGCGAGCAGCTCCAAAGCCAGCAGCCCCTCACGGATGTGACCCTGCTGAGCGACGGCACCACCATCTACGCCGCCCACAGCCCTGACGAGGTCGTCGATGTATTCCAGCGTGGGCAGGGAGTCTTCGGGATCGCCGTAGGACCCGTCCAAGCAGAGCTCGAGGGTGAGATTCACGCCCTGCGACCCGTTGCCGACGAAGAGGCGGATCCCTTGAGCACGGAGGCGCACGCCAACTGAGCGCCGACGACCTCGACTTCGGGCCTGCGCCGGCCGACCTCGTTGCCTTCGCTCACGAGAGTGAGCGGCAGTTCGCCAGACTCCTCGATTTCTACGACGTTGCATGGGAGTACGAGCCGCGCGAATTCGCCATCGAATGGGACGAAGCCGAGGAACCCATCAAGTTCTTTCGGCCCGACTTTCACCTTCCCGAGGAAGATGTGTTCATCGAAATCACCACGATGAACCAGAAGCTGGTCACCAAGAAGAACCGCAAGGTACGTCGGTTGCGCGAGTTGTATCCCGACGTGCACTGCAAGATCTTCTATCAGCGTGACTATCTGAATCTCCTGGTCAAATACGGTCTCGAGGAGCCCGATGAGCAGGAGATGCCGGCCGCTCCGACCCGGATCCCAGGCCCACCCCAAGTCGTCAGCGTCGCCGATCTCGACGACGGAGACGTATTTGAGGACGGCGACGGCGCCGCCGCAGGGTGACGACCCGATCCTCACTCCACGTCGTGACGCAGAACTAGGCTTCGCGGGTCTGCCGACGACGGAGGGACGCACCAGATGCCAGAGACGCCGTTGCGCACCGAGCATGAGGCGCTCGGCGCCCGCTTCACCAACTTCGGGGGCTGGGAGATGCCGGTCCAGTACGAGGGAGTCATCGCCGAGCACCAGGCGGTGCGCGCCGCAGTAGGCGTCTTCGATGTCAGCCACCTCGGACGGTTCACTGTGACCGGGCCAGGTGCCGTCGACACGCTGCGGGCGTTGTTGTGCAATGACATCGCCAAGATCGAGCCGGGCCGCGCCCAGTACACGATGGCCCTGAACGAATACGGCGGTGTGGCCGACGACATCATTGTCTGGTGGGTGGAGCCGGAGACGCTGTGGGTGCTACCGAACGGCGTCAACTTCGACGGCATCCTCGAACGATTCCGTCGTGCCGCTCCCGCCGGAACCTCCGTCGAGCCTCGCCGTAGTGGAACGGTATTGCTTGCCGTCCAGGGCCCCGAGGCGGCAGCTCTCGTCACTGAGGTGATCGGAGAGATGCCCCGGCGGTTTCGCCTTGTCACGACCACGTTCGAAGGCGTCCCGATCATCGCGGCCGGCACCGGCTACACCGGCGAACGTGGTGCCGAGATCCTCGTGCCGGAGGAAGCGGCCGGCTCCCTGTGGCGTCGCCTTGTCGCAGCCGGAGCCGTTCCGTGCGGCTTGGGAGCCCGCGACACGCTTCGCCTCGAAATGGGCTTTCCCCTCTGGGGCCAGGACCTGACCGAGGAGACGACGCCGCTCGAGGCCGGCCTCGGCTGGGTAGTCGATTGGGATCACAACTTCGTCGGGAAGGCGTCTCTCGAGGAGCAGCGTTCCGACGGAGTCAAGCAGCAACTGGTCGCGTTCCGCAGCGCCGGCCGCCGAATCCCGCGCCACGGCTACCCGTTGCGTGCGGGAGCGTCACTGGGCGAGGTTGCCAGCGGAAACTTCAGCCCAGTGCTCGGCTGCGGGATTGGGATGGGCTACCTCGCGCCGCCCCCCGACCCGGCGGCGCCCATCGAGGTTGAGATTCGAGGGACCTGGGAGCCGCTCGAACGGGTGGTACCGCCCTTCGTCGAGAGATGAGCGGCGACGGCGGCGAATTGCCCTTGCTGTTGTCCGATGCTCGCGGGCCTATTGTCGTTTCCCGTGCCCTCAGCCCCGGGCTTTCGGATTTGCTCGCGTCGTTGCGTCGGGAGGATGTCGCTGTACGCCCGACGGTCAGGGGAGCCACCGTCTGGGGCGATGTTGCCGACGCGGTGGTGGTGGTCGAGCATCCCAATTGGTTCGGCCGGCCCGAGCGGCAACCTCCCGGCCGGGTCGTGGTCTTGGTCCACGATGTCGATGCCGCACTTCCCGCAAGCACCCAGGATCATCGTTTCATTCGCGATGAGACAGGCCCGGGGTTCGCAACCTTCGATCCGGCGCCGATGGACTATGACTCGGATCGCCAGCAGAGCTACGTCGAAGCCACCACAAAGGCGCGTCGCCTCGCGTTGCTGACGGGCCAAGTGCCCGGGTTCCGCTTGGCGCACGGCAAGCCCCGCTCGCCCGTGTTCGTAGCGATGTTCCCGCTCGATCCTCACCGGGTAACCTCTGCGCTTGCCGGGTCGGTAGACATCTCAGCCGAGCCGGTGGGAGCTCGGTTCCCCGACCTACCAGGAGGAGTGCGGGTCCGAGTTGATGCGGCGGCGTCGGAGGAAACCCTTCGCGAATGGGTCGACGCGGCAGACAAGATCGTTCGGAGCGGAGAGAGGTTGGAGCCATGAAGGTGTTCGGGATAGACATCGGGGGATCCGGGATCAAGGGCGCTCCGGTGGATGTCAACGCCGGCGACCTCGCCAACGATCGCTATCGGATCAAGACGCCACAGCCGGCAACACCAGACGCCGTCATGGACGTTGCCGCCAAGGTGGTCCGGAAGTTCAAATGGGATGGTGCGGTCGGGTGCGCCCTGCCCAGCGTGGTCCAGCATGGGATCGTCTACTCCGCCGCCAATATCGACGCCTCGTGGATCGATACCAATGGGCAGGCGCTGCTGGCCGAGCGGCTCGAGATGCCGGTTCACCTCCTGAACGATGCCGACGCCGCAGGACTCGCCGAGATGCGTTTTGGGGCCGGCAGAGAGGAACGTGGTGTGGTACTGCTGCTCACCTTCGGTACCGGGATCGGGAGTGCGTTGTTCTACCGCGGGCAACTGGTCCCCAACACCGAACTCGGGCATCTGCAGTTCCGGGGAATGGACGCCGAGCACTACGCCGCGGCGCGGCTCGTTGAGCGTGAGGAGATGAAACTCGACTGGTGGGCAGGGCGGGTCAACGAATACCTCCACTATGTCGAGGTGCTGTTCTCTCCCGATCTGATCATCTTCGGCGGGGGCATCAGCAAGCGGTTCAAGGACTTCAGGGAGCATCTCAGCACCAGAGCCGAACTTGTGCCGGCGAAGCTGCGCAACAACGCCGGTATCGTCGGAGCGGCCTTGGCGGCCTACGAAGAGTTGGACTGAACGGAGGATCCATGAATAGCGTCACCGGGACGTTCTCGACGGCAGACGGTACCGAATTGTTCACCCGGCACTGGGAGTGCGCTGAGCCCCGCGCCCGCATGCTGATCATCCACGGCGTCGGCGAGCACAGCGGCCGGTGGGAACATGTCGGGTCGTACTTCGCCGCCGTTGGGTTCGACGTGTACAGCTACGACCAGCGCGGTCACGGGCGGACGTCCGATGGGCCGGTCGACGTTGAGTCCTTCGATCGGTTCCTCGACGACATCGAAGCACAGCTTGCCGGACTCGAGGCTCCAGTGGTGGTCTACGGCCACTCGATGGGTGGTCTGATTTGTGTTGCTTATGCCGAGAGCGACCGGCCCCAGCCCGACCTGTATGTGGTGTCCGCACCGGCACTGGCGGCTTCGGTTCCCGCGGTCTTGCGTCTTGCGGCCACGGTGCTGTCCAAGGTGACCCCGAGCTTGGCCCTGAAGAACTCGATCAAAGGGGAGCATCTCTCCCGTGACCCCGCCGTCGCCGAAGCCTATTTTGCCGATCCGCTCGTGTACGAGAAGACAACGGCTCGGTTCGGAGATGGCCTTCTCAACGCCATGGATCGAACCCGAGACGCGATCGACCAGATTCGCACGCCCATGCTGGTCATTCACGGGGCGAACGACGAGTTGGTACCTCCATCGGCCTCAGCACCGCTGGCCGCGGTACCGCCCGTGGAGCGCAAGCTGTTCCCCGGGCTGCGTCATGAGATCCACAATGAGCCGGAACAGAATGAGGTCCTCGGCTTCGTCGCGGCCTGGCTGGACGACCAGTTGGCCGCGGAACCCTCCTAGGAGAGCGCCGCGGCTGCGTAGGCGGGTCGAACCACCTCGCGCACCAGTCGGCGGCGCTGTCCGTAGTCTCCGAAGCCGGCTTCGATGGCTGCCTCGGTGAGCAACCCAAGCTCACGAACGGTGAAGCCGAGAACATCGTGAGCGAGTGCGTACTCGTCGCTCAGACTGATGCCGCTCATCAGACGATTGTCCGTATTGAGCGTGACCCGGAAACCGGCCCGATACAGCGGGCCGATGGGGTGAGCCGACGCCGTTGAGGCGATGCCGGTGTGCAGGTTGGAGCTGATGCTGACCTCGAGCGGGATCCTCTGGTCACGGATTTGAGTGGCGATCAAACCGAGGGAGACGATCTCACCGTCGACTCGCACCGTGTCGTCGATGATGCGGACCCCGTGGCCGATCCGTTGTGCACAGCAGCGATCGACGGCGCGCCATATGCTGTTGGGTCCGTCGCCCTCACCGGCGTGCAGGGTCAACCCCAGCCCGGCACGACGTGCCGCCCGGGTAGCCGGAAGGTGGTCATCGGCAGGGAACCCTGCCTCTGGTCCGGCCAAGTCGAAGCCGACAACGCCATCACCTACAAACCGGACTGCGGCTTGGGCGACCCTCTCGGAGTCCGGCATCTGGCGCATTGCGGTGACGATCAGAGGAGCGATGATGCCCGTTGCCCGTGTGGCGCGGGCCAAACCGGCGAGAGCCGCCTCGATGGCATCCTCGTAGGGCATGCCCCGGCTGGTCAGCAGGCTCGGCCCGAATCGGACCTCGGCGTACACGACGCCGTCTGCGGCGAGATCGATGCCTGCCTCATAGGCAACCCGTTCGACCGCCGCAGGGCTCTGCATGACCGCAACGGTGTGCTCGAAGGCCCCGAGATAGCGCTCGAGTGACCCGCTGTCACCCCGATGGAACCACGATTCGAGAGTGTCGGGATCATTGGACGGCAGGCCGCCGTAACCGGCATCGTCTGCCAGTTCGAGCACGGTCGCGGCCCGCAAGCCACCATCGAGGTGGTCGTGGAGGAGCGCCTTGGGGAGAGCAACAAAGTCGGGTACCACGGATCCAGCCTACCTGGTGGTTTGGCAGCGGATCGTGCTAGATGATTGGGGCGGTCGGGATCTCCTCGGCAGCCGGTAGGCTCGTGGCATGCAGGAACTCGTCCCATCACGGCTGCGCAATCTGCTCGTGAACTCGCCGGTAGCGCACATTGGTGTTGTCGCCGACGGCGATCCCTATGTGACTCCGATCTCTTTTGTGTGGATGGACGACCTGCTGTGGTTCCGAACCACGGCAGGCGAACGTTTCAAAGCCCTGGCCGCTCACCCCCGGGTGTCATGTGAGATCAGCAGTTTTGATGTCGCCACCGGTGATTGGGAGAGCGCCATCGTCACCGGCGACGCCCGCGTGGTCGACGACCCGGACCAAGAAGCCGAGATGATGCGGGCGGTCCGCGAGAAGTACCGGAGGATCACGCGTTCGGCATTGGAGTTGCCGCCCGATGTGCTGCCGCGCGAGGGGTACGTCATCGCCATCCACCCCATCGAGGTGAGCGGGCGGGCGTCAAACGCCGGCATGGTCAGACGGGACCTTCCCGGAAGACTCTGAAGCCGGGAGTTGATTGTCGTGAACTCAGCCGCGCAGGCGGGGATTGAGCGTGTAGGTTCCCTCGAGCCTGGCTTCGGCCAGCACGTGACCTTCCAAAGCGGCTCGCACGTCGGTGCCGGTGAAGGCACCGTCGACCGCGCACCGCTCGGCGTCGAGCGCGTAGAGGGCGAACACGTAGTGGTGCACCAGGCTGTCGTTCCACGGTGGGCAGGGTCCGTCGTAGCCGTAGTAGTTGCCCTCCATGTCGGGATCGCCGGCAAACCACCCGGTGTAATCATTCAGCCCAAGGCGAGACCCGTGCGGGCCGGTGGTGGCTTGTTTGCCGTGAGCAACGACGCCGTCGGCGAACTCGCCTTCGCTGATGGACCGCAGCGGGGCGGCAAGGTCAACGGCTACCCAGTGGAAGAAGTCGGCCCGCGGCAAATCTGGAGGAACCTCGCGACCCTCCTGATTGACATCGTCCGGCTTGGTCGGGACGTCGTAGTCGTAGCAAATGAGAGCGAACGACCTCGTTCCTTCGGGAACGGCATCCCACGCCAGATGAGGGCTGCGGTTCGGAGCAAATGTGACGTGAGTAGCGGGGTCGGGGAGACCAAAGGCGTACTCACTCGGAATCGGTTGACCATCGGCGAAGCTCGTGCTCGTGAGTTTCATAGATCACCTCCGCGGGCGACAATAGTCGTGTCGACCTTGCGGCAAGGTAGGGTCGGCGCCACGACAGCTTTCGGACCAGGTGCATGAGCGACGCAGACACACTTCTGGTGATCATGGGGAGCGCCCAGGACGGTGGCGTTCCGCAGCTCGGCATGCACGAAGCCGGATTGGTGGAGCGCACCGCGGCGAGCGCTGCTGTGCTGGGAAGCGGGGGAGAGGCGCTGTTGTTGGACGCATCTCCCGAGGTGCGGCGCCAGCAACGGGCGTTGCTCGAATACCCCCACTACGCGGCGCGTCACGGCAATGCGTTCGACGGCATCCTGCTGACGCACGGGCATATGGGCCATTACGCCGGCCTGGTGCAGTTCGGCATGGAAGCGCACAACGCGGATCTTGTTCCATGTTGGGGTACCAGGCGGATGGGCAGTTTCCTGCGATCCAACGAACCGTGGGCCCGTCTGTTTCGCGAAGGTCACCTCGTCTTCTACGAGATAGCGCCCGGCGAGGCCTTCCAGCCCATCCCAGGGTTGACGGCAGAAGCCGTTGCCGTTCCCCACCGCGACGAATATACCGACACGGTCGGTTACATCATCACGGCGCCTTCCGGCCGCTCGGCGCTATACCTTCCGGACATCGACGGTTGGGACACGTGGGACGGCGCCGACGCAGTGATCGAGCGTGTCGACGTCGCGGTGCTCGATGCGACGTTCTTTGACGAAAACGAGATCCTGGGACGTCTCATGGCCGAAGTTCCTCATCCCTACGTGGTGGACACGGTGGCGCGGTTCCGGAAGTATCGGGAGACCACGCACTTTGTTCTGAGTCACTTGAATCGGTCCAATCCACTCTGCGATCCCGAGTCGCCGGCGAGTGCGTGGGTGCGCAGCGAGGGCTTCGCAGTAGCCTGGGACGGGATGGCAGTTGAGCTCTAGGAGACTGTTGAACAACGCCAGCTTGGGCTTGCCGCGACGTCCAGGACCGGGTGTTTGTTCGCCGGCGCAATCCCACACCGCGTGTGTTCAGAACCCTCCTGGGGGCAAGGCATGAACCCTGAAGGCGACCCGGAGGCGATAGCGCCCAGCAACCTGGCCGGGAGGCTGCTGGTGGCCACTCCAACCCTGCTCGACCCGAACTTCTACCGAACGGTCGTCTACCTCGCCGAGCACGGGACTGATGGTGCGCTGGGTATCGTGCTCAACCGACCCACCGACGAGGCAGTGGCCGACCACATCGAGGGATGGTCCGAATACCTGGCGCCACCTGAGGTGGTGTTCATCGGCGGTCCGGTGTCCAACGAGGTGGCGGTCGCGGTTGCTCAGAACCCGGCGATACCCCCTGAGAGTTGGCAACCGCAGCTCAACGATGTCGGGTTGCTCGACATCACCGAAGGTCCCGAGCCGATCGGCGGGGTTGATCGCCTCCGCATCTTCTCCGGTTATGCCGGCTGGGTTACCGGCCAACTCGAACTGGAGCTGGCGACGGGGTCTTGGTTTGTTCTCGATGCGGTCGCCGCCGATATCTTCACCGCCGATCCGACAGGCCTGTGGAGCGCCGTGCTGCGGCGCCAGCCGGGGCGCCTCGCCTTCTACGCCAGCTTCCCAGACATCCTCGCCGACAACTGAGCGGGCGGCCCGGGACGCGGTGGTGGGTAACCTCCCGGAGGTGACATCCACTGTGCCCCGGCTGCGAAAATCGTTGAAAGCCAAGGCGCCCACCCTCGCCGTCGAACGGGGCCTCTGGGACGCCGGGTACAAGATCGTGGTTGGTGTCGATGAAGTCGGCCGGGGAGCGTGGGCGGGACCGCTGTCGGTCGGAGCCGCCGTCGTCCCGCATGATCGGCGCGTCTACAAGATCCGGGACTCCAAGATGCTGTCGGAACCCGAGCGCGAGGCCCTCTTCGAGCGCATCGCCGACTGGTGCGAGGCCTGGGCGGTTGGTCACGCCTCGCATCTCGAGTGTGACGAACTCGGAATGTCGGAGGCGCAGCGACTCGCCGCCCGACGCGCCATCGCGGCCCTTGGGGTGGAACCCGATCAGGTGTTGATCGACGGCAACTGGGACTTCGTCGGCGGCGGGAACACTCGAAGCATCATCAGGGGCGACGCCACTTCGCTATCGATTGCGGCCGCATCGATCCTGGCCAAGGTCACCCGGGACCGCCACATGCGTCTCCAGTCTGAGCACTTTCCCCCGTACCGATTCGAACTCAACAAGGGGTACCCGGGCCCGCACCACAAAGCAGCCCTGGCATACTTCGGGCCGAGCACGATCCACCGCCGCAGTTGGGTGTTCATGGATCACCTCCCCTGGACCGGGATCCCTCGCTACGAACGACCGGAGCCGCAGGGCAAGCTATTCGACTGACCCGGCGGGAAGGTGCAGCCCTCGCAGACGTCGAGTTCGGTCAGATCCTTGGCGCCGACGCTGTAGCGGCGGGCCGTCGTCGCCAGCAAGTCAGGGAACAAGCGAGCCCTGACTGCGGGCTCCATCAGGGAGTTGGGTCGAGGGCGGCTCGGTAGTCGTGGGTGAATACCTCAAAACCGCCGCCAGTGTGCCAGAACACGACGTGATCGTCGGGACCAAAGCGACCGTGGCGGATCTCTTGATGAAGGCCGAAGAGCGCCTTGCCGGTATAGGTCGGGTCGAACAGCATGCCCGTGAGAGCCGTTGCCTCGGCCTGTACGGCCAGTTCGGCGTCCGTGACGGCCCCGTACCCGGCTCCGACGTAGGCGTCCTCGTAGTGGAGGCGGGGCGTGGGGAGGTCACCCCCGACCGCATCGACCGCAGCTTCCCAGATTTGTGCCACTCGGGCGCGAACGGGCGCGGCCGATTCGCCGATGGTGCACGCAACGATGGGGATGTTGAGGTCGAGACGGTCGTCGGCCCATCCCAGGCCGGCTGTGGTGCCGCCGGAAGAGGCGGCGTGCCAGACGGCAGCAGGCATCAGTGACGCCAGTTGCAGTTGATCGGCCAACTCGCGCATCGCGACGGCAAATCCCCACATGCCGAGGACGTCCGAGGCGCCCTCCGGAATGATCCACGGTGTGGTTCCTGAGCGAGCTAGCTCATCGGCGATCTCAGCCAGCACCTCGTTGCGGCGCTCATACGCCTCGGGGGTGATGTAGCGAAGCTCGGCCCCGGAGAGGCGGTGCAGAAGGTGGTTGCCGGTGGCGATCTCGGGTGGATTGCCATCTGCCGTACGGAGCACCAGCACGGCGTTGAAGCCGGGACGGGGGGCGGCCAGCGCAGTGGCGCGGCAGTGATTCGACTGAATGGCGCCGCATGTCAGCACCGTGTCGGCACCGGCGGCCCGCGCCGCGGCGAAGTGGAATTCGAGCTTGCGGATCTTGTTCCCTGAGACGCCAAAGCCGGTGAGGTCATCCCGTTTGGCCCAGATGGTCGGCCCGCCCCATGCTGCGGAGAGTCGCTCGAGGCGCTGCAGCGGGGTCGGCAGCATCGCCAGCGAGAGTCGATCGGGAAGGGGGAGCATCACAGCAACCATAGTTGTCGCGAGAGCCCGCGCAGGATTGGCTCCCGGCTCGCCGGGTCGGCAGACTTGATGCTCCCAAGTCGTAACCTAGTGGTGTGTCGTCGGAGCAACGTCTGGGTATCTCGAGGACCGGAGAGCCACGGCGAGGATCTGCGACGCACCACTAGGGTGACGCGAGCGGACGGAGAGTGTAATGAGCCATCAGCCCGTACGAACCGGGAGCATCGATCCGCACGATTTTCTCGACCTCGATGCGCTGCTCGACGATGAGGAGCGCTTGGTTCGCGACACGGTGCGCCAGTTCGTGGCCGATCGCATCACCCCCGATGTTGCCGAGTGGTTCGAAGCCGGCACGTTCCCAAGCGAAATGGCCAAGGAAATGGGAGCCCTTGGGTTGTTCGGCATGCACCTCGACGGCTACGGATGTGCCGGGATGAGCAACGTCGAGTACGGGCTCGCCTGCACGGAACTCGAAGCCGGTGACAGCGGAGCTCGCAGCTTCGTGTCGGTCCAAGGTTCACTCGCCATGTTCCCGATCTGGGCGTACGGGTCCGAGGAGCACAAGCAGCAGTGGTTGCCGTCGATGGCGGCGGGCGACAGCGTCGGCTGCTTTGGCCTCACCGAACCTGATTCGGGCAGCGACCCGTCCAGCATGCGGACCCATGCCAGGCGTGACGGAACCGACTGGATCCTCAACGGCACCAAGGCATGGATCACGAACGGCAGCATCGCGGATGTTGCCGTCGTATGGGCTCGGACCGACGACGGCGTGCGCGGCTTTGTTGTCCCGGCCGCAACGCCCGGCTTCACCACCCAAGATCACCATCACAAGCTGTCCTTGCGGGCTTCGGTGACGTCAGAGCTGATGTTCGACGACGTCCGGCTTCCGGCTGAGGCGATGCTGCCCGAGGTCAAGGGCATGAAGGGTCCCCTGTCGTGCCTGAACGAAGCACGGTTTGGCATCATGTTCGGTGCGGTGGGCGCCGCCCGGGCTTGTTACGAGTCGGCGCTCGCCTACGCCGGTGAACGCGAGCAGTTTGGGGTGCCGATTGCGTCGTTCCAACTGACCCAGCGCAAACTGGTCGAGATGCTGATCGCGATCAATCGAGGCATGCTCCTGGCGATCCATATCGGGCGGATGAAGGACCGGGGTACCTGCGCCGCCGAGCACATCTCATTCGGCAAGAAGGACAACGTGCGGATGGCATTGGAGATGGCCCGCCTTGCCCGCGGCATCCTCGGCGCCAACGGCATCACCCTCGAGTACCCGGTGATCCGCCACATGAACAACCTCGAATCGGTGTACACCTACGAGGGCACGAATGAGGTCCATACGCTGATCCTCGGGAACGCCATCACCGGCATCAACGCCTTCCACGCCCCCAGCTGAGACAGCCCGGTTCATCGCACGACGATGGTCTCCTACAGCCCTTCGCTGAAGGTATCGCACTGGTTGGGATCGCCAGAATCGAACCCAACGCGGAACCATTGGACCCGCTGCTCAGAGGATCCGTGGGTCCACGTCTCGGGGTTGACCATGCCGTTGGCCTGAGCCTGGATGCGATCGTCCCCAACCGCGGCGGCCGCCGTCAGCCCTTCTTCGAGGTCGCCACGTTCGAGCAGGTCGCGCTCGTATGCGGTGTAGGCCCACACCCCGGCGAGGCAGTCGGCCTGGAGCTCCAGCCGGATCGAGAATTCGTTGGCGTCGTCGGGATACTGCTGTTGCAGTCTGCGGACCTCGTCCATGATGCCGGTGATGTTCTGCACATGGTGGGCGACCTCGTGCGCCAACACGTAGGCCTGGGCAAAGTCACCCTCAGCGCGGAAGCGCCGCGCCAGTTCGTCGTAGAAGTCGAGGTCGATGTAGATGCGCTCGTCCAACGGGCAGTAGTGCGGCCCGATCTGCGACGTTGCCGTGCCGCAACCGCTCGGCTCACGGCCGGAGAAGAGCACCAGCGTGGCACGAGGGTATTCCTGGCCGGAGGTGGCGAAGATCTCGGTCCAGGTGTTCTGCACGTCGTCGAGCACGCCACCCATGAACAGCGCGAGGTCGGCGTCCGGGTCGACGGCGGTGTCGCCGGTCTGTGGCTGCTGCTCCTCGGCAGATGCCGGCTGCTGGAGGGCACCCATCAAGTCGTCGATATTGAGCCCCCCGGGCGCCCCGCCGTCGCCTCCCAGTAGGCCGCTGCCAAAGAAGAGGGCAATGATCACCGCAACGATTCCTCCGGCGCCCATTCCCACCTTGGCTCCCGTCGATGAGCCAACCCGACGTTTGTCGACGACGTCGTGGCTCTGTCTTTGCGGACGGATCTTCACGGGTTTTGCCTCCCCTCAACCCAGCCAACCCCGGTCGACATGGTAGGCGGTTGCGCGCAGAGCCCGTTTCTCGTGGCCTTACACTGAAACGATGAAGATCGACGGCCAGGCCGTAGCCGAAGTGGTCAAGGCGGTTGAAGCCCAGATCGCGTTCAATCGTGTTCTGGGGCTTCACCTCGAGGAGTTGACCGGTGAGGGCGTAAGCCTCACCTTCGACTGGCGAGAGGAACTGGTCGGCAACTGGGCCCGCGGTGCCCTGCACGGTGGCGCCATATCGGCGGCGCTCGATGTGGTCGGCGGCCTGACCGCCATGATGGCCGCCGCCGCCCAAGCGGATGATGCCGACCTACCGGACCGGTTCTCACGTCTGGGGACGATCGACCTTCGGGTGGACTACCTACGGCCCGGCATCGGCGAGTCGTTTCGAGCCTCAGGGTACGCCCTGCGCACGGGAAGCCGGGTGGCCGTCACCCGGATGGAGCTACACAACGAGGTGGGAACGTTGATTGCAGTAGGGACCGGCACGTACATCGTCGGCTGATCGACCGATTGGGGTGCGCATCGGCTTTGGGCGGACCACAATGGCGCCCATGGCGGCAACCCGTGACCTGATACTGGCGAGCGGCTCTCCCCGTCGGCGGCGACTGCTCGAGTCGGCGGGCTTCGGGTTCCGGACGATTGCGCCCGACACCGACGAGCTACCGATCGATGGGGAAGCTCCCGAGGACATGGTGATCCGCCTGGCCGAGGAGAAAGCCCGCGCCGTGATCGACAAGGCTCCCAAGAATGCCATTGTGCTCGGGGTCGACACCACTGTCGTGTTGGATGGTGACGCAGTAGGCAAGCCCACCGGACACGATGACGCGGTCGACATGGTTCTCCGTCTGGCCGGGCGGTCCCATTTCGTGTTGTCGGGATACACGTTGCTCATCGACGGTGCGGTGGTCGAGAGCGGATTTGTCGAGAGCAATGTGACGATGAAACCCATCACTCGTGCCGAGGCCGAGGCCTATGTGGCGACCGGCGAGCCACTCGACAAAGCCGGCGCCTATGCCATCCAGGGTTCGTCCGGCGGTGATTTGGTGGCCAACCTCGATGGGTCGTTCAGTAACGTCATGGGCCTGCCCATGGAGGTCATCGTCCCTTTGCTCGAAGGATGGGGCGCGCCGCGGCGGCGATGATGATGCGCTATCTCGTCGATCCCGAAGCGTCACGGGTGTGGATCAAGGGGAGTTCGAGCGTTCATCCGATCCATGCCGAGGCCAATGGGCTCACCGGCTGGCTCTCGGCCCACATCGATGGCGGACGCTTCGTCTCTGATGACATCGCCGGTCATGTCGAGATTGCCGTTGACCTGCTCGCTTCGGGCAATGAGCTCGTGGATCGGGAAACCCAACGCAGGATCGACGCCAAGCACCATCCGCTGATCACCGGAGACATTACGGCAGTCGACGCCGTGTCGGACGATGTCGCCGACATCAAGGGAGTCATCGGCTTCCGCGGCCAGGACGTCGAAGCGAGCGGGACGGTCGGTATCGAAGCAGCGGGTGATCGGCTGGTCGTGGAGGGCGCCCAGACCCTCGATGTTCGCCGGTGGGGGCTGAAGCCACCCCGGTTGCTCGTGATTCGGGTTCACCCGGAGATCGAGGTAGCGATTCGCCTCGAGTTGGTGCCGGACGCCGGCTGAGTCAGGGCACCTCGTCGTTGAAGACGTGGCGGCGAATCCAGGCGTGCATTGCGATGCCCGACGCCACTCCGGCGTTGATCGAACGGGTCGAGCCGAACTGGGTGATCGAACACACCATCGTGCAGGCGGCTTGGGCGGGCTCCGAGAGTCCGGGGCCCTCCTGGCCGAGCACGAGGACACAGCGGCGGGGGAGTGGAGTCGTTTCGATCGGGAGAGCGCCCGGCAGGAGGTCGATGCCGATCAACGGCAGGTCGGCTTCGTCGGCCCAGGCGACAAACTCCTCGAGCGTGGCGTGGTGCCGCAGATGCTGATACCGGTCGGTGACCATGGCGCCGCGTCGATTCCAACGCCGTTTACCGATGATGTGCACCTCGGCGGCGAGGAACGCGTTGGCGTTGCGCACCACGGCCCCGATATTGAAATCGTGCTGCCAGTTCTCGACTGCAACGTGGAAGGAGTGACGGCGTTGATCGAGGTCGGCAACGATGGCATCACGTCGCCAGTAGCGGTAGGAGTCGATGACATTGCGACGATCGCCCGCGGCGAGCAGTTCAGGGTCGAGCCGCGGGTCGTCGGGCCACGGTCCCGGGTGCGGCCCCACCCCGACCTCTCGCTCCTCGCCGTCGCTATCTGTGGTTCCGGCGGACATATCCGCAGCATATTGCGCTGATATCCGCCAGATTCCTATTGGGCTGTGGTGGGGCGCCAGAAGATGGCGAGTTGGACGAAGGCGGCGGCCACTCCGCCGGCGGCGAGGAGCATGCCCATTCGGCCGTCGAGATACTCAGCGAGGGTCACGCCGTCGATATCGATCAGCCAGTCGATCGACCACTCGCCCGGGCCGGCAACGGCAAGGGCCAAAGCCATGACGGCCAACGTGAGGACGTACTCGTAGCCCTCGACCTCGACCTCGGGCTTCATGAACGAGGTGATGAAGAACCCGGCCGAGCGGTGGACAGTCCAGAACGCGACGACCGCAACGGCGATCACTGCGGCGGCCGCCACCGAGGTGAGCAAGCCTGCGATCAGTAGTACCCCGGCACCAATCTCGGTGGCGGTCGACGCAAACCACTGGAATCCAGGGCTCTTGAAGCCAAGGGAACCGAACCAGCGGGCGGTCTTGGCGCGGCCCATGGCGTGCTTGATCCCGTGCGCCAGGAAGACAACGCCGAGGCCGATCCGGACGATGAGAAGGGCAAGATTGATGGTATCCGGCATGATGGCCTCCGGTGGGAGTGTCGCCTGTCTGTCTCTTTCCCAACCTACCGCTCCCGGGAGCAAATTCCACCTCAACTCCCGATCGTCAGAAGGCCGTCCATTGGGTCGACACCGTTGTGGGAAGATGACGCCGCTGCAATGGGTTGACCGAGCATGAGCCCGTCACCGAGGAGACCAGACATGTCAAACACGGTTTTTGTGCCACTCGACGATGAGCGGGAGCCCACCCGGGCAACCCTCCACGCCTACGCAAAAGGGGTAGGGGCCGTCGCCGGGGCGCATGCCGTCTTTCATCCCAAGTGGTGGCACATCAGCCTGAAGGTGAGGCCGAACGGTTTGGTGACGGACAACCTGCCACTCCCGGGCGGCGGGAGTCTGGCGCTGCGGATGGATCTGGTCAACGATCTGGTGGCCATCGAGGCAAGCGACGGAAGTTCGATCGATGTTCCGATGACGGACGGTCTGACCGGTAGCGAGTTTGCCGACAATCTCATTGCCGCAGTCGCCGGATATGGACTTGAGGGCGAGTACCTTCGCGACAAGTTCGAAGACGACACGCCGCGGGAGTACGACTCGCAGGCTGCCACCAAGATCATGGACCTATTTGTCAACGCCAATACCGTGTTCGAGCGGCAGCGGGCAACACTCGGCGACTCGGTCGGTCCGATCCAACTGTGGCCGCACGGGTTTGATCTCGCCTTCGAGTGGTACGGCTCACGGATCGAGGAGCACGAAGAAGATGGCGAAGTCCGGGCCTATCCCGCGCAGCTCAACTTCGGCCTCTATCCGGCCGGCCGGGCCTACTTCTACTCCAATCCATGGCCGTTCGCGGGGGACAAGCTGCTCGGCGTTGAACTCCCGCACGGCGCCGAGTGGCACACGGACGGCTGGGAGGGAAGTGTCCTCTACTACGACCAGGTCGCTGAAGACTCCAACGCTGAAGCCAAGGTACTCGAGTATGCCGCCGCAGTCATGGAGGCGGCTCGCCCCACCCTGGAGGCCTGAGCGCCGCAGGGGGCGACGGGCGGGCCACCGGAGAGTCCCCCGTCACCGGTCAAACAGCACCGTTGTCGATTGCGGCGTCCAATTGACCTAACTTCCGTTTGGGGACAGACGATCACGATCGATTGTGGAGAAGTCTCCTCTACCACCGGCTTTTCGTGACCTCTGAAAGCGCTGCCGCGACTCGCTCCTCGCGATGCGAGGCGTCTCCGCAGCGCTCGATGTCGACGGGGAGCGCGGTACGACGGAGTGACCTCCCCCTGAGGGTGGTAGGGACGTCCGACCCTAGAGTTGCGGCCGCCGGCCGACCAGGATCGACCACACGGGAGTAGCCGGAGGGCGGCATGGCGTTGGATGACGGTACGTTGCGCAGCACGGTCATGGTCGACGCGGGGTCGGTCGCCTTGGATGCTGAATTGGCCGTACCGGCCGACCCTCGAGGCATCGTGGTGTTTGCTCACGGCAGCGGGAGCAGCCGCTTCAGCCCGCGCAACGCATGGGTGGCCGACTTCCTCAATCGAGCGGGGCTGGCGACGTTGCTGTTGGATCTTCTCTCTGCAGCGGAGGAACGACGCGACCGGGTGACGTCCGAGCTCCGATTCGACATTCCGCTCCTGGCGGACCGCCTGGTCGGGGCGGCCGGGTGGCTCCAGACGCGCCGCGATGTCGCCGGACTTCCGATCGGGTTCTTCGGAGCCTCGACCGGCGCCGGTGCGGCGCTGATCGCCGCTGCGGAGCTGCCGCGTCTGGTTGGAGCGGTGGTCTCCCGTGGCGGTCGGCCCGACCTGGCCGACGAATCGCTGCGCAGGGTGCAGGCGCCGACTCTGTTGATCGTCGGTGAACTCGATGTGGTGGTCCAGGCGCTCAACGAAGACGCCATGATGCGGATGAGCGCCGAAGTCAGCCTGGAAGTCGTGCCCGGGGCTTCCCACCTCTTCGAGGAGCCGGGCACGTTGGAGCAGGCTGCGGTGCTCGCCCAAGATTGGTTCATCGGTCACCTCACCGACGCTGGGGGGAATCAGTAGCCTGGGCGGCAGGGTGACGCGGAGACGGAATGGGGGCATTGCGTGAGTACCGGAAGGCTGCTGCTGGGGGTTGGGCTCGTGGCGCTCGGCGTACTGCTCCTGCTCGAGCAGTTTGATGTACTCAGCGCCGGCGAGGTCCTCGCCACGTTCTGGCCGGTGATCTTGATCGGCCTTGGTGTTGGCATGTTTGTTTCAAACCCCCGCCATTGGTTCCCACCGGCGTTCCTCGTCGCACTGGGGCTGATGCTCCTTGCTGTGCGACTCGATATCGCTTCAGAGGAGGCGTGGGGAGCCTTCTGGGCGGCCATGTTGGTGTTGGCCGGCGTCTGGATCCTGCTTGGCATCGGCTCGAGCCAGGGGAGCGAGGCGGATGCGTCCGGTACGGTTGAGTCGTTCGTGGCGTTCTGGGGCCGTGATGTCGTCAATCGATCGGCCGCGTTCCAGGGCGGGTCGGTCACGACGCTTTTCGGGGGAACCGAGGTCAACCTGGCGGAAGCCGTCATTGTCGACGAAGGTGTGACTCTGGGCGTGCTCACGGCATTTGGTGGGACTGAGATCACGGTGCCCCATGGATGGGAAGTGCGGGTCAGTGGGCTGCCACTGTTCGGTGGCTGGTCGAACGGAGCCAAGAACGAAGTGGTCGGTCCCGGGGCACCTCGCCTGGAGATCAACGCCACCGTGTTGTTCGGCGGCCTGGAGGTCAAGCACCCCGACGCCCGGCCCTACCCGTGATCGGGTTGGGGGCTGCCAATCTCGTCCTCAGATCAACCAGACGCCGGTTTGCCGACCGTCGAGGAAGCTGCACTCCGCTCCGTCGAAGAAGGCGTCCTCTTCGAGCATGAAGCGCACCGGGCTGCCGTCCCATTCCGCAACGGGCGAGACCACGGACAACTCGATCGAGTACGAGGTGTTGGGGAACACGGGATAGTCGCCCTGACCGGGCACGCCGTCCTGCTGGTCCCATAGGCCAATCGTTGGACCGGCGGCGTGGCCGTGGACTCCAATGGGGTGGGTGTAGATGGTGGCGTCGAGGCCGGCTGCTGCCGCCGCGGCGCGGGCCGCGGCCAACATCTCATTGCCGGTGCGACCGGTTTGAAACTCCCACATGACGAGCTCTTGGGCCAAGTTGGCCGCGGCAATGCCCGCGTTGATCCCCGCCGGGGCGGCCGTTTCGCCGGGCCGCAGCACGTAGGCGTGTTGCTGCTGGTCGGTATGGAGACCGAGGTAGGCGATCCCGAAGTCGATGTGAACAAGATCGCCGGGTTCGATCACGGTGTCAGCGGGAGCAATCGCAAAGGACTTCCGATCGTCATATGGCCGATCCCGCTGGACCGAGGCCGTGGGATGAAACCAGGTATCGAGGTTGAGGTCGGCCACTCGCTGACGCAGCCACCACTCAACGTCGGCAGTTGTGGTCGACTTCGGCGTGATGACGGCGGGAGATAGGGCTGCGCGCAATATCGTGTGGGCGATGGCGCATGCGGCGGCGTGCAACTCCCTTTCGGCCTCGGTGCGAGTCTCCAGCCATCCGATGGCGAGTGGCTCGGCGGACACGAGGCGCAGAGCCAGTTCGGGGGAAAGTGCGGCGGTGAGCGCAGCATCCTGGGTGGCCGAAAGGCCATCGGCAAGCGCAAACGCCACCGAACGGCTGAGCCCGATGCGCTGTGGGCTGCGCTCCTCGAGGTAGGCGGCGAACCTGGCCCACTGATCGGGTTCGTTCTCCGGATCCCATGCCGCCGGGAAGGCGTCGCCGACTCCGTAGCGAGCTATGGCGACGCGGGTGCGGCCAAAATCGGTGAACACCAGGATGGTGCGGCGGCGGGCGTTGATCCAGGTCGAGGGGAGCATGGTGGTAACGACCGGATCCTCGTTGTACTCGCGGGCGACGAGAACCCAGCAATCGATTCCGGCGCGTTCCATGATGAGAGGAACCACCGTGTTGAGGCGCTCGAGCAGGACGCGATCCCAGGTTCGGGCGCGGTCCCGCTCGGAAAGGATGGAGAGGTCAGGTGTGATGGTGATAGGGAGAAACTAGCCGGTCCAACCGAGGCGGAATCGGGTGGCAGCCTGCGGACCTTCGGCCCTACAGGCGGAGCCCATCCTCGGGTCAAGTAGGGGCTGGACGCGGACGGGAAGGCGTGGAGGAACTCGAATCACTCAGAGCGTTGGGTGCGTGGGCCGCAGTGATCGTCGTGCTGCTGACGATCACCTGGCTCGTCAGCTTCGTCCGTTCCCCGGACGCCGGTTCGACCGCTGATCAACAGGTGGCCTTCTATTTGGAGCACGGGCCGCTCCTGATTCGGCAGTTCCTGCCCACGACACTCGTGGCCTTGTTGTATGTGCCAATGTGGTTGGGACTGGCCGCTGAGGTGTGGGACGCAGCGGCAGCAATCGCCATCCTCGGGGTCGCCTTCGGGCTGCTGTATCCGCCTCTGGTGGCAATGGCCTATTGGACCCAGTACACGGTGGCTCGCGGCGTTGCCGAGGCGGCCGGGGACGACCCCGAGGCTGCCGAGCGGGCGTGGCGGGTCATAGGCTTCAGCGACGATCCCAGATCGGTCCCGGGCGCACTGGTGGTCCTCGGCTACTTCGTGTGGGGTATTGCGGGCGCCATGTTTGCCGTCGCCCTACTGCGAACCGGCGGGCCGGCTCGCGTAGCCGCTGCGGCGGCGTTTGGGCTCACGGCCGCGTTGACGACGATTGGGGCCGGCGGATTTGTGTGGCGAAATCGGACGCTGGCCACCGGTGTGCTGGCATCGGGCGTGACCTCGGTCCTTGCTACGGCACTGGCCGCAGTCGTCCTGTTCCGGTAGCGCCCTGGTCCCGAGACCGCTGGCGTCTATTCGCCCTCGAGGATTCGTTCGATCAGTTCATCCGCGGCGCGTTGGCCGACGGTCTCGCCGTAACGCTTGTCGAGCAAAGCCCGCATGTCGGCAATGATTTCGTCGCGCTCGTCGCTCTCAGTCTTGAGCGAGGGGCCGAACATCTTTGTGCCGTCGATCCAGGGCTTGGAGTCATCCGACCATGGGATGAGCACGAGCCACGACCAGACCGACTTTCCGTTGCCAAGGTCGGAGCGCCGCGCCAAACCGGCGCTGCCGTAGGGGAGGGGCTCCCAGCCCATGGTCCGCAGCGTGTCGCGCCCGTCGGGCATCCCGGTCACATCAAAGTTGGTCATGGTGGCCTTCCTGCAGGATTCGACAACGCTAGTGCACGTCGGCTTCTACAAGGACCAAAGAATGCGTGGCCTTGGCCTCCACCATCTCGGTGCACCCTATTGATCACCAGGCGGCATGGTTGAAGAGCAACGGGATGGCGTTCGACGACGTTGGGCGGGTGGGCACTCCCCGCCGGTGCCGATTGACGACCTCGTATTGATGGTCCTCAGCCTGTTCGACGTCATGGTCGCCGCTGGCGAGGCGGAACCACACCTCCAAGCTTCTCTCGACCAGGTTGAGGGTCGTGACGCAGGCGAGCTGAGACTTCGTCGCCGGTGAGGTGGACTACGACGCTGCGGCGTTGGCGAAGAACACGGCCATAGCACGTCCCCCGACCCGATAGGTAGGAGTGGCGACGGCCGGGGCGTCCTGGGGCGTTGAGATGTCGTCGGGGGCGGCAAGCGCGGTGTCAACCACCCGTCGCCAGCCGCTGGTTGCCCAGTCGGGCAGGGGTGGTAGCTCGAAATCGAGGGGCGCCCAGTATCCGTTGAGGGCAAAATGCATCAGGAGGTCGCCCGACAGCGACTGGGCCGACAAAGCAATACTGCGCGAATGATGCGAGAAGTCGGGTTGGTCGACCCGGACCCCGTGAAACCGGATCTTCGCCCGTTCCATCAGGTCGGTGAGGGTCAGGTGGGGCTCAGTGGTGACGGTGTCGCGCTGCCGCCGTAGCTTGATGAGTCCCTTCACGAAGCGGTGGATGTCGGCATGCCGGTCGAGGTCCTCCCAGTCGAACCAACTGGTCTCGTTGTCCTGGCAGTACGCGTTGTTGTTGCCCTCCTGGGTGCGGCGCACTTCGTCGCCCATCAGCAGCATCGGGGCGCCAAGCGACATCATCGTGATGGTCAGCAGGTTCTTGACCTGCCGGTTGCGCAAAGCCTCGATGATCGGGTCGTTGGTCGGCCCTTCGGTTCCGCAGTTCCAACTGAGGTTGTAGTCGGTGCCGTCGCGGCCATCCTCTCGGTTGGCCGCATTGTGCTTGCGGTTGTAAGAAACGAGGTCGTTGACTGTGAAGCCGTCGTGGCTGGTGACGAAGTTGATGCTCTGCTCTGCTTCGCGGGGTTCGTCTGCATACATGTCTGGACTGCCGACCAAGCGGTCGGCGATGCGAGCAATGGTCCCGGCGTCGCCGCGCACGAACGCGCGCACATCGTCTCGGAACTTTCCGTTCCACTCCTTCCAGCTGTCACCGACGAAGTCACCCACCTGATAGAGACCGGCGGCGTCCCAGGCTTCTGCGATCAGCTTGGTTCCGGCGAGGTGAGGGTCGGACTCGATGTCCCACAGGACCGGGGGATTGGGCAGCGGGAAGCCGCGCTCGTCACGCGACAGAATCGAGGCGAGGTCGAACCGGAAACCGTCGATATGCATCTCGCCCACCCAGTAATGGAGGCTGTCGAGGATGAGGCGCCGCACGATGGACTGATTGGCATTGAGTGTGTTACCGCAGCCCGAGTAGTTGGCGAAGTCGCGGCCGCCGTTCTCGAGGATGTAGTAGGTCGAGTTCTCGAGCCCGCGGAAGCTCATCGTGGCGCCGTGGGCGCCGGCCTCAGCCGTGTGGTTGTAGACGACATCGAGGATTACTTCGATGTCGGCGCGATGGAGTGCTTTGACCATGTCACGGAACTCATCGAGCGGGCCAAGGGCATCGCGGCGTGAGCTGTAGGCGGCGTGGGGGGCGAAGAACGAAATCGGGGCGTAGCCCCAGTAGTTGGGGAGGCCGAAGTCGGCATCCTGGCGGTCGAACTGGAAGACGGGCATGAGCTCAACGGTGGTGACGCCGAGGTCTTGGAGGTACGGGATCTTGTCGATGAGCCCGGCGTAGGTACCACGGCGCTGTGGATCGACTCCCGAGTTGGGGTGCTGGGTAAAGCCCCCAACGTGCATCTCGTAGATGACCGAGCCGGCAAAGGGGCGGCGTAGCGGCAGATCGCCCTCCCAATCGTAGGTCGTTGGGTCGGCGACGACGCTCTTGAAGGCGGCAGCATCGTTACGGCCGGGCTCGATGGCGGCGCGTCGGGCGTACCCGGCGGGCGTCACGACGGCACGGCCGTACGGATCGATCAGCACCTTTTCGGCGTCGAAGCGTTGCCCGTTGTCGGGATCGAACGGTCCGTGGGCGCGGTACCCGTAGATCTGACCAGGGCCGATCCCGGTAACGAAGACGTGCCAGTAGTGGTAGGTCCGGTGCGGATCGGGCGTGAGGTGCATGACGTGGGCAGGCTCCGCGTCGTCGACATGGTCGTAGAGGAGCAGATCGACCTGTTTGGCGCTGCGTGAGTAGACGCTGAAGTTGACGCCGTCCGGTTCGACGAGCGCTCCAAGCGGGCTGGGACATCCGGGATACTGTTCGACCATGCCGTGATTCTCGCGCGCCGAGAGGGTTTTGGCGGACATGAGCGTCACATGTGTCGCCCCTGTCCGCCCCAGACCTCTCTAAGGCTCGTCGCGGCGGCCCATGACGAGGGCGATGGCGTGGAAGAGCAGGCCGGCACCCCAGGGGATAGCGATCCAGTAGGCCCAGTTGATGCCGTCGCCGGCGTTCCAATCCTGAGCGAAGAGCAGACCATTGACGACGAGGTAGGCCGCCACGTGCCAGATCAAGTCGCGCAGTTCGGCGGCTTGGCGCCGTCGCACGCGTTCAGCGGGCGCTAGGTTGGGAGAATGGAGCACCAACCCACCTCCTGGGATGCTCAACACTCAACCGTGCCAGGGTGAAGCCGCTCTGACCAGGGCCTTCTGGCGGCAACATCGGGCCATTTGCTGCCGGTCGGCCGGCTTCCTAGAGATCGGCGATCTTGGCGAGGACCGGGGCGACCTGTTCGATGATGGCGACCGGGTCGGGTCCGACGGGCATGATCATCACGCCTTCGATGCCAGCCGCAGCGAGTGCGGCAAGTTCGGATACGAATGCGTCCATATCACCCGTGGCCAACGCCGCGCCGGTGTAGAGGATCGTCTTGCGGATCGCGTCGTAGTCGGTGCCTTCTCGCTCGCAGTGTTCGCGCAGGACGTTCAGCTTGTGAGTCGCATCCTCGGGAGTGCCGACGAACAGATTGCAGGCATCGCCGTACTTGGCAACCAGGCGCAGGGTCTTTTTCTCTCCGCTGCCGCCGATCAGGATCGGCGGGTGGGGCTGCTGGATCGGCTGTGGGGAGTTGAGCGTCTCGGCCAACTGGTAGTGAGTTCCCTGATACGGGCCATCGTCGTCGCTCCACATCTGGAGACAGATCTGGAGTGCCTCCTCGAGCCGTTCGAACCGCTCCGCGACCGGTGGATAAGGGACGCCGAGACCGACGTGCTCCCGTTCGTACCAGGCCGCGCCGATACCCAACTCGGCTCGCCCTTCTGAGAGGACGTCGAGGGTCGTCACCGTCTTGGCGAGGAGACCCGGGTGGCGATAAGTGACGCCGGTGACGAGAAGCCCGAGGCGAACTCGGGAGGTCTTGGCCGCCAGGTAGCCGAGGGTGGTGTAACCCTCGAGCATGGGCTCGCTGGCGTCGAAGTAGGTGTCCATCTGGAACCAGTGGTCCATCACCGACAGCGCACTGAATCCGCCGTCGTCGACGACCTCGGCGATACGGCCGAGCGTGGCGGCGGTACCCTGCGGGCTCTCCGGCCACGTGAAGCTCGCAACGTGAACGCCAATTTCCATGATCATCTCCCCTTCAGGTACCTGGACCGGACCAACCGACGCTAGCCGGGGGGCCTGTGTTACCGGAAGTGCAGTTCCCAGGGGTCCACAGCGATCGGGCGGATGTGGCCCCGAAGAGGGGCGCCGGTCGTGGCGCGACGGGCCTGCTCCAGGTAAACAGGAGGGCCGCCGGCGACGAGTCGTAGCTGCCTCCGTCAGTCGGAGCGGGCAACCTGGACCAGCGTGTCCGAATAGGCGACCCCGCCACCCCAGTCGGTGAGGTTGTCGTTCGTCAACGAGTTGGCCGTGGCCTGCTGGCCGTGGTCGGCCGCCCACCAGCCAAACGGCACCGCAACCACGCCGGGGCGCAATCGGTCGCTGATGCGCACCTCCAGATTGAGGCGGGCGCGGTTGTTCCACACATCAGCGCGGTCGCCGTCGCCGATGCCTCGGGCCGCGGCGTCGAAGGCGTCGATTTCGAGGAAAGGCTTGCCCTCCCGTGGTCCGTGCTTGGGGAGGTGGGTGTAGCTGCTGTTGAGGAAGCGGGTGTGGTGCTTTGGTGTGAGTAGCGCCAAGGGGAAGAGAGAGGCGAGATCTGGGTCGCCTGCGGCGCTCTCGGTGGGGGGCACAAACTGAGGAACGGGGTCGTGGCCTGCCGCCGCCAGACTCGGGCTCGAGAGCTCGGCCTTTCCGCTCGGCGTCCCGAAGCCGCCGGTGG
This sequence comes from uncultured Acidimicrobiia bacterium, assembly GCA_963704825.1. Lineage (GTDB taxonomy): Bacteria > Actinomycetota > Acidimicrobiia > Spongiisociales > UBA5794 > CAVPHV01. The sequence goes on from CAVPHV010000001.1 coordinate 58,665, forward strand.
CGTAGGGCCGGAGGTCCTCGGGGAGATCGAGCCGCAGGAAGCCTCTCGAGCGCAGTGTGCCGAGATCCACCGTGGGCAGCGCGGAGCGCAGCAGAGCCTCGTCATCCTCGTAGAGCATGGGGTCGGTGAATCCCATTGCCCGGGACAGGCGGCGCCACAGCTCGGTGTTGGGGACACTCTCGCCGCGGGGCTCGATCGCCGGCTCGTTCCAACCGAGGTAGAGGTGACCCCACGAAGGCACCATGTCGAGTTGTTCCAGTTGGGTCGTCGCCGGGAACACCACATCGGCGTAGCGCGCCGTGTCCGTGAGGAACTGCTCGCTCACGACCGTGAACAGGTCATCACGTTCGAGCCCGGCGCGGATCAGTTCCGCGTTCGGGACCGTGACGACAGGGTTGCCGCACCACACGAAGAGGGTCTTCACCGGCGGTTTCATCGTGGCGTCGGTGAGGGCTCGCCCCAGGTGGTTCATGTTGACGCTGCGCCGTGGGGTGCCGTTGGGTGGGTCGAACACGGAGTCGTCGACCATGGTCTCCGCCCATGATCCGACGCTGCGGGCCAACCCGCCGCCGCGCTCCTTCCATGACCCTGTCAACGCGGGCAGGCACGCCAAGGTTCGGAAGAACATGGCGCCGTTCTCGTGGTGCTCTGCGCCGATCAGGGTGCGGATGAAGGCTGGTCGGGTCGTGCCGTAGGCGGTGGCGAGGCGCTCGATCTCGTCGCCGGTGATCCCGCAGACGGTGGCCGCCCGATTTGGAGTCCACTCGGCGGCGCGTGCGGTCAGTTCATCGAAGCCGACCGTGTAGGCATCGATGTAGCCGTGGTCGATCAGGTCATCTCGGATGAGCACATGCATCATCGCCAGCATCAGCGCCACGTCGGTGCCCGGGAGGGGCTGGATGAACCAGTCGGCGGCCTGGGCGGTTGCGGTTCGGATCGGGTCGATTACCACGACCTGTGCCCCCTGATCCCTGGCCTCCTGCACGAACGGCCACAGATGTCGGTTGGTCAGTTTGGTGTTCGTTCCCCAGAGGATCACCAGCTGCGCATGCCGGACGTCCATGGGATCGGCGGCGAGGCCCGTCCCGAGCGTCGACGCCGTGCCGGCGTGGGCCGTCCCGCCGCAGAGCGAGCCGGTGAGCTGCGAGGAACCCAACTGCCCGAAGAAGCGCCGATCGAGCGAGGACATCTGAATCAGCCCCTGGGTACCGGCATCCCACCAGGGGAGGATCGCCTCGCCGCCCCACGCGTCGATCACGTCTTTGAGCGCCGCAGCGACGCGATCGAGTGCGGTGTCCCAGTTGACGGGCTCGAACCGTCCTTCGCCCTTGGGGCCGACTCGCACGAGTGGTTGGAGGATGCGGTCCGGGCTGTAGACCCGGTCGATGAAGCGGTTGACCTTGGGGCACAACTCGCCCTGAGAGTAGGGGTGCCCGGGATTGCCCCGCAGCTTGACGGCGACGCCATCCTCTACGGTGGCCACCCAGCCACAGGTGTCCGGGCAGTCGTGATGACAGGTCCCCAAGACGGTGCGTGAGCTCATCGAACGAGTGTACGCGACGGGCCTCTTTCTGTTCCTGCGTGGTTCAGGCGCGATTTCTGGTACCCGAGCCACGCCGGAACATTCGCCACACCGCAGGCGGCCTTCGATTGGAGCCCGAACGCGCCGGGCGCGAGGATATGTGGTGCCGCCGGCAGCGATAGGAGACCCCAGATGTCAGACCTCAGCGACCAATTCGAGACGGCGGCCGCCGAAGCGCAGCAGCTGCCGAGCAAGCCAGACAACGTCAACATGCTGCGGCTGTATGCCTTCTACAAGCAGGCAACCGAAGGAAACGTTTCGGGCAAGCGCCCCGGGATCTTGGACTTTGTCGGCCGCGCCAAGTACGACGCGTGGAAGCAACTCAACGGCACGTCGCAGGACGATGCAATGCATTCGTACATTGACCTGGTTGAGGAGCTCAAAGCCGGATAGGAGCGTGTTGAACAAACGACTGGTCCTTCACGTTGCGGCAAGCCCAAACTGGCGTTGTTCGACAGTCCCCTCACGGCCTTGCTCACCGATCGAGGCTGAGGCGCACGATCGGCACCGTTTCCGCCATGGCCTCGGGCGCGTCGAGTGGCAGGTCGAAGGCCTTCGCCAAGGCCTTGGCCGCCCTGGGGTGCGACGTTGCGTAGTCGGCAAAGACGCCGGCCGCTTCGTCCGGCGCTACGACAGAGGCGATTGCCGGGTGATGTTTGCGACGGCCCGTGCTGATGAATACGGCGGGGTGCTTGCGGGTGTTGCGGTACCAGTCGCTCTTTGTGCCCCAGGCGGCGGCAATGTCCACCGATTCTTCGTCATGTCTGATGACTTCCAGCACCGTTGATCGCGGTTGACCGGAGTTGCGCCCAGTGTGCTCGAGCAGCACAAAACGCGATCCCAGAACCCAACCGAGCCCCGCGCGATACAAGTAGCGCGGGGCTCGGGCGAACCACCGGCCGATGCGGCCTGGTGGCTTTCGTTGGTTGGTTCCGGCGGTCAACTTGTGTTCCGACCGGTCGGCGGTCGCCGGGCTATCCGCCCGACGTCGTGGTGGTGGCCGGAGCTTCCGTCGTCGCTGGGGCTTCCGTTGTCGTTGGGGTTTCCGTCGTCGACGTACCGCTGTCGTCGCCGGAGTTGTTGATCAGCACCGCGATCAGGATCACGATCGCCACGATGGCCAGGATCACGCCGATGATGGTGCCGAAACCGCCACCACCCTTCTGGGTGACCTGAATCTGCTGCGGTTGCTGCTGCTGGGCTGTCTGCGCTGAAGGTGCCTCGGATCCGGGGGCCGGTGGGGTAGCAGCCGCGGCGGCTTCCATCGGGTTCGGGTCCGTTCCGCTGGTGCCACCGGTGCTGATCTGGCCGGTCCAGCCGGTGCCGTCCCAGTAGCGGTAGGTGTAGGTTCCGGTTGGGTCCCGGTACCACCCAGCTGGTTGTGGTTGTGCCATGAGTCCTCCAAGGGGTGTGTAGTTAGGGGGCATCCTACGGCGAGAGCCGCCGGTTGAGGCTACCCGATTAGGGTGTTCTTCCCGAGGCAATGACGCAGAGACATGCCGGGCGTCGGCCTCGAGTGCCCGTACGGATCGTCAGGAAGCCTTGAAGACGACTGGCTTCGGCAGGTTCTCCTGCCTGGATGGCGATTCGAGTAGTGCCAACGGAAGGCTGACCGTGAAGGTCGTTCCTCGCTCCTCGGTGCTCTCGAAGGACACCCTGCCTTCGAGGTAGCGCTCCGCGAGTAGACGGGATCCGTAGGTACCGAGGCCGCGTCCTTCTCCCTTGGTGGAGAAGGACCTTTGGAAGACCTGGAGTTGCGACTTTTCCGGCATGACGCCGTCGTTGTGAACGGAGAAAGTGAACCTCTCGCCATCCCGGCGACAGGAGAGTGTGACGACGCCGCCTTCCGGGGTCGCTTCGAGTGCGTTCTTGGTGAGGTTGCCAATGACCCGGCAAAGGAGCACCGGGTCGGACACGAAAGGACGATCACACGTGCCTTCGGCGATGACGACGGTCCGATTCAGCCCGACCTCGTGGGTGGCGTACTGGCTGGCGAGGCTATCGAGCAGGCTCCGTGATTCGATGGTTCGCGGATGCACAACGAGGTCGTTGGTCTCGGCGGCCAAGAGTTCGGTTTGGCCCTGGATCTCGTCGATGAGATGCTCAGACGTCGACTCGAGAAGTTCGAGAATCCCATTCCTCTCCTCATCGGTCACCATTCGAGCCATGGACGACAGGCCCCTGACACCGGTGGCGGTATTCATGATGTCGTGGAAGAAGAGGCGTTCCAGAGAGCGGCGACGTTTCGCATCACTGATGTCGACGGCAGAGAAGAGGATGAAGGTCTCGTCGTCGAGAGCAAATGGTGTCGCCGTGATCTTCAGTTCGAGCGGATCGCCGTTCACGCGCAGAATGCGGCACTCCTTCTCTTGGGGGCTGCCGAGCCTCGCCCTGCCGAGTGCCTGGGCGGCTCCGCACGTCGTGCAGAATGGCGAGGTGCCGCAGCCATCCGGGCCTACTTCTGCACTGCGGCAGCTCATCAACTCGCCGGGGCGACGACCGATGGCGTCTTCGTCGGCGACTCCGAACGTATCGATCAGGCTCCGGTTGGCGAAGACGATCTGGCGGTCGGAGTTGAGGATCGCGAGGAACGACGCAGAACCGTGAGCGACGTTGGTCATCAACGCATCGGCACTGAGCCTGCCCATTTGCTGAAGCAACTCGTCTCGGGGCGTGCGACCGATTGGTTTGGAATAGGTCGTCGGTTCTGCGGTTGCCACAACCTGACTCCTTCGGAATCGGCTGGATGCCGGTGGAGAGTGGCGGACGTATCCATGTCCATCGGCATTCTGACCGGAAATGTTGAGTCGGCACGGCGATGAGGACGAGCCGCGGTGCAGTCTGGGCGACCCGCCAACAACCTCAGTCTGACGACTCGTCGGGGGAGTGCGGCGCGTCGTTCGCTACTTCGGGTTCGCCTGGAACCAGGAGACGGTTGCTGCGATGGCGTCGTCGAGGTCCGTGGGGTGCTGGTCGAACGTCGCCTCGAAGTCACTCGAGTCGACGATGAACGGCTCCTCGAACTCGTAGAGCATCTCCTTGAGCTCACGGACATTGCGGTTGAAGACGGCAACGACGTTGAGCATCGCCTTCGGCATGGCCGAGAGGCCCCCGACGCTACCCACCGCAGCGCCGATCTTGGCGACGAACTCACGCGTGGTCAACGTCTCTGGGTTGGGGAGGTGCCACGCCCTGCCGTCGGCCTCGTCACGTGCTCCGAGCGTCGCCAAGCCTGCGGCCATGTCGGGCACGTAGCTGTAGGTGTGGGGGAGGTCGGGGTTGCCCATGACCTGGGCCTTCTTGCCTGCCAGCAGCGGATAGAAGACACGGTCGCCCATGGCGCTCATCGTTCCCCGAGGGCCGAAGTAGTCCGACGCCCGTCCGATGGCTACCCGAACCGTCCCGGCGGCGTGGGCGGCGAGGAGGTCGTCCGCCATCCGGCCACGCACCGATCCCTTGCGAGTGGTCGCTGCGTAAGGGAGGTCCTCGGTGAGGGGCGCACCCCCGGTGGGACCGTACATGTAGACGTTCTCGAACGACACCAGCTTGGCACCCGCCGCGGTGGCTGCGGCGAGCACCGCGGCCTGCATGGGCGGAAACAACTCGGGCCATTGCGTGTAGGGCGGGTTGAGGCACTGATACACAACTGCCGCGCCGCTGGTGACGTCCGCGGCGAAGGCGATATTTGAGGCGTCACCGCCAACGACCTTGACTCTGCTGGGGACCTGGGCGCTTCCGCTGCGGTTGACGGCGACGACCTCTTCACCGGCGGCGGCAAGCTGTTCGATCAGCGCCAGACCGATGGCGCCGGTACCAAAGACGACATGGCTCACGGGGTTTCCTCCTCAAGACGCGATGGTGGCTCGCGGTACAGAGCGAACCGTACACGCCGCAGGCTTCGTGCCGCCCAGGTCTGACGGCCGGGGACGTCAGCCCGCGGCCGGAACGAAATCGAGCAATCCCTCAGCACACGCCAGGTAGTCGTCGTCGATGGGGCTCGCTTCAGCTTGTACCAGACACCACAGCACGTTCCAGCAGAGGTAGACGCCGATGAGGCGATCGAGGTTGTGGCGGATCCGTTCGTCGACTTCACCAAAATAGGACTGGATCAGCAGGTCACGTCCTGCGGGATTCAGCGGGTAGGCGGCGCCACCGAGGTCGTACATGGGGTCACCCATACCGGCATATTCCCAGTCGAGCACCCAGAGGCTGCCGTCGTCGAGGAAGTTGCGGTGATAGGGGTCGTTGTGGCACAGCACCGGGGTGTAGGCACCGGCTCTCGCCGCTTCCGTGCCGGCGACCTGTTCGAGGAGGGGCGCGAGGCGGTCTGGACGGGAGGTTCCCGCCCCGGCAACGATGTCTCTCCAACGGCGGATGTCGTCATAGGGATTGAAGGTGCCGTCGATCGGATCGAGTTGATGAATATCGCGCAGGCGTCGGGCGACACGGGGGATGAGGGCCTCGGATCTGAATTGCTCGAGCGTGAGGGGATGCGCCTCCGTCAGGTAGCGGGTCACGAGGTGCCCTTCGGGAAGGAGGAACTCAACGGGTTCCGGTGCGATCCCGGCGGCGGCTGCGGACAGCAGGGCCACGCCTTCGCGCCACCGATCGATGCCGAGCATGGAGACGTCACCTTCGGCGATGCGAACGACGAACCGGGTTGCATCGGCAGTCACTAGGTAGTTGGCATTCGACAGTCCACCGGATAGCGGTGCGGCGTGGAGGTCGGTCGCCTGAGCCAGACCGGGCACGCGCCCGACAACCTCAATGAGGGTTGCATCGTGCACCAATGGGTTTTGTGTTTCCTTCACCGCACAGAACACGGTAGTGAGGATGCTTGCCGCGAGGAGTAGCTGCGTCGCCCAAGCCCGGGCGCCGCTAGGCGACGCGGCGAAAGAGGTAGGCGAATGGCGACTTGGTATAGGCGATGCCGCGGCCGCGCTCGCGGAGCGTCTCTGGGGTCGGCTGGGCGCCCGCCTTCGGGATGAGGTAGCCACTCAGACCGTCGGTTCTGACGCGATACTCGCCTGCGCGCGACGTGACAACCCCACACAACTCGTAGCGGGGGTCGATCGAGGCCATGGCAGCATCTCCGTGGCTGGGGTTCACGAGCATGACGCCGCCCACCCGCAGGTAGTTGGTGCAGTGCTCGGAAACGAACCCGGCATAGAGCGACACCAGGAGGTCGTAGTCCGCATCGATCCCCAAGTCGGCTGTGTAGTCGCCGTGGATGAAGCGGAACTCTCGATCGCGAAGCGGCCCGACGTGGGTAGCAATGATCTCGTTGACACCGGCGACGTCACCGAAGAAGGCCCTCGCCCGGGCGTCGCTGTCGACGTAAGTGACCATCGGGAAGACAAACGAGGCGGTCACGTCAACGTACGAACCCGGATAGAGCACCCGCTCGGCGGCAACCGTGCCGGCAACGGCTGAGAACAGTTTCCAGCGGTCGCCGGGATGGAGGTTCTGCTTGTCCCAAAGCGCCCTTGTCTTGGGTTCCATGTGTCGGAAGCGTACCGCCTCCTGTAGGGCTGGACGGCTCGGGTTTCCGCTAGAGGGGCTAGATCCTGCCGCTCTTCGACAGTGGCACCCGATCAGCGTCAAGATTCTGAGCCGATTTGCCGATTCAAGGCAAATGAACCTGGCCACACCACTCCTCACCTCTGCCCGTTCCCTCTTGATCGCTGCTCTGACGCTGATCGTCGTTGCCTCGCTCGGTGTCCCGATGGCGGCTGCGCAACCGGCGCACGTCTCAGGACCGATCATCACTGAAGTGATGCAGAACCCGGGCCACACCTACGACTCGCGCGGCGAGTGGTTCGAGGTGTTCAACCCGGGCAGCGAGCCGCTTGATCTCAGCGGGTGGACGGTTCGTGATGATGGCGTCGACAGCCATGTCATCTCCGCCGAACTCATGGTGCCCGCCGGGGGTTACGCCGTGATCGCCCGCAACGGTGATATCGCTCTCAACGGGGGAGTCGTGGCGGACTATGTGTTCGGCGATTCCATGTTTCTCTTCAACGCGAGCGACGAACTCGAACTAGTCGACCTCGCCGGGGTGGTGGCCGACCGAGTGGCGTGGGACGACGGAGCCTCATTCCCCGATCCTGATGGTGCCTCGATGTCGTTGGCGAGTGTCGGACTCGATAACGCCAACGGGGTCAATTGGTGCACGGCCGTGACCATCTTCGGCGCCGGCGACCTGGGGACCCCGGGCGCTGCGAACGTCTGCGACGGGGCCGACGCCCAGATCGTGATCAACGAGGTCATGCAGAATCCGGACGTCGTCTCCGACATGGATGGCGAGTGGCTCGAGTTGCACAACGCCGGCGCTCAGGATGTCTCGCTGGCGGGATGGACCGTACGGGACGATGACTTCGACTTCCACCGCATCCCTGACGCCGGCGCTCCCGTCGTTCCGGCCGGTGGCTTTGTCGTGCTGGCTCGCAACGGCGACCCGACGGTGAACGGTGGCATCACCGCCGACTATGTCATCGAATCCGGCTTGGTGCTGCACAACACCCAGGACGAGATCGTGCTTGCCGACGCTCAGGATCGACTGGTCGACGTCGTCGAGTACGACGATGGGGCCACCTTCCCGGATCCCCGGGGTGCGTCGATGTCGCTGCGCAGCCCAGAATTGGACAACAGCGACGGAGCGAACTGGTGCACGTCGCCGGTGACGACCGGCCCGATCGACCTGGCGACACCCGGGATGCCGAACGACTGCGAAATTCCGGCGCCTCCGCCACAACTGATCATCACCGAGGTCATGAACAACCCGTTGACCGTCAACGACACGAGGGGCGAATGGTTCGAGGTGTACAACCCGACCGGCGACGCCGTCGACCTCCAGGGCTGGATCATCCAGGACGAGGACGTCGATCGCCACATCATCGCCGCTCCCGTTGTCATCGCACCGGGTGGGTACGCCGTCTTTGCTCGCAACGGCGACGTTTCCCGCAACGGGGGCGTTGTTGCCGACTACGCATACGGCAACGACCTGTTTCTATTCAACAATTTCGACGAGTTGATTCTGGCGAACCCGGCCCAAGAGGTATCTGATCACATCGTGTGGGACGACGGCAGGTCGTTCCCCGACCCCGAGGGCGCTTCCATGGCCCTCGGCGACTTGTCGCTCAACAACGACTCAGGCGGCAACTGGTGCGTGTCGACGACGCCGTTCGGTTCCGGTGACCTCGGTACGCCCGGCGGCGCCAACGACTGCGCCGCCGTTCCGAACGACGAAACGGTTGTCATCACTGAGATCCATCAGAACCCCTTTGCCGTCGGCGACAAGTACGGGGAGTGGTTCGAACTTTCGAATCCGACGACTGCGGACATCGACCTCAATGGTTGGGTAGTGCGCGACGACGACTCCGACCGCCACAAGATCAGCATCGGCGGTGGTCTGATTCTCCCGGCCGGCGGTTCGGTCGTCATCGGCCGCACTCGCAACGAGGTCAAGAACGGTGGGGCCGGCGTCGACTACGCGATGGGCGGCTCCGTGCATCTGTTCAATGGCCGAGACGAGCTCGAGATCGTCGATCCCACCGGCCGCGTCGTCGACCGGGTGGCGTGGGACCACTTCTCCACCGAGTGGGAGGTGCGCAACGGTGCATCCATGGCGTTGCTCGACATCCATGCCGACAACAGCCTCGGGTCCAACTGGTGCGTATCCGGACCCCAATTCGGCGCGGGCGATCTCGGGACCCCGGGGACGTCAAACGACTGTGAACCTGGCGTCGGTGGGCCGCTGGTCATCAGCGAGGTCATGCAGAATCCGGCAGCCGTGCCGGATTCCGCCGGCGAATGGTTCGAGGTCTACAACGCCGGAAACTCGGCCCTCGACATCGACGGCTGGGTCATCCGAGACAACGACTATGCCAGGCACACCATCGACAACGGCGGCCCGCTGGTGGTCCCCGCCAAGGGGTACCTGGTCCTCGGGCGAAACGCCAATTCCGGCCAAAACGGCGGGGTCGAGGTGGCCTACGACTTCGGCGCCGACGTGACGCTTACCAACGCGATTGACGAACTCGAGATTCTCGACTCGGCGCTGCGGCCAGTCGATCGCATCGCTTGGGACGATGGGCGTACCTTTCCGGATCCGACGGGAGCATCCATGTCGGTGCGCAACCTGGCGGCCGACAACGCCGCGGCGCCGAACTGGTGCGTCTCAGTCACACCGTACGGTCGGGGCGACCTTGGCACTCCAGGCGCAGCAAACCTCTGCGAGATCCCGCCACCGGGTGAACCGGTCGATCTTGCCATCGAGTTCTATGACAAGTACGCCCCCGTTGAGGTCGGTGACCGCCTCCGCTACGAAGTGATCGTCCACAACGAGTCCAACGACAACGACACGCACGGTACCTGGGATGTCGTTCTGACCCTGCCGGAAGGCGTCACCTTCAACAAGGACTACAGCCACCAGCGCTGGGCCTGTGAACTCGACAACTTCCCCGTCGTGCGTTGCACGTATGTCGGTCCCAAGGATCTGCTGGCTGGGAAGAAGTCGGACAAGATCAGCATCGAGGTCATCGTGGACGCGGGCGCTCCCGAGTCGCTGGTGGCCACGGCGACAATCGACCTGACCGGCGCCGAGTTCCACGATCCGAACCCCGGCAACGACGCCATGACCATCGAGACGATGGTCGAAGACGGTGCAAGCCCCGCCGAACAATACGATCCGCTGCCCGACGGGTACAACCCGAACCTGTCGGCCATCCTCGAGTGCGTCGTCGATCACGGGGACGGAACCCTGACGGCACGCTTCGGGTACGAGAACCGCGAGGACTTCGACTTCGCGATCCCGGTGGGTAGCCAGAACCGTGTACATGGTCCGGTGATCACCACCAATGGGCCTTGGACCGACTTCGGCCACCCGACCGTGGTGGACGGGCGTCCCGGTCGCACCCCGTTCGGCGAAGGTGTCTTCACGGTGACGTTTGCGGAGAGCGATCAGATCGTCTGGGTCCTCCACGGCCGCACCGCCACCGCCAGTTCGACCAGTTCACGCTGCTCAACGTCCTAGCTGCTCTCCCGTTCTGGAGTGGCTGCCGTGCCGGAAATCGCGCCTCAACCACGCCAGAACGGGAGAGGGCCTGAGACGGCCCTGGGCACCCTGACATCGCGCATTTGGGCTACCGTGCTGGCACGCCGCCGAGGGATTGGAACTCTATTGAGCGTTGGCAACACCTTCGCATGGACTGCCGAGCGCATTGTGGCGCCGGTCGAAGGGATGCACCGCGCCATTGCCAATCGGTGGTTCGGTATCGTCGGGCCGGTTGCGGAACCGGTGCGGATTGCCCACGACTCGATCTCCTCCGTTGTGTACGGCTCGATCCGGCTCGGCGGATCCGCCCTAGGCATGGGTCTCGACCACGGATTGAACGTGTCGCAGGAAAGGTCCGACATGGTTCAAGCATGGGTCAACGGTTTGTGGGGCGACGGGTTTGGCGACCGAGAAGCGCGGCTCGCCATCGAGATGAGCATTCGCGACCACGCCGGGCGGCCGGTTGCGATCAGCGGCCTCGAGGACTCATTTCCGGGAGCGACGGGCCGAATCGTGGTTCTCGTCCACGGGTTGACCGACACCGAACGCTGTTGGAACGGTGCCGGTGTGCAGCCGGGACTGGGGGAAGCATTGGAGGCTCATCTCGAGCTGTCTCCGGTGGCGATCCGCTACAACACTGGGCTGCGGATTTCCGACAACGGGGCCCAGCTGGCGGCACTGCTCGAAGACCTGGTGGCGCAGTGGCCCGTGCCCGTAGAGTCGATGGCCCTGATCGGGCACTCGATGGGTGGGTTGGTCTGTCGCAGTGCTTGCGCCGCCGCCGAGACCTCCGGGCTCCGGTGGATCGATTATCTCGACGATGTGGTTGCCCTCGGGTCGCCGCACCGGGGTACCCCTCTCGAGAAGTTGGCGAACATCCTCGGATGGGGGCTCGGGATCGCGCCCGAGACCCGGCCGCTTGCCGAGTTCCTCAACGGCCGCAGCAGCGGCATCAAGGACCTGAGGTTTGGCGCCATCGTCGAAGACGACTGGGCGGGACTCGACCCGGATGCGCTGCTGCGTGACACCGTGGGCGACCATTCGTTGCCTTCCGGCGTAGGCCATCACTTTGTCGCCGGTGTCGTCACCGCCGACCCCCGGCATCCCGTCGGAGTGGCAATGGGTGATCTTCTGGTGCGGGCCGCCAGCGGCACCGGGAGCCAGCGGCTCGAGCCCACCAACGTCGAGGTGGTCGGGAGTACCAAGCACTCCGATCTGCGCAACAACCCGGCTGTGATCGACCACGTGATGGGCTGGCTTGCTCCTTCGGCGACGTAGCCGAGGTGGCGTTGCTGACACCGGTTGCGGCGCTGCACCGGGCCGATCTCGAGTTTCGTTCCCGGTTGGCCCTCGTTCCCGAGGCAGCCTGGGATGAGCGGAGCGCCTGCGACGACTGGTCGGTCGGCGATCTCGTCGACCACGTGGTCGGCGGCAACGTGTTCACGATTGAGATTCTGAACGGGTCAGACGCGGAGGTCGCAATGGAGGCGGCGATCTCACGTGCGACTTCAGGCGCTGCCCGTCGGCGCAGCGCATACCGGGAATCGGCGTGTGAGATGCTGGACCGCTTCGCCGACGACGACGCGCTGGCGCAGAACTACGACCATGTCGGCGGAAGGAAGACGGGCGCAGAAGTCGCCGCCCTGCGTACCGAAGACATCGCCCTCCACGCTTGGGACCTGGCGCGCAGTATCGACGGTGACGAGGCCCTCGATTCCGCGTTGGTGGAGTTCGTGTGGGAGCGCATGTCGCGCCGGGCCGATGAACTAGCGGCGAGCGGCCGGTACGGAGCGGGGAGCCGCACGGAACTGGGAAACGGTATGTCCCTCCAGGCGAGGCTGCTCGACATCACGGGACGGAACCACGGCCGGTCACTCGGCTGAGGGCGGGTGGCGGCGCGACCATCGGCGCCACCACACGTAGGAAACGCCCAGGCCCAACACGAGGACCAGCAAACCGGCACCGGCAGCCGATTCGTCGGTTTCGCCGTCGGCCGAAGCGGCTGCCGTAGAGCCCGAGGACGGGGGCGCAGCATCCGGGGAGTCGAGAATGCTCGGCGTGCCGGCATGGGGAAACCAGAACGTCCTATCGGTCATTTCCCCAACCCGATGCTGTTCCGTGAGGTTGACCATGGCACGGGTCTCGACCGAGAGGCGGACGACATCCCAACGCTTTGTCCCGTCGAAGTCGAACCGATGCACGTACAGGCTCGACCCGTTGAGGGACCAAGTCGGAACCGCATTGAGTTGGCCGTCGCCGACCTGCCTCGGAACGCCGAGGCCGTCGGCTTGCAGTTCCGCCACCAATGCCAGGGACTCGGCGCGCAGGGGGACCAGTTGCGTGACATGGTTGCGGTTCCAGGTGATCATGGCGCCGTCCGGCGAGAAATACGGGTCGTTGTCCTGGACCGAGTCTCGCTCCGAAACCGCCAGCGGGGGAGTACTGCCATTGGTCGGCATCAGGTAGATGTCGGCCGACGGGCAGTTGTCTTCGGGGCATCCGGCGAACACGATCTGTGTGCCGTCGGGCGAGAATGAAGCGTCGGCGGTGTCGCCGGGCGTGTCGGTGACCCGTCGGACGACATCTCCGGCGAGGTCGAGGAGGTAGAGCTGAGTCGGTGATCCGGAGGTTGCACGGGCGAAGACCAGCAACTCCCGGCCGTTCGGCGCCCACTCAACGTGTCCCTGCAGGGCCCAGCCGTCCGTCTGGGCGCGTCGGATCTCGCGCAAGCCCGACCCGTCGGCGTTCATCAGCCAGATGCTGGTGCTCCGATAGCGCTGCAGTTCATTGATGGCACCAGCGCTCGAGCGGTGGAACACGATCTGTGAGCGGTCCGGGGAGATCCGTCCCCACATGCTCTCGAACCTGGGGTCGTGAGCCAGCAGGCGAAGGTCGGTTCCATCGGTCTTCATCACATAGATGCCGAAGGTGTCGCCTCCGGTTTCGTCGCCGGCGGTGATGACGATTTCGTCCGCACCCAGCACGGTCGGGCTGGGTTCTGTGGACGCAGCGGCTGCCAGCAAGCCGGTCACCATCGTGGCGATGGCCAGGAGGTTCAACAACACGCGGCGAGTATTGCAGCGCCGCCTCGGACTTGCCCAGCGATCCGGGTTGCGGATTTGCGGTATCAGGAGACCCGCTGGTGCCTCCTATTGCGAGAGTTTCGACACCGAGGGGGGAAATGGACGCGGTTGCGTTTTCGGCCGGCGCCGCCACGGTCCTGGCGGCGTGGCAGCTCGTGCCCCAGGTGGTCAAGCTGCGTCGGGTTGCCCTGCCGACGGGTCTCTCCCCGACATGGGCGCTGCTCGGCATCTCGACGAACGTCGCCTGGGTGGCGTACCGCTGGTCGCAAGGGCTTTGGCTGGGTCTCCCGTCGCCCGTGATTGCCGCGTCGCTATACGTCGCCACCCTTTGGCTGATCGTCCGGTCGAGGCCGAATCTGCGCTGGGCGGGCGTGGCAGGCGTGGCGTGGTTCTGCTGCGCGGTCGGTGCTGCCGCCATCGGTGGTTGGGTTCTGCTGGGTGCCGTCCTTGGCTTGTCGAGTGGTCTCCAGGCGGCCCCCTCGATTTGGGCGGCCTACCGCTCGAGCCGCCCCGTCGGGATTGCGCCCAGTCTGTGGATCATCGGACTGGCTCAGGCACTCTTGTGGGGGTACTACGGCTGGGCCAACGCCGACTCGGCGCTGGTGTTGTACGGAAGCACGCTGTCGCTGGCTGCGCTCCTGATCCTTGGTCGCTACGCCTATGCGCACCGCGCGGCTCGGTTCCACGGTCCGACCCTCCCGATTGGCGTCAGACCGGCTGGGCCCAGAACCAGTCTTCGAAGCTGACCGTCGCTTCACGATGGGCGCGGCTCCGTGTGGTCGCCGGGAACCAGGCGAGTTCTCGCCCGGCCCCTGCAGGGAATCGAGCCGAGCGGCAGCGAACTCCGCGCAGGTCTGCGGCGTTCGCGCTGGCCCCGATCGGCTGGCAGGTCTCGTGGGAAACGAGGGCACCGGCAGCGTCCAGCGGGTAGGTAGGTGGCAGGCGTGCGGCCGCAATCCCGGCCGTGGAGTGGACGTCAGCGACCTGTTGCCTGCGGGGGAGTGTCGCCGCGACCAGGACCGGTCCGGTGTCGTTGCGCAGATCTTCAGGTTCGTAGGGCCATTGCGCAACGAACGACGTCAGATTGCTGCGAGCTGTTGCCAGGTCCTCGTTGAGGTGGAGGGTTGGGAAGCTGTCCGGGGGGTTCCAGCGCCCGCCAATCCGTTGGGCGAAAGTGGGATCGAGAGGGTCGGTCCAACCGGGGTCGGCGATCCGCAACCACTCATGACTATCCCTGAGGAGCTCGGTTCTCATCCGTGAGCACCGGCGAAGTCGAACATCGCTCGGCAGGTGGTCAGGATCTCGCGATACCGGCCCGTGGACCACAGATCGAGCAGCGACTCATGCCCGGCCGCGGGGATGGGGCGGCGAACGACGGCGGGGATGCGGTCGCGCTTGAGATACCGAACCAGGAGATCTGTTGCCGCGGAAAGATCGCCGACCGCCTCGGCGCGGTCGGTCGGGATGCCGTCGGCGAGCCATTTGGCGACAGCTTGGCGGCTCACTCCAAAGCGCCGTCCTGCTTCGGACTGGCTGAGGCCCCACACGGCGAGGAGGCGCTCGAGGTTGCGACCGCTGCGGCGCCGTTCGAGTGAGTCGGTGAATGCGTCGAGCCAGTCCGGGTCGTCCGCCCGCTCTTCGATGAGAAGGGCAGCGGCCCTGCTTGCGTTCATGCCGAATACTGGGGTGCGGTCCATGTCCTGGTCTCCTCTGCATGCAACCTTTTGTCAACTGCGACCGTATTGCAACCGCAACCCGATGTCAACCGAAAAGGCGGAACCGCGGCTTGCTGTGGGCGGTTGACGGGCCACCGCTCCTGTCGACTGCAATCGCCATCTCCTGGGGTGGACCGGACGCGATCCTCGACGTCGACGCAGCGGATGGGATCGATCTGGTCGCCGGTGGTCACACGCACGGCGGGCAAATCGCAGTGCCTGGTTCGGCCCCCTTGTGAACCTGACCGCCGTCCCACGTTCATTCGATGCCGGCGGCCTGCACGAGGTTCGGGATTCTCGATCTGTCGTAGCCGCGGTGCGCTGCGGGCTAGCTCTCGATCGGGTACGAGGGAGCCGGTGGTGCCGCCGCGACGTTGAATGCCGAATGGTCGAGATAGCACCAGAACCAGTGTTCCCCGGGCTCGTACGATCGGATCAACGGGTGGCCCACGGACTCAAAGTGGGCGGTGGCGTGTTTGCCCGGGGAGTTGTCGCAGCACCCAACCCGGCCACAGACCTGGCAGAACCGAAGATGAACCCAGTCCCGGCGCCCGGCGGCGAGGCAGTCTTCGCAGCCGCTGGACCCGATTGGCGGCGGGGTGAGGTCATCAGGCAGATGCGGACACGGGGACGTCATGCGGTTCAAGTCCTTTGGGAGGTCATGATCAGACTAGAAGGGTGGCCTCTCGCCTGTCCCAGGGACGTCACCACATCGCTTAGCCTTCTCCAATGCATCTATTGAGCCTCGAGGGTGTCTCGAAGTCGTATCCGGAGAATCCGGTGCTGTTGGACGTCTCAGTTGGGATTTCGGCAGGGGAGCACATCGGCGTTATCGGCCGGAACGGCTCCGGCAAGACGACCTTGCTGGCGATCATCGCCGGAGCTGAGGAGCCTGACGCCGGCTCCATCGTGCGCAGTCGGGGCCTGAGGATCGCCGTCCTGGAGCAAGACCCCGTCTTCGCAGACGGCGCGACGGTTGCCCAGGTTGTCGGAGAGGACCGTGGCGCCATTGCTCTCGCCGATCGCCTCGGCCTGCTTGATCACGCCGCGCTCTGTTCCACACTCTCTGGGGGGCAGCGGAAACGGCTCGCATTGGCAGTGACCCTGAGCACCGAGTGTGATCTCCTCATCCTCGATGAGCCGACCAACCATCTCGACGTCGATCTGATCGACTGGCTCGAAGAGCACCTGCGGGCGCGGTCGGAGGCGCTGTTGCTGGTGACCCACGACCGCTTCCTTCTCGACCGAGTGGCGACCCGAGTCGTCGAGGTTCACGATCTGGGTCTGTACTCCCACCAGGGAACGTACGAGGCCTATCTCGAATCGGCAGCGAAGCGTGAGGCGCACGCCGCCGCCACCGAACATCGTTTGCAGCGGCAAATCAAGACGGAACTGGCATGGTTGCGGCGGTCGCCCAAGGCCCGGACCACCAAATCGCGGGCCCGGGTGAACCAGACGTATGACCTGATTGCCCAGCAACGCCAGCGCGCCCGCCAGGAGCTCACTATCGATCTTCCGTCTCGCCGGCTCGGCTCGAAGGTTGTGGAGCTGCACGACGCTGGGAAGAGGTACGGCGACCAATGGGTTGTGCGGCACATCGAGTACAGGCTGCAACCCGATGCGCGAATCGGGGTCGTAGGGCCCAACGCGGCGGGCAAGAGCACGCTGCTCAGCCTCATCGCCGGTCGGATCGAGCCGGATGAAGGCCGGGTTGCGGTGGGGTCGACCGTCGTTGCCGGCTGGTACGGACAGGACCCTCGCCCAATTTCGCCCACGACCCGGGTTCATGCCGCCGTAAGGGAGCATCGTGACGAGGTACTGCTCGAAAGCGGTATCAAGGTCTCGGGGTCACAGCTGCTCGAGCGCTTCCAGTTCACCAAAGAGCAGCAGCAGGCCGAGGTGGGCGACCTCTCAGGGGGCGAGCGGCGCCGGCTGGAGCTTCTGTTGAGCCTGGTGGAGGCTCCAAATCTGCTGCTGCTGGACGAGCCGACGAATGACCTCGATATCGACACCCTCAACATCTTCGAGGAGTACCTCGATGCCTGGGACGGCGCCCTGGTGGTTGCCAGCCACGATCGCTACTTCCTCGAGCGCACCTGTACCGACATCTTCTCCATCGAGGCCGATGCATCGGTGATTCATCACCCGGGTGGTTGGAGTGCGTACCGCTCGGCAGCCACCGTCCGGTCGCGGCGCGAATCCAAGCCCGGCGAAGGAAACCGTCGACGACAGAAGCAGGCTCGCAAGCTCACCTACAAAGACCAACGCGAACTCGATGACCTGACTCGGTTGCTCCCAGAACTCGAGGCCAATAGGGACGCGCTGACCGAGAGGCTCGACGACGCGGTCGGCGACTATGAGCGCTCGGCCGATCTCTCGGCCGAGCTATCCACCGCGATCCAGGCCATCGACAACGCCGAAACTCGCTGGTTGGAACTGACCGAGAAGGCGGACAGGATGGTGGACGGCACGGTCGATTGAGGAGACGACTGATCAACGAGCGGGAGCGATCGCCCAGCCGACTCGAGGATCGCTCGACATGATCGGGAGAGAGGTCAATTGGCAACCCGAGGACTCGCCCTCTCCGGGAATGCTTGATCAGGAGACCGGCGGAAGTTCAGAGTGCCGACGTTCGGACGGGACACTAGGAGGGCGGGTCGAGGTTGCGGCTTTCCGTCGGTACCTCCGTGGCGAACTCCACCTGTGGGTAGTAGCAGGCCACAGGATGACCCTGGCCGCGGTCTTCGAGCGCGGGCACCTCTCCTGCACACTTGTCCTGCGCCTTCCAACAACGAGTCCGGAACCGACACCCCGACGGTGGGTTCGCCGGACTCGGCACGTCACCTTCGAGCACGATGCGATGCCGCTCGGATCTTCCAAGCGGATCGGGAACCGGAACCGCCGATAGCAGCGCCTGCGTGTAGGGGTGAGCCGTGTTGTCATACACGCCGAACTCGTCGCCCAGTTCGACGATCTTGCCCAGATACATCACCGCGATTCGGTGGCAGAGGTGGCGTACCACGGAAAGGTCGTGGGCGATGAACAGATAGGCGATCCCGAACTCTTCCTGGATGTCTTCGAGCAGGTTCACGACCTGTGCCTGCACCGACACGTCGAGCGCCGAGACCGGTTCGTCGGCGATGATGATGCTTGGATTGACGGCGAGAGCGCGTGCAACGCCGACTCGTTGGCGCTGACCCCCTGAGAATTGATGCGGATACCGGTTGATGTGATTTGGATTGAGTCCGACGACCTCGAGGAGCTCCTGGGTTCTCGACCTGCGGTCCTTCTTGGGGACGCCGCCGTGAATCGCCCACGGCTCCGAGATGATGTTGCCGACCGTCATGCGAGGGTTGAGCGATGCATAGGGATCCTGGAAGATCACGGAGATTTCCTTGCGGAGTTCCCTGAGTTCCTTCTTGCTCATCGCGAAGATGTCTCGGCCCTGGTAGTAGGCCGCTCCGTCGGTTGGCTCGTCGAGACGCAGAATCGTCCGAGCCGTAGTGGTCTTGCCGCAGCCCGACTCTCCAACGAGCCCCAACGTCTCACCCGGATGCAGATCGAACGACACGCCATCGACGGCCTTGACGTCGCCAATCTTCTTCTTGAAGACGATCCCTTTGGTGATCGGGAAATACTTGACGAGGCCCTCGACCCTGAGAATGGGGTCCTGCTTGGGGAGGGCAGCACGCTGCGATCGGGGTGATGCATCAGCGGTCACGTTGCACCTCCTCCCAGAAGAAGCAGGAGCTTTCGTGGCCGTCGCGCCCGATGCTGACGGGCCTGGGCTCGTCTTTGGAGCAACGCGGCTGCACAAACGGGCAACGCGGGTGGAACGGACATCCGGACGGGATGTTCAACAAATCCGGCGGCGCACCCTGGATCGGGGTGAGTCGATCGGCGTGTATGTCCTTGCGTGGGATCGAATCCATCAGGCCGAGGGTGTAGGGATGTGCCGGATGGTGGAACACGTCGTTGATGTCACCATCTTCCATGATCTCTCCGGCATACATCACCACGACGCGGTCGGCCACCTCGGCAACCACTCCGAGGTCGTGTGTGATGAGAATCAGCCCCATTCCTGTGTCCTTCTGCAACTCGTGGAGCAGTTCCATGATCTGCGCCTGGACGGTCACATCAAGAGCAGTTGTGGGCTCGTCGGCGATCAGGACGTCCGGATCGAGTGACAGTGCCATGGCGATCATGGCGCGCTGCCGCATGCCTCCGGAGAACTCATGTGGGTAGGCGTTCACACGTCGGCGAGCGTCGGGGATCTTGACCCGTTCCATGAGTTCTATTGCCTGTTCCTTCGACTCCTTCTTCGACGCACCGCGGTGCTTGCGGAGCATCTCACCGATCTGCCAGCCCACGGTGAAGACCGGGTTCAGCGCGGTCAAGGCGTCCTGAAAAATCATGGCGATCTTCTGGCCCCGCACCTGCTGGGCCATGACCTTCTCGGGCAGTTTCAGTAGGTCGACACCCTTGAACTCAACGTTCCCCGCAGTCACGAATCCTGGGGGAGTGTCAAGGATTCCCATGACGGCTTGAGCACTCACGCTCTTGCCGCTGCCGGATTCGCCGAGGATTGCGAGCGTTTCGTGTTCGTCGAGCGTGTACGACAGGCCGTTGACGGCCTTGACGACACCGTCCTCGATCCGGAATTCGACACTTAGGTTCTCGACGCGAAGCAAGGGAGCGTTCGGGTCGAGGGTTTCGCTGCCCAGCTTGTTGTTGGAGATGTTCGTCTTGGTTGCCATCAGCGGAGCTTCGGATCCAGGGCGTCGCGAAGTGCGTCACCCATGAGAATGAACGAGAACACGGTGACGCTGAGGAAGGCGCCGGGGAAGAGCAGCAGGTAGGGCGACGTGAGGATACGGGCCTGGGCGCCGCTGATCATCAAACCCCATGAGATTGCGGGCAACTGCAAGCCAACCCCGAGGAACGACAACGCTGCTTCGGCCGAGATGACGGCCCCGACCGTGATCGTGGCATACACGATCACGGGAGCGAGGGAGTTGGGGAGGACGTGTTTGGTGATGATGCGGAAATTGCTTCCACCCATCGTCCGTGCCGCATCGACGTAGTCGGCGGACTTCGCCGCGATGACGGCCGACCGGACCAGACGGAGCATGGTGGCCCAGCCGAGGATGATGAGAACCAGGCTCACCTGCGCCACGCCCCTGGTTGGGAAGAGGCTCAGGATCACGATGCCGCCGAGGATGAACGGGATCACGAACATGATGTCGGTCAGCCTGGCGATGATCGTGTCGGTCCAACCGCCGTAGTACCCGGCGGCGGACCCGCCGATGAGGGCGATGAGGGTCGCAAAGAAGGTGACCACGAGCCCGATCGTGATCGAGACCCTGGCACCGTAGATGGTCCTTGCGTAGTAGTCGCATCCTTGGATGTCGGTGCCGAACCAATGCTCGCTGCTCGGGGGAAGCAGCGACTCGGACAAGCTGCAGGCTCGCGGGTCGATGCGGGTGAACAGGATGGGGAACGCCGCCATGACGACCATGACGATGATGAGGGCCGCAGAGATCATGAAGATGGGCTTGCGGCGCAGTTGGCGCCACGCGTCGCTCCAAAGGCTGGCCGTGCGGGAGGTCTCCACCGTTGCCTGGTCGACGTCGACGACGAACTCCGTTGGTACCTTGGCTCCCATGGCGAACTTGGAGCGATCCTCCCTCTCTACGAACGCTTCCTGTGTCGCTGGGTCGCCCGCCCTCTTGTCGCCGGGCCGCGTGTGCTTCCGATCGTCAGTCATATCGGATCCGCGGGTCGAGGACACCGTAGAGCAGGTCGGCGACCAAGTTGGCGATCATGTAGACGAGGATCATGAAGGTTGCGATCCCGACGACCACTGTTCCCTCTTGACGCTGAACGCCTTCGAACACTGCCCGACCGATGCCGGGAAGGTTGAAGATGGTCTCCGTGATGATGGCGCCACCCATCAGCGCACCGAGGTCTATAGCGAGGAACGTCACCACGGGGATCATCGAGTTGCGCAGAGCGTGGATCCCGACCACACGCTGACGAGAGAGTCCTTTCGAAGTCGCCGTCCGTACATAGTCGGCCCGCAGGTTCTCGACGAGGCTCGTGCGCTGGAGGCGGGCGATGTAGGCAAGTGAGAGCGATCCGAGGACGAGGGCGGGGAGTATGTAGCTCTCCCAGCCGTCCCTGATTCCCGACACCGGGAACCAGCCGAGTTTCACCCCAAAGACAATTTGGGCGAGGAACCCCAATACAAAGATCGGAATCGCGATCACGATCAGGGTCGAGATCAGCACAAGGTTGTCGAAGAACTTCCCCTTTCTCACACCGGCGAGGATCCCGGCACCTATGCCGATCACCACCTCAAAGGCGAAGGCGAGCAACGCGAGGCGAATGGTGACCGGAAGGCGCTGCTTCAGGAGTTCGGCAACCGGGCGATCGCGGAAATCGACGCCGAAGTCTCCCTGGAAGACGTTGGTGATGTAGATGCCGTACTGCTTCCACAGCGGCTCGTCGAGGTGGTATCGCTCGTTGAGGGTGTCCATCACCGTCTGGGAGAGAACCTTCTCCCCGGCGAGCGCTCGGATCGGATCGCCGGGGATCGCGAATACGAGAGCGAAGATCAGGAAGGTGGCACCGAAAAACACCGGGATGAACTGCAGCATCCTACGAATGATGTATCGGCCCACGCGTCCTCCGGTTGTCGCGCCGACACTCTAGTCACCAGAATCCGACCTCATCCAGAACCCACGTCCTCTCGAACAAGAGCCGGGGGGCGGTCGATGACCGCCCCCCGGCGCATTCAGGCTTCTGCCCAGCGACTAGCTGGGGTTCAACTCGTCGTATCCGACGATGTTGGCGTAGAAGCTGTTGTTCTGCTGACCGTTCGCACCGTCGGCGCCGTAGCTCCAGGTTTGAACGTAGTTGGCTGCCGTTATCGGCGTCCCATCGTGGAACGTCCACCCGGGATTCAACTCGATCGTCCAGGTCTTCCCACCGTCATCAGACGTGACCGACTTGGCATGTACGAAGTACTGCTCGTTGGTCTTCGCATTGAAGTTGATGAGCGGTGCGTAGATCGCCCGCAAGACCGAGATGCCCTCGGACTCATTGCTCGTCGTGGTGAACAGGTGCTCCGGTTCGCTCACGTCCTGAGTGACGTTTCCGTCGGCCGACTCGATCAGGGTGTAGCCAAGATCGTTGTAGGCGTCGATCCATACCTCGCTCACGTCCTCCGACCACACGTACTGGGTCTTGCCGAAGTAGACCGGCATGACCTGGGCGTCGTCACAGAGCATGTCCTCTGCCGCCCAGTAGTCGTCGAGGCCGTCGGCAAGCTGACCGCTGGCTGCGACCTTCTCGACGCCGGCTGCCAACGCCGCATCGAAGTCGGGGTTGTTGTAGAACGTGTTGTTCGAACCAACCGGCGGAGCGTTGTACGAGGCGTACAGCGGCTCGAGGAAGTTGTAGGGCGAGGGATAGTCCTGGCCCCAGCCGAGACGGAACGGTCCCGTTGCTTCCTGATTGTCCAGAACCGGAAGGTACTCGGAGAACTCGAGGGTCTCGAAGGTGACCTGGCTCGTGTCGATGCCGAGGTTCTCACCCCAGAAGTTCACCACTGCCTCGATCCAGTCCTCATGACCGGCACCGCTGTTGAACCAGACCGTGATCGGGCCCGGGTCGCCTGCGGCGTCCCACAATTCCTTCGCCATCTCTGGGTTGTAGCTCCAGCTGTCGCAAACAAAGTCGCGGCCCTGCAGGTTCGGAGGAACCACTGAGAACGCAGCGTCACGACCACCGAGGAAGATCTTCTCCGCGATTGCCTCGCGGTCGACAGCCATCGAGAGCGCCTGGCGGTGCTCCTTGGTGAACTGCGGCAGATACGTCGGGAACCCGAGGTACGCGAAGCTCGTCGTGAAGACGTCGTTGTTGCGGTCCGGGAAGTCCGTCTGGTAGGTCGACAGGTTCTCGGTCGGAACGCTGGCCATCACGTCGAGGTTGCCGGCCAACGCCTCGTTGTAGGCGGTGGCGATCTCGGCAATGATCTCGAAGTCGAACGTGTCGATCTTCGCCGGGTCCGGACCCTGATATCCCTCATACCGCTTCAGCGGGATGCGTACGTCGTGCTCCCACGGACCGGCCATCTCGAACGGGCCGCTACCGACCGGCATCTCCTCGAAAGCTGCGGGGTCATCGAATGCCTGGGGTGGCATCGCGAAGTACGCCGCATAGGCCAGACGGAGCGGGAACTCCGGATCCGGGTTGGACAACTCCACCGTGAAGGTGTTGTCGTCAACGACCGCCATGCCGGACAGCTGTCCTTCGACAGGTGCCGGTGTGGTGGTCTCGGTGGTCTCTCCGGCAGTTGTTGTTGTCTCTGACGGGGCCGCAGTTGTTGTTGTCTCTGTCGGGGCCGCCGTGGTTGTTGTCGTCTCTGTCGTATCGTCGTCGCCCCCACACGCTGCTGCCACAAGAGCAAGAGCGGCGAGTAAAACAACGAAACGCCATAGCGATTTCTGTGATCGCATGCCTTTCGCCTCCAGGTTTGAGTCGGGTCCTCCCGACACCTATGGAACCGGGACCAGAGCGTACGCTCGACCTCAAAGGCCGTCGAGCGAACCCCTGCCCGGTATACACCCGCACAATCTACTACATGTATCTGAAAAGTCCGATCGCCAGAGCGCCAGCGCCTCGGTCACCGATCGATTGCAGTGATGCCGCTGTCCTCGGTGAGGAGAGGAATGCAGGCTCCCGACGGGGAGAACGAGCCGTCGGTTCGGAGCCGTAGAGTGAGCGCCCTCACGTGAAGGAGAATCCTACGAGCGGCAACGACCGAACCCGCTGGCTAGGGCTGGCCGTGCTCAGCCTTGGTGTCTCGATGATCATCGTCGACGCCACCATCGTCAACGTTGCGCTTCCCTCGATCATCAGGGAATTCGAGATCGGCTTGTCCGATGCGGAGTGGATCAACTCGATCTACTCCCTCGTGTTCGCTGCCTTTCTCATCACCTTGGGCAAGGTCGGGGACATGGTCGGCAGGAGGCGCCTGTTCCTGATCGGTCTCGTCGTCTTCGTGGTCGCCAGCGTGCTCGCCGGTCGCTCAACCAGCAGCAGCACGCTGATCCTTGCCCGGTTCCTGCAGGGGGTTGGCGCCGCCACGATCCTTCCCGCCACCCTCTCGACCGTCAACGCGACCTTCCAAGGCCGGGAACGGGGGATTGCCTTCGGAATCTGGGGTTCGGTGATCGGCGGTATGGCAGCACTGGGTCCGCTTCTGGGCGGCTGGCTGACCACTGAGCACTCGTGGCGCTGGGCCTTCTACATCAATGTCCCTATTGGTGTCATCGCATTTGTCGGTGCCCTGCTCTGGGTCGGGGAGACGCGGGATCTGGAGCACGGGCGCGGGTTCGACGTCGCCGGCGTCTTCCTTTCTGGTTTGGGGATGGCCGGCGTCGTGTTCGCCCTCATCGAAGGCCCCGCCTACGGCTTCATCTCGCCCACGGAGGAGTTCACGTTGGGGTCGTTCACCTGGCCGCTGGAGTGGATCTCGCCCGTCGCCGTCACCTTCGTTGTTGGGGCGGTGCTGCTGGCTGCCTTTGCGCTGGTCGAACAACGCCGAGCAGCAGCCGGCAAGCCCGTGCTGTTCGACTTGGCGCTGTTCCGTTTCCGCTCGTTTTCGATCGGCAACGCCACCGTCACTGTTCTCAGTCTCGGCGAGTTCGGCCTGGTCTTTGTGCTGCCGCTGTTTCTCCAAGCGGTGTTGGGCTACACGGCCTTTCAGACGGGGCTGCTGTTGCTAGCTCTGGCGATCGGCGCATTCATCGGCGGCCCAACCGCGGGTGTGCTTGCCTCGCGGATAGGCCCGCGGCGGGTTGTGAGTACCGGGATGGCGCTCGAAGCGGTCGCCATCCTGACCGTGGCGCTCCTCATCGCCCCCGACCGCAGTGGCTGGGCTTTTGTGCCCGGTCTATTTGTGTACGGGATCGGCGTCGGTCTGGCCAGTGCGCAGTTGACGAGTGTGATCCTCGTCGAGATTCCGCCCGCCGAGTCCGGTCAAGCGTCGGGGATGCAATCGACCTTCCGCCAGGTTGGCGCCGCCATTGGCATTGCCCTCCTCGGCACCGTGCTGGCAGCAGGGCTGCGGAGTGGGACCGTCGAGAACCTCTCCGAGATCCCCGGATTGCCCGCCGTCGCTCAGGAGGGCATCGTCGATGCCGTCGCCGGATCAGCCGGTCAGGTGCTTCCGGCGCTCGGCGAACAGCCCGGTTCTGAGCCGGTGGTAGCCGCAGTGTCCGATGCGTTTGCGTCGGCGGCGCGTTCCACCGGATTGGTCGCGGTGCTGTTCGTCACGGGAGGGTTTCTGCTATCGACGCGCCTGCCCGATATCCGGTACAAGACCGGCGAGGAAGAGGAGGCCGGTGACAGCGCTGCAACCTGACGTCCCCGGCGTCTCAGTCGGCGTTGAGCGGCATGCTGGCGACAAAGGCGCGGGCCAGGGTTCGGTTGATGTCGTCGGGCACTGGTTGAGCGCCGGGCAGCAGATCGTCGTGCCGGGTGGCCACCCGCTCCAGGGAGCGGGCTTGCATGGCGAAGCCCAGGTCCATCGATTCGATGCTATTGCCCTTGGGTTGGCTTCCGGCGAGGTTCAGCATTCGGCCCCGCGAGATCAGGTCGACGGTGCGGCCGTCCCGGAGAATGTGGCGATCGAGGGCTTCGCCGAGCGGAATGCGCTCGGCCGTCGCCGCGTCCAATGCCGGGACGTCGATCTCCCGATCAAAATGGCCGGCATTCCCGAACAGCACGCCTTCGGGAGCAGCGGCTAAGGCGGCTTTGCCGACCACGTGATCCACTCCGGTGGCCGTGATGACGACATCAGCATGGGGAATGAGGTCGACGACATCTCCAACCTGGAAGCCGTCGAGTGCGGCCTCCAACGCCTTGATCTCGTCGGGTTCGGCGACCATGACGGCGCTCCCGTTGGCCCGAAAGTACTGGGCGATGCCGCGACCGCACCAGCCGTAGCCGACGACGAGGGTGCGCTTTCCCTGTGGCATCAGATTCGTGTGGCGCAGGAACGATTCGTAGATGGATTGCCCGACCGCATGCTTGTTCTCGGCGATGGCCTTGAGCGGCGAGTCGTTGATCACGATCATCGGGAAGTCAACACTCGCCGCCAATTCTCCGGTGAGGCGATTATGACCCGAGGTTGTTTCTTCCGTCCCTCCCAGGACGGCAACACCCTGCTCGATGGCGAAGGCGGCCAGGTCGGCGCCGTTGTCGAGGAGGAGGTCTGGGTTGGCTTCCACAATGGATCGAACGTGGCCGAGATGGATGTCCAACGTGTCGGTATGGCGGCCCCTGGCGTCGATGCCACGTTCGATGAGGTAGGCCACGACGTCATCCTGGGTGGTGCCGTAGTTGCCGACGGCCACCACCTCGGCTCCGCCTCGCTGCAGCGCAAGCAGAAGCACGGCGGTCTTGACTTCGAGGTGAAGCGAGACGCCGATCCGCAGCCCGGCGAAGGGTCGGGTCGTATCGAACTCGCCGGCGATGGCTCCCAAGAGGTGCATGTTGGACGAGGTCCACAACATGCGCTGTGCGATTTCGTCGAGCGACGGTGCTGGGGTCATGCTGGCGGCTTCCTTAGTGGCGGGGTGCTCTCGTCGTGAGTATGGCAAGACCACAGAGCCATACTGCCAATCGGGGATCGTCGTCCTCAAGTGTGTCGCCGAGGGCGACGATTCTTCTTTGCATGTCATCTCGGACCATCAACGGGCTCGTCATGGGAGTTGTCGTTGTGGTGCTCGCCTCATGTGGCGCGCAGCCGACTCCCACGTCGACGTCATCCATACCGTCGGATACCTTCGGTCGGGAAACGACGACGACCTTGGCTGAGAGCCCGGCGACGACAGTTGCCGAGGGCGCCATCGACGTCGTTCTGCGGCTGCCTCCGGACTGGGACGAAGCGGTGGTCCAGGGACGGTCTGACGACTTCCCAACTGCACGCCTGATGTGGGAAACGAGCGGGTCGACTCTTGGCGTGTCCTTGCCCGGGGAAGGCGCCTACGTGTTCTGGGCGGAGGCGCCGAGCAGCGACGACGGTCTCTGCTTCTACCAGGCGCAGTCGGACCCGCAGTGGCAGCAGACGGACATCTTCGACGGTGACACTGTGGCCCTCGACATTGCCGGCGAGGTGTGCGAGTAGTCCGCTCGCGGCACCGTTGGGTTTCGACCGATTCCCCACGCCGCAGCTACCAAGGGCGTTGCAGCGTCGACTAGGCAGATTGAGTCAGTCGGGTGGGCGTTCCCCAAGTGGAATTGGGGGATGAGCCCTATGGCTGCCGGGGCGAGAAGTTGGCAAGGTTCGATCTATGAGCGATCCAGAACCACAGACCAATCCAACCGGCGCCGTTGCCCCCCGGTGGTACCTGGCCACCTGGATGACGGTGCTTCGGGTCGCCGCAGCCGGACTCGCCATCGTCGTCGGCCTCGGCGTCGTCCTGGTCACCATGGCTATGGGGGACTGCGCTGCCTTCGGTGGCAGCTGTCCAAGGCAGGGCGGCTTCCCCGATGACGTGTTCCGATTGGCGGCGTCTGGTGGAGCCCTGACCGTGGGCGTGCCGTACTACCTGAAACGACCAACCTGGCACCGGCTGGCCACCGCGCTTGTGGTCGGTGTCGTCGCAGGAGGGATCATCGGGTTGTTCGCGGTCTCCGCGACGTCCGGGTAGAGCCACACCTGCCGGTCCGGCCGTCAGATCAACGGTTCGCAGCAGGCTGGGGGCTACGCTCGTCGGCCATGACCAAACAAGATCGGTGGGCAAGCGAAGACGTCCTCGAGACGTTCCGCAAGCCGACCTACGTTGAACTCGAAGTCGAGCACGGGATGACGCTCACCCACACCGGGTCACGCTTCACCGGTGTGGTCGCCGGGTTCTCGGAACGCGACCAGGTGTTGCTGGTTGGTGATTCGGGGGACCGGCAACTCTTCAAGGCCCACGACGGGGCCTTCACTCACAAGGGGACCCGCGTTGCGTTGCGAGCGCCGGCGAATACGGCAGATAAACCGCGCCGGTTCACTCCCTCGGGTTCGATTGAAGTCGGCGACGTTCGCGCCCGAGTGGCCGCAGCCAGCCGCATCTGGGTCGAGGGTGTTCACGACGCCGAGTTGATCGAAAAGATCTGGGGCGATGACCTGAGAGTGGCCGGAGTTGTCGTCGAGCCACTCCATGGTGCGGACCATCTGGAGACGGCCGTTGCAGAGTTTCGGCCAGCCTCGAGTCGCAGGCTCGGTGTCCTGCTGGACCACATGGTCGATGGATCGAAGGAATCGCGGATGGCGAGCCGGGTCGAGCAGGAACACGTCCTGGTGCGGGGTCACCCCTACGTCGACATCTGGCAGGCGATCAAGCCGGGCACGATCGGCATCACAGCATGGCCGGCGGTGGCCCTCGGGCAACCCTGGAAGGAGGGCGTGGTAGAGGGGTTGGGGATGAACGTGGAGACCGGAGCCTTCTGGGGGAAGGTGCTCAACGCCGTCTCTTCCTACCGTGATGTAGAGACACCGCTCGTCAACGCAGTTGAGCAACTCATCGACTTCGTCACCATCGAGGGATAGTCGCCGCTCCGGTATGACTAGCGTCTCGCCGGATGGGGTCACACACCCGAGTTCAGATCTACACGATGCAATCAGTGGCTGAGGCCGAAGCAGTCGCCGCCCTCGGCGTCGACCATGTGGGTGTCACCCCTTCGCATCGAGGATTGCCCGGCGAAGTTGGCGAGGCAACGGCGGCCGATATCTGCGCATCCCTGACCGGCATGGCAACGTCGGTGGCCCTCAGTGTCGAGACCGACGCCGAAGCCGTCGAGCGGATGGTGGCAACGGTACAGCCCGACATCCTGCACCTCTGCGGCCCGCCCGGCGAGATGGACCCGGCCGCTGTCGCCGGTCTGCGTCACGCTTTGCCCGGAGTCCGGATCATGCAAGCCATCGCGGTGACCGGACCCGAGGCGGTTGCGACGGCGCTGTCGTACGAGGCCGCGGTCGACTTCTTGATCCTCGACTCGGTCACGCCGGATGTGCCCGGAGTGGGCGCAGCCGGGGCGGTTCACGATTGGACGGTCAGTGCCGCCATCGTGGCCGCAGTAGACGTACCTGTTGTATTGGCGGGTGGGTTGTCACCCGACAACGTGGCCGGCGCCATCGAGATCGTGCAACCGTGGGGCGTCGATTCGCTCACGTGTACCAATCGGCCGCTGCCGACCGGTGGGTTCGAGAAAGATCTCGACCTGGTGCGGCGATTCTCTCGTTCCGCAAAGGGTGGGGCCGTCGCGTGACCGTGCTGGTGGTCGGCGACGCCAACGTCGATCTCGAAATCCGTCTGCCCCGGCAACCACGAGCGAGCGAGCATGCCAACCCCGACCCGCAACTCTTTGGGGGTGGCTCCGCGGCAAACACCGCGGCTGCACTGGCTCGGTTGGGGCTCGACTGCCGATTCGCCGGCACCGTCGGCGACGACAGTTTTGGCAAGTTTGCCGTTGCCAGCCTGGACGTTGCCGGCGTCGATACTTCATCGATGACGGCGACTCCCGACCTCCCAACCGTCACGGTCATCACCGTCAAGCAACCCGACGGTGAGCGCCTCATCTATGTGTGGCCGCCCTCGGGCGGCGCCCACGCCGCACTCGAAGTGGAATCAACCATCGCTGCGGTTTCGGGCGCGGAGTGGCTTCACGTCTCAGGGATTTGCCTGAGAGTTCGGCCCGCACGAGAGGCGCTTCTGGCGGCAATGGCCCAGGCTCGCGCCGACGGCGTCGCGGTGTCGTTTGATCTGAATCTTCGGCTGGAGAACTGGGGGTGGGACGAAGGCTTCCGGGACGTGGTGATGGCCGCGGTCGAACGCTCGGACGTGGTGCTTGGCGCTGCGGGGGACGAAGTCGGGGCCTTGGCCGGTACCGAGGATCCGATAGTGGCCGCAACGGCACTCGCCGCCAGACAACGGATGGTGGTCGCCCGGCTCGGCGCCGCGGGCGCAATTGCCTGTTTCGACGGATCGGTGGTGGCGGAGGCCGGCTTCGAGGTTGCCGTGGTCGACACGGTCGGCGCCGGCGACGCCTTCAACGCCGGGTTCATCGCGTCTCGGCTGCGCGGAGGGACGATCGCCGACGCGCTGCGTTGGGGGAATGCGGTCGCAGCCTTGTCGATCGGCGAGTCGGGGGCTCGTTCGACACCGACGGAGGCGCAACTCAGTGCATTCCTGAGCCTCTGAGTGACAGCGTCATCGGGCGGCCGAGTGTGCGATAGTTGAGACCAGCCGGTGCAGTGCGATTGAGCAAAGGGGACGACGACCATGGCTGGATTCGCGAACTACGACGGTGTTGACGGCGAATCATTCGACGCCAACCATCAGGGTTGGGTAGATGTTCTGGCGTTCGATTGGGCCGGCACCAGCGGCGATTCGGATGGGTCGTCGCGGCGCCGCTCGGCTCCCGATATCGACGATTTCAACATCGTCATCGCCTATGAGAAGGCGGCGGTCAAGCTGCAGGAGAGCTTTCTCAAGGGCAAGGTATTCCCGAAGCTCGATGTTGAGCTCACCGCGACCTATGGGGGTGCCCGAGCCACCTACCTCAAGTACGAGTTGGAAAACGTGATGATCACGTCGTATCAGGTCAACGCCTCCGGGAGCGAGGAAGACGGGCCGCCGATCGTCGCCGTGGCCAACAGCTTCGAAGAGATCAAGGTCACCTACACCGAGTACGACCCCACCGGAACTGTTGTTGGGAGTGTGGTCTCCGAATACAAGGTGGAGGGCCGCCGCTAGTTCGTCTGCTGAACACCGCCGGGTTGGGGTTGCCGCGATTCCGATGAGAGGCCCCGGGTGTGCCGTGGGCAAGCCCGTCCTAGGGGTTGCGGCCCGCAAACGCGTGGGAGGCCGTTTGGGCGACGACGGGCGGGGCCTTCACCGCAGGGGCGACGCGGGCCGGATTGACCGCAACCTCTACGCCGTCCTGGCGAGTGCCCCAGTTGCCTGAGCGGATCGTGATGAGGGACCACAACCGCAGCGGCACGAGCAGGAGCACGTGGAAGACTGCATAGAGCGGGGCGAGCAGGAAGGTTGCGACTGCGTGATGACGGGACAGCGACGGCGTCGGGAGAAAACGGACTGAACGTGCGTACGCCGAGAAGGTCAAGTGGGCCGCGTAGTAGGCAAACGCAATCCCTCCGGCGACAAACGGGCGAACCAGGACCGCCGAAGCCAATCCGAGGGTGAGCAGGACCCATGAGGCCAGTTCAACCAGCGAGAGTTTCCAGGGCCAAGTCCGCGGCGACATGAAGCGAAGGACCCAAAGCGACTCGCGGAAGAATGACTTGTTCCAACGAAGCTGCTGACGCACGTAGTGCGAGATTCGTTCCGGGACGACGGTGTACCCCACTGAACTCTCGACGAACTTGACCGCGCCACGCAACAGGGCGTAGTTGGTCAGTCGGCGATCATCTCCGAACTGAACCTCAACGCCGAGGAACGTCTGGGTGACGAAGTCCTCGAGGTTGTCGGTGATCACTGCGGTGCGGTACATCGACAGAGATCCGCAGCAGCAAAGAACGGAGCCGACCCGAGAATACGCGGCCCGTTCGTATAGGAACGCGTTGGCGTATCGAAGATCGGTGAGCCGGGTCAGGAGGTTCGTGTCGGGGTTGAGCGCCCGCACCGAGCCGGTGGCAGCTTGAACGTTTGGGTCGGAGAAGTCCCGGGCGAGTTCAGCCATCGCCTGCGGCTCGAGCACGGTGTCCGAGTCGACGGTGAGGATCAGTTCGCATTTGGTTCGACGGAAGGCATGGGCCTGCGCATGGCGTTTTCCCCGGTTGTTCTCGTAGCGAACCACCTCCGCGTCGGGAAGATCGGCCAGTGCTGCTCGCGCGATGTAGAAGGCAGACGGGTCGCCGGAGCCGTCGTCGATGACCCAGATCTCATCGAGTGGCTTGGTCTGCTTGCGGAGCGAGTCGATGCACCGCAGGAGGGCAACCGGGTCTTCGTTGAAGAAGGGCACGACGGCGGCAACGGTGGCGGAGGGGATTGGGGGGCGAGGCACCGTTCGGTAGAAGACGGCTGCGCCGAGTTTGATACCGACCATTCCGAGGGCTACCGCCCCGTACCAGTAGACGCCATGGGAGAAGCGCAAGGCGGCCGCGGCAGCCACGGCGAAGAGGGCGACGGCGAGTGCTCGCTCGGCGACGGTTGGGATTCGCAGGCCTGCGTCGCCGCCTTGGCCATTCCGGTCAGTCATGGAACCGGCATCCCTCCTGCGCTCCTGGCGCTCGAGCCGAATCAGTCGCCGAGCCGTTGAACGTGTCTGGTCCCGCTCGAATGGGACCGGCGGCGTGTTCGTGGCTCTCTTCGTACATCTCGGCCACAGTCGTGCGAATCTTGAGGACACGACCGGGTGGCGTCGCGCTCGATGGCAGGTTGCCGGCGCGGTGCGGGGGCGGCACAAACCGTGCCACCCCCGCCATCCCGATTGCGCAACAGTCTCACTCGAGGATGCAAAAACCGACGTCCTCCGAACTCTGGTAGTGGTGGTTGCCGCTGTTGACGATCGTCCGGTCGTTGCCATGAACCCGGACCACATAGCCACATTGTTCGAGCCCGGTGGTGTCGAACGTCCACTCGGAGCCGGCGAGCGGAGTATTGACGTTCCCGGAGCCCCCGGTGGTGGCGGGGACGGGACCAAAGCCTGCCGGTCCGCCATCGATCACCACGCTCCACGCACCCATGTTCGTGTCGGTGGCGACCACGTTGCCCTTCAACAGGACACCTGCGCCGAACAAACCGCAATCGGTGCCCGGGTCGGTGATCGAGATCGCCACATCGGGGCGAGTGTTGTCCAGTTGCACCACCTGGGTGTCGGCCACCCCATCTCCCTCGATCTCGAGCTGGATGGTCACTTTGTCATCACCGGACGATCGGTAGTAGCCGAGTACCTGGGTGAAGTTGGCGTTGTAGTCGAGATAGTCGAACCAACCATCGGGCGTCCCGGTGTGATAGTGCGATGCGCCCAGGACGGGCGTGACCCAGACCTTCTCGGTCAGTGTCTGGCTGGCGCCGCCGCTGTCGATCACTTGGATCCGGTAGCGCTTGCCGCTCACTGCAGGTCCGCGCACGACGATGAGCCCACCGAACGGGCACTCGAGCCCAAGCGGCGAGTACACCGGGATTCCGCTATCGGCGAACTTGGCGGTCGCGGATGCCATACCGGTGGCGTTGCCGATGAACTCGGTGCTGATGCCGCCAATGAGCTTCAACGTGCCCGGGGACCCTTCGAGGCGCGGCACCAAGACATGGGCATCCAGTCGGTTGCCCCAGGTGGGGACCAGATCGGCGTCGGTCGTCGACGGTGGTGTATTCCATGACAGAACGGCGCGCACTCGGGCAACCTTCGGATCCGTGCACTTCTCCTTGAAGTCGTCGAGATCGACCGGCAAAGACGCCGTGTAGCACAGGCCGCCATCGGGTAGCACTGAGAAGTCGTAGGCCTTGACCTCGACGGTGTCGAGGTACTCCCACTCGCACGTGTCGTTCCAGTCGGCCCAGAACGCCACGTACTCGGTGCTGCCTGCGGTACAGAAGCCTCCCGAGAATCCGGTCTGTTTCTTGACCTTGTAGGTAGCGACCAGCTTCTCCCGATTGCCGTCGAGGCCAAGATCGGTGAGTTCCTCGTAGGAGATGTTCCCGGTCGTGTCCTCTTCGGCTGCGATCAAGTCGGAGAGACCGATGCCGTATTTGTCGAGCGTTGCGGCGAGGCTTGCGCCCGCCAGCATGCTCGGCTGCGCCTTGATCGCCTGCACCTCTGCGAACGCCAGGCGATGCGGCTCGACGGACAGCTTGACCCGTCGAGATCGAGACGGGGTCGAGTACCTCTCAACCAGTTCATCGACGGTCAGTTGCTTGGCGGAGAGCAGCGGTCCGGGATCCGGTCCCGGGTACGGCGGTTCCGGAAGGTCCGGAATCTCCGGGAACTGCGGATCGATCGGCACGAGCACGGGCTTGAGCGATTCGAGGAGATCGAGCGGCACGTCGACCTTCGTGACCAGGTCGTCGAGGAACGCCGCCAGATGCCAACCCTTGTCGATCTGGATGGCACAATCCTTCACGTTGCCGTAGACCGGCTTGAAGTTGGGATCCCCGGCCGGGGACTCGGCGTTCCACGACAGGATGGCGCGGACCTTGGGCAGTTGCGGCGTCAGGCACCATTTGCGCGGTGGCGCGTACGGCACCTCGAGCGAGTAGGCGAGCGGGTGGGTGGCCTTGCTGGCGCAGTCCGTTCCTGCGGGGATGTCGTGAACATCCGTCGCAGCCAGTCCGGCGTCCACCCATCCCGACCCAAAGTCGACGAAGAACCGCACGTACTCCGTTGAGCCGTCGTCGCAGAGGTCGCCGCTGTATCCGCCCGACTTCTTGATGTCGAACGTAGCGTAGAGGCGCCGCTGGAGCGGGTTGTAGCCCACGCTGGTGAGCTCTTCGTAGTTTGTGTTCGAGGCCAGCTTCTTGACGGCCTTGAAACCGCTGGCCGGAAGGTTGCCGAAGTAGTTCGGGTTGCCTGCGACCAGTCCCCGGAAACCACTCCGCGTCTTCTCAACGCGGATGGTTGCCGCTGCTTTCTTGGTGTCTGCCATGTGGCAGCTCCCTTCGTTCCTCGGGCCGTCACGGCCCGAATCGGTCCTTCCACTCGGCGGTTGCCGAAGGCAGAGGCAAAGGGCGAACCCCACGGACCACGCGCAGGTCGAAAACCGGTCCTGGCACCACACCCTTGTGGCCTCTGCAGGACATGACCACCGGAACGAGGTTCTGATACACGTTTGCCATACGCCCACGGCGTCCCGGCCGGCGTGGGAGACTTGTTGTCATGGCCAAGCCAACTGGGTTCAGCTACGTGCGGCGCAAGAACGAGGAGATCGTGATTTCACATCACGGCCGGCAAGCCGCCGTCCTGCGAGATCACGCAGCGGAGCGGTTCCTCAACGATCTCAGCAGCGGTGACGAGCAGGAGTTGATGGCGAGAGCGACCGGCAACTACAAGCGAGGCAACGAACGCCGCTGAACATCGCCGGGAGCGGGGACCAGGCATACTGGGGCCATGGAGATTCCCGCAGAGCTGCGAGCGGCCCTCGAAACCAACCCGGAGGCGCAGGCGCACTTTGAGTCGATGTCCCCGTCGCACCAGCGCGAGTTCGCATCACACGTCGCCGAGGCGGTCAAACCCGAGACGAGGGTGCGCCGCGCCGACAAGATGGTCGAGCTGATCCTGCAATCCGGCGACGGCGCATAGTGGTGCGTCGAGGGCCGGAGAGACACGGCGAGTGTTTCTGAGACGGACCACTAGCCCCGGACCCGCGTCGGCCGGGGCGGCAGTGTGAGGCGTTCTCACTGCCAGCAGGTACCGTGCGGGCAACGAGCCACGGAACGCCACCTGACCATGTCTTCACCCCTGAAAATCGCCTTCATCGGATCCCATTCCGTGAGGAAGACCAACGCAGTGCATTCGTTTGCCGGCGCCGTGGGCCGCAGCGGACGCAGCGTCGAAGTCGGGCGTGAGGTGATTCGCTTCAATCCGCTCGGCCTCAACGAGGGCGCCACACCCGAGGCTCAGCTGTGGGTGATCATGGCGCAGATCCAACAGGAGTTGGAGCTGCGCAACCGCGCCGAGGTGCTGGTCACCGACCGTGCCGTGATCGACAACTTCGCCTACTTCTTGCGGGTGACCGGAGGCACAGATCCGTTCGATGTGAGGCCCCTCATCGCGACGTGGTGCGATACCTATGATCTCTTCGTCAGGCTCCTGCCCGATGTGCCGTTGCGAGCCGACGGGGTCCGCAGCACCAACGATCGCTTCAGGGACGAGATCGAGACGATCCTCAACGCCATCCTGCCGACCTACGTGCCGGCGGATCGGTTGGTGCTGATCCGAGCTTCAGAGGTGACCGAGGCTTTCGATTGGGGGTCGCTGCTCGAACGGCTCGTCGGCCCGGCGCCACCCGGAGAGACCCCAATCTCGCAACCGGTGACCCTGCACCCCACGCTCTGGGACTGAACGGGAGGAATCCCCCTAACTTGCGTAGACCTCGGCCGGTCGAGGTCGAAGGGGCGCCCGCTTCGGCCTCAGCAGGTAGTCTCCGGCCATGGTTCTGCGTCTCGTCCTCGCTGAGGACAATCTGCTCATGCGCGAAGGCATCAGTGCGGTCTTGGCGTTGGACAACGGGGTCGAAGTGGTGGCCGTGTGCGAGGACTTCGACGGACTCATCGCGGCGGTCACCGAGCACTTGCCCGATGTCGTAATGACGGACATTCGGATGCCTCCGAGCCAGACCGACGAAGGCATCAGGGCGGCAAATCTCATCAGGTCCGAACATCCGGAGATCGGAGTCGTGGTCCTGAGCCAGTATGTCGAACCCGACTACGCCCTGCGGCTGTTTGAGGATGGCTCCTCCGGCAGGGCATATTTGCTGAAGGAAAGGGTGGGGGATCTTGCCCAATTGGCCTCCGCCCTCAGGAGTGTGGCTACGGGCGGTTCGGTCGTCGACCCCACGGTGGTCGATGCTCTGATCGAGGCTCGGGCTACAGACCGGCCATCCGTCCTCGACCGTCTTACGGATCGGGAACAGGAGGTCCTTGCTGAAATGGCGAAGGGTGGAAGCAACGCAGCCATCGGCGAAGCCCTATTCATTTCGGCCCGATCAGTCGAGAAGCACATCAACTCGATCTTCATGAAGCTGGATCTGTCCCCAGAAGAGGACACCAATCGCAGGGTGCGGGCGGTGTTGTTGTACCTCGGCAGCCGTCCGGATTGAGCCGACGAGCGAGTTTCCGAGGCGCTCTTTCGAACCAAGCCGAGCCCCTGCCACCAGTCCAGTAGAGAGCCCGATCCCAAGGCCAAAGGGAGCTCGCCCTTCGGGAGTCCGCTGCTTGTTGAGCTCTCGTTGCGCGGGTGGTTCAGAGATACGACCCGAGGCGCTGCGCGAGTTGACCTCCCATCACCGCCGAGAGGACGGTGTCGCATAGATCGAGCTGCAGGGAATCAGCTTGGGGGCGGGGTGTTCGTTGGTTTGCGCCTCATGCTGTTGTGCCTCCGGGCACGCCGGCGCGGCGGTTTCTGCCTCTGATGAGTTGACGGCGGCCTGTCGCGACAAACAGAACCGAGCCGACGAGGGGCAGGAAGATGACGACGGCCAGCCACATCCACTGATTCATTCCGGCGGCCTTCCACGTGGACTCCGGAGTCGTGAGGATCGTGTAGAGCGACCACACAAAGACGGCAAAGGAACCCAGCGCGATGAGCCCGACGAGTAGCTCGAGGCCTGCGATCGTCATGAAGCCACCTTGTCTTTCGAGGGGATCGGCTCGCGGTCGCCGCCTACGAGCGCCGGCCGGGCCACGGCGACAAACAGAACCGAGCCGACGAGGGGCAGGAAGATGACGACGGCCAGCCACATCCACTGATTCATTCCGGCGGCCTCCCACGTGGACTCCGGAGTCGTGAGGATCGCGAGCAGCGACCACACGAACATGGCGATGAACGCCACCCCGAGGACTCCAATGAGGATCGCAAATACTGCCAAGTTCGGTGCCCTTCTCACGACGCTGCGGTTGTCGAGGCTCAGTTGATCACGAATCACAACGTCTGTCCCGGCCAGCTTGCTGGCCGGATCCGGCCATGGGGCCGGGCAACGCGCCTGGTCAATCAGCCCGAGCTGATCGGCTCGCTTCAAAGCCTCAGCGCAGCCCCCCACGCCGCAGAAGGCGGCAACCAGAGGTGAGGATTCTCGTGAGTAGGGTGATCTGAGAGTCCGAGGAGAGGAGTCATAGCCATGGTCGACCCAATTCCCGCCGGCCTCGAGGACCGCATCATCCCGTATCTGATGATCAACGGAGCGTCGGCTGCCATCGACTTCTACAAGGCGGCATTCGACGCTACCGAGAGATATCGTTTGGAGATGCCCGGAGGAGTCATCGGCCACGCCGACCTATTGATCAACGGTGCGGTTGTCTATCTGGCGGATGCTCCCGACGACATGGCAGGTGATGCCGCCAACCCCGCGAAGCTCGGGGGAACCAGCGTTCTGCTCCACCAGTATGTCGATGAGGTGGATGGCATCGTGGCGCAAGCCGTGGAGGCCGGAGCGACGGTGCTGCGCGAGCCGGCTGATCAGTTCTACGGGGACCGTTCCGCTGTGATTGTCGATCCCTTCGGTCATCAGTGGTCGCTCCACACCCACATCCGTGACGTCTCCCCGGAGGAAATGACCGCAGCAATTGATGACATGGGGGCCTAAGCCCGGGGGGCCGGCTCGACGCTGCGGAGGCGGTGCCGGAGGGGTGGGCCGCCATGGCAGAGCCGGCCCGATCTGAACCAGAAGACGGCCGGCAGCTAGATTGCCAACCCGTCTCAACCGGGTTTCACAGCTTTGCCGCGTAGGCCTTGAAGGCGGCGCTCGCACCCTTCGGGATCGGGTCCGCATGACCGAAGCAGGCGACCTCGAATTCGAGCGCGGCCAAAGCGCGTGCCGACTGGTCGATGTCCGGCGTCGGCCGATTGAACCAGCCTCGGTTGATCGTCCCACCCTTGTGCAGCACCGCATCGCCGACGAAGAGGATCCCGCCGGCGCGCTCGAGGCGATAGCTGGTGTGGCCCGGGGTGTGGCCCCGGGAAGCGTAGGCAACCAGGTCCTCGGGCAGCGCTTGCCCTTCTCCGACCTGGATCTGATGGTCTACTGGGGCGGGCTCCGGGTTCGGCATCAGCGCCATCAACGGCTTGAGGATCTGAAGAGGTGTCCGGTCTAGGACCGGTGGCGTCGGTTCCTTCTCGGCACCCTGCACGGCGGGGGTATCGGCTGCCGAGCAGTAGAGCTCGGCCCCAGAGTCACGCTTGAGCTGGGCGGCGCTGCCGGCGTGGTCGGCGTGGCTGTGGGTGAGCAGGATGGCGCGAATATCGGAGATGGAGCGACCGATCGACTGGATCCCCTCCACGAACACGGACGCCCGTTTCGGCAAGCCGGTATCGATCAGCGTCAGGCCCTCGTCGCCGTCGATGACGAACGCCCGGAAGCCCTTCTTGACTTGGTAGACCCCGTCCACGACTCGATCCATGCTGCCCCTCCGACGTTTCGGCTTCCTTGACGTCAGGGTACCGACCGGACGGGTTTGCTGCTTAGCACTGTGCCCTTCTGCGCTGAGGTCCGGCTTCGTGCCCAGGCTCCACCGTCGGCGTCACAAGAACCCGCCCATGGGCGGCTGACCGCGTGTACGTTTGGAAGGACCGTCGTCGCATGAGGAGGGGAACGGTATGGCCGTGTCGTGTGATCGCCGCATCGTAGGGTTGTGGGCCAACGAAGAGCGGTCGAACGCGTGGGTGTACCTGAGTGGCGCAGGCTGGCGGAAACTCGATGACGCAAACGCCGACGCCTGCACGAACTTGCTCGTCCTCGCCGCGCAGGCCAAGGCGGAGAACGCCACAGTCAAAGTCAGCGAGGAATTGCGCGGAGACCGCTGGTACATCACTGAGATCTACGACCTCTCGCCCTCGGCGCCGCCGGCGGCGCAAGAGATCAGTTTCACAGTGTCCGAGTGCGTCTTTGGATGGACGGCGGCCTTCGTCCAACAAGGCACCAACATCACGGCCCGCATCAAGCTCGAAGCCGACGGCGATGTGTCGGCCGAACTGCTCGCCGAGGTCAAGAGTCGGTGGAAGCGCGGTATCGAGGACAAATGGAGTTATCGGTTTGGCTGTCCTTCCTGCGCTTTGACTTTCCAGGTCATCTGGACCGACTCCGATCCCCACAAGGTCGTCCGAGTGAAGAAGGGGTCGGGGCGCAGCAATCTCGGCCTGTGGCATACCAACGACTCCGGCGACGTTGCATCTCACGAGTACGGGCACCTTCTGGGTCACCCCGACGAATACGCCGAAACCGACGTCTGCCCGAGCCGCAGCCCCGTGAACACCGGAACGGTGATGGATGACAATACGGAGGTGGTGCAGCGACTGTGCACACCCTTCTGCGATCGGCTCGGCCAGCCCACGGTCGCGGTCTAGGAGCGATCATGAACGACGTACAGAAGCAAAGCCCGGAACCCCTCGACCAGTCGGATGTGCTGAAGAGTGCGCTCAACCGAGCAGCCAAGGGAGAGTTCGACGATGATTTGTCGATCTCGCTCCGCATCTCGGGCGGAGCACCACAGCAGCGCTATCGGTTCACCTTCGAGGCGACCGGAGCAGGCGTGGAAGCTTGCGAGCTCGACTGCCAGGTCAGCGGTCGTCACGCCTCGAACGACGGCTATGAAGCCGATGCCAAGACCCTGTCGGAGCTGGGACGGAGTCTGGCCAGAAGCGGATTCCTGGATACGGCCATGGAGTCGCCCCGTTTCCTTCCCGACACGCTCGTCGGCATCATGGAGGTGACGTCCGGTGGCACCACCCACCGCACCTACTTCGCAGCGGACCCCGACCAGGCCGCCGTGCAAGACGCCACACCACCGGACGCCGTACTCAAGGCTGCCGACGCAGTGTTCCGTGTGGCAGGCGGCATTCTCCACCTGGACAACGTGCGACCGTGACGAACACGAAAGGCAGATGACACATGGCTTGGCTCACCGGAAAGAAGGTCGACGCGCTCTGGAGCAACGAGCAGCGATCGAACGTCCACGGTTGGATCGACGGAGCGTGGCGCAAGTTCGAGGACGACCACGACGATGCATGCACCAACTTCGCGGTTCTGGCGGCTCACGCCAAGGACGGAAACCGGAACACGGATGTTCGGGTCGAGGATGGTCGCGTGAAGGAAATGTATGTCTGGTGACGGCGCCGGCCGGCGCCCCGCGGAGCCGATGGCATTCACCGATGCCGAAGTCAAGGAGCTAGCCGGACGCCGCGCCAAACCGGTCGCCGCGGTCACCCGTCTCAAGCGGGCCGTTCCGGCAAACCCAACCGGCCGCTTGGAGACAGACCACGTCGCCCCGGCGCGCGTCACACGCAAGGAACTCCCTTCCATGCGGCGGGCGGGTCGGCGTCCCGACAAGATCATGAGTCGGCTGACGCCGAGCGAAGCTCCGGCGGAACAGGTCGTCGAGCGCAAAGACCAGCGCCACGCGGTGCCAACCAGGAGACCACCCGCGGTCGACGCCTGAGGATGTGGGCGCCAACGGGTACGAACCTTCGGCGCTGACGAGGACAACGGGATCTACAAGATCCGCCCGTTGGCACAACGTTCTACTGCGGGGTCAGTTGGACGGTGATCGCGCCGAGGGCGCCGTCGTACCGCGCGGCTACCTGGGTTAGATCCCTGATTCTTGCGGCCGGCTGCGTCGCCCAAGGTTGCGACCCAACTGCGACGACCTGCGCTCCCGCCGCATCGGCTGCGGCACCGCCCGACGAGGAGTCCTCGAACACGAGACAGCGGCTTGGGCTAACTCCGAGGTATCGGGCAGCCGTCAGGAAGGGTTCGGGGTCGGGCTTGCCCCGTGATACGTCCTCCGCGGTGACGATCCGAGACGGAATCGTGATGCCTGCGGCTGTCCACCGTGCAGTGGCGAGGCGAAGACTGGCCGAAGTCACGATGGTCCATGAGCCGGCGGGGAGCCGTCCGATCAAGTCGGTTGCCCCTGCCAACGGACGCACGGCGGCGGCGAGTCCAACCTCGAGATCCTCGAGACGCGCAACTGCCCGAGCCGCATCCCCGGGTGACAGCAGCTGCTCGAGGGTATCGGTGGCCCGGACCCCTACCAACTCTGAAGCCAGCATGTCGTAGTCGAGTCCAAACTCGGCCGTGAGTTGGCGCCAGGCGAGCTCGACCTGTTCGTGTGAGTCGACCATGACTCCGTCGTTGTCGAAGAGAATGGCGTCGACTTGGAGGTTCACGGGCGCAACCGTACACCGGTTGCCGTGCGTGCGACAGGGCGCTCAGCGGGCTGCGCTCAGGGACGGGAAGCGGCGACGTTGGCCGCAGGTTCGCCGGCGGTGTGCGGGTTGCGCCACACGTCAACGAGAAGTCCACCTGCCAGGAAGGCCAGCAGCAGGGCGACTGCCGCCGTTGCCGGGATGCTGGAATCGGGGTTCCCGGGTCGGGGCTGGCCCAACTGGAAGAAGAAGTCGACTGCAGGCGTCAGGAGGATGACGGTTGGCGCGGCGACGAGGGCGAAGCGGATGCCGCCAAGCGTGTTGCTGCTGCCGGGATCCCAGTTGAGCGCAATAGCGGCAGCAAGGGCCGGCAGGGTGAACAAGTAGCTGAAGCCGGGAGCGGCGAACGCCGTCAGAAGACCAAGCAAGACCCAGGCCAGAACGAAGCCGAATGGATGAGCCGATCGCTTGTCGGACATGCGACCGCTGAGCCACATTCCCAATGCTGCACCACATCCGAGCAGGCACAGCAGATAGAGGTAGCCCTCGAAGACGGAAGGTGTTGAACGCAGCGACGTGACGAGGAGCCAGGTCAATGTTGCCCCGAACGTTGCGGCCAGGGTGACGAAAAGGGCAACACCGGCGCGGCGAGCGAGCGAGCCGGCCGAAATGGCGCCGGCGTGCCGGCCCTTGGCTACGGCGAGAACGAGGAGAGCTGCGGCCACGACCGCGGCGGCGATCGACCACCCGCTCGCATACTGGATGAAGATGGGGCGGAGTGTGAAGTACACCGAATCACCGGCTTCGGGTGTCGCTGCCAGGTCGAGGTTTCCGAAGTGGCGAGCGAGGCCAAGAGCGTTCGAACCATGGTGCTGGAGTGAGTTCCAGTTGACGGACTCGATGTTATCGGCAGGAAGGTGGTAGACGGGAGAGCCACGGAGGTATACGACGTGGACGCCGGGGACACCCGCGTCGTGAAACGGATCGAAGTCCGTGCCCACATCGCCGATGTGCGCAACGGTTTCGCCGATGAACGAAAACGCGGTGGGGTTGGAAACCGCGGCGGCGAATTGCTGCACCATCCAAGTTTCGGAGCCGCTGGTCTCGACCACCAACGACGGCCCCGAAGTGCCCAATGCCTCGAGGTTCATCACGAGTGCGATGTCGTCAGCGGCCGGGTTGTCGTTCACAAAGGCCGTGGACCCGTATCGAGGGCCAGGTTCCTCACCGTCGGTGAACAGGAGGAGCACGTCGTTCTGAAGGGGGGCACCGGCGCGGAGGGCGCGGGCCGTTTCGAGGAGTGCGCCGACCGCAGCGCTGTTGTCATTGGCGCCCGGAGTGGGCGGGTCAGTGTCGTAGTGGGCAACGAGGGCAATGGCACCGGTGTTGTCCGTTCCGGGGATTCTGGCAACCAGGTTGATGACCTCGACGCTGCTGCCGCCACCGCCGAAGTAGTCGGGGGCGGAAACCACCTGAGGTTCCGATTCGAGCCCAAGCGCTCCGAGCTCGGAAAGGAGATACTCGCGAACCTCGACGATGGCTTCCGATCCCATCGGGTGTGGAGCGCGGGCGATGGCCTCGACATGATCGAAGGCACGGGCAGCCGAGAAGTCGCCTTCGGGAGCGTCGGCCGGAACCGCTCCCGGTGGCACGACGGAGTAGAACCCGACGACCACGAACCCAGCCACCACTATCCA
This sequence comes from uncultured Acidimicrobiia bacterium, assembly GCA_963704825.1. Taxonomy (GTDB): domain Bacteria; phylum Actinomycetota; class Acidimicrobiia; order Spongiisociales; family UBA5794; genus CAVPHV01. Next base: position 102,677 of record CAVPHV010000001.1, read on the forward strand.
CGGCACGGCTCGCATACCGAGGGAGGTTCCAGGCGGCCTTTCCTCACCAGAGTCCGATTTGGTATTCGCCGACGACAGCGGTTGTTCGCCCACGAGTCGAGTCTGCTTGGGGCGCTGCGCTGCGGGTAGGGCCTGATGTCCCAGACGGCGCTTGGTCGACCGCTGCCGGTTCAGCCCTACTGTCGGCTGTGAGGGGAAGGGGGTGCTGCGGGTACAGGAGCGCTGAGCACAGCCGGTCAAGCCCGAGCGAATGCGGCGCCCGTTCGGAGGCCGTCTCCCTCGATGGAATTCCGGCGTGAAGACCGTAGCCCGCAGAGCCGGCACTGCAATCTGTAGAGTTCAACCAAGCCCAATCAGCCCAACCACGGAGGGTTCGCGTGCACCTCGGGACGTTTTCGGTCAGCCTGGCGGTCAAGGACATGGCTGCCTCACGGGCCTTCTATGGAGAGCTCGGCTTCGAGATGGTCGCCGGCGACGGCGAGTCGTGGACCATCGTGGCAAATGGAATGAGCGTGATCGGCCTGTTCCAGGGGATGTTCGACGCCAACATCCTGACGTTCAACCCCGGCTGGGAGGGTCTTGGCGAGCCCGCCGAGTCATTCACCGACGTGCGTGAGCTCCGAGACCGTCTGGTAGCGGCAGGGATGGAGTTGAGCTCTGACACAACGGCGGAGACTCCAAGCGGTCCGGCAAGCTTCACGATTGCCGACCCGGATGGCAATGTGATCCTCTTCGATCAACACGTCTGAACTCCGTCGCAGCGAACTCGGTGACAGGCCGCCTCCCGTGGCGATGCCAATCGATCCGTCTGACCAGGAGACGCCGCGTGCCGGTTGCGGCGACGGAGCACAATCACGCCGAACCCGGCAACGAGCGTGAGAACGCCGAGAGCCAGGAGGGCGGTGGCCACGAGAATCCTGGAACCACATCCGGCGGTGCGATCGGTTGAGCTGACTTGGCCGAGCCTCAAGACGTCCGCGAGTCGGTCGGCGGGCAAACCGGCGAGGAGCTGCTCTTGGTACGCTCGCTGCCTACCCAGGCAAGCGGGAGGAGGGTTTCGCAGTGAAGCCGCTGAAGACGACCTTGATACTCAACGGTGTTGTGTTCCTGGTCCGTGCCGGCACCAACCTCTTCAAGCCGACGTCGTGGTACGTCGATGCGGACGCTCCGAAGAGTGCGGTGGATGCCGTCCACGTCATTGGGATCGCATACGCCGCGCTGGGACTCACCCAGCTCGGGATGTGGGGTGTCTCGGATCGACGGGCAGTGAGAGCGGTCTCCGGCGCATCGTTGGCATTCGCGGCTGGGATGGCGGCCAAGGCGCTCACCCAAGGCTCGGGACCAACGGACGCATTCCATAGGATGAGATATGCCTCCGCCGCCGAGAACGCAGGGGTGGCCGTGTTGTACGCGCTTCTACTCTCCCGGGACCGCGCCGCCGGCGACTGAGCGGGGCTGTGGAGGCAGCACGACCACATCAACCGGGTACAGCTCCCAAGGCACTCGGGGGGCACCGAGGCCGACCAGGCGCTTGATCTCTGCTTCCTGTTCGGCAGTGTTGTCGACGACGAGGTCGAGGTGGACTCTCGGATGCTCCTGGGGTGGTGTGTCCGCCCCCTGCACTGCCACCCTTGTCCCGTTACCTGACGGGGGAGCGAGGACCGTGAATCCGTCGTCCTCGTCCGGAAGGCGAAATGGTCCGTACCCAGAACCTGCGACCAGAACGACACCGCGCGGTCGACATCGGCAGCACCGAGCACGACGGTTCCAAGGCGAATCACGACCTGAGTCCGACACGCCCGGGTGACCGGTGCCAGTGCGAGCTGCCGCGTAGGGCTCGACCCCTAGTTGGCGTACTCCATGATGTTGAAGTTCGCTCCCTGTGGGTCGGCAAACGTGGCAAACTTGCCCATGTCGAGCTTCATCGTCGAGACGTAAACCTCGCCACCCATCTCGGCGACCCTCCGCTCGGTGCCGACGCAGTCGGCGACGGTGAAGTACACCGACCAGTACGGCGGCACCTCGGGGGGCACCTCATCGGGCATCATCATCATGCCCGCCGCCATCTCGTCACCCAGCTTGAAAGTCGTATACGGATTCCCGGCGGCCGACTCGGTGACAGGCTGCCAGCCGAACAAGTCGCCGTAGAAGCCCTTGACCGCGTCCGGGTCCCGGGTCATCAGCTCTGCCCAACAGACCCGGCCGATCTCCTCGGAGTAGAACTCTCCCTCGATCTCAGGACCGCCAAAGAGCCCAAACATCGCGCCCGCCGGGTCGGCCACAACGGCGATCCGGGCCTCGGGAATGTCAAACGGCTGCGTGAGGACGGTGCCGCCGGCGTCGGCCACTCGTGCTGCAGTGGCGTCGACGTCATCTGCGTACACGAACACCGTCCACATGGGCGGGGTCCCAGCCAACTCAGGTTCCTGCCCCATCATCCCGCCGACCTGGCGGTCGCCAACCACCCCGATGTAGTAGTCCCCCATCGGAGTGGGGGACACCACAACGTCGCTCCACCCCAGGAGCTCTTGATAAAACTCGGCTGCGGCCTTGACATCGGGTGTCGACAGGTCGATCCAGGTCACTGCGCCGTGGGTCCCAGCATTGATCATGTGACCACCTCCTCGGGATCAGCCTATGTCGCCGGCAGCGGACAACGAGGGTCGTTGGTCCCTCATAGTGGCCAGGGGTCGATCTGGCACCGACTCGCGCCGCCGGTGCAGGATGATCCGAGCTGGGCGGTCGGCCGCCTGGCCCACGCGACCATCCGGACTGCTACTCGTGAGGTGATTCACCTGCGGCTTGGATGCGCGTGTCGACCCTGGGTCCAACAGGTCCCCGGGCACATTGTCAACGGCGATAGAGCCGTCGGAAGCTGGTTGGGCCCTGGCCGGTGTTGCGCCTGAAGAACTTGGTGAAGTTGGTGGGTTCAGGAATGCCGAGATGGGTGGGGATAGTCGCCGCGGGGGTGTCGGTGACGGATTTGAGGCACCGTTTCCGTTGACAAGTTTGCCGCCGCAATGGCAGCCCAGAACGTGCCGCGTTGGAGGGCCCCGATGGACTCTGGGATGGTGGCGCCTACTTTCCGTCCTCCTACGCCGGGTGGCTGCTCGATTGCAATCATCCGGGTCGTGTCTACTTCGACCTCGAGGGCGGGGTGGGGACACCAAGCCGCTGGAACACCCACCGCGCTCTCCGGGTACTCGACTGGAGGGACGACGGCGCCTGATCCGAGTGCCGCAGCTCCGGGCACTGGTCTCGCCGCTCGGACCGCTGCCCATCGGTAGTCTTGCTGACAGCGCCGGCAGTTACGGACCGGTGCGTCGTTGATGGGAGCCGCAGTGAACCCCAAGGTTGATGCGTACATCACACGGTCTGAGAAGTGGCCGGACGAGATGACCGGCCTGCGGCCGATCCTGCTCGGCTGCGGGTTGACCGAAGACATCAAGTGGGGCATGCCCTGCTACAGCTATGAGGGCGGGAACATCGCCATTCTCCAGGAGATGAAGGAGTTCCTCGCTCTGATGTTCTTCAAGGGCGCCTTGCTCGACGATCCTGAGGGCATTCTCGAGGAACAGGGGCCGAACTCACGGTCGGCTCGCCGTATTCGGTTCACATCGGTTGAGGACGTGGCCCGGCTGAGCGACACCGTCAAGGCCTACATCGACGAGGCCATCGATGTTGAGGAGTCGGGCCTCGAGGTGGGTTCGGCACCCGAGCTTATCTTGGTCGGGGAGTTCCAGAATCGCCTTGACCAGGACCCGGCGCTGAACACGGCGTTCAAGGCACTGACTCCTGGTCGGCAACGGGAGTACAACCTCTACTTCTCAGGAGCCAAGCAAGCGAAAACCCGCGAAGCGCGGGTCGAGCAGTATGTCCAGAAGATTCTGGACGGCAAGGGTTTCCGCGACTCCTGATCCACAACACGATTGCTGGGCACCTAGCGTCCCATTTCCGCCAGGCGCTTGATCTCCAGCAGCATCTTGCGGCTCATCACGAATGTGATGGGTTCGATGGGGAAGCGCCCGAAAGCGAGCCGGGTTGCCCAACCGGGGGAGAAGTCACTACGGCCACGGGTGAGGACTCGACTCTTCCCGCCTGATCCGGGCCGGATTCTGAACTGCCACGTAGAGGCCCCCCAGCTTTCCTCAGCAGCGATATCGGCCGGTGAGCCGAAGAGAACCAGCGCTTGGGGCGGGTCCACGATTTCAATCCGTAGCGGCGGTGCCGTTGGATGCAGGTAGACCTCATCACCGACCTGAGGGTGTTGATACTCGGGGAGGATCTCGGTCGTGTTGCTGATCTTGCACCCCACCATGTTCTCCAGCGTCTGGTAGGAGTAGAAGCCGCCGCGCCGCTGCCCGATTTGAGCGATCCACGGCCAGACCGCTTCAGGCGGTGCAGCGACGTCGATGCCGAGGGTGTAGGACCACTTTGGGTCTGGAACAAGTTCATCACCGGGAAGTGGGTCGGTCGCCTCGGTCTCTTGCGTGCCCCAGCGCAGGCGTTTCCGTCCCACGAACGGGGTCGCAACCAGATTCCAGGCAATGAGGCCGGCGCCTTCGAGAGCAGCAGGTACCCCGACGCCGGGGGGACGTGTGCTTGTGGCCATGGCTCCTCCTCAATGCCATTCTGCCTCAACGTCATCCTGTCCGTAAATCAACCCGACCGGCGATGTGGACATGGCGGTAGCCCCTTCCTGGCTGCTACGAAAGGGCATACGACAGACCCCATCGTGTGCTCTCCGTCAAGGTTGAGTTCGGGCTCGTGGTGGTTCGTGGCGGACCGGTCGGCGAGGGGGAGCGGACGAGCAGAAGCGGCTCGATCTGTCCGAGCGGTAGGCCCAACGGTGCCATGAGCACCCCGCAAGAGGCGATGGCGACACCGCAGCGTCTGACACCAGGTCTGGGTGGTGGTACGGTCGCCACCGATGACCGCCCAGCGCTACTTCGCGTTCCTTCGTGCCATCAACACCGGAGGCCGCAGACTCACCAACGAGCAGACCATCGAACCGTTCGTCAGACTCGGATTCAGCGATGTTGTCGCCTACCAGGCGGCCGGCAACATCGCTTTCCGCACGGAAGACCCCACCACGGCAGAAGCCGCACGAATCGAACCCGTCCTGGCCGAAGCGTTTGGATTCGACGCCCCGGCCTTCGTACGGGAGGCCGGCGACCTTCGTTCCGTCCTCGAGGCCCAGCCATTCACGAAAGACGAGATGAGCAGGACGGAGGGCCGGATCCAGGTTTCGTTCCTGCGCAAAGCGCCAGATCAGAAGACGGTCGCCGAGGTGCAGAGTCTTGTAACGCCCGATGACCGGATCGCATTCGTCGACGCACATTGGCTCTGGTTGCCGGCCGGCGGTCGGATCAGTGAATCACTGCTGCCGGTCACGGCCGTCGAAAACGCGGTCGGGCCAATGACGATGCGGACACTCGGCACGGTGGCGCGCATGTACCAGAGGTTCGCCACCTGATGCGACATGCTCGGGTTGGTTTCGGCGTCGAACGCACCGGATTTGCAGGGAATACCACCGACACAGGTCTCCTCCTCTACGAGACTCCCTAGGCAGACACTCCCGCTTTCCGCGACGCTCAGGGGCTTCCGCCGACTCTGTGTCTTGTGCCACAATTGGATTCATGGCAGATGCCTTTCGGATCGCTAGAGATGCATTCAGCCGTTGGCGGGATCGCTTTCCGGCCGATCCCTTTACCACCGATGCGCATCTGCGTCTGGTCCTCGCCCGCTATGTCGGTGGCGAGCGGCTTGCTGCCATTGAGCACTCTGGAGCCGCATTCGGACAACGGGTGGCCTCTGAGATTGGTCCCCTCGTCGAGAGCTATCGAACCCATCTCCCCGAACTCATCAAGTACGACGGTCTAGGGAACCGGATCGAGTCGATTCGGTTCCACGATGCCTACCACCGAGTCGGTGAGTTGACCTGGGAATCCGGATTGCTGCGACACAGCGGCACGGCCGGAGCTTCCTTCGAGCAGGCAACACTCTTCTACCTCGCATCTCTCGAGGGTGAGATGGGTCACATGTGCGCCGCAACCTGCACAACTGGGGCGGTTCGAGTGCTGCGGCGCCATGGAGACGCCGAGCTCAAAGATCGTTACCTCGATGCGTTGACCGCCGACGACTACCGGCGTGCCCTTCGTGCGTCCCAGTTTCTGACCGAAGTCCAGGGCGGCAGCGATGTTGGCGCCAACGCCTCCGTTGCGGTGGAGGCCGGCGCCGGCTTCGAGATCACAGGCGAGAAGTGGTTCTGCTCTGTTGCCGATGCCGGGTTGTTCTTGCTGCTTGCTCGTCCCGAAGCTGCATCATCCGGTACAGCCGGCCTCGGCTGTTTTGTTGTTCCCCGGGAACACAGTGGATCGCCAAACGGATTCTCGATTCGGAGACTCAAGGACAAGCTCGGGACGACGTCGATGGCGTCGGGCGAGATCGACTTCGACGGTGCCCGCGCCCATCTAGTGGGTGAGCTCGACGCCGGTTTCAAGATCATGGTCACTGCGATGTTGAACACGAGCCGCTGGCTCAATGCCGTCGGAGATGTCGGCATCATGCGTCGTGCCTACCTCGAAGCATCCAGCTATGCGGCCGAACGCACCGCTTTCGGTGGCCGGATTGGTGACTTCCCTCTGGTTCGGCGCCAGCTGGCGGAGATCAAGGCGGAGTGGCTGGCTGCGCTGTACAGCACCTGGGAGCTGACCGCGCTCGACGAGGCAGTCGATATCGAGGCAATGGGCGGGCCGGCGGCTGTCGCGGCGGACACTGGTTTCCACCGTTACCTGGTCAACGCCAACAAGCTCGCTTGCTCACTTGCCGCGACCGACGTGGTTCGTCGAGCGATCGAAATCCTGGGTGGGAACGGAGCGATCGAGGAGTTCAGTGTTCTGCCGCGCCTCTTGCGTGACGCCGTTGTCTACGAGCAATGGGAAGGTACGCACAACGTGCTCACGGCTCAGGTACTCCGAGACCTGAGCCGACTCGGGCTCGCCGGCACGGTGATAGACAGAACTGCCATCATCCTCAAGGGAATCGCCGATACCGACCTCGGCTTCGTTGCCGATCGGGCACAAGGCGAACTCGAGGAGTTGGCGGCAAGCGTGGCCGATTCCGTCGCAGAACCCGGGCAGGGTGCCCTCCACTTCCGAGCTTTGCTCGAGCGATTGATCCGCACCCACCAAGTGGCGCTGCTGCTGCGAGCAGCGGAGGATGCGACGTCCGGAGCCGTGTCGGCCGAACTGGCGGCAGCAGCGGAGATACAGCTCGGTCGCCACGTCGAGACCGGCTATCGCCCCGAACGGGATCCGCGGTTCCTCGACCTTGTGACACGGCTGATTGGAGACGACCTCATCTGAGCGGTTGTGTGCCCGCCGGGGTTCCGCGGGTGGCGCTGCCCGCCCGGTCGTGGATCTCAGGGACTCGACCGTTGCATATAGCAACAAGCGTGTTGAGACAACGATCCTCCAAGAAGAGCCGGATGATCGGCGTTGCCTTCAGAACGGCGGGGAGGAGAGCGAAAGGAGTGGCCAATGAAGATCATGCGCCAGCCACGACCGCAGGATCATCGCCGCAAGTGACCTCGTCGGCGACGAGCCCCTGCCAGCAGGGCTCCGGAACCGCGTTGGAGTTGGGCGACCCGCTACGGGCCTCCGATCGATACGCCACCTTCACCACTGACGGCAGCGGCGTGTGGGTTACGGCCAGGGTGTTTCAACACGGCGGTGTCTTGGATTCCGACGTGGGTCGAGGCGGGGTGTACGTGGGGTTGGCTTCGAGCCCGCCCACCTACGATCAGCAGACCGGGAGGGTCGGGAATCTCGTGGCCGAGAGCACAATCACCGAGGGTTCGTGGACGTTGATGGATCTTCCGCAAGGCGACTACTGGCTGTGGAGCACCAGTGGGAGCGATGTGGTGATCGAGAGTTGCCAATCGGGAGGAGTCAGCAATCCGGGTCCTGTGCGCTGATTGCGCATGGGGCGAGGTTGGGAGCGATCCCGGCCCTCAAACGGCGCGTCGCAGATCTGGTCTACCGGCGTCTCATCGCCGAGTTCGGGCCTAGGTCTGGTTGTCCATCAACAGGAAGTCTTCGGCTTTGGTGAAGTCGGCCGGCGGCTTGTCGGAAACCAAAGCATTCAGGGCTTCTTGCTGGGAGACCAATCGCGGCGCGTCGAGTCGGTGCTCTTCACCGTCTATTCGGAGAGTGGCGGTTTGGGCAGCCAGGATGTTTCGAACCCAGTCCGACTTGGGGCCATACCTGGCAACCAATACGTAGCCGGTCTTGGTCGGGTAGGCATCGAGTGGTGTCTGGTAGGACTGCCCCGACGTCCGACCGACATGGGTGACAACGGGGTACGTCCCTCTTCTTATCGACCGTGGGTTGAAGACCCGCTTGTTGATCTTGGCCAACCATCGTGGGTAGGGCATGTCCGCTCCTTTGAGCAATCACAGCACAGAAGAGGGGAGAAGTCACATCCTCGTGCTCTGCTCGAACTTTACATAACGTGGATTATGGGACAAGCCTCCATTTGGTTCCAACCCTCAATCTCCGATTGCGGTGGGCTCCGGCGAGGCCTCGACCACTTCTGCGGCCGCCAGGCGCACATGCATGATTGCTGCGGCGTAGTCCGCTTTGGTCGGTGCCCCCTGAAGATCGGCGGCCACATCCTCCAAGGCCGCCTCGAGCACGTACACCGCGTCGCGAAGGCGTTTGTAGTCGCCGACCGCCAACAGAACCTCGTCGCTGGATAGTCCTCGGCCGTTTCCGAGACGCCTGGCTTCGTAGTGGCGTTGGCGGTGACTGCGTCGGCAGAACTTGGGTGGCCGACCGGTGCGACCCCCGATGGCGAACTCTGCCCCACACCACTCACATCTCCTGGTCCGGGTCCGTTGCGTCACAGTGACGTAACTCTACGGGTGTCAGTGGCTGGAGCCAAGGACCATGGCCGGGGGGATTCAGCCCATGTCGGCGGGGGTCGCACCGATCTACGGGCGAACCGGACCACGCCGACCCCGGGAGCTCCGAAGCCACCACCTGGAAGACTTCGTCGAAGGTTGTCGAGGTGCATGTCGTGCCGATGGCGGCCGCGCCGTGGCTTCGAGCGGTCCAGTGTTCCCGGCCGCGCTCCCCCGAGGCCGGTCCCCCAAAAAATCGCAAAACATCACAGTGACGAAACCTGACGGGTTGAGGAACCCCGGGTGGTCAACGTAAGCTCTGGGCACTCTATCGAGGAGGACTTCCCCATGACGACGCCCGGCTCCGAAGGTACGCCCGGCACGCCGGATCTACGTGTCGCCGAGTCTGCGGTGCCGGAGACCGAGGAAGAGCTCCGCATCCGTCTCGCCGAAGTCGAGGCCAAACTCGAGAAGGCGTCGAGGACTGAGAACAAGGAGAGTCAGCTGCGCCCATATCAGGTCGAGCTCCTCAAGCTCCAGGGCTACCTCGAAGAGCAGTCGAAGCGCATGATCGTTCTCTTCGAGGGTCGCGACGCCGCCGGTAAGGGCGGGGCAATCCGACGGGTCACCCGCTACATGAATGAGAAGCACTACCAGGTCGTTGCGCTTGGCAAACCGACTGAGGAGCAGAAGACGCAGTGGTACTTCCAGCGCTACATCGTCCACTTCCCCAGTGGCGGCGAGATGGTGCTCTTCGACCGTTCCTGGTACAACCGAGCAATGGTCGAGCCCGTCTTCGCCTTCTGTACCGAAGAGGAGTACCAGGCGTTTCTGCGGGGCGTAACCGGCTTCGAGAAGGATCTCGTTCGTCACGGCACCGTCCTGGTCAAGCTGTATTTCAGCGTGACCAAGGAGGAGCAGGCCCGTCGCTTCGAGCGAAGGATCAATGACCCTCTGCGCCAGTGGAAGCTGAGCGAGGTCGATGTCCAGGCCCAGGACCGTTGGGACGACTTCACCGAGATGAAATACCGCATGCTCAAACGCACCTCGACGATCGATGCACCGTGGACGATCATCAGGTCTCAGAACAAGCAGCGGGCGCGACTCAACGCGATGAAGGTCATCCTCAATGCGGTGCCCTACTCGGACCGCAATCCCGACCTCGAATTTGCCCCCGACCCCGATGTCGTGATCTCCGGGGCTCGGGAACTGGAGTTGATGGAGGCGCAGCGGATGCAGCTCGGACGGTTCGCCTTCTAGTCCCACGCGACGCTGTTCGACCGATCCTGTTGGTAGCCTGCCGCCATGCCGCTCCCCCGTTGGCTCGCCCGGTTCAACCGTAGGTTCACCAATCGGTTCTTCATGCTCTTCGCCGGCCGGCTGCCGCCGTGGGTGGTCATGCTCCATCGCGGGCGGAGCAGCGGCCGCGACCACGAGGTACCGCTCGCGGCCTTTCGGGTCGACGGGGGGTTCGTGTTCGCCCTCACCTATGGATCCGGCGCCGATTGGGTGCGCAATGTTCTGGCCGCCGGTGAGTGCCAGATCGTCCGTGGTGGCGTCGTCCATTCGCTGTCGAACCCCAGGCTCATTCCTGCCGCGGAAGGACTCAGCCTCGCCAAGCGACCCGTCCAACTGGTGCTGAGACTCATCCGGTGCGACGAGTTCCTGGCTCTGGATGAGGCATGATGCGGTGGCGGGCGGCTACCAGGCTGCTTCTGGCTCGACGGCAACAGCTTGGAGCTCGGTTACCGCAGCGTTGAGTCGGCCGACCGCTTGCACGTAGTCGGCCTGAGGCATGTCGCCGGCGGCCACATCCCTCGCCACCCGGCCACCGACCTCCTGGAGCTGAGCGAGCGCGTCGCGCAGTGCAAGCCAGGAATGCCGCGAGAGGAGTACCTCGTCGGGGCCAAGCCCGCGCCGTTGCGCTTCGCGACGGGATTCGTAGGCGCGCTGCCGGTGGCTCGGGCGGCAGTACCGGCGAGGTCGCCCCCTCCCCCGTTGGGTCGGCATTGCGTCGCCGCACCACGCACAGTGCGGAGTGATTTCCATCACAGTGATGTTAGACGCAGCTGTCGCTCGCCGAGGCCTCCTCGGTGGCGAAGGTCTGGTCTTGTCGACCGCAGGCACAGACGGGCGGGCCGGCGTGAGTCGCCTTGGCAGGATGTGCCGAGCCGAGCAACTGGCGACCGAAGGTGGCAAGATCGCACTCCGGGGGTACGGCCAGGCCGATCGGTTGAGCCTTCCATTTGCGGAGATCCGCACCGTTGACGGCCTCGTCGTGATCCATCAATTCGGCAAGCTCATCGGTCCAAACCCAGGGCATCCCTACCTCCTCCGACTCCACCATCGGCACCTTCTGACGTCAACGTATCTCATCTGTCAAGTCGCTGGAAGCAGGCGAAACACGTTCGTGTCATTCCACCTCGCTACGATCGCCGTCATGATGAAGGTTGAAGTCATCCGCAGCCCGCGTCGGCGAAAAACCGTGTCCGCCCAGGTCATCGACGGTGTCTTGCGTGTCTCGATCCCCGCTCATCTCAGTGACGACGAGGAGGCCCATTGGGTCGACACCATGCAGCAACGTTTCGACCGGCGCCGGGCGGCTGATCGGGTCGACCTGACCGCCCGAGCCGCCGCGCTGAGTCAACGTTTTGGCCTCCGCCATGCCGCCGAAGTCGTATGGTCCGATCGGCAGCGGACCCGCTGGGGGTCGTGCACGGTTGACACCGCCAGGATACGCATCTCGACTCGAATAGCCTCTGCGCCCGATTGGGTGCTCGATTACGTAATCGTTCACGAACTCGCCCACCTGTCGGAGCCAAACCACAGCACGGCATTCTGGGAGTTGGTCGATCGTTTTCCGAAGGCAGAACGAGCCCGTGGCTATCTGCTGGCCAAGGCCGAAGCGCCGGCTTGAGGCTCCTACGACGTCTCGACGAGTGCGGTACCAGGCTGATACGTCGCCCAGGCAAACCAGAACGTGTCGAGGTGGTTGATCCGATCGAGTCTGCTGCCGGCCAGTGGTCCGTCGACGGCCTCGCCGCTCAGCAGCCATTCTGAGCCCGTCTGCTCATCGAGGAACCGATCGCCTTCTGTCCCGAACGTGAGGGTCACACCGTCGACCTCGGCGCGAAACACGCCAACTGATCCCACGTCTCGCCCCGCGGCGATCTCGTCACTCTCCAGGGCGGTTGCTTGACCTGCCTTCCAGAGGATCACCAAGTCGTCTCCACCCAACCGTACGTTGGTCGCCTTGGCGGCGCCGCCTGACACAAACTCGATGGAATACGCCGCACCTTCGTCATTGTGGGTCACACCCACGACACGCTGCTTCGCCCGGGCGCGTCCGTCGGGCACACCCCTGAAGAGGAAGGGATCCGTTTCCGGATCGTCGTACCCCTGGTAGGGATTTGATCCGTAGCGACGACTGAAGCCCGTCGCGTCGGGGTCCAGAACGAGACCATCCGGATACGTCGTCCGGAAGTCTTCCCACGCCAGCAGCGGCGACGATATCGCCTCGAGTTGGTCACCAGCCAAGACGCCGACAACGGCACGGCCGTCGAAGTGGGTCCACAGCGACTCGGTAGCGCGGTCATACATGACCAGGGCCGACGCGAACAGTGAGCCGGAAGTGCCGAATGTGGTCTCGACGCCTCGTACCTCCCGGCGATACGAGACGGCCGAATTGCACAGGGGACAATACGTCACGGACACCGGCACGTCACCTACGGTGTCGTTGACGATCTCGTGCCAGATCAGCACCCTGACGGGATAGGCCCGAGCGTCGCCATTGATCTCCAACACAACGACCGGTTCAGCAGCCGGCAAGAGATCCAGAGCCTCTGCCACGTTGAGGAACACCGGGTCCTCAATCGGTGGGATTCCGTCGGGAGGGGGTCCGCCGGAGATGATCTCACTGGGATCAACCAGGGGCTCGGGGAACTCGTCTGCGCTGCGGGTCTGCAATGCCGAGGGACCTTCCGGCAGCACCCCCACCGCCGCGGTGACCTCCGGCTCCGCAGGGGTCGTGGTCGGCGCTGCGCTCGAGGACGCGGCATCGGAAGTGCTGGGTGACGGCGCAGCGCTTTCGGCGTCGTCGGGCGCGCCGCAGGCGGCAACGAGAAGAGCGAAGGCAGCGCCGAGCCCGGCGAAGCGGAGAATGGTCCGATCAGTGCTCATGATGTTGCTCATTGGTTCGGCGGTCTTCCCATGTCAACCACACGTCGGGCTATGTCGGGTGGCCAAGTGTCGTATCTCCGTCAATCTGTCGCGATGGCGGGAACACGGTGTCGGCGCGGAAGGTTCAGTTCCGACATGACCACCGATACCATTCCCATTGTTGGCCGACGTGTCCAACGCGGGCTGCTGTACACCGCCGGCCTCGCCGCCGTCTGGCTGATCGCGGCCGCCGTCCGCCCCGAAGTGACGTACCACCTCGCTCCCATCCTGGTGGCGGGATCGCTTCCGGTTGCCATGGTGCTCGACTGCGACCGGGCTCCCGGGATGAAGGTGCTTGTTCTTGCTTCTGGAGTTGGGTTCGTGGTAGCTGTTGCTACTGCGGCGTTGCTCGCAGTAGCCGGGTGGATGGAGGGACCGCCCTTCGGAGCCTTTGCGACTGCCGGGGGCGAATCGATTGCCGGCGCGGCATTTGGGGCCGTGGCCGGATTGCTCCTCGCCGCTCTGTGGCGCCGATAGCTCAACGTAGCCTCTCGCCGCCGTGGACGGGCACCGTCAGGCGATTATTCGCCGGTGGGAGAGGGCACGACCACCGAGGGCTGTGCACACATGACGGGTGGTAGGCGAAGTTGAAGTCGACCACCAGTTGGTCGCTTGTGCTGCCGAGATCGGCGCCTTTGGTCGAGTCGAGCAGATAGCGGCCGCCCCCGTACGTCTCGCTGCCGCTGGTTCCGTCCCGAAACGCGAGGAAGAGTCCAGCGCCGTACCCGTCTAGGCGGTGGACGGCGAGGTGTTCGTTGTCCCCTCCGAACGGCACCGACACGGAGCCGACCACACGAAACCCGGTGGAACCCTTGCCACTGTGACCCAGTCGAGCTGGGCCTTCCCCAGCGAGTGGCTGAAGGGGGAGTTCAAATCGCAGCGTGGGATCGTATGGGAAGTAGGTCAAGCCGATGAACGTGGTTCGCTCTTCGGACGGAATGGGACTTTGCGGGTGGCTGAGGAACAGGGCGTCTCTGCCGTTCGTCCAGTGATGCCAAGCGTCTTCGCCCCCGCCCATGTCACGCACCTCTCGGTAGAGATCCGCCACGCGGCGCCGGTAGTCGAGCAGCGTCAACGATTGAGTCGGCTCGCCAAGATCGCCCTTGCCGGTCATTGGTCTCGCCCGGCGACTCGGGCGAGACCGTCACGATCGAGCACCCTCATCAACCGATAGCCCGTTTCTGCCATCCCCTCCCGGCGAAGCTCTGAGAGCGCCTCGTTGACCGATTGCCGGCTGGCCCCCAGCAACGTGGCGAGGCTGCTCTGCGAGAGGTGGACTTCGCCGTAGCCGTCGGCCTCATCGAGGAGCATCTCGGCGACCTGCTCCTTCACAGTGCGGTGCATCAGCTTGAGGACACGACGCTGCGTGGCCTCGAGCTGGCTGAGGCCGGCGACCAGCCACCGCATTGCGATGCGGGGGCGCTCCATCAACATCGGCAGCAGCTTGGCGCGATCCAACCGGAATGCGGTTACCGGATCAAGCGCCTGGGCCGACGAGATGTATGGCTGGTTCTGGAACATGGCGATGTCGCCGATGACGGCGCCTTCGCCAACTCTTCCCACCACCCGGCGCCCTGCAGCCCTCGTCCGGTAGAGCTCGACTTGGCCCTTCTGGATGACAAAGGCCGCGGCGGCGTCGGCGCCTTCCTTGAAGAGATGGGTCCCGGGGTACTTCTGGATGTACTCACCGGCACCGCCCAGGGCATCGAGGTCCGCGGGCGCCAATGGGAGATAGTCGGTGCGCCCGAAGGAACGAGCCAGCCAAGCGAAGTGCTGCTGATCTGCATTGTCCATGTCGGCCTCCTAGAGCTGCAACACGGTCGCCGGGCCGACTGTTCCCGTTTGCCGACCGAGCGACTACTTGCCTGGGGTCCACGGCACCAACCCAAGGTCGTGTTGAGAGGATGTCGGATATCCGACGATGTCACGCCGGATGGCCTGCTCTACGTTTCGGTAGGCTCGCGATCATGACCAGATCGACCGAACGGTTCGTGCCGTACAGATTGCCCCGCCCTGTGTCTGCCGACCTGGCGGCCACGGCTCAAGCGATCTACCAGGAGATGGATGCCCGGCGCTCCGTGCGTGAGTTCAGCGATGAACCCGTCGACCGTGCCGTCGTCGAGTACGCCATCCGGGCCGCCTCAACGGCGCCTTCTGGTGCACATCGCCAGCCCTGGACCTTCGTTCTGGTCGGTGACCCCGCCACCAAGCGGCGTATCCGCGAGGCTGCGGAAGCTGAGGAATACGAGAACTACGAGGGCGGTCGAATCCCGCCGCACTGGCGAGAGGCGCTCGAACCACTCGGCACCGATTGGCGCAAGCCGTTCCTGGAGACGGCGCCGTGGCTTGTGGTGGTGTTCGAGCAGCGTTACGGCGTCAACCCCGACGGCTCACGGCGCCACAACTTCTACGTGAAGGAGAGCGTGGGCCTGGCTTGTGGGATCTTCGTCGCCACCCTGCATCGCCTTGGTCTGGCTACCCTCACCCACACGCCAAGCCCTATGGCGTTCTTGACTGAGGTGCTCGGCCGGCCGGCCAACGAGCGACCCTTCATTCTGTTTCCAGTGGGCTACCCGGCAGACGACTGTGTCGTCCCCAATCTGGTCCGCAAACCACTGAGCGAGGTCATGGTTGCGATCGAGGCGCCGAGTCCTCGGTGATACGGCGTCGGTGAGAACGATCGCCGAGTTCGTGCACTGCGGCGGCGACGCCGATCATGACGGCAGCACCGATGGCGGTACCAGTCACCACATCCGAGAACCAATGGGCATCGAGATAGACGCGGCTGGAGGCCATGAGAAACGCGAACGATCCGGCGACGAACTCGAGGGTTCGGCGGCGAGGACCGGCCGGCACGAGCACGATGACGAGACCGATGGCGATCGCCGCCCCCACCGTGGCGTGGCCGCTCGGGAACGCATACGTGTAGGTGGCAACCAGCGGGTCGGGTGGTCGCTCCCGAGCGTATCCGAGCTTGAGAAGACCGATGAAAGGCTCGTAGATGGCGATGGCGACTACCCAAACCCAGAACGCCTCCCAGCGGTGGCGCACGCCGAGCCACACCGCCACCGCCGCGCGCAGCGGCCAGGTAACCCAACCACTACCCACAAAGCTCAGGATCACCGCTCCAACGGTGAACGGACCCCACCGGACGGAGAGAGCGAAGTCCCGCACCGCGTCATCGATCACCTGAGCTGCGTCACGCCACTGGTCAACGGCCATCACGACCATGAAGAAGACCGCAGCCGCCGCAAACACAACCGCAATCCCAAACGCAAAACGGTGCTGCGAGAGCATGAGGTGATCGCGCTGACGCGACTCTGTCTCCAAGCCCGAGGTGTTCGATTCCGGTTGGGTCATTGAGGCGTCCCTAGATCCGCTCAATCTTCGCCGATCCGAAGCCTGATCCGTCGGAAGCCCTTCCCCTTCGACTCGATCTTGATGACCCTGACGTTTCCCACCTCGGACGTGGAGTCGACATGGGTACCACCGTCGGCTTGGCGGTCGAGTCCCACGATGTCGATGACTCGTACCTCGGTGAGGGAGGGGGGAAGCAAGCTGATCTTGGTGCGGATCAGGCTGGGGTCCATGTCGGCTTCAGCGCGAGGTAGGAAACTAACCTCGATCGGCAGGTCGCGGATCAGTTGGCGGTTGAGTTCCTCTTCGAGTGGGGCCTTGTCTTCGGGGTCCCAGTTCGGCAGTTCGAAGTCCAGTCTTCCCTCGCCCGGGTTCATGTTGCCGCCGGTCACAGGGCTCTGGTACTTGGCCCATACAACCCCGCACAAAGCGTGCATCGCGGTATGGGTTCGCATGAGTTGATAGCGCCGGTCCCAATCGACCTCGCCGCGCACCAAGGTGCCGGTGGACGGTAGAGCTCCTTCGAGCCAATGCCAGACGCCCCGACCATCTTGGGTGACTCGAACAACGTCCAGTTTGTCATCACCGATCCAGAGCGCTCCAGTGTCGGGAGGCTGTCCGCCGCCACCTGGATAGAAGACGGTCCGGTCGACGAGGACGCGCCCGTCGTCGCGATCGGTGTCGAGGACGGTCGCGTCCATGCTGCGGGCGTAGGCGTCGGTTGAGTAGATCTTATCGGTCAAGCGCCCTCCTCGTGATCGCGGAGCCTAGGGCAACGCTACTCCCATCATCGACGTTCGGCGCCGAACGAAGCGAGCGCGAACCCTCACGCGGTGCCAACGATGTCGCCGCGCCGTGGCCGTTTCGCCGTCCGCCACATCAGGATTGGGTAGCCGATCGCCACAACGAGAGCGAAGACGAACCACTGAATCGCATAGCTCAAATGGGGGCCGGATTCTGGGCTGGGCACCGGCTGCGGGATGGGGAAGTCCTGAGCCTGGCTCGGGTTCTGCTTGTCGAGCTGGATGGAGAACGGATAGAGGTCCTGGGGGGTCTGCTGTTGCAGTCGGTCCACGTCGATGCGGGAGATGCGATCCAGGCGGCCGGTTGCGGGGTCGATCGGGCCGAGGCTGCCTCGCTCCTGGGTGGCGCGAACGATCCCGTACACCACTACCTCTCCCGACGGCGGTTCGGCTCCAACCACAGGTGGCCCCTCGACGTCGATCGGAACCCAGCCGCGGTCGACGATGACCGCCCGTCCGTCACCGGTTTCGAGGGGGGTGAGGACATCGTGACCGGACCGACCCGACTGGGTTCGGTTCCGCAAGATCACCTCATCGGCAACGGCATAGGTGCCCGCCACCTCGACCCTTCGGAGGTCGAGAACCTCACCATCCTCACCGTACTCTGCGACGAGTCCCTCGAGAGATTGGGTCGGCGCCTCGAGACGGGCCTCGAGGCGCTCGTTGAACTCGCGGCGTTCGTCGTGCCTTTCGAGCTGCCAGAGACCGAGAAGGACAAAAACGATGATGCCGACGATGGCAACAGCGTGGCCCGCAATCCACCATGGGCGACGAGCGAATGCGTAGGAGGAGCCGCCGCTCACGACTCCCGCACGGATTCGGCATCGACAGCCCAGTGTGCGGTTGCTGCGGACGCATCGCCTGGTTCGTATCGACCTCCGGTGCGCCAGTAAACGCCGGCCGCCCGCGTCATGAACCCTTCATCGACGAGATAGCGACGCAACGCCGTGTAGTCCGGGTTCCATAGTTGAAGGGCGAAGTTGACCTCGGTCTCTTCGTAGCGGATCCCCGGCTCGAACTCCATGGCCAGTCGTTCGAGCACTACCCGGCGCTTGCGGCGGTTTGCCGGTATCTCCCGCAACCGGTCACCCGAGATGAACCGGTTGAGAATGTCGCGTTCCTCCGGGTTCCAGAGCGTCTCCGAGACGATTCCGGGATCAGGCGCAGCTTCTCGCGGCAGGCTGGTGGCAAGCGCTCTGAGTTGGTCGCGATCGAGACAGAGGTCTTCGGTGAGCAGGCCAACCGCCCGGAGACTTCCGATCGCCTCGGCCACGCGGCGCGGCTGCTCATCGAGTCGGTCACTCAATTCCTCGAGCTTCACCGGGCCGATGGCGGCGTGCCCCAAGACGGCAAGGCGGATTGGGTCGAGTGTGATACTCAGATAGGTGCGAGCGTCGAGCATGAGCCGATGCTACCTGCACCCCGCTACGTTGATGCGTGGAAGTAGGCTGCACGGATGCGCCTCTACCTGATCCGCCATGCTGTCACGGCCGAGACAGGAGTTACCCTCTCCGGCCGACAATCCGGGATTCC
Source organism: uncultured Acidimicrobiia bacterium (assembly GCA_963704825.1). Lineage (GTDB taxonomy): Bacteria > Actinomycetota > Acidimicrobiia > Spongiisociales > UBA5794 > CAVPHV01. Next base: position 121,493 of record CAVPHV010000001.1, read on the forward strand.
GCTGTCGGCGGCAGGGGTGACCATGGCCGAACGCGTCGCCGGCGAGCTCGGCGATCTGCCGCCGCGGGCCGTCTACACCTCTCCGATTCTGCGATGCCGCCAAACGGCACGCCCGATAGGTGCGGCGTGGGACATGGTTCCGATGATCGATCGTGGGCTGATCGAGGCAGACTACGGGACGTGGACCGGACGATCGCTCAAGTCCTTGTACCGACTGAAGGCCTGGCAACGTCTCATGGCGTCTGCGTCGCGGTTTCGGTTTCCTCAGGGGGAAACGCTCGAGGAAGTTCAGCGTCGCTCCGTGGCCTCGGTGGAGGCCATGGCAGACCGCCACGGCAGCGATGCGGTAGCAGCGGTGTCCCATGCCGACGTCATCCGCGTCGTCTTGGCGCACTATCTAGGGATGCCGCTCGACCTCGTCCATCGTCTCAGTGTCGGGCCGGCGTCGATATCAGTTGTCGAGCTATACCGATCCGGATCGGTGGCGGTACCAATCGTCAATCGCTCGGTCACGGCAGGAGGAGAGCACTGATGGACTTGGGAGCTGCAAGGCGTTTCGTCGTCGGTGCCATTGGTGAACCCGGCAACCGCATCTTCATGATCCAGGTCGATGTCGATGATCGCAGCCGTTGGTACGTGCTGGAGAAGGGCCAAGTCGCGGCATTGGCGATCGAAGCCCAGGGCCTTCTCGCCACAATCGACTTCGAAGGCGGCGCCGGTGTGGAATCCGCAGGACAACTCGAGCCACCCGACGAGATCGAGTTTCGCGTGACGGAAATGCACCTCGGCTACAGCGAAACCAGCGGCATGGTGACGCTGCTGGTGGCGGGCGGTGAGAGCGATGAACAGCACGAGTACGCCATCACCCCCAGTCAGCTCGAGGCAGTGGTCGAGTTGGGCAGCATCGCGGTGGCTGCCGGCCGGCCCGCGTGCCCGAAGTGTGGACTCGCCATGGACCCCGACGGCCACATCTGCCCCACCTCGAACGGGGATTTGCGCCACCATCGACCGTGATGAGGTTCCGATGGAACCGGTGAGCCAATGGCAGCCGGCTATTGCGACGATCGAGGGCCGGTTCGTGGACGCCTCGAACGCAACACTCCTCGGTCAGACGACCGATGGCGTGCGCGTTGTCTACAAGCCGTCGGCCGGGGAACGACCCCTTTGGGACTTTCCGCCCGAGTCCCTGGCCGTTCGGGAGGTGTTGGCATATGAGGTGAGCGAGGCGTTGGGTTTTGGCCTCGTGCCCGAAACGGTTCTCGGCGACGGCCCGTACGGGACGGGGTCCATCCAGCGGTTCGTCGATCACGATCCCAACTTCGATCCAGTCCCACTGGTGCGCGAAGGATCGGATCGACTCTGGCCGATGGCGGCCTTCGACGTCGTGGTGAACAACGCAGATCGCAAGCTGGGCCACATTCTTGACGTGTCCCAAGGCCTGGTTGGAATCGACCACGGCCTGACGTTCCACCCGGAGGACAAACTGCGCACGGTGTTGTGGGTGTTCGCCGGAGCGCCGATCCCGGACGCTGTGGTCGGCGCCCTGGAACAACTGGCTGCAGCCATCTCAGGCGGTCTTGGGGAACGAATCGGGAGCGCACTCGGAAACCCGAGCCTGCTGGCCCTCGAACGCCGGCTCAATGGTCTGCTCGAGGCCGGGGTCCATCCGAGCCCACCCGAAGATCGACCGCCGCTGCCGTGGCCGCTGTACTGAGGCCGACGGAGCCGGTAGAGCTGCTATTCGATCCCGCCGCGGGCCACTCCACCGGTGCGGCGAGGATCGGCCGCTTCGTAGAGACCTGCGACGGGATCTGACAGTGCAGCCTGGACACCGCCAAAGTACATCGAGAGATCCGGGAATCGGCGCGCGGTCAGCCCATCAAAGCTGTGGACGGGCAAGCCGGGCTCGAAGGCGATGGTGGGGACGCCGCCAAAAACCTCAGTGTGGAGACGGGGGAAGGCGACGGCGTCGCTGAGGGACATGCCGAGGTGGATGAAGTTCAGCAAGACAGAACTGATCGCGGTCGTGATCCGGTCGGCGCCGGGTGACCCGATGGCGAGCACGGAGCCGTTGGCGCTGCGGGCAACGGTGGGCGCCATGTTGGATACCAGCCGAACGCCAGGCGGATGGTGGTGATACCCCTCGGGGTGGAGTTCGATCTCTCCCAAGGAGTTGTTCAACCAGAAGCCGGTTCCTGGAACGATCATTCCGGAGCCGTATCCGGCCGAAACGGTGATCGAGCACGCCAACGCCGCACTGTCGACGGCCGAGGTGTGGACGGTTGACGGTGCGGACATGAGGGATTCGAGGTCTCCGAGTCGAGCGAGCTCGAGCAGACGCTGTGCCTCGGCGGTCCGATCGGAGCTGTCGGGGTCGAGACGGCGGCTCCGATACTGCAGTACGGCGCGCTGCACTCGAGCCAACGTCTCCACCTCGGCGGCGTTCCACGCCTCGAAGGGGTGATCTTCGATCAGGAGCAGCATCGCGGCCAGGCAAGCTCCCCCAACCGCTGGGGGCGGGTTGGTGACAACCGTCCACTCGTCGAGTTCGATCCTTATCGGGCTGCGAGTCACCGGCTGATACGCCGCAAGATCTTCACGGGTGAGTAACCCACCGCCTTCCTGGACGGCGTCCGCGATCTGGACCCCGAGTTCGCCCTTGTACATGACGTCGGGTCCCTCTTCGGCGATGAGCCGTAGCGTGTCGGCCAGATCGGAAATGTGTACGAGGTCACCGGCCCCGAGCGGGTGTCCGTGCGCATCGTGGACCACGCGACGGCTCTCGGGATCCCACCCGAAGATCACCTCGTGGGCGTAGGCCATGTAGTGCGCGGCGGCACCCGATAGCGGGAAACCGGCTTCGACGGCATCAATCGCCGGCTGAACGACCTTGGACCAAGGCAATCTGCCGTAGTGTTCGATGGCCCGACCAAAGCCCGCGAAGGCGCCGGGCACGGCGACGGAGCCGTGGCCGATGATGGTGTGCATCCCGCCGCCGTATTCGAGCCATACTTCACGGCCTCCCTGACCAAAACGCTCCGGGGGGAGACCTCGACCCGGCATCTCCGCGTAGGCATCGATGACGACAGGGTCTTCACCCTCGGGCCACACGGTGATGAAGCCGCCTGATCCGGGAGCGATGATTCCGGGATCCGTGCACATCGAGACGATGACCCCGGCGACCGCTGCGTCGACGGCGTTGCCGCCCTCATCGGCGACTGCGGCGCCGGCGTCGGCCGACAGCTGGGACCCTGAAGCGATACTGACTCTGCGCATGACGAGGAATCTAGTGCTCGGAGGTCACGGGCCCGCTATCGGCGTGTTTGTCCTCGTCGTCTCGCAGCGCAATGGCGTGGGCCACGAACTCGAGACGATTCTGTCTCCCGTTGGCGGCAGACCAGTAGCGGCGCTGCAGTGCTCCTGCCGCCCACATCCGCTGACCGGGGGGGAGGTCAGCGGCAATCAGGGCATCGTCTGGTTCCCACAGTGTCACGGGGACGACGTCCACACGATGGCGAGGTTCCTCAACTCTCGTGGTGATGAGGAACCGGATGAGGCGAGAGCCGGTGTCGAATTCTCGGATCTCTGGTGGCGCAGCAAGAGTTCCAGCGATCACAGCAACGTTGTAGTCCACGGCGTTTCCCTTCTGAGGTGTCCGGGAAGCGCGGGTCTCCGACGATACGCAACAGGTGTGACAGTTTCAGAGGTACTCGGGGGGAGGGTATTCGGCCACCTCGCGAGGCGGCGGTTCGGTGTATTTTCCGTAGACATAGACGGTCTCGCCGATTTCGAAGTGATCGCGGAGCAAATCCATGTCCCAGTTGGTCACCCGAACGCACCCGTGGGACGCCGGATAGTTGGGGACGCTGGGTGATCCGTGGATGGCGTAGCCACCGCTGAAGTAGAACGGCCGGTATAGCTCGCCCAGGTAGGAGATCCGAATTCCGTTGGCTTGCCATTGGAAGTCGAATTTGCCCTCCGGGGTCCGCGCTCGGGTCGGGTTGCCTGCCTTGTTGAGGTAGGTACCGCCGTTTCCCGACGAGATGGGAATGATCAGCTCGACCTCACGGTCCTCGATCAGGTACAGCACTTGCTTGTCGAGATCGACCTCAACGCGGTCGGCCTCGCGCCGCCACGTCATTTCCGGCTCGACCTCCAGTAGATCCCACATCTCTTCGGCAAAAACACCGGTGACTTCGAGCCCGTGGTGCTTCTGGAAGGCGTAGACGGCGTGACGGGTGCGTCGCCCGAACGTGTTGCCGTCGTCGGCATGAAAACCGGCCTCGGTGAGGCGTCGGTTGAGCACCTCGGCCCAACTCCCAGTCTCGTCGTACGAGATCTCCACCGGTCGTTGCCGCAGGCTCGCTAGGTCGGGTACGTCGGTGCCGATCTCGGCATCAGCGACTTCGGCGCCCTCTGAGCTGGCAACCAGCGACACCGTCAGTGCCAAAACGATTGTGATGAGGGCGGTCATCAAGTTCTCCGTCGCGAGCAATCAGCCGACGTCCGCGATCATCGACTCCAATTCGTCGATGCCGGGAAACGCCGGATCGGAGGCGAGGATAGCGTTGCGCAACTCCATAGCCCTGGATCTGTTGCCCTGCATGGCGGCGACCCGGGAGGCTACGTACCAAACCCGGAGGTCTTCCTCGAATGGGTCGTCCTTGATGCGGCGGGGCATGACGAGCTTGGCGGCCTCCTCGAGGCGCCCGTGGTCGGCCAGATAGGAGCCGTACACCACGATGCCCTCTTTGGTGACGGCGGGCCGGGCCCCCAGGTCCTGGAGCTGCTGCCAGGCACTCTCGACGTCCTCGTCGCGGTTCAGGGCCCGCAGGACGTCCATTTCGACCGGAAGGTGGGTGGTCTCTCCGGTGAACCGTCGGTAGGTGCGTAGTTCACGCAGTGCGGTCTGCCAATCGCCGACCCGATAGGCGGCAAGTCCCAGGATCTCGCGGACGGTGGCGTCGCGAGGTGCGGACTGCTTGGCTCGCTCGGCGCGGCGCACCGCTTGGTGGTAGCGCCCGTCGGTGAATGCGGCAGCCGCTTCGCCAAGGTCCTCGAGAGCGCCGGCAACCCGTTCCTTGGCAGTGACGCGGGTGAGTTCGTCGACCACCCAGCGGGGAAGGTCGACTGCCGCCCCACGCAGGTCCCGGCGCTTGGGCTGCTGCTTGGTCGAGTCATAGGCTCGTTTGGAATCGACGGCGGCAGGTTCACCGGTCGAGCTTCGGCCCTTGGCGGAGCCCGCCTTGGAACCCTTGTAGCCGCCTTGTGACGTGTTCCGACCGCGCCCGGTCGCACCGCGACTCCCCGACCCGGACGGACGTCCGCCGGCCTTGTTGGCTGAGGTCTTCTTGCCCGAAGCGCTCTTGCCGGAGCCATACGAACCCCCGCCGGACGAAGAGCGTGCCGGCTTGCCGCCCTTGCTCGGGGTCCGGCGACGCGAACGCCCTTTGTCTGCATCGGCCATGGTGAGTTGCTCGGACTCTCTCGTTGATCCTCGGCGGCTCGTGGTCCGCCCGGTCCAGCCCCGAACGCGATTGAGGCCGCCCTAGAAGGACGGCCTCAATCTAATAGTGTTCGGCGGCGACCTACTCTCCCGGGGCCCTGCGGCCCAAGTACCATCGGCGCTGGCAGGCTTAACTTCCGTGTTCGGAATGGGAACGGGTGGATCCCTGCCGCTATGGCCACCGAAACCTGTTGAGGTGCTCTTTGAGCCCTCCATAGCGAGCACGATCATCGCGATATTCGAATCCAAGCCCTCGACCGATTAGTACCAGTCAGCTTCACACATTGCTGTGCTTCCACTTCTGGCCTATCAACCTGGTGTTCTGACCAGGGGTCTTACCCGGTAAACCGGTGGGAGATCTCATCTTGGAGGCGGCTTCGCGCTTAGATGCTTTCAGCGCTTATCCGTTCCGGACGTAGCAAACCAGCCGTGCTCTTGGCAGAACAACTGGCACACCAGAGGTCCGTCCATCCCGGTCCTCTCGTACTAGGGACAGATCTCCTCAAATCTCCTGCGCTCGCGACGGATAGGGACCGAACTGTCTCACGACGTTCTAAACCCAGCTCGCGTGCCTCTTTAACGGGCGAACAGCCCGACCCTTGGGACCTGCTTCAGCCCCAGGATGAGACGAGCCGACATCGAGGTGCCAACCCCCGCCGTCGATATGGACTCTTGGGCGGGATGAGCCTGTTATCCCCGGGGTACCTTTTAGCCGTTGGCCTCGGCGCATCCACATGCCGCCGAGGGATCACTAGGCCCTACTTTCGTACCTGCTCCACTTGTAAGTGTCGCAGTCAAGCTCCCTTGTGCCCTTGCACTCGACGTCTGATTGCCAACCAGACTGAGGGAACCTTTGGGCGCCTCCGTTACACTTTAGGAGGCCACCACCCCAGTGAAACTGCCCACCAGACACTGTTCCTGATCCGGATAACGGACCGAGGTTAGAGGCCTATTATGAGAAGGGTGGTATTTCAACGATGGCTCCACAACAGCTAGCGCCGCTGCTTCACAGCCTCCCACCTATCCTACACATCACATAACAAACCCCAATGTCAAGCTGCAGTAAAGGTCCCGGGGTCTTTCCGTCCTGTCGCGAGTAGTGAGCATCTTTACTCACATTGCAATTTCGCCGAGTCTCTGGTTGAGACAGTGCCCGAGTCGTTACGCCATTCGTGCAGGTCGGAACTTACCCGACAAGGAATTTCGCTACCTTAGGCATTCTTGTTACTCGTGTTGTGCGTGGAATTCTTGCGCACTTACGGGTCAGGTCATTTCTGCCTGACTCCCCATGTCGCCATGAGGATCGGACTGTATCATCACCGCCTACTCACTGCGGCGCCTGGCGTACAGTCTCTGAGGATCCCTGCAGGATGTCTCCAATCGGTCGTGCTCGCTGTTTCCCATCAAGATTCATGGAATAGGCCAGCCGGACCAGTTGATCGAAGCCACCCGGAAGCCAATGCTCACGCCGCCGCATTGATCGTACGATCTCTGCGAAGGCGCTGAAGTCGGCTTCCTTCACGATCAGACGGTGCTCCTCGAAGAATGGGATGATCCGTTCTTCCAAGTCCCCCAGCCGGCCGACCGAGTAGGTCATGACCTTGCTGTTTGGTCCCTTGTGGTAGAGCCGGCCACAACCAAAGTGGTCGCGGATGCTCTCCAGAAGCACTTGCTCTTTCTCGTGCTGGTACACCTGGAACACCGGCGTGAGCTGCCAGCCTCCAGTGCGTCGGGCGTTACGCGGATTGTGGTGGACGCTTACAGAGAAGCATCCTTCACCGTCCACAAACCCAACGATCCAGTACGGATCGAGTGTCGTTGTCGTGGCTTTGGTTTCCTGCTGATTGTCCGCACCGGGCGGGTTTTCACTGCTCATAGCACCACCGTAGGAACGATGTGTGACATGAACGAGTACCGCCGGATACTCGGATATTCCAGCATATGGCCAAGTTTTGCAACCGCCATTCAGGTGTCTGTCTAACGGTTATAGTTACCGCCGCCGTTTACTGGGGCTTGGATTCAGAGCTTCGCCGAAGCTAACCCATCCTCTTGACCTTCCAGCACCGGGCAGGCGTCAGAGCGTATACGTCGTCTTGCGACTTAGCACGCTCCTGTGTTTTTAGTAAACAGTCGCTTGGGCCTGGTTTCTGTGACCCCATCGGGCTCCGGACGCGAAGTCCATCACCCTACCGGGGCGTTCCTTCTCCCGAAGTTACGGAACCATTTTGCCGAATTCCTTAACCAGAGTTTTCTCGCTCGCCTTAGTATTCTCTACTTGTCCACCTGTGTCGGTTTGGGGTACGGGCACCGTACGAACTAGCTAGAAGCTTTTCTTGGCGGCTTGGGCGTTCAGTGGCTTCGCCTTATGCGGCTCGGTATCGCATCTCAGGCTTCGTGAGGTCCGGATTTGCCTAGACCTCGCCCTACGTGCTTGCCCCAGGTCAACCAACGCCTGGGTCCACTTACCCTTCCGCGTCACTCCATTGCTGGCCTACTACCAGCTGGGTCGGTAGGCCCCGAAGGGCTTTCCTTAGCAAACTGGATTTAGCCTGGACGCGCGTATGGTGGTACGGGAATATCAACCCGTTGTCCATCGATTACGCCTTACGGCCTCACCTTAGGTCCCGACTAACCCTGGGCGGACGAGCCTTCCCCAGGAACCCTTGGACATCCGGCGGAAGAGATTCTCACTCTTCATTCGCTACTCATGCCGACATTCTCACTCGAACGGCCTCCACGACTGGCTTCCGCCGCCGCTTCGCTGGCCGCTCGACGCTCCTCTACCGATCCTGTCCCCTGGACGCTGCCTGCCTAAGCAGGTACGCCGGGGTTACGACAGAATCCCGCAGCTTCGGTGCAGTACTTGAGCTCCGTTACATTATCCGCGCGGAATCACTCGACCAGTGAGCTGTTACGCACTCTTTAAAGGAATGGCTGCTTCTAAGCCAACCTCCTGGCTGTTTGGGCGACTCCACATCGTTCCCCACTTAGTACTGACTTGGGAACCTTAGCTGGCGATCTGGGCTGTTTCCCTTTCGACCATGAAGCTTATCCCCCATGGTCTGACTGCCGTGCTTGGCGCGATGGGATTCGGAGTTTGACTGGGGTTAGTAAGCTTGTTGGCCCCCGTGCCCAATCAGTGCTCTACCCCCATCGCGGAACGCACGACGCTAGCCCTAAAGCTATTTCGAGGAGAACCAGCTATCGCCGAGTTTGCTTGGCCTTTCACCCCTATCCACAGGTCATCCCCCCAGTTTTCAACCTAGGTGGGTTCGGGCCTCCACGAGGTCTTACCCTCGCTTCACCCTGCCCATGGATAGATCACTCGGCTTCGGGTCTATGACACGCGACTTGACGCCCTATTCAGACTCGCTTTCGCTGCGGCTACACCTCTCGGCTTAACCTTGCCACGTATCGATAACTCGTCGGCTCATTCTTCAAAAGGCAGGCGGTCAGAAGTCCGAAGACTTCCTCCCACTGCTTGTAAGTTGACGGTTTCAGGTACTATTTCACTCCCCTCACCGGGGTACTTTTCACCTTTCCCTCACGGTACTAGTCCGCTATCGGTCGCTAGGGAGTACTTAGCCTTACGAGGTGGTCCTCGCAGATTCACACGGGATTTCACGGGCCCCGTGCTACTTGGGAACATCGCCGAGAGTCCTGAGAGATTTCGTCTACGGGGCTCTTACCCCCTATGGCGCTGCTTTCCAGACAGCTTCGACTATCTCCAGGATTTGTAACTCTCTGCCGGTTCCGGTGAACCAGCTGGCACGTCCCACAACACCGATGTGGCAACGCCACCGGGCTATCACACCACATCGGTTTAGGCTCTTCCCGTTTCGCTCGCCGCTACTCAGGGAGTCGCTGTTGCTTTCCTCTCCTCGGGGTACTGAGATGTTTCAATTCCCCCGGTTACCTCTACTGGCCCTATGTGTTCAGACCAGAGTGACTGGGCATTACCCCAGCCTGGTTTCCCAATTCGGACATCCCCGGGTCAGCGCTTGCTTGGCAGCTCACCGAGGCTTATCGCAGCCTGCCACGTCCTTCATCGGCTCCTAGCGCCAAGGCATCCACCGTCAACCCGTAGTAGCTTGGATTGAATCGAATACTTTGACTTTCGTGCTCGCTATGCAGTTCTCAAAGTGCACAAACCGATCAAATCGATTCGTTGGAGTTCTCTTGGAACTCCAAGAAAGTCAGGGCCGATCTTTCGATCAGCCCCGGACTCCCTCACGACTAAACAGCGTGTCCGGTCCTCACGCCTGGTATTTCGACCAGTGCGCTTGTTGCCGGCCACCGAAGTGACCGGCCCAGCCTTCTCATCTCTACGACGGGCGAGAAGACCGAATAGCCAACATATCCACTAGAAGCTCTGGCACAACACCCCTTCTCCTTCAAGCGCCGTAGCGCCTTCCAGATTGGTGTGTCGCAGCCGTGGGATCTCGTGAAGACCCCGAGCGCTCCTTAGAAAGGAGGTGATCCAGCCGCACGTTCCCGTACGGCTACCTTGTTACGACTTCATCCCAGTCACCGATCCCACCTTAGGCAGCTCCCTCCACAAGGGTTAGGCCACTGACTTCGGGTGTTACCGACTTCCGTGATGTGACGGGCGGTGTGTACAAGCCCCGAGAACGTATTCACCGCGGCTTTGCTGATCCGCGATTACTAGCGACTCCGGCTTCATGGAGTCGAGTTGCAGACTCCAATCCGAACTGAGGACGGTTTTAAGGGATTCGCTCACGCTCGCGCGATCGCTGCCCGTTGTACCGCCCATTGTAGCATGCGTGCAGCCCTGGACATAAGGGGCATGATGACTTGACGTCATCCCCGCCTTCCTCCGAGTTGTCCCCGGCAGTCTCCTATGAGTCCCCGGCATTATCCGCTGGCAACATAGGACAGGGGTTGCGCTCGTTGCGGGACTTAACCCAACATCTCACGACACGAGCTGACGACAGCCATGCACCACCTGTCATGGGCGCAAAAGCACCCCGTATCTCTACAGGTAGACCCATGATGTCAAGTCCAGGTAAGGTTCTTCGGGTTGCATCGAATTAAGCCGCATGCTCCGCCGCTTGTGCGGGGCCCCGTCAATTCCTTTGAGTTTTAGCCTTGCGGCCGTACTCCCCAGGCGGAACACTTAATGCGTTAGCTGCGGCACAGCAGACGTGGATAAGTCCGCCACACCTAGTGTTCAACGTTTACGGCATGGACTACCAGGGTATCTAATCCTGTTTGCTCCCCATGCTTTCGCTCCTCAGCGTCGGTACCGGCCCAGTGAGCCGCCTTCGCTACTGGTGTTCCTCTAGATATCTGCGCATTTCACCGCTACACCTAGAATTCCACTCACCTCTACCGGACCCTAGCTATGACAGTTTCGAACGGCGTCCCGGGGTTGAGCCCCGGGTTTTCACGTCCGACTTGTCAAGCCGCCTACGAGCTCTTTACGCCCAATAAATCCGGACAACGTTTGGCCCCTACGTATTACCGCGGCTGCTGGCACGTAGTTGGCCGGGCCTTCTTCTGGAGGTACCGTCATTTTCTTCCCTCCTGAAAGCGGTTTACAACCCGAAGGCCTTCATCCCGCACGCGGCGTCGCTGCATCAGGCTTTCGCCCATTGTGCAATATTCCCTGCTGCTGCCTCCCGTAGGAGTCTGGGCCGTGTCTCAGTCCCAGTGTGGCTGATCGTCCTCTCAGACCAGCTACCCGTCGATGCCTTGGTGAGCCGTTACCTCGCCAACAAGCTGATAGGCCGCGAGACCATCCTGGAGCGGCGGACCATTTCTTCATCAGACCATGCGGTCCGTTGAAGGTATCCGGTATTAATGCGGGTTTCCCCGCGCTATCCCGGTCTCCAGGGCAGGTTTCTCACGTGTTACGCACCCGTTCGCCACTGTCCCCAGCGAGTTCTTACGAACTCACTGGTTCTCGTTCGACTTGCATGCATTAAGCGCGCCGCCAACGTTCGTCCTGAGCCAGGATCAAACTCTCCATCGAAAGTTCGATCGAGTCACCTCACCCACGAGGGGTGCGGCAACTTAATGCGGAGTTCACTTCATCCACGAAGGACAAAGTGACCCCAAAGGATGCTGCGTCGGGAACGGGGTTCCCGCGAGGACTAGGCCCTCGTCAACCGGACAAGCCGGCGTCACGCAGCGAATTGTTTACATGACGCTCTCCCTGAGCGGCGCACCGAAGTGGCCGCCAGCTCGAGCGCATGCTGGCTTTTGACACGCTGTTCAGTTGTCAAGGAGCCCGGTGTCCTGCGCGCGGAAAGCCCGCAGGGGCCTCAAAGTATACCACCGCCAGAGCGACAGTGGCAGGCCACCGGGTGATCCCGGCGGCTGGAGCGGCATTGTGGCACGACCAGGTGAGTAGTGCAAGTCATCATGACCGGTCGGCTGGTCACTTGCCCCGGATCCGGCTCGCCAGGTAGAGCGCGCCTACGATCAGGGCCACCACAACCCCAAGACGTACCAGCCACAGCACCGATCCGATCACCGAGCTGAGCAGCCACCACGCCACCACCAGGATCACCAGACCGACGATGACGTCTGCGATGAAGTTGCGAGTCCCGCCGGCCATCAGGTCACCAGCCGCACGAAGCGACGCTTTCCGACCTGGAGCACTCCCCCGGCCAGGTCTGCGGCGGGAAGTTCCTCGGCCGTCACCCGCTCGCCGTTCAGTTTCACGGCACCCTGTGAGAGCATGCGGCGTCCCTCGCTGTTCGACGAAACCAGACCGGCTGAGTTCATGAGCAGCGGGAGGCGAATCGGGTCTTCTCCCGGGAGGGTGTACTCGGCGATGTCCTTGGGAAGATCGTGCTGGCGGAAGAGCCGATCAAAGGCCGCCTCGGCGGCGATCGCCGCGTCGGCCCCGTGGTAGATGGTGACGATCTCTCTTCCCAACCGTCGTTTGGTCTCACCCGGGTGGAGGGCCCCCGAGGCCAGTCCGGCCTCGATCTCGGCGACCGCGGCGGCCGGCAAGCCCGCCGCCAACAGGAACCACTCGCCCATCGCCTCGTCGGGAATGCTCATCGTCTTGCCGAACATCTCAGCAGGGTCGTCCTTGACCGAGATGTAGTTGCCCAGCGATTGGGACATCTTCTTCTTGCCGTCAATACCAACGAGGAGGGGGACCGTCATCACCATCTGACCGCGCTGACCGCGCCGCTCTTGGAGGTCGCGGCCGACCAAGTTGTTGAAGAGTTGGTCGCTGCCGCCAAGCTCGATGTCAGCCTCGACGGCCACGGAATCGGACGCCTGCAGCAACGGATACATGAACTCGATGAGCGAGATCGGCTGGTGGGTTTCCCAACGGTTTGTGAAGTCGTCGCGATCCATGATGCGCGACACCGTGAAGGTCGACGTCAGCTCCAACACGTCGTGCATGTCCATGGTCGCGAGCCATTCGCTATTCGGCCGAATCTCGAGCCGTTCGGGAAGGAGTAGCTCCTTGATCGTGTCGAGTACGCCACTCACGTTGGTGCCCACTTCGACCGCGTCAAGGCGGCGCCGGGTCTCATTCTTGCCCGAGGGGTCACCGACCTGGGCCGTGAAATCCCCGACAATCAGCACCCCGATATGCCCGCACTCCTGGAACTTGCGCAGGAGCCGAAACACGACGGCCCAACCGAGGGTGACATCGGGCGCGGTCGGATCCACGCCGAGCTTCACCCGGAGGGGTCGTCCTTCCTCGAGCCGCGCAAGGAGTTCTCCCTCCGGCACCAGCATGTCGATGCCATCCGTGAGGTACGCGTGCTGTTCTTTTGGGGTCATGGTGGTCATTACGCACCGAGGATACCCGGGTGGTTCCGCCATCCGAGGTCAGGGCCCCACGAGCCGCCTACCGGGCAACGACAAAACGCCACGGCTCCTCAATGGCCTTGGAGATGCCGACCCGGGGGGTGGCCAGCACGGTGTGGCGCTCGGCCAGGCTACCGGACAGCAGCCGAACCGGCCCATCGAGCACCGACGTTCCATCATGGTCACCGGTGACCCCAAGCGCTTCGCAGAGCTTCCCGGGCCCATCGGTCAGGTGGTCGATCCTGCCACGGCGGTGCTCGATCGTGCCGAGGCCCTCAGTGACGGTCCCGCCCCGAAGCAGCACCGCGTGGGGAACGCCGACGGCCCCAACCACGACATTCATGCACCAGTGCAGCCCATACGATCGATAGACGTACAGCGTCCCGGGTGGGCCAAACATGGCTCCGTTGCGCGCCGTTCGGCCCCGGAATGCGTGGCTCGCCGGATCATCGGCACCGGCGTACGCCTCCACCTCGGTGATCGCCACCTCGGTCACGGCGCCGCCGAACTCCGTCCGCACCCTGCACCCGAGTAGTCGGCGCGCTACCCCAAATACCGAACCGGCCAGGAGTTGGTCGGCTGAGTCGCTCGCCAAGGATCAGTCTCCGGTTCCGGTCAGGTGCAGCAGGAGCGCCTTGAAGGCGTGCATGCGATTCTCGGCCTGGTCGAACACAAATGAACGCTCGTGCTCGATCACCTCGTGGGTCAGCTCCTCGCCACGATGGGCCGGTAGGCAGTGGAGGAAGATGGCGTCGGCGGCTGCTTCGCCAAAGAGCATCTCGTTCACCTGGAACGGCTGGAAGAGGGCGAGACGGGCCGCGGCCTCGGCTTCCTGCCCCATCGACGTCCAGACGTCCGTATAGACCACGTCGGCGCCGGCAACCCCGGCAATCGGGTCGTTGGTCACGGTGATGCTGCCACCATGAGCTGTGGCGATTTCGGTGGCTTCTGCAGTGATGCTGCCCAACGGCTCGTATCCGGCTGGAGCCGCCACCCTGATGTGCATTCCCGACATGGCTCCACCGAGCATCAAGGAATGGCACACGTTGTTGCCGTCGCCGACATAGGTGAGGACGGTTCCCGGCAGCAGCCGATGCTCGGCGACGGTTTGCAGATCCGCCAGAGCTTGGCATGGGTGGCTGAGATCGGAAAGCAGATTGATCACGGGCGCCTCAGAACTTGCGGCGACACCGACCAAGTTGCCGTGATCGAAGACTCGGAACGCGAGGACGTCGAGGTAGCGATCGAGTACTCGGCCGACGTCCTCAACGGCCTCGCGTTTGCCCAGCCCGACCTCGTCTTGCTTGAGGACCACGGGGTGGGCGCCCAGGTCAACTGTCGCGACCTCGCACGAGACCCGGGTCCGAGTCGAAGGCTTCTCAAAGAACAGGCCGACCTTGCGGCCGGCGAGCCGCCCGGCATATCGCCCGGGGTTGGCCTTCGCGTCGGCCGCCAGTCGCAGCACCTCAGCCAATCCGTCGGTGCCGAGGTCGGTCACCATCAGGTAGTCGTTGCCCATCAGGCCTCCTTGTTGTTTGAGCAAGCAGTACACGCGGCGTCAGGTGGCGCCGCGCAATGTTGCGCCGAGCTCTGCAGCCCTTTCGATCATCTTCCTTCGTTCAGCGGCCACTTCGTCACCGCTCAGGGTGCGATCCTGAGCCCGCAGGCGATAGCGGAAGGCGACAGCTCGCAGCCCGGTATCCGGATCGCGGTAGTCGTCGAAGACCCGAGCCCGCTCGATCAGCGGAGAAACCGCAGTGGTGCTGCTGATCAGATCTGCCGCTGCCAGGTCCGCCGCAACCTCGAACGAGAGATCGAAGTCGACGTGCGGGAAAGTCGAAACGGGCGCCATTTGAGCGTTGGGCTGGAGCGCCACGAGTTGGGCCAGGTCGAGTTCAACGATGGCGACGCGGCCAGCCAACTCATACAGTTCGGCGACCGCAGGATGAAGCTCGCCGGCGACGCCGATGACGTTGCCGTCGACCATGAGCTCCGCACTGCGGGTTGGGTGGAAGCCCGATGGTGATGCCGGGCGGCGCTCGACGGCGACCCCGAGGGCAGCGGCCAGGGCGGACACCACGGCGAATGCGGTGCTCGCGTCGGCGTCCTCCGGACGGCTCCCAAGGTGCGAAATGCCGAACGGTCCGGTGATGGCGATGCCGAGTCGGAGCGGCTGGTCCGGCACTCGGGGGTCGTCCTGCCACGGGCTGGCGAAGAAGACTCGGGCCGTTTCGAACAGACCAACCTGCTCACTTCCCCGGTTTCGATTGTCCCGCAGGTTCTTGAGCAAGCCGGGCAACAAGCTCTGGCGCAACATAGCGAGGTCGTCACGCAGCGGATTCCTGACGGTGACGACGCCCTCCGGGTCGCCGGCGCCGTCGACGACGCCGAACGCGACAAGGTCGTCCGCACCTACGAATGGAAGGTTCATGGCTTGGTAGAGCCCTTGGCCGCGGAGCAGATCATGCACCCGGCGCACCCTGGCCTGCTCGGGGGTCAGGCCCCCGGCGGGGCCTGTCGGAAGGGTGGCCGCAAACGTGTCGTAGTCGGCCAGCCTGGCCAGCTCCTCGATGAGGTCGGCCGGCCGGGTGAGATCCCGCCGGTACGTCGGCACGGTTACCACCAAATCGCCTCCGTGGGCAACCACGTCGAGATCAAGTCGCCGCAACAACGCCGCGGACCATTCCGGGGTGAACCGATCATCGAGGATGCGTTGCGCGTCCGAGATCGGGAGCACAACCGTCCACGGTTCCGCCGGATTCACTATCACGTCGATCGCTCCGTCGAGGATCGACGCTCCGCTGATCTCGGCGAGCAGTTTGCAGGCGCGGTCGTCGGCGTCCGGTGCGAGGTTTGGATCGACGCCACGCTCAAAGCGAGACGAAGCCTCCGAGCGCAGATCATGACGCCGTGACGTATACATGACGGTCGCCGGGTTCCACGAGGCAGCCTCCATCAACACTCTCGTGGTCGTGTCGCTCACCTCGGAACGAGCTCCTCCCATCACGGCGGCGAGCGATGTAGGCCCTTCGGCGTCGACGATCACCAGGTCTTGAGCGATCAGTTTTCGCTCGACATCGTCGAGTGTCACCAAAGTCTCACCGTCCACGGCCCACCGAACCTCGAGGGTGTCGCCCGCGATCTGAGCCGCGTCGAAGGCGTGGAGCGGATGACCCATTTCCAACATCACGTAGTTCGAGACGTCGACGACATTGGAAATGGCGCGGATTCCCGCCTTGCGGAGTCGCTCCCTCATCCACAACGGCGACGGGCCGACTTCGACATCGATCAGTTCCCGAGCGACGAACCGGTTGCAGCCGTCGGGGGCGGAAACCGTCACGGCCGTCGCCGGCTTGCCGGGCACGGTCACCAATGAGAGGTCGGGGGCGCGATATTCCACGTCGAACCAGGCAGCCAACTCGCGGGCCACACCGATCATGCCCATTACGTCGGGGCGGTTGTTGGTGATCTCGAGTTCGTACACCACGTCGGGTAGTTCGAGGGTGGTTTCGAATGGAACGCCAAGTGGCGTGGCCGGGTCGAGCACCATGATGCCCTCGTGCAATTCTCCGAGACCGAGCTCACGTTCGGAGCAGATCATCCCGTGTGACTCCACACCACGTATGGCGCGCGTCCCGATCTCGAAGCCTCCGGGGAGCACGGCGCCGGGCACCGCGACCGGAACCACGGCGCCTTCGTCGAAGTTCCACGCGCCGCAGATGATCTGCTGGAGGTCGCCATCGCCAAGGTCGACATGAGTGACTCTGACCGCGTCGGCGTTGGGGTGCGCCTCGATCCGCACAACCCGACCGACGACGACATCAGTCCACCCGGTGGTGATCTCCTCGACGTCTTCGACGGCATGGCCCAGCATGTCGAAGGCGCGGCTCAGTTCGCCCCGGTCCGTGGTTGGGAGGTCGATGTAGTCCTGTAGCCATTGCAGTGATACGCGCATTTGTCTATCCCGGGAACTGTCGGAGGAAGCGGAGGTCGTTGTCGATGAAGTGCCTGATCGAATCGATGCCGTGACGGACCATGGCCAGGCGCTCAACGCCCATCCCAAAGGCAAAGCCGGTCACTTCGTTGGGGTCGTAGCCGACGGCCTCGAACACATGGGGATCGACCAACCCGCACCCGAGCATCTCGAGCCAGCCGACCCCCTTGCATACCCGGCAGCCGGTCTCGCCGCCATCGCAGTTGAAACACGACACGTCGAGTTCGGCTGATGGCTCGGTGAACGGGAAGTAGTGCGGTCGCAGCCGCACTTGCGTCGTCTCGCCGAAGAACCGCCTGGCGAACTCGGCGAGGGTCCCCTTGAGATCCGAGAACGTGATCGCGGTGTCAACCGCCAGACCCTCGATCTGGTGAAAAGCCGGCAGGTGCGTGGCATCGATCGTGTCGTTGCGGTACGCCCGGCCCGGAGCCACGATGTAGATCGGTGGATCGTGGGTTTCCATGTAGCGTGCCTGGACGGGCGAGGTGTGCGCCCGCAGCAACAATTCGTCGCTCGGGTCACCGTAGTCCACATACATGGTGTCGGATTCGAGCCGACCGGGGTGGTCGGGCGGGGTGTTGAGGGCGTCGAAGTTGTACCAGGCCAGTTCAGCTTCCGGGCCTTCGGCAACGTGGTACCCGAGCCCGATGAAGATGTCGCACACCTCGTCCATCACCTGCTGGATGAGGTGGAGCCCGCCCGCCGGGAGCACTTGACGGTCGACGGTGACGTCGATCGCCTCGGCCACCAGACGGCCCGCCTGAGCTTCGGCCTGGAGTTCGTCGCGTCGCTGGGCAATGGCGCCCTGCACGGTCTCGAACACGTCGTTGATCATCCGTCCGGCGTCGCGGCGTTCTTCGGCCGGGAGTGAACCCAGCGAACGACGGGCTCCGGCGATCTCAGAGTCGCGTCCGATCGCGTCGGACTCCGCCGTAGCGAGGTCGTCAAGTGAGGCCGCCGCGGCGACAGCGTCGAGCGCGGCCGACTGCAACGTTTCGAGGTTCTCTGCAAGACCCATGCGGCGAGTCAGGTTAGTCGTGGGTTCCATGGCTCCAATGTCCTGTTGCCGGCGAGCCGCTCCAGACGACAAAGAGCCCGGAGCTTCGGCTCCGGGCGGATGCGGTGGTGGCGATGAGATCAGACGCTGCCAGCACGATTCGCCCGAGCCGGGGGCTCGATAAACGCGAAGCGGCTGGGATTTACAGTGATCACGGTGCGACCCTATCGCAGCGAGGGCCGCGGCACAAGACGCCTGCGCTCGTACATGGCGATGGATGCGGCAACGGCGGCATTGAGGCTCTCCGCGCCGCCGGGCATTGGGAGCGTGACGGCGAACTCCGCCCGGGCGACAACGGCGGCCGGGAGGCCTTGGGGTTCGCTCCCTACGAGGAAGGCAATGGGGGCGTCGGGCGGGAGGGTGTTGATGGGCACGCCGTCTGACACGGTGAGCGCCGCGATCCGACACCCGGCACCTTCGAGTGCGCCTACAGGGTCGTCGCCCAACTCGACCAGAGGTACCCGGAAGTGCCCCCCGGCCCCCGAACGGAGGACTTTTGGTGACCAGGCGTCGACCGTGTTCGTGCCGACGCCAATCTGGAAGTCAAACGCGCCGGCGGAGCGGATAATCGTGCCGGCGTTGCCCGGATCGGCCACTCCAACCAGGGCCACGGTGTCGCGGCGTGCCGGGGTGGGTGCCGTCGGGATCTGCAGAACGGCGACAGGGCCTCTCGGATGTTCGGTGCCTGCGAGCTTGGCGAGGATCTGGGGCGTCACATCGACAACCTCGGTATCCCCCACCAGGTCGCGCCATGGGGCAATCCGGTCGGCATCGGTCGTGTAGACGACGGTCACTTCGGCACCGGAGGCCAAGGCTTCGGCAACGAGGTGCGGCCCTTCGAGCAGCGTGGAGCCGGTTGCAGCCCGTCGCCGGGACCGGTGCAGTTTGGCTGCAGCCACAATCTGGGGGTTCTGAGGAGAGGTGATCATCGTGCTGCGCTCCGTCTCCTCAGCGTCCCGACTGGGGTACCCAATACAAACGGCGGCCGGGTTCCCTCCGGCCGCCGTTGCGCTTCGTTGACTTCACTCGGCTGCTGCAGTCGCCACCGCAACGAGCTTGGAGAACGCATCGGGATCGTTGACCGCCATGTCGGCGAGCATCTTGCGATCCACATCCACGTCGGCGGCCTTGAGGCCGGCGATCATCTGTGAGTAGGTCGACCCGTTGAGCCGGGCGGCTGCGTTGATGCGCATGATCCACAGACGGCGGAAGTCGCCCTTGCGAGCCCGGCGGTCGCGATAGGCGTACTGCATCGAGTTGAGCGTTTGCTCGCGGGCCGTGCGGTATCGGCGGCTCCGCGCCCCGGTGTAACCCGAGGCACGTTCCATGACCTTACGGCGCTTCTTGCGTGCATTGACTGCGCGTTTGACCCTTGCCATGTCTCTCCTCCTACCTACCGAGCAAGCGCCCGGCCCGCTTGGCGTCACCGCCGGTGAGTGTGGTCATGCCCTTGGCACGTCGCCACCGGCGGGCGTTGCGCTTGTGTCGGTTGTGGACATGCCACGCATTGCGATGACGAATCTTGCCGCTGCCGGTGACTTTCATCCGCTTGGCAGCGCCCTTGTGTGTCTTCTGTTTCGGCACGCTCTCACGCTCCTATTTGGTCGCCGGTTCCTGGCCCTGGTCGCCGGCCTCAATGGTCTCTTCAGCCTCGACGGCCTCTATCGCCTCGAGGGCTTCGATCTCCTCAGCAGCTTCGACGGCCTCCACAGGCTCGATGGCTTCCACCGCCTCGATCTCTTCCAACGCCTCCACCGCTTCGACCGCCTCGGCGGCCTCGACGGCTTCAGACGTTTCGCTCGCCTCGATGGCTTGGATGACCTCTTCGGCATCGATGGCCGCGGCTACCGCGGCCTTGCTGGGGACCGCGACTTCCTTCTCATCGAGCGACGCGAGATCCTCGCCGGCCTCCTCGGTCTCCACGACTGCTTCGGGCTCTGATTCCGCGTGGCTTGCTTCGTACTTCAATCGCTCCGACCGAGAAACCGGCGCCAACACCAAGGTCATCTGGCGGCCATCGAGACGGGGTGGCGTCTCCACCACTCCCAAGCCCTCGACGCTCTCCGTGAGGCGGCGCAGGATGTCCCGGCCAATCTCAGGGTGCGTGACCTCTCGGCCGCGAAACCTCATCGTTACCTTGACTTTGTCGCCGTCGCCGAGGAACCGCATCACTCGCTTCCGCTTCACCTCGAAGTCGCTTTGCCCGATCTTGGGACGAAACTGGACTTCTTTGATGACGGTTCGCGTTTGCTTCTTGCGGGCCTCACGCGCCCGAACCGACGCTTCGTACTTGAACTTGCCGTAGTCCATCATGCGGACCACGGGTGGTCTGGAGTCGGCAGCTACTTCAACGAGATCGAGCCCGAGCTGGTCGGCCAGCCACCTGGCTTCATCGATCCCTTTGATACCAATCTGCCCGCCGTCTGGGTCGACAAGCCGGACTTCGCGAGCCCGGATCTTCTCGTTGACCCTCGGTTCCTTGGAGATAAGAAGACCCTCCTTGGTCGTCGTTCTCTTGCTCGCCGTCTGCCCAACAACAAAGGGCAGCACGACGCGAAGTGCTGCCCTAGATCGTTGACCGCGACGCACGCAAATCCGTGGCCGGGTGGGAGGCAGCGCCTCCGCTTTGCTCAATTGTGGCCTGGAGTATACGAGTCCTGGGCGCACTGTCCACCCGGCACCGGTCGCAACGGTCGGCCGATCAGTCGGAGGAGTCGGTGCCGTTGCCCGTCATGAGGTGACCCAGCTTCTCGGCTTTGGTGGCTAGGTAGGCATTGTTGTGCCGCGTCAGGCCGACTTCATGGGGCACTCGAACGCTGACGGTGACGCCCCAGACACCGAGTTGGCGAATCTTCTCCGGGTTGTTGGTGAGCAGGCGAACACTACCGACGCCGAGGTCGTGGAGTATCTGTGCCGCAACGCCGTAGTCGCGTCCGTCGGCCGGATGGCCGAGTGTGACGTTGGCCTCGACGGTGTCGAGTCCCTCGTCTTGCAGGCCGTAAGCGGCCAGCTTTGCCAACAGGCCGATGCCGCGTCCTTCGTGGTCCCGGTTGTAGACGACGATGCCGCGCCCTTCGGCCGCGACCAGCCGCAGGGCCTCACTCAGCTGCATGCCGCAATCGCATCGCTCGCTGCCGAACACGTCCCCGGTGAGGCACTCTGAATGGACTCGAGCCAGCACGTCGTGCTCGCCGCGCACCGTTCCCATCACCAAGGCAACATGCTCAGCCTCGTTCGGTACCGAGCGGTAGCCGTGGGCGACGAACTCCCCGTGCGCCGTCGGGAGGCGGGCCACGGCCTCTCGTGTGACCGTGATCTCTGTGGGTCGGTTCACTCGAAGGCTCCCAGCTCGATATCCATGCGCAGGTCCGGCCCCAGCCTACGGACGTCGCCGATCACGGCGTCGCGGGCCGCCGACAGTGTCGGAAAGGCGGCTCGGAACATGCCATGACCTCTTCCTCCGGCCAGCTTCGCTCCCAGGTAGACGATGAGGCGGTCGACGTGGCCGGCCGCCAGGAGCGCGGCGGCCAGCGTCGGCCCGCCCTCGACCAGCAGATCGAGAACACCTCGCGATCCAAGGTCATCGAGCATCATGCCCAAATCAACGGTGGCTGCTCCGTCGGCGCTTGCCCTGGTTGCTCCCGCCGGCGGGTCGCGGAGGAGACCGGGCACGTAGATGAGTGGATCGCGGCTATAGAGCTTTCGCTCTGCGGGCAGCGCCTGAGTACCGGCGACAACGACGGGCCGCGGTTGGCGGCCGGCGAAATCCTGGAGGCGCACTGTCAGTTCGGGGTCGTCCTCGCGCAGTGTGCCGGCGCCAACCAGCACTGCGTCGGCGGCAGCCCGCAGCCGGTGTCCGTCCTCTCTGGCGGGCAGTGAGGTGATCCACCGGCTGGTGCCGTCGGATGCCGCGACCTGGCCATCGATGGTGGCTGCGGTCTTGAGCGTTACAAGAGGCCGGCCGGTGCGGCGATGATGGAAGTAGCCCGGATCGACCTGCTCGGCGACCGCGGCGTCACTCAAGGTGACTTCGATACCGGCTTCACGGAGCATGGCGATGCCGCGACCGCTCACTCTGGCATCGGGGTCTCGTGCCCCCACCACAACCGATCCCACCCCGGCCGCGATCAACTGTTCCGTGCATGGCGGCGTGTTCCCCTGATGGGCGCAGGGTTCAAGCGTCACATAGACGGTTGCGCCGTGCGCCGCCCTGCCGGCCGCGCCAATGGCGGCTGCTTCCGCGTGAGGAGTCCCGGGTCCGGCATGCGAGCCCTCCGCAATGGTGGTGCCGTCGGGTGCCACAACCACCGCGCCGACGCGTGGATTGGGGTGTGGCGAAGTCGCCGCCGCCAGTACCAAGGCGCGCTCCATCGCCCAATGCACTCGAGGTGTTGACTCTGCGGTGTGGTTCTGATGAGGCGACGACACCTACGGTCCCCTTCCTGGGGATCGGAACACAGCATCCCGGCCGCTCAGGGGCGGCACGGCAGCTGAGCAACAAGTGTACGGCCGCCGAGGAGGCTAGGTCCGGCGGTCGATCTCGTAGACGGAGCCTGCCTGCCGTTTGGCGTATTCCTTCATCTCGGATGCGATGGCCGAGGCTTCCCACTCCGAGTTGATTCTGCGGCGCACGTTGGTGGCTACGCCGAGCGAAAGTGATGAGATCGGAAAGGCATGGCGCTCGCCGCGGCGATCCATGACCTCGATGTAGCCCTGGAGAGCGTCGGCCGTGTCGTAGAAATCCAGGATCCCATCGTCGTAGTACCTGATCGAGGCCTTACAGAACTCCTCGACGTAGTTGGGGTCGATTACGGCAACGAAGTCGTCGCCGCCGACGTGGCCGACAAACGCCTCGGAGTCACCTGAGTCTTCTGCCGCCCGGAGCAGCACATCGGCACAGAACTTGATCACGGAGTCGCCCCGCATGAATCCGTAGTGGTCGTTGAAGGACTTGAAGTTGTCGAGGTCGGCGTGGACGACGGCGAATCTGCCGCCGTCGCGAACCTTCTCTTCGAGGGTACGCGTGATACGGAAGTTGCCCGGCAGGCCGGTCAGCGGCGACAGGTCCCGCATGTGCTGGGCGCGGCGCAACACGGTGCGGACCCGCGCCATCAGCTCCTCAACGTCAAACGGCTTGGTGATGTAGTCATCTGCGCCGAGGTTGAGGCCCTTGACCCGATCCTCAGCAAGAGCCTTGGCGGTCAGCAGGATGACGGGGACGTTCGAGGTGGCCGGGGAACTGCGCAGTCGGCGCAACACCGTGAGGCCGTCCATCTCCGGCATCATCACATCGAGCAATACCAGATCCGGTGGTTTCTCTTTGGCGCTGTCGAGTGCGATCCGGCCGTTGGCCGCGGTTTCAGTCTCGAACCCTTCGAGTTCGAGATTCACCCTGACAAAATGGAGAATGTCCGGATCGTCATCAACGACGAGGACTCGCTCCTGCATTCTGCTCCTGCGTGCTCATGTTCGTTCGCATTTCCTGGATGGCCGCTACGGGGTCTTCGGCCCGGAAGATGGAACTTCCAGCCACGAAGACGTCGGCACCGGCTTCTCTCGCAAGACCGATGTTGTCCGGTCCGATGCCACCATCGATCTCTACATCGGTCGACAGGCCCCGCGAGTCAACCAGCTTTCTGGCGGCCTCGATCTTGCCCAAAACGCCCTCGAGGAACTTTTGACCCCCAAAACCTGGGTTGACCGACATCACCAGGACCATGTCGCACAGATCCACGTACGGTTCGACGGCGGCAAAGGGGGTCGGAGGGTTGATCACCAGCCCAAACCTCAGTCCAGCCTCGCGGGCCTGTTGCGCCACGCTGGTCGGGTCGGGGAACACTTCGAGGTGGACGGTCACGATGTCGGCGCCGGCGGCCTTGAGCGGGTCGAAATAGGCGTCCGGGTTGGTCATCATCAGGTGGCAGTCGAAGGGCAGGTCGGTCACTCGCCGCAGCGACTCGATGACGGGTATCCCCAGGGAGATGTTGGGAACGAAGTGCCCGTCCATCACGTCGATGTGAAGCATGTCGACATGGTTGGCAATTGCTGCGACCTCATCGCCGAGGCGAGCGAAGTCGGCCGCGAGAATCGAGGGAGCGATGCGAGGCTGCTTGATCATCCGACGAGGATAGGCCGGTCGTGACCCGACTACCGTGCCAATCCGCAGACCGTCGACACGATGGTGGACGCATCGCGGAGGTTGGGAATGGACATTGAACGGTACCGAGTCGCCCCGGGAGCTGAGGTCGACCTCGATCAGTGGGACCCGCGGGATACGGCAGACTTCCCGGGTGGGAAGGCCGAGGGCAAGAAGTACCTGAAGGGGTTGCTTGCCGAGCTGACCCAACTCCAGGGGTTGCTCTGGGCTGAGGACCGCCACAAGCTGCTGGTAGTCATCCAGGCCATGGACACCGGCGGGAAGGACGGCGCCATCCGCAACGTGTTCGGTCCACTCAATCCCCAAGGTGTCCGGGTCGCCAACTTCAAGGCACCTACCCCGGAGGAACTCGCCCACGACTACCTGTGGCGAATCCACAGCAACACGCCGGGCAACGGCGAGATTGCGGTCTTCAATCGCAGCCACTACGAGGATGTTCTCGTCGTGCGCGTGCTCGGCCTGGCGCCGGAGGAACGCTGGATGCGCCGCTACGGCCACATCAATGCGTTCGAGGAGCTGCTCGCAGATGAGGGCACCACGATCGTCAAGTTCTACCTCCACATCTCGAAGGAGGAGCAGAAGGAGCGGTTGCAGGCCCGACTCGACGACCCGGCGAAGAACTGGAAATTCAGCGCCGGCGATCTCGAACACCGCGCCCTATGGAGCGACTATATGAGGGCGTTTGAGGTCGCCCTCGAACGGACCAGCACAGAGTGGGCCCCGTGGTACCTCGTGCCGGCCGACCGCAAGTGGTTCCGCAACGTGGTGATGGCCGAGACGCTCGTCAAGACCTTGCGAGGTCTCAACATGAGCTACCCCGAGGCGGAAGAGGGCATCACGGACATCGTGATCGAATAGCGTTTCCCCGCGGCCGGGCCATCAGACGTCGATCACCGCGATGAACATTCCATCGGTGTTGCTGGTGTGCGGCGCCAGCAGCCAGCCCCTGCCCCATGGCTCGCCGGGCAAACCGTCGGGCGGATGAGCGTCCCGGTCGGCAACAATGTCGATCGTTTCCTCCGGGAACACGGTGCACACCGAGTAGACGAGTCGCCCGCCCGGGGCGACCAAGGTCAGCGCCTCGTCGAGGAGGTTGCGCTGGACAGGCGCCAGGCGGTGGGGGCTTTCCGGGTCGAGCCGCTGGCGGATCTCGGGTCGGCGGCGCAGCGTTCCCAACCCGGTGCATGGAGCGTCCAAGAGGACCCGATCGAACGACGCCGGACGCACCGCCGGGGCACGACCGTCCATCACGATGAAGCAGGCCTCGACCCCCATGGCGTCGAGGCGGCGCCGGGCGCTGGCGAGGCGCCGCTCGTTGCGGTCGGCAGCGACAAGCAGGCCATCTCCGCCCATGAGGTCCCAGAGGTGGGCGGTCTTGCCTCCGGGGGCAGCCGCCATGTCAAGGACGCGCTGCCCTGGTTGCGGGGCGAGTGCCAGGCCTACCGCGGTGGAAGCCGGATCGATGAGGTCGACGGTTCCCCCTCGTTTCAGGTCCATCGCAACGTCGGCCTCCAAATACGCTGCGCCACTGATGCCGAGCGAGTCCTCTGCCGTTGGTTCGCTGCGGTACCGGACACCGATCCCGGCGGCACTATTCGAAGCCGAGAAGAACCCGGCGCCCGCTTCGCCAGGCAGTGCCTCGGTCACCTGTCGGTACATCCAGCGGGGAATCCCGAAGTCGCGATCTGGATCAAAGCCTTGGCCCTCCCCCACCCGCTCCAGATTGCGGGCCACCGAACGCAGCACTCCGTTGATGAACCCACAAGCTCGACCGGCACCCGCCCCCTTGGCCGCTTCAACCGCGCTGTCAACCACCGCATACGGCTCTCTCCGGTCAACGATCAACTCGGCGCCGCCCACCCGGAGAATGGCCCGTACCCCTGGGTCGAGGTCATCGAGCGGTCGGTTCAAAGCCGCGTCGAGGGCACGGTCGATCGGCAGCAGATAACGAATCGTGATCCGAACCAGGTGTTCGAACGACTTGCGATCCCGGAGATCGAAGGAATCGCCGCCCGCCCGCAGGATCACGTTCGAGTAGGCGCCTTCGTCGGTGATCCGCTTGACGGTATCCGCCGCGGCGATACGGACCGCGACTCCGGCCTTCACGTTTGGACCGGATCGATGACGGCCCCGGCACCCTGCCGGCCGCGCACCCAGTCGGTCCCGGCCATCGGGCGTTTCCCCGCCGGCTGCACTTCGTCGAGCGCCAGCGCCCCATCCCAGAAGCCGAGCACCGGCCGGCCGCCATGAACCTCGATGTGTCCGGCAGCGACGTCTTCCTCAGTATCCGACGCCTGCCAGATCTTGAGCCGCTCGCCCTCAACCATGGTCCAGGCACCCGGGCGGGGGTTGAACGCCATCACGACCCGCCGCGCCGCGGCGGCACCCTGCTGCAGGTCGATCCTCGCCTCCGCTACCGAAAGCGGTGCGGCATGAGTGGCGGCGGCCTCGATCTGTGGCGCCGGCACCCTGGCCCCGGAGAGAAAGCCGGGAAACGTATCGTCGAGCAACTCCGCGCCAAGGTAAGAGAGACGGGCCGTCAAGGTTCCTCCGGTCTCGTCCTCCGCAATCGGCGTTTCGCGTACGGCGACCACCGGCCCGGTGTCCAAGCCCTCGTCGATTGCCATCAGGCTCACGCCGGTGACGGCGTCACCGGCCATGATGGCTCGTTCCACCGGCGCGGCTCCACGCCAGCGGGGCAGTAGCGAGAAATGAACGTTGAGAAATCCGTAGCGGGGAATTGCCAGCACCTCAGGCCGCAAGATGCGACCGTAGGCAACGACCACGCCGAGGTCGACTGCGTGCTCGGCGATGACGTCACGCAATTCGAGGTGGCTGGTCGGTTGGGCGACGGGGATTCCCCACTCGTGCGCCGCGACCTTGATCGGAGGCGACAGCTTGGCGCCCGAGCGCCCCCGTGCCGCATCCGGCCGGGTCACGACAACGGCTACATCGGCGACGTCAACGAGTGCGGCCAAGGTGGGCACGGCCGCAGTCGGAGTGCCGAGGAAGGCGGCCCGCATCAGATGCCCGCAGTCAGACCGAGCGCCTCATCGCGGAGCTCGCGCAGAACCTGTTTCTTGGTTCTCCGATTCAGCCGCTCGATGATCAGCATGCCGTTGAGGTGGTCGATCTCGTGCTGAAGCACCCGTCCCATCAGTTCGTCACCCTCGAACTCGACCGACTGGCCATCCAGGCCAAATCCGGTCGCCTTGGCGAATCCGGGGCGTTTGATCGGCCAGAATCGCCCGGGGACGGAGAGGCAGCCTTCGTCAAAGGTCCATGAGCCTTCGAGCTCTACGATCGTCGGGTTCGCCACGACGAACGGACCATCACCGACATCAGCCACGAAGATCGCCTTCGAGATGCCAATCTGCGGCGCGGCAAGCCCCACGCCCGGCGCTTCATACATGGTCTCGAGCATGTCATCTACCAGGCGCTCGAGTTCACTGGAGAAACCATCGATCGGCGCCGCGACGGTGCGCAACACCGGGTCACCAAAGGTTCGAATGGGGAAGACGGGCACGCGAGCTCCTCTCGGAGCGAGAGATTAGCGCGACCCAACCGGGCCGACGGCCGCTTCGCTCCGGCCGGCCGATCGCATCAGAGGTCGATGGGATCCGCGTCTACCCTCAGCCGTGCCCCGGCGTCGCGCCACCCCTGAACCCGGGGTCGAAGCCTGATCCTGAGTTGACGCAAATCAGAGCCTTGGACCAGCCACCGTTCCCCGTGCGGGGTCGTAGCCGGGCCAAGGACTGCGCCGTCGCCGGCGGCTGCCATCAGTTCATCGCCAAAGCCGGCGGGAGCGTCCCGCACGTCGAGGGCGATGAGTTCTCCGATCGGCGGGAACTGTTGCTCATGGCGGGTTACGACCACGTCGGCGAGGAACTCGCTCGGGTGGCCGTGACGCAGGGCAACGATGGCAGGGTGGGTTGGGTCGCTGGTTTGGACGATGCACCGATTTCCGCTGCCGCGCCGTACCAGGCCCGCAAGTCTGGCCAGGAGGCGCAACGCCTCTTCTTCGGCGCGGTAGTTGGGCGCCAGCAGCAGCGCGTCGGCATCGACCGCAACGGCAAGATCGACCGGGCCATGGTCGGGCAGGTCGCGTTCCGTCCCCACGACCACCGGCGTCCCGCTGCCCGGCGGGCCGACGGCGTCGCCGATGCTCCGAGCCAACTCGTCGACGATGCGCCCGACGCCGGCGCCGAGGGGTTCAAATCGCTCACCACCGCAGGCGGCACACCGGCTCATGTGCGCCCCACAGCGGCGGCAGACGTCCCCCCGATCGGCGGCTGCACCACACTCGGCGCACCGCCGGATCTCACGGCACCTCACGCAGCGAAAAGCGGGGGCATATCCCCTCCGGTGGACCAGAACGAAGCCGGTCCCACCCCGACCGACGAGACCCTGCAGAGCGCGCCGCACCCGCTCGCCGACCAGGTTCGACCCGGGTGGATCCTCCGAGCGATCGACCACCTCGACGAGCGGCCACGCACGGCCGCCCGGTTCGTGAGTCTCGGTACCCGCGGCGATGAGTTCGGTGGTAGGCACCGGGCCGGCGAACACCAGACTGAACCGCTCCGCGGTGGATCGCCGCCGCATCACCTCGCGAACGTGAATGGTCGGGCTTGCCGCGGCTTTCATGGCGCGGCGACCCTCTTCCACGATCACCCCGAGCCCAAGTGCGGCCACGGGCCACAACCCGATCTCGCGGGTTCCCACCAAAATGGTGCCCGGGCGGCTGCGGCTTTTGATCCATGCGTTGGTGACATCCCGGTGCGCCAGTGACGACGTGGCATAGGCGACCCGCTCGCCGTATGCCGCGCTCAGCGCTGCTGCGGCGGCGTGCGCCTCGGCCACCGTCGGCAGGATCACCATGCTGGATCGGTCGGCGGCGCCGGCCGACGAAACCAAGGCGACAACCGTGTCCTCCCACGGCCCGCTCCCAATCAGGTATTGCGGTCGGATCCGAGTCCCCCGTTCGAGGGCGGCCGCCACCGCAGGCAAAGGACTACTGGTTGCGGCGACGGGCGGAAAGTCCTTGCCAACCCTGCGGCGCGCCAAGTTGGGCGGGGCGGCTCTGCCGAGCACAGCGCCGAGCGGTGCGACGTAGTGAATGGCGCACCACCGCAGGGTCTGGAGAAGTCGCCGATCAAAGACGGAATAGTCACCCGAGACGGCCAGGATGTCCTTGAGCGGACGCCCCCCGGGTCCGACCTCCCTCAGATCGACGACGTACCCACGCACCCTGCGACCGCCGAGTGGAACCCGCACGATCGATCCCACCGATACCTCGCCCAACGTATCAGGGATGCGGTACGCGAACCCATCGTCGACCGCAAAGGTCGGGAGTTCCGGGACGACCTGGGCGACCCGGATCAGCGAGCAGCTCCCGACTCTGTGCGCATCGCCCGCACAAGATCCCACAGGCGGTCGGCTACCGCGTCTTTGGTGAGTAACGGCCAGGCATCAGTAGCGCCGTCGGGGGTGATCACGGTTACCTCGTTGGTGTCGGTTCCGAAGCCCGAACCGGCGCGAGCTACGTCGTTGCCAACCAGCAAGTCCACGCCCTTGCGGCGCGCCTTGTCCACGGCGCCTTCGAGTGAACCGGTTTCCGCCGCGAAACCAACGACAAACGGCCGTGGTTCCATGGCGACCACGCCGGCGAGGATGTCAGGAGTTGGTTCCAGCACGATCCGGGGCGGCCCGTCGGCTCGCTTCAGTTTGCCGGGCGCCGGCCCGGCCGGTCTGAAGTCTGCGACGGCTGCGGCAAGGACGGCGACATCGGCTTGTGCGGCGGCCGACCACACGGCGTTCGCCATCTCGTCTGCCGTCTCGACGGCGATGGCATCGACCCCGGGAGCTGCGGGAGGAGTGGCACTGGTGACGAGTGTGACCTGGGCGCCCCGGCGGGCGGCGGCAACGGCGATGGCGTTGCCCATCTTTCCGGATGAGCGGTTGCCGATGTACCGGACCGGGTCGATCGGCTCGCGAGTGCCTCCGGCCGAGACCAGCACCCTCCAGCCCGCGAGGTCTCCGGCCAGTAGCGCGTCGAGCGCGGCCACGATGTCGTCGGGTTCGGCCATTCTGCCCAGCCCGATATCGCCGCCGGCGAGGGCGCCGCTCACCGGTCCGACAAACGCACAGCCGTCTCTAGCAAGGGTTGTCACACTGCGCTGGGTGGCAGGGTGGTCCCACATCTCAGTGTGCATCGCGGGCGCCACCAGCAATGGGGCGTCCGTCGCGAGAACAGTTGCCGCCAGGGCACCGTCGGACAATCCGTTGGCAAGGCGCGCCAGCGTCGCGGCGGTCGCCGGGGCGATCACAATGGCATCAGCCCAGCGGCCCAGGGTCGTATGCGGACTGACATCCGACTGCCCGAACAAGTCGAGCAGCGGCTCGACGCCGCAGATGGCGGCAAGGGTTTGCGGGCCGAGAAACTCTACTGCAGAGGGTGTCATCACCGCCCTCACCTCAGCACCGCGCTCGACCAGGCGACGGGCCAGATAGGCGGATTTATAGGCAGCAACGCCTCCCGACACTCCCAGCACGATACGACGGCCGGTCAGCATGAGGTCAACGTTCCCCCGTCCGGGGCTACCGCGGCGCGGCGCCCTACTCGTCTTCGACCTGGATGACGACCTTGTCGGTGTCGATCTCTTCGAGCGCGATCGACAGCGGCTTGCGAGAAAGGCTGTGTACCTGCGGTGGAACGTAACTGCCCAGGCCCTCGCCCAGCTGATTGAAGTAGGCATTGATCTGACGGGCGCGCCGCGCCGCAAGGACAACGAGTCCGAAGCGGGAGTCCGTCTTGCTGAGCAGTTGCCCAATGGGCGGTTCGATCATCATCTGGTGTGGTCTCCTGGGGCCGGGATGGCCCGGGACGCGCGCGTGCGAGCGAGTTCCGGGTCTCTCAGTATAGAGACCACTTCGGAGATGGCGGTGCTGAGGTCGGCATTTGTCACCAGGAAGTCGAAATTGGCTTCGGCATCGGCGATCTGCTCTCGGGCAACCGCCAGGCGCCGAGCGACGTCTCGAGGCGAGGTATCGCCACGGTCGCGGAGGCGCTGTTCGAGAGTGTCGATCGATGGCGGCAGGATGAAGATGAGGAGCGCGTCGTGGTAGGAACGCTTGACCTGGCCGGCGCCATCGTTCTCGATGTCGAGAACAACATGCTCGCCCCGTTCGAGATGCTCGAGGACCGGGCGACGCGGCGTCCCATAGAGGTAGCCGCTGTACTCGGCCCACTCGAGCAGATCCCCTGCCGCGATCAGGGCCTCAAAGTCATCATGCGACACGAAGTAGTAGTCCTCGCCGTCGGTTTCACCCGGCCGAGGGGCACGCGTCGTGGCCGAAACGGAGAAATGGAAGGGCACCCGCTCGGCCACCCCGTGGACGACACTCGATTTGCCCGCACCCGACGGTCCGGAAACGACCAACAGCAAACCTTTGGGGGGTGGTTCAGGGAAAGAGCTCGAGGAGGACGGCTCGTTGCCGGGTTCCGAGACCTCGGATCCGGCGACTTTCGGCGATTCCATACTCCTCCATGATGCGTTTGGCCTTGACCTTCCCGACGCCGGGCATGGAAACCAAGATGGCATAGGTTTTGGTGCCCGCCACCAACTCGTCGGTTTCGGCACGCACAAAGACGTCGTCAAGCGACAAAGTACCCGTCTTGAGAAGCTCCTTGACCTCGGCGCGGACTCGGCGCGCTTCGGCTGCCTTTTCGAGTGCAGCCCGGCGCTGTTCGTCGGTCAGCTGTGGTGGTGGCATGTCCCTCCCTGATCTCTCCAATCGCACTCTATCAACCAGAATCGCCTGCGTGGGGGCAACTTTCCGATTGAGAGCTGTGTGACTCAGGACTGGATCGTCGCTGCGATCGCTTCTGCGGCAGCCGCCGGATCGGGGGCTCGGGTGATCGGGCGGCCGATCACCAGCCAATCGGCACCACGGTCGATGGCTTCGGCGGGCGTGGCGACCCGACTCTGGTCGTCACCGGCGGCGCCCGCAGGACGGATCCCGGGTATGACCGTGGTCAGCTCGGGCGCCACCTCGGCCACCACTCCGAGTTCTTGCGGTGAGCACACCAGACCTTCGCAGCCCGCCCGCGCCGCGACCCGGGCCATACGGGACACCAGCTTGCCGGGGCTGGTCGGAATGCCGACCGCGCTCAGCGCAGCTGGGTCGAGCGAGGTGAGCACGGTGACACCCAGCACCCCGGCCGTACCGTCTGATCCAGTGGCGAGGCCTTCTACCGCGGCCCGCAGCATCGCTTCACCGCCGGACACGTGGGCGGTCACCCAGCGCGCTCCCCAGCGCCCCAATCGGGTCGCCGCCGCTCCAACCTGGGTCGGGATGTCGTGCAGCTTGGCGTCGGCGAACACCGGTTTGCCCAACTCTGCCAAGGCGGCAATCGTGGCCGGGCCGGGCCCGTGGAGCAGCCCGAGACCGATCTTGAAACCACCGACGTGGGGGGCGACCTGCTTTGCCATTCGAATCGCGTCTTCGGCGGTTGCGACGTCGAGCGCCACCAACACCGGCGGCGAGGTCATTGCCATTGTCGGGCTCCTCCAATCAGTTCATGGATCGTTGCAACCTCATGTCGCTCGCAGTACTCGGTGAGTTCGGCCAATACCCGCCGTCCGGCGCGTGGTTCTGCGAAGTGGACCGTGCCCATCGCCACCGCGCTCGCCCCCGCGAGCAGGTACTCGGCGACGTCATTGCCGTTGGTCACCCCTCCGCACCCCACAATCGGGAGATCTGGCAGGGCTGAGGCCACTTCCCACACGCAGCGCATCGCGATTGGTTTGATCGCCTTGCCCGAATAGCCGCCGATCACTCCGGAGAGTTGCGGGCGCCGAGTTTCGACGTCGATCCCGGCCCCCCACACCGTGTTGGTGAGCACCACCCAATCCGCCCCCGCCTCGTGCACGGCGCGAGCTACCGCGACGATGTCTTCTGAGTTGGGCGATAGTTTGGCGCCGATGGGCAGGTTCGTCGCGGCACGAACCGCACCGACGACGCCTGCCGATGCCTTCGCGTCGAGGGCGAACATGCCGCCCCCTTCGAGATTGGGGCACGACAGATTCACCTCGATGGCGGTCACGGCGGCCTCGGCCAACGCCGTCGCCACCGTGGCGAATGCTTCAGCGGAGTGGCCGACGGCTGAGCCCCACACCGGCACCCCGACCCCGGGCAGCTTCGGGCCGACGTCGGCGACCCAGGCGGTGACCCCAGGGTTCTGGATCCCGATTCCGTTGAGCATGCCGACTTCCGTTGGGGCCATTCGGGGGGCGGGCCTCCCCTGCCATGGCACGTCGCTCACCGACTTGGCGACCGCAGCCCCATAGGCCTCGAGCGCCCCTACAGCCGCAAAATCGACGACAGAGCCGACTGTGCCACATGCGGCAACAAGCGGCGAACGCAGCGCGAGAGGGCCGAGCCGGGTCGAGAGATCAACCATTGTGGGCCGCCTGATGGTGGGATTGGAGTGAGCGAACGGCAGTCACCGCCCCTCCCCCGGTTTGGAGGCTATGGGCGATCGCCATGCCACCCTGAATGGTGGTGGCACAGGCGACTCCGTGGCGATTGGCCGCCCGGCGGATGAGACCGCCGTCGCCGCGAGCGCGCCGACCCCTTGGGGTGTTGACCACGAGGTCGATCTCGCCGTCCTCGATCAATCGAATCGGGTCGTAGGGTCCCTCGCCTACCTTGTCGACGTGTGTTGAGCCGATCCCGTTGCGAGCCAAATGACCCGCCGTACCGTGAGTGGCGAAGATCCGGAAGCCGACGGAGCTGAAGATACGCGCCGCTTCCACCCCGGCTTTCTTGTCGCGATCCGCCAGGGAGAGAAACAGCGTCCCCCCGACGGGGACTTCGTGCCCGGCGGCCAGCAACGCTTTGGCGTAGGCAATCCCGACGTCGGCGCCGATGCCCATCACCTCTCCGGTTGCCCGCATTTCGGGGCCCAGCATTGTGTCTTCGGCCGGGAACCGAGACCAGGGCAGCACTGCCTCCTTCACGGCGACGTAGTTGGGTTCCAGGCGTTGGCCGGGGATGAGGCCTACCGCCCGCAGTTCTTCGAGAGTTTCGCCCATCATGACGCGGGTGGCCACCTTCGCCAGCGGCACATCGGTTGCCTTCGAGATGAACGGCACCGTCCGCGAGGCACGCGGGTTTGCCTCGAGCACGAACACCTCATCACCTCTCACCGCGAACTGGATGTTGAGCAGCCCTCGAACCCGCAGCCCGCCCGCCAGACGTGCGGTGTAGTCGATGATCTCGTCGACGATCGCCGCGGGCAGGCTCGGCGGAGGGACCACACAGGCCGAATCGCCCGAATGCACGCCCGCCTCCTCGACGTGCTCCATCACTCCCCCGACGTACAGCTCCGCTCCGTCGTAGACGGCGTCGATATCGACCTCGACTGCGCCCTCGAGGAACCGGTCGATCAGCAGCGGAGCCTCACTCAGGTCGACCTCGCTGCTAGGCGTCGCCCCATACAGCTCATGGAGGTAGTCGGTGAGCTCATCGACCGTATAGATGATCCGCATGGCACGGCCCCCCAACACATACGAGGGACGGACGAGGGCCGGCAGCCCGATGCGATCAACGACCTCCTCGGCCTCGAACACCGAGGTTGCCGTGCCGTGGGGCGGCTGTGGAATGTCGAGGCGGCGGCACAAGGCTGAGAACCTCTCGCGATCCTCCGCGACATCGATGGCGTCCGGCGAGGTCCCGGCAATGGTCACGCCGTGGTTCTCCAAGGCATGCGCCAAGCTGAGCGGAGTCTGACCGCCGAGCTGCACGATGACGGCGGCGGGTCGTTCCACCTCGATCACAGCGAGCACGTCTTCGACGGTGAGCGGCTCGAAGTACAACCGATCCGAGGTGTCGTAGTCGGTCGACACAGTCTCCGGATTGCAGTTGATCATCACGGTCGTGTACCCGGCTTCGCTCAACGCAAACGACGCGTGTACGCAGCAGTAGTCGAATTCGATCCCCTGGCCGATGCGGTTTGGCCCGGACCCCAACACAACCACCGTGCGGTCCCCGGCCGCCGGTGCCTCACACTCTTCCTCGTGGGTGCTGTAGAAATAGGGGGTCTTCGCCTCGAACTCGGCGGCGCACGTGTCGACCGTCTTGAAGGTGGGCGTGATGTCCCAGGCGCGGAGCCGATCATGTACCTCGGCTGCCGTCAGGTCCCACAGGTGGCTCAGTTGGGCGTTGCTGAAACCCATCCGCTTTGCCGTCACTGCTGCCACCCGAGTAGGACCGGCGGCTTCCAGCATCGCCCGGGTCTCGACGATCTGTGCGAGCTGATCGATGAACCACGGATCGATCGCCGTCACCTCACCCAACAGCCCGGCATCGACACCGCGATGCAGGGCTTCGGCCACCAGAAACAGCCGTTCGGGTGTGGCAAGTGCACTCCGAGCGATGAGCGTGGCCGTGTCGATCTCCGTGTAGCCACTCTCGGCGGGATCGGCATTGAGACCCGCTCGGCCGGTCTCCAGACTCCGGATCGCCTTCTGGAGCGCTTCAGGGAAGGTACGCCCGATCGCCATTGCCTCGCCGACACTCTGCATCGAGGTCCCCAAGACCGCGGGAACGGACGGGAACTTGGCGAAGTCGAACCGGGGGATCTTCACCACGACATAGTCGAGCGCCGGCTCGAACGACGCCGGGGTCGCCAGGGTGATGTCATTGGCGATCTCGTCGAGGGTGTAGCCGACGGCGAGCTTGGCGGCGATCTTGGCGATCGGAAAGCCAGTTGCCTTGGAGGCCAATGCCGAAGACCGAGACACGCGCGGGTTCATCTCGATGATGATGCGTCTCCCCGTGTTGGGGTCGACGGCGAACTGCACGTTGGAGCCGCCCGTCTCGACCCCGATGGCACGCAAGCAGGCGATCGCTTCGTCGCGCATCTCCTGGTATTCGCGATCGGACAGGGTCATGGCCGGGGCCACCGTGATCGAGTCACCGGTATGCACCCCAATCGGGTCGAGGTTCTCAATCGAGCAGACGATCACGGCGTTGTCCGCTGCGTCGCGCATCACTTCGAGCTCGAATTCCTTCCAACCGAGGATCGACTCTTCGATCAGTACCTCGGTCACCGGCGACACGTCCAAACCGGCGCTCACGATGGCCCGGAATTGGTCAGGATCATGCGCAACCCCGGTTCCGCCCCCGCCGAGGATGTAGGAGGGGCGCACCATGACCGGATAGCCGAGTTGCTCGGCAGCTACGAAGGCTTCTTCGAGGTTCGTGACATAGGAGCCACGAGCAGTGGTGACCCCGATCCCCTCCATGACCTCCTTGAATCGACCCCGATCCTCGGCGGCCTCGATCGCATCGATCCCGGCACCGATCAGCTCGACGCCGTACTTCTCCAGGATCCCCTGCGCGGCGAGCTCAGTCGTCACGTTGAGCGCCGTTTGGCCCCCCAGCGTCGGCAGCAATGCGTCGGGACGCTCCCGGTCGATGATCGCCGCCACGACTTGCGGTGTGATCGGTTCGATGTAGGTTGCGTCGGCGAACTCGGGGTCCGTCATGATCGTCGCCGGGTTCGAGTTGACCAGCACGACTCGATAGCCCTCTTCCCGCAAGACCTTGATCGCTTGGGTCCCCGAGTAGTCGAACTCGCATGCCTGCCCGATGATGATCGGTCCCGACCCGATGACGAGGATCGTCTCGAGATCACTGCGGCGGGGCACTAGGAGCCCTCCAGACGGGCCAGGAAGTCGTCGAACAGCGACACCGCATCATTGGGGCCGGGAGCGGCTTCGGGGTGGTACTGCACGGAGAACGCACTGACGTCCCGGCACTCCAGTCCCTCGAGGGTGCCATCGTTGAGATTCTGATGGGTGGCGACGACCGAGCCAAAGCTGGTCTCGACCTCGGCTGGGAGCAGGTCGGGGCCCGGCAATCCGGCACCGGGCCGAGGGCGGGTGGTGTCGGTGAACGACCAGAGATCTACCGCAAAGCCATGGTTCTGAGCGGTGATGGCGACGTGGCCGTCGGCCAACCGGCGCACCGGGTGGTTGCCGCCGTGATGACCGAAGGGCAGCTTGTACGTCCGTGCTCCGAGCGCCAGCCCGAGAATCTGGTGTCCGAGGCAGATGCCCATCAAGGGTGCCTTCCCCAGCAGCGAGCGGACGGTGGCAACACCGTGTATGACCGGCTCGGGGTCACCGGGTCCGTTGCTGAGAAAGACGCCCGAAGGCTCGAGGGCGAGAACCGCCTCGGCCGTGGTCCCCGCGGGAACCACGTGGACCTCGCAGCCGCGCTCGGTGAGGGCGGTGGCGATGTCCCGCTTCATTCCGAAATCGATCGCCACGACGCGGGCTCGGACCTCGCCAGGAGGGGCAACAACGTACGGCCGGCTGGTGGTGACGTCCTGGGTCAGGTCGCGGCCTTCCATGCTTGGCGCGGACCCGGCGGCGTCGGCCAATTCGGTCGCGCTCACGCCGGCGCCGATGGCTGCAGGCATCGCTCCATTGGCCCGCAAATGTCGAGTGAGGCGCCGGGTGTCCACGTCCGTCAGGGCGACTGTCCCCGTGACACGGAGCCAGTCCACAAAGGATGCCTGAGACCTCCAGGAGGAGTCGCGCCGCGCCATCGAACGCGTGACGAACCCGGTGCAGAAGGGACGATCCGCTTGGTCGTCCAGGGGGTTGGTGCCGTAGTTGCCGATATGGGGTGCCGTCATGGTGACGATCTGCCCGGCGTACGAAGGATCGGTGGCGATCTCCTGGTAGCCGGTCATGGCGGTGTTGAACACCACTTCGCCGCTGGCCACTCCTCCGGCGCCCACGGCGGTGCCCCGAAAGACGGTCCCGTCGGCAAGTACCAGGGCTCCGTTCATAGCACCGTCCCGGCCGCGGCGTAGGACAGTTCGCCGGCGTAGATGGTGTGGCGCACCATCCCGCGCCAGTTGCGGCCGAGGTAGGGGGCGTTGCGCGATCGTGATCGCGTGGTCGTCGGCCGGATCTCGGCGTCTGGATCGAACACGACCAGGTTGGCGGGGTTGCCCGCAAACACCGGGTGCCCATGCCCGGTGATCTGCCCGATCCGAGCCGGGGCGACCGACATCCGGTCGAAGAAGGTCGCCATGTCGAGCGAAACGACGGTGTTGACGACGGCCGCCGCCCATTCGGAGCCGATGACTCCGTTCGGGGTTTCGGTGAATGGTCCCGACTTCTCTTCCGGAGTGTGTGGTGCGTGATCGGTGGCGACAACATCGATCACCCCATCGCGCAATCCAGTGCGCAATGCAGCCGCGTCGTCCGCCGTGCGCAGCGGGGGCATCATCTTGAATGACGGGTCGAGCGACTCCAGGTCATCCTCGGTGAAGGCGAGATGGTGCGGGGTCGCCTCGGCGGTCACCGGCAACCCTTCGGCCTTGGCCGCGGCCACCAACTCAACCGCTGCTGCCGTGCTGGCGTGCTGAAGGTGATAGCGGGCTCCGGTTTCCCGAACAAGGTCGATGTCGCGGGCCACTATGCGAACCTCAGCCGCGGCCGGGATCCCGCCAATTCCGAGCCGTGCCGCCACGGCCCCATCGTGCATGTGCCCTCCTTGGGTGAGTCCGGGGTCGATGGCGTGTTGTGAAACCACGGCACCGAGGGGCGCCAAGGCCTCCATGGCACGGCGCATCAACGCGACGTCTTCGACGGTGTCGCCGTCGTCGGAGAAGACCCGCACTCCGGCCCCCCACAGTGCGTCGAGTGGTGCCAGTTCTCTCCCGGCCCGGCCGATCGTGAGGCAGCCGGCTGCGTGTACGTCGAGCAGTCCGACCTCGCGGCCACGCCCCTCGACGTAGCGGACCACCTCAACCCGGTCGATGGCCGGATCGGTGTTGGGCATTGTGACCACGGCCGTGTATCCGCCGGCGGCGGCGGCTGCCGACCCGGTCGCGATGTCTTCCTTGTGTGTCTGGCCGGGCTCGCGAAAGTGAACGTGGAGGTCAACGAAGCCGGGTCCGACCCAACAACCTGAGGCATCGAGGCGAGCTGCGCCACGCGTATCCAAGTGGTTGCCCACAGCGACGACTATTCCGCCACGGACGAGAACGTCGGCAGGCAGTGGGCCGTCGGGACCGAGCACGAGGCCCCCGGCGATCACATAGTCACCCACAGGGCAGACCCGTTGCGGGTGTTCAGCAGCACCGTCATCATTCGGACCGTCACCCCGTTGAGCTCCGCCGTGCCGGCCCCAGCTGTGGCCGGTCGCCGCGAAGTTACCACGGCCCTCGCCCGCTACCTGGTCGCGAAAACCAACGATGTCGACACCAAGACCTCGTGCTCACCCTTCGCCGTCTACTGCGACGGGCCGGGCGGTTCCTCGACGAGGGCGCCGAGAATGCCGTTGACGAACGAACCGGAGCGCTCCGTCGAGTAGGTCTTGGCCATTTCGACGGCTTCGGAGATCACGACGCCGACCGGAGTGTCGGTGTACCGCAACTCATAGAGCCCGAGCCGGAGGATGTTGCGGTCGACCGCCGGCATCCGCTCGATCCGCCACCCGGACGCCGCCCCCGCAATCTCGGCATCGAGCGAGTCGAGGTGGTCGCCGACCCCGGAAACCAGCCGTGCCGAGCGCGCCGGCAAGTCCGCTGGGTCGGGGGCCTCGCCGCGAGCATCAGCTGCGTAGAGGGCCTCGAGTGCAACCACTCGGGCGTCTCGTTTGGCCAAGGTCAGCTAACTCGGGTTATGTAGTCGCCGGTACGAGTGTCGACCTTGATGATGTCGCCGACGTCTACGAACAAGGGCACTTGAAGGACCAGCCCGGTCGCCAGTGTCACAGGCTTGGTCGCCCCCGAGACACGATCGCCCTTGACCCCCGGCTCGGCGTGGGTGACCTCCAGTTCGACGGAGGCAGAAAGCTCAACACCGATGGGGTTCCCCTCGTACATGTTGAGCTGGACGGTCGTCCCCTCGATCATGTAGCCGGCGGCATCACCGACGAGGTCCGTGGGCACCACCATCTGGTCGTAGGTCTCCGTGTTCATGCAGTGGAAGCCCATGTCGTCCCGAAACAGGTACTGGAAGTCTTGGCGGTTGATCATGGCACGTGGCAAGTTCTCACCGGCGCGGAACGTCTTGTCCAGCACGGCCCCGGTCTCGACGTTCTTCAGCTTCATGCGGACAAAGGCCTTGCCCTTGCCGGGCTTGACATGCTGGTAGTCGACGACGTAGAAGAGACCACCGGGCAGGTTGAGCGCCATTCCAGGCTTGACATCGTTGGTAGAGATCATTCAGGCCGCAGCTCCTTGCTCGACAGGGTCAACACCTCGTGACCGTTTTTCGTGACATGCACCATGTCCTCGATCCGCACCCCAAACCGGCCGGGAAGATAGACGCCGGGCTCGACGGTGACGACGTTGCCGGCCTCCAGCACGTCCGTTGAGCCCTTGCGAACCCACGGTCCCTCGTGGATCTCCAGGCCGACCCCGTGGCCGGTTGAGTGCACGAAGTAGTCCTCGTAGCCGTGGCGGGCGAGGATCTCGCGACAAACCTCGTCGACGTCGCCCGCCGTAACGCCGGGACCGACCGCAGCAATGCCTGCCTCGTTCGACTCCAGGACGGCTGCGTGGACCCTGTCGATCTCGGGATCATCGGCGTCGCCGACGAGCGTGGTTCGAGACATATCTGAGTGGTAGCCATCGACGACGCAGCCGTAGTCGAGGAGCAACAGCGCCGCCCCAGCCAGCGCGCCGTCACCGGAGCGGTGATGTGGCCGTGCCGCATGTGGCCCGACGGCAACAATCGGGGGCCATCCCGCCTGCTCGGCGCCGGCGGCCTTCATGGTGGCGATGAGGCCGTCGCCGAGCTCCCCCTCGGTGAGTGATGCC
Source organism: uncultured Acidimicrobiia bacterium (assembly GCA_963704825.1). Lineage (GTDB taxonomy): Bacteria > Actinomycetota > Acidimicrobiia > Spongiisociales > UBA5794 > CAVPHV01. Next base: position 162,865 of record CAVPHV010000001.1, read on the forward strand.
ATGACCAGGCCGTCCAATTCGGAAAACGCCAGATCGCCGGCCGCCGCGGCCCTGCGAAGCGCTTCGACCTCGTCGGCGTCTTTGACCCGTCGGTGGGCTTCAACGATGCCTGTGGTGGCGGTGAGTTTTGCTGTGGTCTTGTCTCGCAGCGTGTGGACGAAGTCCCATGTCACGTTGCTCGCCTCCAACCCGACCAGCGACGCCGAATCAATGGCCGCTGCAAGGTGGTCGAGCAATCCGCTGGTGTAGACGTCGAGTTCGATCCCGGGCTGTCCGGACACGATTCCGGCCGCAACCTCGCCGTAGCGGCCGTCGGTGAGGAAGGTTCCTCCCTCGGGGGTGAGGTAGAGGAAGGCGCTACTGCCGGTGAACCCGGTCAGGTAGCGGATGTTGATCAGATTGGTGATCAGCAGCGGTTGCTGGATCTCTCCCTGAAGTCGGCGGACGCGACCGGCGTAGTTCATGATTCCTCGTGTCGTCGATGGCTGCAGCACATGGCGGACGGGATGCACAGTGGTCCGTGGCAAATGCGGCGCACACGGTAGCGGCTTCTGCCTCGGAGCCGATACCGCTTGGTTCGTGGTGGTCGACCCAGTTCTTGGACACACCCATCCCGTCGCGTCACCCCGGGCGCCCCCAAGCGTGGCGTCGATGCAACGAGGAGGACCCCACCTGGGGGTTTGCGCACCGGCCGCATCCTGGCGCGGCGAGGATCCAAGACGTCGGTCCGCTGACGGCCTCGTGCGCTCGGGGCCGTCAGCCGAGGCCAATGGCGGCAAGGCCGACGGCGACCGCGTCCTGATCCACCGGCACGACGATCGGGTTTCCGATCGCACTGAGCAGCACCATGCGGAGGCCACGCTCGTCCCGCTTCTTGTCCAAGGCAACGGCCCGCAGCACCGCCGCCGGATCGAGGCCGGGTGCCGATGTGGGCAGACCGAGCTGCTCGATCACCGCGCGTTGGCGAGCATTCTCCGAGAACCCGCACAGCTGAGCCGATACCGCCCCGGCGGCCACCATCCCGACGGCGACCGAGTAGCCATGGGGCAGCCCCGCCACCATCTCCACCCCGTGGCCGATGGTGTGGCCGTAGTTGAGGATGGCACGCCCGGCGTGCTCTTCGAAGTCTGCGGAGACCACCGCCGCCTTCACCCGCACCGCTCGGGTCACCACCTCGTCGAGTGGCGCGTCGAGTCCATTCCGTTCGTAGAGATCGACGAGTGCGACGTCGGCGATGAGACCCGCCTTGAGAGCCTCGGCGGACCCCTCACGCAGAAGTTCGCGCGGCAGCGACTCCAGGACGTCGGTATCGATCACCACTCGCGCCGGATGCCGGAACACTCCAACCAGATTCTTGCCGTCGACATTGACGGCCGTTTTGCCTCCGATGGCAGCGTCGACGGCGCCCAGCAAGGTGGTTGGCACGAGCACGGCCTCAACCCCGCGCAGATAGGTGGCCGCGACGAAGCCGGCGAGGTCAGTGACCGCTCCTCCCCCAATCCCGATGACGGTGTCGTGTCGGGTCAGTCCGAGACCGTTCATCCACGCAAAGGTCTCCTCGGCCACTGCGAGGGTCTTGGCAGATTCTCGGTCCGGAACGACGTGGACTCCCGTCTCGAAAGCCTCACCGAGGGCACGGGCGATCGCACCGGCGCGCTCGGCAACAGATGGCTGAGTGACGATCGCAACGCGACGTCGCCGCTCCGACTTGGGTAGGAACCGCTCAACATCGGGTGCTGCGGTCGCTCCCGGATCGATGAGGACCTCGGACGCGACCTCGTTGCCCGCAGTGATCAGGATCTCTTCCACCACGCCTCAATCAAATCGGCGGTCTCGTCCGCAGACAAGTCATCGGTGTCGATGATCAGATCGGCGGCGGCTTCGTAGGCCGCGGCGCGCTCCACCAGAATCGAACTCAGCTTCTCGAGTGGCATGGCTCCGGCCAGCAGAGGTCTCCCGTTCCCATAACCGACTCGTCGGCTCAAGGTCTCGACAGTGGCTCGGAGCCAAACGACGGCCCCCGAAGCGGCCATCACCGCCACGTTGGCCGGGTCAACGACGACACCACCACCCGTGGCAACCACGGCCGCCGAGCCCGCCGCAACTTCGGCCACTGCGGCGACTTCCTCGGCCCGGAACGCCGCTTCGCCATCGCGCTCCCACAGCTCGTCGATCGCCACTCCGGCTTGGTTGACGACGACCGCATCGGTGTCCACGAAGGCGATGCCGAGGCGGTAGGCGACCAAGGGGCCGACAACGCTCTTGCCGCTCCCCATCATCCCGATCAGCCAGAGATGGCGGTCCACGTTCTAGAACTCGCTCAAGCGGGCTCGGTAGGCAGTCAGCGCGGTCTGCATGTCGCCCACCGTGTCCCCACCGAACTGACGCTGCAGCTCCTGGGCGAGCACTATGGCGACCATCTGCTCGGCGACAACACCGGCCGCCGGAACCGCACACACGTCACTACGTTCCCGAAAGGCCTTTTCGGGCTGTTTGGTCCCGACGTCGACCGTGTCGAGCGGCCGCATGACGGTCGAGATCGGTTTCATGGCGGCTCGGACCCGCAACGGCCCGCCGCTGGTCATACCTCCCTCGGTACCCCCGGAGCGATTGGTTTGGCGGGTGAACTCCCCATCCTCGAAGTAGATCTCGTCCTGGGCAGCCGATCCCCTCATGCGGGCGACATGGAAACCGTCGCCGACTTCCACCCCTTTGATCGCCTGAATGGACATCAAGGCTTGCGCCAGACGCCCATCGAGCTTGCGGTCCCAATGCACATGACTTCCGACGCCGGGAGGCAAGCCGTAGGCGAGGACTTCGACCACGCCACCGAGCGTGTCGCGGTCTGCTTTGGCAGCATCGATCTCGTCGACCATCGCCGCGGCGGCAGTCGGGTCGAAGGCGCGAACCGGCGAGGCATCGATGGCGTCCAGATCGCCCGGTTCCGGCAGCGTGCCATCGGGAGCCCGAACCGAGCCGATCTCGACCACGTGGCTGAACACGGTGATCCCGAGCGCCCCCAGCAGCGCCTTGGCGAGATACCCCACGACCGTACGGGCCGCCGTCTCACGAGCGGATGAGCGTTCGAGGATGTTACGAGCATCGTGGGTGTCGTATTTCTGCATGCCGGCCAGGTCGGCGTGCCCGGGCCGGGGTGTCGTCAACGGACGCCGCGACTCACCCGGCTCCGGAGACATTTCCTTCTGCCACTTGGGCCATTCTGTGTTGCGGATGACAACGGCCACCGGGCTCCCAAGAGTCTCGCCGAAGCGGACACCACCGAGGAACTCCAGTTCGTCCTTCTCGAGACGCATCCGACGTCCGCGCCCATGGCCGGCCCGCCGCCGGGCCAATTCAGCGCCGAGCGCGTCCAGGCTGACTGCAAGACCCGCGGGCATACCCTCGACCACGGTAACGAGGCCGGGTCCATGTGATTCGCCCGCCGTGAGGAATCGAAGCATGCCGGGAGAGTAGCCCCAACCGGGCCGGGGCCGGGAAGTTCGTTCGCGCCATGCGGATCAGGACAGGTACCAGTCCACGATCTCAGGGCCGAAGGCCAGGGCCACGTAGGCGCCTGCTACGAGGTACGGGCCGAAAGGAATCTTGTCCTTGCGACTCTTGATTCGCAACAGCATCAACAGGAGCCCGACGACGCCCCCCAACAGAAAGGCGCCGACACTGCCAACAATCAAGGTGCCCCAGCTCTGATATCCCAGGTACATCCCAAGGAAGAACCCGAGCTTGACATCGCCAAAGCCAAAGCCACCGCCCGCGATCATCGCGAGCACGAACAGGACGCCGAAATACGCCAGGGCACCGATCACAGCGCGCCCCAGGGCTCCGGCCTCGCCTTCGAGCAGGCCGCCGGAAACGAGGAGCACCCCGCCGACAACGGTGGCCGGGTACAGGATCCGGTTCGGGATGAGCTTGCGGTCGAGGTCAGTGAGTGTGAGCAGCAGCGTGGTCGCCGTGAACCACAGGTAAGCGGGCAGCACCCACTCCGCTCCAATGACGGCACCAGTGGCTCCCAGCAAGACAGCAGAGACGCCGGTGATCACCAGAGCACGACGCCTGACGGCGGCATCGGCCTCGACCACACTCGACCGCCATGCACCGACCAGGCCCTCGGGGCCGATCAATGGAACAGGATCGTCGAAGAAGACCCGCGACCCCATGTGCACCAGAAGCGGGCCAATCGCCAGACCGACGAAAACGCTCACGATGATCACGACGACTTGACTCACGCGCACTCCGCACTAGCGGGCATCGACAATGCCCTTCCTGTCGCTATCGGCCGACTGCGGGATCGGGATTGAGTCGTTTTCCCGGGCTTCATCCGAGTTACGTTTCGCCGGCGAGAACGCGGCGCGCCATCTCCGCCTTCATCGCCGAGCGCATCGCGTCCACCGGAGCTTTGCGTCCCGTCCACAGTTCGAAGGATGCCGCACCCTGGGCCAACAGCATCTCTGGGCCGGTCGCAACCGGCAAACCCGCTGCCCTCATCGTGAGCGCCGCCGGAGTCGGACCCGACCCGTACGCCATCTCGAGCAGACCGGTCGCACCTTCGAGCACACCGTCGGGCAGGGCCTCACCGGCCATGCCGAGCGGCGTTCCGTTGACCACAACCGCACCGGGAACGCCGGAACCCCAGGGGACCACCGCGGCGGCAATACCGAGACGCCTGAGCAATTCGGCGCCCGCTTCGGCACGGCGCGTGGAAACATGGACCCGACGGCCCTCCAGTGCCAGTAGCGCCGCGGCCGCAGCTCCACCTGCTCCCAGCACCATGACCGGATCCGCAACAGGGAGCCCGGCCCAGTTCCAAACAGTGCGGACTCCCCCCACGTCGGTGTTGTGGCCCACAACGTCCCGATCGACCCTCACCCACGTGTTTACGGCTCCGGAGCGTCGGGCCGCCACGTCGAGGCGATCTGCCAGCCGGGCGGCCACGGCTTTGTGGGGCATCGTCACATTGGCGCCGTCGAGCGCGCCGTTGCGCACTTCGGCGACCGCCACAGACATGGCCTCGACATCAGCTTGTCTCGCTTCGTAGGTGCCCGCGATGCCGACGGCGTCGAGTGCGGCTTGCTGAATGGTGGGCGACAATGAGTGGGCAACCGGGTCGCCGAGTACGACGAGCCTCACGGGGTGAGAACTCCGTCTTCCTTCGCCTGATCCTTCAGTGCCTCGTGCTCCTCGAGAGTTTCGCTGAAGCCGTGGGTGCCGTCCTTGTCGATCAGTACGTAGTAGAGGTAGGGCGTCTCGGCAGGATTGGCGGCCGCTTGCAGGGAGGCAACACGGACCCCGCTGATCGGCGTGGGCGGAAGTCCAAACCGCTGGTAGGTGTTGTAGGGGGAGTCGATCTCGAGGTCGGCGAACGTGACCTCACGTGCCTCGTTGTTGAGCGCGTAGATGATCGTGGCGTCGATCTGCAGCGCTTGACCCCGCTCCAACCGATTGTGGATGACACTCGACATCAGGGGGCGCTCCTCTTCGAGCTTCGCCTCCTTCTCGATCAACGAGGCGATGATCAGCCCGTCGTACGGCGTGAGACCCATCTCCTCGAGCAGTGACCAATCGATCGTATCCATGCGAGAGGCAAGTGTGTCGGCGAGGCGCTGGAGGATGGTCTCGGGCGACGCGCCGACGTTGAACTCATAGGTGTCCGGCGAAAGCAAGCCTTCCCACCGCGTCAGCTCCGGCATTCCTCGCGGTGTCGTCTCGGGTAAGAACGCCGATTCCACCGTGCCGTCGAGTAGGACGGCGGTCAGTTCTTCGACGGTGTGGGGTGTCTGTGCGGCAATCGACTCCAGCATGTCTTCGATGCGCAACCCTTCGATCACCCTGAGCCGGACCGACTCGGTCGGAGCGCCCGCGACGAGTTCTCCGATCAGGACGTCGTATTCGGCTCCGGAAACCAGCACGTAGGTCCCGGCCTTGAGCCGATCGGTGGCACCACGTCGCTCGACCTCCGCCAGGAAGTCGTTCCCATCGGCAATGACGGCTTGCTCCTCGAGCAGGTTACTGATGGTGCGCGCCGAAGAGCCTGCGGGCACGACAACCGTGACTTCGACACCAGGGGTGATGGCGACGACGGGATCGGGGCTGACCGCATCGGCGAGCCGCAACGCACCGTTGTATCCCACGACCGCGACCAGTGCCACCACCGCGACGACGCCGAGAAACTTGACAATGCCCCATACCCAGCCCGGTACGTTTCCGCCGGGCTCAGGACTCTCGACCTGGTCCTCGATTACCGGTGTTGTCGTCATGGTTCCTCTCTGCGGGTCCGGTCTAAGTACCCCTGGAGCATGAGCGCCGCGGCCACCTTGTCCGTTGTGTCGCGCCGTTTGCTGCGGCGCATTCCATCGCCGACGAGAAGACGCTCCGCCTGCACCGAGGTGAAGCGTTCATCCGCATACACCACCTCTTGGCCGGTGATGGCTCGCACCTCATCGCCAAAACGGCGTGCGCTGTCTGCGGCCGCTCCCTCGGTACCCGACAGTGAAACGGGTAGACCGACCACGATGGTTCCCACGTCGTACTCCGCACACATCGTCCGGAGCCGTTTCGCCAGGTCCTCGGTACGCCGGTCGATGACCGTGAACGGCGAGGCGATGATACCCAGGGGGTCGGACAACGCGACGCCTATTCGTCGCTCTCCCGGGTCGAGCCCGAGCACCCGGGAGTCGCTCACAGTTCGCCCAACGCCTCCCGAGCGCCTGCCGCGGCCGCTTCGAGGGCGGCACCGATCTCGTCGCCACGTGGCCCGCCCGCCTGGGCGAGCTGGGGATCACGGCTGCCGCCGCCACCGAGGACCCGGGCAGCGGGCTCGATGATCGTTCCGGCGGAAACGCCGGCCGCCACCAGATCCGGCGTGACGAAGCCGACCAACACGCCCTTCCCGTCGAGACTCGACCCCAATACCCCGATGCCGGAGCCCATTTGCTCCCTCACCTGGTGCGCCAGGGCACGCAGCTCATCGCCGTCGAAGCCATCGACGGCACCGATGAGAACCCCGTGATCGCCGTGGGACTCGAGCTGATCGAAGAGCGTGGAGGCGATCTCAGATCGGGCCTGGGCCTCGTAGCGCTCGATCCGCTCCTCTTGATCATGGAGGCGCACCATCAGCCCATCCGCAGCTTGCCGCAACTGGGCAGGTTGCGTCCGCAGCGTTCCCGCCAGCGACTCGAGCTCACTTCGCAGACCGATCAGATGCTCGAAAGCGGCCACCCCGGTCAATGCGTCGACCCGCCGGGTGTTGGCAGCGACCGAACCTTCCGACACGATGATCAACGGCCCGATCTGGCCGGTTGACGGCACGTGGGTTCCGCCACAGAATTCCGTTGAGTAGTCCCCGGCCTTGACCACCCGGACCCGATCGCCGTACTTGTCGCCAAAGAACGCCAACGCCCCCATCTCCTCGGCGTCCTCCTTTGACGTCTCGAGGGTGGCCACCCTGGCGTTCTCGATGACGCGCTCATTCACCTGACGCTCGACCTCGAGGATCTGGTCACCGTCGAGGGCCGCATAGTGCGAGAAGTCGAACCTGAGCCGGTCGGGGGCGACGAGAGAGCCGGCCTGGTGGGCATGGTCACCGACCACTTGGCGCAGCGCCCAGTGCAAGAGGTGCGTCCCTGTGTGGTTCTTGCGGATCCTCTCGCGCCGAGAGTGATCGACCTCGGTTTCGACCTCCTGGCCGACCTGGATGCGGCCGCTGACCACCTTGCCGAGGTGCCCGTGCAGACCCGGAAGTGCAAACTGGGTATCTCCGACCCGCACCTTTCCGGTGGCACTGACAACCATGCCGGAGTCACCCACCTGACCCCCCGATTCGGCATAGAACGGAGTGCGGTCCAGAAAGATCTCGACCTCCTGGCCCTCGTCCGCCCGCTCGACGTTCTCGCCATCGCGGACAATGGAGAGGACGACGGCGGTGGTGTCTTCGATCTCGTACCCGACAAATTCAGAGCCTTCGACCCCACTCAGCAGGCTGCGGTAGGCATCGGCCTTGGCGGCCGCGTCGCCACCCTTGTAGGAGCGCCGGGCACGATCCCGCTGCTCCTCCATCATCCGGTGGAACTCGTCGAGGTCCAACATGATCCCCCGTTCGGTGAGGATCTCTTCGGTGAGTTCCCGCGGAAAGCCGAACGTGTCGTGGAGCTTGAACGCGGTGGCACCGGGGAACACTTCACCCGGGCCCATGGCATCCAGCTCCTGATCGAGCAGTTGATGCCCAGACTCGAGAGTCCGGCGGAATCCAACCTCTTCGCGCTCGGCCATCTCGGTGATGGCGTCTTGCTTGTCTACGAGTTCCGGATACGCATCTCCCATGGTGGCCACTGTGGCTGCGATGAGCCTCGGCATGACCAAGTGGTGGGCGTCCAGCAGGAAGGCGTGGCGGACGGCGCGGCGCAGCAAGCGGCGCAGGACGTAGCCGCGGCCCTCGTTGGATGGGACCACCTTGTCGGAGATCAGGAATGTCACGGCTCTGGCGTGGTCGGCCATGATGCGCAGACTCACGTCGGTGCGTTCTTGGACGCCGAACGTGCTACCGGTCACGTTCTCGGCTGCGGCGACCACCTCACGAATGCTGTCGGTCTCGAAGACGGTATCGACGCCTTGGAGCACCGTCGCGATGCGCTCCAGTCCCGCCCCGGTATCGATGTTGCGGGCGGGGAGATCTCCGATGACGTGGTAGGGCTCGTCCTGGATGTGCTGCATGAAGACGAGGTTCCAGATCTCGACGAAGCGCTCCTCGTCGACGATCGGACCGCCGTCGGGCCCATAGGCTGGGCCTTTGTCGTAGAAGATCTCCGACGATGGCCCACACGGTCCGGGCACACCCATCTGCCAGAAGTTGTCCCGGCCGCGGCGCTGGAGGTGGCGGGGGTCCACCCCGACGCCGTCAAGCCAGATCGCGGCGGCCTCGTCGTCGGTCTCGTGCACCGTGAACCACAGCAGCTCAGGATCGAGTCCGAGCCCCTCCGTCACGAGGTCGAAGGCCCAGGGAATCGCCTTCTCTTTGAAGTAGTCACCGAAGCTGAAATTGCCGAGCATCTCGAAGAAGGTCAGGTGACGGGCGGTGGTGCCGACGATGTCGATGTCACCGGTGCGGGCGCATTTCTGGACGCTGGCGGCTCGCAGGTACGGAGGCGTCTCCTCGCCAAGCATGTAGGGCTTGAACGGCACCATGCCGGCGTTTGTCAGAAGCAGAGTGGGATCGATCGGGATCAACGAGGCGCTAGGAACAAGCGTGTGCTCCCGCGCCGCGAAGAAATCGAGGAACGTGCGGCGGATTTGGTTGGTTTCCATGAGATTCGCGAGGTTAGCCGGGAGCATCAGTGCGGGTGCCGGGGTATCTGATCATTCGGCGGGGAACAACGATTCCCGACAGGCGGCGACGAGGGTACCTCGTTCGACCTCGCGGCTCTCCCCGGTGGCGAGATCCCGGATCTGCGCAGTGCCCGCCGCCCACTCGTCCGGACCGACGATGACGATCAGCCGATGGCCGCGCCGCTCCGCGTACTTGAATTGGTTGCGCAGCTTCTTCGCCTCGGGATACACCTCGACGCTCAATCCGGCGCTGCGCAACTCCCCTCCGAGGGCGACGTAGTCGTCGCCCCGCTCCGCGTCGAAAAAGGCAACCAACACGTCGGCTGCCCCGGCTCGTGGGGCGCCTGCCTCGAGCTCATCCATGGCGGCAAGGAGGCGGTCGACACCGAGTGAGGCTCCAATGCCGGGAAGGCGGTGATTGGTGTAGACGGAAGCGAGGTCGTCGTACCGGCCTCCCGAACAACAGCTCCCGATTTCCGGCAGGTCGGTCAGGAAGGTCTCCACCACGGTGCCGGTGTAGTAGTCCAGCCCGCGGGCGATGCTCACGTCGACCAGCAGCCGGTCTTGCGGCATGCCCGCAGCCTGTGTTCCGGCCACCACGGACCGCAGATCAGCGACGCCGCTGCGGCCGGTGGCTGAGGCGCCGACCGCGGCTTCGAGAGCATCGAGGACCTCGGCGTTGGTCCCCGAAATCCGCGCGAAGTCGAGGATCCTCAACGACTCCTCCCGTTCGATGCCGGCCGACTTCTCGAGCTCATCCACCACACCATCGACCCCGATCTTGGGCAGCTTGTCGATGGCGCGCAGCACCGCGGCACTGCGGTCGGCGATTCCGAGCGTTTCCAACATGCCGTTGAGTACCTTGCGGTTGTTGATCCGAACCGTGAAGCGTTCAAACCCGAATGCGACGAAGAGATCGTGGATCACCAGAATGGTTTCGACGTCTGCGTAGGTGCTCTCCGTGCCGATGGTGTCGAAGTCGCATTGCATGAACTCGCGATACCGTCCGCGCTGCGGGTTCTCGGCACGCCACACCGGGCCGACGTGGTAGCGCTTGAAGGGAGTCCCCACGACGCCGACGTGTTGGGCGATGAAGCGAGCGAGAGGAACCGTCAAATCAAATCGCATGGCGATGTCGCGCCCGCCTCGGTCCTCGAATCGATAGAGCTGCTTATCGCTCTCGTCGCCACCCTTCCCCAGGAGAATCTCCGAGTACTCGAGCGCGGGAGTATCGATTGGGGCAAACCCGTACGACCGATACACCGCCTTGGCGGTGTCGATCAGCCATTCGCGGCGCAGCATCGCTTCGGGCAGGAAATCGCGAAAGCCCTTGAGAGTGCGGGGTTTGATGCGGTCGTGGTCCGTCATTGCTGATGTCCTGGTTCGGTGGCTGGCAGACGACAAGCTAGCCGCCCGGAGTGGTCCCGAACCGATCCGTCAGCCGGAATGGCGTGCGTTGTCGACATCAGCTGGAGCTGCCGCGGCAGCTTCTGTGGCCGGCTTGATGCGAGCTGCCGCCGCGTCAAGGGCCTCGGCCACGCTGAGGGCGCCGGTTTTTGCCATGCTCTCGGGAGTCAACTGGCCGCGGGCGCGACGGACCTGGGTGCTCAGGTAGGCGAGAGCCCCGAACATCGAGGCTGCCCCCAGGAAGAACCAACGAATACGCTTCAGCATGCGCCGGAGATTAGTGAGACCGGCGCAAATCCGGCTACCTCGCTGCGCACCAAGCCGAAGCTTCAGCCACGCCCGCTCTTGCCAAGTGCCTCGTCGATGGCACGCAACCTGTCGGCCAAGCGGGCCTCTTCGCCGAGCCGCTTCGGTTGAAAAGCGAAGGCACGGATGGCTTCGTCGGGTAGATACTGCTGGGGGGTGATCGCCTCATCGTGATCGTGGGGATAGATGTAGCCGACGCCATCTCCCAACGCCTTCTGTCCGGCGTGGGCAGCCGACCGAAGGTGGGGCGGAACGCGCGCCGCCGGGCTCTCGTCGACAAGCCGACGGCTGCGGCCGATGGCATCTGCGACGCTGTCGGACTTGGGAGCGGTGGCGAGGTAAATGACGGCGTGGGTCAGCGCGTAGGCGCCCTCCGGCAAGCCAATGACCTCGAGCGCCCGGAAGGCGTCGACCGCGATGGCAAGCGCCCGGTTGTCTGCCAGCCCGATGTCCTCGGATGCGAGGATGATCATGCGACGGGCGATGAACTTGGGGTCTTCACCCGCCGCGAGCATGGTGTGTAACCAATAGAGGGCGGCGTCAACGTCTGATCCCCGCATGCTCTTGATGAACGCCGAAATGATGTCGTAGTGGCGGTCGGCTGATTTGTCGTAACGAATCACTCGACGCTGCAGTGCTTCGCTCACGTCGTCAAGCGTGATCGTGGCGCGGCCCCTGCCGCCGGCGATGCGGACTGCCACCTCGAGAGAATTGAGCGCCAGCCGGGCATCGCCTCCGACCCGCTCCGCCAGCGCCTCGAGGGCATCAGGTTCGAGCGATACTCCGCCGCCCACGCCTCGCATCGGGTCGTCAACCGCTCGCGTCAGCAACTCGGCTACATCCTCGGGACCAAGCGGTTCGGTGCGAAACATGGTGGAGCGACTGACCAGCGGAGAGTTCACCTCGAAGAACGGGTTCTCGGTCGTTGCCCCCACCAAGATGACGGTCCCGTCTTCAACGCCGGGAAGTAGCGCATCTTGCTGCGACTTGGTGAACCGATGGATTTCGTCGAGGAAGAGCAGCGTCCGGCCCCGGTCTTCTTCGATCCGCCTGGTCGCCGCCGCCAGGATCTCCCGAACCTCCTTGACTCCCGCTGAGGTGGCAGAGAGCTGCTCGAAGCGTGCTCCGCTGTTGCCGGCCACAAGGCGGGCCAGCGTCGTCTTGCCGGTGCCCGGTGGGCCCCACAGGATCATGGAGACCGGTTGGCCGGACTCGACGATCGATCGAAACGCTGCTCCCGGAGCGGTCAGATGGGGCTGACCCACGACCTCATCGAGAGTGGCGGGCCGCATCCGCGCCGGCAACGGCGCGACTGACCTGCGCTTGGTGGCTCGTTGCTGAGCAAAAAGGTCGTCTTGATCGGACATCGATTGACCCCCGGGTCGTCGTGGCTCACGGGTCCGTCGTGGTTGTTGGTGCGGACCCGTTCTCCCTCAGCTCGATTCCGACGCCTCCCACGCGGCGCGGACTTCCGGCAGCACATCGATGCCGAGTTCGCCCAACTGGGCAGCTTCGACCCTGCTGGGAGATCCGGTCAGAGGATCGGAGCCTGTCTGCGTCTTGGGGAACGGAATCACCTCCCGGATGTTCGGCTCGCCCTGCAGAATGGAGATCATCCGGTCGACCCCGATGGCAAATCCGGCGTGGGGCGGTGTCCCGTAACGCAACGCTTCCAGGAACCACCCGAACCGACGCTCGGCATCCTCGGCCGAGATACCCAAGATCTCGAATACCTGGGCCTGCACCTGCGGATCGTGAATCCTGACGCTGCCCGACCCGAGTTCGCTGCCGTTGAGGACCATGTCGTAGGACTTCGAAATCGCCGTCTCGGGTGAGTTGCGCATCTCCTCGACCGAAACGGGCGCGGTAAACGCGTGATGGGCGGGAACCATGGAGCCGTCTTCGGCAACCTCGAAGACGGGGAAGTCGACAATGAAGAGGAAGGCAAGGTCGTCGTGGCCATCGGGTTGGCCGTAGTCGAGCCGGAGCTGACCCAGCGTGCGGCCGACCACCGCCGCTTGGTCGGCCACGATGAACAGCACGTTGCCGGGCGCCGCATCCAGTTCCCTCTTGAGGCCATCGAGTTCGCCGTCACCGAGGAATTTGGCAACCGGGGATCGCAGCGACCCGTCGGACTCAACCACCATCCAAACGAGACCGGCGGCTCCGAGATCCCGGGCGCGCTGCGCAGCAGCATCAAGACCAGAACGCGCCATGTCGCGGGTCCCGATGTTGATGCCACGCACCACGCCACCATCAGCCATAACGCCGGCAAAGGCGCGGAACTCGGTGCCGGCGAACACCGCCGAGAGGTCTTTGATCTCCATCCCGAACCGGATGTCCGGCTTGTCTGTTCCGTACCGAGCCATCGCATCGGCGTAGGTCATCCGCGGGAACGGACGCGGCAGATCGACGTCGCGCACATCGCTGACGACGGCAACGGCGATGTCTTCGAGCGTTGCGAGTACGTCGTCTTGGCCCCAGAAAGACCCCTCGAGATCGAGCTGGGTGAACTCGACCTGGCGGTCGGCACGAAAGTCCTCGTCGCGGTAACACCTGGCAACCTGGTAGTACCGCTCAACGCCGCCGATCATCAACAACTGCTTGAAGAGCTGAGGCGACTGGGGAAGCGCATAGAAATGGCCCTTGCGTAGCCGGCTCGGCACGAGCATGTCGCGGGCACCTTCCGGGGTGGAAGCAATCAGCGTTGGAGTCTCGATTTCGAGAAACCCCTTGTCGTCGAGCACTCTGCGCATGGCGCGGATCGTGGTCGCACGGTTGCGCAGGTTCGCCGCCATCCGCGGAGTCCGCAGATCGAGGTAGCGGTACTGGAGGCGCCTCTCTTCGGTGACGTCCACCCTGCCGTCAAGCTGGAAAGGCAGCGTCTCTGCCGTGCTGAGCACCTCCAGTTCCTCGGCCTCGACTTCCACGCCACCTGTCGGCAGATCGGGGTTGTCGGTGCCCGCCGGACGTGGTTTCACGGTGCCGCGCACCGCAATGCAGTACTCGCGCTTGAGGTTGCCCGCCTCGTCCATGGCGCCGGCAGCGACATCTGGGCGAAACACGACCTGAACCACCCCGGATGCGTCTCGCAGAGTGACGAACGTGACGCCGCCCTGATCGCGAATACGCTCGGCCCAACCTGCCAAGTGGACCTCGCGGTCTGCGTCGCCAGGCCGAAGCTCCCCGGCATGAACGGTTCTCAGCGGCTGGATGCCCATGGGGCGTGCTCCTCGACTCTCGTGCGGTGAATTGGTGGATCGTCGCCCACCGAAGATGGCCGGCGACGGACTTACGGCCCCGACAACTCTTGGAGGAAAGGGTTGATGAGCCGCTCGCGGGCCAGAGTAGTCGCCGGTCCGTGGCCGGGAAGCACCTCAGTGTCTGCGGGCAGCGGCAACACCTGCGACGCCATGGACCGCATCAGGGTGTCGTAGTCCCCGCCGGGAAGGTCGGTGCGGCCGATCGAGCCGGCAAAGAGTTGGTCGCCGGAAAACAACACGCCCTCGTCGCGGAGAAGGAAGCAACAGTGCCCCGGCGTATGACCCGGCGTGTGGAGGACCTCGAACGTCATATCGGCAACATCGAGTTGCTGGCCGTCCGCCAACGGCTCGTAGTGATCCGGTGGCGCGAATGGCGCCGCCTGGTCCTCATCCAACGCAACCCCAAAGAGCATCCGCAGTTGGTCGGCAGGGTGCAGCGAGAGGAAGTCATCATCCGGATGCACAAAGGCGGGCACTCCGGTGGCTCGGACTACTCCCCCGGCGCCCCCAGCGTGATCGATGTGACCGTGGGTGACCAACAGCGCAACCGGGGTCAGGTCGTGTTTTGCCAGCATGGCGCCGATTCCGTCGGGGTCCGGAGGGGCATCGATCACCGCGGCGGGACCGCCGGAATCAGGAGCCACGACGTAGCAGTTGGTTTCTGCCACCCAGAGGGAGCGGAAGTCGATGAGCAGCGATGCGGCCACTGGCTCAGCCGGTTTGCGGCACGAGCCGGTAGGCGTCAAAGACTCCGTCGACGGCGCGCAGATCGGCTATGGCCCGTTCGAGGAGCCGGGCGTCGGACAGTTCGACTTCATAGCGCAACACGGCCACCCGGTCGCGGCCCGTCGCCGATGACGAGGCATGGATGTTGGCTCCGAGGTCCGAGAGGGAAGACGTCACGTCGCGCAGCAGCTTGGGCCGGTCGAGCGCTTCGACCTGGATCCACACGAAGAACGACCCGGTCTGTTCGGGTGCCCACGACACCTCGATGATGCGCTCGGCCCGCTCCTCGAGTGCCCCGACGTTGGCACAGTCGGCGCGATGGACCGATACTCCCCGCCCGACGGTGACGAACCCGACGATGTCATCCCCCGGGACCGGGGCGCAACATCGTGCGATGCGGACGAGAAGATCATCCATCCCTTCAACGACGATTCCCAGCGAGGGCCGCGGCGCCCGTCGGCGCGGAAGGGGGGGCTCCAGCAGGTCTTCGTCTTCCTCCACGTCGGGATGAACGACGCGCGCCAACCGATTCGAAACGGTCTGGGGGCTGAGCCGGTTGTCACCGACGGCAACATAGAGTGCCTCGAGGTCGTGATAGCCGAGGTCGTGGGCCACCGACTCGAGCAGCTTTTCCCGTCCCGGCCCGGTCAAGCCGAGTCCCTCACGACGGATGGCCTTGGCAACGAAGTCCCGCCCATCCTGGAGCGCCGCCTCGCGCCGCTCCTTCGTGAACCACTGGCGGATCTTGGCGGCGGCGCGGCTCGACTTGACGAACTCCAGCCAATCTCGACTCGGCCGGGCGTCCTGCGCCTTCGAGGTGATGATCTCGACAATGTCGCCCGACTCGAGTTCGCTCGAGAGTGGCACCAATCGGCTGTTGACCTTCGCCCCCACGCAGCGGTGGCCGACGTCGGTGTGGATCAAGTAGGCGAAGTCGACCGGCGTCGAGCCCCGTGGCAGGGTCATCACGTCGCCGCGCGGTGTCAGAGCAAAGACCTCGTCCTGATACAAGTCCAGCTTCAGATTGGCGAGGAAGTCCGCCGGATCGGTCGACTCCTCATCGAGGAACCGTAGGTCCTCGGCGAACGGCACCTCGGCGGGGTGGCCGGCCCCCTCCTTGTAGCGCCAGTGCGCGGCAATCCCCGACTCGGCCCGGCCGTGCATCTCCTCGGTGCGGATCTGCACTTCGAGTGCCTTACCGTCGGTGCCGACAACGGTGGTGTGCAAGCTCTGGTAAAGGTTGAACTTGGGCATCGCGATGTAGTCCTTGAACCGACCGTGGATCGGCGCCCACATCGTGTGAATGAGTCCCAATGCGGCGTAACAATCTCGCACCTCGGGCACGATGATCCTGATCCCGATCAGGTCATAGATCTCTTCGAAGGCCAGACCGGAATCCATCATCTTCCGGTAGATCGAGTAGAGGTGCTTCGGGCGACCGGTGACCTCCGCATCGATGCCGGCCTCCGCCATGGAGGCCCGCACCTCATCCATCGTGGTTGCGAGGTTCGATTCGCGCTGTGGGGCGCGCCGTTTGACCAGCTCCTCGAGTTCGTGCTTTCGTTTCGGGTAGAGAATCTCGAAGCAACGCTCTTCCATCTCGTGCTTGATTTCCTGCACGCCGAGCCGGTGCGCCAACGGCGCGTAGATCTCGATCGTCTCCTCGGCGATGCGCTCCTGCTTGGCGAGCGGCAGCGGGCCAAGGGTCCGAATGTTGTGGAGGCGGTCGGCCAGCTTGATCAGTAGCACCCTGATGTCTCGGGCCATCGCGATCGCCATCTTGCGGATCGTCGCCGCCTGCTGTTCCTCCCGGCTGGAGAACTTGATCCTGTCGAGCTTCGTGACCCCGTCGATGAGCTCAGCCACTTCGTCCCCGAAGTCATCCCTGATGTCGTCCAGCGTCACTGCGGTGTCCTCGACCACGTCGTGGAGGATGGCGGCGACCAACGTCGGGGCGTCCATTCCGTACCCGGCGAGCACATCGGTGACGATCAGAGGGTGAGTGATGTACGGTTCGCCGGTTTGGCGCATTTGCCCTTCGTGGGCCTGCGCCGCGGCCTCGTAGGCTCGACTGAGCAGTGCGACGTCGCCATTCGGGTGGTGGCTCAGGTAGGTGTTGACCAGGGTGTCGAACAACTGGTCTGGATCGGAACTGCGGACTTCCGCTTCAGGCAGGGCCATAGTGCACCACCGTGTGCACCTCAGTCGCGCCCAACCGCTCCCGCCCCCCGAGAAACTCGAGCTCGGCGAGCACGGTGAATCCGCGCAGCTCTGCCCCCATTCGCTCGATCAGGTCGATTGCTGCCTTCCCAGTACCGCCGGTCGCCAGCACGTCGTCGACGATCAGGATCCGATCGCCGGGACCGACGGCATCGGAGTGGACTTCGATTCGGTCGGTGCCGTACTCGAGGTCATATTCCTGGTGGTGGATGTCGTGGGGCAGCTTGCCCGCCTTGCGGATGGGGATGAACCCCGCATCCAGCGAGTAGGCGATCACGGAGGCGAAGATGAAGCCCCGCGCCTCGATCCCAACCACCTTGGTGATGCCTTCGTTGACATACGGTTCCGCCATGGCCGTAACCGCGGCGGCCAGTGCATGGGGATCGGCCAGCAAGGGGGTGATGTCCTTGAAGCTGACGCCGGGCTCCGGCCAGTCCGGTATCTCTCGTATGAGCGACTTGAACTGGTCTTCGGTCATCGCGTCACTCTACCGCCGCTTGCGGCGCTTCTTGGGCGCCTGGGGGGTGGCGCCACTCTCGCGCAACTCGGGCACCGCTTCGATGACGGCACCGACCGTTTCGGGGGCTGTTACGTCACCGGTACGGCGGGCAACCCGGCGTTGCATACGCTGCCAATGCGGCTCTTGCTCCTTCCACAGGACGAGCAGCGGAGTGGCCACAAAGATCGATGACAAGGTACCGATGGTGACACCGACAAACAGTGCCAGGGCAAACTCACGCAGCGTCGCAGCTCCGAGGAGGTAGGAGCCGATGAAGAGCAAGCTCCCGATCGGCAACAGGGATGTTGCCGAGGTGTTGATCGACCGCATCAGGACCTGGTTCATCGAGAGGTTGGCAATCTCGGTGTAGGTGAATTCATTGCCAAATTCGTGTTCGTTCTCGATGATCTTGTCGAAGACGACGACGGTGTCATAGAGCGAGTAGCCCAAGATCGTGAGGATGGCGATGACGGTGGCGGGTGTCACTTCGAAGCCGATGACCGAATAGAGCCCGGCGGTGATGATCAGATCGTGCGAGAGCGCGGCAATTGCCGCAATGGCCATCTTCCACTCGAATCGCCAGGTGATGAAGGCCATCACGACGAGCAGGAACACTACGAGGGCCTCGATGGCGGCTCGCGTGATCTCCGCCCCAAACGTTGGACCGACTGCGTCGACATTTGTGTCGTCGAAGCTGACGCCGGCGACGTCACCGACCACCAGCACGAGGTCATCCAGTTCGGCAGGCCCGAGCGACACCGTTTGCACTCTGATGAACCCGCCGCTGGTGATCTGTACCCGTGCGCCGTCCTGGCCAACGGCGGCCAGGGCACCACGGACGTCGCCGAGGCTCGCCTCATTGAGGTTCTCTGCTTCCACGATGCTGCCGCCGGTGAAGTCGACACTCAGATCGAATCCACGTACGGCAAGCGACACGAGGGAGACCACGATGAGCACTCCCGACAGGATGAACCACCGCTTCCGGTACTTCATGAAATCGAAGTTCGTGTCTCCCCGATAGAGGCTCCCGGCCAGGCTCATGAGATCACCGCCGGCATCTCCTCGGAGTGCCCCATGGCGCCCTCAATCGTCATGGCACCGCCTTCGCCGAAGCGACCGCGGGATAGCAGCATGACGGCAGGACGGGTGTAGAAATAGGCGACGAACACGTCGATCAACGTTGCCAAACCCAGCGTGATGGCGAAGCCCTTCACCGGACCGATCGCCAGTGCCCAGAGCAGCAGCGACGCAGCGAAGGTCACGGTGTCGGCTGTCACGATCGTGTGAAAAGCGCGCTTGAAGGCGACGTCGACGGCGGGACGCAATTGGCGTCCTTTACGGTGTTCTTCCTTGATCCGTTCGAAGAATACGATGTACGAGTCCGCGGTGATACCGATCGACACGATGATTCCGGTGACACCCGCCAACGTCAGTGTGGTTCCCTGGAACTCACCGAGAAGGATGATGGTGGTCAGCAGCAATGAGCCGAAGACGCTGAGACCGACCACGGCGACAAGGCCGAGCGCCCGGTAGTAGAGCACCATGGCGATGGCGACCAGGATCAGCCCGCCGAGACCCGCGAGCAGACCCGCCCGCAACGAGTCTTCACCGAGGGTTGCCGAGACCGACACTTCACGTTCACGTTCGAAGGTGGTCGGAAGCGCACCGTAGCGGAGGATGGTGCCGAGGTCTTCGGCCTCCGTCTGCTGGTCTTCGCCGCCGCCCACGGTGATGATGACGTTGCCGGCGTCGAGGCCTTCACCCGACGGTACATCGGGCGAAACCTGCGGCGCCGAGAACACGACATCATCGACCACGATGGCCAACTGGCGGCGCGGGTCGCCTGCCGGGTAGACGGACAACGTTGCGGTGGCATCCTCGAACTTCTGCGCGCCATCTGAGGTGAAGGTCGGTTCGACCACCCAAGAACTCTGAGTGGGCGAAGCGCCTGTGAACACGGCTCTCGCCTCGACGATGTCGGCGCCGGTCAGGAAGGCAGGGCCGACGTGGTAAACAAGTCCGTCCTCACTCCTGATGTAGGCCTCTTCGTCGACGTCTACCACGATGGTGAGCCCGGTATCCGGGTCGAGGTTGGGCGGGATCACGGGAGCGACGGTGGTGGTGGTCGTCGCCCCGGCCTCGGTGGTGGTCGTCTCCTGAAGGTCCTCCGGAAGTGGCAGGGTGCCGTCGAGGAAGGCGGGGCTGATGACGTTCGCCTCGAGCACCGGCCGGAACGACAGTTGACCCGTCGTGCCTACCGCAGCGAGGGCACGTTCGCGGTCTTGGACACCCGGAAGCTGCACCACGATACGGCGATCACCCTGAACGGAGATCTCCGGTTCCTGGACCTGGCCGAGGTTCTCAATCCGGCGCCGCATGATGTCAACCGCTTTGTTGAGGACCTCAGGGTCGGTCCCTTCCGGTGCGGTGAGTGTCACCGAGAACCCGCCCTGCAGGTCGAGCCCTAGTTTCGGCTCGAGCCCGGCGGCAAGCACGACTGCAAGCGACCCCCACGCAATGGCGAGCGTCAGCAGCAGCGTAACGACGAGGCGGCGCCGGTTCACTCTTCCTCGCCTCCGAGCTTCTCCGCGATGGCGCGGCGAACGACTCGAAGCTCCGTGCCCCCTCCAACATCGATCACCGCTTCGGTATCGTCAAGACTGCGGACCACACCAAAGATGCCTCCAACGGTGCGCACCTCATCGCCAACCTCGATCGAGTCGCGCAGACTTTGCATCTGCTTCACCCTCCGGCGCTGGGGCATGATGAGGATGAAATAGAACAACCCACCGACGATCAGGAGTGGCAAAAGCAGGGCGAAGATCGAGCCGCTGGACTCGGCGTCTGCTTCCTGCGCCAGAAACTCGACACCCTGAGCAAGCAGGGCACCAGTCGCTATGACGAGATGGTTCAAGGGACTCCTCCGTGAACGGATCCGACCTGATGAGGTCGGGCGACGCCGTAGGTTAGTGCCGTGCTGGCAAAATGCGCGAATGTGGCGGAGCCACCCTGGCAGCGACGATGGCGTCCCGGGTAGCGGCAAAGGTGCCGGCGGCGATCGAACTGCGAATCACGGCCATCAAGTCCGTGGTGTAGCACAGGTTGTGCAGGGTGAGCAGACGCTGGCCGAGCAGTTCCTTGGTGTTGAAAAGGTGGCGCAGGTACCCACGGCTGTAGCGTCGGCAGGCGACACACCCGCAGTCGTGATCCAGCGGTGCCTCGTCGGTTGCCCACTCTCTGCGCTTGATCGAAAAGTCACCGAGCCGGTGCAGCACCTTGCCGTGCCGAGCCAAGCGCGTCGGCAAGACACAATCGAAGAGGTCGACGCCGCGAGCAACAGCATCGAGGATCCCTTCGGTGTCGCCGAGCCCCATGACATACCGCGCCTTGTCTGCCGGTAGCTCAGCAATGGCGGCGTCGAGCGCGATGTTGCGATCGACCGCGGACTCCCCCACCGACAGCCCACCGATCCCGAAGCCGGGAAAGCCGAGCGCCGCCGTCCGTCGGGCGGATTCTGCCCTCAGCTCCGGGTCGGTGCCCCCTTGGACGATCCCGAAGAGCGCTCGGTCGTCACGCTGTTTGGCGGCCAGCGCTCGCTCCGACCACCGGAGCGTCTGTTCCATGGCGGCCGCCAAGTCCTCCCTTGGGGCGGGCAGGCCGACCAGGACGTCGAGGACCATGGCGACATCCGAACCGAGCTGTTCTTGGATGCCGACTGCCGTTTCCGGGGTGAGTTCAACCAACGATCCGTCATAGCTGGAGCGAAACAGGACGCCCGCTTCGGAGATCTGGGGCCGCAGCGAGAAGACCTGGTAGCCGCCCGAGTCGGTCAAGATCGGACCGTCCCAAGCCATGAACCCGTGCAGCTCGCCCAGAGCCGCAACCGTTTCAGACCCCGGACGCAACATCAGGTGGTAGGTGTTGGCGAGCACCATCTGGGTTCCGATCGACGCGAGGTCCTCGGTGTCGATCGCCTTGACGGTGCCCCGGGTACCAACCGGCATGAAGGCCGGCGTCGCAACCACGCCGTGGGGGGTCGTCAGCCATCCCGAGCGCGCGGCACCGTCGTTGACCTCCGGCCGCCAGTAGACAGGCCCGGCCGCCATCAACGGTTCACCGGTCGATCGATCGCCATGGCGTCACCGAACGATAGGAATCGGTACCCCCGTTCCAGCGCCGTGGCGTAGACCTCCCGCCACACGGGCCCCAGCATGGCCGCCACCAGAGCGATCAGTGTCGTGCGAGGCGCGTGGAAGTTCGTTATGGCTGCGTCGACCACGGCCATGCGGTATCCCGGTTTGATGAAGAGGCTCGATTCGCCGCCGCCCGCCCGAACGAGTCCGTCCCCGCAGGCGGCCGTCTCCAGGGTTCGCACCACGGTGGTACCGATGGCGACCACCCGTCCGCCGCGGCGGCGGGTCGCGGCCACCGAGGCCGCAACCTCTTCAGGTACGTCGTACCGCTCGCGGTGGATACGGTGCTCCTCGATCTCCTCCACCGCCATCGGGCGAAACGTGTCGAGTCCCACCTCCAGATCGACCTCGGCGATGTCGACTCCGCGCATTCCGAGCTCGGCGATCACCTCGGGTGTGAAATGCAGTCCCGCAGTTGGCGCGGCAGCTGAGCCGACCGTCTTGGCGAAGACCGTTTGATATCGCTCCGAGTCATCGAGCCGGCCGTGAAAGTAGGGCGGGAGCGGAACCTCCCCGGCGTTGGGAAGCAAGTCCTCAACATCACCATTCTGTGTCGTGAGCCGAACCGTCACCACGCCATCGGCGGGCGAGTTGAGCACCTCGCCGGCAATGCGATCGAAATCAAGGAACACGCCCGGCCGAATGCGGCGCGCCGGTCGAATCAACGCCTCCCAGCGCTCGATGTCGAGCCGACGCAGCAGCAGCAGTTCCACGGCTCCGCCGGTCGCCGGCTTGTGGCCCGTGAGGCGAGCCGCCCTGACCCGGGTGCGGTTGACCACGACCAAGTCGCCCGGGTCCAACATCTGCGGCAGATCCCGAAATGTCCGGTCCTGCATCGACGACGTCACCAGAAGCCGCGCTGCGTCCCTGGGCTCGATCGCCGCCTGGGCGATGGCAGCCTCGGGAAGGTCGTAGTCGAATTCGTCCGTCCTCACCGGGTAGAGCGTAGGGCAGGTGGCTCGCTGTCGACCCTCCATCAGCCGTGTCGCGCATTCGCAGGGTAGGGTCGAGTAATAGGCGAGCCGGTCGATGACCGATTCGGGGTCATCAGGACCGTCGCCGGTAGTGGGCCGCCCCAGTTTCCCTTGAGGCGCCCAGTGTGCCTTTGACGCAGTGATCGCTCCTTCTCGAATTCTGGTGGACTCGCGGGGCGGGTAGGCGGCGTCGCTCGTGCGGCTGCCGATGCCCAACGATCTGGAGGTGCGAATGGCAACGATAGAAGTGGCGGGGTTTCACTGCGAAGACGAGACCGGCAGATACGAGAGCGGATCAAACGAGATCGTTTTCTGCTTTGCCGTCTTCGGTATCAACTCCTACCAGCAATACGACGAGTTCCGCCGTTTCTACACACGTCTGAATACCGGCGTCGACTCCGGCGAAGACCAATGGTTCGATGAGCCGATCGAGGTCACTGTCGATGAAGGTGACGGGGCTCATCCGCTTCGGTCGCTAGAGATACAAGTTGCCGCCTACGAAATCGACGGGCGAGGAGCAACGAGCACTCTTGCGCGACGTCTCTACGAACGATGGCGAACGGCGCTCGCCGAGGAGCTCTATCCAAACCGACAGAGCACCATCGGGGACTTCAGCGATCGGTTCGGTTCTGGCGCAGATGGGACTGCCGAGGCAGTCGCCGCGAGTGGAGACCACGAGTTGATCATCGTCGACGCCTGGCGACTGGACATCCGGGACCCGTTCGCTGCAACGAGCGGCGCACCTGGGGTGGGCCAATCAAACGGTCTGTACATTGGCTTCCCAATCGGTGGAGTTCATCGCAGCAGTGGGGGCGTTCAACGGTTCGACTCGGATCCCCGAAGAAGGACGGATCGCAGGACCTACGTGTCGGCTGATGCACGCAGCACGTTCCGTTTCGACACTCACTACTACCCATAGGCCGCTCAGAAGCGGCCGGCCTCCCATGCCGTCGGTCCACTCGGCAGCTAGTCATCAGTTGAACAATGTGGTTTCGGCGCTCCCTGCGAGCGTGCCGACCGGGCGTCGGTGCCGATCGAAGGCCGCGCGGGTTTGCACGAGGGGTGCCACCTCAGCGACGCCGATTGTTCAGCAGCCACGGGACCAACTAGTCGATGAGCCTGCCCTGATTCGACACGTCCCCGTGGGGCATCTCCAACCCGAGGTGGTCGTAGGCTCGCTGGGTGGCGATTCGGCCCCGCGGGGTGCGTTGCAGGAATCCCTGCTGCAGTAGGTACGGCTCGTAGGCATCTTCGACCGTCTCGGGCTCTTCACCAACGGCGATCGCAAGCGTGGACAGCCCAACCGGGCCACCGTTGAACTTTTCGATGATGGCGCCAAGGATGAAACGGTCGACTTTGTCGAGCCCGGCGTCGTCGACCTCGAACTTCGCCAGAGCGACAATCGCCGTCTCGAGGTCGACGGTTCCGTCGGCGCGCACGGTGGCGTAGTCACGGACCCGGCGCAACAGCCGGTTCGCAATACGGGGCGTTCCCCGGCTGCGCAGCGCAATACCCTCTGCTCCATCAGTCGTCACATCGACTTCGAGAATCCCGGCCGAACGGGTGATGATCTGCGCCAAGTCGGCGGGTTCGTAGTAGTCGAGGCGAGCGACGTAGCCGAACCTATCTCGCAGCGGCGGCGCCACCCGTCCCACCCGGGTGGTCGCACCGATGAGGGTGAAGTGGGGCAAATCCAATCGGATGGACCTCGCCGCCGGCCCCTTGCCGACGATGATGTCCAGCTGGAAGTCCTCCATTGCCGGATACAGCACCTCCTCGACCTGTCTCGGAAGACGGTGGACTTCGTCGATGAACAGCACGTCGCCACCGTCGAGATTGGTCAGGACCGCAGCCAGATCGCCAGGCCGTTCGAGCGCCGGGCCCGAGGTGGCTCTGAAGCTGGCTCCCATCGCGTTGGCGAGAATCCCTGCCAGCGACGTCTTCCCGAGTCCGGGCGGTCCGGAGAACAGGATGTGGTCCACCGGCTCCTGCCGACCCTTTGCCGCATCGATCAGGATCGAGAGCCGGTCCTTCAGCTCGGCTTGGCCGATGAACTCGTTCATCTGGCGAGGTCGCAACCCTACGTCGAAGGCGTCATCACCCGGCAAGGCTTCGGTGGCGAGCACGCCTTCTTCTCTCATCGGCTCACCCTACGCCCTTCCCTGCTTGCCGAGCTCCTGGAGCGACAAACGCAGCAGTTCTTCAACCGGCAGATCGGGCGGCAGCTCTCGCATCGCCTCACGGATCTCGCTCGCCTGGTAACCCAGCCCATCGAGAGCCTGGCGAACTTCGACGACCGAACCTCCTCCGGAAAGCACCTCAGCATCCGGTAGCTCGAGCTTTGGTCGCAACTCCAGCATCAGCTTCTGGGCGCTGCGCTTCCCGATTCCGGGAACCATCGTGAGCGCCGCAGCGTCCTCGGCTACGACGGCGCGCCGCAATTCGTCGGTCGTCAGCGTCCCCAGAATCGCCAACGCCACCTTTGGTCCCACCCCGGAGACGCCGAGCAGGATCCGAAACAGGTCCCGTTGGTCTTCGGTGATGAACCCGAACAACGCCATCTGGTCTTCGCGTACGTGGAGATGGGTGTGCAGGACGGCTTCGTCACCCACGGTGGGGAGATCAACCAGTGTTTGGGGGGTGACCATGACCTCGTAGCCGACGCCTGCGACGTCGAGCAGCACCCGCTCGCCGTGTGTGGAGCCGAGGAGGCCCCGGAGTCGACCGATCATTTTGCACGCTCCACGGCTCGCCGCATCGGCACGGCCTGCACGTGGCACAGCGCTATGGCCAACGCGTCGGCCGCGTCGGCCGGACCGGGTACACCGGGAAGCCCGAGCCGCATCTGCACGACCTTGCACACCTGAGTCTTGTCGGCGTTGCCGTAGCCGCACAGGGCCATCTTGACCGCCGAAGGCGTGTACTCCTCGATCGGAATTGCCGCCTGGGCCAGCGCCAGCAGCACAACGCCCGAGGCACGCCCCACCGAGGTAGCCGTCTGCAGGTTGCGGTTGACGAAGACTTGTTCGATAGCGGCTTCGTCTGGCCGGAACTCGGCCACGATTTCGGCAAGGTCGCGATGGAGCTCGACCAGACGTTCGGCTATCGGCCTGGCCCGATCCGTTCTGATCACCCCAACGGCGATGGCTTGTGTTGCGTTGCCGCGGGATTCCACGATGGCGTATCCCGTCGTGGACAGTCCCGGGTCGATCCCGAGTACGAACATATGTTTGGTGATGGTAGGGAGCCGCTGTGACAAGTCCAAGGATTCGATGTCACGCGCCGACGCCGCGGGGCGGGCGCTGCCTCAATTCACCTCTGAGAGCACCTCGTCCGGGATGTCGAAGTTGGCGTAGACGTCTTGGACGTCGTCGAGGTCCTCGAGAGCATCCACGATTCGCAGCACCTTCGGGGCAGTCGCAGCGTCGACCGGGACTGAAGTCGTCGGCATCTGGGTGACTTCGGCTTGATCGATGACGATGTCGGCAGCTTCGAGTTCGGCCCGGATCGCGGCAAGGTCTCCCGGGGCGCTCACGATCTCCCACTGATCACCCGACTCGGTGATGTCGTCGGCGCCACCTTCGAGCGCCGCCATCATCACGGTGTCCTCGTCGCCGCTGGCCAGGATGAAGCCACGCTGCTCGAACAGGTAGCCGACCGACCCCGGCTCCCCCAGGCTTCCCCCGCTGCGGCTGAGGACCGCCCTGACGTCTGACGCCGCACGGTTGCGGTTGTCGGTCAAGATGTGGATCAACAGGGCAACCCCGCCCGGGGCGTAGCCCTCGTAGTAGAACTCCTCGTACTCAACACCCTCCATCCCGCCGGCGCCACGGGCGACCGCCCGTTCGATGTTGTCCTTGGGGACGGAGGCGTCCTTGGCCTTCTGGATGGCGGTGGCCAGCGTCGCATTCCCGTCGATGTCTCCGCCGCCGGCGCGGGCGGCCGCCTCGATGGCACGAGTGAGTTTGGCAAAGAGCTTGCCGCGTTTGGCGTCCTGTCGCCCCTTGCGGTGCTTGATGTTTGCCCATTTTGAGTGTCCCGCCATCAGTTCTCCTCCGCCATTGCAAGCAGCATCTCGTGCACCCTGGTGTCGTCTGTCAATTCAGGATGGAACGACGTCGCCAGAATACGCCCTTGGCGTACCACGACGGGTCGTGGTTCCCCGGTTTCGGGGTCGACCACGGTGGTGAGCACCTCGACGTCCCCGCCCACCTTGTGGATCCAGGGAGCCCGGATGAAGACGGCACGCATCGGCGTGTCGAGGCCGGTGATGTCGAGGTCAGACTCGAAGGAATCGACTTGGCGGCCGAAGGCATTGCGCGCAACGACAACGTCAAGCACGCCGAGCTGGGGCTGATCAGGGCCGGTCGTGGACGCCGCCAGGAAAATCATCCCAGCGCAGGTTCCCAGCACCGGCATCCCCGCTTCGATGCGCGCCCGGAGCGGGCCGATCAGCCCGTAGATCGTCGCCAGCCGCCCTATCGTCGTCGACTCGCCGCCGGGGATGATCAAGGCAGATACCGCGTCGAGCTCCTCCGGCGTGCGTACCTCGACCGCGTCCGCCCCCAGAGAGCGAACCATGGCGGCGTGCTCGCGAAAGTCGCCCTGGAGGGCAAGAACGCCGATCGGGCCCGTCATCGACCTCAGAGCCCGCGATCCTGCATCCGCTCCTCGGGAGCGAGCGTGTCGATGTTGATCCCGACCATGGCCTCACCGAGGCCGGCCGAGACCTTGGCAATCTTGGCGGGGTCGTTGTAGAAGGTCGTCGCTTCGACAATCGAGCGAGCGCGTACCGCTGGGTCGCCCGACTTGAACACTCCAGAACCGACAAAGACCCCGTCGCACCCGAGCTGCATCATGAGAGCGGCGTCGGCCGGTGTGGCGATTCCGCCGGCGGCGAAGTTGACGACCGGAAGTTTGCCGGTTTCCGCCACCTCCTTGACCAACTCGAACGGCGCCCGAAGCTCCTTGGCTGCGGCCATCAACTCATTACGATCGGTCAGCGTCAGTTCGCGGATCTGGCGGTTCATGATCCGCATGTGGCGAACCGCCTCGACCACGTTGCCCGTTCCCGGCTCTCCCTTCGTCCTGATCATGGCGGCACCCTCGCCGATGCGACGCAGCGCCTCGCCCAGGTCCTTGGCGCCACAAACAAACGGGACGGTGAACGCGGACTTGTCGATGTGGTTGGTGTCGACGGGGGTGAGAACTTCGGACTCGTCGATGTAATCGACGCCGAGCGACTCGAGAACCTGCGCCTCGACGAAGTGCCCGATCCGGGACTTGGCCATAACCGGAATCGAGACAGCCGCCACGATCTCCTCGACCTTGGCTGGATCGGCCATGCGGGCCACGCCGCCGTGAGCGCGGATGTCGGCGGGCACGCGCTCGAGCGCCATGACCGCAACCGCTCCGGCTTCTTCGGCGATTCGGGCTTGGTCGGCGTTGACGACGTCCATGATGACGCCGCCCTTCAGCATCTCGGCCAGTCCTCGCTTGACGAGGTCGGTGCCGCGCTCGGCAGTTGGCTCGGACATGTCGTGCTCCCAGTGCGTTGTTGATCTCGACTCCAGTGTACCGGTGCAGCAACTTCTGTCTGAGCCGTGGGAAGACTCCCTGTCATCCGATCGGATGCCGGGTCCGTAGAACCAGCACACACCTTGAAACGAGGAATGAACCATGACCACCCGCCTCCGAGAAACCATCATCACCCAAACGCCGCTCGAGGATGCCTTCGCCTACACCGCCGATTTCGCCAACCTCGAGGATTGGGACCCCGGGGTCGCCGAGTCATCGCAGATCGGTTCCGAATCCATCGGTGTCGGCACCGCTTTCGATGTGCTCGTCGCCTTCGGCAGCCGTCGCATTCCGATGGTCTACACGATCACCGAATACGATCCGCCCCATCGCGTCGTTCTGGTTGGGGAAGGTTCCACGCTGACGGCCCTCGACACGATCGAGTTCGCCGCCAAGAACGAGGGGACCGAGATCACCTATACAGCCGACCTCACCTTCAAAGGCATCGCCAGGTTCTTCACGCCCTTCATGGGGAGCAAGCTGGTCGATGTTGGCAGCAAGGCCGTCGCCGGATTGGCCGGCATTTTGATGGAACGCCAACCGACCAAGGAATCCTGACCGCCGCCATCCGCCCAATCCGACATGGCTGGGCTTTGACTTCTGGCCCCTGAACAACACGAGGTTCTCGTGGTAGCAACAATCAGCACTAATGTCCTCCTCGAACCGAACTTGTCGACCATCGGACGATCATTCATGTCTGCCGAAGATCTCTCGACACTCAGCGATGCCTCCCTGGTCACCTCCATCGCTCGGTTCTCGGAGGAAGCCCTTGCCGAGGCTTACCGGCGCCATTCCGGGGCCGTGTTTGGGTTGGCCCGGCGCATTCTGCGCGACGAGACGCTGGCGGAGGAAATCACACAGGAGGTCTTCCTGCGCCTGTGGGATCACCCTGAGAAGTTCGACGCCAATCGGGGTTCGCTGCGCTCGTTTCTCCTCGCTCACACCCACGGCCGCAGCGTCGACGTCATCCGCTCCGAGTCCTCGCGCCGTGCCAGGGAAGACAAGGACGCCAGGCTGACGGCCAATGCCGGGCAGAGCATCGAGGAAGAGGTCTGGCAGATGGCGCTTGCGGACCACGTCAAGGAGGCGCTGGAAGATCTCAAAGAGGGAGAGCGCCGTGCCATCGAACTCGCCTACTTCGGCGGCCACAGCTACCGAGAGGTCGCCGAGATGCTCGGCGAGCCCGAGGGAACCATCAAGAGTCGGATCCGTTCCGGTCTGAAGCGTCTCCAAGCGTCGATGGCCTCAGTCGGGGTCAATCACGCATGAAATCGGACCTGGCCCACATCAGCATCGAGGAACTCCTCGGGGTATACGCGCTCGATGCTGTCGACGACGACGAGCGGCGCACCGTCGAGCAGCACATCTCGGTGTGCCCGCGCTGTCGAAGCGAAGTCGAAGGGCATCTCGAGGTTGCCGCCATGCTGGCCGGAGACGCCCACGGGGCACCCGATGCGGCCCGACGCCAGCGTCGGGTCTGGGACCAGATCGTCAACGAGCTCACCGCCGAGGCACCGCCCTTCAAACTGGCGGCGGTCGTCCCGATCTCGCAGAAGCATGAAAGGCCGCAATCCGTGGCCTCTCAGACAGTCGCGTGGATTGCAGGCGTTGCCGCCGCCATCGTCCTGCTGCTCGGAGCAGGCGTTGCCGTACAGTCGACTCGACTCAGCGGCGCCGAGGCCGAGTTGGCGGCTCGAGAGCAACAGGTGGCCAGCCTGGCTGCGACCCTGCAAGCCGAGCCTCTCGATCAGGCGGTCAGCGCGGCCCTTTCCGACCCCGCTGCTCAGGTCGTCAGCCTGACGGCAGACGCCTCGCCGGACGCGATGCTCGTCGTATTGCTTCCCGACGGCACGGGATACGTCGTTGAAAGCTCACTCGAGCGGTTGCCCGACGACGCCACATATCAGCTGTGGGCCGTCGTGGACGGCAAGGTGATCTCCGCCGGGGTCCTCGGCAACCAGCCTGAAGTCGTGCCGTTTCACCTCGACCCGGGGGGCCTCGAGGGCCTCGTGATCACGCAGGAAGAGGCGGGCGGGGTTCCCCAGTCTGAAGCCGATCCGGTAGTCGCATGGTTCGAGGCATGACGGCCACCACATTGGCGGGTCGTCATGCGTCGGTTCGGTTTGGCCACGAGGCGGGACGCTTCTCGAGGAAGGCGGCAAAACCCTCCTGGGCATCCGGAGCCGCGGCATTCGTGGCCATGATCGGCTCAGTTACCTCATAGGCCGCATCCTCGTCGAGCCCGGCCTGGCGGTAAAAGGCGTCCTTGCCGATCCCGATCACCGTCGGGCTCCAGCGGGTGATTTGCCCGACCAGTTCGCCGACGGCGGCGTCCAATCCCTCCGGCGGGGCGATGCGATTGACCAACCCCCAGTCTCGCGCCGTTTCCACCGAGATCGGCTCGCCCGTCAGCAACATCTCCATCGCACGCTTCTGCCCCACCGCTCGCGAGATCGGAACCATCGGCGTCGTGCAAAACAACCCGATCCTGACTCCCGGGGTCGCAAATGTCGACCCTTCGGCGGCGACCACCAAGTCACATGACGCCACCAGCTGACAGCCCGCCGCCGTCGCAACGCCCTGCACCTTGGCGATCACCGGCTGGGCGACCCGGTGAATGGTCTGCATCATCACCGTGCATTGGGCGAACAGATCCCGGTAGAAGGCCGGTTCCCTTTCCCGCATCTCCGCGATGTCGTGCCCGGCAGAAAAGGCGGGCCCTCGCCCTTCGACGACGATCGCCCGAATCCCTGGTGTCGCCGCCAAATCCTCGAGCCCTCGGGTGATTTCCTCCATGGCGGCAAGACTCAACGCATTGCGGCGCTCTGGCCGATTCAGGATGAGCCGACCTGTTGGCGGCTCTGACGTGGTCTCGATATACACGTAGGTCATGGGTGGCTCCGGGACGGCAACGATCTGCTGAGTGTAATGAGCAGTGCCGGCCGCCCCAGGGCCATGATTTCAGGCGCGTGGCACCATCGCCGCTTGGTAGGCAGCGAGGTATCCGTCAAGGACCGCCGTGCGGTCAAACCGGGCGACCCGCTGTCTCGCACGGTCTTGAAGCTCGCGGCGGAGGGTCGCATCGCCGAGCACCCGAATCAGGGCGCCCGCCAGACCTTCGGCATCCCCGGGCTTGGTCAACACACCAGCGTCACCGAGAACGTGAGCAAACGCTGGCAGCGCCGAGGCAACGACGGCGCAACCTGCCGCCATCCCTTCGACGAGGACGATCCCGAAGCTCTCGCCCCCGAGGTTGGGAGCGCAATAGACCGAGGCGTCCTGAAGGTATGCCCGCTTCTCACCCTCGGGAACCGTCACAAAACGAATACCCGCCATTTCCTCGTACCGCTCCCCTGCCGCCACCACGAGTTCCGCGTCTGGGATGGCCGTGCGAACCTGGGGCCAGGCCGCCAACAGCACATCGAGGCCCTTGCGCGGGTCGTCGCGACCGAGGAAGGCCACACGCCCGACGCTACCGGGTGACGGGTGATACGCACCGACGTCTATCCCGTTCGGAACCAGACGTACCGGCGCCAGCTCGTCGACGACGGAGGCCGCGACCGGACTGACCGCGGTCACGACATCAAGTCGGCCGACGATGCGGCGCGCCAGGGGCCGGGCAGATCGGTAGAGGCGCCTCAAGGTACGAGATGGATCGGCGTGGAAGGTCCCGACCTTGGGCACATCGGGCAGCCGGGTGGCTGCCAGTGAGACGGCAGGCATCAATGGCTCATGAATGTGAACGACGTCGACACCTTCGGTAGCGGCGACGAGACGCTTCAACTGCCGGGGCCGCAGCGACACGGGAGCGACCGAACCATTGGCGGGCACCGGTACCGATCTGCCCACCGAAACCGTTCCGGCCGGCCCCTCCCCCGGTCCAACCACGAACGCCTCGTGTCCCGCATCTCGCAACCAGGTGGCCAACGAGAGGGCCTGGTCCTGGACACCGCCGAAGCGACCGAGGTCGTACGGGCTGACGATCGCCACCCTCATGTTCACTCCTCCCGATCGCTGGGCCAATTGGGCTGGAATAGGTGCCATTGCTCGGGCGCGGCGCGGATGATGTCCTCGAGGACACCGGCAAGACGCTGGGCACCTTCGGCAACCCGTTCTTCGGTGGTCCCCTCCTCAGGGAGCTCAAGGGGCGGATGAACGACAAAAAGATGACCCGGACCCGGCAGGAAGTAGCAGCCGACGGGTAGGAGCACCGCACCGGTCCGAACCGCCAACGTCACCGGGCCGGCCGGGATGGTCGTTTGCTCCCCGAAGAACTCCACCTCGATGCCGCGGCCCGACAGATCCCGGTCTGCCAGCAGCGCGACGGTTCCGCCGGCTCGAATCCGTTCGACCAGAGCAGGTGTGGTCCGAGGACGGCCCGGGCCGGTCAGGACCACGTCGATCCCCATCTGATTGCGCACGTCGATGAACCACTCGGTGATGAGGGGGTTGGGCAGGCTCTCGGCGACCGCAAGTACCGGAATGCCGATGTCTTCGGCCTTTGCCCCTGCCGCCTCCCAGTTCCCGAGATGGGGAAGGGCGAGGACGATGCCACGACCCGACGCCTTGGCCGCAACGATGTGGTCGAGGCCGTCGAGTCGAGCCGTGGCCACGAACTCGGCCTTGCGCCGCGGCTGGATCCAGAACACCTCGGCCCAGTACCGGCCGTAGCTGGTGAACATCCCGCGGGCTCGGCGAGTGAGATCCTCGGTCGACCCGGAAAGGACGCGGCCGAGATGACGCTCGAGAAGTGTCATCCGGTCTCGGGCTATGAACGAGATGGCCCATCCCAGCCGTTCCCCCGTCCAGCGCATTGCTGGTTCGGGAAGAAGCCCAAAGAGCCCCGACAGGACCCTGAACAGCCAATACCCGCCGAGCTTCTTCACGCCTCGAGTTGCTGCCACGTGCGCCGGATCCGCTGGCCCACCGTGAACCCGGACAAGGTGGCGAAGATCCACAGCATGGGCAGCAGGACGGGAAGACCGAAGCCTTCGAGCAGTACCCCGGTCAAAACGAGGATCATCCGCTCGGCTCGACCCATCCAACCACCGCGACCTTCGGCGCCCCAACTCTCCGCCTTGGCCCGCACATAGGGAGTCAGCAGCGAGAACGCAAGGCAGAAGAGACAAAGCATCAGCGCCATTGCATCGTCACGCACGGAGAACGCCAGGCTGGCCCAAATCGCCACCTCACCGAGGCGATCCGACATCGTGTCGATGAACGCACCACGAATCGAGGCCGTTCCTTGAAGCCTGGCCAGAGGCCCGTCGAGAGCATCGAGGATGGCGCCGATGCCGGCGATGATTGCACCGGTCTTGTACATCTCGTTGGCGATGAAGCCCGCTCCGACGAAGGTCGCGCCAAGACCCATGAGGGTGACTGCGGTGGGGGTGAGCCTCAGCTTCGCCATTCCCGCCGCAATAGGGTCGAGGAATGGAGCGATGCGGCTCCGGCCTCTGAGATCGAGCACGTTTCTCCTTCCGGGGCAGGAAGATAGCCGACGGGAGCCGAGGCAGGGCACGCTGGCTACACTCGGCGGACAGTCGACGGGCTGATTCAACCACGAAAACGCGGGAGGAACTGGTATTCCAATGACCGACAAGGCGACCCTCAGATACGACGGTGACGAGTATGAGTTTGATGTGCTGCCGGTAACGATCGGCAACCGAGGCATCGACATTCGGACTCTGCGTGGTGCATCCGGAGACGTCACGTTCGACCCGGGTTTCGCCAATACGGCGGGCACAACCAGCACCATCACGTACGTCGACGGCTCCCTGGGCACATTGCGACATCGCGGCTACGCGATCGAAGACCTGGCCGCCAATTGTTCCTTCCTCGAGGTCTGTTACCTCCTTCTCTTCGGAGAACTCCCCACTGCCGATCAGTTGGACGAGTGGACCACCTCGGTGCTTCACCACACGCTCATCCGCGAAGAGATGAAGGCTTTCTTCAACGCGTTCCCTGTGAGCGCCCACCCCATGGCGATTCTCTCCTCGGCGGCCAACGCTATCGCGACGTTCTACGACGCGGTCGATGACAGCCAGAGCGAAGATCAGTCCTTCGTCGCTTCTGCGATGCGCTTGTTGGCCAAGATGCCGACCGTGGCGGCCTGGGCTTACAAGAAGTCCATCGGGCAGCCATACGTCTATCCGCGCAACGACCTGAACTACGTCGAGAACTTCCTCAACATGATGTTCGAGACCCCCGCCGAGGAGCTGGTTCTGGATCCGGTCATCGTTCGGGCGCTGAATGTGCTGCTCATTCTCCACGCCGACCACGGTCAGAACTGCTCGACCGCGACGGTTCGTTTTGTCGGGTCCAGCCAAGCCAATTTGTTCGCCTCCGTTGCCGCCGGAATGGGCGCCTTGTGGGGTCCCCTTCACGGTGGTGCCAATCAAGCGGTCATCGAAATGCTCCAGACGATTCACGACGACTCCGACAGCACGCCCGAGTCGGTCATGGCCCGCGCCAAGGACAAGGACGATCCATTCCGGTTGATGGGCTTCGGCCACAGGGTCTACAAGAACTATGACCCGCGGGCTCGGCTGTTGAAGGGCTTCGCCGACGAGGTTCTCGCAAGAGTCGGCGATGACCCGTTGCTCGAGATCGCCCAGGGGCTCGAATCGCTGGCGCTCGAGGACGACTACTTCGTCAGCCGCAACCTCTATCCGAACGTCGATTTCTATTCGGGCATCCTGTTCCGGGCGCTCGGCTTCCCGCCCAGGATGTTCACGGTGCTGTTTGCCATCGGCCGCCTCCCCGGTTGGATTGCCAACTGGAAGGAGATGAGCGACGACCCCCTCACCCGAATCGCCCGGCCGCGGCAGCTGTACCTGGGTCAACCGGCTCGACCGTTTCTCGCCATCGAGGACCGCGAGGCCCTCTAGCGGTGCGTCGGTGAAATCGCGTCTGGTACCTCCGAGGTGCGAAGTCGAGGACCAGGCTATTGCTCGC
Organism: uncultured Acidimicrobiia bacterium; assembly: GCA_963704825.1. Classification (GTDB taxonomy): domain Bacteria; phylum Actinomycetota; class Acidimicrobiia; order Spongiisociales; family UBA5794; genus CAVPHV01. The sequence continues at coordinate 198,323 of CAVPHV010000001.1, forward strand.
CGGCGCAATCCCGCACGGCGTGTCTTCAACGCCCGCCTAGAGCTCTTCCGGGGGGATCCGCTCGACGTACTGCCCGACGACGACGCCGCTGACTCCGTCGACCCGCACCAGGCCGCGTTCGCTCGGTGGTTCGTCGGCTGAGAAGACGAGCACGTTCCAAACGGGCTTGGCACGCCAGCCGACGAAGCCAACCGCTGCTGAGGCGTGTCCGACCGGGAACGCCGTCTCGCGGTTGGCCGTCTCGAGTGCCTGGCTCTCGCGCACCACGAGGTGTAATCCGGCTGCGAGGTGGTATCCCGCGACGGCCAGGAACCCGGCGACGATGACCCACATCCCACTGGGCAATCCCAGGGAGATGCCGACCGCAGTGATGACGGCGGCCACAAGGTATACGAGGCCGGAGCGACGCCGACGCGCCGTGTCCGGCACCGCGTACGGGCCGAACACATTCGCGTCGAGATCGTCGGGCATCTGTGCCGCTTCTGCGATTTCCGCAGGCACTTCGATGCGGGGGAGTTCGGGCCGATCCGGCCGGTGGTCCGTCATACCGAGGTGACTCCGTCACCCAGATCGTCTGGCATCCCCAGCACACCCCTGAGGGCGTCGGGATCGATGGCCGCTTCGCCACGCCGCTCGTGCCAACGGGCCCAGAGCACCAACATCGACGGCAGCACCAGAACGCTGGCAACAAGGGCGAAGACAATCGCCCAGAACGTCACCTCTCCGAGCTGCTGGAACGGCTTGAGGCTCGATGTCATCAAGACACCAAAACCGGCGGCAGTGGTGAACGCTGAACCGGCGAGGGCGCCGCCGGTGTGGGTGGTCGTCGAGCGAATTGCCTCGTCGATGTTGTCACAGCGCATCTGGTCCTCTTGGAACCGGTGCGTGATGTGAATCGTGTACGGCACACCGATGCCGATCGCAAGGTTGGCGATCATCGCAGTGACCGGGTTGAAGGAGATTCCGCGAGCCGCCATCACCCCGAACACCCAGAGCACGATCAACGCCACCGGCAGGATCGTGATGACACCGAGGAAGGGACGCTTCGCCTCGATCCAGAACGTGATCACCAGCAGCAACATGGCCGCCAGGATCGTGAACAACAGCGAAGTCGCCTGACTGTCGGAGAGTGCGGTGACGACGCCGGCGCTGATGATGTTCTGGTTGGTCGCAACAACTTCCGCACCGGTATCGGCGACCGGCTGGAATGCAACGGCCAAGTCGTCGGCCAACTGTTGGGCGCCGGCCTCGCCGGCCTGGGTCGAGACGCCAACGTCGATGTACCGGAACGTACCGTCCACTTCGGCGATGGTCCGGCGCATCGTGTCGAAGTCGGCGGCCAAGGCGGCCCGATAGAGCCCGTCCACGTCGGCATCCGGCGCAACCGAGAGGTCGGGCAGCTGCAGTCCGAAGTCGACTGCAGCGAGTGCGAACTCCGGATCGAACGTCTCGGCGTCTCCGCCTTGGTCGGGCGGTACAACCATGCCTGCGATCACGGAGACCGGTGATTCAGCTGCGGCGAAATCTCCGAACGCGATCACGTTCTCGACCCCGTTGAGGTTCTGCCACGAGGCAAGCAACGCGTTGTGTATGGCCGGCGTGGCGACATCGACGTCCTCGATGATGACCTCAGTCTCCTCACCGAATCCACCACCAAACTCCTCGGTGATGACGTCGAAGGCGTCGAGCAGCGGCTCACCCTCCGGCAGGAAATCGGTGAAACTGAATTCGGTACTCAGCCTGGTGAGGCCGACAAACCCGACGATTCCGAGGATGAGCGATACCAGCAACGTCCACACTGCGTATTTCTCCGCGAGCACCGAAGCGTTTCCCATCAGCTTCGGGAGTACACGCTCACTCTGGTGGCCAAACGCCTCACTGGCGATGTGACCCTTGGCCTCACCGCGGCGGTCGAGCAGGACCCGAGCGGACGGCAGCACGGTGAGCATGAGGATGAAGGCAGACGTGATGCCGACCGCGGCCAGGATGCCGAAGTCGCGCAACGCGGTGACCGGGTTGATGACGTTGGTGAGAAAACCCACAGACGTGGTCACCGTGGCCAGCACCAGGGCGATGCCTACGGTCAACGTGGCGCGCGATGAGGCCCCTCGCACCGGCTGCCCGGCTCCCAGCTCCTCCCGATAGCGACTGGTCATGTGGATGGCGTAGTCGACACCGAGCCCGATCAAGAGAATCGGGATGATCTGGAGGATCTCGCTGAAGTTGCCGATGATCCCCAGATACTTCGGTCCGAGAAGCACACCGATCCCCTGCATCCAGGTGATCGACAGGACGATCACCACCATCGTCAACCCCATGTCGGCCGCCGATCGACGCAGCGACATCCACCGGGTCATCCTGCCCTTGGGATGGACCCAGTACACAAACATCAGGATCAGCACGATGATGAGGAAGGCGAGACCGAACAGCCGGCCGATCTCGGACTGGAACTGGTCGGTATTCGAGAACAGCAGCGCAAACGAGAACGGCGTGGCGTCGACGGCGACGGTTTCGACCGCGTCGATGCTGTCGCGCATGTCGACTTCGATCCCCTGGAGGAGGGTCAAGTCGGGATCGTCAAGATCGGCAACGTTGAGGAACACCACCATTAGGCCGGTCTTGGCCTGCGGCACGGTCAGGTCAGAGCTCTCGCCGAGCAGTCCGGAGAACAAGTCACGGAACTCCGGCGGCACCTGCTCGAGGCTCTGTTGGAAGCCAACCTTGACGTCTTCGTCGGTGATGTTGGCCAGGATCGTTTCGAGCGTGACACCCATCTCCTCGGCCTGCACCTGGAGACCCTGCAACAGCGGGTCGAAGTAGCCGACGATGTCGCCTCCGGGTCTGCCGACCATCAGGGTGTCGGCCTCACTCGACACGATGGCCCCCTGGACCTCGACATAGTCCCGCAGCCCGTCCGCCGTCAGTATGTCGTCGGCTTTGGCCGTCATCAGGACCTGCACGGCTTCTTCGGAATTGTCCGAGAAGTAGTCGGCGATGACATCCTGCGCCAAGAATTCAGGCGAATCGGGAGAGAAACCTTCGTTGCCGCTGGCTTGCTCCTGCTGGGGGACAAAGGCCCCAAGGACAAGCGTGACGAGCAGTGCGCCGGCCAGTACGCCCCACGGGGACCGCCGGACGAGTCCGGCGAGTTGCTGAACGAACCATTTCACTGTTGGGAGCCCCCTTGCGCGGTGGATCTGAGTAGCGGTAACCGACGGAACGACGGCACAGAGCCTACGCAGCTTGCGGAGCCAATCAAGTCATCTCCCCTGATCGGTCCCATGAGCCGCCGGCGACAATTCAGCGCGGCGGTCGGCAGAGCTCCGTGAGCTCGCCGATCGCTTCGGCCACGGGAACACCGCGCCGCTCGTGATCCTCACCACGGAGCCGCAGACCGAGGGTCCTCGAGGCGACGTCTTTGTCGCCGACAACGATCACTGCCGGGTTCTTCTGCGTGATGGCGCGCCTGATCTTCTCACCGACCGTGTCGTCGTGGTCGTCGACCGCGACCCTCAGCCCGGCGGCCACCATTTCTTCCTGCAGCAACCAGGCGTATTCGTCGTGGCGATCGGCGACGGGCACGATCGTGGCTTGCACCGGCGCCAGCCATCCGGGGAAAGCCCCCGCATGGTGCTCGACCAAGATTCCAACGAACCGCTCGATTGATCCCATCAGCGCCCGGTGGATCATCACCGGTCGTTCCCGGGTGTTCTCGTCGCTTGCGTACACCAGGTCGAAGTTGACCGGCTGGGCAAAGTCGACCTGCAATGTCGAGAGCTGCCAGCGGCGCCCGATGGCGTCGCGCACATGCACGTCGATCTTGGGACCGTAGAACGCTCCTTCGCCGTCGGCGATCTCGTAGGGCAAGCCGGCAACGTCGAGGGCCTTGGCGAGGGCCGCCTCCGCCACCAGCCATAGGTCCGGATCGCCGACGAACTTGGCCGGACGGGTCGAAAGGTCCGCCTCAAACTCCTCAAAGCCGAAGTCCCGCAACACCATCAGCGTGAAGTCGAGGAGGCCCTGGAGCTCCTCACCGATCTGAGACTCCATCGCGAAGATGTGTGAATCGTCTTGTGTGAAGCCTCGGGCGCGCAGCAGGCCGTGGACCACCCCGGACCGCTCGTAGCGGTAGACAGTCCCCAGTTCGAACAACCGCAGTGGCAACTCGCGATAGCTGCGCCCCCGACTACCGAAGATGAGGATGTGAAACGGGCAGTTCATCGGCTTCAGCCGGTATTCGGTGTTCTCGTCGAGGACCATCCCGGGATACATGCCCTCGGCGTAGAAGTCGAGATGTCCCGATTTCTGCCAGAGGTCCGCCTTGGCGACATGCGGCGACGCGACGATTTCGTACCCGTGAGCGAGGTGCGTCCGTCTGCTGTAGTCCTCGATGACGGTGCGCAGCAGCCCTCCTTTCGGGTGCCACACGGCAAGCCCGCTGCCCAGCTCCGGCGGGAATGAGAACAGTTCGAGTTCCTGCCCGAGCCTACGGTGGTCCCGCCGCTCCGCCTCCTCGAGACGGAACAGGTAGGCGTCGAGCTCCTTGGACGATTCCCATGCGGTCCCGTAGATCCGCTGGAGCTGGGGCTTGTGCTCGTCACCGCGCCAATAGGCACCGCTGGTACGCATCAGCTTGACGGCCTTGAGCTTCCCCGTTGAGCCGACGTGCGGCCCACGGCACAAGTCGACAAAGCCCAGGTTGCGATACACGGTCACCTCGGAACCCCCGGCGCCCTCAGCCTCCTCGACCCCCTTGATGATTTCGGCCTTGTATGGCTGGTCGGCGAATACCTCGAGCGCCTCCGGTACCGTCAGTACCTCACGCTGGAAAGGCTGATTCTCCGCAATGATCTCAGCCATGCGGACTTCGATCGCGTCGAGATCGTCAGAATCGAACGGTCGTCCGATGTCGAAGTCGTAGTAGAAGCCGTCGGTGATGGGAGGTCCAATTGCGAACTTGGCGCCTGGGTGGAGGTCAAGCACTGCCTGTGCCATCACGTGTGCCGCCGAATGACGCAGCACGTGGCGACCCTCTTCGGTCGTCTCCGTGACCACTGCAAACGCGCCGTCAGACGAGATCGGGCGATCCAGGTCGACGAACTCGCCATCCAGCTTGGCGGCAACCGCTGCCTTGGCAAGGCGGGCGCCGATACTGGCGGCAACCTCTGCTCCGGTGACGTCGTCGGGGTACTCCCGGACGGAGCCATCGGGGAAGGTCAAGTGTATGGACACGATGGTTTCCTCTCGCGGTTCAGGGCCGAAAGAGTACTTCGGAATTACCCCACCGCCGACCGATAGATGAGACAATGACGTCCAGCAAGATGAGTCGAGGCAATCTCCATGGTGCAACCACTTGAAGTCGCGGATCGGTTGGCCCGCGGCGGCCGCATCCACGAACTCAGCTCGGGGGGCAAAGCACTCGGTATGAACCGGGTCTACCGTCTGTTCAGCGACAGCGGATCCCGTGTCCTCAAGATCTATGGAACCCAGGCTCGGGAACGTCGCGAGCGCCACGCCCTCGACGCCCTCTCCGACGTCGAGGGCCTCCCCACCGTCGTCGATCGAGGCGCCGACGGCGAGCTGCATTGGGCTCTGTTCGCCGACGCCGGCAAGTGGAGCATCGGTACCTTGCCGGAGAACCCCGGCCTGTCTCGCAAGGCCGGCGAGATCCTTCGCGGCGTACACGACTCATCGGCCGGGTTGATGTCGAACCTTTCGCGCGGCATTGACCAAGATTGGGTCGCGGTCGACTTCGTCTCGACCTTCCGCCGTCTCGAGCGCTACCGCCGCAAGATTGGAATCTCCGCCGACCTCATCGAGCAAGCCCGCCAAATCAGGCCGCCATTTGCCTCCGAACCTCGTTCGTCGCATACCAACCCTGAACCCGAGAACCTGATCGTCGACGATCTCGGAAACGTGACGTTGATCAATTGGGAGTGGGCGACGCTGGCACCGCCGGAGTGGGACCTCTCAAAGGCTGCCTGGCTGATCGGAATCAAGTCCGGGCCGTCGGCATCCCGCTCTCTCATGGAGGGCTACGGGCGTGCTCTGGAACCAATCCAACTCGATCGTTGGACGGTCTACCACGCAGGAATGATGCTCGTCTTCGAGGCGGAGAACACACTCCGCTCCAGCAGCGGCGGCTTCGAGTATCTCGTTGCCGAGTTGCAGCGCGCTATCACCGGAGCTCGCGGCCCGGCGCAGGCCGAGGCCTGATCCCGCTCCGGTCGAGAACGCCCGGTCGTTCCGGCTCGGAAATCCGCGAAAAACTGCCTTAACGCCTCTACGCTCCATTCCATTGTCGATACGGGAGTATGCCGTGGTAGAGGTTCTCGTAGCCGGAGCGCTCGTGGCTGGAGGAGTTGCCGTCGTCGCCCGTCGGAACACCGAAGGCTCTTTGGTCTCCGGGCACCATTCCCAGCACACATTCATCGACGCCGACTACCAAGCCGACCTCCCCTGCCCGTGGTGCAACGCCCAAACCCGCGAAGACGACCCCAGATGCCCCAGCTGCGGGCAAAGGTTTGGCTGACGGGGTGTTCGCTGTTTGAGCCAGGCTGGCCGAGTTCGCTCCGTTGCGGGTAACCGGGCTCCTTGCCGTTGGCCTGGCCAGCCAAGGCGATGCAGCGAAGGCCCCGAGGGTGTTCCAAGGCGCGAGGCCGGACGTCTTCAACCCCCTAGGTTCATCGGGTTCTCAACGCGCCGTCAGTGAACGGCCGAAGCCTGCGGTTTGAGTCTCAGTTTGACGAGATGTTCGCGCCCCTCCTCAAACGAAGTTTGGGGGAGGTGGGCAGAGAAACTCGTAGCGGTCGGCACCGAATCCCGCCGCAGCGTTCGAGTCCTATTCGGCCTCGAACCCTCCTACCCGAAGATGGTTACCCCTTCTGCACCCCGCGCGACCCGACTATCAGCCTCTTGCGGCCGATTCGGACGGCTCCTGCCAAACGCGCGGCAGGTCTTCAAGCCGGTCGCTCGCCTTCGACCAACTCGTACTGCCGGTTGGTCCACACCGACCTGAAGCCCAGGTCTGAGTACAGCCACATTGCGGCTTCGTTGGCTCCATCGACGTACAGCATTCCGGTGCGGGACCCGGTGCGAAACAGATGGTCCAACCCTCGGATCACCAAGTCCCTTCCCAAACCTCGACCCTGGGCATCCGGGGACACTCCAATGATGTAGATCTCCCCCACCCCATCTGCGTGGTGTTTGGTCCAACACGAACCGAGGAGGTCCGATCCCTCCCACGCCATCAACAGGTCCGTCGGGTTGAACCACGGCATGCAGAGCCGCTCCTCGAGATCAGTCATCGTCAGAGCGCCGTTCTCGGGGTGACCGGCGAATGCAGCGTTGTTGACCGTCAGCCAGGCCGCTTCGTCATGTCCCAACTCGAATGCCCTGAAGGTGATGCCGGGAGCCCTCGAGGCCGTCGCCACGACCGGAAGCGGACACTCGAGCCGATGCAGCAGCCGCGTCGGCGCGTACCCCGCCCGCATGAGGGCCGTTTCGAGTTCGCCATGCCACGCCCACACCACGACTCGCTCGCCGGCGGGAACCAGTGCCGCGGCGGCTGCGATCAGGGCGTCGTAGGTCGCCGGCGTGCGTTGTGCCGGATCGACCGCTATCTCGATTGCCCAATGGGCAGATGAGCCGGCACCGCCGCCGGGGTGACGGGCGACCTGGGCATAGCCGATGGTGACGCCGTGGATCGTGGCCGCCACGGCGGCGGCGCTGTCCTGGCGGCCACGGCGCATCATCTTGTACTCGGTCAGCGCCGCCATGCCGTCGGCCGCTTCAATGGCGCCAAAGAGTGCGTCGAGGGCACTGGCTTCCGTCGTGGACCCAATCTGTATCACTCCGCCACCCTAGGTGGCCGTGGATCAATCGGCGCGGCGGGGTGGGCACGGGTCGTGTCGGCCCCGCGCCGCGTTCGCTCAACCACACGAACGCCTGGTCGGCACGCTCGGCGGCGAGCAACGAGCCGACATTCCTCAACGGATCACTCGATATGGGCTCGATATCCGACTGCGGATCCATCCATGACCGCCCTCCTCGTGCCGATGGGCCGTATGCTGTTGGCTCGTGAGCAGAGTTGGCCTCATCCTCGGTGGCGGCGGCGTGACGGGCGCGTCGTACCACTTTGGCGTCCTGATGTCCCTCAGAATGGCCACCGGGTGGGACCCGAACGATGCCGAGGTCATCGTTGGGACGTCGGCCGGCGCATTCACTGCGGCAATGGTACGCGGCGACCGACTCGATGTTGGCACCCTCGTCGGGGAGTCGCAGACTCGCGATGACGTCACCGAGCGGATGCGTCGCCTGATCTTTCGACGCTCTCGGAGCCCGCGCGGCATGGTCAGGTGGGTGCGGAAAGGCATCCTCCCCGGCCTCACCCGGCCCGATCTGAATTTGGTGTTGGGCAGCCCAGGCATGTACCACACGGACGGTATCGTCCAATGGGTCGAGGAATCGCTGGGGCCTGCGGCCGACGACTGGCCTGAAGCCTCGACCGTGATCGTTGCCTACGACCTCGACGCCAGAGAACGAGCGCCGTTCGGGACGGAAGCCACTCCCGACGTCGCCATCAAACTTGCCGTTGCCGCCTCGGTGGCGGTTCCGTTTGTCTTCGAACCCGTCAAGATCGAAGGGCGCTGGTACGCAGACGGCGGCGTGGTGAGCGGTACGAGCGCCGATCTGGTGCTCGCCAATCCCGAGCCGCTCGACTTCCTCATCGTGGTCGCCCCGCTGGCGGCGTCCGAGTCCCGTCCCGGCGCCAGGTTCTACGAGGACTTGTTCGATCGGGTGGGACGAGCCGCGCTCTCCGCCGAACTGCGTCGCATCCGTGAGGAATGGCCGCACATCGAAATCGTCGTGTTGCGCCCCGATGATCGCGTTCTCGCCATAACCCGCCCGAATCCGATGTCGGCAAGTGCCGCCGTCCCGACATTCCTGCGCACCCTGCGGTCATTGAAAGACGAGTTGAGCCATCCCGAGACATGGCGAATGCTGGAGAAACACCTTGTGAAGCCGCGACGTTCTGTCGGGAGATAACGGTCGCTCAGCGTTGGATCAGGTGATCTCGCGCAGTTGGTTGAGGAGGCGATCGACGGCCTCGGGCAGCATCTTCTCACGGGTTCGCGAACCGTTGCCGTCAGTGGCGGTTTTCTCGTCGGCGTCCGACACCACCACCTGGAGCTGCGGCTCGGCCCATGCCGAGTCGTCTTCGTCTTCGTCTTCGGCCAGCATCGCCGCGGCGTGCGCAAGATCGCCGAGCGCACCGCTTGCCATACCCTTCATCAAGTTCTCGGTGCGCCGGACGACCGCTTTGAGTTGCTCGATACGCATCTCGAGAGCGGCGACCTCATCGCGAGCCCGCGTCACCATCTGGTCGGCTGAGCGCTTGGTCGCACTCCTGATGGCATCGGCGTCCCGCTGCGCGGCATCGATCATGCCTGCTGCCTCATCTTGCGCCTCCCGCCGCACCGCCTCAACTTCGAGGCCGGCGGACGACATCATGTCTTCCTTGGCCCGAACGGCCGACATCATGGTCAGCTTGATTGCCTCGTCGGTTGGAGCCTTGGCGCGGGTTGCGGCCGCCACTTCGGCGAGGGCAGATTCGAGGGCCGCCGCGGCGGCATCGAGAACAGCTTGGACTTGTTGTGGGTCATACCCACGGATAACAGCGCGAAACGTCTGGCTTCTGATGTCCGCTGGAGACAACTCCACGACACGCCCCTTCGACGCCGACTTCTTCCACAGTCTCCGGTGTTTCACGACCGACGCACCACACGGAGGACTGCCACCGAGTGTACGAAGGCGGACCTGTCGGGGTCAATGGGTCGCCCGACCCGGAATGAGTCAAATAGGTCGCCCGACCCGTAGACGGCCACTTGGAGTCTCGATACGCTGATACGCAGAGTGGTTGAAGATTTCTCTGTCGAGACCACATATGACCAGCCGGTAGGGGTACCGACATGATGATTGCCCAGAATTTCATGGCCTGGATCGGAGCAAGGCTCCGCAGCAACGAGGGCGCCAACCTCGTTGAGTACGCGATCCTGGTCAGCCTCATCGCCGCCGTCGTGATCATCGCGGTCACCGCAGTCGGCAAAGAGACTCTGTCCAACGTCTTTCCCGTTACGTCTGGTCTCTAGCCGCCGTCGAGCGATGCCAGTTCGCGCTCTCCGGTGGAGGACTCGATCGGTCCGCCCATCCAACCCAGGGACGACCTCCCTGGTTCTCACATCCAACGACCGGCGCTTCCATCGAAGCGTCGTGATTGGCCGCGGTCAAGTGGCTGCGGTGAGAAAACGGGTGTGATTTTGGTGCAATCGCGCTAACTTGCCGTCCAGCGAGGCCGAAGTCGCCTCGCTTCGTTAATGGAGGAGGAGGCTTTCGAATGACCAAGAAACTTCTGTTGGTCGTGTTCGCTTTTGCCCTTGTTGTCGCCGCGTGCAGCGACGACGACGGCTCGAGCACCACCACAACAGCAGGTGCGACAGATACCACGACCACAACGGCCGCCGAGACAACCACCACAGCAGCCGAGACAACCACAACGGCAGCCGAGACAACCACAACGGCGGGGGCGACGCCACCTGCCGACCCGGGTGAGCTCGTGGTCGGCTACGTGCTGCCCCAGACCGGCGACCTCTCGGCCATCATCGATGCCCTGGCCAAGCCGCTGGAGATGGGGGTTGAGGAGATCCTTGCGGCCGGCGGTCAGATCACGCTCATTCCGGGCGACAGCGGCACGGACCCAAACGTGGCGTCCGCTACCACTGACCAGCTTCTCGCCGATGACGTCGACGTGATCATGGGCGCCGCGGGATCGGGCGTTTCACTGTCGATCATCGACAAGATCACCGGTTCCGAGGTACTCCAGTGCTCCGGATCCAACACGGCGGCTGCCCTGACCGACTACGACGATGGCGGCTTCTACTTCCGCACGGCACCGTCCGATATCCTCCAGGGCCCGGCGCTGGCGGATGTGATGACCGACCTTGGCTCAGCCACGGTGGGGATCGTCTACCGCAACGATGACTACGGTGCAGGCTTCAACACGGCACTGGCCGAGGCGCTTGGTGCCAATGGCGTCACTGTCGCAGCCCAGGTCGCCTACGACCCGAATACAACGTCGTTCGACGCCGAGGCAGCTGAGATCGCTGCCGCCGGTGTTGATTCTGTTGCGATCATCACGTTTGGTGAGGGTGCTGCCCTGCTCCAGGCGATGATTGAGGCAGGGGTTGGCCCGGCCGACCTTCCCATCTACGTCGCCGACGGTTTCAAGGACACCGTGTCCGCCGAACTCGTAGACCCGGGCAACCCGGCGGTGCTCGAGGGCATCGTGGGGACCGCGCCATCGTCCGCTCCGCCGGACGGCGAGCCGGGCTTCATCGACCGCTTGGAAGCATTCGCTCCAGGGACGCCGACGATCTTCTCGGCTCACTACTACGACTGCTTGATGGTCATGAAGCTTGCGTCAGATACAGCCGGCAGCAGTGACCCAAGCGTCTTCGTGGCCGAGATCATCAACGTAACGACCGGCGGTACCAAGTGCAGCCTCTACGCAGAGTGCCTTGCGCTGGTCGTGGCAGGCGAAGACATCGACTATGACGGTGCGTCCGGTCCTCTCGAGTTCACCAGTGTTGGTGAGCCCGGCCTCGGGGTCTACGACGTGTACAGGTACGACGCCGACGGTGTCGCCGTCACCTACGACCAGATCCCCGTATAGCGGACTAGTCCAAGGAACTACTGAGTGAGGAAGGGGCCCGGCAGATCGGGCCCCTTCCTCGCGTTCCGAAGCGACTCCTCTGCGATTCCTATTCCGCCCGACCGAGTGTCCCCAGGTAGAGCTCGATGACCTTCGGATCGTGCAGCAGTTGCTGCCCCGGGCCGGTGTAGGCGTTGCGGCCCTGGTCCAGCACATAGGCCCGATCGCAAATCTGAAGGCAGCGCCGGGCGTTCTGCTCGACCATGATGATCGACACCCCGCTGTCGCAGATCTGGCGTACTCGCTGGAACACATGGTCTTGGTTCCCGGGAGACAGCCCGGCCGAGGGCTCATCGAGCAACAAGACGGATGGGTCCATCATGAGGGCCCTTCCCATGGCGACCATCTGTCGCTCCCCGCCGGAGAGCAGCCCGGCCTTCTGGTCTCTTCGGTCTGATAGCAGCGGAAAGAGGTCGACCACCGCGGCAAAGCGCTCGTCCCACGCCTTGGGACGCAGATACAGTCCCATGCGGAGGTTCTCCTCCACGGTCAAGTTCTCGAACACGTTGGATCGCTGCGGCACGTACCCAACGCCCTTGGCGACCAGGGTGTGAGCAGGGAGATTGGAAATGTCGGCACCCCGCAGTGTCACCTCGCCGCGGCGCACATCCACCAGTCCAAACAGTGCCTTGATGAACGTCGACTTTCCCGCCCCGTTGGGACCGATGATCCCAACGAGTTCGCCGGCGTCGAGCGTGAGGTCAACTCCGGTCAGGATGTCGACTCCGGGCAGGTAGCCGGCAACGACATCAGTTGCGATGAGCAGCGGGTTTGCGGTGTCGTTCACGGCACCTCCCCATGCTGTGCACCTAGGTAGGCGTCGATCACGACCTGATTCGCCGCGATGTGACTCGGCGGTCCTTCGGCGATCACCCGACCCTCGCTCATCACCACGACCCAGTCACTGATTTCTTGGATCACGTCCATGTCGTGCTCGATGAACACCACCGTCTTGCCGCGATCCCGCAAACCCGTGATGTGCTTCAGCAGCGACTGGGTCAACGCCGGGTTCACCCCTGCCATCGGCTCGTCGAGCATGATGAGCTCCGGCTCGACCATCAGGGCGCGGGCCATCTCGAGTAGCTTGCGCTGACCACCTGACAGACTCCCGGCGTACTCATTGGCCATGTCGCGAAGTCCGTAGCGTTGCAGCAGGACGGTGGCGCGCTCCGTGTTCGCCATTTCGGGTCCCTGCCACCGCCAACGGCTGAGAGCGCCCAAGAAGCTCTCGCCCGGGTTCCCTTTGGCTGCAAGCAAGAGGTTCTCCATCACCGTCAATCGCGAGAGCGACCGGGTGAGTTGGAAGGTGCGGACCATGCCTCGCCTCGCCACTCGGAATGCCGGGACTCCCACCAGGGTTCCGCCATCGAGGTACCACGAACCGGAGTCGGGTTTGTCGAAGCCGGTCAGTAGGTTGAACAGGGTGGTTTTGCCGGCGCCGTTGGGACCAATCAGCGAGGTGACGGTATGGCGCTGGATTTCGAGGTGCTCGACATTCACCGCCTGCAATCCACCAAAGGATCGCTTGATGTGGTCGACCACCAATATCGGGTCGGGCTTCTCGATACCCGGTTCCGGAGCCACCGATCGGATCGTGCGATTATCAGTCACCGAGCAACATCTCCTCGCGATTTCCAAGCAGGCCCTGAGGACGGAATGCCATGAGGGCCATCAACCCGATCCCAACCAGCATGAGCTTCACCTGTGCGGCGTCAGTGGCGTCGAGCACCTCCCCGAACCAGCCGGCCGCTTGGGCCTCCACCATGATTCCGTCGAAGAGGAAGAGTAGGAACTGGAAGATGATGGCGCCGATCACCGGCCCGAGGATCGTGCCGGCACCGCCGAGAATCACCATGACGTACAAGAAGAAGGTCACCCGCGGCAAGAATGAGTCCGCGGCGACATTCTGCTGCTCGATCGCCAACATCATTCCGCCGAGGCCACCGAGCGCTCCGCCGATCATCAGCGACTGGAGCTTGTAGTTGAACACGTTCTTGCCGAGGCTGCGTACCGCATCTTCGTCCTCACGGATTGCCCTGATGATCCGGCCCCAAGGACTCTTGATCAGCATCGCAATGAACAGCACCCCGAGGCCAACTATCGCCCACGCCACCACCATCACCCAGAGTTGGCGGCCCCGGAACGCAAAGTCCCCGATGCCGTAGGTCGACCCAGGATCGAAGACGTTGAGATCAAAGAACGAGTCCGCAAATGCCTGAATGCCAAAGACGCTATTGGTCAGCGGGTCTGCCCAACTGGAACGAACGAGCAGTCGGAGGATCTCGGCCGCGGAAATCGTGACGATGGCAAGGTAATCGGCCCGCAACCGAAGCGTGGGCACTCCGAGGAGCAGACCGAGCACCACCGAGGCGAGTATCCCGATGATGATCCCCAGCCAGAGAGATCCACCGAGGTCGACCGTGATGGCCATGCCGTAGGCACCGGTCAACATGAAGCCAACGTGCCCGAAGTTGAGCAGACCGGTGTAGCCAAACTGGAGGTTCAGGCCGATCGCCGATATGGCGTAGGCCGCGGCAACCGGCCCGATCGAAGCCCGGAGCGCGTCGATGAGGATGCCGCCGAAGTCCATCAGCCGATCCTTTCCTTCGATCCGAGAATGCCTTGGGGCCGCAGTAGCAGCATCAGAATCAGCACTCCAAGACCGACCGCCGTCTTGAACTCGGTGTCAACCCAAAACGTGCTGACTTCAACAACAACACCCACAATGAATCCGCCGACCATCGCCCCATAGGCACTGCCAAGGCCGCCGAGGACAACGGCGGCGAAAATCAACAGCAGAAGCCGGAAGCCCATGTTGAACTGAATCTGCTCCGACACGCCCAGGAAGATGCCGCCAATCGCGGCAAGACCCCCTCCGACCAGCCAAGTGGTGAGGATGACGCGGTTCACATCGATGCCGGACGACTCGGCCAGGTCCTTGTTGTCGGCAACCGCCCGCATCGCAGTACCCGTCTTGGTGCGCCCGAGGAAAAGCCCCACCAGAATCAGGATCACCAACGAAGCCCCGATGATCACGATGTTCTTGGGGACGGTGGAGATGCCGAGGAACTCGACCTCTCTTTGGACGGCGTAGTCGACGAACGGGCGCAGTTCGCCCTTGAAGAGAATCAGAATGAGGTTGCGCAACGCAAACGAGAGCCCGATGGAAATCACCATCATGGCGATCAGACCGGTACCCCTGCGTCGCAACGGCCGCCACAGCAAGAGCTCCTGACCACCACCGATTCCGGCACTGAGCAGAATCGCCGGAATCGCCGCAATCCACAGCGGCCATTGCGGCCCCAGCACCGACACGTGGAAGAAGAACGCAATCACCGCTCCGAGTGCCACCATCTCGCCGTGAGCGAAGTTGACCAACCCGGTGACGCCGTAGATGAGCGACAACCCGATGGCAGATATGGCGATGATGGCACCTAGCTTGAGGCCGAGGACCAAGAGATCAACGAAGCGATCGAGCGACGACACCGTCGATACCGAGCCCGGGCCTAGTTGGAAACGCACCGTCTTCTGCTGGCCCTCACGCACCTCCACCTCGGGCAGCGCGGTAGCCTCTGGATTCGTCGGCGCAACCCCCTCGGGCAGAGTGCTTTCGTCGAGACTCACCTGATAGACGCCGGCGCCGGGGACGGGAATGAGCCACTCCCCCGACTCGTCGCTTACCGCCGATCCGATGTCGGTCCCATCCTGGGCGACCACGATGGTCACCCCACCCACCGGGACGCGGTCCTGACCGTCGATGGCTTCGAGATTGCCCTTGATGGCGCTGCCCTCGTCCTGCGCCACGGCAGCCGTTAGCGGCGCCAGCACGAGGAGCAGCACCACAACGGCGAGAACTCGGGGAATTTGTCGCACGGCTTTCACAGGTGTCGAGAGTTTAGGTTCCCGGTCGAAGCGGTGCCGGAATGCGTGAGGGGAGCGCGGCGCGGACGCGCTCCCCTCACCGGCAAACGCCGCTCCCCTACGGCTCGACAACTTCGACATCGTCGAAGTTGGCGGTGTAGGTCTGGTTGCTGCTGTCACCAAGTTGGACCATCCCGATCGGGTTGGTGCCGTTGTTGGCGTTCCACGACAGGATCGGCGCCCCATCGAGGCTCAGGTCATAGGTGCCGCTTACACCAGCAGTCGCACACAACTCCAGGTCGTGCCACTGACTCCGGCTCATCGTGGTGTTCGATCGTTTGATGGTGCCCGACACGTCGGATCTCAGCCAGAGTTCGTTTGTGGCCATGTTGACGTACACGCGCCCGATGCCGACGTTGGCCGCAGTCTTGAACCTGATCAACGAGATACTTCCCGTACCCGAAGCCACCCGCACGCTTGCCGTGGCGCAGGCGGACCCGTAGGTGCCGCCGAGGTTGGTCCTGAGGTAGCGCTTGTTTGCGGTTGCCTCGGCGCGGGCGCTCGGCGGACCGCTGTGGTCGCCCTGCGTCGAGTCGATCGTGACCCCAGCGACCTGGTCCCACTTGCCAAGTCCCGTCGCGAAGTCGTCGCTGAAGACGCCGGGACCGCCGGCGCCATCGCCACAGTCGATCGTCCCGGTGCCGGGCACGCCACCACTCGAGATGACGTTGCCGGCCACATTCCGGAAAGCGAAGTTGATGGCAGTTGCATTGCCGCCCGCTCCGCCAACGTTGGTCATGTAGAGGGCACCCGGCGTCTTGGTCTTCTGCCAGACATTGCGAGGATCGGTCGCTACGGCCGAGGTCATGGCGTGGCCGCCCGACCCTGAGATGATCTCCCACATGGTCGAGTCCGCCTGGTTGGCATTCAGGTCGCCGTCGAGCGGGCCGTAGATCTCCATGTCGTGGGTGTGCCCGTTGAGTACGAGATCCCCGCCGTTGGTGGCCAGCAGCTTCCAAATCGGCCGCATCGGGTAGTTGTTGGTGACTGAGCTCACCACCGGCCGGTGCCAGTAGGTCACGACGCAGGCGAGATCGTTGGCGGCAAGGGTCTGCTGGACGAACTGGTATTGCGGCGAGCCGACGTCGCAGCCACCCACGCGAGCGCATTCGCTGTTCAGGTTGATATAGCGGACCCCCCCGTGCACAAAGGTGTCCCAATCGGGCCTGCCGTGCCAGTAATTCTTGTAGGCGCCAAGGTGATGCGTCTCATGGTTCCCCAGGGTTGGTTGAGTCCATTCGGCGAGGGCGCCCCATTTCCAACCGCCCCCGGGCCCATCGAAGGATGCCCGGCCGTAGTTGTAGTCCCACTCGGCCTTTGTGCCCCGCTCATACATGTCCCCGAGATACAGCAGCACTTCGGCCCCGGAAGCCTCAACTGAGGCGGCCAGATCATTGCTGCGACTACCGCCATCCGCAGAGTCACCGATGGCAACCACTTCGGGATCGCCCCCACCGCGGGCCCGCGGTTCGAACAGGGACGCCCAGTCATTGGGATTCTGCGGGACCTGTCCGTCGTTGCCATTCTCCAGGGTGAGCCGCATCGAGACCGGCTGACCATAAGTGCCGGCCGGCCGCTCGACTCGAACGTTGATCCACTTGGTGGCGTCGAAGTACTGGTCGGTCCGCCAGACAAACTCCCACGGTGCCTCAAAATCGGTGAGCAGGTCCTTTGTCGTGCCCGCGGTGCCGCCCCAGGAGAAGTCCATGGCGTAGATGAAGCCGGGATCGCCGTTGACCGTCACGGTGATCAGTTGATCCCCCGTCAAGGTCTTGGATGGAGACCTGAGGCACAGGTTCACCCCGTCCGAGGTGCCACACACCTGCTTGGGTGCTGCCCCGCTCTGAACGGTGATCGGATTGGAAACCGGGCTCAGATTGCTGGTGTTCTGGCCATCCGATGCCCTCACCCGGTAGGTATGGGTGCTCCCGGCAGCAAGGTCCGTGTCGGTGTATTTGACGGTGGTGGTCGATGCGCTCGCCACGGAGCCGACCGGTGATCCGCCGCCGTCGCGGTAGATCTGATAGGTGAGCGTGGTGGCCTGATTGTCGGTCGAGGCTGCCCAGGTCAGATCAATGGTGGAATCCGAGTTCGAGACGCCGCTCGGTTTGCCGGGAACGGTGGGCGCCGTGGTGTCCCCGCTCAGCGAGAACTGAGCAAACCCCGCCTGCTCGTCGCCATTGATGGTGAGAAAGTCGCCCCCGATGCCCAGTTTCGTGGGCGAGGCCGCAATGGCATAGAGCCCGGGCGTGCTGTTGGCACTCGGGTTCCACGACTGCACCGCGCCGGTCGACAGACTGATCGCGGCAACGTGCTTGCGATAAACCCCCGTGCCGTCTGGCGCCGGCCCGGCGTGCTCGCCGCCGGCGTAGTCAAAGTGGCCGCCGACAACGAGGGCGTCCCCGACCACCGCGCAGTCGTTGGTTCCGCCGTCGGTCGTAGCGATCCAGTTGGTGTCATACCGGCCGGTGGTCGGATTCACCCCCGCCAGGTTCGGCGCCGAGTGACGATTGGCGCCAACCCCGAGTGCCCAGAAGTCGCCACAGAAATAGACTCGATTGCTGGTGGAGACGATCTCTGAGACGATGTTCGTCGACGGCTTGTTGCCCAGCGTGAGTACGTTGGGATCGAACGGCCGCACTGCGCCGGTGACGGCGTCAACCGCCGCAACGTTGTTGCGCGAGATCCCGTTCACGTGGGCGAAGGAACCGGAGAAGTAGAGGGTCGATTCATCGGGCGACAGGTCGAGTCCAAGGATGTTGGGCCAGCAGCGGCCGGGACAGTAGATCGGCGTCACCTGGGTCACCTGAGGGGACCAACTCATCAAGGAGCCGTTGTCGTCCATATCGAACGCGGCCAGCATGTTGCGAGTGGCCGGCCCGACCTTCTTGAACAATCCGCCGGCATACAACACGGACCCGTCGTCCGTGATCTCGAGAGCGTTGACCGGAGCGTACGGTTGGGGACGCCAGCCATTGACGGCACCGGTCACCGCGTTCAGTTGGGCGAGACGAGGTCGGCTCAGCCCGTCCACGTGGGTGAACTTCCCACCGACATAGAGCTTCGATCCATCGGGCGAGATCTCGAGAGAGCGGACTTCGGCCCGTGCGCCGTCTTGGGTGAAGTCCGGTGAGAAGGAGCCAATCAGATCGCCGGTGGCCGCATCGATCGCCATCAATCCGCGCCGGCTCACCTTGGCACCACCCTCGTCGGCCGGCGGCTTGGCTTCGATGAAGTTGCCACCGACAAAGACCATTCCGGCGCTGGCGCCTTTGCCGTAGACGATGGCGTTGACCCGTCCGGTTGGGTTCTTCGTCCCGACGAACTGCCCAACGGTCTGCCACGTCGAGTCCGGGTTCCGCGGCGGCGAGATAGCCACCGCCATCGACGCAAAGACCACGATCGACATCGTGATCATGGCCACAACCCCAAGGGCCAACCCGGCCCGGTACGTCCTGCCGCGCACAGAACACCTCCCCCTGTATGCCTTCTTTTCAGCTTACGATCAGACGGCGCTACAACCACAGCATTCTGGGCCTTCCAGGTTGACTAGTCCTCCCGGGTGGTCTCCGCTCACTTGTCGCGACCGGATCCGATGCCGGCGATAGTATGCCCCGGGCCGCTTCCACGACCGAAAGGCGGCAGATGCGAAGCCCTACGGTACTTGCACGGTTGAGCCGCCCGTCATCGTTCTGGGACAGCTATGTGACCCTGCTGGGCGTCCTGGCCGGCGCTCTGTTGCTGTTTCCTTTCTCCAGCAAAAGTCCGCTGATCTGGGCTGCAAGTATCGCCCTCTTCGTGGCCGCCGCCATCATCTCCTACCGGGCATCACAGTCTGACGCTGGAGTCATCGGGTGGGTCACGGTCGGCGCAATCGTCCTGGGAGCCCTCCTGGTGGCCGCAGTGTTTTCTTCGAACGACATCGTGCGCGGGCTGGTCAACCTGGCGCTCGCCGCGATGATCGGGTCGGGGCCAATCGTCATCCTGCGCCACGTCTACACCCGACCCAGGGTGACAATAGGCGATGTCGTCGGCGCGCTGGATGCCTACATCGAATTGGGCCTCTTCTTCACGTTCCTCTACAGCGCCGTCGCCAGGTTCTCCGCCGAACCGTTCTTCAACCAGGTCGTCGACCCTGCCCTGTTCGACTACGCCTACTTCAGCTTCGTCACGATGACCTCACTCGGCTACGGCGACTTCACCCCTGCGCTCGCCGTCGGCAAAGGACTCGTGATCGTTGAAGTACTGCTCGGTTCGATCTTCCTGGTCGTTCTCGTCGCCCGACTGGTCGGCACCCTCGGGATGGAGCGACCTCCTCGTCCACGCCGGGACCACGCCAACGACACCGAGTACCACGCGGACACGAACTGACTCAGCTGCGATCGAAACCGAGCACCCGGTACTTCTCTGCCTGGAAGTCCTCTTCGGAGATCGCGCCGCTCTCACGCTTGGCTTCGAGTGCTTCGAGTTCGGACGCGACAGACCGCGAACCCTCCTGCCCGGCCGCCTCATCGCTTGAGTGTGCACCGATGCGTCGTGCGGCCTGGCAAAGAAGTAGACGATGAGGCCGAGGATCGGCACGACCAACATGAGCGAGAATCCAGAACGTCTTGGCAGGAGCCGACATGTCGCGTCGCCTGAGCACGTCGACGGCACCCACGATCCACAGGAACAGCAGTGGGAGCGCCACGAGTATCACCCAGACAGGATCCATGCTGCTTCCTCTCAGACCGGTGAAACCCTAGTGCTGCGCCGTCGCCCTTCGTGCTGCGGGGCCGGGGTCACCCGAGCCAGTGGACCCGGCACCAGGTGCGCCGCTGGCACTCCGGGCAATGCATCCAGCGGCTGTATTCCTTCCCGGGAATCCACATCGAGATGAGCATGATCCGCAGCCCCACCTCGAGCATCGACATGCGGGTACGAACCTCACATTCCGAGCAGTCGAGCACCACCGTCCCGGGACGATGCTCGCCGACGGAGAAGAGGGCGGCCCTTCCCTCCGCAGGCGGGTCATTGCGGAGGATCGGGTCCTCGTCCTCGACGCTCGGCGCCGGGACGTGGGGCGCCTCGAAGAGGGCCTTCTTTCCGAAGGGATCTTGCCTGTCGCTCACAGGAGGTCCTCGACGGTCTTGGCGAGTTCCCGATAGGCCTCGGCACTCTTGGAGTTCTTGGCGTGGGCGAGCACAGAGCGGCCCCGCCCCGGTGCCTCTGCGACCCTGACCGACTTGGGTATCGGCGGCGACAAAACCACAAGCCCATGGACCTCCTCGATGTCGGCGAGCACCTGACGGGCCAGCCTGGTCCTTCCGTCGTAGATGGTGGCGATCCCACCGAGCACCTGAAGGTCCTCGTTGGTATACCCCCGAACGTCACCGACAGTCTCGAGAAGTTGGCCGACCCCGCGGTCCGATAGCGTTTCGCATTGGAACGGAATCGCCACGTAGTCAGCCGCGGTCAGCGCGTTGATGGTGAGGATGCCGAGCGACGGCCCGCAGTCGATCAGGATGTAGTCGAATTCGTTGCGAAGCGGCTTGAGGGCACGGGCCAGCGCAAATTCACGCCCCGTCTTGGTGAGCAGGTGAATCTCGGCTCCCGCCAGATCAATCGACGACGGGAGAAGCTTCACGGTGTCGAGGTCAACCATGACCTCTCGGGCGTCGACTCGGCCGAGGAACACGTCGTGCATCGAGACCGGGAGCGAGTCGGGATCCTGGCCTGTGGCGTAGGTGAGGCATGCCTGTGGATCAAGATCCACCATGAGCACCCGCCGCCCCAGCTCGCCAAGTGCCTCAGCCAGAGTGTGGACGGTGGTGGTCTTGGCGACCCCGCCCTTCTGATTGGCGACGGCGATGATGACTCCCATCGCGTGGATTCTACGTCGCCTGTTTTCACCTTCGAACCGAACCGTTCCGCCGGCACGCCCGGGCGCCCGCCACTCACCCGGTAACCTCGCCCCTGCGTGCCTCGACCTGAACACTTCCGATCCCATCGACTGCGCCGTCTCGCGGCGGTGTTTGCCGGAGGCGTCGTCGGCACCGCAGGCCGCGCCCTTCTCATCGAAGCCTTGCCGGACCGGGCCGGAGCAATGCACTGGGCGACCTTCCTGGCGAACGTCCTTGGCGCATTCCTCCTCGGATGGTTCGTCACCCGGGTTTCGACAACCACACGACGCAGTGAGCTGATGGTGCCCTTCTTCGCCATCGGCCTCCTTGGATCCTTCACGACGTTTTCGGCGTTGATGGTGGACATCGTCGAATCGGCTCGCGCCGGTCTGGTCCTCGGGGGGATCGGATACGGCCTCGCTTCCCTCGTCGTCGGGCTCGGCGCCGCCGCGGTGGGCGTTGGCCTGGCCAGGGTGAGTCGATGATCACCGCCTTGGCCGCCGTTGGCGGAGGCCTGGGTGCTCTCTGCCGCTACGCCGTTGGCGGTTGGGTGCAGCGCCGCACCGGATCGCTGCGCCCCTGGGGCACCGCCGTCGTCAATCTGAGCGGCACCTTTGTGCTCGGCGTATTCGCCGGCTATCTGGCCGGCCACGGTCACCTCGATGCCGACCTTTCCCCCGTGACCGTCGGATTCCTCGGCGGCTACACCACCTTCTCCACCTGGATGGTGGAGACTCTCTCGCTGAGCGGAGAAGGGGGCAGCGCCGGACTCCGCGCCGGCGCCATGAATCTCGCCGTACCAACGATTGCGGGTCTAGTCCTGGCGGCAGCCGGCTACGCAGCCGGTACCCTGGCGTAGGAGGCTGTTGGACAATCGACGTCGCGGGGTGGCACGCCTTGCGCCATCCCGCCGCCGCGTTCGCTCAGCCGGTCAACGGCCTCGTCAGGAGGGCCGTGGCGAGCGCAAACTGACTTCGTTGAATAGACGCTTCGGCGGCCGAGACCCAGTGGAAGGAAGACCCTCCGTGGAAGAACTCAAGGACGGGCAGTTGCTGCGCATCATCGTCGGAGAAGATGACACCCATGACGGTCAGCCCCTCTATGAAGCGATTCTGCTGATGCTGCGCCGCGAAGGCCTTGCCGGCGCCAGCGTCTTCCATGGGATCGCCGGCTTCGGAGCGTCGTCGGTCGTCCACACCTCGAAGATCCTTCGCTTGTCCCAGGACCTTCCGGTCCTGATCGAGTGTGTCGACACGGCGGCCAGAATCGAGGCCGTGCTACCGACCCTCGACGCCATGGTGACCGAGGGTCTGGTGACGATCGAGAAGGCGGACGTCCGGGTCTATCGCGGGCGGCCGAGCTGATCCACCCGGATTCCATACAGGGACCTCCTGCCCTTTCTTGCCGACAGTTTCTTCGGCAGGATCAACCCAGGCCCCCTATTGGAGGAACCGTGCCGAGACAACGCGTCCAGGACCAAGTCATCCTCGGGATCGTGGGCGACTCGGCCGCAGGCAAGACCACATTGTCACGTGGTATTGCGGAGATTCTGGGTCCCGAGCGGGTGACGTTGATCTGCAGCGACGACTACCACCGTTACTCTCGGGCCGAGCGAGCCGAAGTGGGCATCTCCGCTCTCGATCCCCGCGGCAACTACGTCGACATCATGGAGCAACAATTCGAACTGCTCCGCCGCGGCCAGCCGATCCTCAAGCCCGTCTACAACCATCGCGGCGGCACGCTCGATGCCCCCGAGCACATCGATCCCAAACCCTATGTCATCATCGAGGGACTCCTCGGCTACACCACCCGCGCGATGCGGCAGTGTTTCGACGTCAAGGTCTATCTCGAACCCGTAGAAGAATTGAGAATCCGCTGGAAGATTCTTCGCGACACCACCAAACGGGGCTACACCGAGGCCGAGGTGCTCGCTTCGCTGGAGAAACGCAAGGCCGATAGCCCGGCGTTCATCCATCCGCAACGGACCTACGCCGATATGGTGGTCAGCTTCTTCCCGCCACCCGACAACACCGATGAAACCGGCGAGCACCTTCACGTGCGTCACTACCTACGGCCGACCCTCCCCCACCCCGATCTCGCCGATATCGCCGACCGCGAAGAGGGCGTCACCCTCGACCTCATCCGCGGCCCCGACGGCAAACCCGTAGACCGACTCACGATCGGAAGAATCACCGAGGCGCGGGCGACCAAGCTCGAGGACTACCTCTGGGAGCAAATCCCGGAAGCAAGCCATTTGCGGGGCAACGTTGGTGCCTTTACCGATCTCGACAACCAAGTTGCACTCAGCCATCCATTGGCTCTCACCCAGCTACTGGTCACGTACCACATGGTGAAGGCCGCGCTCGGGGTGCATGCCGTATGAGGAAGGAACCCGTATGACCAGCCAGTACGAAGCGGGCGTGAAGGAGTACCGCGCCACCTACTGGGAGCCGGACTACCGCCCCAAGGACACCGACTTGCTGGCGGTCTTCAAGGCAGTCCCTCAGTCCGGCGTGCCCCGCGAGGAAGTAGCCGCGGCAGTTGCTGCCGAGTCCTCGACCGGAACGTGGACGACGGTCTGGACGGATCTGCTGACCGATCTCGACCACTACCGGGGCCGGGCCTACCGGATCGAAGACGTGCCCGGTGACCCTGAAGCGTTCTACGCGTACGTGGCCTATCCGCTCGACCTCTTCGAGGAGGGATCGGTCGTCAACGTCCTGACCTCGCTCGTCGGCAACGTTTTCGGGTTCAAGGCGCTGCGCTCGCTGCGTCTCGAGGACATCAGGTTCCCCCTGCACTACGTGATGACCTGCGGAGGGCCGCCCAATGGGATCGTGGTCGAACGCGACAAGCTCAACAAATACGGAAGGGCCCTGCTCGGCTGCACCATCAAGCCGAAGCTTGGCCTGTCGGCAAAGAACTACGGCCGGGCCGTGTACGAGGCGTTGCGCGGCGGCCTCGACTTCACCAAAGACGACGAGAACATCAACAGCCAACCGTTCATGCGGTGGCGAGACCGCTTCGACTACGTCGCCGAGGCCGTGCATCAGGCTGAAGCGGAGACGGGTGAGCGCAAGGGTCACTACCTCAACGTCACCGCAGGCACCGTCGAAGAGATGTACAAGCGCGCCGAGCACGCCCGGTCGCTCGACATGCGAATCATCATGCATGACTTCTTCACGGCCGGGTTCACCGCCAACACGTCGCTGGCGAATTGGTGTCGTGACAACGGCATGCTGCTGCACATCCACCGGGCGATGCACGCGGTGGTCGACCGCAGCCCGCGCCACGGTATCCATTTCAGGGTTCTGGCCAAGTGCCTGCGGCTCTCCGGTGGCGACCACATGCACTCCGGCACCGTGGTCGGCAAGCTCGAGGGCGATCGCGACGCCACTCTCGGCTGGATTGACTTGATGAGGGACGCCTACGTGCCGGAGAACCGGTCGCGCGGCATCTTCTTCGATCAGGACTGGGGTTCGATGCCCGGCATGTTCCCGGTGGCTTCCGGGGGCATCCACGTGTGGCACATCCCGGCGCTCGTCTCGATCTTCGGTGACGACGCCGTGTTCCAGTTCGGTGGCGGCACCCTCGGTCATCCCTGGGGAAACGCGGCGGGTGCAACCGCAAACCGAGTCGCCCTCGAAGCCTGCACAGAGGCCCGCAACGCCGGCAAGGATCTCGAGCGTGAGGGTGCCGAGGTGCTGCGGGCGGCAGCCGCTCACAGCCCGGCGCTGGCGGCGGCCATGGAAACGTGGAAGGAGATCACGTTCGATTTCGACACGGTCGACAAACTCGACATCGAGATGGAGGAGGCGGCTGATGAGTGACATCGGTGTTGAGGCGGTCGGCCCGTCCGAGCAACAGACGGAGACCTTCTCCTACCTCCCGCCGTTCGACGCCGACCAACTCGCCGCCCAGGTGGACTACCTGGTCGGTCGGGGGTTGATTCCGGCTGTCGAGCACGTCGAACCGGAGCGGGCGACGCTGACTTACTGGTACATGTGGAAGCTCCCCTTGTTCGGAGTGATCGACCCGGAGGTCGTGTTGGCGGAACTGAGCGAATGCCATCACGCCAACCCGGGGCATTTTGTGCGTTTGATCGGTTACGACAACCGCAGACAGACCCAGGGCTTCAGTCTGGTGGTGTACCGAGGGAAGTAGTGGTCCGAGACCTCAGGCGTCGACGTCGCCGCCGGACGTCGACGCCTGGTTGTCGGCGACCCATTCCTGGGCTTCGCCGTAGGCGCGGCGCAGCGTGTTGCCAACCCACTCGTCCGAGGTGTAGATGCCGTCGGGTCCAACGATGTCGGTCACCCCGGTCGCCGCCAATTGGCCGATCACCTTCCTGCTGTCGGTGATCAACACCAGCCTGCTGCCGACGGCGATGAGGGCTTGTCCATAGCGGCCGAGCACGTCGGTCAGCGTGGACCCCAAATCGTTCCGACCGCGCAGGCGGACGATCACGACAGAGTTCGTTGACTCGGCCGTGACGTCCGGGAGTTGGTCCTCGAAGACGGCGGCGGAAGCAAAGAACAGGCTCCCGTAGGGCTGGAGCACGATCACGTCGTCGGCCGCAACCACGCCCGGCGGGTCGACCTCGCGGCGGTGACCGTCCTCGAAGATGAATTGCTTGACGACGAGGTCGTTCGACTGGCGAATCACGTAGAGAATCATGGCGATTCCCACCCCGACCAGGACGGCGTATTGGAGCGGGATGATGATTGTGAGTGTCAGCGTGGTTGCCATCACCACTGCGTTGAGCTTCCCAGTCTTCCACACAGCGAGAACCTCGGCCGGCTTGATGGTGCGGAACCCGACCAGCATCAACAGGCCGGCCAGCGCCGGCATTGCGATGTACCCAACCAGGCCACCAAAGGCCAGGATGATGATCGCCATGACGGCCGCGGCAATGAACTGCGCCATGCGGGTCTTGGAGCCCGCCGTCTTGACCAGCGACGTCGCCGACATCGAGCCGCCAACCGGCATCCCTTGAAAGATCCCCGACACGACGTTGCCGACGCCCTGACCCATGAAGTCCCTCGAGGCATCCGGATACTCACCGTCCGGGTTTGGGAAGCCGGCGGTGATCCCGGCACCCTGCACCAACCCTACGAAGGCCAACGACACGGCGGGTATGAGCAGGGCGGGAATAGCGCTGAACAGCGGCATCGTCGGAGCGGGCAGTCCCGATGGGATCTCGGTGATGCCCCTCAGTTGGGCAACATCGAGGTCGAACAGCGGCACGATCGCCGACCCGACGATCACGGCCACCACCATGCCGAGCGGCCCCATCGGTGACTTCTCGAGCACCACGATGAGGAAGATGGTCAGCACCCCGACGAGCACGGTCGTCAGGTCGGCCGATGTTGGATGAAGGAGGAGGTCAAAGGTACGAGCAACTCGGTTCCCTCCCTCAGCTTCGTAGCCGGTGAAGTTGTCGAGCTGACCGAGGATGATGTTGATGCCGACGGCACTGATGAACCCAACCATCACGGCATTGGAAACAAAGCGGAGGACAAAGCCGAGCTTGAGTAGCCCGGCTGCCAACATCACGACTCCGGTGAGGATCGCCAGGGTGAAGAGTGCCTTCGGCTCGTCTTCGCCGTAGCTACTGAGGCCGACGTCCGCGACAACAATCGCCATGGCCCCGGTCGCTTGGACGGTCATGTACACCGAGCTGGTGGCAAGCGCGCCGCCGACCATGCCGAAGAGATAGCCGTACAGCCCGTAGATTGGGTTCACTCCGGCGAGGAGTCCGCCGGCAAGACCGTCGGGAACACTCTCCACGCCGAGGACGAGTCCTGCGACAGAGTCCTTGCCAAGGGTCTCTCTGCTGGACAGTGAGCGAATCGACTTCAGCATCTTCTCGGGTCTCTCGCGATGGCCGCCGGCAAGCCCGGTACGGTACCAGGCTCTTCCCGACGGGCGGCGTTCAGACCGGGCAGTGACGCAGGGTCACTTTTCTTTGTCTCTTGGCGGGATCACCCCGCGAATCTCAGCTCTTGCTGAAATCCCAGGTGTACTCGCGATCAGGCATGAAGAAGATCGGGACCCGAGGCCCACCCTGCTCGATCAACTGCCCTGCATACTCGAGGCCCGACTCCTCGCTGCCGGTGTAGTCCCCAAACCAAGCTCCGAATACTGCCGGATCCGTGCTCTCCGGCCCCAACGTGGCGGTACCCACCATGTGCACGCCCTGGTACGGCATGTCGGTAGTGTCCACCATCACGGTGACGTTCGGGTCCCTGGCGACATTTTGGGCGCAACGAGTCCACGGCCACGTGCTGAACTCGAGCCTGCCGTCCTCGAGGGGGCGGAACCACAGCGGAACGATACGGATCGTTCCATCTTCATTGTGAGTGGCCAGCTTGGCGATGTGGGGAGAGGCCAGGAACTCGGCCCTCTCTTGCTCGGTCAACCGGGGTGCGGGCATCGACATCTCCTTCGTTCCAACGGTGATCCTCACCGAAAGTAACAGTGGTGCCGCGGCTACCACGAGGGTTTCTCGTCGCTCCTCCCAAACGGACCGCTTCCACCACGGGTTGGGCCATCCGTGACCGGTGCCGGCTCCGAATAGCCGGCATGAGGAAACGCATCGCCATCATCGGAACCGGGATCTCAGGGCTCGGCGCCGCCTGGGCGCTCCATCGCGAACACGACCTCGTTGTGTACGAATCCTCCGGGCGGGTCGGGGGTCACTCCAACACAGTGGACGTCGAAACGCCGCACGGCCGCATCGCCGTCGACACGGGCTTCATCGTCTACAACGAGGTTACCTACCCCCACCTCACGACACTCTTCAAGACACTCGACATTGCCACGGAAGCGAGCGACATGTCGTTCTCGTTCTCGCGAGACCGGACGTTCGAGTACGGGGCGAGTCTCGGCGGGGTCCTCGGTGGGCCGGCGAATCTGTTGCAGCGGCGTTTCCGCCGCATGCTGCTCGACATCAATCGCTTTCGCCGGATCGGTGCGCAGCTCGAACCCTTCGACGGCGAAACCATTGAGTCGCTGCTCCGGCGCAACGGCTTCTCCTCCGCCTTCCTCGAGGACTACCTGCTGCCGATGACGGGGGCCATCTGGTCCACCCACCACAACGAGATCGGGGCCTTTCCCGCTCGATCGATCCTGCAGTTCCTCACCAATCATGGACTGGTCGAGATCGTGGGGCGGCCCCGTTGGCGCACCGTCTCGGGAGGCAGCCGCAGCTACGTCGCCAAGCTCTCGGAGCCATTCGCCGACCGCATCCGACTCAACTCGCCCGTGCAACGCGTGGTCAGGACCGGAGCCGGTGCGGTGGTCGAGACACGATCCGGCGCAGACACCTTCGACGACGTCATCTTTGCCACGCACTCGGATCAAACTCTTGCCATCCTCGGATCTGACGCCACCGACCGGGAACGAACCCTGCTCGAGGCCATCCCCTATGAACCAAACGTGGCCTACCTCCACAGTGACGTGGACCTCATGCCCCGCCGTCGTTCAGCGTGGTCGAGTTGGAATTCGATGGCCTGGTCTGAGGGCGGAGCGGGTCGCGTCGCCTCGGTTACCTATTGGATGAACCGACTGCAGAGCCTCGATCCACGCACTCCGCTATTCGTCTCACTGAATCCGGGCCGCGAGCCGAATCCGGCGCTGGTCCACCGTCGCATCGAATACGCCCACCCCCAGTTCGATCTTGCCGCGGTGAACGCCCAGCATGAGATCGCCACCATCCAGGGCCAAAACAACACGTGGTTTGCCGGCGCCTACTTGGGCTACGGGTTCCACGAGGACGGCCTCCAGTCCGGTTTCAACGTCGCCGCCGCGCTCGGGAGTCCCCCGCCGTGGTACGACAAGATCGCTCCAAAGAGTTCAGCGCTCCCGCCGACCGCCCTCGCTCCCGCGCGATGAGCCGCTACCGATCAGCCCTATACCGCGGCACAGTCCGACATACGCGGCTTCGTCCCGTCCAACACGACTTTGCGTACAACATCTTCTTCGGGATGTTCGATATCGACGAACTCGACCGACTCGACCAGAACCTGCGCCTCTTCTCGCACGGACGCTTCAACCTGTTCGGCTTTGACCCCACCGACCACGTGCCGGACGATGGAGGCCCGATTCGGCCATGGATCGAAGGCGTCCTTGCCGACGCCGGTGTCGATCTCGGGGGCGGACGGATCCAGCTTCTCGCCCTTCCCCGCATCCTTGGGTACGTCTTCAATCCGATCAGCGTTTGGTACGGCTACGACCGCTCTGATCGTCTCCGCGCCGTCGTTCACGAGGTTCGCAACACCTTTGGGGACCGCCACCTCTATGTGGTTCCGATCCGTTCGGAAGCGGATCTCAACCATGATTTCGACAAGCAAATGCATGTCTCGCCCTTCAATCCCATGGACCAGTCGTATGCCTTCACCATGAACTCGCCGGGGGAACGCATCGCTGTTGGCATCGCCGAGTCCGACTCCGAAGGGGTCTTGTTGCGCGCCGGCCTGAGCCTCAGCAGGCTCGAGATGAGCGACCGCAACCTGGCTCGGCTGTTCATATCGCATCCCCTGGTGACTCTCAAGGTGGTCGGCGCCATCCACTGGCAGGCATTGCGCCTGTGGCTCAAGGGAGCCAAGTTCCACCACCGCCCCACGCCCGCCCGCCTCGACACCACGGTGGTGAAGCCGCGTAACCTGGTCCCATCATGATGAGGGAACGCATCGGGATTTGGCTCCTCCGCCGGCTTGCCCATGTCGGCGAACTTCACGTCGCAACACCCAATGCCACCTACGTGGTTGGCTCCGGTTCGCCACGCGCCGACATCACCCTCAGCGATCGTGGTGCCGTCGTCGACGTCATACGCAAGGGTCTGCTTGGGTTTTCGGAGGCGTACATGGATGAACGAGTCGACACCAGCGACTTGCGTGGACTGTTGCTGTGGGGAACGGCCAATCAGCGGTCGTGGTTCCGCCATCCTCTGGCAGTGCTCACCGATCCGTTTCGACGCATCTGGCAGCGGATTCGCCCCGAGAGTCGCCATCCGCGAGTAGCAACCATGAACGACCACTACAACCTGAGCAACGAGTTCTACGAGTCCTGGCTGGATGAGACGATGACCTACTCGTCGGCTCGTTTCACGCAACCGGGGCAACGTCTGGCAGACGCCCAGCGCAACAAGTACCGAACGCTGGCAGACCACGTTGGACTGGAACCGGGAATGCGGGTTCTCGAGATCGGCTGCGGGTGGGGTGGCTTTGCCGAGTACGCGGCCCGCGAGCGCGGTTGTGCCGTCCTCGGCATCACGCTGTCCGAGGAACACGCCCACTACGCCGAGAAGCGCATGGCGGGAGCCGGTCTCACCGGTCAGGTGGAGATCAGGATCCAGGACTTCCGAAACGTCACCGGCGAGTTTGACGCCGTTGTCTCGATCGAGATGATCGAATCGGTCGACGAGACGCATTGGCCGCCACTGTTCGACGCGATTCGGCAGCGCCTCCGACCAGGCGCCAAGGCGACGATGCAGGCCATCACGATCGACGACGCCGCCTGGGAGCGCTACCGAAGCCGGGCCGACTTCATTCAGCAGTACATCTTCCCCGGCGGGCAACTGCCAGCTCCCAAGGTACTCAAGGCCTTGGCAGCTCGCTCTGGGCTCGAGGTCGAGCAGATCGAGACCTTTGGCCTCGACTACGCCCGCACACTTGCGATGTGGCGCGACCGCTTTGTCGCCGCTTGGCCCCAACTCGAAGAGGAACACGACCTCGATGAGCGATTCCGCCGCATGTGGGATCTGTACCTGACGCTCTGTGAGGCCGGCTTCCGCATCGGCCGCATCAACGTCGAACAGTGGGTATTCACCCGGCTGCAGCTCCCAGCGCGCTCCGGCGTCCATCCATCCGAAGGGGCGCTAAAGTGAGAGGTAACAACGTACGCCGAATGCGTACATCGCCAACTCCGCCTCCTTTCCGTCTGGCGGAGTGACCGCAGGGCATTGCATTCTCCTGTTGCCGCCACCGGCGACGACGTCCGAAAGCAGATCCAGCGGGGCGCCTGCCCCGGACGGTCCATCGCTTCAGAAGGAGCACATCAATGTCCAGCAATATCTATGTGGGGAATCTCACCTTCAACACCACCTCCGACGATCTCGAGAGGCTGTTCGCCGCTCACGGTCAGGTGGAGCGTGCCCAGGTCATCACCGATCGCGACACCGGCAGGTCTCGCGGTTTTGGATTCGTTGAGATGGCATCAGACGACGAGGCCAAAGCGGCCATCGAAGAGCTCAACGGCACCAATGTTGATGGCCGCGACCTCACGGTCAACGTGGCAAAGGAAAGATCCCGCTGAAGTCAAACGCCCCCCGCATCAAAGATGGGGGCAGGCTGCGGTGCCACGGATGCGGCCATCCCCGCAAAGAGCATCGCGATCCGGCTGAGTGCACTGTCCCAGGTTGTACCTGCGGCGGGTACAGCCAATCCGACGGCCCGCAAAGGGCCGGCCGGAAGACTATGTAGCGCTGAGCCGTCCCCGGCGCACTGACGCCGGGGATGCGCAGGACCCTATCCCCGATCAAGGTTTCCGGCCCTGGTCGGTTTCTGCGCGCCATCCCAAGGTGTTGCAGGACGACAGCAGGGGGAGCACAGCGTGCAGATGAGAATCGTGCGCGGCGGTCCAAGTGCTGCAGGCCGACGGGTCGGGGACGCCCCTCGCGATCTCAACTCCAATGTCGACGGTAGGCGGCAGCCACTCGGCGCTACCTACGGAGTGTGAGCGCTCCGAGGACGACCGCCACGAGGCCGATCACCACGACCCCAAAGCAGCCATCGCTTTCTGAATACTCGACCATGTCGTCCTCCTTCTGATCAGCTTCTCAGCTCGGTGTCGGGCTGTTGGCAGTGATCACCGCTTCAGCGAACACCTCGCCGCCGTCCTTGATTCGCTCGTGCCAGGCCGGGATCTGCCACGGCTCCCAGGCATACCCGGCAGTTGGGAACACTTCGTCGCCCACAACAATGGTGATCCCGACCCTGGTGACGGTGCCGGTGCCGATGCTTCCGTCTTGACCGATCCGATACGCCTGCAGCGATGAGGCGTCGGAAAACCCGATCGCCTGATGCGGCAGGCGGAGCTCGATCACCTTGCCTCGAGCCGACCACGTTGAACGCGAGTCGAAGTCTTCAGCGTCGAGATCGCTGGTTCCGAAGACCATCTCGCCGGGGGTGATCACCTCGGCGGGCAAGGCTTCGCCCGTGCTGGGAACGACGAGCGGACGATTGACGACGAGGCGGTGGACGTTCCACACCCCGCTCCCCTCCTGAAAGTCGGCAGGGTCGACCGGCTCGTAGCCGCGCAGCCAGGCGTACTGGATGCCGTAGGGATCATTCGAGGCCCGCACCAGCATGCGCCCGTCGTCCCCGTCGAGCACAACCGCGTAGTCGGCCTCCGGATAGATGCCGTTCGTGCCGGGCAACCCGCCGCTGTCACCGGCAAGGACGTCGAATCCGACCACGACCGGTGACTCCCGCCACAGGTCCTTGCCGTCGGTGCGGATCCGCAGGTAGAGGTAGCCCTCGTCCTTGAGAGCTCGCACTTCACGCACCGCTCCGTCGGACTCGAGGATCACTTGGGAACCGTTGTCCGACCACTCCTTCTCGTCGCCGTCGAGCACCACCGCCTGAGACGGTCCCGGGTCCATGGCCAAGACCCCGAAGTTGGCTTCGTTGGTCCATGGATTGCTCCACAGGCTTCTTCGATCGGGTGGAAGTTCGTAGTCGATCGTGTTCCAGGTGAACTTGAACCACTCATCTGCCCACTCGAAGACGAACCCCCCTGCCAGCCCAACCGCCTCGATCGTTCGCAGCAGGTCGGCGTTGATCTCCATTTGGGTTCGTTCGTTGTGAGCGCCCTGGTTGCGGCCCTGGGGTCCATAGTGGGCCGAAGCCATGGCTGAGGGGACACCAAACTCGGTGATCACCACCGGGATGCCGGCGTGGTGGTCGCGCAGCTTGGTGAGGTAGCCGGCGAAGTTGTCGTCCTCGCCGTTCAGCTGAAACCCGGCGATACCCGCCTCGTAGCGTTGGAAGTCGGGATAATACGGATAGGCGTGATAGCTGGCGTAGTAGCCACCCGGCCACGCCGCGGTTGGTTGCACATGATTGTGGTCGACGCCAACCAGGTCCTCACGCTCGAGCGGCTCGTCGGGGTGTACGAGCGGATCGGTGGTCGGCCAGTTGACGAAGCTCACCGGCATGGTGATTCCGTGGGCCGCTTCGAGCCCTGCCAGGAGGTCGAGCATCTCGGCAAGCCACACCTCGGTGGGCGAGGCGTCGGGCGTGTTCTCGAAGTACTCACCGTGATGGATGGCCCTGCCGGCGTTGGCGAGGTCGGACTCCGAGGTCGCAAACGGGTCCCATTCAACCCCCATCACCCACGACATCAGCCACGGGGAGACGTCGGCGTCGTAGGTTCCGCCGGCGTGGCCGCGCTGCTCAGGAAGGGTGATCTCGCCGTGGACGACGGCAACCGCCCGTTCGATCTCGGCCCTGAACTCGGACACCAGCTGGGCATCGAACAGATCGAATGTCTCGTAGAACCGCTCTTCGGGGATCCACACGCCGTGGATCAGGAGCAAGGGAGCTTCGGGATTCGCCAGGTTGAACGCCTCCAGCTCCTGATAGAAATGAGGCGGCATGATTGTGTAGACCCGCAGGGCCCGGAAGCCCATGTCGGCGATCTGGGGGAACCAGCGCCGGAAGTCCTCTCGGCCGATCGCTTGTTCTCCGGGCTGGCGCCCCGGGATCGTGGGCCCGATATTGACTCCGGCAACAAAATGCCGAGTGCCAGCTGCGGTGTCGATCAGCAGCTGGTCACCGTCGGTCCGGGTGAAGCTGGTGAGGCCACCGTCAGTGGTGGCCACCGGATTCCACGCCCCCGTGACCGACGCATCGGGCATGGCCGGGGGCGCGTCACCACAGGAAGCGACGATCAGGGCCAAGGCCGCCACAAAGACAAGTACTCGCACGGTAGGGATGTCGTCGGCATCGACCGATACCTCTTGAGCAAAGCGGCACTATTGCGGGCCGCGGCGCAGACCCGTCGCCAGCCGGCGCCGGTCCCTGAGAGCCGGCGGCACCCCTACGTTTGAGAGATCAGGGCGTTGTGATCAGGAAGGCGTCGACGTCGATTCTCGGACGACCTGTCGTCGCCATGTTCACGATGCGAATGGTAAGGGTCCCGGCCGCGAGCACCGGTGTTTGCCACGCGACGACTCGGTTCTCTCGAACGGCTGCATAGGTGTCGACGTCGGCCTGGATCACCCCGTCGAGCTTGAACCTGGCGACCCCGGCCTTTGCGAACATCGGCATCACGACTGCGATCCGCTGCCCGTCGACCACCGTTGTCGTGAACTCCATCCAGTTCTTCAGCTTGGCGTTCCGCAGTGTGCTTCCCGCCAGATAGCAGTTGCAGTTCGCCGTACGCCATTTGCCCTTCGTGGTCACGGTCCCGATCGCGGAAATGCCGCGAGCGTTCGTTCCGTCTTCCTGGGTGATGTCCATCCCGGCCGGCACGGACAGGATGGTTTCGCCTCCGCCGTTGCTCGCCTTGACCGTCCAGTCCGTGGTCTGGAACGAGCCTCCGCCGAAGTCATCCTCGTAGTCGGTAGCCGAGATGGGCAGCGTCAGCATGGCGGAGCTGGTGGTTCCCGACACCAAGATCTCCGGCGGCGCTCCCGCGTAGTCCCTTTGGACACTCCAGGTCGTGGCGGTCCCCTCCTCGAGGTCGTCGACGGCAACCTCGAGATAGCCCCGGGCGTAGCCCACGCCCCAGGGGACCCCGGGATCCCAATCCTGCGCGACGACCGAGCCGACCACAAAACCGGCTGACGCTTCCACCGTGGGTGGCGCCGCCGGGACTGCGTTCGCCCCCAAGGCGGGAACAAGCGCAATGCCGATCCCCGTCGCCAATGCAACAAAGGCGACGAGCACTCTCCTTCTCCGGGGATGCGTCTCGGGGCGTTCTACGTGCACCTCTGCCATCTCGGAACACCTGCCTCTACTGATCTGAGCGGAAGCTGCTTCGCCCCCATGGCGAAACCCTCCATCTCGCCGCTCGCCTTCAGTAATCCAGATTGAGCGCTCGGATGGCTAGAGGAGAAATCCTCAGAGTCCGGCGCCAGCCCCACAGACCGGATCACGACGAGACACATCTGGAGCAGCGGCCCGCGCCGAGAGGTTCAGGTCGGGTCGAACGGATTGCTGAGAACCCGACCCCAGTACAGGAACCCGCACCGAGAAGCATGAACCGCCGCGCCGTTCCGATCTGCGGTAGTTCGTGTCGCCACCGTGGGATCGGGCGATACCCCAAGCAGACCAAGCCGGGCGCGAGGCGAAGCTCTTGGGCCTATCGTGTGCGCGATGAGCGATGAAACCCGCAGGTCGGTCATCGGAATCATTGTCAGCGTGCTGATCGGGATCCTCGTCGCCGCTGCCGGCAGCGACGGGAGCACCGAGGTTGGCTGGGTCCCGGTCTTTGCGTTGTGTGCGTTTCTGGCCTACGCCATCAATTGGATCGTGTTCGTGCCGTCGAACCGGGCGAAGACGGAGCATTACTTCGACTTGACCGGAAGTGCCACCTACCTCACGGTCACGGCCGTTGCCCTCCTACTCAGCGAGGATCTCGACGCCAGGGCCGCAATCGCAGGGGCGAT
Organism: uncultured Acidimicrobiia bacterium; assembly: GCA_963704825.1. Lineage (GTDB taxonomy): Bacteria > Actinomycetota > Acidimicrobiia > Spongiisociales > UBA5794 > CAVPHV01. The sequence goes on from CAVPHV010000001.1 coordinate 234,573, forward strand.
GGTCATGGTGTGGGCACTTCGCCTTGGCGTGTTCCTCTTTCGTCGAGTACGGCGCGACGGCCGGGACGGTCGCTTCGACGAGATCAAGGTCGACCCGCTGCGCTTCTTCATGACCTGGACGTTGCAGGGACTGTGGGTGCTCCTCACCATCGCTTGCGCATTGGCGATCATCACGAGTAGTGAGCGGCGTTCCATAGGTTGGCTCGCCATTGCGGGCATCGTCGTATGGATCGTCGGCTTCACCATCGAAGCCGCCGCCGACCAACAGAAATCGGTCTTCAAGCGGAACCCGGCGAACGAGGGTCGATTCATCACCTCTGGCCTGTGGGCCTGGTCTCGACATCCGAACTACTTCGGCGAGATCACCTTGTGGGTCGGCGTCGCTCTCATGGCCATCCCGGTGTTGTCGGGCTGGCGGTGGGTGATGCTGATCTCACCCGTTTTTGTCACTCTGCTGCTCACCCGCGTCAGCGGCATCCCGATGCTCGAAGCTCGAGCCGAGAAACGTTGGGGTGACGACGAGACGTTCCGGGCATACACGGCCACCACTCCCGTACTGATCCCCCGACCCCCTCGCCGGTAGCCCCAACACTCACCTCCAGTGGCGACTCGGACTCCGGTGAAAACGCTGGTTCCGACCACGATTCCGACGCTGCGTTTGGGCGACTGTTGCTGATCTCATGGCCTGAGTGGTAAGCACGCCGCCGATGAGTCTTCCCCCGATCGGTCGAAGTCCTGCTCGAGCGGCGGCCGGTTCCCTGACCGAATCGTCAGGTCAAGTCAACCGCAGACGGTGATGGCTCACACCGAGCAGATCGCCACCCGCGTAGCCGAAGAACTCAGAGCACGCCATGAGAAAGATCCTCCATCGCTGCACCCAACGGTCCGTCTGCTCTCCGTAGACCGGCGCGATGGTTCGAGTCACTTCGGTGCGATGAGCATCGAGAAGCCCGAGCCAAGCGTCAAGTGTCTTCTGGTAGTGGAGACCGTTCTCCCACCAGGACTGTTCGACGGCGAACGGGGCAACCAGGCGATGGAAGTCCTTGTGCGACGGCATGATTCCCCCCGAGAAGAACGTACGGGCCATCCAGTCGGCCGGCCCACGATCCTCGAACTCCCAGAACAGATTGCGATGCGCAAACACGTGAACAAACACCTTTGCGTTCGGCCGCAGCGCGGCAGCGACCTCCTCGAGCAGGGCGGGATGGTTGCGGACATGCTCGAACATCTCCACCGACATCACCGCATCGAACCGGCCCGCCAACTCCAAGGCGTTGACGTCGCGAACAATGTGCTGGACGTTGTGGAGACCGCGTCGCTCTGCCTGGCGGCGAATGAAGGCACCCTGCGGCGCGGAATTCGAGACCGCGACCACCTCTGACTCCGGGTACTGCTCGGCAATCCACAGCGACATCGACCCCCAGCCGCTTCCGAGGTCGAGAACTCGCATCCCGTCCTCCAAGCTGGCGCGCTCGGCACTCAACCTGAGCATGGCCTCTTCGGCCTCACGCAAGGTGTTCGTGCCCGAGGGCCACAGGCACGACGAGTACTTCAACCGGGGTCCAAGAATCAGTTCGAAGAACTCCGGGGGAACCTCGTAGTGCTGCTCGTTGGCGAGGTCGGGGTCCAGCGCAATGGGGCCACGGTGCCAAAGCGCCAACATGGCGTCCCGCTGGGATGCATCGCGCTCGGTCTCGGCGGCGAGGCGCGCCCGGATCGTACGCCGGATCCCCGCCCTCACGACGGAGTCCGGTGCACCTCGCTCCGCGATTGCGGTGGCCCATTGCGTCAGTTGCCGTTGCATGGCGGCTGAGGCTAGCCCCGACGGTGGCCGTAGATCGGGGTGGGCAACTTCCCGCGCGGCTGCTACTCCCCTGCTGCTTCGAGAGTCCGCTCCAGTGCGGTCGCCATGGCTGCAGCCTCCTCGGACGTCAGGTGGGCACCAAATAGGCGTTGGATATCTTCGAGATGGGTGCGGGCAGCCCTGCGGAACAACGCACTTCCGTCCGCCGTTATCACGGCATAGACCCCGCGGCCGTCTTCGGCTGCCCGTTCCCGTTGCACCAGTCCGGCGCGCTCCATCCGATCGACAATGCGGGTGCAGTCGGTGCGGGAGAAAAGGGTGGCCTCGGCCAGCTCATGCATCCGCCTCCGACCACCGGCAAAGGTGAGTTGATAGAGCACGTCGTACCAGTCCAGTCGAAGACCGTGTTGCTCTTGCAGTTCGAAGTCCATCTGCGTCGTTAGTCGTTGGTGGACCTCCAGCAACAGGCGCCACGCCTCGACCGACTCGCTACTGGGTCGCATCTCAGGAATATATCACTATTAGTTACAGTTGTAACGACTATCACCCTACGCTTCTGACGTCCCGCCAACAAGGAGCCATCATGCCCGCAGTCACCGTCGCCGACACCCTCACCCTTCCCCAAGTCGCTCCCCCGGAGCTCACCGCCCTCGACCGGCCGGTGAAGTCCATTACTACGGCACCCCAGGGCTACGAGGGGGAAGGCTTTCCGGTACGACGCGCCTTTGCTGGAGTCGACCTCGCCGAACTCGACCCCTTCATCCACCTCGACCAGATGGGTGAGGTCGAGTACGCGCCCGGTGAGCCCAAAGGCACCCCCTGGCATCCGCATCGCGGCTTCGAGACGGTCACCTACATGATCGACGGCATTTTCGAGCACCAAGACTCCGAAGGTGGCGGCGGGGTCATCACCAACGGGGACACCCAATGGATGACGGCAGGCTCCGGGCTTCTCCACATCGAAACTCCCCCCGAACATCTCGTGATGTCCGGGGGGCTGTTTCACGGTTTCCAGCTGTGGGTCAACCTCCCCGCTGATGACAAGTTCCTGGCACCTCGATACCAGGATTTGAGCGCCGACAAGGTGAAGCTGCTCACCTCGCCGGACGGTGGTGCGCTCCTGCGGCTGATCGCCGGCGATGTGGCGGGCCACATGGGACCCGGCCAGACCCACACGCCGATCACGATGATCCATGCGACCCTCAACCCCGGCGCCGAATTGAGACTGCCGTGGCGACGAGATTTCAATGCGCTGGTGTATGTGCTCAACGGGCGCGGTTCCTTTGGGGTCGAGCGCCGGCCCTTCCGGATGGGGCAACTCGGCGTGCTTGGCGCGGGCGACGTGATCACGATCAGGGCCGACGAACGTCAAGAGTCCCGCAGCCCCGATGTCGACGTACTGATCATTGGTGGCTTGCCGATTCGCGAACCGGTCGCCTGGTCAGGACCCTTCGTTATGAACACCCGCGCCGAACTGATACAGGCGTACGAAGACTTCACCGCCGGCCGACTTGGTCGGGTCCCCGTCGACTCCGGCGGCGAGTAGCCACGATGACAATCCGCACCGCAGGCATCAACCACCCGGCGCTCGTCGGACGCAATTACGACGAGACGCTCTCGTTCTACCGCGACGTACTCGGGATGCGACTCGTCCTCGAGCAGCCCAATCTGGATGACGATCGCCAGGTCCACCTCTTTTTCGAGGCTGGGCCGGGCCAGTTCATCGCCTACTTCGTGCCTAAGCAAGGCTCACTGCCCGCCACGCCACAACGACGTCAACTTGGTGCCATGCTGCACTTGGCACTCAACCTCGACGTACCGATCGAGCAAGCCATGGCAACGCTCGACGCCCACGGGGTGCGCTACAAGGGGCCGATCGATCGCGGGTACGAGCGTTCGATCTACTTCCGCGATCCCAACGGCGCCGTAGTCGAGCTGTTGACCTGGATCACGTCGATACCCGATGACGTCGACGAAGGAGATCTCATCGTCGCCGCCCAACAACACCGCATTGCCCGCAATGCCGACTTCATTGAAGACCAGGACGTCCGAGCCGTTCTCGGAGGGCGTTGAACGCCGTGCGGGGTTGCGCCCCGGGGTCTTCGTTGGGTTCACCGATTGGAGCGGCCCAGCTCACCAGGCCCGGTCACTCAACTCGAGCAAGGTCGTCGCACGCGACTCACGGTCGTTCAAGACGCTGAAACATCTCGGCGACGCGTCCACGGTTGTCGAAGACCCACCCGATGGCCAACCCGACCGCACCGAGCCCGAGGGCGACAAGCACCGCGGTCGCCCCGAGGGTGTACCACAGGACGCCGAGTACGGCACCGGCAACACCGCCAATCAGTGTTCGGGACGTGATCACTATTGCTCTCTCCTTGATTGGACGACCCTCGCGGCGCTGCGCTGGAACGTGTACCGCAGATCGACTGGGAATGGATCAATCCCGAGACGGGACCAGAACTCGGAATCGAGATG
>CAVPHV010000002.1:0-9324 GCA_963704825.1 uncultured Acidimicrobiia bacterium
CTGCCGAGCCGCAATCCTCGAAGTGATGCGATGAGGGAGCGGGCCTCCGCTCCCCGTTGACGGTTTCCCGATACTCGGGGTGTCAATGTCCGCCTCGAGAAGGGAGGCCCGTTGTGTCACGTTACGTGGGTATTGACTTGCATCGCCGCCGGTCGGTGGTGGTGATCTTGGATCCGGATGGCACCAAAGTGTCGTCGACGCGGATTGAGAACTCGCCGATGGCTTTGGCGGCGACGGTCGCCGATGCTGGTCCGGAGCCCGAGGTTGTGTTGGAGGCGACGTGGGGGTGGTATTGGGCTGCGGATGTGATCGAGGAGGCCGGTGGGCGGGTGCATTTGGCGCATCCGTTGGGGGTGAAGGGTTTCGAGAACCGGCGGGTCAAGAACGACGATCGGGACGCGACCTTGTTGGCGGACTTGTTGCGGATGGGGAGTCTGCCGGAGTCGTGGATCGCTCCTCGGTCGTTGCGCCAGTTGCGGGAGCTGGTGCGGTATCGCCACAAGCTGTCCCAGCTGCGTACCGGGTTGAAGTCTCAGGTGCATTCGGTGTTGGGCAAAGAGGGGGTGGTGCCGTCGTTGACGACGCTGTGGGGTCCCGGTGGGGCCCGGTACCTCGAAGAGACACCGCTTGGTGAAGCCTACGAGTATCGCATTGAGTCGCTACGGGACCTGATCGGCCACTACGACCGGGAGATCACCGAACTTGACCGTCGTGTCCATCTCCGGTTGCGCGACGACACCGGGTATCGAACCATCCAGCAATTATCGGGGGTGGGTCGGGTGTTTGCGGGGGTGTTCGTCGCCGAGATCGGTGATATCGGTCGCTTCCCGCACCCGAAACGGCTGTGCTCGTGGGTCGGGTTGACGCCAAGGCACCGCGAATCCGACGACAAGGTGTTCCGCGGCTCGATCACCAAGCAAGGCTCGGCGCTGATCCGGTGGGCTGCGGTCGAAGCGGTGGCCCGCTGGCGGGGCGGCGCCCCAATCCGGGACAGCTATCTACGGATCGCTGAACGCCGCGGCACCAACATCGCCCGGGTCGCTGCCGCCCGCAAACTGGTCACGCTGGTGTTCTACGGGATGCGTGACGGTGAGATCCGCTGCCTGCAGGAGGCAGCGTGAGGTTCGGACACGGCAACAGTTGCGAGCTCGCTATCAGGCATGACCCCACCTGTGGTGCGGGTCGACGCATGTGAATGAGCCCAGTCTGTTGCTGTGGCCGTACCGCTCCATGCCCACCACATTGTGCGTGGCGGATGAATGCCCAGGCACCGAACCGCCTGTCGACGACGGGTGAAAACTGAGCACTTGGCGCCGGTTGAAAACTGCGCGGTTGCGAGGAACTGAGGCAGTTAGCGACCAGCCTTGGGTCTGATGTCGGACTCAAGGAGGAAAGGGTGTATCAGGTGCAGGATTGGGCAGAGGTTCACCGGCTCTTCCATCGGGAGGGTTGGGCGAAGGCGAGGATCGCTGAGACGCTGGGGATGAGCCGCAACACGGTGGTGAGGCTCCTCGAGTTGGTCGACCCGCCGCAGTATCAGCGGACGCCGAGGGGTTCAAAGCTGGATCCGCATCGAGGTTCGATTGCCAAGATGCTCGATTCCGATCCGAAGGTGCCGGCGACGGTGATCATTGAGTATCTCCGTCGCGACGGTTATGGGGGTGGGCTCACCATCTTGAAGGACTACCTCCAAGAGATCCGGCCGTTGTTTGTGGAGGCCAGGTCGTATCAACGCACCAGTTACCTGCCTGGCGAGGTGGGTCATACCGACTGGTGGGAGCCACCGATCCGGGTCCCGGTCGGGAAGGGAGCCCGCAGGAAGGTCTTCGGGTTGGTGACGACGTTGCCGCATTCTGCGGCTCATGCCACGGTGTTTGCCCATTCCAAGACGATGGGCGACTTCCTCCCAGCGTTCTCGGGAACGTTGCAGCGTCTCGGGGGTGTCCCAGAGGCAATGGTGGTGGATCGGGACACCTCGATTGTGGTGCCCCGGTCTCGTCCGGTGCGGTTGCACCAGGAGGTGGCGGGCCTGTTCGGCGCGTTGCGGGTGCGCCCGATCATCCTGGGTCCCCGCAAGCCTGAATCGAAGGGACAGGCAGAACGCACCATCTCGTATCTGGAGGGCTCGTTCCTGCCGCTGCGTTCGTTCACCGACATCGCCGATCTCCAAACCCAGCACGACCAGTGGGCCCACGACGTGGCGTTTCGTCGTCACCATCGGCGGGTGGGTGGCAAGGTCGCCGACGCCTGGGCGGTCGAGCGGGGCTTCCTCGCCGCGCTCCCGGACCCGTTGCCTGATGTCGATCGCCGCCTCGAGGTGCGGGTCACCAAGGACGGGTTCTGCCGGGTCGGCGACGTCGACTATTCGGTGCCGCCCGGGTTCTCTGGTCGCCGCCTGCAGGTCCAGGTCTCAACCACAGAGGTGGTGGTCTTCTCCGAAGGGACCCAGATCGCGGCGCATCGCCGCTCGTTTGTTCCCGCTGACGTGATACTCGACCCCGTCCACGCCCGTCAGCTGCGACTCGCCCGTGACGCTCACCGCCGGCTCTCCGCCACTGACCCGCAAATCCCGGCACCCGACCTGGCTCGTTACGACGCTCTCGCCGAGGTGACCCAATGAACGCTGCCACCGACGTTGCGTATCTGACCCGAGCTCTGAAGATGCCCCGAGCCCGCCAAGTCGCTGCCTCTCTCGCCGAGACCGCCCGGGTCGAGGGCTGGGACTACCCCGAGTTCTTGGCCAAAGTGCTCGCCGAAGAGGTCGCCTCGAGGGAGACCCACGGCGGCGAGAACCGGGTCAAAGCCGCCCGCTTCCCGCAGACCAAGACCCTCGACGACTTCGACTTCACCCACCAAAGGTCCGTCTCCAAACAACAGATCGCCCACCTCCACCAACTCGACTTCCTGCGCGAAGCCCACAACGTGGTCTTCCTCGGACCCCCCGGCACCGGAAAAACCCACCTGTCGATCGCCCTCGGCGTCCAAGCCGCCCGGCGTGGGTATCGGGTGGCGTTCGCTTCGGCCACCGACTGGGTGATGCGCCTCGGAGAAGCCAAACACGCCGGCCGGCTCGCCGACGAACTCGAACGTCTCGGCCGCATCCCGCTTCTCATCGTTGATGAAGTTGGCTACATCCCCTTCGACCCCGACGCGGCGTCCCTGTTCTTCCAGCTCGTCTCGTCCCGCTACGAACAGTCCTCACTGATCGTGTCATCGAACAAGAGCTTCTCCGCTTGGGCCGAGATCTTCGGAGACGCCGTCGCCGTCGAAGCCATGGTCGACCGCCTCATCCACCACTCCCACGTTCACCTCCTCAAAGGCGACAGCTACCGACTCAAAGACAAACAACAGGAGGTAATCGCCACTGCAGAAACCACCTAAACCGCGCAGAATTCAACCGGCGAATACCGCGCAGTTTTCGACCGGCGTTGACAACCGCCTCGCCCCACATCGGGGCTGGAGCCGGCGACAACCGTGTCCCCACCAACCAAGGAGCACCACCCATCTCCTGACGTGAACAACCGAACCCGATCCCGTCGAACATGCCGTCGGGCCTCCGAGCGCGCCCACCCACCACCAAGAACGCGAAACAACGCCGCTTGACACGGCCCACTCCCTCATGAATGCCTGATAGGGATGTAGGTGTGCTGCGGGAGATAGTTCCGTAGCGTTGCAGGGTCTCGGGCGGGTCTGGCTCGATCTGCTCGGATACGGGATGGGCGTGTTATCGCTCATAACGGCTGATCTGGAACGACCGCAACCGTGCCGCGATAGCCGCCGTTTCTACTATTGGTCGGCGGACTTGAACAGGTAGTTGTGCTCTCGTGTCACGCCAACCAGGGCGGTGGTGTCGGTGAATCTGGCGAGAAGTCGTTTCGCCGCTCCGGCGCTACGCGGCGGGACATTCGGCTGAACGAGGATCCCTCCAAACAGCAACCACTCATCGGCTTGGAGTGGATCTAAACCCAATCCGTCGATGTCGCCTCGTGCCTCTGCCGCCACACGGATCTCCCATCCGTGCTGCTCGAGTATCTGGATCTCGGCCTGTTCGTAGCGGTAGTGCTCGAAGAAATACGCGCTGGTTTCGATCGGCTCACCGAAGCGATGCGCCCTCGCCTGCTGGCCAGCAATAGTTGCCCAACTGCACCTACCGAGTGGGACCCAATCAAGCACCAAGCCCGGCACCGTCTCGCCATAGCTACGTCGGACTGGTGCGTAGTCGAAACTGAAGGTCCACGTCAGGCTCGATTCGTATCCCGAACGAGGGTTGTCGAATAGCAGGCCTTGCCACTCACCACCGCTAGGCACCAGCTCCCCACGCTGCAGGGCATCATCCGTTGTTGTCACCGGCACAGAATGCCATGCTTTGGATACCAGGCGTCGTTGTGGACACGTTGACCCAGCACCTCGAGGCATGCCCACCGGTCGACGACATGGTGTGGACTACCGAACGGGGACAGGTGCTCCGCAGAGGGTCCTTTGGGCGGACATGGCGCAGAGCCGTCGCCGAATCCGTGGGCCCGCCGTGCCGGATCCAAGATCTGCGTCACACGCATGCCGCATGGCTCATCGCGGACGGTGAGCATCCAAAGGCAATCCAGACCCGACTCGGGCACGGCTCGATCTCCGTGACCATGGACCGCTACGGGCACCTGATGGACGGACTGGACGACCAGATCGATCTTCATCTCGAAGCCCGTGCCCGAGCTGCCGCGCCCCCAGCGCGCCCCGAGCGCACCAGGGACCCTCCCGGGCTCACCCGCTGATTGCGCAGAAACCCCACCTGACGTGAGAATCGTTGCTCGTAGCCCCGACCGGATTCGAACCGGCGTTACCGCCTTGAGAGTGGGGCTCGTGGGGTTTCCGCCTGGTGAGCCGACCTGGTCCTTTGCGTGGAATCGGCCCGTGACCTGGGCGTTCGCGGCTGCCGGGTGTTGTGTTGTCTTGTGTCGTTTGGCGTCCGTTCTCATCGTGACGCGGCCCAGACGCGGCCCAAACCCGCTGGTTCGGTGTCTGGGTGTGGCGTGCCGGCCATGGTAGAATGTTGCGATATGGACACTATGCTCACGACGGGTCGAGTGGCGGAACGGCTGGGCACCACCCGGTCACGGGTACACCGCGCCGTGGCGGAGGGGGTGGTGCGACCCGAGGCAACCTTGGGTGGCCACCTGCGGTTCACCGCCGAGGATGTTGGGCGTCTGGTCAGACGCCTCGGGTTCGCCCCACGTGTTGAGGGACTCACCCGGGAGGAGGTGCTGGTAGCGGCGGCCTTGCTGGATCGCCCCCTCGGGCTGCGTTCGGCGCGAGCGGTTGCCCGGGTCGCCGGGATCAGCCCCACTACCGCCAGCCGGGCCCTGCACCGACTGCAGCACCTGTCACTGGTGCGCCTGCGCCGGCGTCGCGTCATGCTGGGAACCGTCACCGATGTGGAAGTGTGGGAGATCGACGTCCGCAACCAGCGCTGGGGCGACCTGGCGCCCGTGCTCGCCGAGACCGTGTTCCCCGAAGGATCCGATGCGGAGGCCGGTGACGGTCGGGTTCCGGTGTGGCTTCGTCACCTGTTCTGGAACGCCGACGTACATGAGCTCGATTCGGAGCAGGACGCTGCCTACCTCGCCGGGAGAATCCTGGCCAGCGACGACGCGCTCGCTCACGGGTGGGCTGCGGTGACGCTGCCCGCCGACGCTTTCGAGCGCGCGGCCCAGATGCGGGGTGTTCCGGTACGACGAGCGGCTCTGGCCCGCAACCTCGCCAGGGAGATGTCCAGTGGGTGATCTGCCGGCGCACCTGCGCTCAGCGCTGCCGGCGTCGGCCCGGGAAGTGTGGCACGCCCTCGTCGGCAACCTCCCCGACGGCGCGTATCTGGTGGGAGGCACCGCCATCGCCGCGCACCTCGGACACCGGGTGAGCCGGGACCTCGACTTCTTCGTGGCCGAGCCGTTCCAACCCGAGGAACTGGTCCGCATCTTGGAGGGCCTCGGCCGGTTCGCCGCCACCCAGATCTCGCCCGGCACGCTCAACGGCTACCTGGGTGAGACGCGGGTCCAGTTCCTCGACGCCCACGACCAGCGTCCGGTCGACCCCACGATCGACGTCGCCGGCATCCGGGTCGCCGGACTCCGTGATCTGCTCGCTACCAAGCTGAAGGTAATCGGTGACCGCGGCGAGCTACGGGACTACTTCGACGTGCTGGTGATCGAAGGCGACACCGGACACCGGGTCGAGGAGGGGCTCGCCGTCATCCTCGAGCGCTACCGACCAGAAACCCCCGATGCTGTCGTCCTTCACATCGTGCGCGCCCTCGGCTACCTCGACGACGTCGCCGACGATCCTGCCCTGCCGATGGATCGGAACGAGATCGAAGCGTATTGGGCCACACGTCAGCCCGAGATCATTCGCTCCCTCGACTGGCTCACGGGCCGACAGACGCAACACCGCGACCAACCCGGTCCCGATCTCTCCCGGTGACGAGGGGCGTTGACAAGCCGCACGCCGAGGTGATGCGATGAGGGAGCGGGCCTCCGCTCCCCGTTGACGGTTTCCCGATACTCGGGGTGTCAATGTCCGCCTCGAGAAGGGAGGCCCGTTGTGTCACGTTACGTGGGTATTGACTTGCATCGCCGCCGGTCGGTGGTGGTGATCTTGGATCCGGATGGCACCAAAGTGTCGTCGACGCGGATTGAGAACTCGCCGATGGCTTTGGCGGCGACGGTCGCCGATGCTGGTCCGGAGCCCGAGGTTGTGTTGGAGGCGACGTGGGGGTGGTATTGGGCTGCGGATGTGATCGAGGAGGCCGGTGGGCGGGTGCATTTGGCGCATCCGTTGGGGGTGAAGGGTTTCGAGAACCGGCGGGTCAAGAACGACGATCGGGACGCGACCTTGTTGGCGGACTTGTTGCGGATGGGGAGTCTGCCGGAGTCGTGGATCGCTCCTCGGTCGTTGCGCCAGTTGCGGGAGCTGGTGCGGTATCGCCACAAGCTGTCCCAGCTGCGTACCGGATTGAAGTCTCAGGTGCATTCGGTGTTGGGCAAAGAGGGGGTGGTGCCGTCGTTGACGACGCTGTGGGGTCCCGGTGGGGCCCGGTACCTTGAGGAGACACCGCTTGGTGAAGCCTACGAGTATCGCATTGAGTCGCTACGGGACCTGATCGGCCACTACGACCGGGAGATCACCGAACTTGACCGTCGTGTCCATCTCCGGTTGCGCGACGACACCGGGTATCGAACCATCCAGCAATTATCGGGGGTGGGTCGGGTGTTTGCGGGGGTGTTCGTCGCCGAGATCGGTGATATCGGTCGCTTCCCGCACCCGAAACGGCTGTGCTCGTGGGTCGGGTTGACGCCAAGGCACCGCGAATCCGACGACAAGGTGTTCCGCGGCTCGATCACCAAGCAAGGCTCGGCGCTGATCCGGTGGGCTGCGGTCGAAGCGGTGGCCCGCTGGCGGGGCGGCGCCCCAATCCGGGACAGCTATCTACGGATCGCTGAACGCCGCGGCACCAACATCGCCCGGGTCGCTGCCGCCCGCAAACTGGTCACGCTGGTGTTCTACGGGATGCGTGACGGTGAGATCCGCTGCCTGCAGGAGGCAGCGTGAGGTTCGGACACGGCAACAGTTGCGAGCTCGCTATCAGGCATGACCCCACCTGTGGTGCGGGTCGACGCATGTGAATGAGCCCAGTCTGTTGCTGTGGCCGTAACGCTCCATGCCCACCACATTGTGCGTGGCGGATGAATGCCCAGGCACCGAACCGCCTCGCCCCACATCGGGGCTGGAGCCGGCGACAACCGTGTCCCCACCAACCAAGGAGCACCACCCATCTCCTGACGTGAACAACCGAACCCGATCCCGTCGAACATGCCGTCGGTCTTTCGAACGCGTCCACCCACCACCAAGAACGCGAAACAACGCCGCTTGACACGGCCCACTCCCTCATGAATGCCTGATAGGGATGTAGGTGTGCGTTCTGAGGTTCCCCCGTTTCTCCGGACACGTAGTGTGTGGGGCCTGAGGGTCCTGCCGGAGAGGAGAGGCTATGGCTGGACGGTTTTCGCCGGAGTTTCGGCGGAGGGCGGTGGAGTTGGCTCGTGAGCGGATCAAACCGATGCCGGAGATCGCGGAGGATCTTGGGGTTTCGGAATCGAGTCTGTGGCGGTGGATGAAGCAGGTTGATGTTGATGAGGGCGCCAGGCCGGGGTTGACCAGCGAGGAGCGGGAGGAGCTGGCGCGGTTGCGGCGAGAGAATCGGGTGCTCAAGATGGAGCGTGATTTGCTCTCTCGAGCCGCAGCCTTCTTCGCCTCGGAGAATGTCCGGCCGAAGTGATCTTTCGGTTTATGGATGCGCAGAAGGCTCGGTTCCCGATCCGGTTCATGGCGAAGCGTCTTGGGGTGTCGACCAGCGGGTTCTATGAGTGGCGGTATCGCCAGTCACACCCCAGCCGGCGCCGGGTCGAAGACGCCGCCCTGACGGAGACGATCACCGAGATCTGGCGTCAGTCCCGCGGCACCTATGGAAGTCCCAGGGTGTGGGCGGAGCTGCGTCTCGGTGAGAACATCGCGGTGGGTCGCAAGCGGGTGGAACGGTTGATGCGGCAGGCCGGTATTGAGGGTGTGTATCGGCGTCGCCGGCGTGGTTGCACCCGCCGTGACCCTGAGGCGATCCCGTCTGATGATCTGGTCAACCGCCAGTTCACCGTCACTGAATCTGACCGGTTGTGGGTTGCCGATATCACCGAACATCCCACCAAAGAAGGCAAGGTGTATCTGGCAGTCGTCGTCGACGCCTGGTCGCGGCGGGTAGTGGGATGGTCGATCGCGGATCATCTCCGTAGCGAACTCGTGGTCGATGCGTTGGATATGGCCATCTGGCGGCGCCGCCCCGAACCTGGCTCCGGTCTGATCCACCATGCCGATCACGGCACCCAATACACCTCTTGGGCGTTCGGGCAACGGCTCCGCAAAGCCGGACTACTCGGGTCGATGGGCAGCGTCGGTGACGCCTTGGATAACGCCCTGGCCGAGTCGTTCTTCGGAACCCTCCAACTCGAACTACTCGACCGGCGACGATGGACAACACGCAAAGAGCTCGCTCAAGCGATCTTCGAGTACATCGAAGCCTTCTACAACCGTCGTCGCCGACACTCAGCGCTCGGCTACCTATCCCCAATCGAATACGAGCACCGCCACAGCCCCCTCACGGCTGTGGCATGACCACCAACCAAAACAGTCCGGGAAACCGGGGGAACCTCACTGGCGCTCGTGGCGTCGTCGACATCTCCCGCTGACGCGCCGAAACCCCTGCCGCAGCGAGGGTTTCGTGTGGTC
>CAVPHV010000003.1:0-379616 GCA_963704825.1 uncultured Acidimicrobiia bacterium
CAACGACCTCGACACCACCACCCTCTCCCCGGACGAGAACGTGCCCGTCCTCTCGTATCTGCTCTACGACGGCGAGTCGGGCACCCTGCACGACCGGCGTGACCAACCAGGAGGTGCGGGGCGGCCACATCGTCACCATCGACCCACCAGCAGCAATCCCGACAGTCGGCGAGGTCGTGGCGCCGGCGACTCTTGACCGGCGGCGCGCCAATGTATCCGCACCCGGGAACGCCTTCGGCGCCTACGCCGTGTTCGATCCCCTCACTCCGGGGACCACCACCCTGGGGATCGTCCAACCCCCCGGCCACACCGCACCCGCCAACGGCTACACCACCCGCAACGTCAACGTCGACGCCCCCGACGTCTGGCTCTACTCGACCAGCCGATCGACACGGATCTCCGACCAGAACATTGGGACGGGATCTCCAGGTCGAGCGCCGTATCGCGCTCGAAGTGGCGCCACCCGCACCGGGTGTGGACGTCACGATCACGGTCGCCGACCCATCGGTCGCTCTGGTTTCCACCGACCCAACGGCGGTCGGAAGCGGGTCAATCACCTTCCCGTTGGTGACCGGCACCTCCACACCGCTCATCTACGTGCAGGGTCTGACCTTGAACCAAGGGACGGAGTTGCGGATCACCGCACCCGGTTACGACCAGTGGATCACGACCGTCCAGATCGTCGACGCGGGCTTCTACATCTACAGTCCCAGCGGCGACTTCTCCACAACGGTGGATGCATCCAACCGGACCATCCAGGTCCGACCGGCCGCTCTCGACGATCTGCAGCGGGTCGACGAGTACCAGATGGTCCGAGGCGGCACCAACCCGTCGGTCGATGTGATGTCGTCTGACCCGACGGTAGGGGTGATCACGATCAGCCCGCTGGTCTTCACCGGCGGCGACGACTATCTCAACACCGGGTTCGATCCGATCGCGGTGGGGACGACCACCATCTCGATCACGCAACCTGCCGGATTCTTGCCACCTGCCGGACGGACATCCATCGTGGCGACCGTCGACCCCATCTGAGGGCGGTCGTCACGAAGCGAGGGGGATGGTGGGGCGCTCCAGCGCGGCCTTGACCTTGTCGCGTTGCGGACAACGCAGTCAGCCCGGTAACGTCACGGGATGCCCGTCGTCGTTGCGCTCTTGTTGTCCGTCGTCCTCAGTCCGCCGTTTGGCGCGGCCGAGGCGACCGCGGCGTCGACAATCGGGGGACTCACGCTCGACGTCGCGGTCGAGGTCAACGCACCGGCCACTGCAGTGTTGGTGCGTCCGGTGGGACAGGGAACGGAGTTGCCGCCGGTGGCGCTCACCGACCAGGGCGATGGCACCTGGGCCGGGATCGTTGAACTGACCACGGTGGAGAACATCTCGGTTGCCTTCGAACTCATCCCGTCGAGTGGGCCGTCGACCGTCTCCGAGACGCACACGCTGATCGAACTGGGGGTCGACCGAGCGCTCTTCGAGTCGCCGGGGAGGGCCACCGACTCCGATGCGGAGGACGAGGACGCCGCGGCAAATCGGCAGTGGGTGTGGCTGGCGTTGGCCGCCGGTGCAGCCGGTCTTGCCCTGCTGGTCATCTGGGCGTTCTGGGAGCGCGACGAGAAGTCGCATGATGCGCCAAATGCCGCAACACTTGACATGTTGTCGGGAAACGCCGACAACACCGCGGATGCCGACCGAGAACCCATCTGAAGCGCAAGAACCCAGGCCCGACGCTCCGGACTACGAACTCGAGGACGACGACGAGAGGGTGTGGCTCAGCCCGAGGAGCGGCGCCGCAACAAGGCATAGGCGACGCCGGCGACGATGGCCACGGCGACGGTGGCGCCCGACACCAGTGGGGTCGGGCGGGGGATGCGGGGGATCACGCGAACCTCGAGCTGGAACTTGAGAATCGGCCACTCCCGCTCTTCGGCGATCCTGCGGAGTTCCTTGTCCGGGTTGACCGCGACCGGGTGGCCGACCATCTCCATCATCGGTAGATCGGTCTGGCTGTCGGAGTAGGCGTAGGATTCGGAGAGGTCGATGCCGTCGCGTTCGGCGACCTCGTTGATGATCTCGACCTTGCCCTGCCCCATCGGGTAGCGCTCGATTTCGGGGAGGAAGAACCCTGCCGAGTCGGTCTTGATCCTCGTGGCGATGATGTCGCTGATTCCGATGTGGCGTCCGATCGGGCGCACGATTTGCTCGGGGCTGGCCGACACGAGGAACACTCGGCGGCCCTCCCGCTTGTGCTCCTCGATGAGGGTCAGCGCCTCCGCATAAACGAGGGGTTCGGCGATCTCTTCGAGGGTCTCTTCGACGAGTTGTTCGATCTCGGCGCGGTGCCATCCGGCCGTGAGCTGGAGCATTTGGTCGCGGGCCTTTTCGAGTTGATCCTCATCCGCGCCGAACAACACGTACATCAACTGGCCGAAGGCGAACCGGGTCAGCGTGCGCCGCCCGAGAAACCCCGCCTGGTACATGGGTTTCCCGAACGCCAGCGTCGACGACTTGGAGATGACGGTCTTGTCGAGATCGAAGAAGGCAGCGGTCTGGGCCATGGGATGAGTCTACGGCGCGTGGCGGGCGTGCTTGAGGGGTAACTGCGCTCCGGCGACGGCTACGGGACGACAACCTCGGGGCGGCTGCTCATGATCCAAACGTCCGTGGCGGCGCAGTTCTCCGGCCGGTCGTCGCCCGGCGGCCCTACATATCCACCACCCATCTGAATCACGTCGCCTTCCCGGGCGACGAGTTGACCATCCTGGTCGAAGATCCGCAGTGGATCGGAGTCGGCGGTGTACCCGAACGGCCAGATGGGAGCCGTTCTGCCTTCGTCGGGTGTGACGTCGCCGTCACCGGGGAAGTAGACACAGTTGAGATCGGGATCGTACGCAACCTCGAAGGTGCCCAGCGCCCCCATCCCGCCGCCACCACGGGTCGGCTGGGTGAGGAGTTCGACGTCGCCGGGACGTGCGGTCGACTTGTTCGGGGAGATCGGCAATGGTGCCCTCGAGCACCTCGATGAACGGAATGAAGACCACCGCATCGCCGAACTCGCCCTCGACCTGGGCGCGAGTTGGCGTGTCGAGGTACTCCACCGTGACCTCGACGCGATTGCCCAGCGTGTCGAGCGATGAGCTCGACATCGCAGTCGCCTGGAGGTCGATGAAATCGAGGAGCTGCCCTTGGATGTCGATCAACTCCGCTTCGGTGTAGCCGGCCCCGCCGATCACGCATACCCGTCCGCCCTCACCGGCGGCCGCTTCGAGTGCAGTCCGATGGTCGGCGATGTCATCGCCGGTCAGCCAGATGGTCATCACCCCGTTGGCGGCGTCCCACCAGCGGCCGGCGTAGCGGTCGGGGATCGTTTCGAGGTAGGCCCAGACGGCATCCTCCGAATCCGTCGGCGGATTCCCCACCGACCCCGACCCGCGCAGGTCCTCACATGGCGTCGTGAAGTCGGGGGCGATGACCCCCGACAGGTCGGGGACCTCGGTGTCGGTCACGGTCAGGTCGGCGCCGTTGTACCAACCGGTCAGCTGCATCAGAGGGGGATCGGTGTCGGGTGGCGTGATGCCGCCGACGATCGTGATGCCGGCACAGTCTGCGCTCGGGGAAGGACAGATCTCGAGGGTTCCGTCGTCGCGCGGCTGCACTACTCCGAAGGCGGTGATCAGCACGGCGCCGTCGGGTGCTTCGTCCGGTGGGGCCGTCGACGTTGTGGTCGTTGGTGCGGCTGTGGCGGTGGTCGGTGCTGTCTCGCCAACGGAGCCGGCGCCGCAGGCCGCGAGCAGCAGTGCTGCCGAGATGGCAAGGGCCAACGATCGTCTGGGCATGATCAACATCTTCCCACGGGGCCGGTGGGGCCGTCTCGCTTGGGACGCACGCGGCGCCGTATTGGGTTCCCGCGAAACCTAGAGAATCAGCTCGCATGACTCGTAGGTGAATCCCCGGGTGCAGCTGTCCTCGCCGAGACCGCCCTCGAGCAGGTCGATGCCCGACCAGCCGTCGAGGACATCGTCGCCACTTCCACCGCGCAGCAGGTCGTTGCCGCCGAGACCTTCGAGTTGGTCCGCCCCGGCCTTGCCTTCGAGAGTGTCATCGCCGTCTGATCCGACGATCAGATCGTCGCCCGGTCCACCGATCAAGGTGTGCGGAAAGTCGTCGCCGATGGGGTAGGGATCTCCGTCATCCAACGGCGGTCGCAGCGCCCAGAGTATGTCGTTGCCGGAGCCACCGATGAGCGTGTCGGCACCCTTGCTGCCGCTGATCCAGTCATCTCCGGGCCCGCCGCGGATGATGTCGGCGCCGGCGTTGCCCACGAACCAATCGTCGCCGTCGCTGCCGATGAGCGTGTCGGGGTAGTGGCTTCCTACGACGTAGCCGATGCTGTGGAGCCGGTCCGTCCCGTTGCCGGTTGCGACGCCGGTGGCGAGGTTGACTTCGACGCCCTGCTGAGACGAGACGTAGACCACCATGTCCCTTCCGCTGCCGCCGATCACGGCGTCGTCTCCCTCGCCAGGGTCATTCCAGTCGAAACCAGCCCCGCCCTTGAGCAGGTCGTCACCGGAGCCACCGAACAAATGATCGTCACCGGCTTGTCCGATAAGACGGTCGTCGCCGCCGCCCCCCTCGAGAAAGTCCCACTCTGGGCCACCCCAGAGGAGGTCGTTGCCGCCCCGCCCGTGGAGGTTGTCGCCGCCTACGCCGCCCTTGAGTTCATTGGGTCCCTTGGTCCCATGGATGTCGTCGGAGTGGGACGATCCATACACGTTCTCGACGTTGCGGATGGTGTCTTGCTCGTCGCCGATCATGGCGGTGCCGGCGGCTAGATCGACGCGCACACGTTCTGGAGCCGACCAGTAGGCGACCCAGTCGGAGCCGACGCCGCCGATCAGAGTGTCGTCGCCGGGACCACCAACGAGGGTGTCGATGCCATGGTTGCCGCAGATGGTGTCATTGCCGCCGCCGCCGTTGATCCGGTCGTTGCCCCCTAGGCCAACGATGACGTCGTCCAGATCGGTGCCCTGGAGATAATCGCGTTCGGCGGTGCCGATGATGGTTGCCGGCTTGCCGTCGCACATGGGCTGGTCGGCGCCCACGGCGCGGCTGGGGATTGTCAGCATCACTCCTGCGATCAGCAGAATGACGAATGCCGGGATGACCCGTCGAGGTGTCGAGTCGATACGCATCAGTACTCCTCTCACAAGCCCTACCCGTGCCCCGGCTGATGGTAGGTCCTGGCAAGCGCGAATCCGAGGAACTCGCCGGCCGGTCGGTCAGCCCTCTTGAATCTGTCATACCCGGGCCATACGTTGCGAGGTACTTCCCCAATCCGGTAGAGCCGATCAACGAGCGGGATCATGCCTGCGCTGTCGACATGGACACCGGAGGACGGGGTACTCGGCGCCGTCGCGCCTCTGGCGTTGGCCGCGGCAGCCGGGACTGCTCTCGTGGTCGATCTCGATCCGCACGGCCCGGCCTACCCGGGAGCGGTCGGCTTGGCCGAACTCGTGGCGGAGGGGCCGACCCGGCGTGATCTGGAGCCGGCCCGTCGTGGCATTGCGGTGCTTCGCAACGGCGGCGTCGAACCGGAGGCCGCCGCCGACGTGTTGGGAGCCCTCGTCGCGGGTTGGCCAGCGGTGGTCTTTCGGCTCCCTCCCCATCGCCGGCCCGATCGAGCCGGTGTGGTGCCGGTGCGGCCCCTGGTGCCCGGTGGGTTGTTTCCCGCAGGTGATCGAGCGGCCGTCTACCAGTCGGCGGGGTGGCGGCTCACACTTCCGGGCCCGGGGATCCTGCTGCCCCGTCCGCCGGGCGACGTGGTCAAGGCGCTGCTCGAAGGCGTCCGTCCCCGGCCCAATCGGTGGATCCGTTCGTGGCAGCAGGTCTGGGAGCTGCCGTGGGAGTGAACGATCGCCTGGCGCGTCTGCTGCTCGACACGGCTGTCCCCCTCGAACGCGAGGCGCTGCACGCCGCCGGGACAGAGATGCTCGCGGAGGCGGCGCCTCTGGCGGGGCCGTCTGATGTGCAGCGCGCCGTCGACGCCATCGTCGGGCTTGGTCCCGTCGAGGCGCTGTTGCGGGACTCAGAGGTCAGCGATGTTCTCGTGAATGGACCCGACGAAGTGTGGGTGGAGCGGGACGGCGAACTCATTCTCACCGACGTCAGCTTCGCCGACTCGGCTGCCATCACCGCAGCGGTCGAGCGCGTCATCGCCCCGTTGGGGCTGCGGCTCGACCGGGCCAGCCCTGCCGTCGATGCGCGGCTCCCCGACGGATCACGGCTCCACGCCATCGTCGCTCCGGTAGCCGTCGACGGGCCGGTGGTCGCCGTGCGGCGGTTTACTGAGGCTGTTCCCGATGTGGAGTCCCTGGTCGTCGCCGGTGGGATCACCGCAGCCGGGGCCCAGGTGCTGCGTGACGTGGTGGCGACTCGCTGCAACGTCCTCGTGTCCGGCGGCACCGGGTCGGGCAAGACGAC
Source organism: uncultured Acidimicrobiia bacterium (assembly GCA_963704825.1). Classification (GTDB taxonomy): domain Bacteria; phylum Actinomycetota; class Acidimicrobiia; order Spongiisociales; family UBA5794; genus CAVPHV01. The sequence continues at coordinate 6,475 of CAVPHV010000003.1, forward strand.
GCTGCTCAACGTGCTGTCGAAGGAGATCCCTTCGGACGAGCGGGTGGTGACGGTCGAGGACGCCGCCGAATTGCGGCTCGATGGCCACGTGGTGCGGCTCGAGGCGCGGCCGCCCAACGCCGAGGGCGCCGGTGAGGTCACCCTGCGTCAGTTGGTCCGCCACGCACTGCGGCTGCGACCCGACCGCATCATCGTCGGGGAGGTGCGCGGTTCCGAGGCCCTGGACATGGTGCAAGCGATGAGCACCGGCCACGACGGTTCGATGTCGACCGTGCACGCCAACAGCGCCGAAGAAGCCTTGTGGCGCGTCGAGACGTTGGCGCTGTCGGGGGAGGCCCGGGTGGCGGCGACCACCGTACGTCGCCAACTCTTCGCCGCCCTCGATGTGGTGATTCAGGTGGAGCGCCACCGCGGCCATCGCCGGGTGCGCTCGATCGAGACGCTGGAATCGGGCCGGTTCGAGGAGCGATACCGATGCTGATCGCCGTCCTGTGTGCCGCTTTCATCGTTGCCGGCGTGCCGTGGTTGCGATCACGTCCGCGGCCAGTGCCGAAGCTGTGCCGCGCCGAACGCCCGGGTCCGGGCGACGAAGTGGCGCTGCTCAACGGCATCGCCGCAGAACTCCGGTCGGGAGCGTCACTGCGCATGGCCCTCGTCGCCGGCGCCGAGCGTGCCCCGCAGCTCGACCTGGGTCGAGCGGTTCGGGCGGCAGCAGCCGGGCAGCCGATGAGCGATGTGGCTGCCGAATTGGCCAGGGCTCTGCCCAGCAACGGGCGCTTCGTCGCCGCCGCGGTCCGGTTGACGGCCACGTCAGGTGGCCGTGCCGCATCAGTGTTCGAGGAATTGGCATTGCATGCCGCCGAGACGGGGGAGTTGTCCCGCGAGCGTCGGGCGCAGACCGCCCAAGCACGACTCTCGGCGTTCGTTGTCGGCGGAGCGCCGGTGGCGATGGTGGTCGTGCTGCTGATCACGGGCAAGGCACAGGCTCTGCTCGCGGCTGGGCCGGTGGGCCACGCCATGGCGGCCATCGGCGTCGGACTCGAGCTGGTCGGCTTGGTCGTCGTCGCCATCGTGTTGCGCAACGCGGAGCGTGCCCCGTGATGCTGTCTGTCGTTGTGGCCCTCGGCGTCACCGGCGCCATTCGATCACGCTTCCCGCGAGCGGGGTGGTGGGTGCTCCCGGCCGTGGCGGGTGCCGTCTGGTACCCACTTCAGACTCTGGCGCTAGGCGTGGCCGCGTTGGCCGTCACCCGCCGCGGCGTCATCCGCCGGATCAGGGCAGAGCGGACCAGGGCTGAACGCGACGCCGTCGCGCTTGCCGAACTGGTGGGCCTTGGGCTCAGCGCCGGGTTGTCGTTCGTGGCCGCCTTGGAGGCGGCCGCCTGCGAGATTGGTCCGCCGCTCGCCGAAGAAGTGCACGACGTCATCCGCCGCTCACGACACGGTGGCATTGCGGCGGCGCTGGAGGAGTCTGGCGGGGCGGCCCGGCGTCTCTATCTGCTGGCGGCGCGGGCGACGGTGACGGGTGCTCCGGTCGCGGCCGCGGTCCGCGCCTACGTCGCCGAGCAACGTGACGCCGATCGGGCTCGGGCGCTGGCTGCGGCACGCCGGCTCCCGGTGCAGCTGCTGTTTCCGCTGGCGCTGTTGATCCTGCCGGGTTTCATGGTGCTCACCATTGGCCCGGCGCTGCTGGGGGCGCTGGAGCGCCTCGGCATGTGACTTCCCGCCGTGCCGGCCGGTCGCCGGTGAAGAAAGGAATCCTCAAGTCATGTATGTGCAGAATCTGATCCACCGAGAGGACGGCCAGGCGACGGCCGAATATGCCCTCGTCATTGTGGCCGCGGCGGCGGTCGCCCTGGCCCTGATCCTGTGGGCCACCAACACCGGCGCCCTCGAGAGCCTGTTCGATGCCGTCGTCGAGCGGGTGCGGTCCTACGTGTGAACCAGCGAGGTAGCGCCGTGGTCGAGTTCGCCCTCGTTCTGCCCCTGGTGCTGCTGGTGATCCTCGCCGTCGTCGAGGTCGCCGTCGTCGCCCGGACCCAGCTCGAGGTCGTGAACGCCGCCCGGGAAGGGGCACGCGAGGCTGCGGCCAATCCCGACCCCGCCGCCGCGGTGGGCGTCGTCCAACAGAGTCTCGGCTCGGCCGGATCGCGGGCCAGGGTCCAAGTCAGCCGGCCTCATGTTGTGGGGGAGCGGGCGGTGGTGGTCGTTCGCCTCCCCCACACGCTGGCGGCGCCAATGTTTGGCGGGGTTACGGTCGAGCTGCGGGCGAGATCGGTGATGCGAGTGGAGCGGTGAGTCGCCAGGAAGGCGCCATGTCGCTGCTGCTGCTCGCCGTCGGCGGCCTCGTGGTCGTGCTGGCCATGCTGCTGGCCGACGTCGGCGGGTTGCTGGCTGCCCGCCTCCAGGCGTCGGCTGCGGCTGACGCGGCCGCGCTGGCCGCCGCCCCCGTGACGTTCCGCCCGTTCGGGTCTGGCGGATCGCCGATCGATGAGGCGGCTCGCTTTGCGGTCGCCAACGGTGCCCACCTGGTCACCTGCCGCTGCCCGGTCGATCCTTCGTGGTCGCCACGAGAGGTCGAGGTGGTCGTTGCCGTTGAGGTTGATCTGATGGTGTTTGGGTCGACTGAGGCGCAAGCCAGGAGCCGCGCCGAGTTCATCCCGATCGAGTTGGCGGGGGCCGCCGAGGTTCGGCAGATACTCGCCGCCGCGGCGGACCGAGGGCAGAGGCCAAACGACCCAAGTCCAGTTGGCGGACCTAGCTTCAGTTGGCGGATTCGCCGAAGATGACGTTGTCGCCGGAGCGACTCGCCGAATAGAACAGGTCGTAGCCGGCGACGTCGGTGGGGACCTGCATGGTGCAGGCGAGCACCCGATCGCGAAACTGTTGGACGAGTCCGGTGGCAACGAAGCGGTTGGCGGCCTCGCGCGATGAGTACTGGGAGATGACCAGCACCTTCGTGGGATCCGACGATTGCAGATAGACCCCGTGGAAGTCAGGGCCATCGGGTGAGGCGAGGGCGTCTTGCTCCCACTGTTGGATCATCGTGGCGAACTCTTGCATCCGGCCGAGCGGGACTCGGCACTCGGTGACGGTGAGGAAGTGCATGGAGCCGACCCTACCCGCGGTCTCAGCCCGGCGGCAGCGCCATCCGCAACAATGCGGCGGCAGGCAGGGCCATCCGTAACAACGCGGCGGCGCCGTCCTTGTCGAGTGGTTCGTTGAAGTTCCCGCACTTGGGTGATTGCACGCACGAAGGGCAGCCGTCACGGCAGTTGCATTCATCGAGTGTGGCCAGCGTCGCCCGTAGATGGCGGTGCACGTGCTCGAATGCAATCGGGGCGATCCCGGCTCCGCCCGGGTAGCCGTCGTAGATGAAGAAGGTTGGCTCACCGGTCTGAGGATGCACCGCGATCGAGAGGCCACCGATGTCCCAGCGGTCGCAGATGGCGAACAGCGGCAGCACCGCGATGGCCGTGTGCTCGGCGGCATGGAGCGTCCCCGGAAGGTCTCGCATCGTGATGCCGGCGTCCACAATCACCGAGTCGGGGAAGGTGTACCAAACGGCCTGGGTGCGCAGGGTGCGCGGGGGTAGGTCGAGCGTGGTGGTGTCGAGCACCTTGCCGGTGCGGATCTCCCTGCGCTGATAGGCGAGTACCTGGCTGACAACTTCGACCTCGCCGTGTTGGGCGGCGATGTCGCCGATTCGAAGCCGTTCGCTGCGGGCGGTGATCGACAGGTCCTTGTCGATCTTGGCCTGCGTGTAGTAGCCGACCTCGCCGCGCCGCACCCGGATCTCGCCCAGCTCTTGGTTCAGGGTCTCGACCACATAGCTGTCCCCCTGATGCAGATAGACCGCCCCCTCGTGGCATTGGCTGAACGCCCGGTTCTCGTCGATGGTGCCCAGCAAGGTGCCACCTTGGTCCGAGATCGTGTACGGCCGGCCGCCCGTGGTCCGGATGTCGATGCCGCCCGCCGGTGACCCACCCCCCGCCCAGAACAGCCGGCCCTGACGAAACCCGAGATCACCCCGTGCCACCAACTCGGCGGCGGTCTCCTCGAACGCTTCACCGAGGAACTCGCGGTCGTCGGGCACCAGGGGAATCTCGTGTGCGGCACATCCCACGTGTCCCTCCAACACCTGGGGGTTGTCGGGGTTGATCACTGCGGCCTCCGGTCGACGGCCAAACAGGTCTTCGGGGTGGTTCATGTAGTACTGGTCGAGGGCGTCTTGGCCCGCGACGAGCACCGCCAGGGAGTCGTCGAGGGCCCGTCCTGCTCGGCCCGCCTGCTGGCGGAACGAAGCGATCGTGCCGGGGAAGGTGGTGATGACGGCGGCGTCGAGGCCGCCAACATCGATGCCGAGTTCGAGGGCATTGGTGGCAACAACGCCCAGCAGCTCGCCGGAAAAGAGAGCGGTCTCGATGCGTCTCCGCTCAGACGCCAGGTAGCCGGCCCGGTACGGCGAAATTCGTTTGGCCCGCTCTGGGTCGAGCCGGTCCCGCGCCCAGCGATACATCAGCTCACTCGCCTTGCGGCTGCGCGAGAACACGATCGTCGGGACGTCCTCGGTGACGAGCGCGCCGAAGATGCGACTGGCCTCGCCCATCGGGCTCGCTCTGATCCCCCGCTCGGGATCCTCGATTTCCGGATTCCACAGCACATACGTCTTCGACCCTTGTGGCGACGTGTCCTGATCGATCACGGTGACTTCCAGCCCGCTGAGCGCGGTGGCCAACTCACCCGGGTTGCCGATCGTCGCCGAGGTGAACACAAATGTCGGACGGCTCCCGTAGTGAGCGGCGATCCGACGCAGCCGCCGCAGCACGTGGGCGACGTGGCTGCCGAAGATGCCGCGAAACACATGAAGCTCGTCAACGACCACATACTCCAGGTGGCGGAAGAAGTGCTCCCACCGCGCGTGGTGGGGAAGGATGCCGATGTGCAGCATGTCGGGGTTGGTCAGCACGACGTTGGCCTTGGCGCGCACCCAGCGGCGCGACTCGACCTCGGTGTCGCCGTCGTAGGTGGCGGCGACAAGATCGTTGGTGCCGAGGCGAGAGAAGACGCGGAGCTGATCCCGGGTCAGTGCTTTGGTGGGGTAGAGGGCGAGCGCGGTCGTGGCGTGGTCCGCCGCTACCGCCTCGGCGATCGGCAACTGGTAGACGAGGGACTTGCCCGATGCGGTTCCGGCAACGACCACAGTGTGCTCGCCGCGCCGCACCGCGTTGATCCCGGCGACTTGGTGCCGGTAGAGCCGCCCGACGCCGAGCCCCGAGAGCCGTTCGACCACCCCAGGACCAGGGGGCGGTTCGAGTGGATCCCAGATCGCGCCTCGCCCCGGCACCCGTTCGATGTGGACGACCCGCTCGGCGGTCTCCTCGCCCATCTCCCAGCCAGCCACGATCTCGTCGATCCGCCTCATCCCCGGAACGTACCAACGTCGAGGGACAAGAACGTCGCGGTCCGAACGCGGCGGCGGATTGAGGGCCGAACGCGGCAGCCCGCGCCGCTAGCCGTCGGTGTCGGTCTCGTCGAGGAGGCCGTCGTCCAGGTCGCGGTAGACATCCTCGGCGTTGTCGCTGATGAACACCACGCTGGAGGGGCCTACCCGGCCGGGAACACCGGGGACGACCATGTTCACGAGGGTGTCGGGCTCGAACAAGAAGGCGCCGGCGGCGAAGGTGTAGAGGTCCTCCATCGACATGTCCGTGAAGGTCTCGTTGGTCAACACCTCGAACAACTGGGGCAGGGCATCGATGCCGAGGTCCTGCACCATGTCCATGGCGGCGAGCATGATCCTGCCCTGGTTGAGGGAGCGGGCGAAGTCGCCGCCGCTCAAGCCCTTGCGGATGCGGGCCAACTCCAAAGCACGCTTCGGGGTCAGGGTCTGCAGTCCGGCGGGGAAATCGGGCCACGTGTTGCCGCTGCGCATCGTCGACGGAAGGTCGATGATGAGGCCACCCAACTCGTCGATCAAATTGTCGTAGCCCTTGAACCCGGTGACGATATAGCCCTCGAGGGGGAGTCCGGTCAGCTCGCGGGCCGTGTCCCGCATGATCGCCGGACCACGCCCGGCCATCAGGCTGGTCCACTTGATACCGCCCCCCGGCAGGTCACCGGAGGGCATCCCGGTGGTCTCGTTGGCGGCGGTGATGATGGCGCCGTCGATGTAGCTGTCCCGGGGGAATCCGACGATGGCGCCTGCCTCGGCCGACGGCACGAGCGAGACGATGTGCAGCGAGTCGGCGCGCAACCGCTCTTGGTTCTCTCCGACCCGAGCATCTGAGCCGATGACAAAGAGCATCCGCGGCTCTTCGCCCAGCCAGGGATCCGCACCGGCGAGGTCGGCGGCTGCCAGCTTCCACCCGTTGCCGTTGTCGATCGCGAACCAGACATCCTCGTCGACATGGGCGACGGCGACCCTCTCGCCGGTGGTCAGTTCGTTGAGGACCGCATACGCCTCTTGCACGGGCGTCGCCGGTGGAGTGGTCGCTTCGACCGCGGCCAAGAGGCCCTTCGGGACGTTCGTCGGTTTGGGGTTGCGATCGTCGACCCACCAGCTGTAGAGGCCGGTGAGCGTCGTGGCGAGCTGCGGGGGCATCTCGTCGGCGACTTCGTATTGGGCCGGCTCAGCGGTGGTGGTCGGTGCTGCGGTCGTCGTCGTGACCGGCGCCGGTGTTGTGGTCGTCGTCGGCAGAGCCGTCGTGGTCGTGGGCTCGGCGTCGCTGCTGCACGCGGCTGCGAGCAGCGTGAGCGCGACGAGGCCGACGATGAGGGGGTTGGTTGGGGAACGCACGGCTGCGATGGTACCCGGTTTGCGCGATTGTGAAGCCCAGCGCGCGCCGCAATGTCGTCACCCGTCGCCATCGCTCTAACATCGCGAGTTCACTGGAGGATTGTCTTTGCGCATCGTCATCGCCGGCTGCGGCAGGGTAGGAACTGATCTGGCGTTGACGCTGTCCGAGGAGGGCCACGATGTATCCGTCATCGACGATCGCCCGGGGATCTTCCGGCGGTTGGGCAGCAGATTCAACGGCACGACTCATGACGGCCTTGCGTACGACGTTCGCCTTCTCAAGGAGGCCGGCATCGAGTTTGCCGACGTCTTTGTCTCCGTGACTGACACGGACAACGCCAACATGATGTCTGCCCAGGTAGCGAAACAGGTGTTTGGCGTTCCCACGGTGATCGCCCGTCTCGATGATCCGTCACGCGAGGATGCCTATCGGGCGCTCAAGGTGCCCTTTGTGGCCGGGGCCAAGCTTGCCTCGAAGGTCATTCACGAGATGATCATCGACGACGAGTTCGGATACCACGTCACGTTCTCTCACGGCGACATCGAGATCGTGGAAGTCGTGCTTGGGCCGAAGGCGGACGGCTTGACGATTGAACGGCTGGAAGTCGAGGACGGATTCCGAGTTGCCGCGGTGGTGCGGAATCGCAAGACCATCATCCCCCGCGACGATTTCTCCCTCGAGGAACACGATCTCGTGGTAGGAGCCTTGCGCGGCGGAGCCCGCGGCAGGATCAAGAAGTACATCGTCGAGCGGGATGAGCCATGAGGGTGCTTCTGGTGGGAGGCGGCAAGGTGGGGTCGTATCTTGCCCGCGAGCTCTCCAAGGACGGCCACGTGGTGACGGTCATCGAAGGGGGCGCGGAGCGGGCCGGCGAGCTGAGTGAGGACTCCGACGTCCTTGTCTTCGAGGGTGACGGGACAGAGGTCGACCTGCTCAAGGCCGCGGATGTTGATCGCGCCGACTGGGCGCTGGGCGTGACCGGTCTCGATGAGGTCAACCTCGTGGCCTGCCAACTGTCGCTCACCCTCGGGGCGAAGCGTGTCCTCGCCAGACTCAACAACCCACGAAACCGGCCGACCTTCGAGGCACTGGGTATCCCGGTCGTGGCCGTCACCGACTTGATGGGGCAGGTCATCACCAGCGAAGTCGAGATTGACGATCTGGCCCGGGTCGCCGTAATCGGCGGCGGGCGACTCTCGGTGTGCGAGATCGAGATTCCCGATGGGTTCCCCGAGTGCACGCTGGCCGAGCTCACCTTGCCCCATCCTGCAGTGCTGGCGGCCGTGCTGCGTGATGGAGAAGCGAGTGTCCCGTCGGCGACGACTCGACTGCGTGCCGGTGACCGGGTCACCGCAGTGACCAGTCTCGAGAATGAAACCGAACTGCGTCATGCCTTGAGTGGCGAGAGCCAGCCGGGGACCGGCGCGTGATCAGCATTCGGGCCGGGCGACGATGACGGAACACGAGCCGAAGCGGCAGCGAGGGCTTGTGAACTACGCCCGCGGGGGATTGACCACGTTCCTCCTCGAAATCGGCATCGTCGTTGGTCTGGTGCTGGCGGCGCTGATCTTGTCCGCCGTGATCCTGCTGTTGGTGTGACGTGCTGATCAAGCCCATCGGCGAGGACTTCCGCATCATCGGCTACTACCTCGGCCGCATCTTTCTGGTGGTGGCCGCAGCCAGTCTGTTACCGATGGCCTGGGCTGTCGCCGGGCGGGAGTGGCACCCATTCGCCTCCTTTGTCTTGATGGTGAGCCTGTTCGCTCTCCTCGGCGTGCTCGGCCTGCGAGTCCGGCCGGAGACGGATCGCCTCGATTGGGGGCACGGCATGGTGGTGGTTGCCCTGACCTGGTGGATCGTTCCCACCATCGGAGCGATTCCGTTCGCTCTCTCCGGCCACTGGATGAACCCTGTCGATGCCATATTCGACGCGCTATCCGGGCTGTCGACCACCGGGTTGGCCCTGGTTCAGGACCTCGATCATTTGGCGCCGTCCCTCAATTTCTGGCGGCACCTCCTCCACTTTCTCGGCGGTCAGGGCATCATCGTCGCCGCCCTGTCACTGTTTGCCCGCGGTGGTGGGATCACCCTCTATTACGGAGAGGCCCGAGACGAGCGAATCCTTCCGTCCGTCACCTCGACGGCTCGCTTCATTTGGGCGGTGGCCGCGGTGCATCTCGTCGCCGGGGTCGTGGCGCTCGGCTTGATCGCAAAGCTGGTGCTCGGCTTCACGCCGATTCGCTCACTCTTTCACGGGCTGATGATCTTCTTCGCCGGGTTCGACACCGGCGGGTTTGCGCCGCAGAGCACCTCGCTGGGCTACTACCACTCGGCGATCTTCGAGGGTGCCGCCGCGGTGTTGATGGTCGCCGGGGCCATGTCGTTCGGGCTCCACTTCGCATTGTGGCGCGGCCCCCGTCGCGCCGTGTTCGCCAACTTGGAGACTCGTACGATCCTCGGCACCTTTGGCTTCACGATGGCAATCACATTGGTCGGCCTCGCCGCCGGCGGCATCTACACGTCGGTCTCCGGCCTCAGCCGGCAGGGCTTCTTCCAGATCCTCTCCGCCCACTCCGGCACCGGTTTCGCCACCGTACCCTCAGTCGAGCTTGCCGGCTGGGGAGGTCTCGCCTTCGGGGGCATGGCCATCGCCATGGCCTTGGGGGGTATGGGCTCTTCGACGGCCGGCGGAGTCAAGGCGCTGCGGGTCGGCATCACCGTGAAGGCGATCACCAATCAGGTGAAGGCGGTGCTGCTCCCCGAGCGTGCGCTCGTTGGGAGAACCTACTATCAATCGGGGCGGCGCAATCTGACGCCCGAACTCGCCCAATCCGCTATGACGGTGTCGCTCCTGTACGTCGCGCTCTTTCTGCTTGGCGCCGGAGTCGGGATCGCCTACGGCGTGCCACTCCAGAACGCCCTGTTCGAGTCCGTCAGTGCCGGGGCGTCGGTGGGCCTGTCGGTCGGGGTCACCGAGGCGGGTATGCCGGTACTGCTGAAGATGACCTACATGTTCGAGATGTGGGCCGGTCGGCTCGAGTTTGTCGCCATCTTCGCCTTCTTGGGGTTCCTCTACGCCTTCGTAAGGGGGAGGTGATGGGCTCCGTGTTCACCGCACTTGTCTTTGTTGCAGTGACCATGGCGGTGCCCGGCGTCGCCACTGCTCAAGGTGAGGAATTGATCCCCGTCGAGGTGTTGCTGGCCCAGGGCGAATCGTATGCGGGCAAGACCATCACCGTCGAGGGGGAGCTGGTTGGTGACTACGGCTTCCGCAGTGATGGGACGATGTGGACTCAACTCAACGACGACAGTTATGCCCGTGATGCTCTGGTCGACGGAGGACCACGCACCGGCAGTAACACCGGGGTCGGGATTCGCATGCCGGACGCTCTCGCCGAGGGACTTGACGCTCCCGGCGGTTACCGGCTCGAAGGTCCGCTGGTGCGCGCCACCGGCACCTGGAAGTATCACGATCCCGACCGGGGCGGCGAGTCGTTCCTCGACGTGGCGAGCCTCGAGGTGCTGGAGGCGGGCCGGCAACTCGAAGAGGGCCCAGACTGGATCGTTCTCGCGGCCGGCCTCGCCATTCTGTTGCTCTCCCTGGGGCTGTGGCGGACAGGGCGACGGGAGCGGTAAGAGCGGGCTGATCCGGTGGAAATGGGGCGCGCCGGAGCCCGTCCCTATACTTTCGCCGGTTTAGTGGATCCGTCTCAACAGTGGGGAGAATTCTGTGATCTGGGTGTACCTCGCGCTTGTTGCCTCAGCGTCGGCGTTGTTGCTGGCGCTGTTCTACGCGCGACAAGTGAACAACGCCGACCCCGGCAACGCACGTATGCAGGAACTGATGGGTGCCATCCGTGCCGGTGCCATGGCCTTCATTCGCCGCGAGTACATCGCCGTCGCGGCGTTTGTTGCGGTGCTCGCCACGTTGATTCTGATCTTCCTGGACTACGGCCGCCCCTGGGGCGCCATCGCCTACGTCTTTGGCGCCGTCCTGTCGGCGTCGGCCGGGTTCATCGGGATGCGGATTGCCACCGCGGCCAACGCTCGCACCACCGAGGCCGCCAGGACCGGCGGTATCAACGCGGCTCTCCCCCTCGCCTTCCGGGGCGGCGCCGTGATGGGCTTCACCGTTGCCGGGCTCGGTCTCTTCGGCCTCTCCATCGGGTACCTGGTCTTTGTCGAGTGGCTCGAGGTCGACCAGGCTTTCAGCGTGCTCACCGCTATCGCTCTCGGTGGCTCAACGATCGCGCTGTTTTCTCGTGTCGGCGGCGGCATCTACACCAAGGCCGCCGACGTCGGCGCCGACCTGGTCGGCAAGGTCGAGGCGGGAATCCCCGAAGACGATCCTCGCAACCCGGCCACCATCGCCGACAACGTCGGTGACAACGTCGGCGACGTCGCCGGAATGGGCGCCGACCTCTTCGAGTCGTACGTCGGCTCGATGGTCGCCCCCATCGCCTTCGCCGCATTTGCCTTCACCGGCTTCGCCTTCCAAGAGGAGGCGTTCTTCTACCCGCTGATGATCGCCACCCTCGGCATGGGAGCATCGATCATCGGGTCGTTCCTGGTCAAGCCCGGCAAGGGCAGCCTGGCAGCGGCGCTCCATCGCGGCACCTACACCGCGATGGGACTCACCGTCGTCGGCGTTGCGATCCTGACGCCGGTGATGTTCAACGGCCTCGAAGGCGTCGACAACTCTTGGGGCCTCGTGGTCTCGGTGGTTACCGGTTTGCTGGTTGGCTGGCTGATCGGCCAGATCTCCGAGTGGTACACGAGCGACCACCACAAGGTCGTCAAGGAAATCGCCCGCCAGTCGCAGACCGGTCCGGCGACCGTGGTGTTGGCCGGCATCTCCGAGGGGATGAAATCGGCGGCGTTCTCCGTGGTCGTCGTCGCCGTTGGCATGGCCGGCGCCTTCTGGGGCGGCGAGTTGGCGTTCGATGTGCCACTGGCCGGTATCTACGGCATCGCGGTTGCCGCCGTCGGCGTGCTGTCGACTCTGGGGATCACCGTTTCGGTCGACGCGTATGGACCCATCGCCGACAACGCCGGAGGAATCGCCGAGATGGCGGGGCTGCCACATGAGGTGCGCGAGACCACGGACGCCCTGGACTCGCTCGGCAACACGACTGCGGCAGTTGCCAAGGGCTTCGCCATCGCCGCTGCCGCCATCACGGCATTGGCGTTGTTCTTCACCTTCCAGCAGGCAGTGGTTGATGCCGGCGGGGAGTTGGTGGCGCTCGACATCCTCGACATCTCCGTGATCATCGGCCTCTTCCTCGGCGCCGCCTTCCCGTATCTCTTCGCGTCTATGACGATTCAGGCGGTTGGCCGGGCCGCCAACCAGATGATCGAAGAAGTCCGCCGCCAATTCCGTGAGATCCCGGGACTCCGGGAGGGCAAGCCGGATGCCAAGCCGGACTACGAGCGCTGCGTCGACATCTCGACCAAGGCATCGCTGCGCGAGATGATTCTCCCCGGGTCGCTGGCGGTGGCTTTGCCCCTCGTGGTCGGATTCATCTCGGTCGAGGCACTCGGCGGGTTGCTCGCCGGCGCGCTGGTCTCCGGGTTCCTGCTGGCGATCTTCATGGCCAACTCGGGCGGCGCCTGGGACAACGCCAAGAAGTTCATCGAAGCGGGAGCCTTCGGCGGCAAGGGCTCAGATCAGCACAAGGCGGCCGTCGTCGGCGACACCATCGGCGACCCGTTCAAGGACACGGCGGGTCCGGCGATGAACATCGTCGTCAAGGTGATGACCATCGTCAGCCTGATCTTCGCCTCGGCGTTCGTCTAGACCACACCGTCGACGACAAGCATGAGGGCCGCCCGGCGGGCGGCCCTCGGCGCGTCTGAGGACTTGCTACTCGTCGTCTCCGGCCGCTGCCATGTCGGGATCCCCCGCAGCCCCAACCGCCGTTTGCGCAGAATCCCTCGTTGGATTCCTGAGCGAAGATCGCAGTGCACAGCACGTCGCCTAGCCTACGGCGTCCCGCCCCGGCATGACACGGAAGGATCGCGGTGGCCAAAGAGATCACCCTCGTCAGGCACGGCGAGACCACCGCCAACGCCGCAGGCGTGTGGCAGGGGTCGACGAACTCGCTGCTGTCCGGGCGCGGCCAACAACAGGCTGCAGAAGCGGGGGCACGGTTGCAGCATGAGGCATTTGATGTGGTCGTTTCGTCCGACCTCGGTCGGACCCAGCAGACCGCAACGGCCATCGGATTCGATTTTGAACTCGATCCGCGGTGGCGGGAACTTCAACTGGGCGCTTGGGAGGGCATGACCAGGGCTGAGATCATCGCAACGTACCCCGAGGAGGCTGCTGCCTTCTGGACCGGCCAAGACATGTCGATCGACGGCAGCGAAACCATCGGGGAGCTCACCGCTCGGGTCGGCGATGCGCTCGAGTCGCTCGAGGCTCGGCTTCTCGATGGTGGCCGCGCTCTCGTCGTCACCCACGGTGGGCCGATCTTCGGGATCGTGGCCGAAATCCTCGGCATTTCGAGTCCGCCGCCGCTGGCGGGCGTGGCAAATACCTCGCTCACCAGGCTGGTGCTCAACGAATCGCACCGGGAGGTGGCCGTCTACAACGACTTCGGACACCTGGCGCGGCGCGCCGGTGACCCCGACGGCGCCACCCAGATCGTCCTCATTCGGCACGGCCAAACCAGAGCCAATCTGGAGCGGCGCTGGCAGGGGCAATCCGATTGGGGGCTCACCGACGACGGCGTTCAACAAGCCGTACTTCTCGCCGCCGGCCTCGAAGGGATCGACGCCGTCTACTCGTCGCCGCTGAGCCGGGCTCGAATCACCGCAGGCAAGGTGGCCGACCGCCACGGTCTCGAGGTGACCGAAGACGAGTCTCTTCAAGAGATCGCGTTCGGGAACTGGGAGTCCAAGACGGTTGACGAGATCCTCGAGACCGATCCCGCGGGCTACGCCAGGTTGAGCTCGGGTGAGGACTTCCGACGCGGGATCACGGGTGAGACGTTCGGCGAGGTTGCCGATCGTATGGAGCAGGCCGTGGCAAGGATCGTGGCGGCTCATCCCGGCAAGCGGGTCGCGGTGGTATCGCACGGTGGTGCCACCCGGGCCCTCGCCACCCGCGTACTCGGGATGGATTTCGCACAACGCCACCGGCTCCCGATCCTCGGCAACACGGCGTTCGGCCGGATCGACTATTCAGATCGCGGCCGAGTCGTCGCCAAATGGAACGTCGCTCCGCACCTGGCCGGTTGACGATGCGGCTCCTGCTCATCACCAACGACTACCCGCCGAAGCCCGGTGGGATCCAGCAGTACCTCGGCAATCTGATGGACGCCTACCCGGGGCCGGTGCACGTGCTTGCCCCCAGCGACGGAGCGGCGAGCGCCACCGGCCGCGGCGAGGAAGTGGTCGTCCGTAACTCGCAGACCTTCATGTGGCCGACGCCTGCTGTTGGCGATTGGGTGGTGGGCGAGGCCGAGGCGTTCGAACCCGATGTTGTGCTGTTTGGTGCTCCTTATCCGCTGCCGTGGCTAGGCCCTCGTCTTCAGGAGGCGTTGCGGGTGCCGGTTGGCGTCCTTTGCCATGGCGCCGAGGTCACCCTGCCCGCGGCATTTCCCGGTAGCCGCCAGATCCTGCGGAGGATGCTGGCCGGCACCGATGTCCGCTTCGCCGTCAGCAACTTCACTGCCGTCCGGGTGCAGCGACTCACCGGCAAGCCCGTTCACTACATCGGTGCCGGGGTCGACCTTGACACGTTCCGTCCCGGACCTCCCCCCAACAACGCAGTACCGGTCGTCGCCTGTGTCAGCCGGTTTGTCCCTCGCAAGGGTCAGGACATGGTGATCGATGCCGCGGCGCGGTTGGCCGAGCGCGGCATCGTGATCCACGTGCTGCTCGTCGGCAAGGGACGGACGGAGGGCCAACTACGACGCCGTGCCGAGCGCAAGGGGGTCGACGTGCGGTTCGAGGTGGATGTGCCCTGGGACCAACTGCCCGATCTGTATCGCCAGGCGGACGTGTTCTGTATGCCGTGCAGCTCCCGGTGGGGCGGGCTCGAGGTCGAGGGTCTCGGTTTGGTGTTCCTCGAGGCGGCAGCGACGGGCCTGCCGGTCCTCGCCGGTGACTCCGGGGGAGCCGCCGAAACGGTGGAACCGGCCCGCACCGGGTTTGTCGTTCACGACGTCGCCGACATCGCAGAAGGGATCGAGATGTTGGTCTCCGATCCGGTCCGCGCCGCCGAGATGGGTGCCGCGGGCCGACGCCGGGTTGAGGCGGATTTCACCTGGAGCGGGGTCGTCACCCGGCTGGTCGCCGGGTTCGAGGATGCCGCCCATCGCCGCTCCGCCGGGACGTGATCTCGACCTCTCGCGAAGGGTGTGCGACACATCTCTTCCTTGACACGGAGCCAGATGTGGAATAGATATGCAGTCCGTTCTCCCCCTTCTGGCCCTCTACCGACCGGAGCATTTGTTCTCGCATGTCCAAGAAACTCGTCATCGTCGAATCACCGGCGAAGGCCCGCACCATCGGCGGATACCTCGGTTCCGACTACATCGTCGAATCGTCGATCGGTCACATTCGGGACCTGCCGCGCTCGGCTGCGGATGTGCCGGCGTCGATGAAGAACGAGCCTTGGGCTCGCCTTGGGGTGGATGTCGACAACGATTTCAAACCGCTCTACATCGTGCCCGCCGACAAGAAGAAACAGGTCACAAAGCTGCGCAAGCTGCTCAAGGAGGCCGACGCCGTCTACCTCGCAACGGATGAGGACCGCGAAGGGGAAGCCATCGCCTGGCACCTGCTCGAAGTGCTCAACCCGAAGATGGACGTGCACCGCATGGTCTTCCACGAAATCACCCCTGCGGCAATCCAGGAAGCGATCGAGCATCCCCGTGACCTCGACCGCCGGCTGGTCGACGCTCAGGAAGCCCGCCGCATCCTCGACCGCCTCTTTGGCTATGAGGTTTCGCCGGTGCTGTGGCGCAAGGTCCGTCAGGGCCTGTCCGCCGGCAGGGTGCAGTCGCCGGCGACCCGCATCCTCGTGGAGCGCGAACGGGAGCGTATCGCCTTCCGGTCCGCCGGTTATTGGGGGCTGAGCGGCACCTTCACCGTCGATCGGGATTCCGAGCAAGCCGCCTTTGAGGCGGGTCTGGTCTCCGTCGACGGCAGCAGGGTTGCCACCGGGAAAGACTTTGGTGCCGACGGCGAGATGTCGGGCAAGGATCGATTGCTGCTCGACGAGGCCGCCGCCACCGAGCTGACTGTGGCGTTGGGCGACGCCCACTTCGCGGTGCGGTCCGTGGAAGCCAAGCCGTACACCCGCAAGCCCTACCCGCCCTTCCGCACCTCTACCCTGCAACAGGAGGCCGGCCGCAAGCTGCGTTTTGGGGCTCGCCGCACGATGTCGGCCGCCCAGCGCCTCTACGAAGGCGGCTTCATCACCTATATGCGCACCGATTCCATCACGCTGTCGGAAGCGGCATTGACTGCGGCGCGAACCCTCGTCGCAGATCGCTACGGCAGCCAGTTCCTCCCCGACAAGCCCAGGGTCTACGCCGGGAAGGTGAAGAACGCTCAGGAGGCCCACGAGGCCATCCGGCCGGCCGGCGACCATTTCCAGGATCTCGATGTCGTTGCCGGCGCCTTTGGTGCCAGTTCCGACGAGGCAAGGGTCTACGACCTCGTCTGGAAGCGGACGGTCGCGTCGCAGATGAAAGACGCCAAGGGGGAGAGCCTCCAGGTTCGGCTCGGGGCCGTGGCCGCCGACGGCCGCAATGCCGAGTTCTCGGCCTCCGGGCGAACCATCAGTTTTCCCGGATTCCTCCGTGCCTACGTCGAGGGCTCGGATGATCCGGATGCCGCCCTCGACGATCAGGAGCGGCCGCTGCCGCAGATGGCCGAGGGTGATGCCCTCACCGCGATCGAGATCGCCGCCAAGGGATCGGAGACCAAGCCGCCGGCGCGGTTCACGGAGGCGTCGCTGATCAAGCGCCTCGAAGAACTCGGGATCGGACGGCCGTCCACCTACGCGTCCATCATTTCGACGATCCAGGATCGCGGCTATGCCTTCAAGAAGGGCACGGCGCTGGTACCGACCTACACCGCGTTTGCCGCCATCACGCTGCTGGAGCGCCACTTCCACGACCTGGTCGACTACACCTTCACGGCTCGGATGGAGGACGAACTCGACGAGATCGCAACCGGGGACGAGGAGGCGGTGCCCTGGCTGAACCTGTTCTACTTTGGGAACGGTCACCCCGGATTGCAGGCGCTGGTGTCGATGAACCTCGAGGAGATCGACGCCCGCGAGATCAACTCGATCCCGGTTGGCGAAGACGATGAGGGGAATGCCATCGTCGCTCGGGTCGGCCGATATGGGCCATACGTGCAGCGGGGCGACGGGCGGGCTTCCATCCCCGATGACTTGGCCCCCGACGAATTGACCGTCGAACTGGCCGTCGAGTGGCTCGAGAAGCCGAGTGACGATCGGGTCCTCGGCCAGGACCCCGAGTCCGGTCTCGAGGTGCACGTCAAGAACGGGCGATTTGGCCCCTACGTGCAGCTCGGCGAAATCGAAGAAGGCTCGAAGAAGAAGCCAAAGCGAGCCTCGCTGTTCAAGACGATGTCGCCGCAGGAAGTGACGATTGACGAAGCGCTGCGGTTGTTGAGCCAGCCCCGAGTCGTCGGCAAACACCCCGAGGACGGCGCCGACATCCTCGTTCAGAACGGCCGGTATGGGCCCTACGTCAAGTGGGGCAAAGAGACCCGCAGCATCGAAGCCGAAGAGCAGATCTTCACGATCACTCTCGATGAGGCCGTCAAGAAACTGGCCGAGCCCAAGAAGCGCGGCCGCGCCGCCGCCACGCCACCTCTCAAGGAGCTCGGCGACGACCCCAACTCGGGCAAGCCGGTGGTCGTGAAGGACGGTCGTTTTGGACCGTACGTGACCGACGGTGAGCACAACGCCTCACTCCGCACCGCTGATACGGTCGACAGCATCACCCTCGAACGCGCCGCCGAACTTCTCGTGGCGCGACGCGAACGAGTTGCCAACCAGAAGTAGGCGCGGCGCGCCGAGCTTGCCGCCCGAAGAGAACCCAAATCCCACTACCTCGCCACCTAGTCTCTCCGTATGACTGACGGCCCGCGCTCGGTGGTATCCCTCATTTCGCGAGGACCGTTCGCCCGGTTGTGGTGGACCAGCTTGATCAGCAGCACCGGCGATTGGGTCGCCATCTTTGCCACGATTGCGCTCGGCGACGAGATCGCCGGAGGTCAGGGCATCTTGGTCGCCGTGATCGCCCGGATTCTGCCGGGGCTGGTGTTTGGGGCTGCGGTTGGGGTGATCACCGATCGGTTCGATCGGCGGTTGCTGATCGTGATTGCGGACCTGGGGCGGGCGTTGGTGGTTCCGGCAATGCTGTTTGCCACGACGCTGCCAAGCCTGGTCATCATCAGCCTGGTCCTCGAGTTCTTCAGCTTGCTCAGCCAATCGCCGCGAGCCGCCATCGTGCCGCGGCTCGTCAGCCGGGCCAACATCGTCGCGGCCAACAGCTTGATCCTGGCAGCTGCGTACGCCACGATTCCGCTCGGCGCCGCGTTCAACTGGTTCTTGGCCTCGCTGCCGACCGTGACCCTCGGGGACATCGTCCCGGCCACCACGGCGCCCTTCGCCCTCGCCTTCCTGGTGGACTCGGCCACGTTCCTGGTGTCGGGCTTCACCATGGCCACGCTGCCCGCCCTCCGGCCGGAATCGGTTGAGGCCGCCCGCAACGGCGACGGCACCAGTGACTCCGAGGAGGGAAGGTCGTCCCGCCAGGATCTCGTGGATGGTGGTCGCTACGTGTGGCGGCACAAGTCGGTCCGCCGAGTGATCGCCAGCTTGACCGCCGCGCTGTTCGGCGGCGGCGTGGTCATTGCGCTGGGGCCGTCGTTCGTCAAGGACGTGCTCGAAGCCGGCAACACCGGCTTCTTCGCGGTGGTGACCGCGCTCGGGATCGGTGTCGGTGTCGGCGTCGTCATGGTTTCGCTCTACGGACAACGGTGGTCGCGTCGCGACGTGGTGTTTGGCTTTGCCACCTTCACGACCGGCCTCGGTCTCAGCGCGGCGGCATTGACGTCGACGGTCTTTGGAGCCTCCGCATGGATATTCGTCATGGGGGTCGGCGCCGGGTCTGCCTACGTCATGGGCCTGACACACCTCCATGAGGAGGTCGAGGACGACATGCGTGGGCGTGTCTTCGCCATGTTGTTCACCTTGATGCGGGTTGCCCTCTTCGCCTCGATGCTGATCGCGATCCCGTTGGAAGGGGCGCTCAGCCAGTTCGATTTCTGGCCGTTGTTCGAACCTGCGTCGCGGCCGGTGATCTTCCTCGGTGGCGCCGTCATCATGGCGACGGGGCTCACCACGCTGTGGAGCTTGCGCCACATGCTGCGGAGACCCATGATTGGCAAAGAGACGAAAGAAGTGTTGGATGCCGCCGCCAAGGCCATCTTGCCGGGCCGGCGAGAGAAGTGATGACGGGTTCCTACATCGCATTGGAAGGAATTGAAGGAGCGGGCAAGTCAACCGTGGCCAATCGGTTGGCGGACCTCCTCGACGATGGGGCGCGCCGGCTGGTCCGGGTTCGCGAACCAGGCGGCACCGTGGCCGGCGAACGCATCCGCAGGGTGCTGCTCGACACCGGATCGGTTCTCTCACCGTGGGCTGAGGCGCTGTTGTTCGCTGCGTCGCGGGCCCAACTGGCCCGCGACGTGGTTGGCCCCGCCCTCGAAGCCGGCTCGTGGGTGATCAGCGATCGGACCGTCTATTCGTCGCTTGCCTATCAGGGCGGCGGCCGCGGTCTCGGGATCGACAAGGTACGAGCCCTCAACGAGCCCGGCCTGGAGGGGGTGTGGCCCGAGTTGGTGGTGCTGTTGCGAATCGACCCGGAGACCGGACTGGCCCGCCAAGAAGTCGCGGACCGGATCGGGGGAGAGGGCCTTGCCTTTCAGGCGCGGGTGGCGGCCGCCTTTGACGAGGTGGCTGCTTCCGAGCCGGAGAGATTCCTGGTGATCGATGCGAGCCAAGACATCACCAGCGTGACCGACCAGGTGCTGGCGGGGGTGCTTGCCCGGTGGTAGATCTCTTCGAGGGCTTCATCGGGAACGGAGCGGTTGCGACGTTGTTGGCCGACGAGGCGGCACATCCATCGCATGCCTATCTGTTCGTTGGGCCGGGCAGCGTCGGTAAGGCGACTGCGGCGCGGCACTTTGCCGCTGCCCTGCTCTGTGACGATGACGACGTTTCGTGCCGGCGCCGGGTGATCGGCGCCACCCATCCCGACCTGGTACTCATCGAGCCAGAAGGCAGGGCCTCGATCACTGTTGACCAGGCCCGCCAAGCCGTCTCTCTGGCCAGCCTGGCGCCGATGGAGGGGAATCGAAAAGTCTTCCTCTTCGAGGAGGGCGGCATGATGAATGACGAGGCGGCCAACGCACTGCTCAAGACGCTCGAGGAGCCGAGCGAATCGACCATCTTCATCGTGGTCACCGAGTCGGAGTCCGATCTTCCCGAGACGATTGCGAGCCGGTGCCGTACCGTGGTGTTCGGCCGCGTCGAGGACGACACGCTGCGGGCCGGACTCGAGGGCATCGGGATTGAACCCGGCCAGGCCGAGCAGGCGGCGAGGATCTCGGGCGGGCGGCCGGGCCTGGCGCTTGCGCTGGCGACCCAGCCCGAAGTCGCCGAGTACCGCCGGGTGTGGCTGAGCGTGCCGTTGCGGTTGCCGGAGCATCCCGGGGATGCCTTCCTGCTGGCCGACGAGGTGATGGCGGCATCCGAGCCGTTGCTCGCCGCTCTGCGGGACCGCCAGCAGCGCGAAGCCGCCGATGTCGAGGCACAGGGCGGCGGCGGGCGTGCCCTCAAGGATCGGCACGAACGAGAATTGCGGCGGGCATCGTCGGCGCTCTACGTTTCCGGCCTCGAGATCCTCGCCGGTTTCTACCGCGACGCAGCGGCGGCTCAGTTCGGGGCGCCGGTCCGCAATCCCGATATCCCGGCAACGGCGTTGACCAAGGTGCGTCCGGTGGTTGCTGCTGCCAACATTGACCGCATCATGACGGCCATCGAGTCCCTGCAAGCCAACCAGCGGCCGCCCTTGGCGTTTGCCGCGCTTTTCGCTGATCTCGGTGCCGCCGCTTAGCCGCCCTCCCTTCACCGTGAACCCTCGGGTCCACGAGATCACCCGGCGTCCGGCGGGGTGGTTCTTCCGATTTGTGAGTGATCTGCGCGTCACGGGTCGAGAGAACATTCCGGCTCAGGGTCGTGCTGTGATCGCGGCCAACCACCTTTCGCACATCGATCCACCCGTCATCACGCTCTCGGCTCCGCGCAACGTGCGGTATCTCGCCCTTGATGAGTTGTTCGGCCAGACCCGCATCTTCGACTGGATCACCCTCTACTACGAAGCTATTCCGATGTCGCGCACCCGGGCGCCGCTCGGCGCAATGCGAGAGGCGATCGCCACCCTCGAGGACGATGGCTTGCTGGGCGTGTTCCCGGAAGGCAAGCGGGTCGCGGCGTGGGGAGAGGTGTTTCCGCCCAAGCGTGGCGCGGCGTGGCTGGCGATGCGCACCGGGTCTCCGCTGGTGCCGGTGGCGGTTCAGGGGACCCAGGGGCTTCTCTCGGTCGACGTTCCGGGATTGGCGCGCACCGCAATCCGGGTGTGGGTTGAGCCTCCGCTGCTGCCGGAAGCGTACGTCGATCGGGTTGATCCGATCGGGGCGATGATGGACGACTGGTACCAAGCGATGGATCGCCGCCTCGGCCCTTGGCACCGGTAGCCGCTCAGGAAGTCATGAGAATTGGGGCCAAAAGACCCTCGGGTGTGCGGGCAAGGTCGCCTACGGTGGCGGGCGTGGTCGTGCAGCCACCGGTGTCGACTCCCAAATATTGGATGGACTCGACATAGAGAATCGGTCGTGGGCCGTTAGGCTGAATGCCACCAGATCGGGTTGACCCGGTTTGAGGAGGAGACCCCCACTATGGAGGAAGAATGAAGAAAGCGAAGTGGCTTTTGCTGCTCGTCGTTTTTGCCATGGTCGTAGCGGCCTGTGGTGACGACGACGACGCAACGACGACAACGGCCGGCGGCGACGCCGGCGGCACGGAAACGACCGCGGCGGGCGGCGACGCCGGCATGGTCGACGTGTCCGGTACCGAGTTCACCCTGCTTGGTGCGCCGGTCGGCGATGAGGGCAAGGCGATGGAGGGCTTCCTCAACGTCTACAACGCCGAGAAGGGCACGAACATCAGCTTCACCGGATCGGACGACATCGAGTCGCAGCTGCGCATTCGGGTCGAGGGCGGCGATCCGCCGGAATGGTCGCGCGTTGGCCGCAGCCGGGGTCTATCTGCCCGTTCGCCGACAGAGGGCGAACTGGCGTCACTCGAGGACATGGACTTCGACATTGCCCAGCTCGAGGAAGATCAGTCGGGAAGTTCTGGGTCGACCTCGGTCTCTGCGACGACGGCAAGCACTACGGCGTTCCGTGGTTCCCCAACTACAAGTCGATCGTGTTCTACCACGAGCCGACCTTCACGGCGCAGGGCTATGAGATCCCGGAGACCTGGGACGACATGATTGCGCTTTCGCAGCAGATGGTCGACGACGGCTTCACGCCCGTGGTGCTTCGGCTTCGAGAGCGGCGGCGCCACCGGCTGGGCCGGCACCGACTGGATCGAGGACATCGTGGTGCGCGCAGTCGGGCGCGGACGTCTACGCGCAGTGGTTCAAGCACGAGATCCCGTTCAATGATCCCGCGATCGTCTCGGCGTTCGACACGTTTGGCGAGCTGATCTTCAGCGAGGGCTTCGTGCTCGGCGGTGCCGAGAACATCGCCGGTGTGAACGTCACCGACTCGCCCGGACCGCTGTTCGACGATCCGCCGGGCTGCCTGATGCTCAAGCAGGGCTCGTTTGCCCGGAACTGGATGGTGGATCTGGCGAACTACACGCCGGAGAAAGCGGCCGATCTCAAGCTGTTCCCCTTCCCGACCATCGACGGCAACACCGGCGCCATGGGCGGTGGTGACACGATCATGGTGTTCAACGGCACTCCGGAGAACGCCCAGATCGTCAAGGACTGGATCACGCCGGATTGGGAATGCACCCTGGCCTCGTTCGACGGCGGCGGTGTGTCTCCCTACGGCGGCCACGGTGTCGAAGGCGTCGAACGACTCCCAGCCAACAGGATCATCGACGTCAACTGCTTAGAGTCGGACTTCGACGAGAATGCAGTTCATCACCGAGGCCTCTGGACGGCGATGGCGGACAACGTCTTCGTGTTCGACGGCAGGCGACCTGATGCCGCCCGCCGTTGGGCAGGGCAGCTTCTGGACCGGCATGGTCGACTTCACCCGCGGCACCTCGTCGCAGGAGGTCGCGGACGCCATCGAAGCGAGCTGGCCCTCGTAAGCAATAGGCAGACAATCGAGCAACGACAATCGACACGAAGGGGCGGCCCAAACAGGGCCGCCCCTTCGTCGACTAAGGTAGTTCTGACGCGACCGGCTCGTTGAGGAGGTTCGATGACGACCCCGCTCTTGGACCAGAATACGGAGGTTCCACCGAGACGACCCGAAGGCGGGGAGCCTCAGGACAACAGCTTTGGTGTCTGGGTCTTGCGGATTGCCTCTGCGCTCGTCGTGCCGCTGTTCTTGCCGTCTTCTTCTTCTCCTTCCAGTTCCTGAAGGACGAGGACGTCCCCAAGATCGTCCAAGTCCTCGTCGCCGTCGTCGTCGGCGTCTTCGGGGTGTGGGCGCTCTACTGGGGCATGGACCGGCTGGTCAACTTGCTTCCCGATCGGGCGGCAACGAGCGTTCGCCCTTCGTGTTCGTCGGCCCGGCGATGGTCATGCTCACCTTCTATCTGGTGTACCCGGCCGTTAACACCTTGATCACCTGCGTTCCGGGACCGCAACGGCGAAGACTTCGTCGGGTTCGACAACTTCGTGACGATCTTCACGGAGAACCAGTACCTGACGGGGATCCGCAACAGCGTCATCTGGGTCTTGGTGGTGCCGTTCGTGGCCGTTGTCTTCGGGCTGGCGTTCGCGACGCTTGCCGACAAGATGAATCGTCGCGCCGAGTCGATCTCGAAGTCGCTGATCTTCCTGCCGATGGCGATCTCGTTCGTCGGAGCCAGCGTGGTGTGGCTCTTCGTGTACAGCTTCCGACCGGAGGGCTTCGGCGACCAGATCGGCTTGCTCAACGGCATCATGGTGGGGCTGGGCAATGATCCGGTCAACTGGCTCCAGCAGCAGCCGTGGAACAACTTCATGCTGATGGTGATCCTGGTGTGGCTGCAGGTCGGGTTCTCCATGGTGATCCTCTCCTCGGCCATCAAGGGAGTGCCCGACGTCCTGCTCGAGGCGGCTCGCATCGATGGAGCCACCGAGTGGCAGGCGTTCTGGAGGGTGACCTTCCCGTCGATCTCTTCGACCGTTGTGGTGGTGTGGACCACCGTGCTGATCACCACCTGGAAAGTGTTCGACATCGTATGGGTGATGACCGGGGGCCGCGACGGCACCCAGGTTGTCGCTCAGCAGATGGTCCAGGAGTTCTTCACCAACCTGAACGACGGCTTGGGGGCGGCGCTGGCAGTGATCTTGTTCATCGCCGTCATCCCGATCCTCGTCATCAACATCCGACGGTTCCGGGCCCAGGAGGAGCAGCGATGACCACGACGACCAAGACTCCGACGCGTCACGGCTCCGCCCAAGAAGGAGAAGCGTGGCGCCCACCAAGTGGCCGGTCTACCTCTTGGTCTGCGGTCATCGTCACGCTGTGGATCATTCCGGCCCTTGGGTTGCTCATCAACTCGTTCCGCGACCCGGGTGACATCGGGACCTCCGGATGGTGGACCATCTTCGGCTCGATCCTGGATCCGGCGACCTGGACGCTCGAGAACTACCGGGTTGTGCTCGACGAGGGGTTCGGCAACGCCTTCGCCAACACGCTGGCGGTGACGATTCCGGCCGTCGTGATCCCGATCACGATCGCCGCCTTTGCCGCCTATGCGTTTTCATGGATGGAGTTCCCGGGACGAAATCTGCTCTTTGTGGTCGTCGTCGGCCTGATGGTGGTGCCGCTGCAGATGGCTCTGATCCCGATTCTGCAGATCTACACCAACTTCGACGTGACCGGGACCTATCCCGGCCGTGTGGCTCGCCCACGCCGGGTTCGGTCTTCCGCTGGCGATCTACCTGTTACGCAACTACATGGGGTCGCTGCCCGCATCGATCGTCGAGTCCGCCAAGATCGATGGTGCCAGCCACTGGGCCATCTTCGTCCGATTGATCGTTCCGCTCTCGGTGCCGGTCTTGGCTTCGTTTGCCATCTTCCAGTTCCTCTGGGTGTGGAACGACTACTTGGTGGCGTTGGTGTTCCTCGGGATCGAGCCGAATGTCCGGGTGCTCACCGTCGAACTAGCCGATCTCGCCGGCCGTGGTGAGGGTGCCTTCAGCCTGCTTCCTGCGGCCGCCTTCGTGACGATGATCCTGCCCCTGGCGGTGTTCTTCTCACTGCAGCGGTATTTCGTCCGCGGTCTGACTGCCGGTTCGGTGAAGGGGTAGGCCCTCGGCGAACACAGCACTGACGGCGGAAGAGCAACAGCGGCGGCGTAACTGGCTGGCGATCGCCTTCGGCACGATGGCGATGATGTTCAGCTACTTTCCCATACGCCGCCGCCTTTGCGACGCCGGAAGGCGAGCCGACCCAGATCGATGTGGGTCTGTTGGGGATCGGGCTCGTCATGGCGCCATTTGTGTTCATCATCGTGGGGTTTGTTTCCCGCAATGCGCAGACACCAAAACGGGTGCTTGCAGTCGCATGGGACTGCTCATCGTTCTCGGACTCGCCGTGGGCCTGCTGTCGCCGGTGTTGGGGGCGGCTGCCGGGTTTGGCGTCGGCGGCTCCCTCTGCCTCAACCGGCCAAATCTCGAGGGCGTGATGAAGTGGCGGCTCTATGCGACGGGCTTCACGGTCGTGTACGTGCTGTTCCTGCTCGTCGTCATCACGCCGGCGGGCGTCTTCGCCGGAGGACTGCTGCCGCTCCTCATGATCGGCTTCGCGGACGAATACACCGCCTGGCGAGCAGCACGGCCGGTGTAAGACACCAACCAACCGCGTACGCTCGAGAGCATGACGCGATCGACAAGAACGAGTGTCGCTATCACCGCCGGCGTGGTCGTTGCCGTTCTCGTGATCGCCGTTGGGCTCCTGGTTGTCCAGCGAAGAAATGGCCCGGACGGCGACCTCTCCGAAGCAGTGAAGTCAGGCGACGCCGCACTCGTTCGAGCCCACCTCGAAGCGGGCGCCGATCCCGACGAGCCTCGGGTCCTGGGGCTCACGCCTCTAATGCGCGCTGCGGCGCGCAACGATGCTGCGATTGTGGCCCTCCTGCTCGGCGCCGGGGCAGACGTGGATGCGGTAGCCCCCGAAGGTCTCACGGCTGCTCACGTGGCCGCTGAGACCGACGCGGCCGAAAGCCTCGAGGCGCTCGTCGCAGGCGGTGCCGATCTGGAAGCCCTTTCGAGCAACGGCATGAATGCCCTTCATCACGCTGCAGATCTCGGGAGTGTCCGAGTGATCGAATTCATCGCGGGACAGGGGATGGACCTCGATGTCCGGTCGGAGGTGATCACCCAAGGCCACGGGCACCCCAGGGACCGTGGCACGAGCGCACTTGGGATAGCTGCACGCGCCGGCCAGCTGGACGCGGTCGAGACACTTCTTGCCCACGGAGCAAGCGTTGATGCCCTATCCGCCGCCGGCCACACGCCGTTGCTTCTTGCCGTTTTCTCCGGCTATTCACCAGAAGTGGTTTCTGCCCTCCTCGCCGCCGGAGCCGACCCCAGGGTCGAAGCTTCTTGTCAGGGGGGAGGCTGTTTTGCCGAGGCCGGCAACGCCCTCGATTGGGCTCGCCTCCTGAACCAGAGTGCGATGGTGCCCTTGCTGGAGGCGGCGCTGGAGAACTAGGCGAGCGGAGACCTCGAGACTCCGACATGAGACCGGATACCGCCTGATCAAGTAGCCTCCGGCTGCTATGACTTCCGGCGACACCAAGCCGATTCTGAGCACCGGCGGTGGCCGGCGGCCATGGATCGAAGTGACGTCGTGAGTCCGGAGGCAGGGAAGGTCACATGAGTCGCGGACGGCGCGGGGCGCAGCACATCGCCGTGGCAGTCCTGGTTGTCTTCGGGTTCACGACGATGATGACGCGGGCGTTCGCCACGATCGATGGGGTGTCGCCCAGTTCGTTGACCGTCAAGGCCGGCGACAGTGGCGGTGCCCTGGTGAGCGTCACCAGCGCCGAGGGGAGCTGCCTCACGGCAACGCCGTCGGCTGCTGGCATCGCGGTTGGGGTCAACCCCGGGTGCGCCTCCGCCGGCACCCCGGTCTTCTCACTGACCGTGATCGTCGACATAGATGTTCCCGCCGGGGACTACCAGATCGCCCTTCGCGAGTTTGACGCCGCTCGGGATCAACTGCTCGATACGTCGCAACTGTCGCTGCAGGTCGACGCGGACGCCACGACCACCACGACTACCGCGGCGCCGACCACCACGACCACGGTGGCGCCGACCACCACGAGTACGACGGCGGCGCCCACCACATCCACAACCTCGACGACCATCACCACGACCACGACCACGACTACGACCACCTCGACCACGATCGCTCCCGAGCCGGGCACGACGCTGCCGTTGGCCACCTCGATGCCGCCGACCACGCTTCCGCCCACGACCGTCGTGGACACGCCGGCAACCACCGAACTCCCTGAAGAGGTGGTCGTCCAGCCTGCGGTCGAGACCGGGCTCAGTCCCTTCCTCACCGTCCTGGCGTTCGCGGTCCTTGCAGCATTGGTTCTGTTGATCGTTCGCGCCCAGAGCGACGGAGCCAGGGTGAAGTACCGCGGCCTGGTCGACCCGGAGCGCATGGCGGCGATTCACCGCACCTTCCGCGACGCCGGTCAGGGAGCCCCAGCGGCAATCCGCGCTGCAGGGGCGTCATCGTCCCGGCTGAACGTCGCCATCAAACCCCTGTCGGGCCCCGAGGCTCCCGTGGATGTGGTGCTTGCCGTCGGTTCGCCGTGGTCTCGGCAACGGGCGCGGGTGGTTGCGACCAAGACTGACGGCGCCATGCAGTTGCTGGTGCAGCGGGGCGAGGCCGGACTTGCCGATGTGCCCGGAGGCGAGGCGGCCGCCCAAACCTGGCTGGATGGGCTCGCACAGGACCTCGAGTCGTATGGCGACGGGCGCGGTGCCGCTGCCATCAAGCGCTGGCTCCACCCCTGACGAAGCCCTGCAAACAACGTGTCAACGGAGGCGCCGGGCAACTTCGAGCCCATCTTCGAGACTGAGTTCGCGTCCCGCGGCGATCGCCGCCTCGGCGTCGTTGTCGCCCAAAGCTGATCGAAGCCGCGTTGGCGCGTCGTCGATGCCGAGCACCGCGGCCGACCAGCCTCCGCCCTGTGCCTCCCTGGCACGTTGACCAGCGCCGAGGAGCAAGCCGGCTCTCGCCGTTTCTCCGAGTTCAACCTCCGCCATTGCTTGCCACTCGAGTCCCCAGGCAATCATGTAACGGTCTGCCAACTGCTCGGCGATATCGAGACCCTCGAGGGCCAACGCTCTTGCATCCTGATACCGGCCTTCGCCCACGGCCAAACCGACGCGGGCATACATTGCCTGTGCAACTTGCGCCAGTTGACCTGCCTCCCGCTCGAGCTGCTCAACGACCCGCCACTCGGGATCGAGGCCGGCAACGCCGTCCTTGCGGATCCGGTAGAAGAGCTTTGCAGCCATGACGTTTGCTCGAGCTCCGACGTCGCCGGTGGTCACGAAGAGCTGCTCGGATTCGTCGAGCGCCCGGAGTCCCTCATCCTCGCGTCCGGCCACGATGCACGAGGTACCGAAACCGTAGATGGCCTCCGCCAGGAGCCCGTCGTCACGCAAGCGACGAGCTATCGCTACGGCTTCCGAGTAGTTGGTGATGGCTCGATCGGGTTCGCTTCGCCAGTATCTGACGGCTCCACGCGCCATGAGGCCCTTGGCCCGGCCCACGCCGTCCGCGTCTGCCGATGGCAGGGCGAAGAACCGGTCGAGCCAACGATCGAGCTCCACGAGGTGGCCCGCGCTCTGCATGAACCTCCAGATGTTGCCGAGCACGGTGAGACCGGCGTCCGCCTCATTGGCGGCGAGGAGCCGATCGAGGACTGCCCGAACGTTCGCCAACTCCGAGCCGAGTCGAGCCCGCCACCAGATCGCCCGGTCGCTTTGAACTCCGCGCTCGGCTTCGGCAGCCAGCGAACAGAACCACTCGGTATGGCGGCGAGCCGCCGCGACATCCCCGGCTTCCTCCAGCCTCTCCAGAGCGAAACGGCGCACACCATCTAGCATCATGAGCCTGGCTGACCCGTCCGCCGAACGGGCGAGGAGACTGCGATCGACCATCTCGGTGATCGACTCCAGCGGGTCGGCGGCGCCGTCGTCACCGATGACGGCTTCCGCGGCGGCCACGGTCATGCCACCGGAGAACACACCCAGCCGTCGAAACGCGACCTGATCGGCGCCGGACAGCAGGTCATGGCTCCACCACAGCGTTGCCGTCAGCGATTTGTGTCGTTCGGGGCCAGTTGTGGTTCTGGCGCCGAGCAACGTCGGCTCGTTGATTCGAGCCAACATCTCGTCGAGTGCGATGACATGGGCGCGGGACGCGGCCAGCTCCACGGCGAGCGGGAGGCCGTCGAGCGCTGCGACGATTCGAGAGATCGCGGCTACGTCAACTTGAAACTGCGGGTCGGTCTCTTTTGCTCTCGCAACGAACAGTTCGACACCCGGGCCACCGGTCACCGCGTTGGCTGCCAGTGGGGCGACTGGGAATCGCTGCTCGCCCGGGATGCGCAGCGGAATCTGCGAGGTCACCAGAAGGCGTAGCCTCGGAGCATCCTTCAAGAGGATGGTGAGATCCGGTACGGCTTCAATGACTTGTTCGAAGTTGTCGAGAACCACGAGCGCTTCGAGACCAGCGAGGAAGCCGATGGCGCTTTCCAACGAGGACTCCTCCAACTGCAGCGCATCGGCAAGGGCACCGGGAACCAAGAGCGGATCAACAATGGCGGACAAGTCGACGAATATCGCAGCATCGGCGAATCGTGAAACCTGGGCCGCGGCCACCGCAATGGCTAGTCGGGTCTTGCCGACACCTCCCGGACCCAGGAGGGTCACCACCCTGTGCTTCTCGAGCAACCGGCCGACAGCCTCGACTTCCAACTCGCGGCCCACGAGGGCCGTCGCCGTCGCCGGCAGGTTGATGGCGCGAATGCCGGAGGTGCGCAGCGGGGGGAACTCAGCCGGCAGCCCCGGCACGACGATCTGGGTGAGGTGCTCCGGCCGGTCCAGATCCCGAAGTTGGTGAACCCCAAGGTCGAGAAAGTCGAAGCCGCTCTTGTCGACGAGCGACCGGGTGACCTCCGAAACGACCACTTGCCCGCCGTGGGCGGCGCCGCTGATACGGGCGGCGCGATGGACATCCAAGCCGACGTAGTCATCGCCACCGAGGGCTCCCTCGCCGGTATGAAGCCCGATCCTGACCCGTACCGCAGCCTCTTGTGGCCACTGATGCTCCTCGAGGCTCTGTTGGACCCGTATCGCCGCTTCTACGGCCTCGTCCGCCGACTCGAACACGAGGAAGAACGAGTCGCCCACCGTCCGGACCTCCACGACGTTGGTTGCGGCCACCGCCGCTCGCACGACGGCATTGTGATCATCGATCACTTGTCGAAACGCAGGCCCAAGCCGCTGAGCGAGACGGGTCGACCCCTCGATGTCGGAGAAGAAGAAGGTCACAGTCCCCGTCGGCAGATCGGTCCTCATGGGGATGCATCATATGGAGAGTGGCCCGTGCGTGCTCGATGGGGAGCATTGCCGTACCACGACTTCGCGCCATCCGACCCGGCATTCTCGACCGGCTGGTAGTGTGCTCGCCGTTCGCTGTACTTGCCTTTGAGTGGTCGGCCTTCGCCGAAGACGAGAGCAGCGATTCGTTTGCCCGCCGGGGTAGCTCAGTCGGTAGAGCGACGCACTCGTAATGCGTAGGTCACGGGTTCGATTCCCGTCTCCGGCTCTGTCGTAGGTTGTGTCGCCGCGGCGTTCGAGTCCTGTTCGGCCTCGAACGCTGCTACCCGTTTCGTACTGTCTTGCTGGACCTCGCGCGGTCTGGGTTTCAGTTGTGGGGTGGCCGGGTTGGACGCCGCTTGCCGAGCGCGGGGTAGGTTCGATTCCCGTCTCCGGCTCCGTCTTGGGTTGTGTCGCCGCGGCGTTCGAGTCCTGTTCGGCCTCGAACGTCGCTACCTGTTTCGGGTTGTCTTGCTGCACCTCGCGCGGTCTGGGTTTCGGTTGTGGGGTGGCCGGGTTGGACGCCGCTTGCCGAGCGCGGGGTAGGCGCCGCGAGCCCTGCAGCTTGCTGCTCGTGTTCGCCAGCTGTGGCGTTTCCGATATGGTGTCGGCCATCTTGCGAAACGTGCCGGGGACGACCAATGGCCGATCAAGCCACATTTGAAGCCGACGCCATGCAGTATGCGCCGCAGCTGTATTCGGCTGCGCTGCGGATGACTCGCAACCCGGCGGACGCCGAGGACGTCGTCCAGGAGACCTTTCTCAAGGCCTACCGGGCCTATGCCACGTTCGAGGCGGGAACCAATCTGAAGGCGTGGCTGTATCGCATCCTGACCAACACGTACATCAACAAGTACCGCAAGCAGCAGCGCCGGCCTTCCGAGGTTGAACTCGGCGAACTGCAAGACCTGTACCTGTACAAGCGGCTCGGCGAGCAATCCGGGGCCACCCAAAGTGCCGAGCAGGACGTGTTGGACGAGTTCGTCGATTCGGACGTCAAGCAGGCGCTCGAGTCGCTCCCCGAGCACTTCCGGATGCCGGTCCTGCTCGCCGATGTCGAGGGCTTCTCGTACAAGGAGATCGCTGAGATCTTGGATATTCCGATCGGGACGGTGATGTCACGGCTCCATCGGGGAAGAAAAGCGCTCCAGAAGAAGTTGTGGAACGTGGCGGAGGAACGCGGACTAACTGGACAGGCGTCATGAGTCGAGGTTGCCAACACGCAGTCGAATACGTCTATCACTACCTCGACGAGGAAATCACCTGGTCGAGGAAGGTCCGTATCAAGTGGCACTTGAAGCGGTGTGATCCGTGTGATGACGCTTTTGACTTCGAAATCCGGCTGAAGACCATGATCCGCGAGAAGGGTCGTGACGAGCCCCCACCGGAACTATTTGACCGCCTCCGTGCGTTGTTACGAGAGGACGACACGGGCCCGAACGCTTGACGCCGCCGGTTCCGTGCCCCGAGCAGAGAGTCTTCACACATGGCCGAGAACGTTCTCAAAGGCAAGCGGATCATGGGTGGCAGCCGAGCCCCCAAGCAGGTCACCGATCATCGTGTCTGTGCCAAGGAGGGCTGCTCGACCACGTTGTCGAGCTACAACCGTCGCGAATTCTGCTTTGCCCATGCGCCGACCAGGTTCCCCAGATTGCGGGGTCGGGTCGCCGCCGACGGGTGAGTCGATTCTGACGACGCCCGTCGCGGCCTGAGGCTCCGGAAACGCAAGCTAACCTGTGCGGCCATGAAGATCTCGCTGCGCATTGCCGGACTGCTGCTCCTCACGACCATCCTTCTGGGGATACCCGCCGCGGCGTTTGGCGCCGAGCAGGTGGCCTTCACCGAGGCCGAGACGGAAGTGACCGAACCGGCGGCGGAGAACACGAGCGGGGTGACCCCAGCCGTCGAAGCGCCCGCTGCCGAAGGGGAGGAGGCAGAGCAGCCCTGGACCGCTCGATTCCTCGCCCCGGCCTTGCTGGCGCTCGGTATCATCGCGGTTGTGTTCGTCGTCGTGTACTACGGCGTCAGGATGCGCGGCCGGTACGAGATCGTCGACGACCGTTCCTGAGTAGTACGTTGCTTTCATGACATCTGTCGATTGGGCGACGGCGACTCGCGTTGCCGGCCGCCTTTCAGGTTCCTATCCCCTCGAAGGGTCGTACCACGAAGCCTGGTTTGCGGCTCAAGCCCCTGCCCTCGTTGAGCGGGCCTCCGCCCTCGTCGAGGCCGAGACCGGGCTGACCGCGCCAGGTTTCCCTGAGATTGCCGTCGTTTCCCGCCGGGGTTGGATCGAGAACAACATTGCCTCGTTTTCGCTGCTGTTGGCGCCGGCCGCGCAGCGACTCTCCGCTGAGAAGGGCGTGACGTCGCGCATGGGTGGTCGGGTCATGGCCGCCGAACTCGGCGCCGTTCTTGGGCTGCTGTCGCGGCGAGTGCTCGGCCAATACGAATTGGTGCTACCGACCAGCGACGGAGGAGATGGGGACACCATGTTCTTCGTCGGCTCCAACGTGCTCTCGCTCGAACGTCAATATGAGTTTCGGCCCGATGAGTTCAGGTTCTGGGTGGCGTTGCACGAGTGCACCCACCGCCTCCAGTTTCTCGGTGTGCCGTGGATGCGCGACTACTTCCTCGGTCTGGTCGAAGAACTTGTCGCCACCGCTGAGCCCGAGCCGGGACGAGTCGCCCGGGTGGCGTCCGAGCTGCGGGAGGCTTCGGCGTTGGGTGAGCCGCTGGTCGGCGAGTCCGGCATCTTCGGACTGTTCGCCACCCCGGATCAACGGGGCGTGATCAGCAAGGTCCAGGCGCTCATGTCCCTTCTCGAAGGCCACGGCCATGTGGTGATGGACAGGATCGGCGAGCGCGAGTTGGTGACCCAGCAGAGGATGTCGCAGGTGCTCCAGGCGCGGCGCAAGGATCGCAGGACCGCCTTGTTCATGCGCCTGGTCGGGCTCGAGATGAAGATGCGCCAATACGAGCTCGGGGCGAAGTTCGTCGCGTCGGTTGAGCGCCACGCCGGTTGGGCGGCGCTCGATCGGGCCTGGATCGGGCCGGAGTACCTTCCGACGCTCGATGAGATCGACAACCCGGTGGCATGGCTGGAACGGGTCGGGTGACCCCGGAAGCGACGAACCTCCTGACGTCGGTTGGTGATTTCATGCCGCCAGGCGCGGCCGTGGTTGCCTTGAGCGGCGGTGCGGATTCGGCCGTCGCGGCATGGGCCTTGGTGCAACTCCACGGACCAGATGCGGTGCGGGCGGTTCACGTCCATCACGGACTTGCCGACTCCGACACTCTCGCTGCCGCCGCCGGCGATGTGGCGGCAGCACTCGGGTTGGGCCTCGCCGTCGTCACTGTCGAAGTTCCCGCGGGTACCTCTCAGGAAGGCCAGGCGCGTGCCGTGCGGATGGCGGCACTCGAAGCCTCCGCAACCGCCGACGAGTGGATCGTGACCGGGCATCATGGCGACGACGCCGTCGAGACCGTCATCGGAAACCTACTGCGCGGCGCCGGCGCCTCCGGATTGAGCGGCATGGCGATCCGGCGGGGGCGCTGGGTGCGGCCCCTGCTGGGTGTGGCGCGGTCGCAGGTCCGCCTGGTTGCCGCCCAACTGGAGCTTCCGTTCGTCGACGATCCCGCCAACGACGACCGTCGCCATCGCCGCAATGTGATCCGTCACGACGTGATACCGCTGCTCGACGCCCAGTTCCCCGGCCATGATCTGCGGGCCGCGGTTGGCCGGTCGGCCGCGACGCTCGCCCGCGATGACGCCCTACTGAACGAGGCCGCTGCTGCTGCACCGATCCGCATCGACGGCCACGCCGTGTTGGTCCCTGCCGCACTGATCTCCACCGCCGCGCCTGCCGTGGCGGCGCGGATCGTTCGCCGGGCACTGCGTCTTGCCCACCCGCCGTATGCCGGTTCGGCGGCTGATGTCGATGAGGTCTGCGCAATAGTCACCGGTCCCGGCACCCGGACGGTGCTCACCGGGGGCTGGTTCGTCGAGCGAGAAGGCGCCATGGTCGCCATCTATGCGAACGAGCCCGATGCGCCGGATCCCGTCACGATCGCCATTGGGGAGAGCGCGGTGTGCGGTGATGTCGTTTTTGAGTCCCGGCTGCTGGCTTCGCCTTCAGGACCACGCCCGATCGGGCGTTGGCGAGTCCGTCTTGGCGGTGATGCGATCGGCGCGGAAATGCAGCTTCGGGCGGCTCAGCCGGGGGAACGGATCGATCTCGGGGGAGGCTCGAAGCTTGTCAGGGACGCCATGGCAGAGGCCGGGATCCCTCGCCGGCTGAGGGCGGCTTGGCCCGTTGTGGCGGCACATGGCACAATCGCCTGGCTCACTGGGGCACGCATCGCTGCGTGGGCGCGGCCCGAAGCAGCCGGCGGCGCCTTGATCGAACTGTCCGCAAGAAGGGGAACCACATCGTGAAGATCGATCGGGTCTTGATCTCGGAAGAGGAGATCGCCGCCAAGCTGGCGGAGATGGGAGCCGCCATTTCGGCGGACTACGAAGGTCGGGATCTGCTGATGGTCGGCGTCCTCAAGGGAGCGTTCATCGTCATGGCCGACCTCGCTCGCCACATCACGGTTCCGGTCGAATTCGACTTCATGGCGGTCTCTTCATACGGCGGTGCGACCAAGACCTCAGGCGTAGTGCGCATCTTGAAGGACCTGGACCAGCAAATCACCGACCGTCACGTACTCATCGTCGAGGACATCATCGACTCAGGCCTCACCCTCCACTACCTGATCCGCAACCTGCGGGTGCGCCAACCGGCGTCGATTGAACTCGCTGCGTTGCTCATCAAAGACGGCATCGATCGGCCTCCGCTCGACATCAAGTACGAGGGTTTTCACATTCAGCCGGAGTTCGTCGTCGGTTACGGCCTCGACTTCGACGAGAAGCTGCGCAACATTCCGTACATCGGTGTCATGGATGTGGACGAGTAGACGGTGCGGCGCAGCAGTCGAGCAAATCGTGGCAGCACGGCCGCTCGATAGTGTCGGCGACGACATATGATATGACCCCAAAACCCTAAGCAATCGGCTCACGAGGGCCGACAAGGAGCAGCGTGAGCCGAACTGCACGCACGATCTTGGTTTACGTCGCCGTCGTCCTTCTGGTCGTCATGGCGGTGAACGCCTTCATGGGCTCATCGGGGCAGCCCGAAGAGATTTCGCTGCCGGATTTTGAGGCCGCGCTCGCAGACCCGGCTACCAGCTTTGAATCCGTCACGATGCTCCAGAAGTCGGATGTGGTGCAAGCGGAGAAGATCGCGGTTGACGGCGAAACTGTCCAGTTCGTCGTTGCCTACCCGAACGAGTACGAGGGCACCCTCACCGAGAAGATCCTCGATTCCGACCCCCCGATCGAAGAGTTCACGATCGACCCGGAGAACCCTTCAGCCTTTGCCTGGCTCATCCAACTGTTGCCGTATGTCCTGCTCTTCGGCATCTTCATCTTCATCATGATGCAGCTCCAGGGGGGCGGCAATCGGGTGATGCAATTCGGCAAAGCGAAGACCAAACAGGTCACCAAGGACCAGCCCAAGGTGACGTTCAAGGACGTCGCCGGCGCCGAAGAAGCGGTTGAGGAACTCGAGGAAATCAAGGAGTTCTTGGAGAACCCGAGCAAGTTTCGCGCCATGGGAGCGAAGATTCCCAAGGGTGTGCTCCTGTTCGGCTCGCCCGGAACCGGCAAGACGCTGCTGGCCCGAGCCGTTGCCGGGGAAGCCGGAGCCCCGTTCTTCTCGATCTCCGGGTCTGACTTCGTTGAGATGTTCGTCGGCGTCGGTGCCAGCCGGGTCCGCGACCTATTCGAGCAGGCCAAGGCCAATGCCCCTGCCATCATCTTCATCGACGAAATCGACGCCGTCGGCCGCCACCGCGGCGCCGGGCTTGGCGGCGGTCACGACGAGCGGGAGCAAACGCTCAACCAGCTGCTGGTCGAACTTGACGGCTTCGACGTCAACACAGGTGTCATCGTCATCGCGGCGACCAACCGACCGGACATCCTCGACCCCGCCCTGCTGCGTCCGGGCCGCTTCGATCGGCAGATCATCATCGACCGTCCCGACATCAGGGGTCGTCAAGCCGTTCTGGAGGTGCACGCCAAGGGCAAGCCGCTGGCCGAAGGCATCGATCTTGCCGTGCTGGCCCGCCAGACCCCGGGATTCACCGGCGCCGACCTCGCCAACCTGATCAACGAAGCGGCCCTGCTGTCGGCACGCCGCGACAAGACCGAGATCGGGTTGGATGAGCTCGAGGAGGCAATCGACCGTGTGATCGCCGGCCCGGAGCGCCGCAGCCGAGTCATCAGCGAGAGCGAGAAGACCTTGACCGCCTACCACGAGGGTGGCCACGCTCTCGTCGGCCATGTGATGCCCAACCTCGACCCCATTCACAAGGTCACCATCATTCCTCGCGGTCGTGCCGGCGGCTACACCCTGGCGCTCCCGATGGAGGACAAGTACTACGAGCGCAAGGGCGAACTCGTCGATCAGCTTGCCTACGCCCTCGGCGGACGCACCGCTGAGGAGCTCAAGTTCGGTGACCCCAGCACCGGTGCATCCAATGACATCGAAAAGGCCACAAACCTGGCGCGGCGCATGGTGATGGAGTTTGGGATGAGCGATCGGCTCGGCCCGCTGCGCTACGGCAGGCCTGAGGGCGAGGTGTTCCTTGGTCGCGACTACACCCGCGGCAATGAGATGTCCGACGATGTGGCGGCAGCCATCGACGAAGAGGTTCGCAAGCTGATCACACAGGCACATGAAGAAGCCCGCGAGATCCTCACGACCCACATGGACGCGCTTGATCGGATCGCCGCGGAGCTGATCGAGAAGGAGACGCTCGACGCCGACGAGGTCGCCGAGATCTTCAGTGATGTCCCGAAGTGGGAGCACACGGAAGCCGGCGCGTTCCGAATCAGAGTCCCCGAGGCTCGCTCGTTGGTCGAGGGCGGTCGCGTCGCCAGTACCCGCAACGACGAGCAGTCACCGGGCCAGGGCTAGCAACTGTTGTGAGCATCGCGTCGGGTACCGGCTGGCGGATGCGCGATCACGTGCTCGATCCGGCAGATCACACGCTGGTCATGGGTGTCGTCAACGTGACCCCTGATTCGTTTTCCGACGGCGGAGCGTTCGCAACCGTCGCCGGCACCGACCACGAAGCAGCCATTGCTCACGGTTTGGCACTGTGGAACGGTGGGGCCGACATCGTTGATGTGGGCGGCG
Source organism: uncultured Acidimicrobiia bacterium (assembly GCA_963704825.1). Lineage (GTDB taxonomy): Bacteria > Actinomycetota > Acidimicrobiia > Spongiisociales > UBA5794 > CAVPHV01. The sequence goes on from CAVPHV010000003.1 coordinate 44,442, forward strand.
AGTCAACACGCCCCGGTGCGGCCGCCGTCTCGTTGGACGAAGAGATCAGCCGGGTGGTCCCGGTGGTGGCCGGGCTGACAGCGGCCGGTGTGATCGTTTCGGTCGACACCTCCAAGCCCGAGGTCGCGTCTGCGGCGCTGGCGGCCGGCGCCCACGTGATCAACGACGTCACTGCCTTCGGCCACCCCGACATGGCGCAGGTCTGTGCGGAACGTGGGGCCGGCGTGGTCTTGATGCACATGCAAGGCAGCCCGGGCACGATGCAGGACAATCCCACCTACGGCGATGTCGTCGGCGAGGTAGGTGACTATCTGATGGGGCGGGCAACGGCTGCACTTTCGGCGGGGATCTCGCCGGAGCGGATTTGTCTCGATCCCGGAATCGGGTTTGGCAAAACGCTTGAACACAATCTCGAGCTGCTGGCTCGCCTCGGCGAATTGGTGGGCCGCGGCTTTCCGGTGTTGGTGGGGGCCTCTCGAAAACGAGTCCTCGGGGCGATCCTGGAAGAGGCCGGCATCAGAACCGAGGCCATCGAACGTGATCCGGCAACGGCGGCGACCGTGGCGCTGGCCGTTGCCGCCGGAGTGGCTGCGGTGAGAGTCCATGATGTGAAATCTGCCGTGCAGTCGGCACGAATTGCCGACGCTATCGTGCGGACGTCGCTGACGTCCTGAAGGGAACATCTTGGCCGGTCTCGAGCCGCGTGGATTCAGATGGGTGATCGCCGGGAGGCTGGCAGTTTCCGAGCGGATTGGGGGCTATGGCTTCCAACATCGCAGAGTGCGCCGTGAGGAGGAGATCATCTGGCTCGTCGAGCACGGCATCGACACGGTGGTGTCGTTGCTGCCGGGCAACCAGAACCAAGCCGCCTACCAATCGGGCGGGTTCCGCTTCTTCAATTATCCCATCGAAGAAGCGATTGAACCTTCTGAGGCTCGCGAGATCTTCAGGCTCCTCGACGAGGCGTTGCAGCCCAAGAGCGCGTCGGTGCTGCTGCATCGTGACCTCATCGACGACACGGTCGTCGGACTACTCGGCGGGTATCTCGTCCATTGCGGCCTCATTCAGGACCCCATCTTGGCGACGACGATCATCCAGGAGATTGCCGGCCGTCCGCTCGGCCCCGAGGGTCGGGCGCTGATCCCCACCGGGACATAGGCGACAGGGATGGCGGTCCGAGCGGCGATCGGGCTCGGCTCCAACCTGGGAGACAAGGCGGGCAATATCGAGCGTGCCGTCGCCCGTATGCGGCAGCTTGGTGACGTGACGGCAGTGTCGACCATCTACCAAACGGCCCCCATTGGTGGTCCCAACCAGCCTGCGTACTACAACGCCGTCGTCCTGTTGAACACCGACCTGGAGACCCGCGCGCTGTTGAACGGACTCTTGGACATCGAGCGATCCCAGGGCCGGCAACGGAAGGAACGTTGGGGCCCCCGCATCATCGACCTCGACGTGCTGCTCTACGGCAGCGAGGAGATCGATGAGCCCGGGCTGATCGTGCCACATCCCCGGATGACGGAACGCCGCTTCGTGCTCGAACCGTTGCTCGAGGTCTGGCCCGACGCCACCCTGCCGGATGGGAGCCCTCTCGAGCCCAAGCTCGCCGACGTCGCCGACCAACAGGTCCAACCGCTTGCTCCGGTCGGGGTATCGCCCCGAACCGCCGGTCTGGTGCTGTTCCTCACCGTCGGCATGCTCTCGGTCGGGATCTGGTGGCTGGTGGATTGGCTGCTCCCCTAAGCGGTCTTCTCCGCTCCGGGCGGCCAAGCCGGATATGCTCCCAAGGCTTCGCCTTGCTCGGCGGCTGCGGGTTTCGCGACATTCGATCGAGGGTGAATCACGTTGCCATGTCTCGATCGTGTTGTTGCCGTGTGCCCGCCGATCTCTGTCCATCGTGCCTCGGTGGGCTTCAGAAACGCTTGAGAGGAGGCGGCACGTGCCCCCTACGACCGGGATTGTCGAATAGCGGCATCTACACTCGATGCCCTGGTACCGGTACCCGACGGGACTGAAGCCGAGGAGCGACGACATGGATATCACACTGGTAGGCCCGGGCCGGGCCGGGATGGCCGTCGCTCTCGCCGCTCATGAGGCCGGCCACATTGTCTCGGGGGTTCTGGGCAGCTCGACAGCGGCCACCGAGTCGGCTGCGGCAGCCGTCGGTGCCACTCCACTCATCCCCGGTGAGCCGCTCGGCAGCGGCGATCTCCTGGTGATTGCGGTCCGGGACTCTCAGATCCGGGAGGTTGCCGGCATGATCGCCTCCGGCATCCGTGGCTTCGGCGCTGCGGTTCATCTCTCCGGTCTCGCCCCGGTCGACACCTTGGCGTCGATCGAGGCCGCAGGCCCGGCCATCGGCTCATTCCACCCGCTACAAACCTTGCCCACCCCGCAGGTCGGAGCGGCTCGGCTGTCCGGCGCGTGGATCGGGGTGACGGCTGATGAACCGCTGCGCAGCGGTCTCCATTCGTTTGCCGTGTCCCTCGGCGCCCGACCATTTGATTTGCCCGACGACGCCAAGGCCCTCTACCACGCCGCGGCCGCCGCAGCCGCCAACTTCCCGCTCGCCGCGCTGACCATGGCGCACGATCTGTTCCGAACCGCCGGGGTGCCGTTTGAAGCCGCCCGGCCGCTGGTCGAGGCTGTAGTCGCCAACGCCTTCGAACTCGGGCCCCGCGCCGCCCTCACCGGACCGGTGGCTCGTGGTGACTCGGCTACGGTGGCGGCCCAATTGCGAGCGGTACGCAATGCCGAAGCCGATTGGCTCGGGCCGTTCGAGGTCTTCGTCGAGGTGTTGGCGGGTCTCGTCGGCCGGGGAGTCCAGTTCAGCGAGTTGATCGATGCCATCGAGGAGGAGCCGACCAAGTGAACGTTGTTGCCACCTTTGCTGCCGCGCGAGAAAGCGCGTCCGGGCGAGTTGGCCTCGTGCCGACCATGGGGTTTCTCCACGAGGGACATCTTTCCTTGCTCGAGACGCTGCGTCCTCAGTGCGACACCTTGCTGATGAGCCTGTTCGTCAACCCGCTCCAGTTTGGTCCGGGCGAGGACCTCTCGCGGTATCCACGCGATCTCGAGCGGGATGTAGCGCTCGCGGAATCCGCCGGGACGGACGTGGTGTTCGCTCCTGACCTCGAGGAGATGTATCCGGGGCCGCCGGCTACCTCGGTCAGCGTCGCCGACCTCGCCTTCCGGCTGGACGGCGAACGCCGGCCCGGACACTTCAAGGGAGTTGCCACTGTGGTCGCCAAGCTGCTCGCCGGCCTCCAGCCGGACATTGCCGCGTTCGGCCGCAAGGACGCCCAGCAACTCGCCATCATTCGGCGGCTGGTCACCGACCTTTCGTTTCCAACGGCGTTGGTCGGCTGCCCCATCGTGCGCGAGATGGACGGATTGGCGTTGTCGAGCCGAAACACCTACCTGAACGAGGCAGAACGCGAAGCGGCGGCGTCCCTTTCCCAGGGGTTGATGGCGGCCGCCGACGCCGTCGCCGAGGGAGAGCGAGACAGCCGGTCTCTCGAAGCATTTGTGCTGGGTGCCATGGCCACGGCGGGTGGCGTGGACGCCGAATACGCCGAACTTGCCTCGCAACACGATGTGTCCCGACTCACCGAACTCGATCGTCCCGCCTTCCTGGCCGTCGCCGCCAAGGTCGGCTCGACCCGGCTCATCGACAACGTCCACTTCGACTGGGACATGGCCGGCGTCATCGCCGACCGCGGCATCAGACTCACCGCTCCCAGCGTTCTGTACACCCAGAGCGAGGGGGCATGATGCTTCTCGCCATCGACATCGGCAACACGCAGACCGTCGCCGGGCTCTTCTCCGGAGAGAAACTCGTCGGCCATTGGCGGCTCCACACCGACAAGGACCGCACCTCAGACGAAACCCGGTTGTGGCTGCGCTCACTGCTCGAGATGGAAGGCTTCTCGCCCGACCAACTCGACGGCGTCGTCGTCTCCAGCGTTGTGCCGTCGGTGACGGCCCGGTTCCGCGCCGTCGGTTCGAGGATGACCGGCGGTGAGGTCGTCGTGATCGAACCGGGGGTCAAGACCGGGATGCCGATCCTGATCGACAATCCCCGGGAGGTTGGAGCCGACCGGGTGGTGAACTCGGTGGCCGCTCGCCATCGCTACGGCTCACCCGTCATCGTGGTGGACTTCGGGACGTCGACCAACTTCGACGTCGTCGGGCCCGATGGTGCCTACCTGGGGGGAGCGATCGCCCCCGGCCTCGTCATCGCCACCAATGCCCTGATTGCCGGGGCGGCCGCGTTGCGCAACGTCGAGTTCCTCCCACCACGATCCCCGATCGGGAAGGGGACCGTCGAAGCGATCCAGAGCGGCGCGCTGTATGGGCACGCCGGCTTGGTCGACGGAATCATGGAACGGCTCGCCGCCGAGGTCGGAGGTGAAGTCATCCGCGTCGCCACCGGGGGGCTGGCCTCTACCATCGTGCCGCACTGTCGCAGCGTCGAGATCATCGATGAATTCCTCACCCTCGACGGGTTGCGTTTGATCCACGAGATGAATGGCGAATCCGCATGACCGACGACGCTACGACTGACCAGAAGCCCGGCGACGAGCAAGCGGACCACGAGGGGGTGCCGCTGGCTGATCACCCCCTGACCGCGGGCCGGCTCGCTCAGCACGTCGATCGGCTTGCCGGCGACGGGTACCCTTACCGGTTCGAGCGTTCGGCGACGGCTGCCGAACTCCACGACCGGTATCGCGATCTCGAGCCGGGGACGGAGACCGATGACGAGGTGGCCGTGGCGGGCCGGGTCATGCTGTTGCGCTCGTTCGGCAAGTTGACTTTCGTGACGCTGGCCGACGTGAGCGGCCGGATCCAGTTGTTCATCGACCGCCGCAGCATCGGCGACGAAGGCCATGCACGGTTCGGTGAGGTCGATTTGGGAGACTGGGTCGGCGCCTCCGGGGCGGTGATGACGACCAAGAAGGGTGAGTTGTCGGTGCGGGTGAGCGACTTCGAATTGCTCCAGAAGAGCCTGCGGCCGTTGCCGGACAAATGGCACGGGCTGCAGGACGTCGAGCTGAGAAGCCGACGCAGGTACATCGACTTGATGGTCAACGAAGACGCCCGCCGGGTCGCACTGGTTCGTGCCGGGGTTGTATCCGAACTCCGGCGCCAATTCGAGCAACGCGGCTACGTGGAGGTGGAAACCCCCGTGCTGCTCAGCCAGGCGACGGGGGCACTGGCGCGGCCGTTCCAGACCGAACACAACGCGCTGGGGATGGATATGTACCTGCGGATCGCCACGGAGCTGTTCCTGAAGCGACTCGTTGTCGGTGGGCTCGAGCGGGTGTTCGAGATCGGCCGGATCTTCCGCAACGAAGGGGTCGACGCCACCCACAACCCCGAGTTCACGATGCTCGAGTCGTACGAGGCGTTCGCCGACTACGGCGACATCGCCACCATGGTCGAGGAGATGCTGGTTGCGGTGGCGCGCCAAGTGACCGGATCAACCGAGATCACCTACCAGGGACGGCCGGTGGACCTGACTCCGCCTTTCCGTCGCGCCCGGATGGTGGATCTGGTTACAGAGGCGGTGGGCGAGTCGGTCGACTTTGATCGCCCCCTCAGCGAGTTGCGGGACCTGGCCCGCCGCCACGGAATCGAGCCCGAGGGGATGTGGGGCCACGGCAAGATCATCGAAGGGCTATTCGACGCGTTGGTAGCGGACGAGATCTGGGACCCCACCTACGTGATGGACCACCCCAAGGAGATCTCGCCGCTGGCGCGGGTGCATCGTGACGACCCCAACCTGACTGAGCGTTGGGAGCTGTTCATCGCAGGCGCCGAATACGCCAACGCGTTCTCCGAGTTGAACGATCCACTCGACCAGCGGGAGCGTTTCGAGGCCCAAGCCATGGCGCGGGCCGAGGGCGACGATGAGGCCCACCCGATCGACGAGGACTACCTGCTGGCCCTCGAGTACGGTCTGCCGCCCACCGGCGGGCTGGGGATCGGTGTCGACCGCCTCGTGATGCTGCTCACCGACCAGCACCATATCCGGGAAGTGATCCTGTTCCCGACGCTTCGACCCGAGAGTGGCTCTTAGGGGGCGCGGACCGGCAAACTGGGGAGGTGCCCGCGCAACATGGGGAACCGATCCCGATGCGCCTTTGTGGGGTTCGCGATACGTTCGAAGGGTGACAACGAACCGTATCGGGAGGAATCATGGACAGGGCCCTCAGACACGACGCTCACATGGCAGCGATTCGGGACGACTGCCGCTCCCGTGCGAGCTTTGACCGCTTCGCTTCTCGGCACACTGCGGGAGAGGAAGACAAGAACCGCAGCTTCGGCCACAAGCTGGCCGTCCTTCTGGCTCACACCCAGCTCAGCTTGCGCGGCGGAGAGCGGGCGGCGTGAACGCCGCCATCAGCTTCCTTGTTGAGTTCGCTACCCAGAGGGGGTCTCCCCCTGGTGTTGCCGGCCTCATTGCTGTGACCTTCTCAGCAGCGGTCCTCTCCGGCGTCGCCGGACGGATCACGCTCCTCATTGAAGAGCTGGTCGCCATGAGGGCGATTCGACCGAGTCCCCGTTCCTTGGCGACTCCCGGGCCGAGCTGTCATATGATCGTCCCATGGACCTTCTCGAACGGGATACTGAGCTTCAGCAACTCGAGGACGCGTTGCTCCAATGCGAGGTTGGCCTCGGCTCGGTAGTGCTGGTCGCAGGCGAAGGAGGCATCGGCAAGACGCGATTGGTCCGCTCGTTCACGGACGACCACGTCGATGCAGCGCAGATCTTGTGGGGAGCTTGCGACGATCTATCTACGCCGCGTCCGTTGGGACCCTTCCGGGACATTGCCGTTGAGGTCGGCGGGGCGCTGGAGGCAACGTTCGCGTCTCAGCCGTCTCGAACCGAGGTCTTCGATGCCGTTCTTGCCGCCCTCCGCAGCGGGGGACGTCCGACTGTGATGGTGGTCGAGGACGTGCATTGGGCCGATGGGGCCACCCTCGACGTGCTCAAGTTCCTGGGTCGTCGGATCGAACGCTTGCCTGCCGTGGTCGTGATCACGTATCGCGACGACGAGATAGGGCCTGAGCATCCCTTGACCATGATGTTTGGCGATCTCCCCTCCGAGGCGACACGACGCCTCGCGCTCGCGCCCCTGTCGAGAACCGCGGTCGCGACACTCGCGTCGGACTATCCCGGTTCGAAGGACGAGCTGTTCAACGCGACTGGTGGCAACCCGTTCCTCGTGACCGAGGCGCTCACCGTTCCGGAGTTTCGAGTGCCGCCGGGCGTGAGGGACGCGGTGTTGACCCGACTCGGCCGGCTGTCGCCGGCGGGTCGAGACCTTGCCGAAGCCGCTTCGATCATCCCACGCCGAGCCGAGCGAGGATTGCTCGCTCAGATTTCGAACGTTGGAGCTGAGGCGCTCGATGAGGTCCGGCAGCGCGGGCTGATCGAGTACGACGGGTCGGTCGTGTGGTTCCGCCACGAGCTGGTTCGAGGGGCGGTCCGCGACGCCCTTTCGCCCGAGCGCCGCCGCCAGTTGAATGCCGCGGTCCTTGCTGCGCTGGTTGAGACCGACGACGATGTCGCCCGCATCGTTCACCACGCCCGCGAGGCAGGCGACCGCAACGCAGTCGTCCGCTACTGCCCTATAGCGGCTCGGCAGGCCGCCGACGCTTCGGCCCATCGAGAGGCGTTGACCCACTACCGACTCTCTGTCGAATACCTCGATGACTTCGACGACGCCGACCGGGCTCCGTTGCTGTTTGCCTATGCGACCGAGTGCTATCTCACCAACGAGGCGATCGAGGGGCTCGATGCGGCACAGCGTGCACTCGAGCTGTGGCGCGCCGGTGGAGACGCCGAGCATGAGGGGGTCACGCTGCGCCTGCTATCCCGGCTGCATTGGTGGTTGGGGCATGCGATAGAGGCCGAAACCACTGGTGTGGAGTCGGTCGAGGTTCTGGAGTCAATCGGCGACTCCACGCACCTTCCCATGTCATACAGCAATCTCGCCCAGCTGAGCATGCTTGCCCAGGAGTCGGCGACGGCCGAACACTGGTCCACGAAGGCGATCGCTTCGGCCCGCGTCGTCGGCGACCAAGCAGCACTGGCTCACGCCCTGAACAACCTCGGCAGCACGAGGGCTCGCGCTGGTGACATTGCCGGTCTGGAGCTCCTCAGGGAGAGCCTCGACGTTTCGTTACGCGGCCACCTCGAGGATCATGCCGGACGCGCCTATGCGAATCTCATCTGGACCCTGCTCGACTACCGACACCTCGATGAGGCAGCGGATGTCCTTGATGAAGGGCTGGAGTATGCGCTCAAGCGCGACCTCGAAGGCTCCCGCTACTACATGGTGGCCGAGCGTGCTCGACTCCACCTCTATCGGGGTGATTGGGCTGCCGCCGAGGGGGATGCAACCTGGGTGGTCAACCGTCCTGAACAGCCGGGGATCACTCGCATGCCGGCTTCGGCGACGCTTGCGCTGTTGAAGGTCCGGCGCGGCGATGCCGATACCGATGCCGTCATCGCCGAGGCGAAATCCCTTGCGGAGCCGACTGGTGAACTCCAGCGCCTCGCTCCCGTCGCAGTGGCGCAGGCCGAGCGGGCGTGGCTAGCGCAGGACCGCGCTGCACTGCGAAACGTCATCGAGCCTGTGTACGAACGCTCGGTGAGTGCACCCCAGCCTTGGATCTCGGATGAGCTCACCTTCTGGATGTGGCGCGCCGGGACCAACCCGGCACTGCCCGATAGCGGCGAATCGCCGTACGTTGCTCAGATGCAGGGTCGGTGGGCCGCCGCGGCGGCGGCGTGGAACGAGCTCCGTTGCCCCTATGAAGAGGCGTTGGCCCTCTTCGACGCAGACGAACCAGATCACCTGCTGGCGTCGCTCGCCATCCTCGACGGCTTGGGAGCAATCCCCGCTGCCAGGCTGGTCCGACGCAGGCTCCACGATCTGGATGTGCCCGGGGTGCCGCGGGGTCCACGACCGTTGACCCGTGCCAACCCGGCGGGGCTCACCAGTCGTCAATGGGAGGTCCTCCAGCTGCTTGCGCAAGGCTTGACCAACGCCGAGATCGGTGAGCGCTTGTTTGTGTCGCCGAAGACCGTTGATCACCACGTCTCGGCGATCCTGGCCAAGCTCGATGCGTCGACGCGACACGACGCCGCTCGAATCGCAGCCGAGAGAGGTCTGCTCACCGACACGACCTCGACGCCGAGACGGTCGGGCTAGTCGGTGTCGAAGGAGGGCGGGGCCCCTTCATAGCCCTCTCCGTGGAACGGCATGTTCACGGACCCGGCGAATTTGGTAGTGACCTCGTCTGGGTCCGCGCAGGCATCGACGAACCCGAGGTCGAGCCACGCCGAGCAGGGGGCGAACCACTCCGCCCAGATGTCGTATCTGCCCGGAGGAAGCCCTTCGGCGAAATCGTGGACGAACCATTCGCAGGTTTGTGGCTCGACCTGATCCAGGTACCCGGGCCCACATTCCGCCGTGGTGGCCCGCATGACGTAGTCGGGTGAGAAGCGGTAGGTGTGGTTGAGCGTGTAGGCGATATCGTCGGCCACGGGTCCCTGGCGTCGTGTCACGGTGAGTTCGACGGTGAAGTCCTCACCCAGCGGTTGCTCTCCCTCGTTGACGAACCCGTGACGGACGTGGAAGGGTTCTTCCGCCAGCCAGATGCCACTGCCCTCGAGCTCATCGTCGGGATTGATCACCACTGCATCGCGGTGGCAGAATTCGTAACACTCCGTGTTGAGGAAGTCGAGGCGTGGATTGTCGGGCGGTGCCGTGCGGGCGTCGACGGGGAGCCGAACCCGGACGATATCGAGCGACGAGTCATCGCCGGATGGCGGGGGCACGCCTCGGTCGGAACTCGGGGAAACACCTCCAAGGTCGAGTCCGGTCCTTGCCATGCCGCTGAACTCGGGGAGCACGAGCGTGGCTGGGTCGTGGACTCTGATCTCGTCCACGATCTCGGAGATCGGGATCACTGTCGTGGTGTTGGTCGTCGTGTCGTAGAAGACCAATTTGCCGGTTTGCGGCCGCCACGACTCGTAGATCAGAAAGCGACCATCGCTCGACCACGCCATGGTGATGACGGTGGCGCCGACTTCGGCGAATTCGGCAACGACGGCACCGTTCGCGACGTCCATGACCCGAAGCCCTCTCTCGCCGGGATCGGCCCAATCTGAGCCAAAGCTCAGGGCGACGTGGGCACCATCGGGCGACCATGAGGCCTGCGAAGGCACTCCATCACTACTCAGGTCGGGTATCACGACCCGGTGTTCGCCGGTGGCCGACCGGGCGACCAGAGTCTCACCGCGGCCATCGGGATTCGACGTGGCCCACAGTGTGGCGCCGTCCGGGCCGGCGGCCAGCATCCGGGACTCCGGATCGAATGGCACGACCGTGCCGGCTGGGTCAACGAGGAGCGGCGATTCATCCGACATCAACACCGCTCCCCAGTCCCCCCAACGCTGAAGCCACAATTGTTCGCAGTCGTGATCGATGGATTGCAGTATCGAGGGTGTTGGTGGTTCATTCCAGAAGTCGACGGTGGCGAGGGCCGTGGTGCCTGCCGTCATCTGGGGGCATTCCAGCCAGGCCAACCGGCTCGGCTCGGTGTCATGCCAGACGACGGCAACCAGCCCATCGCCGATGTTCCCACTCTGCCAGGCAGCCGATCCGCTAGAAACCGCATGCACCCTCACCGTGCGCTCGGAAACGGCCTGGGCAAACCGGTAGCCGGAGGCGTCCAGCCCCAACGGCCAACCGTCGCCCTCGCCGGACTCGTGGCGATCCAACGACAGCATCATCTCGGTCACCGGCAACGAGGCGCGCCACCTGATGACGTTGAAGCTGTCCGCCGGCGTTGTCAGCATCAAGATCGTGTCAGCGAACTCCGGCACCATTTCTTGGAGCGGCACGTCCAGGGCCGCCAGGGGCTGGTTTTGCGGCTCATCCGCCGGAAGCGTGGTAGCCGGTGCCTCAGCGGTGGGAGGGTGATCAGCGTCGACCTCCCGTGGAGTGGTGATCGTCGGAGAGGCTGCGGCAAGTTCGTCGCCGGCTGGCGTCGGCAAGCTGACGAGTGCCCCGAAGATGAACGCGGCGACCACCATGGCGACCGCCCCAATCCAACTGAGGGTGTGACCCCGGTCCCTCGTGGGATCGGATCGTGGTCTGAATCCGGGCTCGATCGTTACGCGATCTTCTGCCATGTCCCCCTCCAGACTCACGCTCCATTGTTCGCCAGGGGCCTTGGCCGGAGAAGGGCCTTTTGCCTCTCATCGCCGCCGGACACACCATCGGCGCCGCAGGACGTGATCGTGTCATCCTGGGCCGCCACCGGGAGGGGCGCGGGTCAGCCGCCCCAGGTCTCGAGGGCAGCTCGCGCCACCGGCTCGCCCCATTCTTGGACGAAGTGGCCGGCTTCTTCGACCCGCATCGGCTCCGGGCAGCCCCGGATCACGGCGTGAACGCGCTCCATCACCGGTGCGCCGAGGACCGGGTCCATCATCCCGATCGCCATGAACGACGGTCCGTCGAACTCCTCCCGCCACCATTGCATGGCTCGGCGCGACACGGCGACCCCGTCCATCTCAGGGTCGGTGGGTACGAGCGATGGAAACGTTCGCACTCCGGCTTTGTACTCAGGCCCGGGGAAGGGGGCGTCGTAGGCGGCAATCTCCTCCGGCGTGAGATGGGGAGTGCCTCCTGCGATCAGCCTCCCGACGTCGAGGTCGGGGGTCTTCGCCACGAACTCCCGCCACGCCACAAATCCGTCGCTCGGCTTGGAACCGACGCCAAAGCCTGTGTTCATGATCAGCAGGCGGCTGACTCGCTCGGGGTACTCGACGGGCACGGTCAACCCGAGCAGCCCGCCCCAATCCTGCACGACCAAGGAGATGTCGGTCAGGGCGAGGGCCTCGACCAGGGCCAGCAGGGCGTTGCGGTGGAAGTCCCACGTGTAGGCGGTGTCGGCGACGGGTTTGTCCGAACGTCCGAATCCGAAGAAGTCCGGGGCAACGACCCGAGCCCCCGACGCCAGGAACACCGGGATCATCCTCCTGTACAGATAGGCCCAGGTGGGCTCCCCGTGGAGGCAAAGGAACACCGGAGCATCGGCCGGCCCTTCGTCCACGTAGTGCATTCGCAGTCCCTCGTAGCCGGGGAGGGAATCGGCGTAGTGCGGGGCATACGGCCAACCCGGCAGGTCGGCAAACCGAGAATCGTCGGTACGCAGTGATTGGATCGCCATGGAAGAACGATAGCGAGCGACCTTCGTGGATTCTGGTCGCCGCAGAGCGCAGTAGCGTGGCTCCTGATGACAAGGGGATGAGCGATGACGACGACGGCACCGTACGGTTCATGGGACTCGCCGATCACGGCTGAGATGCTCACCGCCAGCGCGATCCGGCTCAGCCAGGTCGAACACGACCAGGGCGTCACCTACTGGATTGAGTCCCGCCCCCTGGAGGGGGGCCGGTCGGTCATCGTGAGCAGGAAAGCCGACGGAGTGACCCGCGACGTGACTCCGCCCGAGATGGATTCGCGGTCGCGAGCGAATGAGTACGGTGGGGGAGCCTACGGGGTCTCCGGCGGTGTCGTCGTTTCGTGCAACTTCGTCGACCAGAGGGTCTACCGGCTCGACGGCAGCGAGCCCGTCGCCATCACACCCGAACCGCAGATCCCGGCCGGCGACCGCTACGCCGACTTCACGTTCCACGGCGACCTGATCATCGCGGTGCGAGAGCGGCACCACGAGAACCGGGAGCCGACCAACACCCTTGTGGTCTTCCCAACGGACGGCTCGAGGGCTCCAAGGGTGATCGCCTCGGGCCACGACTTCTTCTCCTCGCCGCGGGTCAGCCCGGACGGCAACCGGCTTGCCTGGCTGGCCTGGGAACATCCGAATATGCCGTGGGACGGCACGGAACTCTGGGTCGGTGCCCTCGACGCCGACGGATCCGTGTCCGAGCCCGAGCGGGTCGCCGGGGGTATCGATGAGTCGATTTTCCAACCGGAGTGGTCGCCCGACGGCGACCTGCACTTCGTCTCCGATCGAACCGGCTGGTGGAACCTGTATCGGAGCCGCGATGGTGAAGACGGCGACATCTATCCGGCGGAGGCCGAGTTTGGCTTTCCCCAATGGCTGTTCGCAATGCGCTCGTACTGTTTCGACCCAAAGGGTCGGATTGTGTGCGTCTACTCCACGGGCGGGCACGAGGGGCTCGCCACTCTCGACCGCGGCACGCTCACGACGGTCAAGATCGACCGCGACACCATCGGGACGTCTTTGGCGATCGGACGCAACGAGGTGTTCCTGATCGCCGGCAGCCACTCCGACCCGTTGGGACTCGTGAGGGTCGATCTCAACACGGGCAAGTCCGAGACGATCGCGTCGAGTCAATCCATCGATGTGGATCACGGGTTCCTGTCGAAGCCGGAGGCCATTGAGTTCCCGACCGGCAGTGGCGCCACCGCCCATGCCTTCTACTACCCGCCGACGAATCCAGACTTTATGGGCCCCGCCGACGAGCTGCCGCCGCTGTTGGTTGTCAGCCACGGTGGCCCGACCAGCGCGACCACGGCGGAGCTGTCCCTGACCAACCAGTTCTGGACCAGCCGTGGCTTCGCCTTGGTCGACGTCAACTACCGAGGATCGACCGGGTATGGGCGGGCATACCGCGAGGCCCTCAACGGCAATTGGGGAGTCGTCGACACCGAAGACTGCATTGCCGCGGCTCGATATCTCGCCGCGGGCGGTCACGTCGACGGTGAACGGATGGCGATTCGAGGAGGATCCGCCGGCGGTTATACGACGCTGTGCGCGCTCACGTTCCACGACGTGTTTGCGGCGGGTGCATCCTACTTCGGGGTCGGCGACCTGATCGCCCTCGCCGAGATGACCCACAAGTTCGAGTCTCGCTATCTCGACTCGATGATCGGGCCCTATCCGGAAACCGAGGATCTGTATCGATTGCGCTCGCCGCTGAACCACACCGACGAGCTGTCGTGCCCGGTCATCCTGTTCCAGGGACTCGATGACAAGGTGGTGCCTCCCTCGCAAGCCGAAGATATGGCCGCGGCCCTCGATGCGAAGGGCTTGCCTTATGCGTACGTCACGTTCGAGGGAGAAGGGCACGGCTTCCGCAAGGCTCAGAACATCGAAGCTGCCGCCGAAGCCGAGCTCAGCTTCTACGGTCAGGTCTTCGAGTTCACCCCCGCCGGAGACATCGCCTCCGTAGAGATCCACAACGAAGACGCCCTGTAGCGGTGCGGGGTCCGTAGGCCCCCCTCTGTGAACCCGTGCGCCTTCGCGGTCGGCAGCGAGGGCTCGAGGTGCCTACTGCCGCGCTGCTTCAACCCGGTCCAACAGGTAACGGTCCAGGTTTCGCAGTACGGGAGTGATCGGATTCTCCGCGATGCGAGCTGCGGCCTTTTCGGCGATTCTGAGTCGCTCGGTCGCCTCGTCGAGTACCTGGTCGACGTAGCCACCTTCCACGACGAGTGCGATCACGCGATCAATGTCTTCACGTTTGCAGGGGAGTCCTCGGCTCAGGATTTCCTTGATCTCTCGACCGTTGGATCCTGCCGCGGCGTAGAGGACGGGCAGAGTGAAGGTTCCCTCGCCGATATCGCTGCCGGCTGGTTTACCGAGGAATGCTTCGTCGGCAATCAGATCGAGCACGTCGTCAGCCATCTGGAACACGATCCCCATCTCCCATGCCCACTCAGAGATGGCTTCGATGGTGTCTCGATCGGCGCCGGCGGTGAGTGCGCCGAGTCGAGCGGAGGTTCGAATCAGGCTGGCCGTCTTGCCGCCGACCACGGCGAGGTACTCCTGGGGACCGTGATCGATGCTGCCCCCGAGTTGGAGTTCGAGCACCTGGCCTTCGCACAGCGTTGCGTATGTCTGAGCGATGAGGGTCACGGCCTCTTCACCGAGGGGTGCCGCCACCTCCGACGCCTTGGCCAACAAGAAATCGCCGCCGAGAATGGCTGCGGTGTTGTTCCACTCGAAGTTGACCGAAGCAACCCCGTGACGAGTGTCGGAGTTGTCGATTACGTCGTCGTGATAGAGCGAACCGGCGTGAACCAACTCCACGGCGACGCCGGCTTCGACGGGCGGCGGTCCCGGTTCAGGGCCGAGCTCGGCGGCCACCTGCGCCAGCAAGGGTCGATACCGCTTGCCGCCGGCGAGGAGGAGGTGTTGGGCGACCTCGGTCAGAAACGGAGTCTGCGCAGTTGTCACCTCGATCAGCCGGTCCTCGACACGCACCAGCCGCTCCCAAACCCGCGGAATGGGAACCAGCTCGCGAAATACCGGTTGATCGACCATGGGTCAGAGGTTAACGGCACCGCCGACGCTGTTGCGTGCGAGGTTCACGCTGATGCCGGCTCACCCGGCGCCCACGACTAGAGCCCACTCAGTTGTCGAACCACTGCACGCGAATTGTTCCCCTTCACATCGGCCGATTTCCGGCCGAAACTGGAAGATGAGCATGGTCGCGGGCCGACACCATCCGATCCAGGGGTAGGAACAGCCCGTCGCTATACTCACCAAACCACACGGGAGAACCCGTGTGTTGCATGGTCTACTGAGGTGAAGCAAGGTGTTTGAACGGTTCACCGACCGGGCTCGAAGAGTCGTCGTCCTGGCCCAGGAAGAGGCGCGGCTCCTCAACCACAACTACATCGGAACCGAGCACATCCTTCTTGGTCTGATCCACGAGGGTGAGGGTGTTGCGGCTCGTGGTCTCGAGAGCATGGGCATCAGCCTCGAATCGGTTCGCTCCCAGGTCGTCGAAATCATCGGTCAGGGCTCGCAGGCTCCGAGCGGACACATCCCGTTCACGCCCCGCGCCAAGAAGGTCCTCGAACTCTCGTTACGTGAGGCGCTTCAGCTCGGCCACAACTACATCGGGACGGAGCACATCCTCCTCGGTTTGATCCGAGAGGGCGAGGGTGTCGCCGCCCAGGTGCTGCAGAAGCTCGGCGCCGACCTCCACAAGGTCCGCCAGACCGTCATCCAGTTGCTGTCCGGCGTTCAAGGCGAAGATGAACCCGGCAGCTCCCATCCCGGCGGCAGCGCCCGGGGGAGCAGCGAGAGTGCCCCGAGCGGCTCGACGGTGCTCGACCAATTCGGCCGCAACCTCACGCAACTCGCCCGCGACCGCAAACTCGACCCCGTGATCGGCCGTTCCAAGGAGATCGAGCGGGTGATGCAGGTGCTGTCGCGGCGCACCAAGAACAATCCTGTCCTCATCGGCGAACCCGGCGTCGGCAAGACTGCCATCGTTGAGGGTCTCGCCCAGCAGATCGTCGAAGGAACCGTGCCGGACACGCTGACGGACAAACATCTCTACACCCTCGACCTCGGTGCCCTTGTTGCGGGGTCGCGCTACCGCGGCGACTTCGAGGAGCGGCTCAAGAAGGTCTTGAAGGAGATCCGCACCCGCGGCGACATCATTCTGTTCATCGATGAGATCCACACGTTGGTCGGTGCCGGCGCCGCAGAAGGCGCCATCGACGCCGCGAGCATCCTCAAACCGATGCTCGCCCGCGGTGAGTTGCAGACGGTCGGGGCCACCACACTCGAGGAGTACCGCAAGTACCTGGAGAAGGACTCGGCACTCGAGCGGCGCTTCCAGCCAATTCAGGTTGAGGAGCCCACGGTGGCCGACACCATCAAGATCCTCGAAGGGCTGCGCGACAGCTACGAGGAGCACCACAAGGTGCGCTTCACCGACCAGTCCCTCGTCTCTGCCGCCAACCTCGCCGACCGCTACATCGCCGACCGGTATCTGCCGGACAAGGCGATCGATTTGATCGACGAAGCCGGCAGCCGGATGCGTCTCCAACGCAGCGACCTGCCGCCCGATGTCAAAGAGATCGACGAGCGGATTGGTCAGCTTCGCCGCGACAAGCGTGAGGCGGTCCAGTCCCAGCAGTTCGAACGCGCCGCCCAGTTGCGAGATCAGGAGCGGACGCTGATGTCCGATCGCTCCGAGAAGGAAGCCGACGCCGCCACCGCCGGGCTCGACTACTCGTCGGTGATCGACGAGGAAGAGATCGCGGTGGTTTTGGCGCAATGGACGGGAATTCCCGTTCACCGTCTCACCGAGGAGGAAACCACCAGGCTGCTCGCCATGGAGGATGAACTCCACAAGCGGATCATCGGCCAGCACGATGCCATCCAGGTGGTCAGCAAGGCGATCCGCCGTACCAGGGCCGGTCTCAAGGATCCCAAGCGGCCGTCGGGTTCGTTCATCTTCCTGGGCCCGTCTGGGGTTGGTAAAACCGAAACGGCCAAGGCACTCACCGAGTTCCTGTTCGGCGACGAGGACGCACTCATCCAAATCGACATGTCGGAGTACATGGAGAAGTTTGCGGTCAGCCGCCTCGTCGGTTCGCCCCCCGGCTACGTCGGGTACGACGAAGGAGGCCAGCTCACCGAGGCCGTCCGTCGCAAGCCATTCTCAGTGGTCCTCTTTGACGAGATCGAGAAGGCGCACCCCGACGTTTTCAACATCCTCTTGCAGATTCTCGAAGACGGTCGCCTGACCGACTCGCAAGGCCGCCAGATCGACTTCAAGAACACCGTCATCATCATGACCTCGAACCTTGGTACCGCCGAACTCAAGAAGAAGTCGATCGGCTTCATGGCCGACAGCGACGATCTCAGCTACCAGCAGATCAAGGACAAGGTCATGGAGGCGCTCAAGGGCCACTTCCGGCCGGAGTTCCTCAACCGCATCGACGAGGTCATCGTGTTCCACGAGTTGACCATGACCGAGGTCAAGGAGATCGTCGACCTGCTACTGACCCGGGTGCGCAGCCAGCTCGAATCGCAGGCGTTGGACCTGGTGCTTTCCGAGGACGCCAAGGGGCGGCTTGCCAAGTCCGGCTACGACCCACAGCTCGGGGCTCGACCCTTGCGGCGGGCCATCCAGCGATTGCTCGAGGATCCGTTGTCGGAGAAAGTGCTGCACAAGGAGTTCCCCGCCGGAGCGACCGTGCTCGTCGACATCGACCCCGACGATGAAATCAGCTTGTCGTTCACGTCCGTCGAAACGCCAGACCAGCCGCCCGTCGAGCTGGCCGGCGACTCCGAGAGCTGACGTTTCCAGGGTCTTCTGGCCCGTTCGAAAGGGTCCGAGACTTCGCACGGTTGCGCCAAGCTGGGCTACCATTCTGAAGGTGAGATCCGTGCGTGCACGGATCGCTTTATCCCCAGGAGGAGGAAACCCTTTCATGCTTTCGAGAAGAAGATATGCGTTAATCGCGCTGATTGCGGCGTTCGCGCTGATCGTTGCTGCGTGCGGCGACGATGACGACACCAGTGGCACCGGAGACACCGGTGGCGATACCACCACCACCACGGTCGCTGCGTCCGGTGAGACAACCACCACCACAGCAGCAGAAGCTGAGAACGCCATCAAGACCTGTCTGGTGACGGACCTTGCCGGCGTAGACGACCGCAGCTTCAACGCCAGTGCGTGGGCCGGGGTGCAGGCGGCAATGGATGCCGGCTATGCCACCGCAGACTCGTATTACCTCGAGTCGACCGACGCTTCCGACTGGCAGCCGAACATCGATCAGTTCGTCGAGCAGGGCTGCCAGCACATCGTGACCGTGGGCTTTGCGCTCGGTGAGGTGACGGCGATCAACGCCGCGGCCAACCCGGACATCATCTTCACGATGATCGACAACGTCCTCACCGACGAGAACTTCGCACCGTTGGCTCTGCCCAACGTACGTGAACTCGTCTACCAGACCGATGAAGCGGCCTTTGCCGCCGGCTATTTGGCCGCCGGCATGTCCCAGACCGGGATTCTGTGCACCTACGGTGGTGCCAACTTCCCGACCGTGTCCATCTTCATGGACGGCTTCACTCGTGGTGCGGCGTACTACAACGAGGTCAAGGGTACGGACATTGAGGTCAAGGGCTGGGATGTGGAAGCTCAGGATGGCCTGTTCACCGGCAGTTTCACCGACATGGACCTGGCTCGCTCCACTGCGAATAGCCTGTTCCAGGAGGGCTGTGACATGATCATCCCGGTCGGCGGTGCCATCAACCTGCCGGCAGGCGATGCCATCAATGATGGTGGTTATGACGCTGCCCTCATTGGTGTCGATGCGGACGCCTACTTCGCCATGGACGCCCAGTATCAGCCGCTCTGGCTGACGACGGTTGAGAAGGCGATTGCTCCGTTCATCACCCTGTCCGTGCAAGACCAGCTCGAGGGCACCTGGACCTCAGGTTCCTTCGTCGGCAACCTTGCCAACGACGGCGTTGGCCTCTCCGACTACCACGACTGGGCGGATCGGGTTCCGGCCGAGCTGGATGCCGAGGTCCAGCAGCTGCTCCAGGACATCAAAGATGGTGTCGTTCAGGCCGCGTTCACGCCTGTTGGCTATTAGGCAAGAACTACAGCCGATCGTTTGATCGATCTGCAGAGTGGGGCCCCCCTCTGGGGGCCCCACTCGCGTTTCGGCATGACGGCGCCTGACGCTCTAGTGTGCATCTGACATGTGGCGCGCAGGAGGCAGCGTTGGAACTTGAGCTGAGGCACATCACCAAGCAGTTCCCGGGAGTTCTCGCCAACGACGACGTCAACCTCACGGTTGGTGAAGGCGAAATCATCGCGTTGCTGGGGGAGAACGGGGCCGGCAAGACCACCCTGATGAACATCCTCTACGGGCTCTACAGCCCGACCTCCGGTGAGGTGCTCATCGACGGAGAACCGCTCGACCTCAAATCACCAGGTGATGCCATCGCCGCGGGAATCGGCATGGTCCATCAGCACTTCATGCTCGTCCCTGTCTTCACGGTCTCCGAGAATGTGATCCTTGGAGACGAGCCGACCGAGCGCCTCGGATGGCTCGACAAGCGCAGGGCCCGCAAGACCGTTCGAGAGATCTCCGGCCGTTACAGCCTCGACGTCGACCCGGACGCCATCATCGAAGACCTCCCGGTGGGCATCCAACAGCGGGTTGAGATCATCAAGGTGCTTGCTCGCGAAGCCCGCTTCGTCATCTTCGATGAACCGACCTCTGTCCTCACCCCAACTGAGGTCGATGGCTTCTTCGAGATCGTCAACGGCCTGAAGTCGGACGGCAAGGGCATTGTCTTCATCAGCCACAAGCTCGGCGAGGCGCTCGAGGTTGCCGACCGCATCGTGATCATGCGGCGCGGCAAGACGGTTGCTGAGGTCCTGCCGGCAGATGTGGACGAGGCGAAGCTGGCCGAGTTGATGGTCGGTCGCCCGGTTGACCTGGTGGTCGACCGCAGCGTTGCGCAACCCAAGGACGTCGTGCTCTCGGTCAAGGACCTCGTGGTGCTCGACGATCGCCAGCAGCGGGCCGTCAATGGGCTCTCGCTCGAGGTCCGCGCCGGTGAGATCGTCGGCATCGCCGGCGTCCAAGGCAACGGGCAGACGGAACTCGTTGAGTCGCTCACGGGTCTGCGTACCTCGCTCGGGGGAGCGGTGTTTCTCGGGAATGAGGACATCACGACCAAGTCGCCGCGCGCCATCCACAAGATGGACGTAGCCCACGTGCCCGAAGACAGGCAGAAGAGCGGCTTGGTCCTTCCGTTCACCGTGACGGAGAACATCGTGCTCGACTCGTACTACGAGAAACCCATCTCCAAGGGCGTTCGGATGGACTGGAACGCAGCACACGACCAGGCAGAGCGACTAGTCGAACAGTACGACGTGCGCACGCCGAACGTAGACGTGCTGGTATCGAACCTCTCTGGAGGCAATCAGCAGAAGGTCATCGTGGCCCGGGAGTTCGACCGAGACGTGAAGCTCGTCATTGCTTCCCAGCCGACCCGCGGCATTGACGTTGGATCGATCGAATACATCCATTCGCGCATCGTCGAGGAACGCGACGAGGGTGCTGCGGTGCTGATCGTGTCGTCCGAACTCGACGAGATTCGTGCCCTGTCGGATCGTATCCTCGTGATGTTTGAAGGTGAGATCGCCGGCGAGTTCGATGGATCGGCAACGACAACCGAGATCGGCTTGGCGATGCTCGGCAGCTCAACTGAAGACGAGGCCGATGCGGAGCTCGAGAAGGAAACAGAGGGTGAAGACAACTGGCGAGCCCGCTACACGCAAGAAGCCGAGGCCGGTGAGGATCCCGGGAAGGAGCCACTGTGAGTGACGGCAAACCTCCTCCTGAGGACCAATACTGGGGCCAATTCTTTGCCCGGGTCACCGGTGTCGGCAGTTCGGTGGGTCAAGCGCTTCTGGTCCCCGCGCTTGCCATGCTCACCGCGCTGATCATCGGCGCCATCATCATTGCGTTGACCGATATCGACACCCTGAGTGTCTGGGGGACCGACCCGGTCGAGGCTGCCCGGCTTACGTTGAGCGGCGTATGGGAGGCCTACAAGGCCCTGTTCCAGGGCTCATTTGGCTCGTTGCGGGCTATCTCGGAGACGCTCTTCGCGGCAACCCCGCTCATCTTGGCCGGTCTCGCCGTTGCGGTCGGCTTCCAGGCCGGTCTGTTCAACATCGGCGTCAATGGGCAGATGCATATCGGTGGCATGGCGGCCCTATGGGTTGGCTTCAGTTTTGCGCTACCGGCGATCATCCACATTCCCCTGGCACTCGTGGCTGCGATGATCGGTGGCGCAATCTGGGCCGGCATCGCAGGTCTTCTCAAGGCACGCACCGGGGCCCATGAGGTCATCACCACGATCATGCTCAACTTCATTGCGCTGTTCCTGGTCGACTACTGGCTCAAGTCGTCGGTCTTTCAGGAAGCGGGCCGGAACGATCCGATTTCCCAGCAAGCCAACTCCTCGGCCCAATTCCCGACACTGTTCAGCGGATATCGCTTCAACATCGGGTTCTTCATCGCGCTCGTAGCGGTGTTCTTCGTGTGGTGGTTGATGTACCGCACCACGATTGGGTATGAGTTCCGTGCCGTCGGCTTCAACCCGCACGGCGGTCGCTATGCCGGGATGAACGTGGCGTGGGTGTACGTCTCGGTGATGGCCGTTTCCGGGGCGTTGGCCGGGATCGGGGGCGCCAATCAGATTCTTGGCCTCGAGCCGTACCGAGGGATCTCGAACTTCGCCGGTACCATCGGTTTTGATGCTATCGCGCTGGCGCTGCTCGGCCGGTCCCATCCGATTGGGGTCTTGTTCGCTGGGCTACTGTTCGGGGCGCTTCGAGCCGGCGGCCGCACCATGCAGGGTTCCGCCGGGATTCCGATAGACCTCGTCCTCGTCTTACAGGCACTGATCATTGTGATGATCGCCGCACCCGAGTTGGTGCGGGCGATCTACCGGATCAAGACTCCTGAGCAGGACGCGGGAACGACGATCTCGACTGGGTGGGGCGGATGACGGCGGCAGCAACGACACCAGATACGACGCTGAAGACTCGGGCGACCCCGCAGGAACGGCGGGCTACCGCAATTGGAGTTGTGCTCATCCTGCTTGGGGTCTTTGTCTTCTGGGCGTTTGGCCTGGGAACTGAATCCGGAGCGACATCGACCTTCAACCTCTCGTTGCCCGGTGATCGATTCCAGGGAATCACCTGGGAGGTCAACGCGCAGTGGTTGGCCTTTGTCGCCGCCGCCATCCTCGCCTTCCTCGGAGGGTGGGTGTTGCGGCGAACCCACCTGAAGTGGACCAATCTGGCGCTTGCGATCGGGCTCGGATTGACTGCGCTCGCCTTCCTGACGTGGGCCGCCGCCGGCCAGTCGTTCAGCCTGGTTGGCATGTTGCGCTCCACCGTGGTGCTCTCGGTGCCCGTCACCCTGGGGGCACTCAGCGGTTTGATGTGCGAGCGCGTGGCGGTGATCAATATCGGCATCGAAGGTCAGTTGCTGACCTCCGCCTTCGTGGGAACCATCGTCGGTTCGGCGTGGGGTATTTGGGCTGGGTTGGTCGGGGCCATTCTCGCCGGGGCGCTGCTCGGCGCGGTCCTGGCGGTGCTGGCGATCCGCTTCAGGATCGACCAGATCATCGCTGGCGTAGTCATCAACATCTTCGCGCTTGGCCTGACATCGTTCCTGGCGCGCCGTGTCCTTTCCGAAGCGCAGAACCTGAACTCGCCTGGCCGGTTTGGCTCGCTCAAGATCCCCATCTTGGGCGACATCCCGGTGCTTGGTCCCATGTTCTTCGACCACAACTTCTTCATCTACGCCACCTTCATCCTGGTGATCCTGCTCCACTTCGGGTTGTTCTACACCCGGTGGGGTCTGCGGTCACGGTCGGTGGGTGAGCATCCCAAGGCGGCCGATACCGTCGGCATCAATGTGTATCGGACTCGCTATCGCAACGTGATCTACGGCGGGATGATCGCCGGGTTTGGCGGTGCCTTCCTCACCCTCGCCCAGGTGTCACGATTTGAGGAGAACCTCACCGCCGGCATCGGCTTCATCGGCCTCGCCGCGATGATCTTCGGCCGCTGGATGCCGCTTGGTGCTCTCGGGGCCGGGTTGGTCTTCGGGTTCGCCCGTGCCCTGCAGCAGAAGCTCGGCATCCTGGGAACCCCGATCCCGTCTGAGTTCCTCTCGATGACGCCCTACATCGTGACGATCATCGTCGTTGCCGGCGTGGTCGGTCGGAGCCGTCCTCCCGCCGCAGACGGTCAGCCCTACATCAAGGACTAGCGCCGGTTGAACGACGTCAGTGCGTGCTCGCTGGTGGAGAGCTGAACCGACGCTTGGTTGGCATGGCAAGCGCCCACGCCGGTCATCCAGCACCGTCCTGCGCCACTGCCGTCCGGGGTGCTACTGGCTCAAGCGTCCGAAGAAGCGAACGTCGGCCAAGACCAGTTCCGTGAACGGCGGCAGATCGCCGACCCCTTCTGCCTTGTAGGTCGAGGTGACCTCGATTGTGAGCACCCGGGTGCTGATGCTGGCGACATCGACCGTCTGCGGCGTGTTGACGTCGGTCAACTGGCCGGAGATGTCGTAGCTGAGGTCGTCGACGGTGATCTTGTAGCCCTTGATCCGGTAGTTCTGCCTGTACCGGTCCTCATCGGGAATGTTGACGATCTCGATCTCGGTGATCTCAACCGGTTGGGAGAACCGGAACGTGAGCGCGGCGCCGATGCCGCGCAAACCCTGATCCTGCCACTCGGTTGCCGGGTCGGCGTCGATGAGGTTGGCAGCGCCAAATGAGGGGCTGAGCTCCGAATTTGCCTCAGCCGACGTTGGCTGGAGTTCCTGTACGAATACCGGCTGGGTGGTCGTGGTGATCGTGGTCGTTGTTGCTGCCGTCTCGTCACCGCCACCGCCAAAGACGTTGAACAAGAGGGCCGCGAGGGCGACGACCAGAACCACTGCGGCGAGAACGCCGAGGGCCCGGCCACCGGGCGTAGCGCGCACCATGGGCGGCGGAGCCACCGGCAGTGGGCTCTTGCCCAGCCGGGCGCCACACGCCTCACAATGGCGGTTGTACGCCTGGTTTACGGTGCCACATGACGGGCATGCCACCGTAGGCACCGCCTCCTTCTTGGGAGCCGCTTCCTTGCGGGGCGGCGGCGGTTTGGTGCCCGGGGGTGGCGGACCGTCCTCGAGTTCGAAGGGCTCGAACAAATCGTCGAACGAATCGACAGGCCTGTCGTCCTCCAACGGGGCTCCTTCATGCCGGTGGGGTGAGTACGGGCAAACGGGGACCGGCGCCGGTTTGCCAATGTGAACGGGGCTATTGTGCCACGAATGGTGGATATTCGCGCGGTACGAGAAGTCGAGACCTGGACGGGGTCGAACGTCCTTGGTGGCATCCTGCTTCTTGTCGTGGTTCTTGCCCTGCTGATCTGGGCAATCCGGCGCTACGTGCGGCGCTGACGACGGGTTTCTGTCACACCCGCTCCCTACCGTTGTGGAACCTGCCCATCATCGATTCGGCAGTGTTCTGGGCAGTAACGAGGGAAAGAGGCAGGCAACACGATGGCGAAAAGCGTCAACGGTCGGGTCCGATTTGAGTGCCGCGCCTGCGGATTCCACAGCGGCAAGTGGATGGGTTTCTGCCCGCAGTGTCGGGAGAAGGGGGCGCTGCAAGAGCTTCGAGGAGCTAAGCAGTCGCCCGCCTCTTCGAAGGCCGTCTCACTTGCTGCTGCCGGATCACAACCCGTGGAACGAAGGCCGGTGGGGATCGGTGAGATCGACCGGGTGCTCGGCGGCGGGTTGGTGTCCGGTGCGGCAATTCTCGTCGGTGGCGAACCGGGGGTGGGGAAGTCCACGCTGTTGCTCCAGGCCGCCGCCCTTCTCGCCGGTCCCGGGCGGGCCACGTTGGTGGCGTCTGCCGAAGAGTCGGTCGGCCAGATTGCGATGCGGGCGCGGCGCCTCGGTGTTGACTTGGACAAGGTGCTGGTCACGGCGACCAACGACGTCGACGAGGTGATTCGTCTGGCTGAAGAGCTGCAGCCCGCAGCGCTCGTCGTCGATTCGATCCAGACCTTCGCCACCGGAGAGATCGAAGGCAGCCCCGGAATGGTGGCGCAGGTGAGAGAGTGCGGGGCGCGGCTCGTCGCGCTCGCCAAACGATCGTCGATTCCGGTTTTCATCGTCGGCCATGTCACCAAGGAGGGTTCGATTGCCGGCCCCAAACTTCTCGAGCACATGGTGGATGTGGTGCTATACCTCGAAGGTGACCCCGACTGGGGGCTGCGCCTGCTGAGGAATCTGAAGAACCGGTTTGGTGCGGTGCACCAGGTGGGCTTCTTCGAAATGCAAGAGACCGGCCTGGTCGAGCTGTTGGATCCCGGCAGCGTGCTCAACGGAGGATGGCGCGGCGACGTCCCGGGGACGGTCCTGTTTCCATCGATGGAAGGCCGTCGGCCCTTGTTGCTCGAGGTTCAGGCACTGGTGGCACCAACCTCGTTGCCTCAACCTCGTCGCAGCGTCAAGGGCCTCGAAGCCGCCCGGGTCCATCAGATCATCGCGGTCTTGGAGCGCCATGCCGGCGTTTCCTTCGCGGCCCAGGATGTGTTTGTCAGCGTCGTCGGCGGGTTTCGGGTTCGGGAGCCTGGAGCCGACCTGGCGGTGGCGCTCGCCCTTGCCTCGTCGCGAATCGGAGCGGCGGCGAGCGGCGTCGCGGCCTGGGGTGAGGTCGGTCTGACCGGGGAGGTGAGAGCCGTTGGACAGGGGGACCATCGTCGGGAAGAGGTCAAGCGCATGGGGGTTGCGACCGTCGTTGCCCCCGATGATGGCGCGGTCGGCCGGATCGCCGATGCCCTGCTCGCGGCCGGTCTGGCGACCCCGACTCCGTTGGCGACGAGACGGGTGGTGAGAGCCGATTTCTAGTAGTCTCAGCCGTCAATGACGTCACGCACTCCCGACTCTCTTGACATCCTTCGCAGCTTCGCTCCGGGCACTGTGCTGCGCACCGCGGTCGACTTGATTCTCCGCCAGGGAACTGGGGCGCTCGTGTTGCTCGGATCCGGTTCCAATGTGGACGCGGTATGTAGCGGGGGATTCTTGCTCAACGACACGGCTTTCACCGCGCAACGCCTTGCCGAACTCGCCAAGATGGACGGCGGCATCGTCGTGAGTCCCGACGGCAATCGGATCATGCGGGCCAATGTCCACTTCAACCCGGACGCGTCGATCACTACATATGAAACGGGCACGCGTTTTCGCACCGCCGAACGGCTTGCTCGGCAAACCGGGTGCCCGGTGCTGTCCGTCAGCGAGGAGGGCCGCAGTGTTGCGATCGTCTACACCAACGGAGATCGTTACGAGTTGCGGAGCCCGGCATCGATGTACGCCCAGGCCAACCAAACCCTCAACTCGATCGAGCGCCTCCGCCGCCGGCTCCAGGAAGCCGAAGACAGGCTCGGTCGCCTCGAGGTAGAGGATGTGGTCACGGTCGGCGATGTTGCCATGCTTCTGCAACGGGCCGCGCTCGTACATCGCCTGTACGGAGCCGTCGAGAACACCGTGGTCGAACTCGGCGGTGAGGCCCAGCTCATCACCATCCAAGCGGTCGACCTGATAGACGGCGTCGACGATCTGGCCGAGGTGGTCTACTCCGATTACGGGCCGCGACGTCGTTCGAAGACCAAGACGGTATTCGACCGCCTCGAGGAGATCCCGACCGAGGACCTCTACGACACCGCCAGAGTGGCGACGGTGCTGCGGTTGGGTAGTCTCGACGGACCAGTTCGGCCCCGTGGCGTTCGGCTTCTGGCAGGTATTCCTCGGCTTCCGGAGTCGGTGAAGAACACGCTGATCGGCCACTTCCGTGGCTTCCAGGCGCTCCTGATGGCTTCGGTCGAGGACCTCGATGAAGTCGATGGCGTTGGAACAACCCGAGCCAAACAGCTGCGCACGTATTTCGATCGTGTGCTCCAGTTTGGGTCCATCGAACACTGATTTTTGACGGTCCGGTCGTCGCAGACCATTCAGCCTGTACAATGCCCGCTCCCGACCCCCCGAGTTAGCGTGCCTGCAAAGAAGACAACGTCCACAAAAGCCACCGCCTCGAAGGCGGCCACGAAAGCTTCCGCCAAGACTCCGGCGAAGAAGCCGGTGACCAAGACCGCGGCGAAGAAGCCCGCGGCGAAGAAGCCGGTGACCAAGACCGCGGCGAAGAAGCCTGCGGCGAAGAAACCTGCGGCGAAGAAGCCTGCGGCCAGGAAGCCTGCGGCGAAGAAAGCCGAGCCAAAAGAGACGGGTGCGGCACCGGCTGCGCCCAAGCGTCCCACCAGCACCAAGAGTCCGTTCAAGGTGGGCGACAAGGTCGTCTACCCACATCACGGCGCGGCCACGATCATCAAGAAAGAGCGGATCGATTTTGGTGGAGAAAAGCATGACTACTTCGTGCTCGAGGTTGCGACCGACCAACTGACGGTGCGGGTACCGACCACCAAGGCGGTTGAGCTTGGCGTGCGCCCCGTCATCTCGAAGAATGTCGCTCGCAAGGTGTTCGCCACCTTCAAAGATGACCCCCAGGAGGCCGGATCGAACTGGAGCCGCTGGTACAAGCTGCTCACCGAGAAGATCAACAGCGGCGACATATTCCAAGTCGCCGAAGTGGTCCGCGACCTGACCTACGCCCAGCAGATCAAAGGCATCTCGCCGGCGCTCAAGCGCATGCTGGCCAAAGCCCGACTGATCATCATCAGCGAGCTGCGGTTTGCGCTCGTCCTCGAGGAAGACGAAGCGATTCGTCGCCTCGATCGGGCGCTGCCCAAGGTCGAAGAGCCGGTCGAGCTCTAGGACCGGGGAGGACCGATGCGAGTCGGGTTCGGGTTCGATGCCCATCGCACCGGTGGTGACGGCCCACTCAAGCTGGCAGGTGTCGAAGTTGCCGCCGATCGGGGACTGATCGGGACGTCCGACGCCGACGTTGCGGTGCACGCCCTCATCGACGCACTGCTCGGCGCTGCCGCTCTCGGGGACATCGGCACCTACTTCCCGTCATCCGACTTGCGCTGGGAAGGGGCGGACAGTCTCGATCTCCTCGCCGAGGTCGTGGCGACGGTCACAGGGGCTGGCTACCAGATCGATTCCGTCGACCTCACCATCGTGGCGCAGAACGTCAGGGTTGCTCCCCATCGCGAGGCGATGCGCACCCGCCTGGCCGAGGTACTCGGCACTCCGGTCGACTCGGTATCGGTAAAGGCCACCACCACCGACGCCCTCGGCTTCCTGGGTCGCGACGAAGGCGTCGGAGCGACCGCAGTGACGGTGATTCATACCGGGTGAGGTGCAGGAGGCCCCATTGGGGCAACTCCCGCGATCCACGGCGCGCTAAGCCAAGGCTTCGAGGGCGGTCTTGGGGTCGTTGGTGATGACGGCGTCGATTCCGTGGTCGGCGAGGGCACGGATGCGGCTCGGCTTGTCGACGGTCCAGGTTCCGACGGCGAGGCCGAGGTCGTGAGCCTCAGAGATGATGCCGGCCCCGCCGATGCGGAGCCATTGGTGGTAGGGCAGCACCCATTGGTGGCCGCAGGCGGCGACCTTGGCCAGCACCTTGTCGGGATCGGTGCGATGGTCGAGAAGTTGACCGGTCACGATGCGATCGTCGAGGACTCGGATTCGGATGACGGTTTCGGGATCAAAGGATGACACCACTACCCGGTCGTGGAGGTCGTGTTCGTCGACCCAGGCAACAACTGCGGCGGCAGAGCGCTGCAGCGGGTCGTAGTCCGGCTGGTCGGCGTCGTTCTTGATCTCGAGGTTGAGCAGCACGTCGGCGGTGGTGGCCAGCATCTCGTCAATGGTGGGGATCTCCGGCAGGGCAGCCCGCACCTCGTCGAAGGAGTGCTCGGCGAACACCCCAAGACCCTTCTCGTCCGGCTCGTGGTGAAGCACCATGACGCCGTCGGTTGTCAGCCTGACATCGGTTTCGATGCCATCGGCCCCCTGCGCAACGGCAAGCCGAAAGGCTTCCAGCGTGTTGTCTCCGGCGTAAGCCGATGCCCCGCGGTGTCCGAGCACGAGCGGCCTGCCGAGTTCCTCCCTGATAGTCACTCAACCTCCCGACCGGTGAGCTCCAACGGTAGCGGTGGAGGCGGGCGCTGATACCATCCCGGTCTCATGCGCATCTACAACACGCTCGGACGCACCCACACCGAGTTCACGACCCGTGACGAAGGCAAGGTCGGGTTCTACATCTGCGGACCCACCGTCCAGTCGCGACCCCACGTCGGGCACGGCCGGGCGGCGGTCGCCTTCGATGTGGTGCGCCGGTACCTGATGTGGCGCGGCTACGAGGTCACGTACGTCCAGAACGTGACGGACGTCGATGACAAGATCATCGCGGCAGCGGCGGCACAGGGCCGCACGGCCGATGAGATCGCGGTGGACGCGGCCCGGGCGTTCTCGGCCGGCTATCGCAAACTGGGGGTATTGCCGCCGACGATCGAACCGAAGGCGACCGAGCACATCCCCCAGATGATCGAGATGATCGAGCGTCTGATTGCCACCGATCACGCCTACCCGGCTGGTGGTGACGTGCTCTTCAGTGTCCGCTCCTTCCCGGGCTACGGCAAGCTCTCGGGGCGCAACATCGACGAACTGCAATCCGGCGCCCGAGTTGAGCCGGGAGAGCACAAGCGTGATCCGCTCGACTTTGCTCTCTGGAAGGCGGCGAAGCCCGGTGAACCGAGTTGGGAGTCGCCGTGGGGCCTTGGCCGACCCGGCTGGCACATCGAGTGCTCGGCAATGTCGCTCGAGTATCTGGGGCTCGGCTTCGACATCCACGCCGGCGGCCACGATCTGGTGTTTCCCCACCACGAGAACGAGATCGCCCAGGCCGAAGCTGCGAACGATGGGGCGACCTTCGCGAAGTATTGGATTCACAACGGCATGGTGAATCTCGGCGGCGAGAAGATGGCCAAATCGACCGGCCACATCGTTGATCTGCTGGATGCGCTCGACAAGTACAAGCCCATGGCGATGCGCCTGTTCTATTTGCGCACCCACTACCGCAAGCCGGTCGAGTTCACCGAGGAGGCGATGGACGACGCCACGGCGTCGCTCGAGCGACTTTGGGCGTTCCGGCGCCGGGTACCTGGGCCGGTTGAGAGCGTCGCCGATGAGGCGACCATGGGGCGATTTCAGGCGGTTCTGGAGGACGACTTCGACGTCGCCGGCGGTCTCGGGGTCGTCTTCGACACGGTGCGCGAAGGCAACCGCCTCCTCGATTCCGGCGAAGACGCCGGCTCTCTCGTCGCTGCCTACGACGAGATGGTGACGGTGTTCGGTTTGCTCGAGCCGGAAAAGGATGTCACCGATCTCAGCGAACAACTGCGCCAAATGGTGGCCGTTGTCGGCGCGACCGAGACTGAGGACGGCGATTGCTGTTGAGGCGTTACTTGCGCGGCGGGAACAAGCCCGTGCGGAGCGAGACTGGGCGACGGCCGACTCCATTCGTGACGAACTCGACGAACTCGGAATCATCATCGAGGACACGGCCGATGGCACCCGCTGGCATCGGCGATAGCCTCGAAGGCATCCACGCCGTTGCTGCCGCCATCGCCGCCGGCCGGGTACGCCAGATGTCGGTGGAACGGCAGCGGCTGCGCCATGCCGAAGTCGAACAACTCGTCGCCGCCGCCCGCGGTCGTGGTGTTGCCATCGATTTCGTCGAAGACGTTCGACCTGAGGCGGCCACCAGCGCTCCCCAAGGTGTCGTGGCTCGCGCCAAGCCGATTCCGCTGCTGACCCTCAATGAGGCGGTGGACGTCGGTGACCCTGCCGCAGTGCTCGTCCTCGACCACCTCGAGGACCCCCGCAACGTCGGGGCCATCGCTCGCTCCGCCCTCGCCGCCGGAGTTGGCGCCATGGTCGTTTCCGGGAGGCGAGCGGCCCCACTGGGGCCCACCGCTTTCAAGACGGCCGCCGGAGCTCTCGAACACGTTGGTGTCGCCGTGGTCAGTTCGGTGGCGGACGCCGTTGCTCGCCTACGCAAGCGGGGCCTGTGGATCGTCGGGCTCGACGGCACCGCCAAACGGTCACTATTCGGGTGTGATCTCCTCACCGATCCCGTCGCCATCGTCGTTGGTGCCGAAGGTGCCGGGCTGAGCCAGCTCGTGGGTGACCGCCTCGACGCCGCAGTGCGGATTCCGCTGGCAGATGAGGTTGAGAGCCTCAACGCGTCGGTGGCCGCGTCGCTCGCCGTTTTTGAGCTGGCACGCCTCCGTGGCGGGCTCAATTGAGTACCCTATGGCCGCATCGCCGGGTTAGCTCAGTTGGCAGAGCACCTCTCTTGTAAAGAGGATGTCACCGGTTCGAATCCGGTACCCGGCTCCGGCGAAGCTTCATCCGCGGGAAATCCACCTTTCTGTCGCACCCTGGCTATACGCTCCGGGCATGCAGTCGGCATCACATCTCTCAGAACGAGACCAGCGAGTGCTGGACTTCGAAGGCGCGTGGTGGCTGTACCCCCAGCCAAAGGATCGGGCGATCACCGAATACCTGGGGATGAGTGCGACGCGCTACTACCAGATCTTGCGCCGGTGCGCCGACGACCCCGAAGCTCTCGAGTACGCACCGCTGACGGTACGCAGGCTCAAACACATCCGGAAGCAAAGGCTCCGGGGCATCATCGAGAGTGTCGGCGACAGCGATAGCGCCGGCTGATCGTGACCACCACAAGCGAGCCTCAGGCCGAGCCGGAGCCCGATGACAACGGTGCGATCCCCATCGTTGGGCGCCCCCGGTCGATCACGAGACTGCTGACTCGCACCGGGATCACGGCCTGGAGCATCGTCGGCATTCTCGTGTTGCTGTGGGCGTCGCTGTGGCTGCTCTCCCAGTTCCAGGTGCTCCTGGCTCCTGTGGTGCTCGCCATGGTGCTCATCTACGTGCTGAATCCGGTCGTCAATCTTCTCAAGAATCGGCTTCACATTCACCGCATCATTGCGACGGTCATCGCCTATGTCATCATGATCGGCGCCATCGTCCTCCTCGGGTTCCTGGTCTTGCCCAGCGTCAGTGATCAGGCGCAGGAGTTGGCTGCCGAGTTTCCCACGATCTATGAGGATTCCGCCAAGGAGATCGAAGGCATCATGTCCGACCTGGGCTTCGAGACCGACGTCTGGTCCTACCAGCAGGTCGAGGACTTTCTCAACGATCCCGAGAACCAGGACCAGATGATCTCGGCCGCGCTCGATCGGCTCGGCGCTTTCACCTCCGGCCTGTTCGAGGCCATCCTTGTGTTCTTTGTTGCTCCGGTTGTTGCCTTCTATGTCCTGATCGATCTCGACCGGATCCGGCGTGAGTCGGAGAGTCTGATCCCGCCGCCGCAGAAAGACGAGGTCATCTACGTCTCGCGTCAGCTCGGCTGGGCGGTTGGAGGATTCCTGCGCGGGCAAGTGCTCGTGGCGATCATCGTCGGCGTGATGATGAGCTTCGGCTATTGGCTCATTGGCCTGCGATTCTGGCTCATCATCGGGATGGTGTCCGGGTTCCTCAACATCGTGCCGTTCATCGGGCCCTGGATCGGCGGTTTCCTCGGCGTCATCGTCGCGTTGGTGACGGCGGACGTCGGCACCGCTCTTTGGGCGGCGCTGGTCGCCCTGATCGTGCAGCAACTCGACAACAACTTCATCAGCCCGACGGTGCTGCGGGCAACGGTTCGACTCCACCCGGCGATCGTGGTCCTGCTGTTGATTCTGGGTGGTGCCGTCGGCGGCATTTGGGGGCTGATCCTCGTGGTGCCGGTAGCTGCGTCGTTGAAGATCATCTTCGGTCATCTCTGGCGGACCCGCATTCTCGGACAGTCCTGGCAGGAGGCGACCGAAGCCATCATCGAAGAGAAGCCTCCCGAGCCGCTGCTGGGTCGGATTCGACGCGCCGCAGAGGACGACAAGGCGCATCGCCACGACGGTGACGACAATACGCCGACGGTCGAGATGGACGTTCCCGATGCCCCACCGCCGGATGCTCTGACGGAGGAGTAGGCCATGCGGCGCCGAGGAGGTCGTTAGTGCTCGACTTTGTATTGGGAGCAATCCTGGTTGCGTTGGCCGTTCGTGGCTGGTTGCGCGGGTTCGCTCGCGAGGCAATCGGGCTCGCCGTGATCCTTGCGGGGCTGGTCCTCGCCTTCCGGCTCAGTACTCCCGTCGGGGCGGTCGTGGAAGCGATGTCGGGGGCTTCGCCCGACATCTCCCGGCTGATCGGCGGCGTCATCGTGTTCCTCACCATCTCCATCGGGGCCGCGGTCATCTCGTGGATCGTTCACAAGGGGATTCGGATCGTGCCCGGGCTGACAACGCTCAATCGCGCCGCCGGAGCGGGTTTTGCCATCCTGGCCGGTGTGTTCGTGGCCACCGTGGCGATTTCGCTGCTGGCGGTGCTGCCGGTTCCCGCCGCGTGGGCCGATGAACTCGAAACGTCGAGCATCGCAAGCGCTCTCACCGATCCCGAGGGGATGCCCCAGTCGGTACTTGGTGTCGTGTCGGGGGACCGGGTCATCTCGACGGTGATCAGCCTGCAGGACCTCTTCGGGGAGCGGCGGGTCGTCGGCGACGAGACCATTGTGGTGCTCCTGCCGCCCGCCAAGCCGGACCAGCTCGCCTCCGGTGATCGGCAGCAGAAGCGAATGGTCGAACTCGTCAATCGGGAGCGAGTCGTCGAGGGACTAGATCCGGTGGTGGCATCCGACGGCCTCAATGCCCTCGCAGAGGACTATGCCAGACAGATCTACACGACCGGTCGGTTCTCCCATATCGATGCGAACGGTTTGAGTCTCGACGACCGTCTTGATGCCGCAGGTGTCCCGACGGTGCACAGCGGCGAGGTATTGGCACTGGCCATCTCACCGAAATCGGCGCACGAAGGGATCATGGCCGAGCCGTCTCAGCGGGCCGTCGTGCTCGATCCCGGGTTCCGCTCAATCGGAGTGGGCGCGGTGCGCGGTCCGCTTGGGCTGCTCATTGTTGAGATCCTGACGGGCTGAGTTCAACCCCCTAGGAGACAGTTGAACAACGCCAGCTTGGGCTTGCTGCGACGTCCAGAGACCAGGCGTTTGCTCGCTGGCGCAATCCCGCACGGCGTTTGTTCAACACCCTCCTAGCTGGGGTCGCTGTTGCCCGGGTCGGCGGCCGCGCTGGCGGCCTGGATCGCCTTGACGGGCTGCTGGTCGGACCGGCGGCTGAAGTACCACCACACCAGCAGGGCAAAGAGAACGAGCAACCCGGCACCGATGATCCACCACGGGAAGCTGCCCCCGCCCGTCGTTGAGACGGCGTAGACCTCCACATTGCCACCGGTGAGCGGGAGGGCCCACAAGCAGGCGGCCATCAGAGAGAGTTCGATCGGCGTTGGACTCTTCGACGGTTCCCGGCATACCCACGATGACATTGACGGAGAAGAACTCGTCGGTCAGCTTCGTGGGATCGAGGCCGAGGCCTTCGGCCTCTGAAAGCCCCTCGGTCGCGTCCGGGACCACGATTTCGGCATCGAGTTCCGCACCGTTCTCGTCGACCGTCAGGTTGAACTTCTCGAACTGGCTGCTGGCGTCCGCCGACGCCGACGCCGACGCGATCACGGCGTCGAGTTCTTCGGGGCTGTCGAAGGTGAATGTGGTAACGGCGTAGGTCATGTCGCCTTCAACCCGTTCCGTCGTCTCAGACTCTTCTGGCAGGTCCAGGTCGAAGTTGGAAAGGAAGTCGCCGCTCTCCGCTCCGAAGTTCGCGAAGATCTCCTGAAGTTCCTTGTCGAGCCCGACCTCGGCCGCGTACAGGCCGGAACCGTCCTCTTCGACTTCTACCACGACGTTGACCTCGGCCCGACATGCGACGGCGATGAGCGCAAGAACCACTCCGAGGCGCCAAACCTTGTGCATGAGATCTCCCGAACCGTGTGACAGAGTACCTCGAATGAGGTTAGGAGACTGTTGGACGTTCGCAACCGCACCGTATCCTGGCGGCATGACCGCCGAGAGCTTCGAGACAACAGCCCGTGAATTGCGCGACTCGTTCGTTGCCGCCTACCCGCTCTACGTCGCCGGGCGACTCGATGAGTTGGGTTTGGAGGCCCCGCCGGCGATGTCGGCAGCAATCGAAGCGGGGCAAGAACGGCTTCGGGACGATTTGGGTGAGCTCTTCGCTCGTCCCGTTGCCGACCAAGACCGGTCACCGCTCGAAGTGTTCCAATCGGCGTTGCAGCCACCGACCGCGGCGCTCACCGCGGCCGGGATTGATCCGGTCGAACGTGATCCGGTTGCGGTCAATGCCCTCCCGGGTGACCTCTACGACTTGGCGCCGGCCTCGTCTCAGGCTCTTGGGGAGGTGGCGTATCACGCCCATCTGGCCTGGGGGGTTGCCAAAGCGGCGGCGGTTGCCGGGATGGTGCCGGCGACCCCTGTTTCTGTCGACCGTGCGACGACGCCCCGTCCCGCCGTGGTCCTGGTTGGATCAGACGTGGCGGATCGTGCCGCCATTGCGGATGTCGTTTCGACCCGTGGCCTCGCCCTCGTTCTATGGCGCAACCCCGGGGCCATCGGGCAGGGTCTTGCCTCGGTGACGCCGGTCGTGGCGTTTGTCGACCTCGCTCACGGTGCGGCCGACGAAGCAATCCGGATTCTGGCTGCGGCAGACGTCAGAACGGTGGGGTTCGGCCCAGGCGTCGACGACTTCGCCATGGCGCGCTACGGCATGCTCGGTGCCGATGAGGTGGTCGAACGGTCACGGCTCTTCGACCGCCTCGGGGATTATCTGCCGCGGCAAGCCTGAGGCATCGGCGAACTCCTCACCGCAGCCCGACGATGACTCCCTCGTCGGGCCGCAAGGGAAGTGACACGTCCACCGGACCGGTTCGGTCGAGTCC
Source organism: uncultured Acidimicrobiia bacterium (assembly GCA_963704825.1). Classification (GTDB taxonomy): domain Bacteria; phylum Actinomycetota; class Acidimicrobiia; order Spongiisociales; family UBA5794; genus CAVPHV01. Next base: position 80,698 of record CAVPHV010000003.1, read on the forward strand.
GGTGCTGAGTTTGATCGTGCCGGGTTGATCGAGCGGGAGCACGATCTCCGCCGAAGTGAAGTTGAGCGCCACCAGGAACCGGTCGTCGCCTTCCCATCGCTCGTAGGCATAGATGCCTTCGGGGGCGTCGACGGCGCGATACGCCCCGGCGTGGAGTGCAGGTTCGGCCCGCCGCAGCGCCAGGAGTGAGCGGTACAGGTTCAGCATCGAACCAGGGTCTTCGATCTGGACGGCGACGTTGTGGCGACCGGGGTCGGATCCGTAGGGCAGCCACGGGGAGACGCCGGTGGAGGAGAACCCAACCCCGGGTTCGTTCGTCCACTGCATGGGGGTGCGGCAGCCGTCACGACCCTGGCCGGGCACCCGAATCCCCCAAGGGTCTTGTTCCTGCTCCGACGGCACCTCGGTCTGGGGTAATGCCAGCTCGTCGCCGTAGTACATCGTTGGGGTTCCCCGCGCGGTGAGGAGCAGCATCGCCGCCACGCGGGCTCGATGCGGACCGTACCGAGTGGTCAGGCGCACCTCGTCGTGATTGCCGAGCACGAGGTTGGGCCAGGCGCCATCGGGCAGCGCCGCCTCCATTTCGTCGATCCGGGTACGGAACTCGGAGGCCGACCAGGGGGCCCAGAGCAGCGAGAAGTTGTACGGCATGTGGAGTTCGTCGAGGTTTTCGCCGTAGTAGGTGGCCCACTCGTCCCAGTCCCAGATATGGATCTCGCCGACCGAGAAGCGATCGCCGGGGTAGCCATCGAGCACGGTGCGCAAGTCGCGGTAGACGCCGTGGATGTCGGGATGCCCTTTATCGTGGACATGCTCGAGGTTGTCGTAGTCGCCACGGTCTCTGACCCCCTCGACCCGAGATCGAGCCGGCGGGTTGTCCCTCAGGGCGGGGTCCTTCATCACGTAGTGGGCGACGTCGATACGGATGCCGTCGACGCCGCGATCCATCCAGAATCGTACGGTGTCGAGCATTGCGGCCTCCACCTCGGCGTTGCGCCAGTTGAGGTCCGGCTGCTCTGGGAGGAACGAGTGGAGGTAGTACTGGCCGGTTCGCTCATCCCATTCCCAGCCCGGTCCGCCGAAGTTTCCTTGCCAGTTGTTCGGCGGCGACCCGTCGGCGTTGGGGTCCCGCCACACATACCAGTCGCGTTTCGGGTCATTGCGTGAGGACCGGGACGCAAGGAACCACGGGTGCTGGTCGGAGGTGTGGTTGGGCACCCAGTCGATGATCATCCGCAGCCCACGGTCGTGGGCGGCGGCGAGGAGTTCGTCGAAGTCGTCGAGGGTCCCGAACATGGGGTGGACGTTGCAGTAGTCGGAGATGTCGTATCCGAAGTCCGCCATCGGCGACGGGTAGAAGGGCGAGATCCATATGGCGTCGACTCCCAGCGTCTCTGCCAGATAGCCGAGCCGGTTCGTGATCCCTTTGAGGTCGCCGATGCCGTTACCGGTGGTGTCCTGAAAACTGCGGGGATAGATCTGATAGATGACGGCGGTCTGCCACCAGGGGCGTTGCTGGAGAGTCACGGGAGCAACGCTAGTGCCCCGGCTCGGCTTCAGACTGCGGTGAGCCAGTCGAACTCATAGGGGTCGAGGTCGACGCTCCGGGCGGGGACGGTGCGTTGGATGCGGAGGCTGCGGAAGGACTTGTGGTCGCGGAGGTCGAGTTCGGCGTGGACCGGCTGTCCGCTCACGTTGGCGATGACCAACACGGTCTCGTCCGGTGATTGGCGCAGGTAGGCAAACACCGCAGGATCTGAGGCGGGGACGGCCTCGTAGCTCCCGGTGCCGAAAACCGGATGACGGCGCCGCAATTCCAGTAGGCCCCGCACCCATGTCAGCAGCGAGTTGGGGTCATCACGCTGGGCGGCAACGTTGACGTCCGATGGGGTGTAGCCCGGGGCCATCACAACGGGGAGGTAGAAGTCATCTGGTTTGGCGGCGGAGAACCCAACGTTCTTCGACCCTTCCCACTGCATCGGGGTGCGGACGCCATCGCGATCTTCGAGGCGGTACTCGTCGCCCATGCCGATCTCGTCGCCGTAGTAGAAGATCGGGCTGCCCGGCAGCGACAGCAACAGCCCATCGAGTAGCTCGATCCGGCGCCGGTCGCCGTCGAGCAGAGGCGCGAGCCGGCGGCGGATGCCGAGGTTCTTCTTCATCGCCGGGTCCGGCGCATACTGCTCGTACATGTAGGCCCGTTCGTCAGCCGTCACCATTTCGAGGGTCAACTCGTCGTGGTTGCGCAGGAACATGCCCCACTGTGCACTGGGCGGGATCGGCGGCGTCCGCTCCAAGATGTCCACGAGCGAGGTTGCTTCCTGCCGTTTCAGCGACATGAACAACCGCGGCATGACGGGGAAGTGGAACGCCATGTGGCACTCATCGTCATCGCCGAAGTACTCGACGACGTCTTCAGGCCATTGGTTGGCCTCGGCGAGCAGGATCTTGCCGGGGAACTCGCGGTCGACCATCGCCCGCAGCCGCTTCAAGTAGGCGTGGGTTTCGGGCAGGTTCTCGCCGTTCGTGCCGTCACGCTCGTAGAGGTACGGCACGGCGTCGAGGCGCAGGCCGTCGAAGCCGGCATTGAGCCAGAAGCGGACGACGTCCTCGATCTCATCGCCGACCTCGGGATTGTCGAAGTTGAGGTCGGGTTGGTGGTCGAAGAAGCGGTGCCAGTAGTAAGCCCCGGCAACCGGATCCCAGGTCCAGTTCGAATCTTGAGTGTCGGTGAAGATCACCCGTGCTTCGCTCCACTTCGAGGGGTCGTTGCTCCATACGTAGCGGTCGCGGGTCGGTGAACCCGGCCGGCGTGCCTCCTGGAACCAGGGGTGTTGGTCGGAGGTGTGGTTCACGATCATGTCGGCGATCACCCGCAGCCCGCGGTCGTGGGCGGCCGACAGGAGGCTGCGCACATCGTCGACGGTGCCGTAGGTGGCCATTACGGCGCGGAAGTCGGAGATGTCGTAGCCGCCGTCGCGCAGTGGCGACTGGTAGAAGGGAAGGATCCACAGGCAGTCGATGCCGAGCCATTGCAGGTAGTCGAGCTTGGACTCGAGTCCGGCGAAGTCGCCGGTGCCGTCGCCGTTCGAGTCGCAGAAGGCGTAGACGGGAACCTCGTAGAAGACGGCGGTCTTGTACCAGGGGGTGGCGGCCACCGGTTCAGACCGCTTCCAGGGCGTGGGCGATGTCCAGGATGATGTCCTCAGCGTTCTCGACGCCTACCGAAATGCGGGCCAGCCCATCGGTGACGCCGACCGCATGGCACACATCTCGGGGGACGCCGGCGTGGGTCATCGACGCCGGGTGCTCCGCCAACGACTCTGTCCCGCCGAGGCTGACGGCCAAGTGGATCAACTCGAGGGCGTTGAGGAAACGGAATGCGGCTGCTTCGCCGCCCTCGACCTCGAACGAGATCATGGCGCCGGGCGACAAGCACTGTCGTTTGAACAGGTCGTATTGCGGATCGCCCGCCTCGAGCAGGCCGAGGTAGTTGATGCTGCGAACCTTGGGATGGTCGACGAGGAAGTCGGCGACCCGCTTGGCGTTCTCGGTTTGGCGCGTCATCCTCAGTTCAAGCGTCTCCAGGCTGCGGGTTACCAGCCACGCGGTCCAGGCATCCATCATCGTCCCAAGGAAGGTCCGCATTGCCAGCACCGGACCCATGGCTTCGGCCGACCCGATGCAGGCTCCGGCGATCAGGTCGCTGTGACCGCCGATGAACTTGGTCGCCGAGTAGATGACGTAGTCGGCGCCGTGCTGGAGGGGATGTTGGTACAGCGGGCCGAGGAAGGTGTTGTCAACCGCCAGGTACACCTTGCGCTCTTCGGTCGAGAAACGCCGCGCCAGTTCGGCGCAGCGCGAGATGTCGATCAGGCAGTTGGTCGGGTTTCCCGGGGTCTCGATCAGGATCATCTTGAGGCGGTCATCGGCGCCTTGGGCCCGCACCATGGCTTCGACTTCATGCAGCGACGCCGTCGACGTGAACGCCAGCGACTCGATACCCATCGAGGGAAGGATCTCGCGCACCAGATGGTCGGTACCGCCGTAGACCGGGTCGCTGTGGAGGATGACGTCGCCCGGACGCAGGTGGCTGAGCAACGTGGTGGAGATGGCAGCCATGCCGGACACAAAGGCGCCGGCGACCTCGCCACCGTCCCATATGGCAAGGCGGTCCTCGAGGATCTCGAGGCTTGGGTTGTTGAGGCGGCTGTAGATCATGCCGAGGTGTTCACCCGGCTTCGGCTCACGCACGCCGTGGGCCAGTTCGAAGAATGCCTTGCCCTCTTCGGCCGTTTCGAACACGAACGTCGAGGTCTGGAAGATCGGTGCCTTCAGCGAGCCCTCCGACCACTCGGGGCGATATCCGTAGCCCATCATGAGGCTTTCGGGCTGTAGGCGCCGTCCGCCGATCGAGTCCTTCCATTTGCGGTCCGGCACGTCCGCTCCTTTTGCATTGGCTCCGCCTCCAATCTACCGAGGAGGAATGTGCCGGCGCAGGACCAGAAGACCCAGAGTCGTGTGACGTCAGGAAGCCGTTTCGGCCGGCGATGTCCGGGATGTGGGCTCGACCGCGCCGCGTCCGTTGAGGATCAGCAGTCCGCCGAGCACGAGGGCGACACCGAGCCATTGCACCCACGACAGGGTCTCGTCGAAGAGCAGGCGAGCCCAGATGATGGCGAGCATCGGCTGGAGCAGGATCAGGGCCGATGTCTCGAGGGCGGGGAGGCGGGGCAGCGCATAGGTGATGAGGAGCCACCCAAAGACCTGGGTGACGAGCGCCATGACCAAGATCCAGCCGTGCTCCGGCCACGTGATCTCGAACGAGAAGTCGAGTCCGATGAGCAGTCCGATGGCGAGGCCGGAGACGGCCGCGCCGACGGTTGAGTCGAGCAGCGGGCCGACCGCAGGCGCCAGGTAGCCTCGATTCGAGGCGCCGAGGGTGAAGATGAACATCGCGTAGAACAGGCCGGCGAGCAGTCCGAAGGCAATCCCGGCCCACGGGTTGTCGCCGTAGGCGTCTGCTCCGCCGAGGCCCGACAGGAGAAGGACGCCGACCAGGATGACCGGGATCAGGACGAGCGCAGTCTGGGTCGGACGCTCTCGAAAGATGAGCCAGCCGGCGATGGCCACGAAGATCACCTGGGTGTTGACCAGGACGGTTCCCAGCCCGGCACCGATGTCCGCGATGGCGACATGCCAGGCCGTCAGGTCGGCCGCGAGGAAGATCCCCGACAGCAGCGCAACGGCCCGCGGCTTCCACGGCCGGTTGTCGCGGCGAAACACGAAGGCGTAGAGCACCAGCAACACCGGGATCGCATAGACCATCCGAAAGAAGGTGACGGCGGTCGGTGAAGTGTCCGCCGCCCGCACCACGATCGCCGTCGTCGAGATCGCGATGATTCCGCCGAGCGCGACTACACGTGTGGGAGGAGTGCGCATCCGAGAGAGGTTAGGGGCACCTGGCACCTGGCACCGCAGTGTCGATGCTCGCTCGGCGCCGCCTACGACGCGCCCCAGGCAGGATTCGAACCTGCGGCCTACTGCTTAGGAGGCAGTCGCTCTATCCCCTGAGCTACTGGGGCGGGGTGGGCGAGACTCAGGCATCGAGTCGGGGCCCGTACTGACTGGTTGGAGAGTAATCGCCGAGGAGCCCCTCGGTACCGGTCGGCATCGCGGCGCCGAGTAGCGTTGGCAAGGGATGGCTCCGGGCTGTGGGCCGTCGAAGTCGACGGCGGTGCGCCGTTCATCGGGCTTGTCGGTTTGGCGTCGCCGTCATTCGATGCCCATTTCACCCCGGCGGTCGAGGTGGGGTGGCGCCTCGCTCGGCGCTACTGGGGCAACGGTTATGCGACCGAGGCTGCCCGGGAGAGCCTTCGGTTTGCCTTCGAGCCCGAGTCCGTTCGAACGGCGTCGGCCTACACGGCAGAGACGATGAAGGCTCTAAGGTCGGCGGCGAGGGATGCCAGCGAAGGCTGGTGGACGTACATCATGTGTCCCGCCTCGTAGTAGGCCAACGTCAGGTTCGGTCGGACTTCGGGATCGAGACCCATGTGGCTGACCGTGTACTCGGTGGCGAAGTGCGGCGTTGCCAGGTCGAGGTAGCCGTTGGCTACAAAGACCTTCATGAACGGATTGCGGGACATCACCTCGCGCAGCGTCTCGGAGACGTCCACGTAGGCGTTCTTGAAATCCTCGTAGTCCCAGTTCTGCCAGACCTTCTCGTTCATCACCTCGTAGGGCAGTTCGCTGTCGTAGTCGAGTTCGCTGCGGATGTAGTCGTTGAGAGCCGACGTGTAGGTCCCGAGAACGGCGTCGATGCTCGGGTCGGCTTCGAAGGCGTCGCCGTCGGTGAACCGATCGATGCCTTTGAACCGAGCGTCGATCCGTCCAATGGTGCGCGCCTCGTCGCGCAGGAGCTCCTTGCAGAACCGCAGGATCTCGATGCGGAGGTTGTATCGCGTGATGTAGTCGACCGACAGGCCGGTGATGGCGGCAAGACGATCGGCCGTCGCCGCAAAGCGCTCCGGGCTGAGGTCGGTGCCCTCCTGGAGGGCGAGGGTGTATTCGGTCGCCGCATACTGTTCGACCTCGGCGACGAAGTCGGCGAGCGGGAGCGACCGGTACTGCTCGGCCACCCGGCCGTGGTACCAGGCAGCGGCTGCATAGGTGGGCAGAAACAGCACGTAGGGCAGGTCGTTGCCGCGAGCGAAGGTACCGGTGGCGCGGTCGAAGCCGACGGTCTGGAAGTTGAGCACGGACGAGATGAGTATGAGGCCGTTGAAGTACATCCCGTGGCGCCGGAATAGGTGGCCTGCCAGACCGGCCGAACGGGTGGTGCCGTAGCTCTCGCCGGCGAGGAACTTGGGAGAGCCCCAGCGGCCGTGGCGGGTGAGGTACACCCGGATGAACTCGCCGACGGCCTCGATGTCCTTCTTGAAGTGGTGGAACTCCTTCTCGTCATCGCCCGGAATGGCGCGGCTGAAGCCGGTCCCCACCGGGTCGATGAATACGAGGTCGGTGGCGTCGAGGATCGAGTGCGCGTTGTCGACGAGGCGACCGGGTGGAGGGAGCGGCATTCCATCTTCGTGGAGGTCCACCCGGCGGGGGCCAAAGGCTCCGAGGTGGAGCCACACCGAGGACGACCCGGGTCCGCCGTTGAAGGCGAACGCGATGGGGCGGTCGGCCATGGAGCCCGCATTGTTCCGGGTGTAGGCGATGTAGAAGAAGGACGCCTTCTTCTTGCCGTCCTCATCGCGCAGCAGCATCCGACCGGTCGTCGCCGTGTACTCGACGGGTTCGCCACCGATCACAACAGAGTGCGTGGTTTCGGTGAACTCCTCCTCGTGGTGGGGAGGTGGTGGCACCGCATCGTCCGCTTTTGCGGGTGGCGCTTCCTGCTCAGTGGACTCGTCGCTCATGGTTTCCTCGCTCTCTCGTGCTTTTGGCGGACGATGACGCAGCATGCTGCGCATATGTCCGCCAAAACGCCGAGATGCACCCTACACAGGGTGGCGGTGGGATCGGGGTGCGAACTTGTGCAAGCGCGGTGGCCGCTTTCTGACGGGTTTCACGTCGTCGGGGATGCCGACGATGCGACGAATCTCCAGTGTTTCAAGTCTTAAGCGATTCTTAGCCTTGGATGGGAACCCGGTCGCGGAACGCGAGCGTCTACCCCCTGTAACCGCTCGGCGATGGCATCCCGCCCCCTAAGGGAGCCGCACGTCGAGGGGTCCCCATAGCGGCCGATCTCCTTCCGCGCGGCCGCAAAGTTCGGCGCCACCTCGTGCTCGTCCCCCCATGGCGCGAGGTGGCGCCGTCTCAATTCCCCGGCTCCGGGTCGGTCGGGTCTATCAGCTGGCGTACGCCGCCTCGATTGCAGCCGACAGGTAGGCGCTCAGCCCCTCGCCGGATTTGTCGATGGTGTTGGCGAACCGCTGGTCGGCGACGTACATCTGACCCAGACCCACGTGGATCTCAGGCGTGCAGTCGTAGAACCATCGCGAGATGTGCTCGCGGTGGGTCTCGACCATTGCGGCGGCCTCTGGCGAGCCGGGGCCAATTCCCCGTTGCTGGAGCGTTGCGAATCTCGCGTAGATGTCGGCGGCTTCTGCCTGGATCACTTCCCAATCCTGCTTTGTGTAGCTCGAGGTTCGCGCCGCCGACTGGGCGTAGGCATCGGTGTCGCCCCAACGCTGCTGCGCCTCCTCCTCGTGCTCGGCTGGGTCGAAGTCCCCGAACACTGAGAGTTTCTCTTCCGGTGTCATTCTCGATTCCCTTCCGTCCTGAGCGATTGCGGCGTCGAGGCTCCGGGCGATTGCATTCAGCTTGGCGATCCGTTCGTCGATCCGCTTGCGCGCGGTGCGCAAGATGCCGACCGATGCCTCCGGAGCGTCGACGGCGGCTGCGATGTCGCCGAGGCCCAGGCCGAGCTCCCGATAGGTGAGGATCGCCTGGAGCCGGTCGATCTCGGCGTCGGTGTAGATCCGGTACCCGGCTTCGGACCGCAGTGGTGGCACCAGCAGCCCGATCTCGTCGTAGTGGTGCAGCGTCCGTACCGTCACCCCCGACACCTCAGCGAGTTCGCCCACGGTCATGGTCGTCATGCCCACACCGTACACCCTCACGTTACGTGAGGGTCAAGGAGGTCTGGCCGCTGTCCAGCGATTCGCCGACCGTTTTCTCGCCTTTCTTGGGCGAGGTGTGTCGGGTTCTCATACGGGTAAGGTCAGGTGCACATGGCAACGCAGGGCGACGTACCTTGGACGATCGACTTCGAAGCTCTCCGGAGTGAGGGCAGAGGAGAGCAAAGCGGGGTTTCGATCGCCGTTCTCGACACGTCCGAGGTCCGTTGGTTTGCGTTCGGGTCACCGGCGCCGGAGGTCGTCGATTGGTTCGCGGGCCGGGGTCACGCCGGGACGCTCGAGGACCGATGTGATGTCTATCAACTGCACCGCCTCCACGACATCGGCGTCAAGCGACGCTCCCGTGACAGGCTCGAGGTGAAGGTCCGTCGGGCGATCGGGGAGAGGTTGGCACTCCAGCCAGGTCTCGCCGCCCCCTTCGAGGAGTGGCGCAAGTGGAGCCCGGACGACAGTGATCCGATGGCGCCGTCGCCGGATGCTCCTTGGATCGACATCCACAAGTCGGTTCTGACCCGCACGTTCATGCTCGTCGCAGGCGAGGTGGCCGGCCCTGCACCTCACATCGATGACAGTCTCTCCGGTTGCGATGTCGAGATTGTCGCAGTCACGTTCGCCGGGGTCGAGAGTTGGAGTTTTGCCTTCGAGGCGTTTGGGCCAAGGGCGGATCGACGCAGGGCCGTCATGGAGTCGTGGGGTGCACTCATCAGAGAGTCCGGCCCGTTTGAGAACCTCGGGTCGTACTTCGACCAACCGGCGGGCTACCCCGAGTGGCTCGCCCTGACAGCATCCCAAAGCGACGAAGCCGCTCCCGCCGGGTCGCTCGATCGACTGACCGGATAGCCTGCCGCGTCGGGCTCCGGCCAGCCGCGATCACACCAATCGGGCCATGAGTCAAGCTGATCGCTCGTGCCGTCGTCGTTGCAGGACGGCTGTGTAGCCGGAGAACCATCTCCTGTTCTGGTGTGCCGAGGTACGGGGAATGGCACTGTCTCCAGGTGGCGAGCCACGCACCGAGGGGGCGGCAGTGCCGCCCCCTCAGTCGTGGTCTGTCCGCTGTTGATGTGCGGTTAGGCCGTGGATTCTTGCTTGCCGCTTGCGATCAGGCCCCAGGCGCCGAGGATGAGGATCAGGGCTCCACCGATGAGCACCATCCACGCAATGGGCTGGAGAACGGTGTCCTTGATCGTGTTGTAGTTCTCGAGCTGAGAGGCGAAGGCACCAACCATCACGGTGAAGCGTCCCATCGTCGGCTCCAGCGTTTGCATCGCGTCGGCCGTGGCCGGGAAGTTCGCCGCCATGAACTGGCCGAGCTCTTCCTGGCTCATGCCGAGCTGCTGGGCAAGCGCCGGGAGCATCTCGGTGCTCATTTGCTGTCCCATCGCGCCGACGACGTCGAGCGCCTGCTGGCTGCCCGTCACCAACTCTTGGGTGTAGGCCGGCTTGAATGCCTCGTTCATGTCGTCGGCGGCACCTGCCTTGTCGACCAGGTTCAAGAGCACCGACGAGGCAACGACGGTCACGCCGAGCACGATCGCCAGGATGGCCCCGACCCGGAATCTGAAGAACAGGACGATGCCGACGATGACCGCTGCAAGGCCGATCAGCAGGATGATCCAGGGCAGCGTTGTTGCCGGGAGCGAACTCGTCGGAATGGCGTCGGCCTGCTCGAAGTTGTCGAGCTGGCTGTTCATGAGCTGGATGACACCGGTGAACTGCTCGGTCACCTGGGGGAGAGCCGCCACCCCGGTGGCGACGGCGGTGTAGTTCTCGCCGACAAACGCGGTGAAGCTGGCGGCATCCATTCCCATCGCACCCGACAGCGTCGGGACGATGGCCTCGCCGAACTCAACACTCACCTCTTCGAGGGCGGCGACGTCTTCTTCTGCCGTGGCGATGACGTCGGCCTGCATCACCGTCGCGCCGAACTCATCGGTGAGTTCCTCAAACGCCGGGGCGACACTAAATAGGTCGTTGGCAAATACGACGACGATCAGGGCCACTCCGATGATGAATACACCGGCACCGATTATGTACTTCTGCATGAGTCCTCTCTCCTCTGGCATGACACGTACCGGAGCCAAAGGAGTCGACTCCCCCGGAGGCCTCCCTGTTCCCGGCTGGGTCGTATTGGACCAATCCCGAGCGAAATCACCTAGGGCATTCCGACCCCATCGTGTAGTCCGGTTGTCCGCGCTTGTGCGTTCGCCCGAACGTTCCTACAGGACCTTGCGCATCAAGGGCCGGGTTTCGCTGCGACGAGCGACTTCCTCGAAACCAAGGCGCTCGAACATCGAGGCGAGCCCCATCCAGGCGTAGATCTCCGGGATGTGATCCGAACGCGGCTCAACCGGGTAGCCCTCGACCGCAACCGCACCGTGGGATTGAGCAAACTCGATGGCCGCACCCAGCAGGGCGGTCGCCACCCCGGTACCGCGCACGCGGCGGGCGATGACAAAACACGTGATCGCCCACACCTCCATGTCATCGACCGGTTTGGTCACCCGGGACCGCTGCAGCCGGGGGTACTCGTGGCGCGGCGCGACGGCTACCCAGCCGACGGGCACCCCGTCGGCGTAGGCGAGTAGCCCAGGCGGCGGGGTCGCATCGACCAGAGCCCGAAACGCCGCCTTGTTCTGGTCACCCTTGAGGTCATCGAACTCGCGGCTTGTTTGCCGATTCCACATGCACCAGCAGCCGCCCTGCTGACCGCGTGGTCCAAACAGCTGCTCGACGTCGCCCCACCGGTCCGGTGTTGCTGGGTAGATCTCAAGGGTCATGAGTCCAGCGTAGGTGCCGGTCGCCGCGGAGGGTACGCTGACCCGATGGATCACCCGGCGCTGCCGACCGATGTTGTTGTGATGCCCGGCACCGACGTCGAAGGCGAGTGGGAGCGGTTTCACATCTTCGAAGCACTCCATAACCGCATGCGCATCTGCAACCCGATGACGTCCGCGGACCTCGATGCCGTTGCCGATGTCCTCGACCCCAGAGATGGGGACCACGTCCTCGACGTTGCGTGCGGCCACGGCGAGCTCCTGATCCGGTTCGCCGAGCGTGCCGCCATCAGAGGTGTCGGCGTCGATCTCTCTCCGTGGGTGATCGTTCGTGCCAACGATGAAGCGGCGCAACGTCCCCTGCGCGGCACGGTGGAATGGTGGTTGGGGAATGCGCACGACCTTCCCGTATCGCCCTCGCGAGACATCATCACGTGCCTGGGAGCGTCATGGATCTGGCACGGCTTCGGCGGTACGGTACGAGCTCTCGCCTCCAGAACAAGACCCGGTGGCCGCATTGCGATTGGGGATCTGCGGCTGCGCGACGGCGCTGATGCCGATGCAGTATCAGCGGACCACGGCAGGGTCTCTTCCAAGGCCGAGCAGGAGGCGGTCTTCGCCGCCGCCGGAATCACGCCGCTGCTCGCCTTCGATGCCGCTCCCGCGTCGTGGCTCGACTACCAGAGCAGAATCCTGGAATCGGTAGAGAGCTATGCGGCGGTCAACCCGGGGCCGGAAGCCGCCGGCTTTCGCCGCGAGGAAGCGCAGTGGCGCCTCGACCACGAGCGTGATCAGCAGTTCATGACATGGACGGTATGGGTGGGGGAGACTCAACCCTCGAGGTAGGGCGACAAATCCCCACCCGGCACCGAGACCGGGACTCAGCCCAGGTAGTACATCCCGTGAAGGGCGTCAGGCATCCGGGTTTTGTCGTCGAGTTCGGCGTTGGTGTCGCACGGCTCCTCATGGAGGTCGACCGTGATGACCACTTGGTCTTCTGGAGCCCATGGACGTGGGTGGAGTAGTGCGAGCGCGGACTCGTGTTGGAGGCCGGATCCTTCAATCGGTCTCATGCTCTCTCCCATCGACGGCGGCAGTCGTCGATGCCTTCCCATGTCCCGTACGGTGGTGGTGCGATGGTACCGCTGATTCACCGCCGTGTGAAGAGGGAGTCTGCGACCGCGGTGGCACCGGTGCCCCGGGCCACTACCCTTCGCTCATGGATGAAGAACGCATCGGCCTGTTCATCGACTACGAGAACCTCGCCATCGGAGCCCGCGACGACCTGGGCATGACCTTCGACTTCAGACCGGTTGCCGACGCCTTGGCGGAACGGGGCCGTGTGGTCGTGCGCCGCGCCTACGCAGATTGGACTTCGTTCGAGGCCGACCGGCGGATGTTGTCGGAGAACCACGTCGAGATGCTCGAGATCCCGCAGCGCAAGGGCCTGGTCCGCAAGAACGCTGCCGACATCAAGATGGCGGTCGACGCCATCGAGCTTGCTTTCGAGCGCGACTACGTGACGACGTTTGTCATCTGCACCGGTGACTCGGACTTCACCCCACTTGTTCACAAGCTGCGCGAGCTCAACAAGCGGGTGATCGGTGTCGGCCTCAAGGCGTCGACCTCCAAGCTCCTGCCGCCGGCGTGCGACGAGTTCCTCTTCTACGAGAACCTCGACGGGGTTGAGCCGGCACAGCGCCGCCCCAAGTCCACCCGCCGCTCCAAGCCGGCCGATCAGCCTGTTGGAGGAGCCCGCTGACGAACCGGACGACGAACCGCCGGTCACGGGTGCGAGCGATGGACTCGACGCCCTGGCGGTGTTCCTCGCGCAGACGGTGGCCGGCCTGGAGCGGTCATCGGGCGGCGCGGTCCGCTCCTCCATGTTGAAGCGGGCGGTCCTCCGCAAGGACCCGACGTTCAGTGAGGGTGACTACGGCTTTCGTGCCTTTGGGGAGCTACTGCGCCACTTCGCCGAAAACAACGTCCTGCAACTGAGCCCCGGTGGCGCCCAGGGCGATCCCGTTGTGTCGTTTGCGGAATCGGGACGCGATGCCGAGGCCTTCGACGTGCTCCACGAAGTGGTGGCCGAAATCGAAAGGAACGGTGGGACCGCGATGCTGTCCGGTCTCAAGAATCAGCTCCGCAAGCGCCAGCCCACCTTCAACGAGCGACGACTCGGCTACAGCGGGTTTCTGCAGTTCGTGCGGGCGGCCAACGCCCGCGGCATCGTCATCCTCGAGTGGGACGACGAGGCCGGCGACTACGCGTTGACCCTTCCTTCGGGCTGAGTCACGACGAACCCTGGGCGGGGGGTTCGTTGATCGCTTCGACTGGGTCGAGGTCCGGGTCAAACCAGTCGATCTCAGGACCCGGAACAGGATCGGGATCGGGTGGCGGCGCAGGTTCCTCGTGTCGGGCGGCGTCCACGAACGCCTCGGCGTCGAGCGGTGGAGGAATCTGGCCAAGAAGCGATTGCGCCTGATTGCGGATCTGTCGCCACCACTTGCCGGCATCCGGCGGCCCTTCCCGCATGATCTCCGGCACCTGCTTGATCCAACCGACGGCCCGCAGCGATCCAATGATGATGGCGCCGGTGATCGCCACGATGCCGACCGCCGCCAGCAAGATCGCTGGACGGGGCAAAGCCAGGTCGAAGAACTCCTGAGTTGGGGGGGTCGCCAGGACCAGCAGCAGGAAGAAGGCCATGCCGCCGATCAACCATTTCTTCCAGGTGACGAGTGGCCTGGCCACGATCCCAATGGCAAAGAGCCCGATCGCGGCAAGCACCAGCGTTGCCACCGTCCGAGCCTCTGGCAGCTCGACCCCTTCTGTGATCGACAACTCGTAGGCGAAGAAGGTTGCCAAACCGGCGGCGAGGCCGATCGGGACGGCGAAGCGCAGCACCCGGCGCAGGAAACCGGGCCGGGATGGATCGGCGTTGGGAGCCAGGGCAAGGAAGAAGGCCGGGATACCGATGGTGATCGATCCGACCAGGGTGAGGTGTCGCGGCTGGAACGGGAACCGGCGGCCGACGAGTCCGATCGCGAGTGCGATGAAGATGGCATAGATCGTTTTTGTGACGAAGAGGTTGGCGACTCGTTCGATGTTGCCGATAACTCGCCGCCCTTCGCCGACGACGCCGGGCAACGCCGCGAACGAGCCGTCGATGAGCACGAGTTGCGCCACCGAGCGCGTGGCTGCGCTTCCTGAGCCGAGGGCGATACCGATGTCGCTGTCCTTGAGCGCGAGCACGTCGTTGACGCCGTCGCCGGTCATCGCAACGACGTGGCCACGGGACTGGAGCGCCTTGACCATCAGCTGTTTCTGGTGGGGGGTCACCCGGCCGAAGACGGTGCCGGCCTCCACCTCATCGGCGAACGCTTCTGGTTCCTCGGGAAGGTCGCGAGCGTCGACGACTTCGGCCGAGCCGGGGACTCCGACCTCGCGAGCGATGGCAGAGACCGTGTGGGGGTGATCCCCGGAGATCACTTTCACCTGGACGTTCTGTTGGGCGAAGTAGCGCAGCGTAGCTTCGGCGTCTGGCCGGATCTTGTCCCCGAGGATGACGAGCGCCTCCGGCTCGAGTCTTCTCGGCAGCTTCTCGCCTTGAAGGCGAAGTGGACTGTGGGCCAGCAGCAAGACCCGTCTGCCCAGGGCGGCGTGATCCGCGGCGGCGGCGATGACCTTGTCGTTGTTCGGGACGACGATCTCAGGTGCCCCCAGGACCCACGTGCCGTGATGTCCAAAGGTTGCGCCGCTCCATTTGCGGGCCGACGAGAAAGGAATCGCAGTGTCCGCCTGCCAGGAAGAAGGTGCCGGAAAGCGAGCGATGACGGCCTGAAGTGTTGCGTTGGGGTCCGGTTCGGCCGCTCCCAGCGCACCGAGCGGAGGCGCCGGGTCCTCGTCGGTCAACGGCTGAATGTCCTGAACGACCAGCGAGCCCTCGGTCAACGTGCCCGTCTTGTCGAAACAGATCGTGTCTACACGGGCCAGGCCCTCGATGGCGGGGAGTTCCTGGACGAGCACGTTGCGCCTGCCGAGCCTGATGACGCCGACGGCCAGCGCGATCGACGTCAGGAGGACCAGGCCCTGCGGGATGATGCCGACGGCCCCCGCGACGGCCGACGAGAGGGCCACCCGAATCGAGTCGGCATCGATTGGCCGCTCGGCCGCCTGCGTCCGCAGCGAGTTCCAGATCAGCAGGATGATCAACGGGCCAACGATCCAGCTGACCGCACCGATGATCCAGTTGACGCCGTCGCGCAGCTCCGAACGGAC
The DNA here is from genome assembly GCA_963704825.1 of uncultured Acidimicrobiia bacterium. GTDB lineage: Bacteria > Actinomycetota > Acidimicrobiia > Spongiisociales > UBA5794 > CAVPHV01. Next base: position 96,398 of record CAVPHV010000003.1, read on the forward strand.
CAGCGTGAAGCGTTTGGCTTCCTTCGCCAGGGTGGCGGCGTAGGCGTTCGCTCCGACCCGGGTGGCTCGGTAGTTGCCCGTGCCTGCTGAAACAAAGCTCCCGGAGAGCATCTCGTCACCGGGAGCTTTGACGACCGGATCGGATTCCCCGGTCAGCAGCGACTCATTGATCTCGAGTCCACGCGCCACGATCACGTCACCGTCGACGGCAACTTGATCGCCGGAGCGCAACTCGAGCAGGTCATCGAGCACGATCGTCTGGACCGGGATCTCTTGCGTGGTGCCATCGCGCACGACTCGCACCTTCGGAGTGGTCAGCACCGCAAGACGGTCGAGGGTCTTCTTGGCACGCAACTCTTGGACGATACCGATGGCGGCGTTGGTGACCAGCACGATCCCGAAAAGTGCGTCGGCGGGTTCGCCGACGGCAACGAGGATCACGATCAACAACACAGTCAGGAGGATGTTGAACCGGGTGATGACGTTGGCCCGGACGATCTCCGCGGTGGTCCGGCTCGGACCCTCAGGGATGGTGTTGACCTCACCCTGGCCGATTCGCTGCCGTACCTCTGCTGAAGTCAGACCTGCGAGCCGATCTTGTCCACTCTGGGCCTCGACCGCCATGGGTATGAGCCTACCGGTACCGGGGCATCTGGGGGAGGGGGCCGAATCGCACTGCGCGGGCGGAATTGGGCAGTTGCGGATGGTGGTGAACTACACTGCCGTAACTACAAGGATGTGAGGTTGGCCATGGCGATTGCAATCGACGCACGCCTGCAAAGCGAACAACAAGTGTTGGCGGCAATTGGGCGGGCATATGTTGCGAACCACAACCCTGTGATCGAAGCTCGCTTGTCGGCGGTCATCGTGGATCCCGCACCCGGGATTGGCGATTTGGCTGCTGTTGTGGTTGCCGCCCGCAGCACCGTCGAGATTGTGCTCGGGGATGCCGACGTGTCCGCTGGGTTGATCGCTGCGGTCACCGAACTGGCGGTGGGGGGCTGGGAAGTGGTCATCCTCATCGAGGGTCACCGCAGCGGCGCCGCCCACCGTGGGCTGCGCGGCACGCCTTGTGTGCTCCAACAGTGGTGGCGCGAAGGTGACGAGATCTGCTTCGGTGGTTTCGAAACCCCGTAGGATCTCGTTGGGCATTGTCGACCGGGGCGCAAGGCGCTCCGGCCCAAGATCGCGAAAATCGTTCTAGGCTTCTTCCATGCCCGCTCCGCTCTATACCCAAACGGTCATTGCTTTCCTCTGGGACTTCGACCGCACGTTGATTCCCGACAACATGCAAGGGCCGATCTTCGAAGAGTACGGGGTTGACGCCGGCCGCTTCTGGCAGGAAGTCGACGGACTCGTGGAGTTCCATCGTTCTCACGGCGAGCTGATCTCGCGCGACACCGCCTATCTGCTCCATCTGCTCACCTATGTGGAAAGTGGGGTCTTTGCCGGCCTCACCAACGCCAAACTTCGCGAACTAGGTGGCAAGCTCGAACCGTGCCCGGGGATGCCGGAGTTCTTCGAGGAAACCCGGCGCCTGATTCGTGAGGTGCCCGAGTTCTCCGCCGCAGGGATCACCGTCGAGCACTACATCGTGTCGACCGGGCTCCGCCCGGTGATCGAGGGCTCCAGCATCTATCCCTACGTCGACGGTGTGTGGGCGAATGCCTTTGTCGAGTACTCGGCGCCGCCGGGATACTTGGAGCGATTGCCGGTGGCGGCCGAGGGTGGGCCGATTCGTCACCTCGCCTACACCATCGACAACACGTCGAAGACTCGGGCCATCTTTGAGATCAACAAGGGCGTCAACCGCAATCCGTCCCTCGACGTCAATGCGCGGATGTCCGAAGCGCAGCGTCGCGTCCCGCTCCGCCACATGCTCTATATCGCCGACGGCCCAAGTGACGTTCCGGCGTTCTCGATCCTCAACAACAACGGCGGCAAGACCCTCGGCGTCTATCTCCAGGAGCCCCGCAACAACTACAAACAGGTCAAGCAGCTCCAGGAGCAGGGTCGCATCCAAGGAATGGCTGAGGCCGACTATCGCCCCGGCAAGGGGGCCTACCTGTGGCTGATGGACAGCCTCGACCAGATCGCTCGCGAAATCGTCGACGGCAGGCATGCCGCCTTCGCCAGCATTCCCAACCCGCCGAGGCACGCGTAGTTCTCCCCGGTTGCTTGGTCACTACGATCTCGGTTGACGCAAGTTCACGGAGGTTTCCATGGCGGTCGAGCGAGTTGGGGTGGTTGGCGGTGGCCAGATGGGGGCCGGGATCGCCGAGGTGTGTGCCAAAGCGGGTGTCGATGTCGTGGTCCACGAGATCTCCGAGGAACTCGCCGCGGGAGCACAGGCTCGGGTCGTGAAGTCGTTGGGGAAGGCGGTCGAGCGCGGCAAATTGGATCAAGCCACGGCGGACGAGGCCCTCGCTCGGTTGCGCTGTGTGTCCGATCTCGATGCGATGGCCGATCGGCAGCTTGTGATCGAGGCTGTGATCGAGAACCTCGAGCTGAAGCGGGAGCTGTTCGCCAGACTCGATGACATCGTCGCCGATCCCGACGCCATCCTGGCCTCGAACACTTCGTCGATTCCGATTACGAGCATCGCCGGGGCAACCTCGCGGCCGGGCTCTGTGGTCGGAATGCACTTCTTCAACCCGGCTCCCGTCATGCCCCTCGTTGAGATCGTGCGCAGCGTGGTCAGTTCGGATGTCGCCGTCGACGTCGCCGCCGCCTTCGCCGGTGATGTGCTCGGCAAGACCGTGGTGCACGCCAGGGATCGGGCCGGCTTCATCGTCAACATGCTGCTGTGCCCCTACATCCTCGAAGCCATCAAGATGTACGAATCGGGCTTCGCCACCCGGGAAGACATCGATGCCGCCATGGTCAACGGCGCCAACTATCCAATGGGGCCCCTGGCGCTGGCGGACTTGATCGGCAACGACACCATGCTCGCCGTCGCCGAGTCCTTCTTCGATGAGTACCGCGAGGCCAGGTACGCCCCACCCCCGCTGCTGAAGCGAATGGTCGAAGCAGGCATGCTCGGCCGCAAGACCGGCCAAGGCTTCTACGACTACCGCTGATGGCGGCAGCCGCCTATCCGGCGACGCGTTGGGCGCCGTTGCCTTCGAGAACTCGTTCTAGCTGGTCCTTCTTGACCAGGCCTGAGGTGCGCCAGCGGGGGGCGAGGGCGGGCTTGCGGCTCTTGGGACGGTTGGCGGTGCCCTTCTTTGCCTTCTTGGCCTCCTGTTTGGATGGCGCACTGCTCAAGAGGACGAAGGTGGGCGTCGAGCGCACGTTGAACGCCTGAGCGGCTCCGGGAACCTTGCCGACGTCGATCTTGACGACGTGTGCCGATTCGCCGTATTCGCGAGCGAGTTCGTTCATGATCCCGTCCATGACCTGACAGGGGCTGCAGCCGACCTGCATGAAGTCGAGCAAAACCGGCTTGCCGGAATCGATCATGGGCTTGAGCTCATCAAGCGAATGGATCTTGGTGGGCTTTGGCTTTCTGGAGAAAATGGCCATGGAACGTCCTCGTGCGGGATCAGGTGGTCAACGCGGTGAGATCCCAGCCTATGCCTGGTATCTCCCAAACAGGAAGCTTGCCGAGTGAAAGGTCGTGCTCGATACTGGCGCCAATGTTCGAAGACACGCCACGAGCGAGCAAGCGTCTCGACGAGGAAGCGATCATTTGGTTCACCACGGTGCGCCCCTCGGGCCAGCCCCAGGCGTCGGCCGTCTGGTTCCTGCGCGACGGTGACGAGTTCCTCATCTACTCGTTGGCCGACACGGCGCGAATCGGCAACATCATCGCCAACCCGCGGGTGTCGCTCAACCTGGACGGCAACGGCGAAGGAGGCGACATCGTCACCATCGAGGGTGTCGCCAGAGTCGATCCTGAGGCGCCTCCGGCCAACGAGGTGGACGCCTACGTGACGAAGTACCGCAGCTACATGCAGCGCAACGGGTGGACGCCCGAAGTGTTCGCCGCCAAGTACCCGGTGGCCATCCGGATCAAGGCCACGCGGGGACGAGCCTGGTGACCACCCCGCCACGGTGAGTGCGCGCCGCACGAGAAACGCCACTTGCCCTCGTACAATCGGTGGCGATCAGACAGTGAGGGAGCAAGCGTGGCGAAGATTCATGCCGGCCAGGCCTTAGCCAGATCGTTGAAGGCCGAGGGTGTCGACACCGTGTTCATGCTGACCGGTGGGCACATCCTTGCGATCATCGACGGCTGCGTTCAGGAAGGGATCCGAGTCGTCGACGTTCGCCACGAACAGGCCGCGGCTCACGCCGCCGACGCGTATGCCCGACTCACCGGTCGCCTCGGGGTTGCGATCGTGACGGCCGGGCCGGGGGTCACCGACGCGCTCACCGGCATCGCCAATGCCTGGTACGCCAATTCGCCCGTTCTGCTGATCGGCGGCCGCCACCTGACCAACGAAGATTTGCGCGGCGGCCTCCAAGAGATGGATCACCCTCGCCTTTTCCACTCCATCACCCGTTGGGCGGCGACGGCACACGACGCAGGTCGGCTGCCCGAGTACATCGCAACCGCCGCCCGCCATGCGTTTGCCGGCCGCGGCGGGCCGGTATTCCTCGACATTCCGTGGGATGTCCAGACCGAGATGGTCGAGGAGACCGCCATTGTCTGGCCCGAGGATTATCGGGCCGGACACCCATCTGCGGCTGCGCCGCAATCGATCGACGAGATCGCCTCGTTGCTTGCTGGGGCCGAACGGCCGGTGGTCTTCGGAGGCACCGGGCTACGTTGGACCCGTCAGACGGGGTTCCTCGATGGGTTTGTCGCGATGGTCGATGCGCTGGGCGCCCCGGTCTATCTCAATAGTCTGGCCCGGGGCTCTCTCCCGTATGGCCACCCGCTATTGGGCAACCGAACCCGCGGCTCGGCCCTCAGTCGCGCCGATGTGGTGTTGAGCCTCGGCGTCGACTGGGACTTCCGTACCGGCTTCGGCCGCAAGCTCTCGCCAGACGCCAAGGTGATCCACGTCGACGCCGAGGCGGCCAAGGTGGGTTGGAATCGAGGAGCCGATATCGGAGTCGTGGCCGACCCCGGGACGGTCGCGGTGCAGCTGGCGACAGGAGCCGGCAGCTTCGGCTACTCCGGGGCGCGTTCGTGGACGAAGGATGTCTTCGCCGAGGAGGCGCTCAAGGCGGGCGTCGCCGCCGAGGCGGCCGCCGCCGACACCATCCCCGTCCACCCCGAGCGATTCGCGCGTGAGGTGGCCGACTTCTTCGGTGACGACACCATCGTGTGCGCCGACGGTGGCGACATCGTCTCGACAACCGCCAAGTGGTTGCAGACGTCACGACCTGGGGGCTTGCTCGACCCTGGACCCTTTGGCTGCCTTGGGGTCGGTGCGCCGTTTGCGCTTGCAGCAAAGACGGTCGAACCCGATACGCGGTGGGCATCGTCTACGGCGATGGCTCGTTCGGATTCAACGGCATGGAGTACGACACCCTCGTTCGCCACGGCCTCCCGGTCGTCGGCGTGATCGGCAACGACGGGGCCTGGAACAACATCAAGATGGTGCACCGAATGCTCTACCCAGACCGCATGGTCGCCGCCGACCTCGGGGTGCGTCCTTACGAGAGAATGGTCGAGGGGCTTGGTGGTTACGGGGAGTTCGTCGACGACCCCGCAGAGCTGCGTCCCGCTCTCGAGCGAGCCGCCGCCAGCGGTGTTCCTGCGCTGGTCAACGTCCACATTGCTGAACAGCTACGGATCAGTTCGGCCTACGGCGTATAGAACTCGCGCTCAACTGCTACTCCAACCGGGCCGTTAATCCATGCATGCGAACTGATACCCATACCCTGGCGTCGGCGGCGCGATTTGTGACGGCCGCCATCGTGTTCGCCGGCTCGCTGGGCGGCTGCGCCGCCTTCGAGGAGATCGGGCCTACGGACCTCGCCGATCTCGCCGCCGGCGACTGCTTCAACTTCGCCGGCCCGTCGACGGCGGAGTTCGACCATGTCGATCAATCACTGTGCGGGCCGTCTCACGATGCGGAGGTGCTCGGCAAGGTCGCGTTCGAGGAGGAGGAATACCCGGGGAGCGCCTGGCTCAACGGGGTACTGGCCAACAAGTGCAATCGGGTCGTCGAATCCTACTTCGCAGACAGATTCGGTGGTCCCCAAGAGGGTTTGATGCTGAGTTGGATCGTCCCGACCGAAGCGTCGTGGGACGAAGGCTTCCACGCTGCTATCTGTATTGCTGCCGCCGAAAGGGGACAGCTCCGCGGCAGCGTGAAGTGACCCGTGCTTGGTTGCTCAGCCGACCAAGAAGAACGACATCGTGGCGAACACGATGCAGTAGATCCCGAACGGGGCGAGGCCGGCCTTGCGGATGACCCACAGCAATGCGGCGATGGCGACATAACCGGTGACGGCGGCGACTGCCATGCCGACATAGGTTCCGGTCGGGATTCCCTCAGACGATGATGCCAGGTCGACGAATTGGAGCAAGCCGGCGCCGGCGATCGCAGGGATCCCAAGGAGAAACGAGTAGCGCGCCGCCTCGGATCGGTCAAAGCCACGCATCAGCCCGACGGTGATGGTGCTGCCCGAACGGGAGATGCCGGGGATGAGCGCCAACGCCTGACCGAAGCCGAGGCTCCACGCGTCGCGGTCCTTCGAATCGTCGATCTTTCGTTGCCCGCGGGGAATCCAGATGGTGGCGACCATGACCACACCCATGAAGAACATGGCAATCGCCACCGCCTGAGGCGTGTTGTTGATCTCTTCGAGGCGCGATTCGAAGAGCAGTCCGAGCACGGCGGCGGGAATGGTCCCGATGATGAGCATGCGAAGCAGACGTTTGCCCGTGTCGGTCCAGCGGAAGACCTGGGCCAAGTCGCGCCGGAAGTACACGAGGACCGCAACGAGCGTCCCCAGGTGAAGCACCGCCGACGTAGCCAATGAAGGCGCGTCTCTCCCCAGCAGCTCGGGTACGAGCACGAGGTGGCCGCTCGATGAGATCGGCAGGAACTCGGTGAGTCCCTGGATCAGGCCCCAGAACGCGGCTTCGACGACTTCGGTGTTCAACATCGACGGGAGACTAACGGCAACTCGCCGCCTCGGCCCGTCGTGCGGGGCGGAGCCAGCCTTCTACGGTGCAACCAGCACCACGAGTCGCTGATCGATCGTGGCCGCGGCCACCGCGGCCGCCTGTTCACCGGGAACGGCGGCCAGCCCGGTGGATCGAGAGGCGAAGCCGTCCTGTGTCGCGGCGGCCACGACAACACCTTCGACGGTGGTCGACGTATCGATGAGGACGATACGCACGGCGGTTCCCGGGGCGGGGTTGCCGGGGATCGGCAAGGGCACCGCCCACCAGTCGTTCGGGATTGCCATCCTGGTGGTCAGGTCGCCGGGAACGAGCGGCTCGCCCGCGATGAGGTCGTGGGCGGCAATTGACGAGGTCGGATCAACATCGGGCAGAACGCCGGCAGGGACGTCTCGCCATTCGAGGAGGCCATCGTCGATGGTCTCGCCGGCCGCTACCGCCACGGTCAGATATGGATGAGGTCGGGTCGGGTCGTCGCGGAGGTCGATCGCGGCGGCTGCCGCCACGAGAGCGGCGGCAACGAACCAGCGAGCGTAGGGAGGCCGGCGCAACCAGAACACGACTCGAACGTATCGGAAACACAGGTGAGGGAAAAGGGGGTTGGAGGACCCTCCCCGGATCCCCCCCTCCCACGAGGGGAGAGGGGGAAGCTTCCCGCAAGCAGGGGGAATGGTGGGGGACTTGCGTTCAGCCGTCCGGGGAGGGGATCAATGACCTGTGTATTCTGCACCACACAACCGCGCAGCGTAGCGCGCGTGCGACGGAGAATGTTCCCGAATCTTGGGATTGTCGAAAATAGGGGCGGCTTTGATCCCGCAGGCACCCTCCGATCGACTGATCGACCACATCGCCGCTCCTCTACTCCCCTGGCCGGCGGCCGGGAGTGTTGCTCCCCCTCGATAGTTCATTGTGGCGCCTTGGCGTCGATCTGGGAAGGACCAGTCGTCAATGATGATCCGGCCGAACCGTGTTCGTCAGAGGCTGCTGCAGCCTCGATGAGTCGCTGTACTCCGTCGCGCAGCGTGCCCAACGACATAGCGAACTGGCGGAGAACCTCTTCGTGAGTGACCGGTGGGAACTCACCGATCACGCCGGCGTCGTAGTCGGTGACCACCGAGATGTTGACGTAGTCCATCTCCATTTCGCGCACCAGCGGCACCTCAGGAGACTGCGTCATGTTGATGACGCCCCAACCCTGGGTCGCGTAGTAGCGGCTCTCAGCTCGCGATGAGAACCGCGGCCCCTCGATAACGACCACTGTTCCGCCGTTGTGCACCGTGCCACCGGCGTCGCGCAAGGCCCCGACGGCGAGTTGGCGTAGCGAACTGGTGTAGGGCTCGGCAAACGAAAGGTGGCGGGTCTCCGGCCCATCGAAGAAGGTCGACTCGCGCTGCGTGGTGCGGTCGACCAGTTGGTCGCAGACGACAAAGTGCCCGGGCTCGTTATTGCGGGTCAAACTGCCGACCGCACACGGACCGATGACGCTGGAGACTCCGAGTTCCTTCATCGCCCAGACGTTGGCCCGGTAGGGCACCTTGTGGGGCGGATACTGGTGGTCGCGTCCGTGGCGGGGGAGAAAGGCAACATCGACGCCAGAAACCGCACCAACGGTGACCGGCGCGGCCGGCGCTCCGTACGGTGTGCTCACCTCCAGTTCGCGTGGCCGATCGAGGAACTCGTAGAACCCTGACCCACCGAACACGCCGATCATCGTGCAACCCCTCACTGTGATCTGGCTTGATGGTACCAGCGCGATGGTGCCGGTCCCGAGGAACATTCCCGGCGCCGCTCCCACGCAGGGTGACCACCTCTACACTTCCGGTCTGTGGAAATCGCCATTGCCTCTGTTCTTGCCTACCTGATCGGAAGTATCGACTTCGGGGTCATCGTGCCTCGGGCGATGGGGATCGACATCTACGAGCGCGGCAGCGGCAACCCCGGAACTTCGAACGTATTCCGTACTGTCGGCAAACGAGCAGCCGCCTTGGTCCTCATCGGCGATCTGCTCAAGGGTGTTGCCGCCGCGGCCCTCGGTGCACTGTGGCTCGGCGAGGTTGCCGGCTTTGCTTGCGGATTTGCGGCAGTGCTCGGCCACGTCTTGCCCGTTTGGCACGGCTTTCGCGGCGGCCGTGGAGTCGCCACCGCCATCGGTGCCGCCCTCTGGCTGGCGCCGCTGTTTGGCCTGGTCCTCGCCGTAGGCTGGGGCGGGGTCGTGGCCGCGACCAAGACGGCTTCGGTCGCCTCGATCGTTGCGATGGTGCTGTACGTGCCCGGCTTCGCCGTGACCGGGCATCGTGGTGCTTCGTTGTGGTGGGCTGCAGCGACCGCGGTACTCGTTCTCGCTAGACATGCCTCCAACATTCGCCGCATCGTGCTCCGTCAGGAAAGGACGGTGAGCCAGGCGTGAGGCCGCTTCCCGAGATGCAGTCTGAAGTATTGGCTCGGACGCCGCTGCTTCCCATCCAGGCTATGGCGTTGCGTGAGGCACTTGGTTTGGTGCTCGCGAGCGATGTCGTCGCCGCCGAGGACCTCCCCGCCTTCGCCAATAGCGCAGTCGACGGTTACGCGGTGCGAGCCACCGACGTGGCCGCCGCACCCACGACGCTGCCGGTTGTCGAAGAGGTGGCGGCGGGCGCGGTGTCCACCCGCGACCTCGCCGCCGGAACTGCCATCAAGATCATGACGGGGGCGCCGATCCCGGTGGGAGCCGACGCGGTCGTGATGGTCGAGGACACCGAAGCCGCCGGCCGCGACGTCTGCATTCTGACGCCGGTCGAGGTCGGGGCCGCGGTGCGACCCGCCGGCGGCGATGTCAAGGCAGGGACCTTGGTGCTCGAGGCCGGGACGCGGATCGGGTCGGCTCATCTCGGAGTGCTGGCCTCGCTTGGTGTCGCCTGGCCCGAGGTGCGGCGGCGCCCCGTGGTCGCCATCGTCTCCACCGGTGACGAGGTTGTCCCGCCCGAATCGGAAGCCCTGGCTCCGGGCAAGATCCGCGACGCAAATCGTTTCCTCCTCAGAAGCGCCCTCGAGGAGTTGGGGGCCGTCGTGGTCGATCACGGGATTGTTCCCGACGATGCCGCGGCGTTGGCTCGCGTGCTCGGCCACGCAGCGCGCGGGTCCGACGCGGTGGTGACCAGCGGCGGGGTTTCGATGGGCGAGTACGACGTGGTGAAGCTTGTGTTTGCCGGCGGCAGCGATGTGGCGTTTCACAAGGTTGCGATGCAGCCTGCCAAGCCGCTCGGGTTTGGAACACTCGACGGCACCCCATTCTTCGGGCTGCCCGGGAACCCCGTCTCGGTCATGGTGGCATTTGAGCAGTTCCTTCGCCCCTCGCTGCTGTCCGCCATGGGAGCCCGAGAGTTGTTCCGGCCCCGGGTGCGCGGCGTGATGACCGAGGCGGTGCGTACCGATCCTGCCAAGGAAGTGTTTCTCCGGGCGGTGACGAGCTACGAGCCGGATTCCGGCTGGCGGGCGCGGCTCAGCGGCGGCCAGTCGTCGAATGTCCTCTCCGCCCTCGCCGCAGCCGACGCCTTTGCTGTCGCGCCGGTCGGCGTTGGGGATGTCGCCGCCGGCATGGAGGTCGATCTCGAGATGTTTCGCTGGCCGGCTACGCGGACGAGGGAGCAGGTGCTCGATGAATGACGGATTCAGCCACCTCGATGCCGAGGGAAGCGTCCACATGGTGGACGTCGGCGGCAAGGAGATCACCCAGCGGCGGGCTGTTGCCGAAGTCGTTGTGACAATGGACGCCGCCGTGAAGGGCCGGCTGTTTGCGGGCGAACTTCCCAAGGGTGATGCCCTGGCGATGGTTCGACTCGCGGCGATCATGGGGGCCAAGCGCACCCCGGAGCTTGTCCCCCTCTGCCATCCGATTTCGTTGGATGCGGTGACCGTCGACGTCGAAGCGATCGACACGGGCGCCCGAATCGTGGTGACCGCCACCGTCGCGGCCCGCACCGGTGTCGAAATGGAGGCCATGACCGGCGCCGCGATCGGCGCCGTCGCCCTCTACGACATGATCAAGGGACTCGATCGTGGGGCAGAGATCGGCCCGCTGCGGCTGTTGTCCAAATCGGGCGGAAAGTCGGGTGAGTGGCACCGATGAGAGCCGCCGTCATCACCGTCAGTGACCGAGTCAGCCGGGGAGAAGCCGAAGACCTCTCCGGTCCCCTGCTGGCCGAACTACTCGAAGAACTCGGGTTCGACGTCGCCCCGGTTGTGGTCACCCCCGACGGCGAACTCGCCGTACAGGGCGCGTTGGTGGCGTTGGTAGATGAGGTGGACCTGATCGCCACTACCGGCGGCACCGGCTTTGCGCCTCGCGACCTCACCCCCGAGGCGACCCGGCTCGTAATCGAGCGTCCCGCCCCGGGGCTGGCCGAAGCGATGCGGGCGGCGACCTTCGGGGTGAACCCCCACGGCATGCTGTCGCGCGGGGTTGCCGGCATCGCCGGACGGACCCTGATTCTCAATCTGCCCGGCTCGCCCAAGGGCGTTCGTGAGTCACTCTCCGTAGTCGGGCCGGCCCTTCGTCATGGCGTCGAGTTGCTCATAGCCCCCGAAAGCGACCACAATGCGTGAAACTTCCAACCTGCGTCGCGTAGGTCCTTGGTGGACGGGCGCGCAGGGCCTACGCTTCCCCTGGCGTACGGAGTAAGGGACCTATGCAAATACTCGCCTTCATCTTGATCGGCGGCATCTGGGCGGCGTTCTTATTGCCGTCGTTCTTTGAAAGCCGTCGCAAAGCACCGATCAGCACGACCCGCAACTTTGCCAAGTCGACTGCGCTCCTGGCGTCGGTCTCCTCGGCAGCCGGGCAAGCGACGGTGGCGCGCCGACGGACACTCGACCGTCGCCGGCGTCTTCTCGTCGCGCTCGTTCTTGGTGCCGCCATCAGTCTTGCGGTAGCCGTTGTCCAGGGGAGCACGACGTGGCTGTTCGTGACGCTGGCCTTTGATGCGGCCATCGCCGGCTACATCGGCTACCTGGTGCACCTCCGCCAGCAGCGTGCGGCCACACCTCGGGTTGTTCCGATGGCACAGGGCGAGCCGCAGCTGGTCGAGGAGCCGCAACGCCACACCGTGCGCGTCGTCAACGGATAGCGGTGACCGTGCCCGACCGAGACCCGGTCGATCTCGAAGCTCTCGAGCAACAAGTTCGCGCCGAGCTCGACGAGAAGTACGCAGCTCGGGAACTTGCCCTGAAGAACTGCCGCCCGATCATCCGTGGTTCCGCCAACGCCATCCGCGCCCTGCACCGCGGCGAAGGCGAGGCGGCCGCGGAACTCATGGCCGAGGTACGGGTACTGATCCGGGAAGCGGAGGCACCGCTGACCGAGCACCGCGACATCTACTACGCCGGGTTCTTCTACGACGCCGTCAAGGAGTACGCCGAGGCGGAACTCACCGCGGCGTTGCTGAATCACCGGCCGCTTCCCCTACCGAGCGAGTTGGGGGTCGACGCCGTTCCCTACCTCAAGGGGTTGGGTGAAGCCGTCGGGGAGCAGCGGCGTCGCCTGCTCGACCAGCTTCGGCACGGCCAACTCGAGGATGCCGAACGCACCTTTGCCGACATGGAGGTCGTCCACGATCTGCTCACTGCCCTCGACTACCCCGATGGCATGACCGCAGGGCTGCGCCGCACCACCGACGTGGCCCGGGCGCTGATCGAGCGATCCCGCGCCGACCTCACCGCCACCATCGTCCAGGAACGGCTCCGGCGCCGCCTCGACGAGCAGACCGACTGACCAACCGGCTCGTCCGCGGCCGGAGCTGTCGTCGTCGCGCCCGGCGGCCGCTACAATCCGGCGCTGCCCGGGGGTGTAGCTCAGCCCGGCAGAGCGCTACGTTCGCAACGTAGAAGTCACGGGTTCAAATCCCGTCACCTCCACGTAGGTGGAAGACGTCACCGAGAGCCTCGAGTCCTGTTCGGCCTCGAGGCTCTCTACCGTTGGCGGGTTGTTGCTTATGCCTCGACGCGGTGGTCGGGAGGGGTTCCGGAATCCGCCGAGAGTCTCGAGTCCTGTTCGGCCTCGAGGCTCTCTACCGTTGGCGGGTTGTTGTTTATGCCTCGACGCGGTGGTCGGGAGGGGTTCCGGAATCCGCCGAGAGTCTCGAGTCCTGTTCGGCCTCGAGGCTCTCTACCGTTGGCGGGTTGTTGTTTGTGCCTCGCGTCTCGCTTCTGTCGGTTTCGGGTGGCATGTTTGGGGTGGTTGTGCGGTGCGCGGATAAGGTTCAAATCCCGTCACCTCCACGTAGGTGGAAGACGTCACCGAGAGCCTCGAGTCCTGTTCGGCCTCGAGGCTCTCTACTGGTGGCGGGTTGTTCTTTTTGCCCCGCGTGTCGTCTTGTTTGGTTCGGGTGGCTTTCGGGTGGTGGTGCGGAGCGCGGGGAAGGTTCAAATCCCGTCACCTCCGTGCGGACTGATGGGAGACGTCACCTCGAGGGTCGGCGTTGATCATCGTCGGGGAAGCTGGGGACTTCTCTGGATGCGATCCGGAGGGCGCCGCCCACCAGCCGAGCTCAGAATCGGGCCTGAACTCTGTCCGGCCTCGAATCCTTCCAGTAGCTGCTCCGCCGCTCATTCGAATCCTCGATAGCCGGCTTCTCGGGCCAGTTCCCGGAGTGCCTCCATCGGGTACATCCCGATCGCGGCGGCAACGTCTCGATCCACGGATTGAGCGCCCTCGCCCTCGGCGTCGAAGTCGTAGCGGACGCAGCCGCCGGTGAACTCATAGAACCAGCGAGCCCGGTACAGCGGATCGTCGGCGTCGTCTTCGATTTCATCGAGGGCTTCCGGGGACGCCGCTTGCCGTGCGGTGCGCTTAGGGCGTATTGCCCACGACAGCGCTGGAGTGGGTGCGGGCAGGTGGCCGACTCGGACCCACAGGTCTTGGTCGCCCATCCGCGATGATTGCGGTCGCCGGCAACGTCGCAGTAGCCGTGCGGTGCGCTAGGGCGTATTGCCCACGACAGCGCTGGAGTGGGTGCGGGCAGGTGGCCGACTCGGACCCACAGGTCTTGGTCGCCCATCCGCGATGATTGCGGTCGCCGGCAACGTCGCAGCCACCTACCGGCGCCACTGCGACGACGACTACACCTGCCTCCTGACGAATAGGGCACATCCCCCATGGCCGACCGCCCCACCTGAGATCATGATGAGTGTGGAGGTGTGCTATGACAGGTGACATTGACGACCAACGCCCGACCGACGACTGGTGTCTGCGACCTCATGAATGCCTACTTCGCCGACACCGCAGGCTGGCAGAGATACGCCGCCGCAACGGAATGGGTCGCCGAAACACGATTGGCTGGCTTTTGGCGAGTCCGTGAGTCGCCACCTACCGGCGCCACTGCGACGACGACTACACCTGCCTCCTGACGAATAGGGCACATCCCCCATGGCCGACCGCCCCACCTGAGATCATGATGAGTGTGGAGGTGTGCTATGACAGGTGACATTGACGACCAACGCCCGACCGACGACCTGGTGTCTGCGACCTCATGAATGCCTACTTCGCCTACACCGCCAGGCTGGCCAGAGATACGCCGCCGCAACGGAACCGCGTTATCGTGCATTTCGTGGCAGGTGGCGAGTCATTACCTTGCCGGTGGTCGGATTGCTTGCAGTGGCTGCGCTGATCGGCGCCTCTCAGGTCGAACGCGGCTTCGAACTCAAGGACTTCTTCTCCTCCAAGACAGACTTTGTCATCAGCATCGACAAGTATGAGCAGTACTGGGGGAGTGGTGGCGGTGAAGTCGACTATGTGTATGTGGAGGGCGATCTGACGTCGCCCGATACCTTGATTGCTCTCGAAACAACCGAAGCTGAGATAGCCGCCTCCGGCGGCGAGTTCACCCGGGATATCAACGGCGAAGTTGAGTTCTACCCGAATGCGGTGCTCGTGGTTCGCCAGGCAACGGCATCCGCCCCGATGCGTGCCGCCATTGCAGCGGATACGGGAGTTGAGATCACGGACGCAGACGGGAACGGTCTTCCCGACACCCCTCAGCAGGTAGCCGCCATCTACGAGTACGTGAAGAGCAACGACGTTGTCAACAGCGACGGGGACGTAGTCCTGACCACCGGTCAGGTCGAGACGTTCCTCGTCGTCGGGGAGGGTTCCGGCCACTGGGTGGCAACAGCGATCGCGACGTCCCGAACGACGAGATCATTCTGGCCGGGAGAACCATCCTGGAGGACGCTGCGGCGCGCCTCGAGCCGCTTGTGGCCGGTGAGGACCTTGCGATCTCTGTCTCCGGAGGTGCCATCACCATCCAGGAGTCGATGGACAGTTCGTGGAGTCAATGTTGATATCTCTACCGATTGCGGTGTGGTGACCTCGGCGTTGGTGTATCACGCTCTTCTTCACTTCCGCCACTTCGGGCGACGAATGCCACGATCCTCAAGCGCTCCGCTCGTTCCTCCGTGATCTCGAAGGTGCCGATCCTGCTCGTCGTGGCGCTGGTCTACGGTTTCATGTATCTCGTCGGGTACAAGATCAATCTGATCACGGCGACAATCGCGGCGATTTCGATTGGTGTCGGCGTCGATTACGCAACACATTTCACGGTGCGATTCATCGAGGAGTTCGAGAACGAGCCGAGTCGTTTCCCGGCATTGCGGCGAACCGGGGAGGGCACCGGGGGTGCCCTGGCCATCTCGGCGGCGACATCGATGACCGGCTTCCTCGTGATGGCGTTGGCACCGATGCCCATGGTTGTGACGTTCGGGGCTCACCGCCGTGATGATCGGCTGCTCGTTGATTGTCACCTTGTTGGTACTGCCGAGTCTCCTGCTCTTGGTCACCCCGTCTCGCAAGGGCGATGAGAGAGAGCAGATGATTGTGGACATCACCCGAGGCGGCGAGTTCGAGTATGACCCGCACGCGCGTGCCACGGCAGCTCGAAGCGGGGACGACACGGGCTGATGCTGTCTGCTGCTTGAGCTTCGAGACTGCTTTGGGGCTCCGGCATCTTGCCCGCAATCGAAGACGTGTCGACATTCCATGGCGTCCGGCGGTAGAGCACATCGACGCCCGGCTCCTCCTCCGGCCGGCTTCCTTGTGCTTGCAGGGGGTGGCGTACCCAATGCGGAGAATCGAGGTGGACGTTCGTGAGAGGTACTGGCTCAGCGGCGTTCAATGTGGCGAGGAGCCCAATGACGTTGTCATGTAGTCCACGGACTCGCCTTTGGCGAGTCTGTTGGCAGTTCGATTCGCGAACTGCGGCTCAGTTTCCGCGCCATTCGCGGAGAGCCTCGAGTCCTGTTCGGTCTCGAGGCTCTGTGCCGTTGGCGGGGGTTGTCATTGCCTCGTCGTAATGGTTGATTCGGGTTGGGGGTGGCCGGGTTGGAATGGTTCTGCCGTGCGCGGGTAGTTCAGCAGTCGGTTGCGTCTTTGAGGACTTGGCACGCTTCGGCCATGCGGGAGGCGTCGAGTTGGGTGACTCTCCGCCGCAGCGTGTCGCGCGGCAGTGTGTGGAGATTGTCGAAGTTGGCAACACACTCGGTTGGCACTCCGTCGCGTTGCGGGGTCAACTCCAACTCGGACACGACGCCGCGCCGCGTCCGGGTCAGAGCGGCTACGACAACCGAACCGATGCGATCGGCGACGGGATCTCGGGTCAGAACCAAGACGGGTCGGTCACCGCCGGGCGTGGCTGCGAACCAGATGTCACCGCGCTGCATCGGCCCAATCCGACCAACCCTCGGCGGGACCCCAATCGGCGATCGTGGCGAACGCCGACTCGTCATCGCTCAGTGGTGCCGTCTCCCACTCCTCGGTGTCGGCTTCGGCCCTGAGCCGCACTAAATGGCGGTGAAGGGCCTCGCGCAACAACGTGGATCGATCGATCCCGAGCCGCTGCGCCCATTGCTGGGCAACGGCTGCTTCCTGCTCGTCCACCCGGAAACTCAGCATTGTCATACACTCATCATATCGTGTATGACACTAGGATCAACCCCTCGCTGTAGTGCCGCAGATGGCTTGATAATCCGTAGACGCGGCACCTGCTCGTTGCCGCCGCCTCGCCGTGCAGGGCGCGTCCTCGTAGGCGTTGTCCGCCTTGGTACACGTCTTCAGATCGGTGGGCGGTCCTTGTCGTCGTTCTGCCGGCCCGCGACCGATGTACAGCCTCGTAGCGGTGCAATATGCCAACAGGGAAGGCCATGACATGGATAATGAGGTGATCCTGCTGCCGGTAAGGTTCTGTGACGAACCCGGTGACCCTGGCCCGTCGAGTGCTGCCGCCTCGAGACTTCCGTAGTACATTCACCTTGTGTCGAGCACGCCAAGAATCATCTCGCTTGTTCTCGCCGGTGGCGAAGGCAAGCGGCTCTACCCGCTGACGCGGGATCGGTCGAAACCGGCGGTGCCGTTCGGCGGGATCTACCGGCTCATCGACTTCGTGCTCTCCAACCTCGTCAACGGCGGCTACCGCAAGATCGCCGTGCTGACCCAGTACAAGAGCCACAGCCTCGATCGCCACCTCGCCCTCACCTGGCGGATGTCACCGCTTCTGGGCAACTACGTCACAACGGTTCCGGCCCAGATGCGTCTCGGTCCGCATTGGTTCTCCGGCTCGGCCGACGCCATCTACCAGAACTTCAACATCCTCACCGACGAGGCCCCCGACCACGTCATCGTCTTTGGCGCCGATCACATCTACCGCATGGATCCCCGCCAGATGATGGCGCAGCACATCGAATCGGGCGCCGGCGTGACGGTGGCGGGGATCCGGGTACCGATCGAAGAAGCATCCTCGTTCGGGGTCATCGAGGCCAAGGCGAGCGGCGAGATCGCGTCGTTCAAGGAGAAACCTGCGAAACCCAAGCCACTTCCGGATGTTCCCGATCAGGCGTTTGTTTCGATGGGCAACTACATCTTCGACGCTGAGGTGTTGCGCGACATCATCGCCAGAGACGCCGAGAAGGGTGAGGCCTCCCGCCACGACATCGGCGGCGACATCATCCCTGCGTTGGTTGATGAGGGGGTTGCCCGGGTCTTCGACTTCAGCCATAGCGAAATCCCCGGTCAAACCGAAAGGGAGAAGGGTTACTGGCGGGACGTGGGAACCCTCGACTCCTACTACCAGGCGAGCATGGACACCATTTCGGTGGACCCCATCTTCAGCTTCTACAACGCGCTGTGGCCGATCTACACGGACCGCCCACCGTTGCCTCCGGCCAAGTTTGTGTTCGACCAGGAAGGCCGGCGTGGTGCCGCCTTCGAGTCCATTGTCGGCGCCGGTGTGGTGGTCTCCGGGGGCACGGCGCGTCGCTCGATCCTCTCGTCGGAGGTGCGAGTCCACTCGTTTGCCAACGTCGAAGATTCGATTCTGATGAACGGAGTCGATGTGGGGCGGAGAGCGGTGGTGCGGCGCGCCATCATCGACAAGAACGTCGTGGTGCCCGATGACGCCCAGATCGGGGTCGACTTGGACGCCGACCGTGAGCGCTACACGGTCACCGACAGCGGCCTCGTTGTGATCGGGAAGGGCGACCCCGTTGTCGTTTAGTCGAGTGTCGCAATGCTTCCTCAGGGGTTGCGTCGTTCCCTGACGTCGTTACTGCATCTGGTTTTGCGGCTTGTTGGGTACCCTCTCGCCGGTGAGACATTCCACGACCCGAATATGGCGCTTCCCAGCCCATCTTCTCCTGGCGGCCACGATGCTGCTCGGCGCCTGCAGTGGGGGCGGCGGTGCTGCGACGACAACGACGGTTGCCGAAACGACGGCTCTGTCGACGCCTCCAGTCAGCACCGTGGAGACCTTGGCCCCCGGGCTGGACCAGACGGTGGTCGATCGGCTGAGTGTCGAGATCACCGAGCTGATGGCGACTACCGAGCAACTGCGCGGCCTGGATTTTGTCGCTGAGCCGACGCTGAGTTACCTGCCCAGGGACGAATTCACCATCACCGTCCAGGCCGCGCTCGAGGCCGACCTGGTCAAGATGGATCCTGCAACCGCGTTCCGCTTGTATCGCATGCTGGGCCTGATCGGATCGGGCGACGACCTGGCAGAAGGCCTCTTCCTGGAGATGGCTCAGGCTGCCGTTGTCTACTTCGACCAAGAGGCAAATGAGCTCCTGGTAGCCGGCGACACCGCCGAGTTCACCCCCTACCAGCGCAGCACCGTGATCCACGAGTTGGTGCATGCGTTGACGGAGCAGTACTTCAGGTCGGGAAGCACCCTCGCTGAGTTGAACGCCGAGGGGTCATTTGATCACATCGATGCCTACCGAGCGCTGGTCGAGGGCGACGCCACCTATGTTCAGTTCCTCTACCTTCAGGGTCTCTCCAGCGAGGATCGGTCCGATGCGGCGCTCGAGGCGCTCGACTCGGCGCCGGTAGCCCTCGAGGGTGCTCCGGCATTCGTCGGCAACGAAATCGTGTTTCCCTACGACAGCGGACTCGAGTTTGTGACCGCGCTGGTGAGGGGAGGGGGTCTCGCCGCCATCGACCGTGCCTACATCGACTTCCCCGTCTCGACCGAGCAGGTCATCCACATCGAGCGGTACCAGGGCGGCGAAGCGCCCCGCAAGACCAACCCGATTGAGGTCGACCTACCCGACTACGAAGAGGCTGCCGCAGGTGTCTGGGGTGAGCTGGGGACCATTCGGCTGCTCACCGGCGTCCTCACCCCCGGCTTCACCACTCAGACGGCAGACGGCTGGGGAGGCGACTCCTTCCTGGTAACCGTGAACGAGAGCGACGTTGCATTTGTGTTGCGCTATCGGGGTGACACCGAGGACGACACCATCGAGGTTGTCGAGGCCCTCCTGTTGGCAGCAAGGGATCGGATGGGGGCGGGCGACGGTGTGGAATCTGGGGGCGGTATCGAGTTCTCCGCCAATGGGCCGTACGTGTTCATCGATCGGGTCAACGACGGGGTGCTGTTCATTGTGGCAACCGACACGGCCACGGGCCGGGCGATCAGGAATCAAACCGACGTTCCCTGAGGGTCTTCAACTCGGCGATGGCGGGGGATACGGTGTCACGGTGACGCATCGGGCGCGCCAAAGAGACCGAAAGCTGACAAAACGAATGCGCCGGAAGGGCGCGACGGGAGATCAGCCGCGGCCGGCGTTGGGGCGACGCCCGTGGTTCGCCTTGGAACGGCGGGCGCGAAGTCTGCGACGCTTTTTCTTGGCCATAGCGGGAGGGAGAGTACCACCCGGGCCTACGTCGGCAACCGGCCCCGCCATTGTGATGCTGGCGCCGGGGTGGCGGTGCGGCCCCGTCACTGTCGCCGTGACGGCCCGCCAGCGGCGTCGTGGCCTGCGTCCCCGCCCTCTCGGCCGGCGGTTGCTGCTGAGGACGCGGTCCGTTCACGGTCTCGGATTGGTCGAGGACCTGGCCCTGGTAGGCATCGGGCCTGACCACCGGGTGTGTGCCGTGCGCGTGCTACGTCCCGGGCGCATCGTCACGATTGCGCGATGCCGCTGGATTCTCGAACTCCCGATCGACCACCCGACACCGGCCGTGGGAGCTCGGGTCGACGTAGCACGGCTCCGTCCCATCTGGCGACCCGGCGACCCCGCCTAAGCTCGCCCGATGCCGGGCACTCTCATTCTCTGCGCAACGCCGATCGGAAACCTCGGCGACGCGCCGCCTCGGCTGCGGGAAGCCATCGCCGGCGCCGACGTTGTCTACGCCGAGGACACCCGCCGCTCCTACAAACTCCTTCGCGCCCTCGGTGTCGATCAGACCTTGCGGTCCTACTTCGCCGGCAACGAGGCGGAGCGGTCATCCGAACTCGCCGGCCGGCTGCGGGAAGGCGCCACAGTCGTCCTGCTCACCGATGCCGGAACCCCGTCGATCTCAGATCCTGGGTTGAGTGCGGTCAACGCCGCGGTCGCGGCGGGAGCCGACGTAACCGTCGTTCCCGGCCCTTCTGCGGTGACGGCGGCACTGGCCGTTTCGGGCCTGCCGACCGAGCGGTTCGTCTTCGAGGGCTTCCTACCCCGCAGAGGCGGCGAGCGCACCAGCAGGCTGACGGCGCTTGCCAACGAACCCCGCACTGTGGTGTTGTTTGCGGGCAAGGGCAAGGTGGCACGCGACCTGGCTGACCTCGCTGACGCATTGGGCGTCGACCGGCAAGCTGCGGTCGCCAGAGAACTCACCAAGCTTCACGAGGAAGTGTGGCGGGGGACGCTGGGCGACGCGGCGACGCGATGGAACGAGACCGTCGCACCGCGCGGCGAGTTCACCGTGGTCATCGCGGGCGCGATCGAACAGATGCCGGAACCGGATGATCTCCTCGAAGCGGTTGCAAACCTCGAGTCAGCGGGGCTCTCGCGATCGGAGGCCGTGCGCGAGATCGCAGGCCTCCATGGGGTGTCGCGCCGCGAGCTCTACGAGGCGGTGATCAGAGGCCGAGCCGGCGCCTGATCTCCGCTTCGATCTGGGCCGCCTCTTTGCTGCCAACATCCGTGGTGAGCTTGCGCTCCCACTCGGCAACGGCGTTGCGGTCGAGTTCGAACATGTGTCCGCCCACGGCGACAGTGGCTTCACGCTTGCGCAGGATGATTTGGTCCCCCTCGACCGCGATCGCGAGTTCGTCGCCTTCGTGAATGTTGAGAATGCGGCGGGTTTCCGCCGGAATCACGATGCGACCGAGGTCGTCGATCTTTCGGATCATGCCGGTGTCCACTTTCCGTACCTCCAGTTCGGGCGAGCGCGGCCTGTCCCCGAAGGCCGGTCTGTCTGTAACGATTTCAATAGTACCCGCACCCGTGGACCTGAGATGCCAAGGGCTTCGCGGGGGTTTGCCACCCGGTGGTACCATCGCCCGCCTCGTGACTTCTCAAGCTCACCAACCCAAGCACATCCTCGTCGCCGTCGCTTGGCCCTACGCGCAAGGTTCGATGCATCTCGGGCATATCGCGGGCGCCTACCTGCCTCCAGACATCTTCGCTCGGTATCACCGAGCGATTGGCGACAAGACCCTGATGGTCTCCGGCTCGGACGTGCACGGCACTCCGATCACGGTGAAAGCTGAGGAGGAGGGGGTCACACCGCAGGAGATCGTCGACCGATACCACCCCGAGTTCCTCGGCCATTGGCGGGACCTGGGTATCGATTTCGACCTCTTCACCACAACCGGTACGGACAACCACCGGAGGGTGACGCAGGGTTTCTTCATGAGGCTGCTCGAGAACGGCTACCTGTACCGCAAGACGGTGCAGCAGTTCTTCGATCCTTCCCAGCAACGTTTCCTTCCGGACCGCTACATCGAGGGGACGTGCCCGCACTGCGGCTACGAGCACGCCCGTGGTGATCAGTGCGACAACTGTGGCCGGACCCTTGATCCCGTTGACCTCGTCGAGCCGCGCAGCAAGCTGTCGGGGACTACACCAGAACTGCGCGATACGGAGCACTTCTACTGGAAGCTCAGTGCCCTCAACGAACCAATGCTCGAGTGGCTGACGTCCCGGGAGGGGTGGCGCCCCCACGTGCTCAACTTTGCCGTCGGCATGGTCGAGGAAGGACTCCACGATCGTGCCTTCACCCGCGACCTCGACTGGGGGATCCCGCTTCCGGTGGATGACCTCGGGCCGGGGAAGTCCGTCTATGTGTGGTGGGAAGCGGTGATGGGTTACTACTCGGCTCCGCAGGAATGGGCCGAGCTGCAGGGTGACCCCGAGGCGTGGCGCGCCTGGTGGGAGGACCCCGAGGCGGAGGCCTACTACTTCGTCGGCAAGGACAACATCCCGTTCCATGCCGTGTACTGGCCCGCGCTGTTGATGGGCCACGGCGGGCTCAACCTCCCGACCGACGTGCCGGCCAACCAGTACGTCACGTTCGGGGGGAGCAAGGCCTCCAAATCGCGCGGTGTCGGCCGTTCCTTGCAGTGGTACATCGACACCTTTGAGCCCGATGCACTCCGCTACGCGATTGCCGCGTCGTTTCCGGAAACGAACGACACCGACCTTTCCGACGACGAGATGGTGCGCCGGGTCAACGATGAACTGGTCTCGACCTGGGGCAATCTCGTCAATCGGGTCGTTTCGATGACACATCGCTACTTTGACGGCTTGGTGCCCGAGGCCTTCGACCTCACCGCAGCCGACAGCGGACTACTCGACGGCATCGACGCCATGCTGGCCGAGGTCGGCGAGCAGATCACTGCGGTGAAGCTGCGGGCCGGGCTGGCGACCGCGATGGCGGCTGCTTCCACCGTGAACGTCTACCTCAGCGAGCAGGAACCCTGGAAGACGGCCAAGACGGATCTCGTCAGGACGGGTACGACCCTGGCGGTGGCGCTCGACGCCATCAGCGGACTCGCCGTAGCCCTCGCCCCGTATCTGCCGTTCACTTCGCGGACCGTGCTCGAGACTCTCGGGTTCGCGGTGCCGGAGGCAGGGCCACTGTGGGTCTGGGAGCGGGTGCCGGCCGGGACGGTCCTCGGCCCCGCCGAGCCGCTGTTCCGCAAAGCAGAGCTTCCCGACGAAGAGGAGTAGGCGTGGCCGCTCGTCGCTGGGTCGACAGCCATTGTCACCTGTTCATGGCGGGGGAACCCGCCGAGTCGCTGCTCGAGCGAGCCGCCGCTGCCGGCGTGGACTGGCTCCTGGCACCAGGCATCGACCTCGAGACATCGCTCCAGGCTCGAGCCCTTGCTGAGCAGTATCCCGACCGGGTGTTGTGGTCGGCCGGCCTGCATCCCCACGACGCGGTGCGTTGGCCGGACGAGGGGGGCCGAATCTCGGCGTTGGCGGTTGACGCCGCCGCCATCGGCGAAGTTGGGCTGGACTTCTACCGCAATCTGTCACCACGCGAGCCGCAACTCGAGGCGTTTCGGGCGCAGCTGCGGCTCGGTGCCGACCTCGGCAAGCCGGTCATCATCCACTGTCGTGACGCCTTCAAGGAGATCCATTCCGAACTGGAGACGGCCGACCTCGGCGAGCGAGCCGTGCTGCACTGCTGGACCGGCGGGCCGAAGTGGACGAAGCGGTTTGCCGAGCTGGGCGTGACCTTCTCGTTCGCCGGCCCGGTTACGTACGAGACCGGAGACACCGTGCGACGCGGCGTCGCGGTGGCGCCACCGGAGCGGACCATGATCGAAACCGATACGCCATATCTGACTCCGCCGCCCAATCGCCGACTGCCGAATGAGCCAGCCAATGTGGTGCGAGTCGGCGAGGCGCTTGCCGAGGTGTGGGGCCGTGATGTCGCCGACGTCGCCGAGATGACCACAGCGACCGCTACCCGGGTATTCGGCGGTCCGGCGTGACCTCGGCATCGGATCGACCGGCGCAAAGCCGGGTCGAGATCGTCGCGTTGCTTGATCGCCATGGGCTGCGGCCGCGGAAACGACTCGGACAGCACTTCCTCGCCGATCCCAACATCGTCGAGCGGATCGTTCGGCTGGCGGAGTTGACCTTCGACGACCTTGTCCTCGAGATCGGTGCCGGCACCGGAACCTTGACTCGGGCGTTGGCGGCGACGGGCGCCACGGTGGTGGCCTACGAAGTTGATGCCGGATTGCGGCCGGTACTGGAGGAGACGCTGACGGGTTGTGATGTTGACCTGCGGTTCGAAGACGTCACCCGAGCGGACCTTCCGACCCGTCTGGCGGGAGGCCCGTGGACCATGGTCGCTAATCTGCCCTACAACGTCGGTACACCGCTTCTGCTCGATCTACTGCGGACGGCGCCGCGAATCGAGCGGTTCGTGGTGATGGTGCAGACCGAGGTCGGTGACCGTTTGGCGGCACGTCCCGGATCCAAGACGTACGGCCTGCCCTCGGTTGTTGCCCAACTCCACGCCGAGGTACGGGCCGGGTTCCGGGTGCCGCCCCAGGTCTTTGTCCCCGCCCCCGACGTTGACTCCCTGGTCGTTGTACTCGAACGGAGGCCGGCGCCGCCCCGGACTGAGGCGGCGATCGAGCTGGCCGCCGCCGCTTTCAACCAGCGCCGCAAGATGCTGCGCCGCTCTCTCGTCCCGGTCCTGGTCGACCCCGAGGCCGTGCTGGAAGCCGCAGGGATCGAGCCAACGGCGCGAGCCGAGGAGCTGGCCCCCAGGGACTACCTGCGGCTGGCCGAGGCGGTGACGTGATGCGGGCGCTGGCGTACGGCAAGGTCAATCTGTCGCTCCATGTCGGTGCGGGCGATGGTTCGAGGCATCTCGTCAACGGGCTCTTCCAGTCGATCGGGTGGGCCGATCGACTGACGCTCGAAAAGGCCGAGGAGGACGTGCTCGCCGGCTCGGAGGGGCGTCCGGTTGTTGCCGGCGAGGACAACCTGGCGTGGCGGGCCGCCGTCGCGGTTCGTGGATTGGCCGACGCCAAGGCGGCGATGGCACTCACCCTCGACAAGGAGATACCGGTGGCTGCCGGCCTCGGCGGAGGGAGCGCCGACGCCGCCGCGGCGCTGGCGCTGGCCGGTCGCCTGTGGGGGGTCGGGCCCGAGGCACAGGCCACCTTGGCGGCGACTCTCGGGTCGGACGTTCCGTTTTGCCTGGCCGGTGGCCTGGCGCACGTGAGCGGCACCGGGGAAGTGGTGGAACCGCTCGAGCCTGCCGGCGGATACGCCCTTGCCCTTGTGGTGCCGCCTGTGGAGGTCTCCACCGCGGCGGTGTATTCGGCGTGGGATCGGCTCGACGGGCCGACGGGCCCGCCGACGGGTGGCAACGACTTGCCTCCGGCGTTGCGTGCCCTCGGACCACTGCGCAATGACCTGTATCCCGCCGCAGTTGCGGTGGCCCCCGAGATCGATGAATGGCGTGCCGAGATGGCGAGCCGTTGGGGCCGGGCCGTCATCCTCACCGGCAGCGGGCCGACGGTGTTTGCGTTTTTTGTCGACGAGTCGGAGGCCGCCGCTGCCCTCGACGCAGCGCCGGTTGGTGCTCGCGCCCTGTACGCCACCCGACCCGTCGGCCGGGGGTGGGAGTTCATGGAGAGTGGTGGCGCATAGACGGGTTCTGTGGAGAGGTGTCGACAGCAATGCGTGAGCTCGCGCAGGGCGCGGCTGGCGGGTGACGACCCGCCCAGTCCAACACCCCTCTAGAAGACTGTTGAACCAGCGCCAGCTTGGTGCTGTCGCGACGTCGAGGACCAGGCGTTTGCTCGCCGGCGCAATCCCGCACGGCGTTCGTTCAACACCCTCCTACAATCCCCTGCGCGCGGTTGGGGCTCCGGCCTTGGCCGCGGCCATCCGATGGGGGGTGGTGTAAGTGGCAGCACAAGTGGTTTTGGTCCACTCAGTCCGGGTTCGAGTCCTGGCCCCCCAGCCAACACAAGCATGCTGCGCTCGTCGAGACCCTGGAGCCGTCTTCCCACTATGAACGTCGTTGCCATCGTTCTCGCCGCGGGTAAGGGGACACGGATGGAGTCCGACCTCGCCAAGGTGTTGCACCCCGCCGCCGGGAGGCCGCTGCTCGCCTGGGTCCTCGACGCGCTCGGAGGCGTCGACGTCGACCAGACGGTGGCGGTGATCGGCTACCAGGCCGAGGCGGTTGCCGCGTTGCTGCCCGACGAGGTTGTTGCAGCCATCCAGCATGAGCAACACGGCACCGGCCACGCCACCCAGGTGGGTCTCGCCGCCGCGAGCGTCTCACCCGACGATGTCGTACTTGTCGTGCTCGGCGACATGCCGCTGATCACGGCGGCGACGTTGCGCAGCGTGCTTTTTGTGCACGAGCAGACGGGAGCCGCTGCCACCCTGCTGTCGGTGATCCTCGAAGAGGACAGCGCCTACGGTCGGGTGCTGCGCCGCAACGGCCGCGTCGTCGGGATCGTCGAGGTACGCGACGCCACACCGGACCAGCTCGCGGTGCGCGAGATGAACACATCGGTGTATGCCTTCGATGCGGCGCTTCTGATGGCGGCGCTCGACGAGCTGAGCCCGGACAATGATCAGGGTGAGCTGTACTTGACCGACGTCATTGGGATTCTGGTCGCGTCCGGTCACGAGGTGGCTGCCGTAGTGCTTCCCGATGTGGACGAGGCGCGTGGGGTCAATACCCTCGCCGAATTGGGAACGGTTTCGGGCCTGTTGGCGGATCGGGTCGCCGGGTCCGGTACGGGAGGCGCACCGTGATCGAACGCAGCGCGTCGGGATGGGACGGATCCCCAATTCCCGGCTACGCTGCGCGTCGGCGCGGTAAGGCACACCGGGAGCGGCACTGATGGAGATCACAAGCCGGAAGCGACTGATGGTGTTCTCAGGGTCGGCGAACCCCGGCCTGGCGAGGGAAGTCGCCAACATCCTCGGCACCGACCTGGGTGACGTGGAGCGCTCGGTGTTCGCCAACGGCGAGATCTACATCATGTACAACGAGAGCGTGCGCGGCGCCGACTGCTTTGTCATCCAGAGCCACACCAACCCCGTGAATTTCAACGTCATGGAACAGCTCATCATGATCGATGCGCTCAAGCGCGCATCCGCCAAGCGGATCACCGCCGTTGTGCCGTTCTATGCCTACGCCAGACAGGACAAGAAGGGCCGGCCCCGCGAACCGATTTCGGCCCGCTTGATGGGCGACCTGTTCGTTGCAGCCGGCGCCGATCGGATTGTTTCGGTCGACCTCCACACCGGCCAGATTCAGGGGTTCGTCGACGCACCATTCGACCACCTCACTGCGCTGCCGGTGTTCGTCGACTACCTCACTCGGGGGCTCAATCGGCCCAACGACGATCGTGTCGCCCGACGCCGGCCGGGTCAAGGTTGCCGCCAAATACGCCCGTCATCTCGACGCCCAGGTGGCCTTTGTGCACAAGCGGCGCCGCACCGACATCCGCAACGAGGTTTCGGCGCTCGAGGTCGTCGGCGACGTCCAGGGTCGCCATTGCGTGATCGTCGATGACATGATCGATACGGCGGGCACCGCCGTTGCCGCCGCTGAACTCCTGATGAGTCGAGGCGCCCTCGACGTGAAGCTGGTGGCAACCCACGGCGTGTTGTCGGTCCCGGCGGTGGATCGACTCAAGAACGCTCCGATCACCGAGGTGGTCATTTCGAATACGCTGCCGGTGCCCGACGACGCGGCCGACTTCGACAAGCTCACCGTGCTCTCGATTGGGTCACTGCTCGCCGGCGCCATCAATGCCATCTTCACCGACGCCTCGGTGAGTGAGATCTTCCAGGGCGAAAACACCTGATGCTGCGGCCGGGACGGTCGCGGCCGGACGCCCGGAGAAGCGGGGTACCGTGGACCGATCCCAGCTAGCCGACCGGATCGCAGGGGCGATCAACGAGGTCTACGGCCACTACAGCTCGCAGTTCGCCAAGATCACGTGGCGAGCCGGACACCGCTTCGAGCACCGCGACTGGCACGGACTTCATGAGGACACCATCGAGCGACTCGATCTCTACGCCGAATCGGTCGCCCACGCGGTCGAGGTCGCGGAGACGCTGGCCGGCAGCGTCGGGCTCGACCGCACCACCTGGGAGGCAGCGCGGATCTACTGCGCCGGGCCGTTTGACGCACGGCCCGATCGCGAGATCGCCGAGACGTTCTTCAATTCGGTGACGCGCCGCATCTTCCAGACCAAGGGCGTTGACGCCGCCATCGAATTCGTGCACGCCTCCGAGCCCATCAGTGGAGAGCCGGATCTCGTCGTTTACGAGCGCGTCGGCTACCTGGAGGACCTCCTGGTCGACGTGCTGAATGGGGTTGGCTGGGAGGCGCGTTGGTCGAACCTGAGACGCGACGTGCGACTGGCCGCCGCCGAAGTGCTGCGCCGTCTCGAGATCCGAGGACTCAACGAGGAACCAGACCGGATCGAACTACTCCGCACCCCGTTCTACCGAAGTCAGAGCGCCTACCTCGTCGGGCGCATCATCGTGGGAGACGAATGGGTACCGCTGGCGCTCGCCGTTCACCACACCACGCGCGGGCTGAGTCTCGGCGCCGCCCTGGTTGAAGCGGAGGATCTGAGTGTGCTCTTCAGCTACACCAGGTCGCCGTTCCTGGTGGCGTCCACCTGGCCGGGAGCCCTGGTCGACTACCTGCGCAGCATCATGCCGGGGAAACGAGCGGCCGAGATGTACACGGCCATCGGCTATCACAAGCACGGCAAGACCGAACTGTTCCGTGACTTCATGCTCCACGTCGAATCGAGCCAGGAGGAGTTCGTCCCGGCGCGGGGGATCCGCGGCATGGTGATGATCGTGTTCACCATGCCGGGCTACGACGTCGTGTTCAAGGTGATCAAGGATCGTTTCCCATTCCCGAAACAGACGACCAGGCGGCAGATCATGTCCAAATATCGTCTTGTGTTTCGCCACGACCGCGCCGGGCGTCTCATCGATGCCCATGAGTTTGAACACCTGCGTTTTGCCAAGAGACCGATTTGATCCGGACCTGCTCGCGGAACTGGAGTCCGCGGCGACCAAGTCGGTCACGGTGGGTGACGATGTCGTGCTGCACCACGTCTATGTCGAACGGCGGGTCACCCCGCTCGACATCTATGTGCGTGAGGCGAATGCGATCAAGGCGCGCTCGGCCATCGTCGATTACGGGAGGGCCATCAAGAATCTGGCTGCGTCGAACATCTTTCCCGGCGACATGCTGCTGAAGAACTTCGGGGTCACGAGCAGCGGCCGCGTCGTGTTCTACGACTACGACGAGATCATCCCGCTGACCGAATGTAAGTTCCGCGAGATGCCCACGACGGATCGGCCCGACGATGAGATGTCGGCCGATCCATGGTTTGGAGTCGGCGACTATGACATCTTCCCCGAGGAGTTCACGCGCTTCCTCGGCATCCGGGGCGAGCTACGCGAAGTCTTCGACTACTACCACTCGGACCTCTTTGGCGTGCGCTTCTGGCACCGGATCCAGGATCGGGTCCGGTCGGGAGAAGTCATCGAGGTCTTTCCCTACAAACGCAGCCGGCGACTCGGAGCGTGGCGGCGGTCGTTGGCCGGATCGATCGGCTGAACGATCCAGGGACGGGGCGGGCGTGGCCTGACATGAACTCGGCGCCGCTCGACGTGAGTCACCAGCGCAGTGCCGAGCAGGAGCAGCACCAGGCCGATGATCCCGAACTGGCCGATCGAGAGCCCGGTGGCGGGCAGCACCTCTTCTTGCTTCACCTCGAGCTCGCCGACCCTGGCACTGTCGGAGTCCACCGGGGCCACGAGGTCGATGGGGTTGCCCTCACTGTCGCTCGGGGTTCCCGTCGTTGACGCCGTGTTGATCAGGTCGTCGTCGAGCGTGGTCTCGTAGAACCACACGACGCTGTCGCCCGGGGCCAACAGCGCCGGGTTGCCCGACTTCAGCGTCATGTCGGCTTGGGTGATCCCGAGGTCGGGGTCGCTCACGGTGACATTGGCGAGGTGAACCTCACCCGTGTTGGTCACCACGAAGCAGTAGGTGATCTTGGTCCCGATGTTGTCGTAGACCTCTTCACCACCCGGGCACGAGGCGCCGCCGTCGTGGCCTTCGTACACGGTCTTGTCGATCCGAATGTCCGTGATGAGTTCGCCGATCGAACCCCCCTCCACCTCCGCATCGTCCTCATCCGTTGGCTTCGGCACATCGATCGGAGTGCCCGCTTCGTCCTCAGGAGTGCCGGTCGTCGATGCGACGTTCACGAGGTCGGCATCCAAGGTGGTCTCGTAGTACCAGACGGCGCTGGCGCCCGGGGCGAGGAATGACGGGTTGCCGGAGATGAGCGTCATGGCGGCGTCGGTGATTCCGAGGTCCGGGTCGTCGACGACGACGTCGGCCAGGTGGGCCTCGCCGGTATTGGTCACCTTGAAGCAGTAGGTGATGTCACTGCCGAAGGCGGCAAGCAAGTAGTCCTTGCCGAGGCAGGATGATCCACCGTCGTGGCCCGAGTAGACGGTCTTGTCGATCTCGATCTCTGCGGCGAGGAGTGCGTTGTCGTCGACCTCTTCCCAGATCACTTCGGCGTCGTCTTCGTCGGTGGGCTTTGGAATGTCGTATGGGATGCCCACCTCGTCAGTGGGCGTGCCGGTGGTCGAGGCCGTGTTGACCAGATCGTCGACCAAGGTCGTCTCGTAGATACCAAACCGCGGTGGCGTCCGGGGCGAGCATTGACGGGTTGCCGGAGATGAGCGTCATGGCGGCGTCGGTGATTCCGAGGTCCGGGTCGTCGACGACGACGTCGGCCAGGTGGGCCTCGCCGGTATTGGTCACGATGAAGCAGTAGGTGATAGGCGCGCCGCGCTCATCGAACACCAAGTCGGCGCCGGGGCATGAGGCGCCACTGTCGTGGCCCTCGTACACGGTCTTGTCGATCACGATATCCGTGGTGATCGGCTGGGACTCCTCGTTGACCTCGGACTCATCGACGTCGATTGGGGGAGTGATGTCGATGGGAGTGCCGCCCTCATCGGTCGGGGTGCCCGTGGTGGTTGCCGTATTGACCAGATCCTCGGTCAGCGACGTCTCGTAGTACCAGACCACCGTTGCGTTCGGGGCGACGTGTTGTGGGTTTCCGGAGCCCAGGGTCATCTCCGATTGGTCGATGTCCAGATCGAGATCGTCGACGGTGACGTTGTCAAGCCAAGTATCGCCGGTGTTGGTCACCACGAAGCAGTAGGTGACCGGAGTGCCGGTGACCGCGGTGACGAGTTCGCCGCCGGGGCATGAGGTGCCCGCATCGTGGCCTTCGTAGACGGTCTTGTCGATCCTGATGGCTGTGTTGTCAGGGCCAGAGCTCTCGACTTCGACTGTTGCCGAATCCTCGTCCGTTGGGATGGGCGCGCTCGGGTCGGGGTTGCCCTGACCATCGGAAGGCAAGCCGGTGGCCGATGCCACGTTGACCAGGTCGTTGGTGATGACAGTCTCGTAGTACCAAACCACGCTGGCTCCCGGGGCGAGGAGCGCTGGATTCCCCGACTTCAGCGTCATGTTGGCTTGGGTGATGCCCAGCGCCGGATCGTCGACCGTCACGTTGGCGAGGTGGGTCCCACCCGTATTCGTCACCTCTAGGCAATACGTCGCCGCGGTCCCCTCGGGACCGGTCAGCGTGTCGCCCCCAGGGCAGGCAGTCCCGTTGTCGTGGCCTGCGTACACCGTCTTGTCGATGGTGATGCCCGGCACGGCTCCGCCCGAGTCCGCTTGCGCGGCGAGCGGGGCGGCGACGAAGGTCAGAAGTGTGAGAAACGCAACGACTCCATGTCGCAGTCCCTTGTTGCGTGGGTATGGCACGTTCGCCCCTTGCTAGGAAATCCCCGTATGGTGGTGCGGTCAGGCACCCGCGACGCGGAGGCCCTCAGGCGAGGAAGTCAGCGCCCTCCGCATGCGCCGACATCAAGTGTAGGTCTGCACCCACCGAAGGGAGTGCCTTTGGAAACGACCACAATCAGCGTCGTATCGGGCTCGAGGCGCGGGGTATTCGACATCACCGCGGAAGCCGCTCGGTTTGTTGCCGGGAAGGGCGATGGACTCCTCTCGGTGTTCGTCCCGCACGCCACCGCCGGCCTCGCCATCATCGAGACTGGGGCGGGTAGCGACGACGACTTCATGGACTTGCTTGACGACCTTGTGCCCCGGGACGAGGCCCGCTACCGCCACCGACATGGTTCCCCAGGCCACGGGGCCGACCATCTGCTCCCCGGAGTGATTGCCCCCTCCAGCGTCATCCCAGTGGTCGGCGGGGAGATGGCGTTGGGTACCTGGCAGTCGATCGTCGTAGTCGATCCCAACGCGGACAACCCCCAGCGAACAGTGCGCTTCAGCTTCATCAGGGGCTAAGAGGACGGCCGCGATCCATTCCCCAACCCGATTCAGGGTCGGAATCCGGCCTTCTCTTTGCCCCCTTGGCCGCTGTGGCGCATAATATGGTCTCCCTTCACCAGGGCACCGGCGTCGCGCCATCGCGACCGGGTGTGGTGAAGGCGACCCAACCTACCGAGGAGTTCAAGAATCATGGAGCAGGTGACCTTGCGCGCCGACAAGCGCGAGACAAGCGGTACCCGCCCGGCGCGGCGCCTGCGTCGTGAGGGCCTCGTCCCGGCCATCGTCTACGGCAAGGGCCTCGACGCCATGTCCGTGACCGTCGACAGTCGCGCCCTCTACGGCGTTCTGCATACCGAGGCAGGTCTGAACGCACTGATCAAAGTCGAGGTCGAAGGCGCAAACGACGTTCTGACCGTCGCGCGTGAAGTGCAGCGCCACCCGGTGCGCGGCGACATCACCCATCTCGATTTCATTCAGGTGAGCCTGACCGAGGCGATTGAAGCCGAGGTCGGCATCGAGTACACCGGTATCCCGGCCGGCGTGCGCGAAGAGGGCGGTTTTGTCGAGACGATCGGCACCTCCGTGATGATCGAAGCCCTGATCACAGAGATTCCGTCGAGCATCGAACTCGATATCACCGATCTCGATATCGGTGACTCGCTCAAGGTCGCCGACCTTCCGGCACTCGACGGCGTCACCTACCTCGACGATGAAGACCGCCCACTCGTGACGGTGCTTGCGCCTCGCCTCGAAGAAGAGGTTGTGGAAGAGGTCGAGGGCGAAGAGGGCGAATTGCCCGAGGGCGAAGAGGGCGAGGGCGAGGAAGCCGCTCCCGAAGAGGAGGCCTGAGCCGTCGGCGGTCGCTCCATTGTCGTCGGGTTGCGCAACCCGGGCGTCAAGTACGAAGGCACGAGACACAACGTCGGTGCTGAGATCGTGGCGCTGACGGGGGAGCGCTGGGGAGGTACCTTCAAGCGTGCCCGCCGCACAATTCGCGCCGACATCGCCGAGGTCAGGATCGACGGGGTTCCCGCCGTCCTGGCGCTGCCTCGCACCTTCATGAACGAGTCCGGCCAGGCGATCGCACCGTTGGTGCGGTACTTCGGCGCCGCACCGGAGGATCTCCTGGTCGTTCATGACGACATCGATCTGCCCTTTGCCAAGTTGCGCGTGCAGTTCGGTCGCGGTCCCGGGGGGAACAACGGGGTGTCGTCGACCATTCAGTCGCTGCGGACTCAGGATCTATGGCGGCTGAAGTGTGGAGTTGGGCGGCCGCCGGGCAGAATGGACCCTGCTGACTTCGTGCTGCGGGCGTTCTCGCGCAAAGAGCGAGACGAGATGGACCTGGTGGTTCAGTACGGGGCGGACATCGTCGAGACGTTCATCCGCGCCGGTGGCGACGAGGCCAGGCAGCGTGCCGGGGAATTCGGGAGCCCGACCAGCTGAAGATTTCAGGCCCGGTGAACGGAAGGGAGCCGATCGTGGCGCAGTACGTGGGAGCCATCGACCAGGGCACGACGAGCACTCGCTTCGTCGTCGTCGATCACGCCGGCCGCTTTGTCGCCATGGCGCAACGCGAGCATCGGCAGATCTACCCGAAGCCGGGCTGGGTGGAACACGACGCCGAGGAAATCTGGACAAACACCGGCAGCGTGATCGCCGAGGGACTGGCTGCAGCAGGGATCGGGCCTGAGTCTCTGGTCGCCGTCGGCATCACCAACCAGCGGGAGACCGCTGTGGTGTGGGACGCCGAAACCGGCGCGGCGCTGGCGCCCGCCATCGTGTGGCAGGACACCCGCACCGATGCGCTGTGCCGAGAATTGGGCGGCGAAGCCGGTGCCGACCGTTTCCGGGCAAAGACCGGCCTGCCACTTGCCACTTACTTCGCCGGCCCGAAGGTCCGCTGGATGATCGACCACGTCCCCGCGGTTGCCGAGGCCGTCGCCAGGGGCACGGCGCGTTTCGGGACCGTCGACGCCTGGCTGATATGGAAGCTGACGGGGGTGCATGCCACGGACGTCACCAACGCCAGCCGCACCTTGCTCATGAACCTCGAGACGCTCGATTGGGACGATGAGCTCCTCGACGCCATCGGAGTTCCGCGTTCGATGCTTCCCCGGATCGTGCCATCGGTCGGGGTCATCGGGCGGGCCAAGGGAGCGCTCGAAGGGGTTCCCGTCGCCGGCGTCCTCGGCGATCAGCAGGCCGCCATGTTCGGCCAGGCATGTTTTGCGGCCGGCGAGGCGAAGAACACGTACGGCACCGGCTGCTTCATGTTGGTCAACACAGGAACGCGCCTCGTGCACTCGACATCCGGTCTGCTGACCACCGTTGCCTATCAGATCGGCCCCGGCAAGCCGCGCTACGCCCTCGAGGGATCTGTGGCCATCGCCGGCGCCGCGGTGCAATGGCTCCGGGACAATCTGCGGCTCATCCAGACCGCTGACGAAGTCGAGGCGCTGGCCAACGAGGTCGAGGACAACGGGGATGTGTACTTCGTGCCAGCCTTCTCCGGCCTGTTTGCACCGTACTGGAAGTCGGACGCCCGTGGCGTGATCGCCGGTCTCACCCGGTACGCCACGGCCGGTCACATCGCCAGGGCCGTTCTCGAGGCGGTGGCGTATCAGACCAAGGACGTGCTCGAAGCGATGAAGGCAGACGCCGGGGTCGACCTGAGCGAGCTGAAGGTGGACGGCGGAATGGTGGTCAACGACCTGCTGATGCAGTTCCAGGCCGACATCCTCGGGGTCCCCGTGGTCCGCCCGGTCGTTGCCGAGACGACGGCGTTGGGGGCGGCCTACGCCGCGGGCCTGGCCGTTGGGTTCTGGAACACCGCCGACGACCTTCGGGCCCACTGGGCAGAGGACCGCCGTTTCGAACCGGCGATGGACGACATGACCCGGGAGCGGTTGAGCGCAGCCTGGGCCAAGGCAGTTGACCGGAGCCTGGCCTGGGTCGACTGAGCGGGCGGCACCGCAGGCACGGCGGGCCAACGGACCTTGAATGGGGTCCGCCGGGCCTCGAATGGGGCCTGCCGTGCCAGCCTCACGCCGAGCGTCTACGATCCTGCTCGATGAGGGCAACTGCGTGAACGTTCCCAACCTGCTCGCCTACATCAGGATCGGGCTCACCCCGGTGGTGATGTTCTTCGTG
This sequence comes from uncultured Acidimicrobiia bacterium, assembly GCA_963704825.1. Classification (GTDB taxonomy): domain Bacteria; phylum Actinomycetota; class Acidimicrobiia; order Spongiisociales; family UBA5794; genus CAVPHV01. The sequence goes on from CAVPHV010000003.1 coordinate 132,295, forward strand.
ATCCTGGCCGACGAGATCGACTACGCCTGGGTGGTCGCCGCCGTTCTGTTCACGATCGCTGCTCTCACCGATTTTGCCGACGGGTACTTGGCTCGCCGCTGGCACATCACGACAACACTCGGAGCATTCCTTGACTCCGTGGCCGACAAGGTATTGGTCACCGGTTCGCTGCTTGCCCTGATCGAGGCCGGGCGGGCGTGGGCGTGGGCTGCGTTCATCATCATCGGCCGTGAACTCGCGGTGATGGGGCTTCGCAGCGTTGCCGCCCTCGAGGACCAATCGAAGGTACCGCCGAGCCAGTGGGGCAAATGGAAGGCGGCGACTCAGTTTGTTGCGATCGGTCTCGCCATGGTGCGCCTGCCGGACCGGTGGGGCCCCTTTTACCTCGACCAGTGGATGATGCTGGTCGCAGTCGCGGTGACCCTCATCTCGGCTTGGGACTACTTCAAGCGCTACGGGAGTTCGCTGCGCAGCAAACCCGCCACGGCGTGAGTCCCGGCACCAGCTTCATGACCGGTGCCACCGGGTTCGTCGGCGGCGATCTGCTGCATCGCCTCGTCGCAGAGCATGGAGAGGTTCGAGCCTTGGCTCGTTCCGCCGCCGGACTGAGGTTCGTGGCCGAAGCCGGTGCGATACCGGTGGCAGGTGACCTGTTTGATGGCGCCGTGTTGCGGCGTGCCATGGAGGGCTGCCGCACCGTCTTTCACGTCGCCGGGGTCAACGAGATGTGCTCCCGCCGCCCCGGTGAGATGATTCGTGTCAATACCGACGGGACGGTTCGGGTGATCGAGGCCGCGGCCGAGGCGGGGGTCCCCAGGGTTGTGTTCACGTCGTCGGCGGCGGCCCTCGGTGAAGCCCGGGGGAGCGTCGGTGACGAAACGTCGGTGCACCGAGGTCACTACCTGTCGCACTACGAGGAGTCGAAACACCGGGCCGAGGCCGCCGCCTTCGCCGCCGCAGATCGCGTCGGCATCGAGTTGGTTGCGGTGAATCCTTCGTCCGTCCAGGGGCCGGGGCGGGTCGGGGGCTCGGCGCGGCTCTTCCTCTACGCGTTGCGGGCGCGGCGTCCGATCTTGGTCGATCTCTCCCTGAGTGTCGTGGACATCGCCGACTGCACCACTGCGCACCTGCTGGCCGCGACTCGGGGGGAGCCGGGCCGGCGCTACCTGGTGAGCGGGGCCACGATCGGTGTTGTTGAGGCGGTGGGTCTCCTCGGAGAGGTGTCCGGCATGAGTATCGAACCGTGGTACGTCTCGAAGTCGGTGGCCGCGATGGTCGGTCGCCCGCTTGCTGTGGTGGCAGGGCTCCTGCCCGGGGACACCCCGCTGTGCCGTGAGATGGTCCGTACGTTGCTCCACGGTCACCGCTACGACGGGTCTCGCATCGAACGGGAGCTGGGGCTGCGCTACACGCCGCTGGCCGAGACGCTGGCACGCACCGTCGAGTGGTATCGCAGCCAGGGCCTGATCGAGAGTGACGATCGATGACCCCGGGCCTGGATGCGGTGTCGGTGCTTCCGGCTACGATCCGTCGCTCGTGAGCGCGCCCCTCGGATCTCTTCTCGAACGGTTCCCCGCCGCCCTGGTTCCCGCCTTTCCGGGCCGGGTTGTGGTGCCCGCACCGATGCGAGCCGTAGTCCTGGCCGGGATGGCGCAGCACCTCGATCGTCCCGTCCTGGCGGTCGTTCCCGGCGAACGCGAGGCGGAAGACCTTGTCGACGACCTCGGGCTGTTCACCACCGAAGCGCTTCACCTACCCGCATGGGAGACACTTCCGTTCGAGCACGTCTCGCCGGCGGTCACCACGATGGCCCATCGTGCCGAGGCCCGGCACGCCCTGGCGCTCGGCACGCCAGGATTGATCGTGGTCGCCTCGGTACGGGCCGTCTCACAGCGGGTGAGCGCGTCGCCGGTGGCGCCACTTGTCATCACCTCAGGCACCGAGGTTGGGTTCGACCTGCTCGTGATGAGCCTCGCGATGGCGGGCTACCACCGGACCGATCGGGTGGAGTCTCGCGGTGAGTTCGCGGTGCGCGGCGGCATCATCGACGTGTTTCCCGCTCAAGGCGAAGAACCGTTCCGTATCGAATTCTGGGGCGACGTGGTCGAGGAGATCCGGGCGTTCACCGTTGGTTCACAGCGGTCGACTGAGCCGGTCGACCAGGTGGTTGCCTATCCGCCTCGCGAGCTTCGGATCGACGACGAGCTCCGAGAACGCGCCGTGGCGCTACGCGACGCCGCGCCGTGGTCGGTCGCCACTTGGGATAGGTTCGCCGAGGGGCTTGATTTTGCCGGCATGGAGTCGTGGCTTCCCTGGCTGGCTCCGGCGAATTCGCTGCTGGCGGATGCCGGTGATGCCGCCATCGTGGTGTTCGACCCACCACGGGCCTTCGACCGCAGTGCCGAGCTCGTCAAGGAGGAGGGCGACCTTGCCGCCGCGCTGGCATCGACCTGGGGCCACGGCGCCCCCGATGCCGGTGAGCACCCGGCCCTCTATCTGCCGTTGGGCGAGTGCCTCGACGACCTTCCCCATCTCGAGGCGCCGGGCTTGGCCGCCGGACCCGGTGATGAGGGATACGAGGTTCGGGGATTGGATGCGGTGCCGGGAGACGCCCCGGCTATCGCCCATGCTGTGTCGCTGTGGCAGACCCGTGGCGTTGCCGTGGTGATTGCGATGGACGGGGAGGCCGCGGCCCGCCGGGTCTCGAAAGTCCTGGGCGAGGCCGGAATCGACCTTCCCGTCGTCGAATCGCTCGACGTGGCCCGCCCTGCGGTACTTGCCACCGGTATCCACCGCGGCTTCGTCGCTCCTCAGCTGGGATTCGGGGTGGTCGGCGAGCAGGAAGTGGCGGGCCGCCGGCGGGCCCATCGCCGGGTCAGGGCTCGGAGCGCTTCGGGGAATACCGAAGGCTACCGCGACCTGAGGGCGGGCGCCTTTGTTGTCCACCACCATCACGGGATCGGCCGCTTTGAGGGCCTGGTGCACCGCGAGATCGCCGGCGTTGAGCGGGACTACCTGTACGTCGCCTACCACGGTGAGGACAAGCTCTACATCCCCACCGACCAGTTGGCGGCGATCAGGCCCTATACCGGGGGCGAGACCCCCCGGCTTTCCCGTCTCGGCGGCAGCGATTGGGCCACGATCCGATCCAAGGTGCGCAAGGCCGTGGCGGTGGTCGCCGAGGAGGTTGTTGCCCTCCACCGCAAGCGGGCGATGGCGACCGGCTTCGCCTATTCGAGTGATACGCCATGGCAGAGCGAGGTCGAGGCGACGTTCCCGTTCGAGGAGACACCGGATCAGTTGACCGCCATTGCCGACGTCAAGAAGGACATGGAGAGTCCCGGACCGATGGATCGGCTCATCTTCGGTGATGTCGGCTTTGGGAAGACCGAGGTGGCGTTGCGGGCTGCTTTCAAGGCGATCCAAAGCGGCAAGCAGGTCGCCCTGTTGGTGCCAACCACGCTGCTCGCCCAGCAGCACTTCGCCACATTCGAGGAGCGGCTCGGCTCGTATCCGATCAGGGTCGAGATGCTGAGTCGTTTCCTCACCGGGCGCCAACAGAAGGAGGTCGTCCGCGGGCTCGAGTTGGGGAGCGTCGACCTCGTCATCGGCACCCACCGCCTGCTCTCCGAGGACATCGACTTCAAGGATCTCGGCCTGCTCGTCGTTGATGAGGAGCAGCGTTTTGGGGTGGCCGCCAAGGACAAGATGAAGCGGCTGCGGTCCTCAGTCGATGTGCTCACCCTGACGGCAACTCCGATCCCGCGCACCCTGGAGATGGCGCTGACCGGGATACGGGAGGTCAGCCACATCAGGACGGCTCCCGAGGATCGACATCCGATCCTCACCTACGTGGGGCCGTACGACGAGCAGGCGGTCTCGGCCGCCATCCGCCGTGAGATGTTGCGCGAAGGCCAGGTGTTCTACGTTCACAATCGGATCCAGTCGATTGATCACGCCGTCGAGCGGCTGCGCCGCCTCGTCCCCGACGCTCGTTACGCCGTTGCCCACGGGCGGATGAGTGAGGGCCAACTCGAGCAGGTCATGTTCGACTTCTGGAATCGAGAATTCGACGTGTTGGTGGCGACCACGATCATCGAGTCCGGGCTCGACCTTCCACAGGTGAACACGCTGATCGTCGAACGGGCCGATCGCCTCGGTCTCGCTCAGCTCTACCAGTTGCGCGGCCGGGTGGGACGTTCGACCCAACGGGCCTACGCCTACCTTTTCCATCCGGAGGAGGAGCGTCTCTCCGAGGATGCCTATCGGCGTCTCGAAGCGATCGGCGAGTTCTCCGATCTCGGATCCGGATTCCAGCTCGCCATGCGCGATCTCGAGATCCGCGGTGCGGGGAGCATCCTGAGCGAGGTGCAGGCCGGACACATCGCCGCGGTTGGGTTCGACCTGTACGTCGACCTGGTTGCTGCCGCAGTCAGCGAGCTGAAGGGAGAGACGGTCGAGACCGAAGAGCCGCCGGAGGTGCGGATCGACCTGCCCGTCGATGCCCACCTGCCCGACGATTACGTGCCGAGTGGTCCCGAGCGACTCGAGGCCTACCGTCGGTTGGCGGTCGCGCTGACGCACACGCAGGTGGCCGATGTTGTCGCCGAATGGGAGGACCGCTTCGGTCCGTTGCCCCCGCCGGCCCAAGCGCTCATCGACGTTGCCCGCCTGCGGGTCGAGGCGATCCGGATTGGCCTCAGTGAGATCGTCAAGGTGAGGAGCGAGATTCGTATGGCCCCGGTCGAGCTGCGGACATCCCAGGAGGTGCGACTGCGCCGACTGGCGCCGCGTGCCGTGCTGCGCGGCAAGCAACTGTTCGTTCCGGCGCCGCGGCGCGACCATGCGGCCGCGTTGTTCGATTTCCTCCATACAATGTGGCCGCCTGCACAGGAGTGATTTCATTGCCTCGACTGACTCGCCCCCTCGCCATTGCGCTTGCCGTTGCCTCGGTGCTGCTTGCCGCCTGCGGGGATGGGGCGGTGGGTGACACCGCCGCCATTGTCAACGACGAGAAGATCAGCCGAGATCAAGTCCTGGCGCTGCGAACCACCTACGACGATGCCACCGCCGTCGACGCCGGATGTGCCTTTGCGGCCGAAGGTGAGTGTCTGCAGGACTTCAGGGGTGACCTCACCCAACTCATCGTTGCCGAGTCGCTGCGGTCCGCCGCAGACGCTGATTTTGGTCTGACATGGACAGACGAAGAGATCGCGGCCCGAGCGGCCAATCCGCCGGAGCGGTACGCCCCCCTGTTCGACCCCGCCCGGCTCCCACCGTACTTGACCGAGGAAGCCCTCCAGGTCCAGGCGCTGTTCACGCTGATACGTGACGGGGTTGCCACCGAGCTGCTGCGGGCATCGCCCGGGTTTCCCGAGGTCTACCTCGAGGAGCCGCAGCGGGTGACCCGGGCATGCGTACGTCACGTGCTGGTCGCCGACGAGGAGACGGCCAACGAGGTGTTGGCGCGTGCCGAGGCCGGCGAGGATCTCGGCGCCCTCGCAAACGAGTTGTCGACGGATACCGCCTCCGCCGGCGGCTTGTTGCTCGACCCGAACGGTCAGTGCCCGATCTACCTATCGGGGTTCGTGCCGTCGTTTGCGTTGGCGGCGGTTGAGGCCCCGCTCGGGGTCGCCTATGGGCCGGTGGAGACCAGCTTCGGGTATCACGTCATCCTGGTCGAAGCCCGAGTCGGCCCGCCGAGTCGCGACGAGTTGATCAACGACCCGGTCGCCTGGCTCGAGCCGTCGGTTGCAAGCGAGCTCTTCACCGAGTGGCTCAACGTGGCTTTGGCGAGCGCCGCGGTTGAAATCCATCCTGTCATCGGGACCTGGACTTCAGTCGCCGATGGTATTCGCCCGCCGCCTTCTTCGTAGGCCGCCGTGGCCACCATCACAATCGTTGGCCTCGGCCCCGCCGGGATGGAGCGAGTCGCCGCGCCCGTCGAGGAGGCGTTGGTCGATCCCGATTCGACCGTCATCGTGCGAACCGGGCGACATCCGGCGGCAGTAGATCTGGCCCGCGCTCGCGCGGTCGTGACCTGCGATGACCTGTACGGGGTGTCTCAGAATTTTGACGCCGTTTATGGAGCGATTGCGGCTCGGGTCGTCGATCGTGCTGCCGCCGGGCCCGTCGTATATGCCGTTCCCGGCAGCGCGGTCGTCGGCGAACGCAGCGTGTCGATTCTGCTCGGACGGGCGGCCGAGGCCGGCCATGACGTCGAGGTGATCCCCGGCGAATCGTTTCTCGATCTGGTTTACGCCGCGGTCGGTCTCGACCCGATCGAGCGAGGCGTGCAGATCGTCGACGGGCGTGACCTTCCGGACCCGCTGCCTCTCCACCTGCCGACGATTGTCACCCAGGTCGACCGCCCGGTCGTGCTCGCCGATGCGGTGGCACAGCTCGGCAAGGTGCTCCCGTTCGAGACGCCGATCACCTTTCTCGACGCGTTGGGGTCGCCGGACGAGCGCGTTGTCGTTGCGGACCTCGAGAGTGTGGTCAGGCTCCAGCCGGGGCCGCGCACCACCCTGTACCTCGACCCGCCCCTTGCCGGGTGGCATGGCTTGGTCGTCACCAACCGGATCCTGCGCGAGCAGTGTCCGTGGGATCGACAGCAGACCCATCACAGCTTGGTGAGCCACCTCATCGAGGAGGCCTACGAGACCGTTGAGGCCCTCAGCGCGCTGAGCCCAATCGCTCCCGGCGGCGACACCGACTACGGCGTGTACGCCGAGGTCGAGGAGGAACTGGGCGATCTCCTGCTCCAGGTCGTGTTTCACGCCACGCTCGCCCGTGAGGTGGCCGCCTTCGACGTCGAGGAGGTCGCCGAGGGAATCCGGCGCAAGCTGGTCCATCGCCATCCCCACGTGTTTGGGGACGTTACGGCGACCGAACCGGCTCAGGTACTTGCGAACTGGGAGGCGCTCAAGGCCGAGGAGAAGCAGCGGGAATCACTCATGGACGACGTGCCGATGGCCTTGCCCGCCATCGCAAGGGCCGACAAGCTGCAGCGTCGCGCCGCCTCCGTCGGGTTCGACTGGCAAGACCCGACCCCGGTGCTGGCCAAGCTCCATGAGGAGATCGAGGAACTCGGGGAGGCAATCCGGGAGCTGCCGGCGGCCGGCTTCGGCCCAAGTGAGCGCGCCGCCGTGCACGATGAGTTGGGAGATGTCCTCTTCGCCGCCGTGAATCTCTCGCGCCATCTGGCGCTCGATCCCGAGCTTGCGTTGCGCCACGCCGCCGACAAGTTCGCCGATCGGTTCCGCATCGTTGAAGGGTTGGCAAGTGACAGCGGGCGCGACCTCGCCGACATGACCTTGGCCGAAATGGACGGGCTTTGGGGCCAAGCCAAGCGGCTTTCGGCAGACGGCGAAGAGCTCGATTCTTGAATCCGTGGCGGTCCCCGATAGCCTCTCGATGACATCTCACAATGGAGTAGTCGTGATACAGTTTCCGGCAATACGAAAGGGCCCACAATGACCACTATCGAGAAGGTGTGGGCTCGCGAAGTCCTGGACTCTCGGGGTAACCCGACCGTTGAGGCCGAAGTCTCGCTCGCTGGCGGGGGTTTTGGCCGGGCCGCGGTTCCTTCGGGAGCATCCACGGGGGCACTCGAAGCCAACGAGCTTCGGGACGGCGGCGACCGCTACGGCGGTAAGGGCGTGCTGCGGGCCGTCGATTTTGTCAACACCGTGATTGCGCCTGTCATCGTTGGGACCGATGCCACCCAGCAGGAGCACATCGATCAGGTGATGCTCGACCTCGATGGCACCCCCAACAAGGAACGCCTGGGGGCCAACGCCATCCTCGCGGTCTCGCTCGCCACCGCTCGGGCTGCGGCTGCCGGTGTCGGCCTGCCGCTGTATCGCTATTTGGGCGGGACCGCGGGCCGGGTACTCCCGGTGCCGTGCCTCAACGTTCTCAATGGTGGTGCCCACGCCGCCAATTCGGTCGACATCCAGGAGTTCATGCTGGTGCCCGGTGGCCTGCCCACCTATCACGAGGCGCTGCGTGCCGGGGCCGAGGTCTATCAGGCGCTGAAGAAGGTGCTGGCCGGGCGCGGCCTGTCCACCAACGTTGGCGACGAGGGTGGATTTGCCCCCAACCTCGGAGCCGACCGCGACGCCCTCGAGATCCTCTCGGAGGCGGTTGAGGCGGCCGGATACACGGTCGGCGAAGAGGTGGCCTTTGCCCTCGACGTCGCTGCTTCGGAGCTGTACCGGGAAGGCCGCTACAACGTTGAAGGCGGTCAACTCACTTCCGAGGAAATGGTCGACTACATCGCCACGCTGGTTGACGAGTTCCCGCTCGTATCGATCGAGGACGGACTCGACGAGGCCGACTGGGACGGCTGGAAGATACTGACCGATCGGCTCGGATCGAAGACCCAGATCGTCGGCGACGACCTGTTCGTCACCAACGAGGAGATCCTGCGCAAGGGGATCGACTTGGGCGTGGCCAACGCTGTGCTCATCAAGGTGAACCAGATTGGTTCGCTCTCAGAAACCCTTCACACGATGGAGATCGCCGAGAACAACCAGTACGGCAGGATGGTCAGCCACCGCTCCGGTGAGACCGAGGATTCATTCATCAGCCACCTCGCAGTGGCCACCAACGCCGGACAGATAAAGACCGGTGCTCCGGCGCGCGGTGAGCGGACGTCCAAGTACAACCAGCTGATCCGCATCGAAGAACAACTCGGGGACCAAGCCCGCTATGCGGGTTGGGCTCCCTTCCGGAGGCGTGGATAGTGACCCAACTGGCGGCCAACGGCAGCGGCGGCAAGGTGCAGCGACCAACGCAGCACCGCCGTTCGCCGTGGGTCGCCCTGTTCTTGCTGCTGGCGTTGGGGCTCACTCTGGCCGGCATCTTTCCGTTCCGTCAGATGCTGGCCCAGCAACGCCAGGTGGCCAACACCGAAGCGAAGCTGGATGCGGTGGTCGAGGAGAACCGCCAACTCGAGTCTCAGATCGCCAGCCTGCAGACCGACGCCGGAGTTGAGCGACTTGCTCGGGAGCAACTCGGGCTGGTTCGACCCGGTGAGACGGGCTATCAGGTGGAATCTGTTGAGGGTGAGATTGTGCCCTCGCCGACGGCGGTGACCGAGAACCAATTCGACGATCGGTCGATGCTCGAGCAGTTCTGGGACTTTCTCACGGGGCGTGATCTCGTTCCGGATGAGTGAGTCCGGCGGCGTTTCTGACCGAGCCGCCGTCGCGGCTCAACTCGAACGCGAGCCTCGGTCGGTCATCGACGTGCGGGCCCGTTGTCATCTGGGGATTCCGGTGGTCATCGCCGTTCCTCCGTTGCTCGACGATGGGACGCCGTTTCCAACCCGGTATTGGCTGACCTGTCCTCTGGCGTCCCGCCGGATTGGCCGGATCGAGTCGCGCGGTGGGGTCAAGGAAGCCGAGGCCAGGATTGCCGCCGACCCCGACCTGGCGGCTCGCCATGCGGCGGCAACTGTTCGCTACGCGGCAGAGCGTGATGCCTTGGTGCCCGGCGACGCCACGCATCGCCCGGCTGGTGGCGTCGGCGGTACGGCCCTCGGGGTCAAGTGCCTTCATGCCCACTACGCCGACTTCGCCGCGGGCAACGACAACCCCGTCGGTGAGGAGGCGGCCACGGGGGTCGAACCCCTCGATTGCGCGGTTGCCTGCGTAACTGACGTTGATGGGGTTGTGGTCCGCAACCCCGATTGGGCGGAGCCGAAGCCGTGAGGGTGGCCGCGGTCGACATCGGCACCAACTCGGTGCGGCTGCTCGTAGCCGACTACATCGGTGGCGACCTTTTCGGCGGCGAGCGACTGGTGTGGCAAGACCGCCGAGTGGCCGTAACTCGCCTCGGAGAGGGTGTCGACGCTACTGGTCGGCTGAGCGAGGCGGCCATCGGCCGTACCGTTGCCGTCCTTGCCGGCTACGGCGAGGCGGTGCGGGCGTGGGATGTGGATGCGAAACGGGCCATCGCCACATCGGCAACACGTGATGCGACCAACCGCGGCGTGTTCTTGGCCAGAGCAGAACTGGCCCTCGGTTTTCGGCCGACCGCGATTGACGGCAACGAGGAGGCGGCATTGTCGTGGCGCGGCACCACCGCAGGTGTGGTAGGTGAACCGCCGTTCCTCGTGATCGATCCCGGCGGCGGTTCGACCGAGTTCGTGCTCGGATCTGAGAGGGTGGAGTACGGCGCCAGCGTCGACATCGGCTCGGTGCGGCTCACCGAGCGTCAGCTTCCCGACCATCCGGCGTCCGCCGAGCAGGTGGCCGCAGCCCGACGCCAGGTCGACGCGATCCTGGCGACGGTTGAGTTGGAGTCAACCCCGGGTACCGTGATCGGCGTGGGTGGGACGTTCACCAGCCTCGGCGCCATCTTGCTCGACCTGCCCGGCTCCGACCCGGCAGCCATCCACGGGACGGCCTTTCCCGCGGACCTGTTTGGTGGTCTCGTGGCATCACTCTCCCGCCTCACCGTTGCGGAGACGGTCGCGATTCCCTCACTCGATCCGGGCCGCGCCGATGTCCTCTTGGGTGGCGCCATCGTGGTGGAACGGGCCATTGCCCGCAGCGGCGCCTCCGAAGTGGTGGTGTCCGAGGCCGACATCCTCGACGGCGTAGCCCTCAGCGCCGGGGCCGGGTGAAGAGACCCGCTTCTTGCGTACGCGACGGCCACTAGTGGCCGCCATGTGCGCAAGAACAGAGTTCCGCCGCTGATACAGTCCTGAGCGCATCCGAACGGGAACCCGGACATGAGCGACGAACCGATCGCATCCCATGAAATGGAGATCTACGACCTGCGGGTCACCGTCGACCGCATCGCCGGGCGCAGCGTGTGTGGCCTCGAAGTGGGGGACTACTTCGACGTGGTGGAGAGCAGCCGGATCCAGATCCCGATGGGCAAACACTTCTGCATGTACGCCATGGCGGCGGTCCTTCCGTTGCTACCGGCCAAGCAACGACAACTCCCCGAGGCCGATTGGCTCGAGCGTGAAGTCGAGGTGCAGTGCCCCGATCCCCAGGAGGGGCTCGTCATGCGGATCGAGCGCACCGCTCGGCGCCGGCTGCGCACGGACGAGCTGACGTGACCCGACGCGAGATCGGACTCGCCTTCCAGAGCGACAAGCGGCCCGGCGACTACGCCAAGCTTGCAGCCAAGGTCGAGGGCTACGGCGCCGACGTGTTCACCATCTACGGGGACTTGCGCTTCCAGCCGCCGCTGCCGGGACTGCTCGAGGCGGCTGCCGCCACGTCGCAGATCCGGCTGGGGCCGACCTGCCTCAACCCGTACACCATGCACCCCTACGAGATCGCCGGGCAGGTTGCCGCCCTCGACCTTGCCGCCCGCGGTCGCGCCTACCTCGGCCTTGCCCGGGGGAGTTGGCTGGAGAGCATCGGGATCGAAATGGAACGTCCCGTCGCTCACTTGGCCGAGGCGAGCACCGTTGTCGCCCGTCTCATCGCCGGTGATCGTGATGGATTCGAAGGCGAGGTCTTCAGGCTCGCTCCCGGTGTAGAACTGCAGTACGAGCTGCAACGACGCCGCGTCCCGCTCCTCATCGGAAGCTGGGGTCCGCAGACCCTTGCCTTGGCGGGGCGGGTTGCCGACGAGGCCAAGGTCGGCGGCAGTGCCAATCCCGACATGGTTGCGGTGGCTCGCCGCCGGATCGATGCCGGGATCACTGCCCCCCGCAACGCGGCGGATGTGGGTCTCGTCATGGGAGCGGTCACCGTTGTGGATGAAGACGGGGCGGCCGCCCGGACCCTGGCACGGCAGAAAGTAGCCATGTATCTGGATGTCGTCGCCGAACTCGACTCAACCTATCGGGTACCCGATGGTGTGCTGGAGACGGTGCGGGCCCATCTGAGTTGCGGTGACTCGGCGGCAGCAGGCGCTGCGATTCCCGACGAGGTCCTCGATCGGTTCGCGTTCGCCGGGACGCCGGAGCAGGTCGCCGACCAGGCGCTTGCCTTGTTCGCCGCCGGTGCCGACCGGGTCGAGTTCGGCACCCCACACGGAATAGCCCCGGAAACAGGGATCGACCTCCTCGGAACACAAGTCATTCCGCGCCTGCGCAGCTGACCAGCGCCGGGTGGTCTTCCCCAGCTCCGAACCACGGGCGGGAGGGCACGTGGGAGTCGGCTCGTGCTACCCCGGCCGTTCCTTGTTGCATCGAGCGGGGCGAAGGCCATGTCGGCGGGGACGGCCCGCGACGGTCAGGCAAAAACACCCTGCGATCCACTCGCCGAGTTCCCGAACCCTTAGGGGGCTCGGTATGAGCCAGCGGAGGAAACTTCAGGCGTTATCTGCGTCCGAGTAGTTGACCATCCAGTGGATGCCGAACTGGTCGACCAACGCGCCGAAGTCGTCGCCCCAGAACGCTCGCTCGTAAGGCATCGTGACCTGGCCCCCTGCGGCGAGGGCGTCGAAGATACGCTTGCCGTCCTCGCTGCTGTCGGGCGTCACCATCACCTGGACGTTGTTGCCGACGTCGAGTGGGCCCATGGCTGAGGGCTGGTCGGAGCCCATGAGGATCTGCCCATCGCCGATAGGGAGCGACACATGCATGACCAGGTTGCCGTCGATCGGAGGCGCCGATTCATCGGCGGGCATTTCAGAGAACCTGGTGAGTTGGAGTTCGCCGCCGAAGACGGATTGGTAGAACTCAAAGGCTTGCTCGCATGATCCGCTGAAGTTCACGTACGGGTGCATCTGCGACATGGTGACTCCTTCTTGGCGCGCTACAAGGAAGAGCCTACGCGTCGGCGCCACTGGAGGGGCTAGTCGTCGTCTTTCGCTTCAGCGGCGACTTTGTCAACCAGGTGGGACGGTAGTTCTTCGTAGTGATCGTGCCGGGCGGTGAAGCTGCCCCAGCCCTGTGTGATCGATCGCAGGTCGATGGCGTATCGCATGATCTCCGACGTGGGAACCAGAGCAGTGATCTTCTGTCGGCCGCCTTCGGCAACTTCGGTGCCCTGGAGCTGGCCACGCCGTGAGGACAAGTCACCCATGATGTCGCCCTGGTACTCGGCCGGGACGGTGACCTCGATGAGTGAGATCGGCTCGAGCATGATCGGAACGGCCTCGGCCATCGCAGCTTTGAAGCCAAGCCGGCCGGCCATCTTGAAGCTCATCTCCGACGAGTCAACGGAGTGATACTTCCCGTCGTAGACGGCGACCTGCACGTCGACGACGGGGAAGCCGTAGACGCCGCCGTCGACCATGGTCTCGGCAACGCCCTTCTCGACCGCGGGGATGAACTGGCGCGGAATCGAGCCGCCCTTGATCTCGTCGACAAACTCGAATCCGGTGCCGCGAGGGAGCGGCGCGACTCGCAGGAAAGCGACGCCGAACTGACCGTGGCCACCAGTTTGCTTCTTGTACTTGCCCTCAGCCTGCGCGGTGCGGGTGATCGTTTCGCGATATGGCACCTTGGCTTCTTCGGTAGCAACGTCGACACCGAATTTGCGGCTGAGCTTCTCGAGGGAGATGGCGAGGTGCATCTCGCCCATCCCGCGCAGCACGGTCTGTTTGGTTTCGTCGTTGCGCTCCAGCGACAGTGCGGGGTCCTCATCCTGGAGGCGGCGCAGCGCATTGGCGAGCTTGTCTTCCTCGCCTGTTATTTTTGGCGTGATGGCCACACCGAGCACCGGCTCGGGTCGCACCAGGGCGGGCAGAGATACCGGCTTGTTCTTCGGCGAAAGCGTGTCGCCCGTCGCCGTGTTGTTGAGCTTGGCTACGGCACCGATGTCACCGGCAGGCAACTCGGTGACGAGCACGGATTCCTTGCCCTGCAGCGAGGCGATCTTGGCGAAACGCTCGTCGGCGCCGGTCCGTGTGTTGGTCAGGTTGCTCTCGGGCTTCACCGTGCCGGAGAGCACCTTGAAGAGCGAGATCTGGCCGACGTACGGGTCGGCGATCGTCTTGAACACAACGGCGAGCGGATCTCCGTCGGGTGTGCCTTCCACGGCCATGAGCTCGCCACCCGCTTCCACCTCGAAGGTGTTGCGCACAACGGGGGAGGGGCCGATCTCGACGATGAAACTGGCCAGACGGTCGACGGCGATCGGTCCGGTGGCCGAGCCACAGACGACCGGGAAGACCGTGGCGTTGGCAACGCCGATGGCCATGGTCTTCTCGAGTTCGGCAACGGTGGGCATATCGCCTTCGAGGTACCGCTCGAGTTGATCGTCATTGGCGACCACGATGCCCTCGACGAGGTTGTCGTGGACTTGCTGCTCGCGCTCTTCCATCTCCTCGGGGATCTCGGCTTCTTCGGCGTGTCCGCTGTCGTAGATGTAGGCCTTGTCGGTGAACAAGTCGGCGATGCCGTGAAAGGCGGCCTCCTGGCCGATCGGGAGCTCGAGCGGCGCGACGCCGGCACCGAAGCGGTCACGGAGTTGGGCGAGAGTGCGGTCGAAGGAGGAGCGCTCCTTGTCGAGCTTGTTGATGAAGATCATCCGCGGCACGCCCATCTTCTCGGCGATCCGCCAGATGTTCTCGGTCTGGACCTCGACGCCCTCGACGGCGCTCACGACAAATACGGCGAGGTCGGCGACCCGCAGCGCGGCGTGGACGTCACCGACGAAGTCTGGATAGCCCGGTGTGTCGATGAGGTTGATCTTGTGGTCATGCCACTCGACGGGTGCGATCGACAACGACAGGGTGGTGTTGCGCTTGTGCTCTTCAGGGTCGAAGTCCATCGTCGTGGTGCCGTCTTCAACTCGACCCAGCCGGTTGATGGTCCCGGAGCGGAACAGGAGGGCTTCGGCCAGCGTCGTCTTCCCCGACCCGCTGTGTCCTACCAGAGCAACGTTGCGGATCTTCTCAGGGGGATAGGTCTTCACGGACGGAGCCTCCAGTCGACGGGCACACTTTGAGGGGCAAGATTACTCAGGGTGGCAAGCCCATGCCCAAGTGAGAGTGGAGAAGGGTGGATCCGTCGCCGTTGGGCCGAGTCTTACGCCTCTGGAACCCTTGTCGTACCCTGCGGATCCGATCCCCCCGCAAGTTTCATCCGACCCGGACACCTGCGCCGTATATGTTGTAGAGTCGGAGAGTGGCTCGTTCGAGCCGCACAAGAAAAGGGGAATGGAATGAGACGAATATTCAGCCTGCTTGTCGCGGGCGCGCTCATGGTGGGGCTGATTGCTGCTCCCGCCGCTGCCGACGAGGAGCTCTCGATCGGCGAAATTGTCATCGCAGTATCGGGCACCGACGGTCCCGATGACAACCCGCTCGACTACGACTTGCTGCTCGCCGCCATCCTCGCCGATGATGTGCTGACCGACGCCGTGCTCGGGTTGGGCGATTTCGAAGGTGTTGACCTCACCGTCTTCGCCCCCAACGACGCCGCCTTCCTGAGACTGACAGGCGCAGCGACTGAGGCCGAGGCGGCCGATGCGCTGAGCGGCTTGCTTGGTTCCGATACATTGCGCGACATCGTGCTCTACCACGTCGTGGTCGGTGAAGGCCTGTTCGCTTCTGATGTGTTCACCGATCGCAAGTGGAAGACCAACGTTCTCAACATGGGCAATGGCGACCCGTTGTACGCCCGAGTGCTGCGCTTGATCGATGGCAGCGGCAACCGAGTCTTTCCGAAGCTCAACGCCGTGAATATCGAGGCTTCCAATGGTGTCATCCACACCGTCAAAGAGGTGCTCACACCGAGGGCCGACGCAGTGGGCAGCATCGGTGAGACGGTCATCGCAGTCTCGAGCACCGACGGCCCGGACGACAACCCGATGGACTACGACTTGCTGCTCGCCGCCATCTTGGCCGACGAGCTCCTCACCGATGCCGTGCTCGGAATCGGTGACTTCGAGGGTGTCGACCTCACGGTGTTCGCGCCGAACGATGGGGCGTTTCTGAAGCTGACCGGTGCTGCGACCGAGGCCGAGGCGGCTGAGGCGTTGGGTGACCTGCTCGGCTCCGAGGCGCTGCGCGATATCGTGCTGTATCACGTCATCGCCGGCGACGCCGTGTCGTACGAGGCAGCATTTGCCACCAAGCCGTGGAAGGCCAAGAACGTCGAGATGGCCAACGGAGACTCGCTTGTCATCCGCAACTATCGGATCATCGATGGTACCGGCAACAAGGTGTGGCCGAAGATGGGAGCGCTCGACATTCTCGCAACCAATGGATTGATTCACACCGTCAGAGAGGTGCTTCTGCCACCTGCCTCTGGGTCGTAAGTCGTCCGTTCACTCTGATACACCAGCGCAGGGCCCGGAGTCACATCTGGGCCCTGCCCGCGTCCTAGGGTGCGACCGTGGAGGGCTCGTCGTCGGTCCGCCCGCAATGAGGCCACCGCCCTGGGACCGGGGCCATACTGGTGACGTCGTTGATTGCCCGAAAGGAGGTGCCGAAATGACGCAACGGCTGCTGCCTCCAGCACCGATCACCAGTGTGTCCGACTACATCGCCGTCGGCGGTGGGGCCGGAATCGACGCCGCCCGGGACGTCGGCCCCGCCGTTGCGATCGAGACTGTCAGGAGTGCAGGTCTGCGGGGCCGGGGCGGTGCCGGGTTTCCCACCGGCATCAAATGGGGAGGGCTCGCTTCCGCCGACGCCGTGCACAAGTACGTGGTCTGCAATGCGGCGGAAGGCGAACCAGGCACGTTCAAGGACCGCTGGCTCCTGCGCAGCAACCCGTACCAGGTGCTGGAAGGTCTCGCCATCGCCGGGTATGTCACCGGAGCCCACCAGTGCTTCCTTGGGATCAAGGCGAAGTTCGAGTGGGAAATCAGCCGGCTGGAACAGGCCGCAGCCGAACTCACAGCAGCCGGTCTCATCGGCGACATCCCCATCAGCATCGTGGAGGGCCCCGACGACTATCTCTTTGGTGAGGAGAAAGCACTCCTCGAGGTCGTCGAAGGGCATGATCCTCTGCCCCGGCTCCACCCGCCGTATGTGCAAGGGTTGTTTGAGAGTACCGGCGGTCCGGCGCAGCCGGCGGTGGTCAACAACGTTGAGACTCTGGCCAACGTGCCGTGGCTGCTTGCGCACGGTGCGGCCTGGTTCCGCAGTGTGGGAACCGACCAGTCACCGGGAACGATGGTGTTTACCGTCGGTGGCGATACGGTTCGCCATGTGGTGGTCGAGGCCACTCTCGGCACTCCGTTGTCCGAACTGCTGGAGGAACACGCCGGAGGGGTTGCAGCCCGCCGGGGTGTTGCCATCGTCACCAACGGGGTGTCGAATCGTCCGCTTCGTCCAGATCAACTCGAAATACCGCTCGCCTACGAGGCGATGCGGGCCGCAGGCAGCGGGCTCGGTTCGGGCGGGTTTACCGTGTATGACGAAACGACGTGCGTGGTCCAGGTCGCGCTGGCGCACTCCGGCTTCTCGGCACGCGGTTCGTGCGGCCAGTGCCCGCCGTGCAAGCTTGGTACTGAGGCGATCACGGAACGCCTCCGGTTGCTGGCTGCGGGCACTGGGGCCGTGCGCAACGTCGAGGAAATCGCCGCATGGACAACCCAGGTCACCGACGCCAATCGCTGTGGCCTCGGCGCCGGTGAGCAAGCGTTCGTTCGCGGCATCCTCGATGACTTCGCCCCCGCCGTTGCCGCTCACATCGGCGGCCATCACTGTCGCCGGGTGCGACCCGTGCCCGTCATCGAGGACTGGGATGACGTGAACCGCCGCTTCGTCTACGCCGCAGATCCCGCTCTCGCGCCCGATCGGCAGGAGAAGCCTCAGGGAGACGGCCGCACTCAGACCTGAGTGAAGACCGCCGTCGATCGCTCACCGCCGCCGGGCTCGTCGTGGCCGGGTTCGGGTTGGCCCACCGTGGCTCCCACCACCAAACCGGCCGACAGCAGTACGAGGTTCTTGACGACGAATTCCCCTTCGACGGTCAGCTTGAAGACGTTCCCGTCCTGGAAGCTCACGTCGGGGAGCACAACGAGGACCAGGAACGTGCCAAGCATCTGAAGTGCGAACAAGGCGAGGACGGGTCTCAGCATCACCCGGAACAACAAACCCAAGCCGACGACGACTTCGGCGACTCCGAGAACCGGCACAAACCAATCGGGATCGACCCAGTACACCGTGCTGGCAACCAAATCCGTGACCGGCGTCACGCCGAAGATCTTGAGCGCTCCAAACCAGATGAACACGACGGCAACCGAAATCCGCAGCGCCGGGATGCTCCAGCGCCTGAGGAAGCGGGTGACCCTCGCATCGATGTCGTCGATTGAGATCATGACCGAAGGTTATCGCCGCGGCGCACCGTATCTCGAACGGCATCGGAAACCGGCTCGGCAGCGACTGCGGATCATCCAAACCGTCCGGCGGAGCCGTATCACCAAGAGACAATCACTTGAGAGCTCACCATTGGAGATAGCAGATGAACGAACCTTTCATCCCCGTCATTCTCGGCACCGCCCGACCGGGCCGGCAGTCGCAGGCAGTTGCCGAGGTCGTCCTCGACGTCATCAAGCAGCGGGATGTGACCACCGAGCTCGTCGACGTCGCCGATTACATGCTGACGGCAACCGGAGCCGAAGGCGCCGGGAGTCGGCTCGACCATTACCGAGAGCTGGTATCGGCCGCGGATGGGTTCGTCATCGTTGCCCCCGAGTACAACCACGGATACCCGGGTGAACTCAAGCTGCTCCTCGACAGTGTGTTCGCCGGTTACGGCCGCAAGCCGGTCGGCATCGTCGGCGTTGCATCGGGCCGCATCGGAGGGGCCCGGATGATCGAGCAGCTCCAGCAGGTCACCACCGCCTTGCGCATGGTCCCCGTGCTGCCGTCGGTCAACGTCACCAACGTCAACGAAGCCGTGGATGAACGCGGAGAGTTCGACGCCAAGACCCTGGGGACCGCCCTCGATGACATGCTCGACGAGGTCGAGTGGTACGCCAGGCACCTGTCGTCGGTTCACAGCTGATCAGTCGTGCCTCGTTTCACGGCAGTCGACTGGCACACATGAGGGGCGAGATTGCTCAGGTGGCAGGCCGAACCCATGGAGGATTGGAGGGTGGTGGTCCCGTCGGCGGTGTCGCCGAGCCTGACACCTCTTGAGCCGGTGTCAGTCCTCCTGGCGCTTGCGCTTGCGCCGGCGCCGGATCATGAGTGCCACTACGGCAACACCGACCACCGCCGCCGCGGTGCAGACCGCGATGGTCTGGGTGTTCTTTTTGGCGGCCGCGCTGGTTTTGGCTACGGCTTCGGCTCCGCGCAGACCGCGCTCCAGGTACTGGAGCCGGGTTTGGAGCGCCGCGACGCGTTGTTCGGCTGCCTGGATTGTCTCGAGAGTGGTCATATGGTCTCCTCATTCTCCCCGGGCGGGGGTGACTTGAACCCTATGGGTATTTGAGCGCGACGTCGAGTATCCCCGGCTGGTCGCTCGGTTGCCGGGTGCACCCCAATCGCGTCAGAGTCGAACTTCGAAGGTCCGCAGGATCTGGTCGAATGCCTCGAGGTCGGCTTCGGTCAGGACCACCACCTGCAGCATGATCACGTAGTCGCCCGAGTAGGGGTAGGCCTCGAGGAGGATGAAGGTGGAGGAGCTTGCGCCGCAATCGGTCCAGAGGTCGTAAGCCCCGGCATAGAGATTGTCGGCGTACTCGTAGGTGCCGTCGTAGGTGCACGACTCGCTGAAGTCATAGGTGTTCAGGAGGTCACCGGGCTCAAATTGGCCGGCGAGGGCCTCAGAGGCGGCGAAGAACACGCCGGGCGTCTTCCACGTGCCGACGAACTTCTCGATGTTGGGCGACGCGGAGAGCGCGTTGCCGACCATCTCTCCTTCGTAGCGCCAGCCTCGACGATCGATGTCGCTCCACGCGGTGGGCACTTTCATGACGAGGACCTTGTCCTTGTCGGTCACCTTCTTGTATTGGTAGGCAACGGCCGTGTCGTCGTCTACCTCCTCGGCAAGGGTGTCGGCGAACGAGAACGCCAGCGTGAGTTCCTCACCGCTGTTCAGCGTGCCCTCCAAGACCTCCTCGGTTTCCCATCGAAGGATTTCGATGGAGAGCGGGGCGGCGGCGTCGTGGCTGCGCAGGATGTCGCAGTAGTCGGCCATGGTCCCGTCCGTGGCTACCACCAAGCCTTCGGTGGCGGTGATGATGTCTCCACCCCTGACACCGATTTCGGCGGCCGGAGAGCCGGACGACACGCCAGCAACCCAGATGCCGGAGAGGTCTTCAGTGGTGAAGGCTTCGCCGTTGATGCCGATCGAGGTGACGTCCTGGCCGGCAATGAGCGTGTCGAGCACCTTGGCGACTTCTTGTCGGCTGATGGCGTACTGGATGTCGAAGTCGTTGATACCTGCGTAGTTGACGGCCAGTACCTGGCCGTCCTCCGTGACGAGAGGTCCACCGGAGTTGCCGGGCAACACCTGGGCGGTGTGCTCGATGACGGAATCGACCGATGCCCAACTCGACTCACCTGCAGCTCGCTCCTTCGAAACGATGCCTTCGGTGAGGGTGTACTCGGGATCACCCAAGGGGAATCCTGCGGCATACACCCTGGTCCCGGCCTTGATGTCCTCGCCGTACCAGTCCAGGTAGGGGAATCCCGAGCCGTCGATATCGATGACGGCGAGGTCCGAACATTCCGTCACCCCGAGCACCCTGGCGTTGCGCGGCTGGTCGTCGCCGTCCACATACACCTGGAGGAACGCCGCTCCCGTGACCACATGGTTGTTGGTGACCGCGATGCCCTCAGGGTCGATGATGAATCCTGAGCCGGATCCGGCAACATTGGCGACGGCTCCTTCTTGGGGGTCGACGAAGCTGCCTTCGGCCACGATGCGGACCACCGCGCCGCGCACGTTGTTCAGACCGGCCACTGGTCCCGGTGCCTCCGTGATCTCGACCGCAGCCTCCGGGGCGGGCGCGGCGGCAGTGGTCGAGGTCGCTGCCGTGGTTGGGGTCGTTTCAGGCGCCGCATCCGTGCCGACGCTGTCGCCACCTCCACAACCGGCTGCGAAGAGAACAATGGCGGCGAGAATGGCAACGGGACCCGATACGCGGTTCCTCATTTGGGTGCTCCTTTCGGCACTCGCGGCACGGTGGCGCAGATCGAGATCTGGTGGCTGCGGTGGGGAGGCCGACGGCCCGTTTTCCGCCTCTACCAGGCCGTTCTTCGTCCGACCGGCATCCAATGATCATCGGCGCCGGTGCGCTCAGAATTGAGCGGCATTCGCACTCGATCGAGGATGCGACGGAGAATCTGGGTGCAACGGAGTCAGCTTCCCCTTTCACCATTCACGCCTACCACGGCCAGCGGAGATGACCGGGTCGAAGGGCACAGCCCGACTCAGCTACCGGTTGACAGCTGGAGTTGTCCGGGGACTGTTGCCGGGTGAGCGAATGCCACGACCAAAGGATTGCTTCACAGGACTCGTAGATCTCATCACGAGTGCATTCGTCGTTGTTGGGGCCACCGTCGAGGGTGTCGGTGCCGTCACCGCCGTCGAGCCAGCCGGCGCCGTCGCCACAGCAGAGGCGGTCGTCGCCCATGGCATCGTTGAGAGTGTCGTTCCCGCCACCACCGTACATCTACCACAGGATCGCCTCGCACGATTCGAAGGTCTCGCGACGGGCGTAAGAGAGGCCGCCAGACTATCTCTGCCGACCCTGTGGCGGCTGCACGGCTACAAGTCCCAGAGGACTCTGGGAATCAAGATCGTAGGTGTCCAGACTCTCACTCCGTCTTGCATCGCTGGCTTCCAACCGGTCCATGTCCCTTCGGCAGTATCCCGCGCGTCGGGCTTCTCTACTTGCCGGATCTCGGGCCGTCCTTGCATGAACCCTTGTTTATCGGAATCGAAGTTGGCGGTCTCTTCTTGTGCGGTCCTCCGCAGACCAGGACCAACGAGCGAACCGAGTCTCTTGAAGATATTGAACCACCGACCTGGCCAGTAGGTTTGCCGCAGGTAGTTCTGGAGCGTCTCCGGCTTGGTGAAGTCTGTCTCGTTGTTCGCGTGAGTTGAGTCGACGACTAGGTCCCATATGCGTGCGCCGAACGCCCCATTGACCGTCCAATACGGGTCCACAGATTCCCTGTAGAGATCGTCCGAGTTGTTGAAGTGCTGGCCAATCATGAACCATTGGATTCGGTGACTCTGAATGCCGTGGCTGGCACCGACCCAGTCTTCGAATCTGATGCCCTGGGCAACCACCTGAGAGAAATCCTCGGTGGAAACGCCAGCGACGAGCTTGATGAGTTCTGCCGAGGAGTCCTTTGCCTGCAAGATTTCCGAGAGCGTGTGTCTCGGGCTTCGCAGCAGCTCGGCATTCAGGGCGTCAAGCAGAGGCTTGGTTTGCGTGATGTCGCTCAAGAAACGCTGCACGGCCGCAAAGTCGTCGAGGAATTCGTTTTTGTAGACCGAGTACTCGTCATCGCCGTAGTTCTCGAAGAGCTCCGCCTTTCGGGTGGCGATGTCGTGGTACCGCTGCGCCGCGCCATCCTGGCCATGTCGGGCTTGAGAGAACGGTAAGGAGGTCCGGATCGATTGGACCGTCGATGCGGCGTCTCGGTACTTTCGGGGCGCCAAGTAGGCCGTCCGCTCTCGGTTGCTGCCCTCGCGTCGGGTTCCTGCGGCCCTGGCACGCCGCGCGACGAAGCCTGCTGTTGCACGGTTTCCGGCCGCGGGGTGATGCACGTACTCCTCGTTGCGGCCGTGTGTGAGTACAGGCAGCTTCTCTTTGAAGGTCACGTCAGCGGTCTCGAGCTCGTCCTCCTTCCTATGCGACGTGCCAGCTGGATCCGGATCGAGCTTCGCCTCGGCCGGGATTCGCTGCTCGAGCGGCTCGGCGGGGCGGGTGAGCAAAGCGGCAACGGCCCGATTACCCGACGCGCCTTGCTGTGCGAGCACTGCCCCGACCCGGCCCGTTTCCGCGGCGTGGTCGGCATGACCAGGAGGGCGCGCGGCACGGCGACGCGTCGGGGATGGTCGGCCGATGCGGGTGGCGATGCTGCGACTAGTGCCCGCCTCGCTTTCCACCCTCCTCCTCCTCCTCCCTCGGACCCGGCACAACGAGCGAGCGACCGCCCCTGTGCCGGGAAGCTATCGGCACAGAGTCGCGGTGGCCAGAGCCAAAGGGTCAGTCGAGGGGGCAGACGTGCGACGGTCCAGATCCGGCCGGACGCGTTGGCGGGGCGGTCCAGCGTGCGCTCCCGGCCGAGAGCGTCGAGTAGCTCGAAGCAGCGGGCTCACTGTGGTGACGGTCACTGCGTTCCGGATCGGCTGCGCAGAAGCTGGTCAGCGCCTGGGTTGGGCGAACGGATTGCAGGCGTCGAGGATCGTCTTGTCCCGGTACCTCCGGCAACTCGGCGTAGCACAGATCCCTGGTGCCACAGGGGATCAGCCGGTGCCCGGGGTGGGATTCGAACCCACGTGAGGGTGAACCCTCAGCGGATTTTAAGTCCGCCGCGTCTGCCAATTCCGCCACCCGGGCCAGGTATCGGCCAGTTTCGCAGACTTGCTCGGGTCGGCGGATGTCTTTTGCGCCGGGACCTTTGGCCCCTGGTCAGATCGGGTTCAGCTTCGGACCCTGGGGTCAGAACAGAACCGGAGCAGCATGAACCTCATCCTCGAGACCAAAGAACTGGCGCCCGGCGTCACCTACTTCCGGGTCGAAGCACCCAAGATCGCCCGCAAACGCAAGGCCGGTCAGTTCGTCATCATTCGCGTCGACGAGGACGGCGAGCGGATTCCGCTCACCATTGCGGACGCAGACCCCGACGAGGGCTGGGTCGCCATCATCGTTCAAGCCGTCGGCCGAACCACCACCTTGCTCAGCCAACTCGCAGCGGGTGACTTCATCCACGACATGGCCGGTCCGCTCGGCATGCCGTCTGAGGTCGAGCGATTTGGGACCGTCGTCGTCATTGGTGGCGGCGTCGGCACCGCCATCGCCTATCCCACCGCGGTGGCCCTTGCCGAGGCCGGCAACGACGTCATCGCCATCATCGGCGGCCGCAGCCGTGAGTACGTGATCCTCGAAGATGAACTCCGGGCCGTCTGCAGCGAGGTGTACCCGACGACCGACGACGGGTCGTACGGGCGCCACGGGTTCGTCACGGACCAACTCAAAGACCTCATCGACGCCGGCGGTCCGATCGACCGCGTCATCGCCATCGGGCCGATTCCGATGATGCGAGCCGTGGCCGCCGTCACCGAGCCCCACGCCATCCACACCATCGTGAGCCTCAATCCGATCATGGTCGACGGGACCGGGATGTGCGGTGGCTGCCGTGTCTCGGTTGGTGGTGAGATCAAGTTCGCTTGCGTCGACGGACCCGAGTTCGATGCGCACGAGGTCGACTTCGAGCTGTTGGCCCGGCGCAACACCTCCTACGAGGCCTTCGAATACTTCCGGGCCGCAGAAACACAACCGTGCGCCGTGGACACGGTCGAGGCTCCCTGATGGCGCGTGACCTCACTCGGCGGGAGCGAATGGCGCTCGAACGGGTGGCGATGCGGGAGCAGGACGCCGGTCGCCGCCGGGTCAACTTCGACGAAGTCAACCTGGGATACACCGCTGAGATGGCGGTGGCAGAGGCGGAGCGGTGCTTGCTCTGCGCCCGGCCAACCTGCATCGACGGCTGCCCGGTCGGCATCGACATTCGGGAGTTCATCCGACTCACCGCCGACGCCGAGTTTCTCGACGCCGCCGACGTCATCGCTCGGTCAAGTTCGCTGCCTGCGGTTTGCGGCAGGGTCTGTCCCCAGGAGAACCAGTGCGAGGGCACCTGCGTGCTCGCCCGCAAAGGCAAATCGATCGCTATCGGTCACCTCGAACGTTTTGTGGCCGACTTCGCTCGTGAACACGGCAGGTCTCCTGCACACAGCGAGATACCGAAGACGGGCAAGCGCGTCGCCGTGGTGGGAAGTGGGCCCGCCGGGCTGGCCTGCGCCACCGACCTGATCAAAGCCGGCCACGAGGTCACCGTCTTCGAGGCGCTCCACGAACTCGGCGGCGTGCTCGTCTACGGCATCCCCGAGTTCCGGCTCCCCAAGGAGATCGTGCGGGCCGAGATCGACGGTCTCGCCGACCTCGGCGTCGTCTTCGAGAAGAACGCCGTCATCGGGATGATCGACACGATCGACGATCTGCTCGAAGAGGAAGGGTTCGATGCGGTCTTCATCGGCGTCGGTGCCGGCCTTCCCCGGTTCCTCAACATTCCGGGCGAGAACCTGATCGGGGTCTACTCGGCCAATGAGTTCCTCACCAGGGTGAACCTGATGAAGGCTTACGAGGCCGGAGCGCAGACTCCGCTGCTCGATCTGTACAACAAGACCGTCGCCGTCTTTGGTGGCGGCAACACTGCAATGGACGCGGTACGCACCGCAATGCGGCTCGGTGCCGGCCACGCCATGATCCTGTACCGCCGCTCTGAGGCCGAGATGCCGGCCCGTCTGGAGGAAGTTCACCACGCCAAGCAGGAGGGCGTCGAGTTCCGCACCTTGGTTTCGCCGCTCGAACTGCTCGGCGACGAAGAGGGCTGGCTCCACGCCGTCCGGTTGCAGCAAATGGAGTTGGGTGAACCCGATGACAGCGGGCGGCGCCGCCCCGAGCCGATCCCGGGCGCTCTCGAAGAGATCGCCATCGACGTCGCCGTCGTCGCCATCGGCAATACCCCAAACCCGCTCATACACAAGACGGCTCCGGACCTCGAGCAGACCCGGTGGGGGACACTTGCCACCGACCCCGAAAGCGGCCGGACATCCAAGCGTGGCGTCTTTGCCGGCGGTGACATCGTCACCGGCGGAGCCACCGTCATCCTGGCGATGGGGGCCGGGCGCCGCGCCGCCGCGGCGATCGACGACTACCTGCGCACCGACGCGTGGGAGCCGAAGGCCTGACGGCTGGAGAAGGCTCGCGTTATCCGATCGCCAGGATCTCGGCGAGTTCCTTGCCCCACATCCGGGCACGATCGATTTCGCCGGGGGCAAGCGGGCCCTCGCCGCCTTCGATCATGAAGCTCTCCGGCTTGGTGATCAGCCGATAGCCGCGTTTTGTGAGCTTCTTACCTGCTACCGCGGCCGCTGATCCCGTCAGCCAGGCGGGCTTGTCGAACCGGGTGTCGAACGTGGCGACCGGTCTGCCCTCGCCACGGGGAAAGGCCTGAATCGTCTCGCGCATTCCTAACCCGGTATCGGTTCCGGGCAGCGGTGCCGCCCGCTTCTCATCGATCTGGCGGGATGAAGCCCGCGACATGCCGTGGGCATGGGTCGGTCCGCCGATGACGATGAGGTCGGCGGTGGTGATGTCGACCCCATCGAGCGTCGAACGCAAAACGACGTCGCCGCCGTCCTGCAGACCATCTGCGATCGCCTCGGCAATCGCCTTGGTATTCCCGTACAACGATTCGTAGATGACCACGATGTTCATGAATGCCTCCACGAGCAGAGACGATGTCGTTCATTGACCAGTGAACGACACCGGCGTAGCCTCCGGCCAGGGTCAAACGACCCGCTTGGTGGCGGCGGGCGGCGCTTCCATTCGGTCAAGCACCCCCGGCAGGTGCCGATACGCTCCAAGACGGCCCGTTCGACGGCCGCCGAGGACATTGGTGAGGTGAATGACGAGCGATCAACAGATCGGCCCTCGATCTGCCGCCGCGAGCGCAGTTGTCTTCGACGCGCCGGACGATTCGCCCAAGCGTCCCATCGGTCGCTACATCATCGGTCTGGCCATGATCGCCCTGCTGGCGATTTCGTCGACGGTTCTGACCTCCTCGGCTCTCTCGAGGCAAGAACACGACGCCGGCGTGGTGAGCGCCGCCGCCGGCCAGGCCGTCCTGGCCGACCGTTTGGCCGACAACGCTATGGACCTGGAGATCGCGTCAACGGACGACGCCCGTGGCCTCGCGGTTCGCGAAATGGAGCGTGTGGCCGCGGTCCAAGACATGGAACGTAATCTCGCCCTGATCGAGGCCACCCACCTGGGGCTTCGCTACGGCGACGACATCCTCGGACTGCCCGGCGACAACAGCCCGGAGGTGAACGACATATTCATTGAGCTCGAGTCCACCTATGAAGCCACGGTCGCATCAGCCGAGGAGCTGATCGCCATTGGAAACCAGGGGTTCAAGGTGCTCCCACCACCGGTCGTGGCCGTGGTCGAGTCGGCCGGCGAGTACGCCACCGGGATGACCGAGATCGTGTTCGCCTATCAGCAAGAGGCGGAGGCGAGGGTCAAGAGCCTCAAGTCGACCCAGTACCTCGTGCTCAGTGTCACCATCGTGTTGCTGGTGTTCGAGGGGCTGTTCCTCTTCCGCCCGGCGGTGAAGGAGTTCCGCAAAGAGTGGCGTCAGAGGGCTGAGGCGCACCTCACCGCTCGTGAGAAGGACCAGCGCAAGCTGAGCTTCCTTGCTCGCTTCGACCCTCTGACCGGGTTGATCAACCGGTTCCTTTTCGGTGACCGATTACAGAACGCCATCGCCCGCGCCCGGCGCGACGGGGGCTTGGTCACGTTGATGTTCCTCGACCTCGACGAGTTCAAGGCCGTCAACGACCGCTTTGGACACTCCGTCGGTGACGGGCTGCTCAAACAGGTGGCCGAGCGCCTGGTCGATGCGGTCCGGGAGAGTGACAGCGTTGCCCGCCTCGGCGGTGACGAGTTCACGGTCATCCTCGAAGGCAACCACCGCGTCGAAGACGCCGGTCACGTCGCCACGAAGATCCTACGGTCTCTCCAGGTGCCCTATCACGTGGGGTCCCACAAGCTCCACATCACGGCGAGTATCGGAATCGCCCTCTACCCGGTCGACGGCCAGAACTCCCAGGAGTTGCTGCGCGACGCCGACATTGCGATGTACAGCGCCAAGGCGGCGGGCAAGAACACCTACCAGTACTTCACCCCTGAGCTGCGCGAGAAGACCTCGGAACGCCTCCACCTGATCGATGGGTTGCGCCGCGCCATCGAGGCTCGCCAGGAGCTCGAACTGGTCTACCAGCCAAAGGTCGACATCCGAGACAACAGCATCGTCGGAGTCGAAGCCCTGGTCCGCTGGCACCACCCCGAGCTCGGCCTGGTGTTGCCCGACCGGTTTGTGCCGCTCGCCGAGGAGACCGACCTGATCCTGCCGATCGGCGACTGGGTGATCGTCGAAGCGTGCCGCCAGATGAAGGCGTGGCAGGTGGCAGGATTGGGACAGATCACGGTGTCGGTCAATGTGTCGTCACGTCAGCTTCGTCACGGCGACCTCGTCGAGAAGATCGCGGCGGCACTCGCCGAGACCGGGCTCGACGCCGAGTTCCTCGAGATCGAGATCACCGAGGGCACCCTTGTTGAGGACTCCGGCCTCGCCACCCGGACCCTCCAACGGTTGCGAACGATGGGCGTTCAGGTTTCGATCGATGACTTCGGCACCGGCTACTCGTCGCTGGGCTACCTGCAGCGGCTGCCGATCGACCGCCTCAAGATCGACCGAACTTTCGTGCGAGACCTGCCGGTGAGCGACGATGCCACCGCGCTGTCGGCTGCGATTGTCGGCCTGGCGAAGAGTCTGCACCTCGACGTCGTCGCCGAAGGGGTCGAGACGATCGAACAACTCGAGATCCTGCGAAGCCTCGAGTGCTTCAAGGTCCAGGGATTCCTCTTCGCCAAGCCGCTGCGTGTCGAGGAAGCCCGCCGATTCCTCCGGGACGGGCCCCCGGTGCTGCTGGAGAGCGATGCCGCAACTCCGGCCGGGGCGGCGCAGTCCGCACACTGAGCGCTCCGGTACTCTTGCGGGCGTAAACCACGCTTTGGAGGAGTCATGGCTGCGAGCACTCGATCACATCTGGCTGCGCTGGCGTGCTTCTGGCTCGCCGTCGGCGTGTTCGTCGCCATACCGTCGACCCCGGCCGCGGCGGCAACCGGCACCGATGGCGTCGAACTCGAACTCGTCACCTCACAGCTGTCTCGCCCCTCCGACATCACCGCGCCCCAGGGCGACGACCGCCTCTTCATCGTCGAGCAGGTTGGCAGGATTCGCATCGTCGAGAACGGGCAACTGCTGGCCACCCCCTTCCTCGACATCAGCTCCAGGGTACGCAGCAGCGGTGGCGAACAAGGGTTGCTGGGGCTTGCCTTTGACCCCAACTTCGCAAAGAACGGCCGCTTCTATGTGAACTACACGGCAGAGGCGGGAGGTGGCGACAGCGTGATTGCACGCTTCAAGGTGAGCTCGGGGAATCCGAATGTCGCCGACGCCGGCAGCGAAGAGCGCTTCCTTCAGGTGAATCAGCCGTACACCAACCACAACGGTGGGCAGGTCGCCGTTGGGCCGGATGGCTACCTCTACGCATCGCTCGGTGACGGTGGCAGTGGTGGCGATCCGCTCGGGAACGGTCAGAACAAGAACTCACTACTCGGCACGATCGTCCGTGTCGACCGTTTCACCGGCGACGCCGCCCCGGGCAACCCCTTCATTGGGACGTCGGGCGACGACCGCATCTGGGTATGGGGATTGCGCAATCCCTGGCGGTTTGCGTTCGACCCGCTGAGCGGCGACATGCTGATCGCCGACGTCGGCCAGAACGCGTGGGAAGAGGTCGATGTTGTGCCGGCCGGCGACAACGGGCTCAACTTCGGGTGGAACGAACGCGAAGGGGCTCACTGCTACGTCGCCAACTGCGAGACGGCGGGCCTGGTCGATCCCATCCACGAGTACGCCCATGGCTCCGACCCCTGTTCCGGATCGATTACCGGCGGCTATGTGTATCGCGGCAACGACCTCCCGTGGCTGCGAGGCCACTACTTCTATGCCGACTACTGCAAGGGTTCGCTGCGGAGCTTCTTCTACGAGGATGGGGTTGACTCCGACCACCGGACGTGGACGTCGGCGCTCGGTGCTCCCGGCGGCATCACGACTTTTGGTCTCGACGGCCGCGGCGAGCTCTACTTCGCCGCGGGGTCATCCGTGTACCGCCTCGTGCCTGCCGCCGATCCCCGCTGCGACGTCGACGGTGACGGCGACTCCGACGTTGCGGTCGGCGTCCCCTTCGAGGACCCGGGCAACGTCGAAGATGCCGGGGTGCTCCAGGTGTTCGCCGGGACACCCAGCGGTGTCGACGTTGCCGACGACAAACGCTTCCATCAGGGCAAGACGACCATGTTTGGCCTCGCTCAACCCGGTGACTTGTATGGGGCCGCAGTGGCCTGCGCCGACTTCGACGGCGACGGCTACGACGACCTTGCCGCGGGGGTGCCGGGTGAGGATCGCAAGGCCGTGGCCGACGCCGGGGCGCTGAGTGTCCTTCCCGGCTCGCCTTCGGGTCCCGATGTGGGCGCCGATCGTCTCTGGCATCAGGATTCGAAGCGGATTCGCAATACTGCCGAAGCCGGTGACCGTTTCGGTGAGACGCTTGCCGCCGGCGATTTCAACCGCGACGGCTACGCCGATCTCGCCGTCGGCGTACCCGGCGAGAGCTTCGGTTCCATCGCCGAAGCAGGAGCAGTGAACGTCCTGTACGGATCCTCCAGTGGGCTGCGCGGCGGTGGCAACCAGTTCTGGCGACAGGGCAAGACGGGCATTCTCGATGGTGTCGAGCCGGGAGACCGGTTTGGAGCCGCTCTGGCTGCCGGCGATTTCGACGGCGACGGGTTTGACGACCTCGCCGTTGGGGTGCCGGGGGAGAAGGTCGGCGGCCACGAAGCTGCCGGCATGGTGCACGTACTGTTCGGGTCCGCCGCCGGGCTCACCACCCGCGACCGTGTCGTCCATCGCAATAGCAACGGGATTCAGGGTGTCGCTGCGCCCGGCGACGAGTTTGGCGCTGCCGTGGCAGCCGGACACTTCGACGCCGACGGGTTTGACGACCTTGCCATTGGGATTCCCGGTGCGGCGAGCGACGCCGGCCGCACCTCGGTGCTCTACGGGACGCCGAATGGACCGGGCAAACGCGATGATTTGTGGGGCCAGGGGAGCGATGGTTTGCTCGGGGTTGCCGAGGTGAATGACCGCTACGGAGCAACGCTCGAGGCCGGCGACTTCGATCGCGATGGGTATGACGAACTCGTCGTGGCCGCGCCCGGCGAGACGCTCAGCGGCAAGGCTCGGGCTGGGCAGCTCGGTGTCATTCCGGGTTCCGGCGGCGGGCTGACTGCGGTTGGTGACACGTTGTGGTCGCAGAACAAGACCAACGTCGCCGGAACGATTCAGCCGAACGATCGGTTCGGGGCCGCGCTACGAGTTCTCGACGCGGACGGCGACGGCCGCGACGACCTCGTCGTCGGGATTCCCCAGTACGCCAATCCACCGGCTCAGTCGCCGAACTCGGGCGAAGTTGCCCTTTTCTACGGAGGTCCCGGCGGTCTCTCCACCGCAGGCGACGAGCTGTGGAGCCAAGCGACCACCGGTGTCATCGGGAACCCCGAGCCGGAGGATCGATTCGGCGGCGCGCTGTGAGCAGCCCATTCGACGAACTCGCCGTTGGGGTCTATCGGCGGCGATATGCGTCGCTCGACCTCAATATCGGCGTCGTCGTCGGCGCAGACGGCGTCCTCATCGTCGACTCGCGAGCCTCGCACAGCCAGGCGCAAGAGCTCCGCGACGAACTCGCCGGCCTCACCGAACTTCCGGTGCGCTGGGTGGTCAACACCCATTGGCATTGGGATCATGTCTTTGGCAACGCAATGTTTCCCGAGGCTCTTTTGTGGGGCCAGCGTGAGTGCCGCAACCACCTCATTGAGCATGGCGAGGAAGACAAGGCGGCCGCTCGGAGATCGGTGGGTCCCGAACACGCTCACCAGATCGACGAGGTCGTGGTCACGCCACCTGAGTATGTCGTCGGGACCGCAGGGGCGATTGACGTCGGCGGGCGAACCGTCACGCTGAAGCACATGGGGCTCGGTCACACCAACAGCGATCTGGTCGTGATCGTTTCGGACGCGCCGGCGCTGTTCGCCGGCGACCTCCTCGAGGAGGGGGCTCCGCCGCACTTCGGCGACGGATACCCGATGGCGTGGCCTGATACGGTGGATCGGCTTCGTGACCACATCAGGGGAGTGGTCGTCCCCGGTCATGGTGATGTCATGGCCGCCGCCGACGTGACGACCCAACACGAGGAGCTGACCGCAGTCGCACAGGCCTGTGCAGATGGCCTGGCGACAGGGCGATTTGATCCCACGGCGGGGCCATACCCGCCGGAGTCGATGCTCGAAGCATGGGAGCGAGCCAAGCTCGAGTTCGTGGGACGGGTCGAGGATTAGCCGCCGCGACGGGCCGTCTACGATCGCGTCGCTATGGCCATTCCCTTCACCTCGGGACTCAACGTCGGGACGGGACCTCCGCTGGGGCGGGTCACCGGCGCCCTGCGGGTGGCGCGTACGTTCGGATTTGACACTGCGTGGACCGTTGACCATTTCCTCGGGTTCTTCCCGGAGCAGATCTGGGACAAGGGCTTCACCTGGTTGGCCAAGCCGGGGGAGTCGCCTCATGAGTACTTCGAGTACCAGGCCCTCCTCGGCTACCTGGCAGCGCGGGCCGGCAAGGTGCGCCTTGGCGTCGGTGTGACCGAGCCAACCCGGCGTCACCCGGTTGTGTTGGCGCAGGCGTTCCTGACGCTGGCTCACATGACCAAGCGGGCGCCGATCCTGGGGATCGGGTCCGGTGAACGGGAGAACATCGAGCCGTACGGTCTCGAGTTCGACCGTCCGGTCGGGCGCCTCGAAGAGGCTCTGGCGATCACTCGGCGTTGCTTCACTACGTCGGGCCCTTTTGACTTCGCCGGCACCCACTTCCGGCTGGAGGGGGCTCGCATGGATCTTTCTTCGCCGCCGGGTCGGACTCCGCAGATCTGGGTGGCGGCGCATGGCCCCCGTATGCTCGAGCTCACCGGCCGGTATGGGGACGGCTGGTATCCCGCGTTTCCGTTCAGTCCGCAGCGGTATGGCGAGATGCTGGGCACGATTGGGGAGGCAGCTCGCAGGGCGGGCCGTGACCCGGACGCCATCGTCCCGGGCTGGCAGACGGTGGTGATCGTGGCGCACAGCCGCAAGGAGGCGCGCCGCATGCTCGAAGCGAAGCCTGTCCGGTTTTCCACGCTGCTCGCCTCCGACGAGGTGTGGCAGAGCTTCGGACAGGAGCACCCGCTCGGTGCCGGGTTCCGGGGCATGATCGACTTCATGCCGGATCGGTACACGAAAACACAACTCGAGGATGCCATTGCCCGCGTCCCGGTGGACCTGCTCGCCGAGGTTCTGTTGTGGGGGACACCAGACGACCTATTCGAGCGGTTCAGCGACTACCGCGACGCCGGGTTGCGCCACCTGGTGATTCAACCGGTCTCCGCCATGATCTCGCGCCGCAGCGCCGTGTACTCGTTGCGGGCCGTCGTTTCGATCCAGCGGAGGTTGCGCCGGAGCTGAAACGGCAATCCCCGGTCTGTTCCCACAACCACGTTGAGCCGGGTAGCCTTGCGGCGATCCGCCATGATCATTGCCCGTGACCTCTCCATTGAAGCGGGCGTCCGCGTCCTCATCTCGGATGCCTCGTTCTCCCTCCAACCCGGCGACAAGGTCGGTTTGGTGGGCCCGAACGGCGCGGGCAAGACCACACTACTGAGAACCCTGGCAGGAGAGCGTGAGCCACTCGAGGGCCACATCGCTCGCTCCGGCGTCCTCGGATACCTGTCGCAGGAGGCGGCCCTCGCGGTGCTCGAGGACGAACACGTCACCGCTTTGGAGCGCATTCTGATGGCCCGCGACATCGGTGTCCTGGAACGACGGATGGAAGAGGTTCGCCTGAAGATGGAGACCGTCGACGGCGAGGAGCGAGACCGCCTCATCCGCCGGTTCTCCAGGCTCGAGGACGAGTTCACGGCGCGTGGTGGCTACCTGGCCAAGGCAGAGGCGAAACGTTTTGGTGCCTCTCTCGGGATCGGAAGTGACGAACTCGACCAACTGGTCGTCACCATGTCCGGGGGTCAACGGCGCCGCGTCGAACTGGCGCGCATCCTCTTTGCCGAGACCGACATGCTGTTGCTCGATGAGCCGACTAATCACCTCGACTTGGACGCCAAGGCTTGGCTGATGGACTGGTTGGCCGGCTATGAGGGGTCGCTGTTGGTGGTGAGCCACGATCTGCCGTTGCTCGACGAGTCGATCACTTCGGTGCTCGCCGTTGACGATGGCTCGCTCGAACCGTACCGCGGCAACTATTCGCACTACCTCACGGAACGAGAGCGCCGCCACGAGCAACGGGTGCGGGAACGCAAACACCAAGACGAGAAGATTGCCCGCCTCGAGGAAGGGATCCGCCGCTTCAAGGGCACGTCCGAGAAGATGGCCAAGCGGGCCCGCTCGTGGGAGACCAGGGTCGACAAACTCAAGGCGAAGCGGGTCGAGATCGGCAAGAAGGGCCGTAACGTTGCGATGCAGTTCCCCCAGCCTGAGCCGTCGGGAAGGACGCCGCTCAAGGCGGACGGCCTTGCCAAGGCATTCGACCAGAACGTGGTGTTCGTCGATGTGGATGTCGATGTCGACCGTGGCGAACGGCTCGTCATCATGGGTCTCAACGGCGCAGGCAAGACCACGCTGCTGCGGATCCTTGCCGGCACCGACTCGGCCGACATCGGCGAAGTCGAACTCGGCCACCGGGCGTCGCTCGGTTACTACGCCCAGGAGCACGAGAACATCCGGTCCGGCGTCAGCGTATTCGATCACATGAGGGAGGTTTCGAGCGAACCGGACCGCACCCTGCGGAGCATGCTTGGTCACTTCCTGCTCGCCGACAAGGTCGACCAGGATGCGGGCACCCTCTCGGGGGGCGAGAAGACCAAGCTGGCCCTGGCGCAACTTGTCGTCGGTCGTCACAACGTGCTGCTGCTCGATGAGCCAACCAACAACCTCGACCCACAGGCAAAAGAGGCCTTGCTCGATGCCCTCGTCATCTACGAGGGCACCGTGATCCTCGTCAGCCACGATGCCGAGTTCGTCGAACAACTCGCTCCCGACCGGGCACTACTCATGCCGGAAGGCGACACCGCTTTCTTTGACGACTCGATGCTCGGCCTGGTTGCGCTCGCCTGAGCGGCGCGGTCTGTCTCAGATCGAACGTGACGAGATCTCCAGCCCCTCGAGTCCATCCGCCTGCCCGTCTGGAGACTTGTGGACGTTCAACGATGACTGCGCAGATTCGTAGCGGAGAATGATCCAAGGCATCTGACCGGGAATGTCGTCGCAGTGTCCACCCAGAGCTGTGCCGCTGCCTAGATGTGGCCTTCAAAGGTCTCTACGGCGATGCCTTCTAGGATGTTCCAGGTGGCGACGAGCCAGCTTTGCCGGCTGGCGTTGGTGAAGATGACCGTCAGACCGGTGTCCTCAAAACGGTGCTCAACGGTGAATCCGGGTCGGGGAAGTGCCCACAGCAGGAGGACCTGGCCTTCGCGCTCGCCGACGCGGGCGGAGCCGCCCTCGAGGTGAACGATGTGCACTCTGGTCTCGGTGGTCTCCGTCTCGGGGTCAACGCCCTCGATTGCGTCAACGTTCGTGCCGGTGGCGGGTTGTGGTCCAATGTCTGGACTATCCGGGTCGAGCTTCGCCGCGTCGATCGCCCTGACTTGGTCGGCAATAGGGAGCGTTGTCGTGGTCACGGTCGGCTGCGGCGCCATTGTCGTGATCGGTGCCGGTATCGGCTGGGCAGCCAGCGCCTCAACTTCAGCAGACGTGAGCGGCCGCAGCGGCCGATCAGTGACCTGCCCGCCGGCGATGGCAACAGCGGCGGACGCAACAACGCTGGTCAACACGGCAGCTGCGAGCCAGCCAAGAATGAAGAAGAGCCTACGGCGCATCGTTTCCATGCTACGTCGAGTCCAGGTTTGTCGGTAGGTGCGTGCCCAGTCACGCTCAATCAGAAACGCAGCAGTGAAGCCTTCTACGTCGCCGGCTGGGTCGGCACGTCGCTACGTCCCGGCCCTTACGGCCTGCTCCCTTACGGTGGTGCTGTGGAAACGAGGCCGCCGGAGGCAAGGAGGCTCGTTGGCACGGGCGTTCACCGTGTCTACGACAGGGAGCGGGCCGATCCGGCCGCCGTCGAGCGTCTGGGTTTCGGTGGTGGCCGATTCCCGTCTTCAGCACGGCATCCATTGTGACCAAGCTGGCACGACGGCTGCTGTGACTCAACCGGCGACGAGAAGGACTCTCTGCCGCATTGAGCCCATTGTGCGCCAAGGGTTCTTGTGGGCTGGTGAACGATTCCCTAAGGAATTGCTAAGGCCATGTTGAGAATTGCCAGAAACGGCCTAGTGTCTCTGCAATGACATCTGTCGTAATCGTTGAGGACGAGCATCGCATCAGGGAGCTGATGGCCCGCGTATTGGCCGATCAGGGCTATGACGTGGAGACCGAGTCGACGGCTATGGACGGGCTGCAGACGGTGGTCAAATCTTCACCGGACCTGGTGATCCTGGACATGGGCCTGCCGGATCTCGACGGTGCCGAACTGCTCAAGATGATCCGGGCGGTCAGCGACGTGCCGATCATCGTGGCGACGGCCCGCAGCGAGGACCGCGATGTGATCCGGACCCTCGATGCGGGGGCCGACGACTACCTCGTCAAACCGTTCTCGGTCGAGCAGCTCGAGGCACGGGTGCGAGCCGTATTACGGCGCGTCGGCGCCGACGGCAGGCCGGGACCCATCGTCGTCGGCGAGCTCGAGGTCGACAATGCGGCGAGAGAGGCACGTCTCGACGGTGAGCGGCTGGACCTCAGCCCCAAGGAGTTCGACATGCTGCACTTCCTGGCGGAGCGCAACGGCGAGGTTGTCTCCAAACGAGAGCTGCTGGCCGAGGTGTGGCGCCAGCCGTACGGTGGCAGCGAGAAGACGGTTGACGTGCACCTGTCGTGGCTGCGCAAGAAGCTTGGTGAGTCTGCGGCTGAGAGCCGCTACCTCCAGACCGTGTTCGGCGTGGGGGTGAAGCTGGTCGACCCCGACGCATGAGACGTCGCCTGGCGCTCGTCTCCCTTGCGATCACCTCGCTGGTGGTGCTCGCCTTTCTGATCCCGCTGGCCACCCTGGTCAGAAACCAGGCGGAGAATCGGGCGCTCTCGCTTGCCGAGCGCGATGCCCAATCGGTGGCCGCGGCTCTGGCCGTCGCCGGAACGACAGAAACCGGATCTGAGATCACGCCGCCGCTGGCAGCCGCGGTTGTTGAGGCCTTCGCCGGGCGCGGCAACGTGTCGATCATCTTTCCGGACGGTGAGTTCGAAGGCAAGCCTTTTGTGCCCTCCCCGAATATCGACCGGGCTCGAGAAGGCCGGGCGCTCACCGCGTTCACCGAGGGCGGCGCCGAAGTCCTGGTCCCCGTACTGGTCGCCACGTCGCCCGAGCGGGGCAGCGCGGTGGTCGTGCGGACCTTCATCTCCGATGACGAACTCACCCGCGGGGTCGTGCCTGCCTGGCTGATGCTCGGCGCGCTGGGCATCTTCCTCGTGGTCGTTGCCGTGCTCGCTGCTGACCGTTTGGGCCGCTCCATGGTTCGTCCGGTGGGAGCCCTCTCGATTGCGGCGAGGTCACTCGGAGACGGTGATCTCACGACGAGAGTCACACCGGACGGGCCTGAAGAGGTGGCCGAGGTCGGCGAGGCGTTCAACGTGCTGGCGTCACGGCTGGTGTCGCTGCTCGATGCCGAGCGAGAGACGGTCGCCGACCTCTCTCATCGCTTGCGTACGCCACTGACGGCGCTGCGGCTCCAGGCCGAGACGTTGTCGGACCCCGCGGAGTCGACCAGCCTGCTCGCCGACATCGACCGAATGGAGCGTGCTGTCGACCGGATGATCGTTGAGGCGCGGCGTCCATCGCGCGACCAGCGCGGTGCCCCAGTCGCCGATTTGGGCGCGGTCGTTCGCCACCGGGCGTCGTTCTGGAAGGTCCTCGCCGACGAGCAGGGCCGCCCCGCCTTGTTGCACACCAGCGGCGGCGAACTGCTCGTCCCCATCGCCGCGGACGAGCTCGGAGCCGTGATCGACACGCTGATCGAAAACGTCTTCGCTCATACTCCGCCGGGATCTGGCTATGCACTCACCGTGGCACCGGGCGAGAACGGGTCGGCGGTTCTGATCGTTGAGGATGAGGGCCTGGGCTTCCCCGATGAGGAGGTGCTCGAGAGAGGTACGAGCGGGGCCGGTTCAACCGGCCTCGGGCTCGATATCACCCGCCGGGCGGCCAATCGCGCCGGTGGCGAGGTGCGCGTCGCCACCGGCAGGACCGGCGGCGCCATCGTGGAGGTCACCTTCGGACGAGTCGAGCCCGCAAAATGAGTAGAACCGGCCGCAGCCGGTTCTACTCGCATTATGTTGGTACCACGTGGATGGAACTCAGCAGATGAGGGGGGCGTCCACCCAACGCGACTTGGTTTGTCTTCCTTCAGCGATTTTGTGTGCCTCGCTGATGATGCCTCTCAGCATCCCGAGCATGATCACATCAGACGGGTTATGGACGCCACCGAGGAAGTCTAAGGAAGCCCTAACTCTTTTGACTAGTCACAGAAGGCCCGGCGAGGCGGTGGGGTGTCTAGCCGCCGACGAGAGCCGACCACTGGTCGGGACCGTTGGCGGGGGGCGAGAGCACCGCAATGGATTGGGCCTCAGGGGGCACCGGCACAAAGCCGTCTTCGACCCAGATGCCGGCGGCGACGGCCACCGCGCTACGGC
The DNA here is from genome assembly GCA_963704825.1 of uncultured Acidimicrobiia bacterium. Classification (GTDB taxonomy): domain Bacteria; phylum Actinomycetota; class Acidimicrobiia; order Spongiisociales; family UBA5794; genus CAVPHV01. Next base: position 170,892 of record CAVPHV010000003.1, read on the forward strand.
CGTGGCCGGAACTGCCCCACTCGACGTAGTCGACGATGGCATCCTTGTCACCGAAGGTGGGTGCTCGGTAGAGCCCCAATTCGCCGTCCGCTCGCACCACCCGGCCGAGGCCTCGACCGGCGTCGAACACCGCAGCAATTCCGATCAGATCGGGGACGGCGCCCCCCAGAGCAATCGCAACCACCTCACCGGGCTCGAGGCGGACCGGTGGTATCTCGTAATACGAAGGCCGCTGGCACAGCCAGAAGCTCCCGAGGTTGCCCGAGCCGAGGCCAATGTTGGCGATCGTGAGGTACGGGTTGGCCCCGAAGAACACTTCCATGATGGCGAACTCGGCGGGACCCGTCGGCGTTTCGATCGTCGTGGTCGTCTCCTCCGCCTCCGCCGCAGTCGTTGTGGGCGAGGTCGTTGTCGTCGTGGTGGGCGGCGAGGCAGTGGTTGTGGTCTCCGGTAGCGCGGTTGTGGACGTGGCGGTGGCGACCGTGGTCGTGGTCGTGGTGACAACGCCGTCGTCGCCGACGCTACAGGCGGCGGCGAGGAGAGCGAGGACGGTGAGAAGACCGATGATGCGTGCCATGACCCAACTGAGCCTACCGGCACCTCCGATGAAGCGGATGGAGGCCGACCCGATGTGCGCGACAATCAGGTACCCCGTGGACCGAGGAGCGACATGACCGATGCCGGAGGCGAAGCAGTTTCCCCAGTTCCTGAGGCGTATCCGCAGGATTGGATCTTCGACGTTGCTTTGCGCGACGGTGGATCCGTGCGGTTCCGGCCCATCCTGCCTACAGACGGCGAAGGGTTGCAGCACCTCGTATCCAAGATGTCGGTCGACAGCGTGTACTTCCGGTTCTTCCGAGTGAAGCACGAGTTGGAGCCCGAAGAGCTTCATCGCCTCACCCACCTCGACTACACCGAGCGGATGGCGTTCGTTGCCCTGGCTGGCGGCGAGGTGGTGGCGGTCGGTCGCTACGACCGCAAGGAGGCCGGTACGACGGTCGCCGAGGTGGCGCTGGCGGTCATGGACGAGCAACAGGGTCGGGGGATCGGCACGTTGCTGCTCCACTACCTCGCCCGCTATGCCGACGCCCAGGGCATCGCCTCGTTCCGCGCCCATGTGCTCGCCGACAACCACGCGATGATCCGGGTCTTTCGCGACGCTCGGTTTGTCATGGAGCGAGACCTCGACGAAGGCGTCTACACGGTGGAGTTCCCCACGCAGCTTTCGGCGGAGGGACGACTCGCCGAGGAGGAGCGGGAAAAGGTTGCCGTCGCCGAGTCGGTGATGCCCATCTTTCATCCCACATCGATTGCCGTGATCGGGGCCAGCCGGAACCCACAATCGATCGGGGGGAGGCTGTTCAAGAACCTCATGTCCGCCGGTTTTGTCGGCCCCCTCTATCCGGTGAACCCTGGGGCGACCGTCGTGCGCTCGGTCAAGACCTACCCGACGATTCTCGACGTGCCCGGTTCGGTTGATCTGGCCTTCATCGTGGTTCCCGCTCGTTTCGTGCTCGACGCGGTCCGTCAATGCGCCGAGAAGGGCGTCAGGGGTCTCATCACGATCACCGCCGGTTTCAGCGAAACGGGTGCCGAGGGTGCCGCGTTGGAGAATGAGGTGCTCGAGGTGGTGCGGCAGTCCGGGATGCGCATGGTCGGCCCAAACTGCATGGGTCTGATCAACACCGACCCCGACGTCCGTCTCGATGGGCAGTTTGGGCCTCGTCGTCCCCCTACGGGCAACGTTGCGATGTCGAGCCAGTCTGGAGCGCTCGGCATCGCCATTCTCGACTACGCGGCACGACTCAACATCGGCATTTCGACCTTCATCTCGATCGGCAACAAGGCCGACGTCGGTGTCAACGATCTGTTGATGTACTGGGAGGATGACCCGCACACCGACGTGATCCTGCTGTACGTGGAATCGTTTGGTCATCCGCGCCGGTTCGCCAGGATCGCCAGGCGAATCGCCCGTCACAAACCGATTGTTGCGGTCAAGTCGGGCCGCACCGCCGCCGGGGCTCGTGCCGCCAGCAGCCACACCGGATCACTGGCGAGCCTCGACGTCGCCGTCGATGCGCTCTTCCATCAGGCAGGGGTCATCAGGACCACGACGTTGGCGGAGTTGTTCGACGTCACCACGTTGCTTTCGAATCAGCCGTTGCCCGCCGGGCGCCGCGTCGGGGTCCTCACCAACGCCGGTGGTCCCGGCATCCTCGCCGTCGATGCCCTTGCGTCGCAGGGTCTCGACGTGGTCGAATTCTCTCCAGAGTTGCAGGCCGAGTTGCGTTCGCACCTCGCTCCCGACGCCTCTGTCAGGAACCCGGTCGACATGATTGCTTCCGCCGGTCCCGGCCATTACCGGGCCTGCCTGGATGTGTTGCTCAACTCGGATGAGATCGACACCGTGTTCACCATCTTCACTCCGGCGTCGCCCGAGGGGGAGCGACCTACCGCGGCGGTGATCCGCGACGCCGGCATGGCTCACGACGGGGACAAGACGATGATCATCGCCTACATGAGCGCCGAGGGAGCTCCTGAGGAACTGTCGGCCGCCGAGGCGCGCATCCCCAACTTCCCGTTTCCGGAGCAGGCGGCGCGAGCGCTGGTGAAGGCCGTCGAGTACGCCGAATGGCGGGCCAAGCCCGAGGGCACGGTCATCGAATTCGGCGACATTGACGTCGCGTTGGCGAGGTCCGTGGTCACGAGCGCCCTCGGTCGCTTTGGCGTCGACGGTGGCTGGTTGGAGCCGAGCGAAGTCGATGAGGTGCTGCGGGCATACGGCCTCAGCCTGGCTCGCAGCGAAGTCGTGGCCTCGGAGGAGGAGGCCGTTGCGGTTGCCGCCGAAATCGGGGGCACCGTGGTGCTCAAGGTGATTTCACCCTCAGCGCTCCACAAGAGCGATGTTGGTGGCGTCGTCCTCGACGTAGAGGGCGAGGCCGCGGTGTGTGAGGCCTTTCGTGCGGTCACGAACGCGGTGCCGGACCCTGAGGGGGTGCTGGTCCAGGAGTTCGTCGGCGAAGGTCACGAGGTTCTGATTGGGATGACCGAAGATCCCGTCTTCGGGCCGCTCCTCGTCTTCGGGCTCGGCGGGGTGTTTGTCGAATTGATCGGCGATGTGGCGTTTCGGATTCACCCTCTCACCGATCGGGATGCTGAGGACATGATCTCCGAGGTCAAGTCGGCCAAGCTGCTCGAGGGGTATCGGGGCGGCGACCCCGGTGACATTCCTGCGCTGCGCGATGCGTTGCTGCGAGTGTCGGCGCTGGTGGACCATCTCCCCGAACTGACCGAGCTCGACTTGAACCCGGTGAAGGTCCGCACCCCGGGTGCGGGGATCCGCATCGTTGATGCCCGGATGCGGGTGCGGGCGGTGGTGGGACCATGGGTTCCGACGAGATGGGACCTTCCTGCGGCGCGTCCTGCCAGAATGGGTCGAACGCAAGGAGGATGACCGTATGCACGTGGTCGATCTGATGACGACCGAAGTGATCAAGGTGTCGCCCGATACCAGGATCCAGGACGCCGCCCGACTGATGTTTCGCCATCGGGTCAGCGGGTTACCGGTCGTTGACGCGGCCGGTTGTGTGTGCGGCATCATCACCGAGGCCGACTTCCTTCGGCTCGAGGTGATCAGGACCGAGTCCGATGAGCCCTCGCCAGTGGAGACGGTCGGCGAAGTGATGAGCGGCGGCGTGGTCACCATCTCGCCCGAAACCACGATCTACGACGCGGCCCGGATCATGGTCGTGCAGGACGTCAAGCGGCTCCCCGTCGTCGACGATGACGACCGCCTCCTTGGCATCATCGCTCGCCTCGACATCGTTGCGGTCTTCACCAGGCCCGATGAGGTGATCGAGGACGAGATTCGTGAGGACCTGGTTCGCCGCGTGTTGTTTGTCGATCCCGATGAGATCGACGTTTCCGTTGCCAGTGGCGTTGTCACCTTCAGCGGCGAGATCGGCACTCGCAACGAGGCCCGCATCCTCGAGGAGCTGTGTCGCCGCCTCGACGGCGTGATGCGAGTCGAGAACGAACTCACCTGGCGCGTCGACGACACCTGAGCCGGATCAGAATCAGGCGGGTAGCGAGCGAACCAGTTCGACCGCCTCGATGAGTTCGAGCCGAGCGCCTTGTGCAACGGCTTCCCTGTACGACTCGGGACCGAGTTCCACAGACACGAAGTCACGGATGCGTGTGTGGTCGGGCTCGTCCGCACTCTGGGGCATGGCTCCCGTCATTGCGAGGTATCCGTCGGCCGAGCCGATGAGTCGAGCAGCTAGGGCGGGATCACCCCGCCGTGCGATCTGCTCGGCCAAGCCGATTAGACAGTGCGCGGTCAGGGTGAAGAATCCCTGCGCGACGGCGAGTTCGAGCGACTCGTGAAGCAATCGTTCGGCTGCCTCGTCATCGCCTAGCCCATGAGCGATGGCGCCGAGATTGTGGGTCACCATGGCGACTCGCCGCATCTCGCCGGTCTGTCGCGACAGTTCGAGCGCCTGCGACTGGACGTCCCACGCTCGCGCATAGTTGCCATTTGCTCGTTCGAGTTCGCCCAGGTAGTTGAGAGCTTGGGCTTCGATGGGCGTGGCGCCCGCCTGACGTGCCAACTCCAGTCCTCGCTCGATGCCGTGTCGTGTGGCATCGAGATCGCCTGTGAGCAGCTCGCTCGAACCTGCCGCGTAGATCTGGGCGAGGGCCTGATGGGCCGTGTCGCTGGTGGCTTCGTATAGCGCGGTGGCGTCGTCGAGCAATCCGACGGCTCGCGGGTCGCGGTTGGCGAAGGCAGCGAAACCGGCGCTCAATAGCACTCCGGCGCGGAGTGAATCCTCTGCCTCGTCCACGTGATCGAGGGCGCGCGCCGTCCATCGCCGCATGTCGTGTGCGTGGCCCTGATAGAACCAGAAGTCGCGCAGACCGGAGACGATCCGGAGCCCGAAGGTCGGGTGTCCGCCTCCGAATGACCAGGCCAGCGCAGCGTCGAGATTGGGTCGTTCGTCCTCGAGTCTGTTCGTCCACTCGACCTGCCGGGCTCCCCTCAGGTCGGACTCCGCCTCGTCCACGAGGTCGGCGAAGAATGACGCGTGCCCGAGCTGGACCTCGTGGTCCTCACCGCTTTGCTCGAGGCGGTCCCGCGCAAAGGCGTGAATTGTTTCAAGGAGGCCGACTCGTATCTCCCCGGCTCTACCCGCCCCGAGGTGTATCAGACTCTTGTCGGCGAGCGCTTCTATCACAGCGGAAGCGTCGCGATCGGGCCGCGGCAGGCAGACGGTTTCGACAGCGTCGAGCGACGTTCCGCCAACGAAGGCGGCGAGACGTCGGAAGACCGCCTCTTCGTCGGGTTCGAGCAGGTTGTAGCTCCACATGATTGTGTTCGTGAGCGTCTGGTGTCGCTCGGGAGCATCGACCGGGCCGGTGCCGAGCGCGGTGAGGCCCGACGTGAGGCGGGCGCGAATCTGGGCCGGGCTGAACAGTCGGATTCGGGCTGCCGCCAACTCGATTGCCAGCGGCAGTCCGTCGAGCATGGCGCAAATGGCGACAACGTCGTGCACATTTGAGTCCTCGATACGGAAGCCAGGATCGGCGGCGCGGGCTCGGTCCTCGAAGAGGCGCACCGATTCGAGGTTGGAAAGCTGCGCGGCCGGCACTTTCTCATTTGGCATGGGGATTTCAAGCGGTGCCACTGGGAAGTGCTGCTCTGCGCGTAGTCGGAGTGCCTCTCGACTTGTCACGACGACGTGGAGCTGCTCCGCTTGTTCGAGCAATTCGCCTAGGAGGGGTGCGGCCTCCAGCAGATGTTCGAAGTTGTCCAGAATGAGAAGCGTCGGATGGGCCGACAACCGGGCGCCGAGCGTTGCCCGGATGGGGCCTGAGGCGCTCTCGTGGACGCCGATGGCCGTAGCGATGGCGGGCGCAACCCCGTCAGGATGACGGATATTCGCCAGCGGGACGAAGTACACGCCGTCGTAGTCGTCGAGCAGCTCCACCGACGCTTGAAGCGCCAGGCGCGTCTTGCCGGTGCCACCCGGGCCGGTCAGTGTCACCAAACGGTTGGCGACGATCAGCTCGGTGAGTGCGCCCAATTCGCGAGCGCGGCCGACAAAAGAAGTGAACTGGAGTGGTAGGTCGTGGGTCTTCTCGTCGATGACCCGGAGCGCGTCGTACCTGGTCTCTGGGTCGCCGAGTTGATAGATGCGTTCGGGTTGGAGAAGGTCGCGAAGTCGATACTCGCCGAGAAACCGGAACTCCATGGTGCCGTCCGGGATGAGGCGACGGGCGGCCTCTGAGATCAGAATCTGTCCACCATGGCCAGCATCCATGAGCCGCCCCGTCCGGTTCAGGGTCGGTCCGAAGTAGTCACCTCCACGGGCTTCGGCCGGACCGGTGTGGATCCCCATGCGGACGCGGATCGGGTCGACAGGGGCGGGCCAATCCTCACGCAACAGTCTTTCGCTCAGCTCGAGCGCTGCGGCGGCGGCGGACTCGGGTTCGGAGAACACCGCGTGGGCGCCGTCGCCGGTTGACTTGACGACGCGGCCACCGGCGCTCGAGACGGTCTCCAATGTCAGCTCGTCATGGCGACGAACGGCCGCAGCCATGGCGTCCCTGTCGCGCTCCCAACGTGCCGTGCTGCCCTCGATGTCGGTGAGCAGGAACGTGAGGAGTTCTGTGGTGGGCGATTCGGTCAAGCGCAAGACCTCCGGCTGATCACGCTACCGGAAGGCAATGGGGCGTGTTGGCCGCTTCTGGTCCGTCCAACCAGCCGGGTGCCGGAGTGCTTGGCTTCGCTGGCGGGCTGACGATCAGCTGATCAGGATCCCGATCGACATCAGCGTGGCCACCAAGACCTGGAGGCGGGCGGTGCCCTTGAGGGCCTGTATCAGCGGCGGGCCTTCGGTCTGCGTCCCGATGATGCGAAACAGGGGGAGGGCCAGCGGAGAGGCGATGTATGCGATCATGGTGCCGATCGGTAGCCAGGTAGCGGCGGCGCCGAGGGCGATCATCCCAAACGCGCCGAGGATGCTGATTGCGTACAGGGTCCGCGTGGCGGTACGCCCCAGGATCACGGCCAGGGTGCGTTTGCCGGCAGTCCGGTCGGTGTCGATATCCCGCAGGTTGTTGGCGATGAGGATGGCGGCGGCGAACAGGCCCATCACCACTCCGGAGATCCACGCATCGAGTGGCGCGCTCTGGTCGTAGACGTACCGTGCTCCGACTGTCGCCACCAAGCCGAAGAAGACGAACACGAAGACTTCGCCCAGTCCGTAGTAGCCGTAGGGAATGGGGCCGTTGGTGTAGCCGAGGGCTGCGACGATCGACGCCACCCCGATGACGATGACGACCCAGCCTGCCACCCAGGTCAGGTACAGGCCGCCGAGAACGGCGCAGCCGAACGCCGCAAGCATCCCGTTGCGCATCTGCTGCGGGGTGATCAACCCGGCCGCAACGGCTCGGGTCGGGCCGATCCGGGTCTGGCTGTCGGCGCCACGGGCGGCGTCGGCAAGGTCGTTGGCGAAGTTCACGCCGACCTGAATCGCAATCGCGGCGAACATCGTCACGACGAGCACGTCGGCGCGGAAGGCACCGTCGTGAATGGCCAGCGAGGTTGCCACCATGACGGGGGCGATCGCCGCCCACAACGTTGCCGGGCGGGCGGCCATGATCCACGGGTTGTTCATCATCGTTGGTCCGGTCCTCCCAGGCCGGGTAAGACTAGGAGGGTGTCGGGAGTGATAGGTTCCGGGCATGGATCTTGGACTCAACGGAAAGCGAGCGATCGTGGCCGCCGCCTCGGGCGGACTCGGCTTCGCCATCGCCCATTCCCTGGCCGCAGAGGGAGCCCGCGTCGCCATCTCGAGCCGTTCCGCCGACCGCGCCACCGCAGCCGCGGCCGTCATCTCCGCTGGCACCGGTACCGAGGTGATGGCGGCCCAATGTGACGTCAGCTCTGCCGACGAGGTGACTGTTTGGGTCGACAACGTGGCCGGGGGTTGGGGAGGCCTGGACATTGTCATCCCCAACGCCGGAGGGCCGCCGGCGGGGACCTTTGGCGAACTCGGCGCCGATCAATGGGATCAGGCCTACCGACTCACGCTGCGTTCGGCGGTGACGTTCGCCGCCGCGGCGCGGCCACACCTCGACCGGGGCGGGGCCATGCTCTATCTGACGTCGGCGTCGGTGAAGGAACCGATCGGGATCCTGGTGCTTTCGACCGTTTTCCGGGCCGGAGTTGCGGCTCTGGCGAAGTCGCTTGCCACGGAGTGGGCACCGGCGGGGATCCGGGTCAACCAACTGATCCCCGGCCGGATCGCGACCGACCGGCTGCTCGAACTCGATGCCGGCCTGGCGGCGCGCGAGGGGACGACGCCTGCGGCGGTGCGGGAGCGTATCTCAAGCGGGATTCCGCTCGGACGTTACGGCGAACCCGAGGAGTTTGCGGCCGCGGCGACGTTCCTCGTTTCCGATGCGGCCGCGTACATCACCGGAGCGACGCTCCAGGTTGACGGCGGCATGCTGCACACGGTCACGTAGGCAGCAGCAGCGGCACCAACACGAAGTCGTCCGGGGTCAGATCGTCGAGCGCCGCTCCACCAACGTCCGGCAGATCCGAGAGCAGCTCCTCCTGGAGACCCGCCTCGGGCCAGAGCAGATCGACGATACGGGTCTCGTTAACGGTGCCCCGTCCGCCGCCGAGGCGCCATTGTTCGCCCGCCGGGTTGACGTCGCGCACTCGGCGCACCCCGCTCGATGGGAACCCCTCCTGGGACATCACGACGACGGCGTATCCCCAGCTTGCTGGGTCGCCGTCACCGAACAATTCGCGGGGAAGGCGGGCCACGAGTTTCCCCTCCTCGGCGCTCACGATCATCTTGAACGTGGGCTCGGTTTCTTCGATCGTCCCGTCCGGCTGGGCGACGTAGAGGGCTGGATACCAGCCTTCGAGGGAGAGACCGTATTCCCAACCGTCGCCACTCACGCCATTGAGGGCAGCGTTGCGGCCCGGGATGAGGAGCTGGGCGCCGGTGCCGGCGCCGGGGTCCTGGTCGATGTAGATATCGAACGTTTGGATCGAGAACCCCGTTGGGCTGTCCCACGAGTTCTGGATCGGGGCCAGGACATCGAGCGTGAACACCAGATCATCCCCCGAGATTCCTACCGAGAAGTCCGTCAGGTCATACGATCCGGCGGGGAACACCGCATCGGTTGGATAGGTGAACCCTCCGGGACCGTAGTCGTCACCCACGGGATCAACGGCCGTCACGACTGCCTCGACATCCGATACATCGGGCACCTGGAGGTAGCCGGGAGCTTCCGGGAGCAGCGCCTGTTCCGGCCCGCTGCTGACGTCGGCGATGCGGAATGGGATTCGGTCGCCGGCGTCCAAGGCACCCAGTTCGCCGATCGGAATGGCGAATTCAACGCGCTGCCCGTCGAACCCTGCGGGGATCGGCAAAACGGTCCTCGGAATCTCTGGGGCATCGTGAGACCCCACCAGCACCTCTACCGGCTCTATCCCGGTCCACTTGGCAACGTGGGTCGCATCAAAGCCAAGCACGGTTCCGGCGTCGGTCAGTCCGTAGCCGGAAGCTACCCCCGGCGACCCCAGGTACAGCTCGAAAGCCACGGAGTCGTCACCGAGCACCTCTCGGGCGAAGTCGACTCGCAAGTAGAGATTCTGCTTGTCGAACGTGAACTCGACCCCCGAGAGCAGTTCGCCGTCGAGGTCGTAGCGGCCTGAGGTGGCCCACTCGTCATCGCTGATCTCGTTGTCGATCGTAATGGTGGTCAGTTCACCCGCGGCTCGATCAGGATCGATCGTCGGCGACGGGATGATTGGGATGGAGACGAAGGCGGGCCGCTCCTGACCGAGTGCGTCGTACATCTGTCCGAGGAGTTCACGGAAGGCGGCATCGAAGTAGCCGTCGTCGCCGGACTCCTGGTCGGATCCGTACCACCAGAACCAGTCTGAACCCTCGGCAAACAACATCAGTTCGAAGGCGGCGGCAAGGTCGTCGGGGGCCACGGCACCGCTCTGCTCGGCCTTGCGGAGATCGGCGCGGGCGTGGGAGAGGTAGTCCCAGGCGACGGCTTCCTCTTGCTCACCGATCCACGTGGCGTAGTTGGGGGAGAACCACGCCGCCGGGGACACATCCGGCAGGGGTTCGGGGGATTCGGGGAAGGCCGCCAGCAGTTCGGACGGGGTGACGGTGCGGACCCAGTCCGCCGCCGACAACTCGCCGTAGAGCGCACGCAGGAAGTCGATGCCGTCGTTCTCGTAGTTCTCCCAGGCGTTCTCACCATCGAGGATGACCGACACCACCTTTGGCCCGGTGGCACCCGAGGCATCCATGGAGTCCTTGATATTGGCCAGCCTCTTCATGAAGTCGGCAGCAGCTTCGCTGGCGGCGGTACCGGAGTACTCGAACCCGATCCGATCGGAGAGCACGACATCCCGGAAGAACATGTCCACCGGTTCGTTGCGGCTGAGTTGCGCCGCGTACGGCCGATACAGCACGTCGGCTTGTTCGACCGTGTCGTCGCTGTCGCGGGTGAAGCTCCCGATATCGAGCGTCTTGGCCAGTACGTCCTCGCCGGTGGCGACCCACTCGACGCCCTCCTTGGAGAAGATGCCCATCACCAACTGGGCGACGGCGCCTTCGCCCGGCCACATGCCGACGGGGCGGCGGCCGAGAATGCGCTCGGCTTCGTCGAGGCCGCGTTGCACCTGCACGACGGCGTCGTTGACCTCGCGGAACGGCTGGGTGGGGGCGATCCCGGTGGGGTCTCCGACGGCGGCGAGTGAGGTGTCGGCGACGAGGGGAAGGATCGGGTGAGCCAGCGGGGTGGTTGTCACCTCGATCTGGCCGGCGTCCCACAGCTCTCGGTGGATCTCGGGCACGGCTTTGATGATGCGGAGGTGCTCGGCGAAGAGGATCGCCTTGTCCTCTTCTGCATAGTCGCGCTCCTTGGCCACGAGGTCCGCAAGCGGGTCCTCGGCGAGGAAGGAGGGATCGGTCCATGCCAGGTTGAAGAGCACCTGCAGATCGCGGAAGTCCTGCTCGGTGAAGTCGGCGCGGTCACGGCGGTCGGCCAGCTCCTGGTACCGAGGGAACCGGGCGATGATCCGCGGGTTGGTGTCGAAGAAACGTTCCTGGATGAACTGCTTCTGATCGGAGTCGAGTTCTTTCGCCGGGACCTCGCTCAGCACCCAGTAGATGTCCTTGGTGCCGTTGGCGAGTTCTTCGAGCTGCAGCAGCAGGACCGGGGTGAGATTGAAGGTGGCGTGAACGTCGGGGTACTCGGCCACCAGCGCGGCCATGTCGTAGTAGTCCTTGGTGGCATGGGTCCGTACCCAGGGGCGGGTGACGACCCCGTCTTCCGTCTTCGGATACAGCGGCTGGTGCTGATGCCACATCAGGTTCAGGTAGAACCCTTCGGGGTCGAGCGGTACAGCCGCCGCCACTGTGGTTGACGTTGTCGCGGTCGTGTCTGCGCCGGCGGTGGTGGTTGTTGTGGTCGAAGTCGCCGTCTCGTCATCAGGGGTGCACGCTGCGGCCAGCAGCGACAACGCGATGAGTGCGGCGACAGCGGGAATCCGGGCGGTCATGGCCGCGGAGTGTAGGAATGGACCCGGGGTACCGGCGTCACTCCGAACGCCGCTCGGCCTGGTTAGTGCAGGCCCAGGTTCCTGAGGAAGGCGTCGCTGGACGGCTCGCGGCCGAGGAAGGCGCGGAGGTGGTCGATGGCGTCACGCGAACCACCCTGGGCCAAGACCTCGCGACGGTAGCGGGCCCCGACCTCAGGCGAAGTGATGCCCTCGGCTTCGAATACGGAGAACATGTCGTCGCCGTAGACCTTCGACCACAGGTATCCGTAATAGCCGGCGTCGTAGCCGCCCATCAGGTGACCAAAACTCGCCGCGAAGAAGGTGCCTTCGGGGTAGGGCAGCAGGGTGTAGGCGTAGGCCTCTCGCGTGATCCGATCGAGGTCCTTGTGTGGCCGGCCGTCGTGCATCATCAGGTCGACCTGGCCCAGGAACACCTGCCGCACGTTGAGCAGGCCGACGTTGAGGTCTCTGGCGGCGACGAGACGCTCGACCAGGTCCGTTGGGATTGGCTCGCCGGTCTCATGGTGGCGGGCGAAGCGTTGCAGGACCTCAGGCTGCCACATCCAGTGCTCCATGATCTGCGACGGCGCCTCGACGAAGTCCCACTCTGTGTCGAATCCCGAGAAACGGACGAGGTCGACCTCCGTGAGGCAGAAGTGGAGGATGTGCCCGAACTCGTGCCAGAGCGTCAACGCCTCGCTGTGCTTCAGCAGTGAGGGATGATCGGCGGTCGGCTTGGTGAAATTGGCCACGATCGCCGCCACCGGCTTTCGGTAGCTCCCGTCGGGGAGCTCTTCGCCGTAGACGATGGAGAAGGCGGCGGCATGGCCGAATTTGCCCTCACGCGGGAAGAGGTCGGCGTAGAAGTAGGCTCGCGGCTGGTCCGACCCCCGGTCGCGGACCTCGTACAAAGCGACATCGGGGTGCCATGCCTTGGCGTCGGCCACCCTGTGGTACTCGAGGTCGAGCACGTCGCCGGTCACTTCGAACATCCCGGCAACGACCTCGTCGAGGGGGAAGTAGGCGGCGACCTCATTGGCGTCGACGCCGAAGTCACTCTTCTTCTGTTCGTTGTGATAGAACGTCCAGTCCCACGACGCCAGCGTCTCGCCGGGGTGGTCGGCCTCAAAGAGCGCCGTCATCACATCGAGTTCGGCTTGCGCCTTGGCGGTGAGCCCCGGCACGATTCCTTCGTAGAAGGCGGCAACGGCGGTTGGGGTCTTGGCCATCTTCACCTCCATGGCGTAGTCGGCCCAGGTGGGGTAGCCGAGCGCTGCGGCGATTTGCTCGCGGATGGCGATGGCTTCCTCGAGCAGTGGGCGGTTCTCGGCGGCAGCGCGGTTCCAGAACTTGAACTGGAGGGCTTCGCGCAGGTCACGACGCCGCGCCTGCTGCATGAACGGCATGTAGTCGGGGTATTCCATCGATACTCGGTAGGTGCCTTCGCCGGATCCAGGTCGGAGCCCGGCCACATATCCCTCGGGCAGTCCATCGAGGTCGTCGGCAGTGACCTCGATGTAGTCGTCCCACTCGTCGAGGGTCTTGCTGAACTGCACCTGGAGCTCGACGAGGCGTTGTTTGAGTTCTTGCAGCCGGTCGCGGTCGGCAGTAGCCAACTCGTGGCCGGTGCGTCGGAAATCTCGCAGCCACTCGTCGAGCAGGCGACGTTTGGTACCCGTGAGGGCGGCGGCCTCCTCAGTTGCTGCAAACTCGGTGACGGCGGTATAGAGATCCCGGCGGAACATGAGGTCGCTTCCCCATTTGGCAAGGCGCTCTTCCTGGCGGGTGGCCTCGTCGCGCACCGCGGCATCCGGGTGGACGCGTGCCATGAACGGCCCCTTGCCGTACGCGTCCGAGATGAACGTCCCTGCCGCTTCCAGCGGGTACAGGGTGGCGGCGTAGCTGCGGGGTGCGTCGGGGGTCGCGGCGCCATCGATCAGGAGGGTGGCGGCGAGGATTGCCTCGTCCGTGGTCGTTGCGACGGACTCGGGCGTGATGGTGGTGAAGTCGTGAAGCATGGCCCAGGAGCGTAGCCGAGCGCGCTGGAACCGCTTGGAGGTGGGGCCGCTACCCGGCGGTGGCGACGGTGACCATCAGCGGAGCGTGATCTGATCCCAAGTCCGGGCCCAGATCGCGGGTCACGGTGGTCAATTCGGCCGTGTGCAGCATGTGGTCGATCGGGATCTTGAAGCCGAACCACAGCGACGCCGGCCAGCTCGCCTGGTAGCCGTTGCCGCGTAGCGAGTCGACGAGGTTGCCTTCATCGGCAAGTTTCTTGAAGGCGTACGACCACGGGGTCGCGTTCAGGTCACCGACGACAACCGCAGGCACGGTCTCGGCGTCCACCATCGCGGCAACCTCCTCCATGACTTGATCGCGGTATTTGGCGCCGGTTTCGGAGGTGGGGGAACGGGGGTGGAAGGCATACACCGCAACCGGGTCGGACCCGATGCTGGCTTCGGCTCGGACCACCACGTCCTTGGTTGCGCCTACGCGCAAGAGGTCGACGTCGAGTTCTTCCCGGGCGAGCACCGTGATGCCGTAGACCCGATCCTCCGGGATCTCGTCCATCACCACGTAGGGCAGCGCTGCGTCCGACAGTGTGGTGTCCCAGTCGGAGCTGGTTTCGAGCAGGAAGACCAAGTCGGCTCCCGAGTTGGCAACCCAGCGGGTGATGACCTCGCGGTTCTGGTTGGACGCCTGGACGTTGAAGCTGACGATTCTGAGGGAATCGTCGCCACTGGCCTGGGCCGGCGAGGCGATGAATAGCGGAAGGACGAGGGCGGCGTTGACCAAGCCGGCGGCGACGAAGATCAAAGAACTGGCTCGCCCAAAGGCCATTCCGTAGAGGAGCCCGACCATGAGCAGAACTACGGCATATTGGAACCGGAAGCTCGAAAGAACGTCGAACGCCCACCACATCGGCCCGAAGAAGCCAAGGACGGTGGTGAGGGTGAACCCAACACCAAGAGCGATGAGTAACAGACCGAGCGCGGTACGCACCACCGAACTCACTGCTCCGTCTGCGCGGGTTACGGCCATGGTGTTACCTCAGAGGGGTCGGACGCGGCGGTTGGTCCGGTGTCGGGGAATCGGGGATGTGACCGGCGGCGCGGCCAAGGGATATGAAAGCAGGTTTTTGCGGTCACTCCATTCCCCATCGACACATCGCCGCCAGATCTTGACCCTTCGGTTGGGAACGGCGAGGCCGAACGGGCCAGGCTCCCAGCGCCAGCGTGCCGGCGGCATACAGCATGAGCACGCCCCAGATGACATCACCCTCCCGGGTTACGACACCCTCGGTGACGAAGAAGGCGATGGCCACCACGATGGCGATTGCGCCGCCGGCGACGCGGACAGGGTGGGGGGTCGCGGTCTTGCGCACGGCACGTTCCGCCCATCCGAACAGCACAACGAGGATGGCGAGGACGGCGGTGAGGACGGCGATCCAGATCGGCCGGGTCACGAACCAGGCTGCGGTGGCGGGTTCGATGTCGAATCCCCAGCCGATTCCGTACCCGGCGAGAACCACCAGGGCGACGGCGGTCAGATGCCATAGATACACGGTCATCATCACTGAACTGATCGCGACCACCGCCGTCCACGGCCCGCGGTGCGACACCCAACGGGATGCGGCGGGCTCCGCCAGGCGCATCAGGGCGCATTGGAATGCCCCGATCACCAGCATCGCTGCCGTCGGGGGCAGGGTGTTGTTCTCCGGGGCGCCGGGTACGGCGACCATGGACACCGGGTACGGGCCATAGGCCGTTGCCGCCAGCAGCAGGACCGGGGCGGCCACCAGGACGACGAGCAGGGTCCAGTTCCGGGGACGGCGCGCCTCGGTTGCCCAGCCGAACCCGACTTCGATCCACACCGCCGAGGCCAGCCAGTGCCCGAGAACGACGAATAACAGGGCGATGACCCGATAGAGGTCCACGGCCCGGTTCCGGGTGGCCGGCGTCGCGTCGACCATCGTGCGGATGCGGTCCATCGCCGGGAGTATGGCACCGGCGACCGGCGCGCTTCAGCAAGCGCGGTGGTCCGGCGCCGGCGGGGCCATGAGCGTTTCGCTCGCGGGGTCGGAGGGGGCCGCAGTCTCTGCAGCGCAAGTGTCAGGCTTCGGCCCTGCATACTGAAGTAGGCGTGGTTGTGTCTAGTTGGGGCGGGTTTGTGTCGGTAGGTGGTGATAGTGTCGAACGCATGTTCGATATAGATGACACGCAGGCAGCTACCGTTTCGGGTGATCCGATGGTGCGCCTCCGCAGCGCCCTCGCCGCGGTGGCGGGGGTGGAGCGTTCCGATTGGACCGGCGATGCCCTCTCTGAAGAGTTGGTGGGGATGCTCGAGTTCCGGGAGCGGCTCGACGCGGAGATCGTTGCGGCCACCGCTCAGTGGCGGCGGAAGCGGGCCTGGGAGGCCGACGGGTCCCTGTCTGCGGTGGCGTGGCTGACGCATCGGGCCCCGGTGGGGGCGTCGGAGGCGCGGCGGTTGGTCAAGGCTGCCAGGATCGTCGACGACGCCCCCCTGTTGGGTGAGGCGTTGGCGGGCGGGGAGACCACCACGGCGCACATCAACGCCTTGGCTGGAGTGATGTCGGATCGGCGCCGCACCGTGCTACCGGATCATGAACAGGTGCTGGCGGAACACGCAGAGTCGCTGTCGGTTAGGGACTTCACGGTGTTGGTGCGCCGCTGGGCTGCGATTGCCGATGACTACCTCGCTGGTGACACCCACGACGAGCGCCAGCCGCGCAATAGGCTGCATGCGTCGGTGACGATGGATGGCTGGGTCGATATCAACGGCCGCCTCGAACCGGTAGCCGGCGCCGAACTCGTCGCCACGCTCGACCATCTGGCACCCCCCGACCCGAAGCACGCCCCCGACGGGGTCCGCTCGTTGTCGCAGCGTCGTGGTGACGCCCTCGCCGAGTTGGTGCACTGGTACCACCAAGGTGCCGAGCCCGCCGGCAACCCGCCAAGCCTCGGTGTCGTCGTTGACGTCGCCACCTTGAACGGTGACACCCCCGAGTTGGCTCAGACCCGCTGTGATCTTGAGGGGGTCGGACCCGTCACTCAAGCCACCTTGGAACGGATCGGGTGTAGTGCCACGATCCAACGAGTCGT
This sequence comes from uncultured Acidimicrobiia bacterium, assembly GCA_963704825.1. GTDB lineage: Bacteria > Actinomycetota > Acidimicrobiia > Spongiisociales > UBA5794 > CAVPHV01. The sequence continues at coordinate 187,623 of CAVPHV010000003.1, forward strand.
CATGGCCGGTGGCTCCATCGTGCTGGACATGGGCCGTAACACCCGCCTCGCTACCCCCACCCAAACCCGGGCGGTGCGGATCCGTGACGCCGGGTGCCTCTTCCCGTCGTGTGACCGTCCCGCCCGATGGTGCGACATCCACCACGTCTACGGATGGACCCACCACGGCGGCGAAACCAACGTCGAGAACCTCGTGTGCCTCTGTGCCCGTCACCACACCCTGGTTCACAACTCGCAATGGACCATTGGGATCAACCCCGACGGCACCTTCACCACCACCCACCCCACCCGAGCCCCCTAACGGCGGAGCGGCCAATCAAGGTCGCCGTCACCCGTTTGGCTGTGCTTGTTCGTGTTGCCGCGTCGGCCGGGGGAAACGACTACCGAATGGCGCCCACCACCACGACAAGCGTGCCGGAATCCAGTTCCTGACCGTGCGGCCTCGTTACGGTCGTGGCTCGTCGTGGTCTTCGTCGACCTCCGTCCAGACCCCGTCGCCGAGTGATCGCAGGATCATCTCGCGGCCACCGAGACACTCAGGCTCCTGCCACCACTTCGCCTTCGTGGGGTTGACCGCATGGGACCACAGCGAGCCGTGCTCACAGGGCCGGCTGTGATCCCGCACGCTGATCGTGTCGCCCCTCGCCATTGGTGCCGCTCCTCGGATCGGGTCATCGGTTGCCCTGCCCGTCGTCCCATTCTCGTCGAGAAGTCGGCCTGGGTCCTCTCAAGGGGTGGTGACGGTGAAGGATGTCCATGGTTTGGTTGGGTCGATGTTGCCGGCGGAATCGACGGTGGCGAGCCCGAACGCGTAGCTGCCGGAACCGTTTGGCGGCGGGGTCCAGTTGAACGACCAGTTGGTGGCGGTGGTTCCTGGGGCGGTGAGGGTTGCCAGTTGGTATTGGTAGGCGCCCCAGGTGCCGTCGGCGTGGTACCACAGTCCACTGACGCGGTCTTTGATCGCGACGCGGGCTTCGCCCACTGCGGTGTCGTCAGTTGCGGTGCCGCTCATTTGGACCGGTAGCGACGTCACCACCTGGTTGGCGGCTGGGACCTCGACCACCCCATTCGGAGGAATCGTATCGGTGGCACCGCCGGTGGTGACGGTGAAGGATGTCCATGGTTTGGTTGGGTCGATGTTGCCGGCGGAATCGACGGTGGCGAGCCCGAACGCGTAGCTGCCGGAACCGTTTGGCGGCGGGGTCCAGTTGAACGACCAGTTGGTGGCGGTGGTTCCTGGGGCGGTGAGGGTTGCCAGTTGGTATTGGTAGGCGCCCCAGGTGCCGTCGGCGTGGTACCACAGTCCACTGACGCGGTCTTTGATCGCGAACGCGGGCTTCGCCCACTGCGGTGTCGTCAGTTGCGGTGCCGCTCATTTGGACCGGTAGCGACGTCACCACCTGGTTGGCGGCTGGGACCTCGACCACCCCATTCGGAGGAATCGTATCGGTGACCTGCTGTGGCCTCTGGCGTCCCCAAGCCTCCGCAACCGTGGCCGCATCTGTGGTGATCAAGCCGGTGCCGCCCTGGGCGACGGCGTAGTCAACCGCGCCGAGGTAGTCGTCGAGGCAATAGAGCTCCGGACGAGCGGTCCAGTGGTCCCTCCAGTCGGGCGAGGTACAGTCGAATTGATTGGTCGAGGTTGGGTCCAGGTTGGCACCCTCAACGAATCGGTAGGTCTGGACCACCAGCCACTCATCGGAGCCAACCGCCATGTGTTCGCCGAGCCACTGGGGCGACATGTACCGTCGCGAGACTCCGTCGAGTTCGTAACAGGGAGAAGCGGCGTCGTTGCACTCCCCTCCGTTGACGGACAGCGTTTCCTGGAACCAAGGGGAGGCGAGGGCGGCGCGCTGGTTTCTCGGGGTGCCGTCTGATGCGTACGTGCGCCCGTAGGCGAAGCAGGTCGACACGGTGCTCTCCTGGATTGCGACGGTGTACCTGTCGTTTGCGTAGCCGAACAGTCCCCACGCCCGGTCATGGCCGTGTGCCTCGAGTGGCTCGAGTGATCCGCAGGATTCCTCCAGTTGTCCGGCGAGGGTCAACTGTGTGATGTCGGCGTGAGCTTTGCCGGTGCTGACCATGGTCCACGAATGATCGTCGCGAAGCCCCGCGAGTTGGTCCCAGCTGGCGTAGGTACCAATGTCATCGAGGCAGGTCTCTGCGGATTCGCTCGTTTGGTTTGTGACCACGGCGGCCGAAGCGACAATCCCGCGGGCGGACAACTCGTCGGCAATCTCGAAGAGCGAAACGGAGCCGGGTACGGGTGTACACCCATCGGTCGCTCGCATTTGGGCGCGGGCGAACAGGAGGGTGAGGTAACCGGGATCCGTCTCGGCCGCCGCAGCGGGGCCAATGAGGGCCAACTGGGCCATGATCAACAACAATGCCCCCACCGCAACCACGATCCGCCGGCCAAAATCTGGCATTCGTCCAACCACGTCCACGTTGAAACCCCTTGTCTGCTGTCCCTGATCCACCTTGGGCAGACAGTATCAGCACCGATGCGGGTATGAGGGGTAGATGCAGGTCGGCACCGGGACAATACCCAGCGCCGGGTGAGCCCGGCCGTAGGCTCGCATCGTGACGGCTGAACGCATGCGCACCCGGCTTGTGGTACCGGTCTCTTTCCTCGATCGGTTCCGCGGAGCCGACCCGGGATTGATGGCTGCCGCCGTGGCGTTCAACGGGTTCTTCACACTCATCCCCGCGTCGTTTGCGTTGCTGGCCGCCCTGTCGTTCATCCCCGAGAGCCGCAACACGCGCAATGAGTTGGCCACCACACTGCGGGCGCTGGCCCCCGATGAATTCGCCGACTTCGTCCTCGACCTCATCGACAACGCTGCCGAGGTCATCTCGGGCCAGCAGATCACCATCATTGTGATCAGTGTGCTGGTCGCACTGTGGGCGGGGTCTCGTGGCATCTACGCCCTGCAGAAGGCGCTGGCGCGAATCGAGCGCCAAACCGAGAACCGACCGGCCTGGCGGGTGCGGCTGATCGGAATCGGGTTGACGATTGGAGCCGGGGTTGCGCTGATCCTGGTTTCGGTAGTGATCGCCTTTGGTGAACCAACCGTCGAGTTCCTGGCCGAGCACACAGGGATCGAGGCGCTGCGAACCCTGCGGGTATTCGTCGGTGTCCCGGCCGCGGCGCTTGCCGTCTATCTGATCCTCTATGCCGTCTACCGGTTTGGCCCACCCGAACCGATCTCCGGGGCCGGGCTGGCCGCCCTGCTCTCGACCCTTGCCGCCGGTGTGACCAGTTGGGGGTTCAGCGTCTACCTGGGCCAGTTCGGCGCCAGCGTCTTCGGTGTTCTTGGCGCCGTCGGGCTCGGTCTTCTTTGGTTTTACCTCACGGCATATGTCCTGCTCTTCATGGCTGCCGCGGTCGGATTCGGCCGTCGCCGCCGCCAAAACGCCACCGGATCGAGCGGGTAGCGGGCGCGATAGCCTGGTGCAGTGACTGGGAAAAGGACGGGCCTGCGCAGCCCGGAGATGCGTGCCGGCCTCGACCTACTGGGCAAGACGCTGCGCACCTATCCGAAGGATGCGGCCCGCTCGATCGCCGGCGCCGTGCTCTGGATGGCGATGGTCGTTGCCATCCCATATCGTCGTGAAGCTCATCGTCGACGACGGGATCACCGCCGGCCGCCTCGACATCGTTGGACCTCTCGCGGTGCTCCTCGTTGTGCTGGGAGCGATCCAGGCGATCGGGATCGGGATTCGCCGCTACTTCGGATTTCGCTTCTCGTACCGGGCAGAAGCCGATCTGCGCAACCGCATGTTCGGCCACATGCAGCGCCTCGCCTTCGCCTTCCACGACCAAACATCGACCGGTCAACTCATGGCTCGCGCCTCATCCGACCTGTCTCAGGTCCGGATGGTCTTCGCCATGCTCCCCATCACCATCGCCAACATCATGATGTTCCTGGCGGTCATGATCGTTCTGATCGTGATCGATCCGATCCTCGGGCTGGCGGCGAGCCTGATGATTCCGATCCTCCTTTTCACCGCCAACCGATATGCGGGCAAGATCATCGGGCTCTCGTTCGACGTCCAGGAGCGACTCGCAGACCTCAGCCAGGTCGTCGAGGAAGCAGTCGGCGGTATCCAGGTCGTCAAGGCCTACGGGCAGGAAGAGCAGGAACAGCGTCGGCTCGAGGATGCGGCCGAGGGCATCTACACCAAGACGCTGGGGATCGCCCGCTGGTCCGCCACGTTTGCCCCCCTGTTCGAGGTGGTTCCCGCCGCAGGCACGGTACTGATCTTGTGGCTGGGCGGCGTCCGGGTCGTCGACGGAGCCGTCTCACTCGGCGAGTTCATCGCCTTCACGCAGTACCTCGGCGTGTTGGTGCTGCCCATTCGCATCACGGGTTGGTTCTTCGCCAATCTGCCGCGGGGTACCGCCGCCGGAGCACGGGTCGAGGATTTCCTCAGCGAGGATGTCGCCATCGCCGACCCGGTGGATCCGGTAGTGCTTGCGGCCGGTCCCGGCGAGGTTCGCTTCGAGGGAGTCTGCTTTGCCTATCCGGGCGACGAACCGGTGCTCAACGGGATCGATCTGACCATACCCGGAGGGAGCTCGGTGGCGCTCGTCGGCGTGACGGGTTCGGGCAAGACCACACTCGCTCACCTGATCCCCCGATTCCACGATGTGGGACGTGGAGCGATCACGCTCGACGGTGTTGACATCCGGTCACTGGCACTCGATCAGTTGCGCCAGGAGGTCGCCGTCGTGTTCCAAGAGACCTTTCTGTTCTCGGCCACGGTGCGTGACAACATTGGAGTGGGCGATCCGAACGCCAACGACGAACAGGTACGTGCCGCCGCCCGACTGGCCCAAGCCCACGGCTTCATCTGCGAACTGCCCGAGGCCTACGACACCGTCGTCGGTGAGCGAGGTCACAGCCTCTCGGGAGGTCAACGTCAGCGTGTCGCCCTCGCCCGCGCAGTGGTACGCGATCCTCGCGTCCTCATCCTCGACGACGCAACGTCATCGGTCGATGCGGTTGTTGAGGCAGAGATCCAGGCCGCGCTGCGCCACGTGATGGAGGGGAGGACCACGATCATCGTGGCCCACCGCACCTCCACCCTGGCGCTCGCTGACCACGTGGTGTTCCTCGAGAATGGGGCGATCGCTGCGGTTGGAACCCACGAAGATCTCATGGCGACGGTCCCGCGTTATGGGGCCGTGCTGGCGAGCGCCAATCCGGCCGGCGGCGCGACGGGAGCGCTGCAATGAGATACGCCCAGCACGGCGGTGACTTCAAGATTCGCAAGCCCGGCCCGCTGCTGATTCGTGCCGGAAGGCTCGGCCGTCATCTCGCCTGGCCCGCCATCGGGGCATTGTTCGCCGCCATCGTCGCCACCGCGGCCAGGTTGCTTGGGCCTCTGGCGGTTCGGGCCGGCATCGACGACGGGATCGCAACCGGCGACACGAGCATGATCGCGCGGGCCGCCATTGTCCTGATGGGCTTGCTCGTGATCCAGTACTTCGCCCAGGCCATTGCTCAGTTTGCGGTGGCTTGGGTGGGGGAGCGCTACCTCAAGAGGTTGCGGGCCGACGTGTTCCACCACATTGCCCACCTCGACATGCCGTTCTACGACAAGGCGAAGACCGGCGTGATCGTGTCGCGGATGACCTCCGACATCGAGGCAATGACCGAGTTCGCCAACGAGGGCGCGGTGATGGCGCTCACCAATCTGCTCACCATCGTGGGTGTCGCCATCGCCATGCTCATCGTCGATCCGCAACTCGCCCTCGTTGTGTTCGGCGTCATCGTTGTGCTGATAATCATCTCGATCATCTTCCAGAAGCAGGCCAGCCGCGCCTACGCCAACATCCGTGAGCGAGTCGGCGGCGTGCTCGCTTCCCTGCAGGAGGGGATCACGGGCGTACGTGTGGTCCAAGCCTTCACCCGTCAGACCGAACAGGCAGGCACCTTCGGCCGTGTCAACGAGCACTACTTCGACGCCAACATGCAGGCGGCTCTGGCGATTTCGTGGTACTTCCCGATGGTCGCGTTTCTGCGGGTGGTCGGGTTGGCACTCGTGCTGTTCGTCGGCGGGCGCAACGTCATCGACGGCGAGATGACGATTGGTTCGCTGGTGGTGTTCCTGCTCTACCTCGACTGGTTCTTCCAGCCGATCATCAACCTGGCGAACGTCTACAACCTGATGCAGGCTGCGCTGGCAGCACTGGCCAAGCTATTCGGCCTGTTGGACACTCCAGCCGTGGTGCAAGAACGCCCCGGCGCCTACGACCTCGTCTTGCCGCCCGAGGGCGGACTCACCTTTGATGACATTTCGTTCGGCTACGACCCGGAATTGCCCGTCATCTCCGGGCTCAACCTCGATATCCCGCCGGGGCAAAGGGTTGCCGTTGTCGGTGAGACCGGGGCAGGCAAGTCGACGATCGCCAAGCTGCTGATGCGCTTCTACGACCCCACAAAGGGTGTGGTCGCCATCGACGGCAACGACCTGCGCGACCTCACGTTCGAGTCGCGCAGCGCCGCCATCACGCTGATCCCGCAGGACGACTTCTTGTTCAACGGCACCCTGCGTGACAACTTTCGGTACGGCAAGCCGGATGCGACCGATCAGGAGATCTGGAACGTGTGCCGGGCGATGGGCATCGACGGCTGGGTCCGAGAATTGCCCGAGCAACTCGATACTGAGGTGCGGGAGCGGGGGAGCCGCTTTTCCGCTGGTGAGCGGCAATTGGTAGCGCTCGGCCGGGCATTCCTCGTTGAACCAGCTGTGATCGTGCTTGACGAAGCTACCTCGAACCTCGACCCGGAGACCGAAGTCGAGGTCGAGGGTGCGCTGCGGGTGTTACTGGCGGGCCGTACCGCGGTTGTCATCGCTCACCGCCTGCGCAGCGCGCAGCGGGCAGATCGCGTTGTCATGATCGACCGCGGCGCCATCATCGCCGATGGCTCGCATGACGAGCTGGTGGCAACCAATCCCGAGTACGGGCAACTGGTGGAAGTCTGGGAGCGCGGCCTTGCCTGAGGGGCGCCGTCCCCGTTGGATGGTTACGCTCGATCCGAGATAACGGGAGATGCACGGTGTTTGATCAGTTGGTCGAAGACGGTTTTGCGGCGTTGTGGGCGCTCGATCCGGCCGCAGCGGTCTATCTCGGCAAGCATGAGTACGACGGAAAGGTCCCGGATTGGTCTGCGGACACCGTGGCGGCCCACCTGGCCGAATTGGTACGACTCTCAGGCGAACTGCTGGCGCTCGGCGACCTCGATGATTTCCACGACCGCCTGCTGTCGCGCGGCGCTCCGCCGGTTGAGATGATGCGTCGGGTGATGCTGCCATGACGTTGCCAGACACCTATCTGGCCGAATTCACCGAGGAGTTCGGCTACATGGACTTCGCCTCGGTCGGCCCGCCGTCGATGCGAGTTGTCAGCGAAGTCACCGCCATGTACCGCAAGGTTGCCGAAGGCTCAGGCAATGTCGCCACCCAGGTCCTCGGTTCGTACGAGGCCGCATTGGCGACGATGGCAAGGTTTCTCGGCGTCCTACCCGAGCAGGTAACGGTCATCCCGTCGACGTCGGCCGGCCTGTTTCAGGCGGCGTTCGGCCTGATCGGCGACGGTGGGAACGTCGTACTGCCATCGCACGAGTTTCCGGCCAATGTCTACCCGTGGCTGCGGGCCGAGGTGGTTGGTGGTCCCCAAGTGCGCAGGGTCGACATCCCCGACCGTCGGGTGACTGCGGCGTCTCTTTCCGACGCCGTCGACGACGAGACGCAAGCCGTGGTCGTCAGTCTGGTCGACTATTGCAGCGGCTATCGAGCCGACCTCGACGAGTTGCGCGAACTCGCCGATGACGCCCTCCTGGTGGTCGACGCAATCCAAGGTCTCGGTGCCGTGGGCCAAGGCCTGGCGCCGGCCGATGTGATGGTTGGGGGCGGCGTCAAGTGGATGAGGGCGGGGTGGGGGAGCGGCATGCTTGCCGTGTCACCGCGAGCGCTCGACCGCCTCGAGCCAACGCTCACCGGCTGGTTTGGGGTCGAGGACTTCCTCGACTTGAGCATCCCGGTTCCCCACGAACCGCGCGAAGACGCCGAGCGAATGCGATCGGGGTCGCCGAGTATCTACGGCGCCGTGGCCTATGCGGCAGCGATCGATGCCATCGAGGTTGCCGGGATCACGGCGATCGAGGCTGTCATCAAGACATTGGTTCTTGCCGTCGAAGAGACGGTGAGCCGGGTGGGGGCCGAAGTGCTCGCTCCGTGGCGCTCCGAGACGGAACGGGCGGGGATTCTGTGCTTCCGAATGCCGGATGAGGATCCCACCGAGACGGCATCGCGTCTGGGAGAAGCCGGTCTCACCGTCTCCGAGCGGGAAGGCTGGGTCCGGCTCTCGCCCCACGCCACCACCGACCCTGCCGTGGTCGAGGTGCTCGAAGGCTTGCTCTAGTGGGGGGCCTTCGGTACTGCGGTGCCCTGAATGAGGCCGCCTCGGTCGGATTGCCACAACGTTGAGATCTCCCAGCCGGCGTCGGCGATGATCTGAGCCGTGTCTTGGTTGGGGCGGCAGCCGCCGGCCACCTTCCCCCACAGGCCGGAGATCCGGTCCTCGAAGTGCGCCACCCGTTGCGAATGGGTAGCCCTGACATGCTCGAGGAAGTGCAGCTCGCCGTCGGGCGTCGCCACCCGCAAGGCTTCGACCAAGGCTCGGTCTGGATCGGGAATGGTGCACAGCGAGAGTCCGACGACGATGGTGGCGAACGTGTTGGCGGGAAACGGCAGATCGTGGGCATCGGCCGCGATGAGGTGGACATCGACGATGGCCTCTCGCGCCCGTTTGTCGGCGCGTCGGAGCATGGCGAGGTCGTGATCGACGGCGACAACCGAGTCGGCGCGTTCGTAGTGGGGGAGATTGAGGCCGGTGCCGACCCCGAGTTCGAGCACAGTACCGGCGGCCCTTCGGCACAGGTGCTTGCGCTGGCGGCGGATGCCCATGCGGTCGCTGGGCATCATCACGATGTCGTACATCCGGGCGAAGAGCGGATGGTGCGGGCTACTCATGGCGGCACCAGCGTAGTTGGCGCCACTTCCCTGGATTTCCAGCGCTGCCCCATGGAGGTGGTCATTGAGCGAGATCGCTGAACCAGCCAGCGAGCTGGGTCGTTCCGCTGGAGTCGCTCCAGGTGGGTGCGACCAGCGCTGCTCAGGCCGAGCGAGTATGAAGCAGCCGTGATGGGGATCACGTCACCTCCCAGCTCGAGGGTCTCCAGGATCCGATGGATCAGGCCTTCCGACCTCTTCCGAACGGCGAGCAGTTCCCTGTGGATGAGGTCTTCAACATCGACTGGCCCTGTCGGCGCCACTTCCACGGCACCACCGTAGCCGTCGGCGGTCGGCCGGATGGCGCGTCCAGCGGACCAGTGAGTCCCGCGGCCACGTCCTCTTCGCTGCAAGCGGCTATCGAATCGGGCCCGTCCTTGAATATCCGGCCCATCAGGTCGGCTCCAGCAAACTCGGCGTAGAGGAGGTGGGGCCGGAACGAGCGCCAAGCAGCGCGCGCCACGCGGAGTGGGGCACCGCCCAACACCGCGACAGAACTCACGCTTCGAAGGAGCATGGCTCTCGCCGGCGACTCGCCGCCGTTCAGTTTGAGCAGTCCACGGCGATTGCCAGGGCAGCGCAGATCTGGCGCATCCGATCGTCGGCCAACCGGCCCAAGCGGTCGACAAGGATCGCGATCGAGACACTCTCGATCGTGTCCAAGTTGACTGCCGAGCGCAGCGGCACCGGGTCCTCGCCGGGCTCGAGGAGGACTTCGCTGGGCAGGTGTCGAATGGTGGTCGTGCACGGCGCGATCAGCACGCGGCGATGGCGCGGGATCACGGCGTCACGCGAGAGCACCACCACGGGCCTGCGCCCGATCTCGGCCATCTCGCACCACCACACCTCCCCGCGCGGGCAGGTCCGTCACGATGCCGCAACCGCACGCCGGAACGAGGCCAGGTCCCCCCACGCGTCTGGTTCGTCAGGCGGGTGCGTGTCGTACGCGGCGTAGCTGGCGTCCACCTCGGCGGCCCGATGCCGAGCCAGCAAGGCACCCAGGGCCTCGTCGATCAGCACGGAGTCAGGCTTCCCCAACGCCTTCCGGGCACTATCCAGCAGGTCCGCGTCCACCGTCGTGCTCAATCGTGTGCGACTCATGCCACAATCATGCCACCACGCGGGACTGTGGCGCCCGACTTGTGCCGACGTGTGGCCACGATGGATGTGGGCCGATGCTTGTGAAGCCAGCCGGGCTTGGTCGAGTCCGCGGATCGACATTGGGTGTGGTTCGGGCGAGGATCCCCCCATGGATGTCCCGGGCTGGCTGCTTGGCGGCGACCCGGTGATCCGATGGCAGGCGCTGGGCGACCTTGACCACGCGCCGGCAGCAGCGGTCGCCGCCGAGCGTGCCCGCGTCGAGTGGGAAGGCTAGGGAGCCCGCCTGCTCGCCCTGCGGGATCCCGATGGAATGTGGGCCGGTGGTGCTTGCTTCCCCCGGTACGTCGCCGAGAACTGGCGGGCCGGCATCGAGCCGGACTTCTCCGAGGGTCAGCCGTGGACCTCGACCTTGCCCACTCTGATGCTCCTTCGAGTGGGTGCGGGAAGCGACCCGCGCGTGGCCGTGAAGGCGTGGTGATCTGGGTCATACACTCCCAGAAGCCACCCCTACCGGTGGCATAGGCCATCGGCGCGCCGACACGCGGCTTCCCGGCAGCCCCGTGGGGTTTGGGTCACCGACGCGACCGCACCGCCTTTGCCCGGGCCATCACGGCTCCCGTGCTCCCGGCCCTGATCGCGTCCACGATCCTGCCCACCACGGGTGCCTTGACGTGCCACTCAGCGCGCATCGTCAGTCTGGTCGCGCCGGCGACCTGCTCGAACGTGAACGTCCAGGTCGGATGCTCGCCCGAGCGAGGCTTTCCGCTGTGGGCCCGCCCCGGCAGCTTCTCGCCCGCCAGGGGGCCCGAGTGGCACGGTCGGCGCGTTGCGGGCCTGGACTGGCGAACCACGCAGCATCGCCAATCCGATGGGTCCGATCTCGACCACGCTCAGCGTCACCGTCAGACCTGCCACCAGCGCGAGCACCGTCCGGCGGGTCGGTGATCGGGCCCAGCCGTCGCGGGTGCTGCCTGCCATCAACACGGGCCCTGTCCGGGTCGAAGCCTCCTACGCCAGATCGAGCCTGCGGGCGAGGATGGCGAACGCGCGCTCTCGGGCTGGCGCAGGTTCTGTCGGGTCCAGAAGGACGGCAATCAGGGTCTCGGAGAGGCCCGCTGCTCGGCTGGCCTGAGCCAGGCCGACAAGCCCTGTGATGTCCGCGTCGATGCCTGCGTTCACGATGGCAGTGGTCAGGGCGTCGAGCTCGTGGCGGGTGCGGAGGATAGGGGTGCTGGTTCTGGTGCTGGTGCCGGTGTCGGTCATCGTCATTGTGGTGACCTCCTTCACCGAGGACGCTAGCCAGATGAAGCGATTAGCAAAAGCGATGGTTCCTTATGCTGAACATCAGCTAGTGTGATGCTCATGAATGTGAGCCAGATCGAACTCCGGCAGCTCAAGGCCCTGATCGCCGTTGTCGACGAGGGGTCGTTCGAACGTGCCGCTCAGCGTCTTGGGTTCACCCAGTCAGCCATCAGCCAGCAGGTCGCCGGTTTGGAGCGGGCCGTCGGATCCAGAGTCCTGGATCGCCCGCGCGGTCCGAAGCGCTCCGAACTCACTCCGGTCGGGCACGTCGTCCTCGGCCACGCTCGCGCCGTTCTCGAGCGCCTGGAGCTGGCAGCCGCCGAGGTCGCCTCGACCCTTGCCGGCACCTCGGGCCGCTTGCTCATCGGAACCTTCCAGAGCGCATCGGTGAAGCTGCTACCGGATGTCGTCGGTCGCTTCAAGTCCGAAGTCCCCGACGTGGATGTGCGGTTGTACGAGAGCGACGACAACCTGGACCTGCAACAGAGACTGCTGATCGACGAACTCGACGTCTCGTTCCTTGTCGGACCGGTGACACACGAGGGACTTGAGACGATCGAGATAGTCACCGATGAGTTCGTGGTGCTGTTGCCGACCAGCGAAGCCGCCGAGCACAGCGGGGCGTTCCCGATGGCCGGACTGGCCGGTCGCGACATGGTGGGCCAACAGGGCGGCGCATGCCAGGACCTCATCGAGCAGGGCATGGCCGAACACGGCGTGATCCCGCACTACATCTTCCGGTCCAACGACAATGGCGCCGTCCAGAACATGGTGAAGGCCGGCATGGGACTTGCGGTCATGCCCATGCTCGCCATCGACTCCGGTGACGCGGGCGTCCAGGCACTGCCACTCGACCCACCCCTTGAGCCTCGCAGCATCCTGCTCGCGATTCGGTTGGAACGCACCATCGCGCCTGCGGTCAGCCGCTTCGTGGACCTGGCCCGGGAGTGGTGTCACACATGACACGCCCCGGGCCAGGCACACCTGGGCAAGGCCGATTCACCCAGCAGGTGCGGGCCTTCCCACTTCACGACAGGCTCACCCGAGCAGCGTCATCGGTGGATCAGGCCGAGGAGGCGCCAGGCCAGGTCCAGCCGGAGCGCAGGATGACGCCCAGGAGCAGCACCTCGAGACCGATGGAAAGGCCGTAGAAGACGAACCAGGACTCGCCCACGGCCTTGAAGACCGAGAAGGGGAAGTAGAGCGATGCCACGACGAGGTTCGTACCTCGGTTCGCGCGGGCGGGCAGTGTCGTGGAGAGCAGGAACATGAAGGTCGGGACCGCGATCGCCGCGAGGAAGACCGTCAGCAGTGCGTGGGTCCCGGGCCCTGAAGATGCTGGCCAAGGAACTCGAGGTGCCCGTGATCGCCATCTCGCAGCTGAACCGTGGTCCCGAGCAGCGCCAGCCCCCGATGAGAAACGTCGTGCGATGGAGGCGGTCACCGAGCACATCGTCCCAGGCCGTTGGGCGGATTCGCGGCCGATGACGGACAAGGAAGCGAAGGGGACCCTCATCGCCGCCATCACGATCGATGAGGTATCTGCCAAGGTTCGCGTCGGAGGGCCGAAGGACGACGATGGGGATTACGACTATCCCACCTGGGCCGGAACGGTTCCGCTCAAGTTGCACGCCGGCGTCCCGGAACCCGATCCCTTGCTGACGGTCGACGTGCCGGTGCCTGCCTACCTCACGGGATACGACCGAACCACGTGAGACGTCGGTGCCCCGGCGCGCCTGATAGCGTTCTGGCATGAGCTTCACCCTGCGACCGATCAACGACGAAGAGATCAATCTCTTCCGCAGCCAACTGACCCGCGGGTTTGGCGGAGACCTGAGCGAGGAAGATCGCAAGGACACGCAGCGATTCCGCGATCTCCTCCCGCTGGACCGGACCGTGGCCGCCTTCGATGGCGACCTCCTCGTGGGCACCCTCGGCGACTTCCCCATGTCGGTGACGTTGCCCGGCGGCCGCGATCTGGCCATGGCCGGCACCACCATGGTCACGGTGCAGCCAACTCATCGCCGGCGCGGCATCTTGCGCGCGATGATGACCGCCCATCTCGATGCGGCTCGGGACCGCGGCGAGCCGCTGGCCGGGTTGTGGGCGTCCGAGAGTTCGATCTACGGCCGCTTTGGGTTCGGCCTCGCCGTCGACCGGGTGTCGGTCAAGATGCAAGGGCGCGGCCTCGATTTCGGGGCTGAGGGCCGGTTGACCGGTGTGAGGACTGTCGAGAGCGAGGAAGCCGAGTCGATCCTGCCTCCGGTCTACGAGCGCTGCCGTCCAACCCGGCCGGGGATGCTGGGGCGCGGCGAGAGTTGGTGGAAGTGGAAGTTCTTCCACGACCCTGAGAGGTGGCGAGAGGGACAAAGCGCCTACCGTTTTGTGATCTACGACGGCGGTGACGGCCCCGACGGCTACGTGGTCTACCGGCAGAAGGAAGAGTGGGAGGAGTTCTTCCCAAACGGCAAGGTCGCCGTCACCGAACTGATGGCCGTCACCGGCGAGGCCCACGATGCGCTGTGGCGTTTTCTCGTCGGCATCGATCTGTTCCCCAACGTCGAGTACTGGAATCAGCCGCTCGATGACGAGTTACGGTGGCGGGTCACCGAACCCCGGCAGGTGCGGCGCGAGGTGTTCGACAGCCTGTGGCTTCGCATCCTCGACGTGCCGACGGCCTTGGCAGGGCGTGACTTTGCCATCGAGGGAGACCTGCGCATCGGCATCCACGACCCGATGTATCGCGACAACGACGGCACCTACTTGCTGTCGGCAACGCCGGGCGCCAGCCAGTGCTGGCCGGTTGACGAACCGCCCGACCTCGAACTCGAGATCGACGCTCTCGGAGCGATCCTGCTCGGCGGGAGGCGCCTCGGCAGCCTGGCCCGATCCGGAAGGGTGCGCGGCTCAGCGGACGTCATCCGCCACGCCGACAGCCTCTTCACCTGGGACCCCGCCCCCTGGTGCCCCGAAGTCTTCTAGTGGCAGGAGCTGGAGGAGACGCGGCTCAGCCCAACGTTGATGCCTCATCGAGCTCGGCTACCTCCGCCGCGATGTCGGGTAGGTCGCGCCCGGTGGTGTCGACGGCCGATGACTCGGCAACGGCTGCGGCGATCGGCTCGGGGACGCCGCCGTCGCCGACCCAGATCGCTCGGTGCAGAGCAGCATCGTTGAGCGCTTCGGCCCACTCGGCGATCACGGCGGCCTTGTCGGCGGCGAAGGACCGTTCCCGATCATCCATTGCCGCCTCGGCGATCAGCACCGCGTCGAAAGCCCTGAGGGCGGCGGCGCCGATATGGGAGCCATCGCTCACATCGCCGAGGGCAACCTTGACCCCACGCTTCTTGAGTCGGGCGGCCGCGTCTGGATCGCTGACAAAGGCGCGCACCTCGCCTTGGCGGGGGAGGAGGGATTCGACGACGGCGGCCCCGACCTCAGTGTCGGCTCCGATGATGATGACGGGCATGGTGGGGCCAGTATCGCGGACTAGGCGGTCCAGGATCCGGATCGGCGCTACTTCTTGCTCCAGAAGGTGTGTCCACACTTCGGGCATTCGAGTTCGACGGCGTCACCCGACCACCACGTGCCGTCTCGGCTGCTCCCCGTCTCTCGGTACTCGGTGACGGGTATGAGTTCTCCGCATTGCTGGCACGGACTGGTCGTGGTGCGTCGCCAAACGTTTCGGAGCCAATTGAGCATGATCGCAAGGTAGGCGGATTGCGCTCCGAACCCCAATGGCGATGCGGTGGCAACGAGCGTCGGGCCATGGCTGCGCGGACGATGCTGACCCTTCCGAGTCGATCCTGCGATGACCGGATTGCCTTCTACGGGCCGGTGGATTCCGGGTCTGGCGAACATCGGGCGAATCGCGGAACAACGCGGCGATGCTGAGCGTTTCCTTAGTGCAGGGTGATACGCCGAGACGGACCCGGTCTTCCCCTCACTCCCCGCACCCCCGTCTCGGCGGTCACTCTTTTGTCTTTGTTTGTCATAGGTATTGAGTAGCGTTCGTAGGGCTGCAACAATACGACTACATCCATAGTGCAAATTGCGAGGAGTCATCTGACATGTCCACCGTCGACATCGACCTGGGGAGCTACGAGCTCGGCTGGCATGACACCGAGGACGAGTACGTCTTCAAGCCGAAGAAGGGCTTGAACGAGGCGATCATCCGCGAGATGTCCGCGATGAAGAAGGAGCCCGAGTGGATGCTCGAGTTCCGGCTCAAGGCGTACAAGCGCTTCCTCCGCAAGCCGGTGCCGACCTGGGGCGGCGATGGTGATCTCGACCAGATCGACTTCGACGACATCTACTACTACATCAAGCCGACCGAGGGTCAGGCCAAGGATTGGGACATGGTTCCCGATTCGATCAAGGAGACTTACGAGAAGCTCGGCATCCCCGAAGCCGAGCGCAAGTACCTCGCCGGCGTTACGGCGCAGTATGAGTGCTTGCGGGGCGACGTCCGGGTGTACACGGTCGATCGTGGGATGGTTCCGATGAAGGAAATCGCTCCCGGTGATGTCGTGTTCTCGCTGGACGAGGAAACCGGCGAACTCCGTACCACTCCGGTGAGGGCGGCGGCACAGACCGGCGTTCGCCAGACCTACCGGGTAACGGTGGGCGGGCGATATCACCGCACCATCCATGCCACCGACAACCACCCAGTCCTCTCCTTGGTCGATGTTCGCAAGCCCGGCCGGCAGCGGGCCCGCTATGAACGGCGTTGGAAGACCGTCGGCGAGCTGGCCGTCGGCGACCTGATTGCCGTCGCTCGCGACCTGCCCGATTACGGCGAGGTCCACGAGTTCGAGCGGCTCGACGACACCCCTGAGGCGTTTCCGACAGCAACGAACCCAGACGTCATGTGGCTGTTTGGGTTCTGGCTCGGGGACGGCTACAACCGCTACGACCCGGCGTCGGCGACTTACCGCACCGAGTTGGCTGCTCCCGAGACCGACGTCGCGGTCCAGGAGGAGATCATGAGGATTGCCGCCGAGCAGTTCGGCCTGCGGGCAACATCGCCCGACCAATGGCGGCTCGCGCTCAACAGCAAGGCCCTCGTCGAGTGGCTCGAACTCAACGGCATCACCGGGCACGCTGCCACGAAGCGGATCCCGGGCTGGGTCTTTGGTTTGCCGACGGTGGAGCGCTTGGCCTTTCTCGGCGGATACATCGACGCCGACGGCTATGTCTCGCCGGACCACCACGGCAACTGCCTCAGCATCACCAGCACCAGCGAGAGCCTGTTGGACGACGCCGCCGAGCTAGCCGCCATGGCGGGGCTGCGCCCCTCGGGGCCGTATCGCTTCACCTCAGCTCACCCGTTCGATGCGGATCGCGAGATCGTCGGCTTCCGGCTCGGGATCTCCGGCGATGTGGAGCGGATTGATGTCAGAAACCCGAAGCGGATCGAACGCCTCGGCAAGCGCGCCTACCGGCACTCCGATCGATCGGCGCAAGGCGCCGAGTTCCGTTCCCACGTCACCAACACGCTGGGCTTCGCCAAGGTAACCGAACTCGAACCAGCCGACGTTGCGCCGGTGTACGACATCGAGGTCGACGGCCCCCACAACTTCGTGGCCGAGGGCATCATCGTGCACAACTCGGAGGTGGTCTACCACCGCAATCGGGAGGACCTCGAGGAGCTCGGTGTTCTGTTCATGGACATGGACTCCGCGGTGCGCGATCACCCGGACCTGGTGCGGGAATACTTTGGGACCATCATCCCTCCCAACGACAACAAGTTCGCTGCGCTGAACTCGGCGGTGTGGTCGGGAGGCTCGTTCATCTACGTACCGCCGGGTGTGCACCTCGAGCAGCCGTTGCAGGCGTACTTTCGGATCAATGCCGAAAACATGGGCCAGTTCGAACGGACCCTGATCATCATCGACGAGGGCGCGTTCTGCCACTACGTCGAGGGGTGTTCGGCACCCGTGTGGACCACCGATGCGTTGCACTCTGCGGTCGTCGAGATCGTGGTGAAAGAGGGCGGGCGTTGCCGCTACACGACCATCCAGAACTGGTCCAACAATGTCTACAACCTGGTGACCAAGCGCGCCGCCGCCTATCGCAACGCCACCATGGAGTGGATCGACGGGAACCTCGGCTCAAAGCTGACGATGAAGTACCCGGCGGTTTGGCTGATGGAGGAGGGTGCCCACGGCGAGGTTCTGTCCATCGCATTTGCAGGCGAGGGTCAGCACCTGGATGCGGGAGCGAAGATGGTCCATGCCGCACCGAACACGACGTCGCTCATCACCTCCAAGTCCATTTCCAAGGGTGGCGGCCGGGCCGGCTACCGCGGCTTGGTACGAGTCGAACCGGGCGCAGAGAACGCCAAGTCGTTCGTCCGTTGTGACGCGTTGATCCTCGACGAGGATTCGCGGTCGGACACGTATCCCTACATGGAGATCGAGGAGTCCAACACGCAGATCGGCCATGAAGCCACCGTCTCCAAAGTAGGTGACGAGCAGCTCTTCTACCTGATGTGTCGCGGCCTCACCGAGGAAGAGGCGACGGCGATGATCGTCGCCGGGTTCATCGAGCCGATCGTCAAGGAGCTCCCCATGGAGTACGCGGTCGAGCTCAACCGTCTCATCGAGCTTCAGATGGAGGGTTCGGTCGGCTAGGTCGGCGGATCGATTCCGAATCGGTCAGAAACGGTCCTGGTCGACCGAAATGAGTTGCGCACCTGGGGGTTTCGCGCGCTAAGGTCCCCGCCCAAGCGATCGGTCGCGCCGTCGGCGCACCGGATTTGGTGGAGGATTGGGACCTTGCGATACGCGCACGTTGTCGGTGGCGTCATGGTCATCGAAGCGCGCCTTGCCTTCGGCATCCGCAACGACCCTTCTCCCACCGCTTCTGGCCTGGTCACTTGTTCGCATTCAGGTCATTTGATGCAGATGTGAGAGCGTGCTCAAGGTGAGCTCATGACAGATTCGGGAGGAAAACCGGGCATGGCAGACGAACACTCGGCCGACCAAGACGCGGATGTGGAACATCCGTGGGGGACGGTCCTGATCATGGTCCTCTTCGTGCTGATGATCATCGGGATGTGGGTCTGGACGTACGCGACTCTCCTCGAGAGAAGCTGAGTATGGCGACGCTTCAGATCGAGAAGTGGGAGCGCTGGTTCCTGTATGCCACCGTCGTGGTGCTCGTCGGCTTCTTCATCGCCATCATTGCCTCCATCGGCGAAGCGGGGATTCACCTTCCGACGGACGAGGCACAGGTTGATCCGGCGGCAGTTGCATCGGGCGATGTGGCGCCGTTCGACAATCCTGGGGTCTTCGAACAACCGGACGGCACCTACCAAGCCGTTGTCGTGGCAAAGGCATGGTCATTCAATCCCCCGGAGATCGAGGTGCCGGCCGGTGCTGAGGTGGAGTTCGTCGTGACCTCGACCGACGTAATTCACGGCTTCCTCATCTCCGACGTTGCCGTCAACGGGATGATCATCCCGGGCCAGGTGCTCAAAGTGAACGCAACGTTCGACGAGGCAGGGGTGTACGACATCATCTGTCACGAGTACTGCGGGCTCGCCCATTCGCAAATGTTCGGTCAGGTCAAGGTCGGGGGTGAAGGATGACGGCGACACTGCCGGCAGATACGGCGACCAAAGAGGTCGTCCAGCGCAAATGGCTCAAGTGGCAGCTATACCTCGGCTTTGTGGGCCTGTTGCTCGGACTGCTCATGGGCCTGCTCCAGGCGCTTGACCGTGCCGAGATCAACCTCTACGACGAGGTTGGGCTGCAGACCTATTTCCAGGGCCTGACGCTACACGGGATCAGCTTGGCCTTCGTGCTCACGTTCACGTTCGCCAACTCGTTCCTGTCGCTGACCACGATGCGATCGCTCGAGCGTCCGCTGCGATACACCTGGATGGCCCAGGCGTCGCTCATCATCGCCTTCCTCGGTGTTGCGCTCGCGGCTGGAGCCGTGTTGCTCAACAAGGCATCGGTGCTCTACACGTTCTATGCGCCGCTCGAAGCCTCGGTGGCCTTCTACTTGGGCGCGGCCTTGCTGGTGGTCTCCACCTGGTTGACCTCGGCCAACCAGTTGTTCACGCTACGCGGTTGGCGCAAGGACAACCCAGGGAAGAAGACGCCGCTGCTCGCCTTCGTCTCGGTCATGACCTTCCTGATGTGGGATCTGGCTTCGCTGGGCGTGGCCGTTTCCGTGCTCGGCTTCCTCATTCCGTGGTCGCTGGGTCTCCAGACCGGCAACGATCCGCTCCTGACCAGGACCCTGTTCTGGTTCACCGGGCACCCGATCGTGTACTTCTGGCTGCTGCCGGCGTACGTGTCGTGGTACATGATGATCCCGAAGCAGGTCAACGGCCGGCTTTACAGCGACGGCCTGGTGCGTGGTGTGTTCATCCTCTTCCTGCTGCTGTCGACCCCGGTTGGTCTTCACCACCAATTCACCGACCCCGGCGTCGATGAAGGCCTGAAGATGGTGCACGCCGTCCTGACCTTTGGCGTGTTCTTCCCATCTATGGTGACCGCCTTCACTCTGGTGGCCGCCATGGAGGACGGGGGGAGACGCAACGGCGGGAAGGGCTTGTTGGGATGGATACCGAAGCTGCCGTGGGGTAATCCCAGCTTCGTCGCCCAGGTGCTGGCCATGATGGCCTTTGCACTCGGCGGTGCTTCGGGGTTGATCAACGCCAGCGCCACAGTGAACCTGGTCGTGCACAACACCTCGTTCATCCCCGGCCACTTCCACATGACGGTGGGTACGGCCGTGGCGTTGTCGATCATGGGTATCTGTTACTGGCTCGTGCCGTACCTGACCGGCAAGGCTCTGCGGTTCCGCAGGCTGGCGGTGGCGCAAGGCTGGACCTGGTTCATCGGCGTCCTGCTCTTCTCCCGCGGCCAAATGGCGGCCGGCCTCGAGGGCCAGCCCCGCCGGTTGCACGTATCCGAAGCTCCGTTCATCCAGGACGCCTGGGAGTTCCACAACACGGTCACCGCCATCGGCGGATCGATCATGTTCATCTCCGGCTTGCTGTTCTTCATCGTGATGATCGGCACCTGGCTGAGCAAGAAGCCGGCCACGCCGACCGAGCTCGACATGCCGATTTCGGAGACGATCCACGGCGGGTCCGAGACGCCGTCGATCCTCGACCGAATTGGCCTGTGGTTAGTCGTCGCCGTAGTGCTCGTGATCATTGCCTATGTGCCGGTCTTCCTGACCCACAGCTACAACTTCACCTCGAACGGCTTCACGCTGTTCTAGAGCTGTCGGACAACAGGCGGCAGGTGACAAGGCCCCCGCGGCAGCGGGGGCCTTGTTCGTAGCCGGTTCGCTACGCTGGCTCGTCATGCGCATTGTTGTGGCGGACTGCTCCGTCGATTACGAAGGGCGGCTCACCGCTCACCTGCCGGTGGCTACCCGGCTCGTCATGGTCAAGGCCGACGGCTGTGTCGCCATCCACGCCGACGGTGGGGCCTACAAGCCGCTCAACTGGATGAATGCACCGAACCACCTCACCGAGGAGGAAGGTCGCTGGATCGTGACCAATCCGAAAGGGGAGAAGCTCACGATCATCTTCGAGGACATTCACTTCGATACAGCGATCGAGTTGGGCGAGGACCCAGGGCTGCAGAAGGACGGCGTCGAGGCGGAACTGCAGCGGCTGCTGGCCGAGCGAGTGGAAGAACTCGAGGAAGGGATGACGCTCATCCGGCGCGAGTACGCCACACCAATTGGCCCGGTCGATCTGCTGTGTCGCGATGCCGAAGGGGCAACGGTTGCCGTCGAGATCAAACGACGTGGCGAGATCGATGGCGTCGAGCAGTTGACCCGCTACGTCGAGTTTCTGAGCCGTGATGACCGGCTTGCTCCGGTGCGGGGACTTTTTGTTGCCCAGATCGTCAAGCCCCAAGCCCGCACGCTTGCGGAGGATCGAGGATTGGGGTGGATGGAGGTCGACTACGAAACCCTGAAGGGCATCGACTCTCCGATGCTCAGGCTCTTCTGAATCGTCAGTCTTCCGTTGCCCGGTTGCGGCGCCACAATGCCTCGGCCACGGCGAGATCTTCCGGGTACGTGACCTTGACGTTGGAGGGGGACCCGGCGACTACTCCGATGGTGACTCCGGTCAGATAGCGGGCGACTACCCCGCAGTCATCGGTCGGGACGAAGTCCGGGTCGGCTGCCGCGGCGGCGTGCGCCCGGCGAAGAACGTCGACCCAGAACCCTTGCGGGGTTTGCGCCCTCCAGAAACGGGACCGGTCGGGAATCCCCGTCACCCGGTCGTCGACGACCTCGAGCAAGGTATCCGCGGAGGGAACGGCAACTCCCACCGCATCAAACCGGTCGAGGGCGGCCACGCAGGCTGCGATCGTGGCGGGAGCGATGAGCGGTCGGGCGGCGTCGTGCACGAGGATCTTCCCGTCGGGATCCGGTGCGATGTCAAGAGCCGCTCGGGTGGAGGCATCGCGGGTCGCGCCACCGGCGATGACGTCGGTCGTCTTCGGTGAGACCGCGCCGGCCAGGTCGGCAACCTCGGCAACGAGGTGATCTGCGGTGATGACGACGATGGCGTCGACGGTCCCCACCGCCTCAAACGCCTCCAAGCTGTGTTGCAGCATGGGCTTGCCCGCCAAAGGAAGCAGTTGCTTGGGGGTCGATCCCCCGAAACGAACCCCACTCCCCGCGGCCAAAATCGCAGCAGTCACCCGAGCAGCCATGCGCGGATGGTACCCAAACCCGCGCGGCACGGCCCGCGTGAGCTGCCCCTCGGTGACGGAGGGGGGAACGGCTAGAGCAGGCTCTCCAGGTCGTAGGCGCTGGCGGGGTGGCGGAGTTTGCTGAGGGCTCGGGTCTCGATTTGGCGGACCCGTTCCCGCGTGATGCCGAGCAGCTTTCCGACATCAGAGAGCGTGCGGGGCGTTTCGCCGTCGAGGCCGTAGCGCAGCACGATCACCTGACGTTCCCGCTCCTCGAGGAATCCGAGGGCTCGGCGCAGTTCGTCGCGCCGGGCGCCCTCGGCCACGACGACGAACGGGTCGAGCGCCTGGTCGTCCTGGACGAAGTCGCCGAGCTGGGCGTCGCCCTCCTCGCCGACCGGACGATCGAGCGACACTGTGTCACTCGGGGCGGTGAGGGCGATGGTGATCTTCTCTTCGTCGAGTCCGCTGATCTCCGAGATCTCGGCGATGGTGGGGGCTCGGCGGTACAGCTCCTGGAGGCTCAGTTCCGTCTCTTGGACGGTGCGTACCACGTCGACCATGTGGACCGGCAGCCTGATGGTGCGGCCGTGATTGCCGAGACCGCGGGTGATGGCCTGGCGGATCCACCAGGTGGCGTAGGTGGAGAACTTGAAACCCTTGCGCCAGTCGAACTTCTCGACGGCACGAATCAGCCCGAGGTTGCCTTCCTGGATGAGGTCCAGCAGATCAAGCCCTCGGCCGGTATATCGCTTGGCGATGGAGATCACCAGACGAAGGTTGGAACGGATGAATACGGCCTTGGCCTCGTCGGCCTGATGAATCGCCCGGTACACGTCGGCACGGTCCTCAGCCGGCAGTTGACCGTCTGCCGCTTCGAGGCGTCGCTGCGCCTGACGGCCGGCCTCCATGGCTCGCGCCAGGCGAACCTCGTCCTCGGCGGTCAACAAGTCGTGCGTGGCTACCTCTTCGAGGTACATGCCAACTGCGTCGGCGACCAGCGTATCTTTCGTGCGCTTTGCCAAAGGACCCCTCCTCTGTTGACTCCTCCATGAAGGAGCGATCCGAAGTTATCACCCATGGTGCGTTGCCGCAATGGATTACTACCCTGGGCAGTTGCATCGGGAGAAACTCTCGCCGGTGCCCGACTCTTGCTCATGAGAACTATCTCGATGCGAACGTTCATCCTCATTGTGGCCTCATCCGCCGTGCTAGTCGCGGCATGCGCCGGGCCCAGTGTGCTCGTGGCCGGAGAGTCGGCGCGGTCACCTGAACCCGGGCCACCGACGTTTCCCGTTCGTGTAGTTGCCGGCGACGACCTCACTCCCCTCGGTGCTGAGATCACCTTGGAGCAGGTTGACCTCGCCACAACGGCGGCCGGAACCGCCACCGTCGTTTGGCAGGAGGAGTGGACCGGTGAGGTCATCGGCATGACGGTGTCGACGGCTGGATTCCACGCCCAGACGATCGAGATAGCCGAGATTCCCGATGATGAGGTCGAGGTGCGAATGGAACCGGTGGTCCTCGAAGGGAAGGTCACGACCGAGGACGGCAGACCATTGCCCGAGACCGCGATTGAGCTCGGGGGTCGTGAACTTGTTACCGATGAGGTGGGGGAGTACCGGATCAACCGGGCGGTCGCCGGCGATATGACCTTACGCCGACCCGCTTGGGAGACGGCAGTCGTCCCCTACGACGGCACATCGGCCCAGCTCGACGTGGTCATGGACCCGCTGATCGTGAGGGCGCTGCGCGTCCAAGCCGAAAAGGCCGGCGACGGTGAGTCGTGGCGCAAGTTGCTCAGGCTCAGTCAGACCACCGACATCAACGGGATGGTGGTTGACCTCAAGGACGAAGCCGGCGTCGTCAAGTACGACACCGGGATTGCGCTTGCCCACGAAATCGGCGCCGTTCAGCCTGCATACGACATCACATCCATCGTCGCCGACATGGACGAACTCGAGCTCTACAAGATCGCCAGGATCGTCGCCTTCCAAGACCCGTACTTGGCGATCGACTACCCGGACCTGGCCACCATCGACTCGAAGACCGGTCGTCCCTGGGAGACAAAGAGCGGCCGCGCCTGGCTCGACCCGACCGACCCCGCGGCGTGGGAGTACCCGCTGTCGTTGGCGGAAGAGGCGTGCCGTCTCGGCTTCGACGAGGTGCAGTTCGACTACGCCCAGTTCCCGGTTGGCGGCGTGTCGACTGCGCAGTTCGACGAACTCGTCTACAACGATGCGTACTACGAGGACGAAGCCCAGTTCCTCCGCATCGAGACGATCTCGGCGTTCCTGCAAGAGGCCCACGACCGTCTCTATCCGGCCGGGTGTGCCCTGGCCGCCGACATCCTGGCCATCACCCTCGAGAGCCGGTCTGATGAGGGCATCGGCCAGCAGCCGGGACCACTTTCGTCGGCGGTTGATGTGTTGAGCCCGATGATCTACTCGTACGCGTATGCGCCCGGCTGGCGTGACTACGAGGATCCCAATGAGCATGCACCCGAGATCGTGCAGACGGCGCTGGACGCCGGGATACCTCGGCTCGAGGGCCCCGCCATCTACCGCCCCTGGCTGCAGCGGGCCAAACTCGAGCCGCCGGAGATCCGGGCCTTGTGGGGTATCGCCGAAGATCGTTCGCTGGGATGGATGCTGTGGAGCGAGAACTCGTCGTTCGGGCCCAACATGCTCCCGCCGATCAGGTGAACGAGCCGGCGGCCGGGGGCCTGGCCGAGTTGAGTGCCGCGGTCATCGAGTGCCGACTCTGCCCGCGCCTGGTGGCGTGGCGTGAGCAGGTGGCGGACGACAAACGAGCCGCCTACCGGGACGAGGACTACTGGGGTCGTCCGGTCCCGGGGTTTGGTGATTCGTCGGCTCGCCTCGTCGTCGTTGGGCTTGCCCCGGGAGCCCACGGGGCCAACCGGACGGGGCGAATGTTCACCGGGGACCGCAGCGGCGATTGGTTGTTTCGGTCTCTGCACCATGCCGGGTTCGCCGAACGTCCCGAATCGGTCAGTCGCGACGATGGCCAAGAATTGCGCGACGCCTGGATCACCGCACCGGTGCGTTGTGCGCCGCCCGACAACAAGCCGACGACGGGGGAACGGGACAACTGTGCGAGGTGGTTCGACGCAGAGCTGGATCTGCTCGATCAGGTCGTCGTCTATGTGTGTCTCGGCCGGTACGGCTACGTCGCGTTCTGGCGTTACCTGCAGCGGCGCTTGGAGGCTTTGCCGCGTCCGCGGCCCCGCTTCGGGCACGGTGATGAGGTGGAATTGCCCGACGGCAGGCTGCTGCTCATGAGCTATCACCCGAGCCAACAGAACACGTTCACCGGCCGGCTCACGGGTCAGATGCTCGACGCCGTGTTTCTTCGGGCTCGAACGGCTATTGAGCTTCGTCGATGAGTTCCAGCTCGCGCAGCTGGCGGTCCCACGCCGCTCTCAGGTAGGGATACGGGTTGAGATACCGGTCGTTGTGCTGGAGTTCGAAGTGGGTGTGCGCCACCCGGCTCTCGGCGTTGCCCGAGTCTCCGGTGTAACCGATCACGTCGCCGGCGGCGACGAAGTCGCCCACTTCGAGGCCGGGGGCGAACGCCGCCTCAGGACCACCGGCGCCATCGTCGGTCTCCGGCGTGTCGTTGTTCAGGTGGATGTACCAGGTCACCCAGTCGTCGGCGTGGCGGAGCCGGACATAGAAGCCAGAACGCCGTCCGTCTTCCATCGCCTCGACGAATCCGTCGGCGACGGCGTGCACCGGAGTGCCCTTCGGGGCGATGACGTCGGTGCCCTGGTGGCGACGCCCGCCGGAGCGGCTCGCTCCCCAGGTGTCGCTGAAGCCATCAATGATGTCATCGTGGAGGAAGCGGGTCATCACGAAGTCCTCGGGCGCGGCGTCTTCGGTTGCGGCCGCCGCCGCAGGTGGAGAAGCCGTCGCGGAGCCAAGGGCTGCGGCCGCAGCCAAGCTGACGACGACCGCGAGTCGGAACATGCGTGACATGGTGGATCACCTCGAACAAGTTGGGGAGAGCGACCCGCAGCGCCGGCGCCCCTACCGCGACAGAAGCGAGTCGTGAAGCGGGCAGGTTATGCCGATTCTGGGAGTAAGCAAGCTTATGCCTGGGAGAAACAGGGAGTTGTGGCTCGGAGAGGCCGAGGGCTTTGGGGTAGGAAGCCGGACGCCGGTAGTCTGCGGCCTCCGCTTCGTGGAGTGACTCACCCTTGATACCGCTCGACAACACCGCACTGCAACGCGCAACTTCCGGAGTTCCGGAGTGGCTCGCGGTGCGGCGCACCGCCGGCTACGACCACTTCGACAAGCTCGCCATGCCGACCTCACAAGAAGAGGTCTGGAAGTACGTCGACCTCGATTTCGACCTCGCCGACTATGCAATGGCCGACCACGCTGGGCCTGCCCTGGCAGGTGCCGACGAGTTGGCCGATGCGATCCCCACCGCCGCGGGGAGGCTCCAGGTCATCGACGGCGTTGTGTCGTCGGTCGAACCGGTTGGCTCCGCCGCGGTGGTGTTCGATTCGGTGCTCGTCGCGGCCTGGGAGCACTCAGAACTGCTCGAGGCTCGCTACGGCGCGGCAATTCCGCCCGACCTCGACAAGTTCGCCGCCGCCGCGGCCGCCTTCTCGAGCGATGGCGTCGCCATGGCCATCCCCGCGGGCGTGGCGGTCACCGATCCCTTCTATATCGACGTCCAAGCGATCACCCCCGGCACCGTCAGCTTTCCCCGAGTCGTGGTCGATATCGGTTCGTCCGCTCAGGCGTCTCTCGTCATCAACTACCGCTCACCTCATGACGCTCGGCTCGTCGTGGTCCCCGACCTCGAGATCACCGTTGGGCAGAACGCAAAGGTGGATGTCACCATCGTGCAGAACTGGGGCTACGAGACCCGCGCCATCTCTCACGTCAATGCCAACGTCGGGCGGGACGCTCGGGTGCAAATCGCCGAGGCCGGCCTCGGTGGCAAGCTCTCCCGGCTGCATCTCTCTGTTGACCTGGAAGGCCGCGGCTCGTCGGCCGAGATCCTCGGTGCCTTCTTCGGCGAGCGCGATCAGATTCTCGACTATCGCTACTTCATGCGCCATATCGGCACGAACACGGACTCCGACATGTTCCTGAAGGGCGGCGTAGAGGACGAGGCGCTCTCTGTGTTCACCGGAATGATTCGGATCGAGGAGAGTGCTCAGAAGACGAACGCCTTCCAGACGAACCGCAATCTCCTGCTCTCCGACGGCGCCGCCGCGCAATCGGTTCCCAACCTCGAGATCCTTGCCAACGACGTCCGCTGCGGCCATGGCTCAACGGTTGGGCCGCTCGATGCCGAGCAGCGCTACTACCTCATGAGTCGCGGGCTGGACCGGGCTCGCTCCGATCGTTTGCAGGTTCGAGGTTTCTTCGACCAGGCGTTGTCGCGCTTCCCGATCTCCGAATTGGTCGCGCCGATCAGCCATTGGATCAATCAGAAATACGTGGCGGCCCAAGCAGAAGGAAGGGTGCGATGAGCCGGGTTGTGATTGCGCCACTCACCGAGCTTCCCGAGGGCCGCGGCATTCGGGTCGAAGTCGGTGAGCACCGGGTGGCCGTGTTCCGGATCGGTGACAGCGTCTACGCCATCGGCGATCGTTGTACGCACGCCGAGGCCTCGCTGGCCGAGGGGGAGCTCTTCGGGACTGAGGTCGAGTGTCCACGCCATGGATCGGAGTTCGATCTCAAAACCGGGGTCCCCGGGTCGTTCCCGGCGACCCGGCCGGTGCCGGTGTATGAGGTCGCCGTGGTCGATGGCGAGGTCATGCTGACCTTGCCCGACGACGACCAAGATGGGGAGGCTTCATCATGACGACGGCGCTGAAGATCGCCCAGGTGAAGGCTCGGCTCGGTGATCTCGAGATCCTCAAGGGTGTTGACCTCGAAGTGCCCTTTGGTGAAGTCCACGCACTCATGGGGCCGAACGGTTCCGGCAAGTCGACGCTGTGCCATGTGCTGATGGGCAAGGCTGAGTATGAGGCGGAAGGGTCCGCTACGGTGGCCGGCCGCGAGATCATGGGGCTTGCCGTCGACGAACGGGCCAGGGCCGGTTTGTTCGAGGCGTTCCAGTATCCGATCGAAGTTCCGGGCGTCACCCTCGACGAGCTCGTCACAGAGATGGAGGGGGTTTCCGCCGATCCCATCGCTTTCGAGGGGAGGCTGGTGGCAGCCGCGGATCGACTTGGGATGGCACGGTTCATGCAACGTCCCATCAACGAAGGTCTTTCGGGGGGAGAGAAGAAGCGCTCGGAGATCTTCCAACTCGCCGTGGCCAGTCCCGCGATTGCAGTGCTCGACGAGATCGATTCCGGCCTCGACATCGACGCCGTTCGAGAGGTGGCGGAGCTCGTCGAACAACTCCGTAGCCCCAAACTCGGAGTGCTCATCATCACCCACTACAGCCGGATTCTCCGCTATATGCGGCCCGACAAGGTGCATGTGATGCTCGACGGGCGCATCGTGCGCAGCGGCGGGCCTGAGGTTGCCGAGGAGCTGGAAGACCAGGGCTATGAAGTCCTGCGGCGGGAGCTCGGCTTGGCAGCCGTTTCCGCCGATAGCGCTGATCCTCTCGCCGACCTGTAGCCTGCCGCGGGCCACCGAGGAGGCGGGCTGAGCGATTCCGATGAGATCCAGTGGTCGTTTGCCGACCCGGCCGACGCCCGGTCCTACCTGTGGCAGCTCGCCAAGCTGTGGGGGATGTGGCTCGCCGGGCTCGGCATCCTGTTCCTGACTTCGAGCTGGATGCTGATCGTCTTCGGAATCCTGTTGTTGGTAGCTCTCCCGGTACTGGCCTCACCGCTGACGGCTCGAGCCGAAGTGATGTTTCCCGACCATGAAGCCGTTGATCGCACGTCGTTGGGGACCGCGTCCGGCCGGGGAACAAACCGAGACCTGGCGGTGCGGCAGCTGGTCTATGGGGCGGCTCCGGTACGTGCCGCCCTCTCTACCATCGGGGCGAGCCAAGCCTGGGTGGGATTGCTCTACCTGGGTATCGGAGTCACGATGGCGGCCTTCGCATATGTGGTGATCGATGTCTTCCTCTAGCGCCCCGCTTGTCCGTTTGGTCCGGCTGCTCGTCGGCTCGAGGCATATGCTCATCTTCACCGGCGCCGGCATCTCGACCGCCAGCGGCATCCCCGACTACCGCGGACCCAAGGGGGTGTGGCAGACGCGGGCTCCCGTTTTCTACGACGATTTCCTGAGTTCCGACGAAGCCCGCCGCGAGTACTGGCAGCAGAAGTTGGAGGATCGGACCGAGTGGGGAACCGCCGCTCCCAACGAGGTGCACCACGCCATTGTTGCCCTCGAGCAGGCGGGCCGGGTGGAGATGGTGGTCACCCAGAACATCGACGGGCTACATCGGGCGGCTGGGACGTCCCCGGAGAGACTGGTGGAGTTGCACGGCACCGTCGGCGAAGTCGAGTGTCAGGCCTGCGGGCACCGCACCGAGCCGGGGCCGCACTTCGCCGCCTTCGCAGCCACCGGTGAGCCGCCACGTTGTGACTGCG
Organism: uncultured Acidimicrobiia bacterium; assembly: GCA_963704825.1. GTDB lineage: Bacteria > Actinomycetota > Acidimicrobiia > Spongiisociales > UBA5794 > CAVPHV01. The sequence goes on from CAVPHV010000003.1 coordinate 217,332, forward strand.
GCGGGTTCCTCAAGCCGGCCACCATCAGCTTCGGCCAGTCGTTGCGTCAGGAAGATCTGATGCGCGCTTTCAGCGCCGCCGAACGTGCCGATCTCGTACTTGCCCTGGGTTCGACGCTGTCGGTGACCCCGGCGGCCAACATCCCACTGTACGCAGCCGAGCGCGACACGCCCTATGTGATCGTGAATCGCGGGGCCACGGACCACGACCGCCTCTCCGTGGTGACCCTCAGAGTGGAAGGCGATGTCGGCGAGGTCCTGGTGCCTGCGGTTGCCGAGGTCCTCGCCTCGCAAGCCTGAGCCGTGACCCTCGGCCCTACTGAGGGTCCGTCGGCCCTCACTAGGCTTTGGGGACAATCCACATTTTCTCGGTGTCAGGAGCAGCAATGCGTATCGAACGCGACTCGATGGGTGAAGTCCAGGTACCCGACGATGCCTACTACGGCGCCTCGACCCAGCGAGCGGTCGACAACTTCCCGATCTCGAATCTTCGCTTTGGGCGGCGCTTCATCTGGGCCCTCGGCCTGATCAAGGGCTCGGCGGCGCGAGTCTCCGGACAACTCGGCTACGTCGATGTAACGACCGCTGCGGCCATCGCCGATGCCGCCGACGAAGTGAAGGCGGGCGACTGGGACGAGCAGTTCGTGCTCGACATCTTTCAGACCGGTTCGGGCACCTCGTCGAACACCAACGCCAACGAGGTCATCGCACATCGTGCCAATCTGGTTCTCGGCGGCGACCTCGAGTCGAAGCTGGTCCATCCCAACGACCACGTCAACTTCGGTCAATCGTCAAACGACGTCATCCCGACCGCGATTCATGTCGCGGCAGTCGCCGCGATGCGGGAGGATCTGCTGCCTGCACTGGAAGGATTGGCGGGGGCGCTGCGGGTGAAGTCGGCCGAGTTCTCGGATGTGGTCAAGTCGGGCCGCACCCACCTGATGGATGCCACCCCGGTCACCCTCGGCCAGGAGTTTGCCGGCTACGCCACCCAGGTCGAACGAGGCATCCAGCGGATCGAGAAGGTCTTGCCTGAGTTGGAGGAACTGGCCTTGGGCGGTACCGCAGTCGGCACAGGTCTCAACGCCCCGGACGGGTTCCCGGCGGCGGTGATCGCCGATATGGCAGCCGTGTCGGGTTTCCCGTTTCGAGAGGCGTTGGACCACTTCGAGGCCCAGGCGGCCAAGGACGCCGCGGTGTTCGCGTCGGGCGCCCTCAAGACGGTGGCTCAGTCGCTCTTCAAGATCGCGAATGACTTGCGTTGGCTCTCGAGCGGCCCGCGGACCGGGATCGCCGAGATTCGGCTGCCGTCACTCCAGCCGGGCTCCTCGATCATGCCGGGCAAGGTCAACCCCGTCATGTCGGAGATGGTGATGCAGGTCGCCGCCCAGGTCATCGGCAACGACACGGCCGTCACCTGGGGCGGGGCCAATGGCAACTTCGAACTCAACGTGATGATGCCGCTGATTGCGCACAACCTGCTCGAGTCGATCGAGTTGTTGGCGAATGCGGCCGACACCTTCCGGGAGCGGTGCATCGTCGGCATCGAGGCCAACGTCGAGCGAGCCCGCGACTTGGCGGAGCGCAACATCATCGTCGTCACGGCGCTGAACCCCCACATCGGCTACGACAACGGAGCCATCGCGGCCAAGGAGGCCTTCGCCAGCGGCCGCAACGTCCGCGACGTCGTGGTCGAGAAAGGCTGGCTCACCGCCGAGCAGGTCGACGACCTGCTCGACATCAAGCGCATGACCGAAGGCGGCATCATCGAGTGATCCTTCGTGCTTGAATCCCAGCTTTGCTCCATCTGAAGAGGTAACGGGAATGGCAACGAGCCACTATTGCGACGGCAAGTGGCGAGACGGCACCGTCTCCGAATGCCCGAAGCACAAGAAACTGAGTGGGAGACAACCCACAGTGCACCGCGGCGTCGGGTCCCCCGGAGGCTTCAAGAGCACCAAACCGGCCTCTGAATCGACCCCGAAGCCCGAGAGCAAGGATTCGTCCGCGCCGAAACCGTCCGCCCCGAAACCGTCCGGCTCGAAGGGCGGCGACCACTAGGAGGGCCACCAACCGCTCGACCGGTACGCTCTGGGAATGACCACCGAACCGACGCTGCGCCCCCGTTCGATGGGCTTCCTGGTGCTCGCCAGGTTGGTGATCAACACGGCACATCGGTTCGTCTACCCGTTCCTGCCGGTGGTCGCCCGCGGATTGGGTATCTCGTTGAACCAGGCGGGCACGATGGTGTCGGTGCGGTGGGCGGCGAGCATGGCGACGCCGGGCGTGGTGCACCTGGTTGATCGTGGCCGGCGGCCCCGGCGGCTGATCGGCGTCGGTTTGGCCATGTTTGTGATCGGTGCCGTTGTCACCGTCGCCACGAATGTCTACATCGGGGCACTGGTCGGCTTCGCCATGATGGGCTTGGCCAAATCCGCCTACGACATCTCCGCTCAGGCGTACGTCTCGGACCGGGTGCCCTATGCAAGGCGCTCTCGCTACCTGGGCATCCTCGAGCTCACCTGGGCCGGCGCGTTCCTGATCGGGGCCCCGGCTGCCGGCTGGCTGATCGACCGTGGCGGATGGGAACTCCCGTTTTGGGTGGTGGCGGGTCTACTGACCGTGGCGCTGCTGGTGCTCCCGCTGTTTCTCGATGCCGACGTCGAGCACATCGCCGGACCCAGCCCGGCCTTGGAGCTGGATCGATCGGCTCTGTCGCTGCTCTTGGTGATGGGACTGTTCACGGGTGGCGCCGAGTTGGTGTTCGTCGTGATGGGGGCCTGGCTCGAAGACGCCTTTGGCCTGTCTTTGCTGGCGCTCGGGGGGGTTGCCCTGGTTCTCGGCATTGCCGAGCTCATGGGCGAAGGAATCGTCGTCGCCTTCACCGACCGCATCGGGAAGCGGCGCGCGGTCGCCATCGGCATGGTCATCGCCGCGGTGGCGTTCGCCTTGATGGCGCCGGCCGAGGATCACATGGCACTGGGAGTGGCCCTGCTGGCCGTGGCGCTCGGGGGCTTCGAGTTCACCATCGTCTCGTCGTACCCGCTGGCCTCCGAGGTCAGGCCTCTCGCCAGGGTCAAATACCTGTCGCTGACGGTGGTGGCGATGGGCGTCGGCAGGGCAATCGGCGCATTCGCCGGTCCTCGGCTGTTCGGGATCGGAGGCTTGCCGGCCCCGGTGCTGGGGGCGGCGTTGGTGAACCTGATGGGCTTGGTCGTGCTGCTGGCGTTTGTGCGCGACGGTGGCGACCGGCTCGATGATCCCGTGTTCGACGCAACGGGTCACTTGATGGCAGAGTGAGGCTATGAACGGACATTCCAATGCGAGCTGACGATCGAGCCACCGCCGAAGGCATTCTCTTCACCGACCAGTACCAGCTTTCGATGGCGCAGCTGTACTTCCGCAAGGGCCTGCACGAGCGTCGGGCCCAGTTCGACTACTCGTTCCGCACCTACCCGGACTACGGACGCCACCAGGCCGGCTACTGCGTCGCGGCCGGGATGGGGTGGATGCTCGATTGGATGGAGGAGACCCGGTTCCGGCCTCGAGATCTTGATTTGCTGCGCAGCCAGCGGGGGAGCGCCGGTGCCCCCGTCTTTGGAGACGATTTCCTCGGCTGGCTCGAAGCGGCCGGCCATTTCGGCGAGGTGTCGGTGCAGGCCATCCCGGAGGGGCGCGTGGTCCACCCCTATGCACCGGCCGCGATCGTCGAGGGTCCGCTTGCCGTGGCACAGATTCTCGAGACCTCGTTCCTCAACCACCTCAACTATCAGACGCTGATCGCCACCAAGGCATCGCGGGTGCGCGAAGCCGGTCAGAACCGGCCTGTGCTCGAGTTCGGACTGCGCCGCGGGCCGGCGATGGGCGCCAACGCCGGCGCCCGGGCGGCCCTCATCGGCGGCGCCGAGTTCACGTCCAACGTCGGCACGTCTCATCTGCTTGGCTTCGAGCCGAAGGGCACGCACGCCCACTCCTTGGTGCAGGTGTTCATGGCGCTTGGCGAAGGTGAACTCGACGCGTTCCGGGCCTACGCCGAGGTCTACCCGGATGACTGTGTGCTTCTGGTCGACACCATCGACACCTTGGACAGCGGCGTGCCCAATGCCATCACCGTCTTCCGCGAATTGCGCGAACGTGGACACCAACCTCGTGGCATCCGGCTCGACTCGGGCGATCTGGCCTATCTCGGGATCCAGGCGGCTCGGATGCTCGACGCCGCCGGCTTCGAGGATGTCGACATCGTGCTGTCGAGCAACCTCGACGAACTCGCCATGTGGCAGATCCTTTCCCAAATCGAGCAGGAGGCCGGTCGCTATGGCGTCGACCCTGCGGCCTTGAGGGACCGCCTCGTCTACGGAGTGGGGACCCGGCTGATCACGTCACAGGGCCAATCGGCGCTCGATGGTGTCTACAAGCTGGTGGCGCTCGAGGATCAGGGCCAGTGGCAGCCTGCGCTGAAGGTCTCGGAGTCGGCGGCGAAGATCCCGGCACCGGGGGCCAAGGCAGTGTGGCGTGTCTACGACCGCCGGGGGAGCGCCACCGCCGATGTCGTGTCGGCCGCCGACGAGGACCTCACCACGATCGACCCACTTGTGCTCCACCACCCGTATCGAGTCGGGATTCATCGTGACCTGGCGCAGGCCGACATCACGAGGGTGGAGAGCTTGCTCGAGCCAACGTTTGTTGCCGGCACGCGGGTGGGCCCCGAGGAGTCGATCGACGTGTGTCGGGCGCGGCGAGTCGCCGACCTCGAACTGCTCGATCCCGGGGTGCGCCGGCTCGTCAATCCCCACATCTATCACGTGTCGATCACCGACCGAGTGAAGCGACTCCAACGCGACCTCATCGCCAAGGCCCGAGCAAGCGTGCCCGACGAGGCGTAGGCGGGGAACGCCTCAGGGTGCTGCGCAAGGAACGTCGAGCCAATCGCAAGATGGGGAAAGCGCCGACCCGGCCGGGTGCAATACCTTCAGGGGAAGGCAGGCCAAACAGGAGACCCTCATGTCAGACACGAGCTACACGCTCAACCCGATCGGCCATATCGCGGCCGGCGAAAGCGGATTCTCGCTCGTGATCGACGAGCCATACCGACCTGCGCTCATCGAACTCGACGGCTTCAGTCACATCAACGTGCTGTGGTGGTGTCACTTACTGGACGATCCGATGTTCCGCGAGATGACCATCGCCGAGCGGCCCTACCGGAATGCGCCGGAGGCCATCGGCATCTTTGCCACCAGATCGCCGGCAAGGCCCAACCCGATTGCGCTCACCGCCGTGCCGGTCATCTCGATCGACGAGGCGACCGGCGTCGTGCGGATTCCGTTCATCGATGCCGAAGACGGCACACCGATCCTCGACGTCAAGCCGTACCACCCGGCGGTCGATCGGATCCGAGAGACCCACACCCCGGCGTGGTGCGCAGATTGGCCCGAGTGGTATGAAGACTCAGCGACCTTCGACTGGGCCGCGGTGTTCGAGAACGCTCAGTAGCGGCGCAGCGGACGCACCGGGAGGCAGATGTCGACGAGTTGCTTGGTCGGATCGCTCGCCGGACGACCGATGAAGTAGCGCTCGTACGGGAGCCGATCGTCGGGTTCGTAGCCGCTGTCGGGGAGCCACCCTCCGGCGAGGGCGTACCACGCTTCGGGGTAGTCCTGCTCACCCAGTTCAAAGTGCCCCACCGCGCAGGTTCCCCCATCGACGTCCATCTGACCAACCTCACCGAAGGTTTCGGCGTCGGGCGGCACGGTGATGCAGACGCTGACCCGGAGTCGGTCGTCTTCGGTGATACTCGGGTTGTCGTGGTACAGAGCGAGCAACCAGCTCCCAGCGCGAACGAAGCCCCGAGGCTGTGCCCAGGACATCAGCCGGGTGAACAGGTCGGCGAACACCGCGCCGAGACCTTGGTAGCGCCCGGTATGGCGTAGATAGGCGACATGGAGTGTTGGCAGCTCCTCAACGGTGACGGTGGCCGGTTCGAGCGAGCCGCTGCGGATTCGCCAGGTGATGTCGCCCGACTCGGGCTGGAGATCGGCATCGATGATTCCATAGCCGGCGCTGACGGACCCAATGTTGCCGATGACGTCCCTGATGGTCTCTCCCGGCTCGCGCTGGTAGTCGAGGTAGCCGCCGTCCCTCCACTCAGTGGCACTTATTCCGAAGGCTTCCTTGAAGGTGCGAGCAAACGACGACGGATTCGTGAAGCCGCAGTCACTGGCGACGGTGGTGATGGAGCGATGGGGGTGCTGCACCAGTAGCGTGGCGGCTCGCTCGACACGCAACCGGCCGATGAAGCGGTTCAAGGTCTCCCCGACGAGCATGCCGAAGACGCGGTGGAAGTGGTACGGCGAGAAGTGGGCGACATCGGCCAGCTTCGCCAGGGTCAGCTCGTCGGCGAGGTTCGCTTCGATGTAGTCGATGACGGCGTTGACTCGCTCGATGTAGGCCGGCCGGTTGCCCATGTCCTGTGCTGAATCGCGATCCGTCACGGTGTTTCCCGTCGGGCGCCCCACGATACCGGAGGGCTCTCTGGGAGACTTCGAACAATCGCAGCTTGGGGTTGCGGCGACGTCCAGGACCAGGCGTTTGCACGCCGGCGCAATCCCGTACGGCGTTTGCTCGACACCCTCCTAGCACCGATCGATGTCCCCTTTTTGGTGACAGCAGCGTCTATTGAGTAAGGCAGAACGGGGAGGTTCTGATGAGGAATCGTGGGTTGGTGGTCCTGCTGACGCTTGGGCTGTTCGCAGCCGGATGTGGCGGCACAGATGGTGATGAAGGGTCTGGGGCAACCTCAGATGAGCGATCGGCTGCGGCCGTCGTTGCTTCCGTGGCTCCGACGTCGACCGCTGGCGCTGCGGGCCCGGGCGACGACGCCGAGGTCTGGGATTTGTTGTACATCCAAGACTCCCACGGGTTTGGGGTCGCTGAGTTGCTTGGCAAGCGCCTCGAGGAGGAGCTGGGGGTGGAGGTGAATGTGCACGACAAGGCCATCGGCAACCTCGCCGCCGACACGGTGCTCAAGCGGATTCGAGGAGACAGCCCCGACGACTGGTCCAACTTGGTCCGTGACGCGGAGGTCATCGTGTTCTTTGGCAATCCAGAGGGGTCCGGGGCGACGAGTGACATCGGTACATGCATTTCCGATTCGACCAGGCATCGTGAACCTCCGGTGCGCTATTCAGACGAGGATTGGCAGCCCTACCGAGATCTGTTGGAGGAGATCTACGCCGAGATCTGGAAGATCCGAAACGGCGAACCGGTGGTGTTGCGCGGGCTGGACTTCATCAACCCGGCGATCAGTGCATGGCGACAAGCGGGAATCGAACCGGAATGTACCGCGGCCCTCGAGGCCATGAACCGGGCTGTTCGTGTTGCGGCTGAAGCCAACGCGGCCACGCTTGTCTCCACGTACGACCTATTCAATGGGCCCAACCATGACCAAGACCCTCGCGAGAAGGGATGGATCGGTTCCGACGGAATCCACATGAGCGCGGAGGGAATGGAAGCCATCGCGGACGTCATCTCCGCTGCGGGATTCGAGCCGGCCACCGCACCTTGAAGCCGCATTCCGAGGTCTCACCGGCCACTACCAGGTTCACAAGCTGGACGCAGCTCCGGAGAAGAATCGGCGCAGGCGCGAGTGCTCGAGGAACTGCATCGACGCTGTGGCTACCAAGGAGTTGCCGCGTTCGCCGGAGGTGTCGGCTCGACGAGGTGCCGACGCGGTTCGTGATCTGCGACCCTTGTGGCGCGCAGTTCGGGAGTAGGGCCGATGAATCGAATCAAGCGAGCCACCAGGGGCGTGCCCCGGACGGTGGTGGCGCTCGGCCTCGTGAGCATGTTCACCGACCTGTCGAGCGAGATGATCTATCCGCTGATACCGGTGTTTCTCACCACGGTGCTGGGGGCAGGGGCCTTGGCCCTCGGCATCATCGAAGGCATCGCTGAATCGACCGCGGCAGTCTTGAAGATCGTCTCAGGTTGGTGGACCGACTCCGTCAAACGCCGAAAGCCCTTCATACTCGTCGGATATGGGGTCGCCGGAGCCGTGCGCCCTCTCATCGCCTTCGCCACCACATGGCCCTTTGTCCTGGTGATTCGTTTCATTGATCGGGTTGGAAAGGGCATCCGAACGGCCCCGCGTGATGCCCTGATTGCCGATGTGACGCCGACCGCACGCCGAGGGGCCGCATACGGTGTCCATCGCAGCCTCGATCACTTCGGAGCCGTACTCGGCCCACTCGTCGCCGCGGCGTTGCTGTGGGTTGGCTTCAGCTTGCGGTGGGTCTTCTTCCTGGCCGTCGTCCCCGCAATCATTGTGATCTTCCTCATCCAACGAATGGTCAAGGAGCCAGATCAGTCCGAGACGATCACGACCAACAGCAAATCCGTGCTCTCGCGGGGAGGCGAGTTGGGTCGCGGCTACTGGATGCTCATCGCAGCCGTCGTGGTGTTCACGCTTGGGAACAGCGCCGACGCTTTCCTGCTGTTGCGCCTGAGCGACGCCGGCGTTTCGACGGTGTGGCTCGCAGTTCTGTGGTCGCTGTTGAATCTCGTGAAGATGGGATCAAATCTGGTGGGCGGACGCCTGTCGGACCGGGTTGGGCGCAAACCGCTCGTGCTCGCGGGGTGGGTCTTCTACGCGGCGATCTACGTTGTGATGGGCATCGCATCATCGACATCGGTTCTCATCGTCCTGTTCGTCTTCTACGGGCTGTACTTCGGCATGACCGAACCGGTCGAACGTGCCTGGGTTGCGGGGTTGGCACCATCAGAGCTGCGCGGATCAGCGTTCGGCTACTACAACGGTGCGATTGGTATCGGCGCACTTCCGGCAAGCATCATCTTCGGAGGCATCTGGACGGTCTACGGTCCCGGTGCAGCGTTCAGCTTCGGTGCAGTGATGGCGGGCATTGCCGTGATCATCCTGCTGGGAGTCCCCGAGAGCCGATCTGGAAGCTCAGCCCTGGCTGCTCACAACTAGTTGCCGCGGCGAGCAAGTTGGTGATCTCTCCACGGTCGGCTCTCGAGTCCAGGTCAACGGTGTCCACGATTCCGATCGAGCGATGTCCCCTTTTGGGTGACTGGAGCGTCTATTTGGGTGAAACTGTTGGGTGGGAGCGTGATGGAGCTGCTATCTCGAACCGAGCGTGAAGAGTGGCGGATCATTGACGAGTTGTATTCGCCCCTCCGGCGGTTCGCCGCCGTTGTGGCTCCCCACGATCTGGATCCCGACGATCTGCTGCAGGAGGCGTTGGTTGCAGTGCTGCGTCGTCATCGGTTGAGTGACCTCGACTATCCGGCACCGTATCTGCGCAAGACCATCCTGCGTGCGGCGGTGTCGCACAACCGGTCGATGGCGCGGCGATGGCGGGCATTGTCTCGGTACGCGGCATCTGAGGATTCCCGCGTGTCGCCCGGGTATCCGTCAGATCTCACCGAGCTGACGGCTCTGCCGCCTCGTGAGCGCGCCGCGTTGTATCTCCACGAAGTCGAGGGATACCGCTATCGAGAGGTAGGAGAGATGCTTGGCTGTTCCGAAGCGGCCGCCAAGAAGGCTGGGGTACGAGGCCGACGACGTCTCCGAATCACATTGGGGGAGGTGGCGCCGTGAGTGATCTGAGGGATGCGCTGATCGAGCTCGCAGAACGGGGGTCGCCTGTCGGTAGCGGGCGGATGCGGGAGCGGGTTGCCCTCGAGCTCGCCGGACCGATTCGACGTGGCGGGTCCGAGTGGATGCGCCTCGGTTGGGTGGTTGCGGCCACGGCTGCTGCGGTCGTGCTGATCGTGATCGGTGGCGCCGCGTTGTTGTTTGGTGGCGCGGAACCGTCGTCCCGGCTGCCGGTTGCCGTCGGGCCTTCGATGACCACGACGACGGCTGCAACGACGACCACGCCGCCGACTGCCGCTGAAGGCGGCACCATTACGGTCGAAGTCTCGAACCTGTCCGGGTCGCTCGGATACGAGCTTGCCGGCGTCTTGATGGCTTGGGCCTATGACCCGGCGTCGCCAAGCGCCTACCGCTGGGACGGTGTTGGCGGATTTGCCGTCACCGTCGACGACGATCCGTTTGCAACGTCTCAGGTGCTGGGTGAGGTCGACGATGAGTTCCCCTCTGACCCAAGTGGAGGGATGTGGCCGTGGGCGTCGGGTGAGGCGAAGATCCCCGCCGGGGAGTACACCCTGTGGCTATCGGCCGGCGAGGACCTGTGCTGCTACAACCGCTGGGTGCCGGCCGGCAGCCCCGGTCTCCGTTCCTGCGAGTTCCGCATAGCGACGACGGGGCAGGATCAGGTCGTCCACATTGCAGACATACCCTCCGATGGTGGTCCCTGTGTTACAGATCCCGCGACCGCGACGACCGGGACAATCACCGTCGCGGTTGAGGGACTGGCGGACATGGTGGGGTATCGGCTCCTGGCGGGGGTGTTTGCCGATACCGGTGATTCGCCCGTCGTCGGTGGAGCCTTCTGGACGCATGTCGATGGTGATCCATTCTCGGACCGCGACCGCGTGCATCCGCCGGCGGTCCCCAATCCTCGTACGGAATTCTCGGATGTCGTGGGCTGGGGTGGCGAAGACTATTTCTGGAACGAAACTGCCCAACTGGCGCCCGGACGGTATCAAGTTGTCCTCTGGGCAAACCCGGGAGAACTTGCTCCGTACGGAAGCCACATCCCCTCCAATCCCGAGCGCGCTTGTACGATCGACGTCGAGGTGGTGGCCGGAATTGACACCGCCGTTGTCGTCACCGGGATCCCGGCCGGCGGGGAACCATGCCCGTTGGGATCCGACTGATGGGGAGGCAGACCGCTCCTCGAGTGGCGCCGGCAACCGGCATGCGTGGCATTCGGACGCTTTGATCCCAGCAGCACGCGTGGTCACCGCGTTCTTGTGGATCCAGGACATCGCGGCCGGCGGAGGTCTCGAGTATGCATACTGGGTCACGATCCCTTGGGGTATCGGACTCGCAGCCCACATCACGGCCTACGTGGTCGGATCACACGACGCGCAGCACCCGCGCCAACCGCTGCCGCATTGAGCCTGGAGCCATGCCGGGATGACCCCGGACATGCGCGCTCAGCGCGGCTTGGTGCCCCGCGGTTGTGACGACCGGCTCTACGTGGAGTGGCGAGACGGGACCAGAGTGAGGCAGAATCGGAGGATGCGTTTGCGTTGGGTCTGGGCTGGTGCCTGTCTCGCTCTTGTTGTGGCGGCTTGCGGTGGTGGCGAGATGTCGCTGAGCGAGTATGTCGAGAGTGTCGACGCCATCTTCGATCGGGGTATGCAGCGATACGAGGAGGTCGTTGCCGGCCCGCAAGGGCTTGTGCTTGTCGTGGGTCAGGGCCCGCATCTCGGTCTTGGCGATCAAGGGGCGCAGCTCACCGACTTCACGCCGCAAGATCTGCATGTGGCGCTTGAACAAGTCGCGGCGATACAGGCCGAGGCGCTGGAGGCGGCAGCGGCCATCGATCCTCCAGAGCAGATCGCAGATCTGCACGTGTTGTACTTCAGAGCACTCCCGATCGCCGAACTGGCCGTCCGGGCCGGCGTTGCTGCGGACTGGGAAGAACTCTCCGATAGTCCTGAGATGGCGGCATACCGCGAGGCCCTTGCTGCCGACAATCAGGTGTGCGCCGACCTCCAATCCAAACTCGATGGCACCGCCGACCGCGAGGTCTTCGCGGAGAATCCGTGGCTGCCGGACGAGCTGAAGGAGATCGTCGACTACGCGCTCGGATGCTCATCGCTCCCGGCGAATCCGGAAGATGCTTACCGACCGCCGCAGGCGACGGATTCCTAGAACGGCCTCGGGGGGTCGGCCCGCTATTCGGCCACCCACGTCTTGGCGGCGGCCGTGTCGGCAGCGGCGAACACCTTGATTTCGCACGGCATCATCCACGCGAAGGCCTTCACCCCGTCCTCGTAGGCCTTGTGGTCGGTGACGAGTGCGATCTTCTCCCACTTTGACCAATGACCCACGCCCACCTTGGTGTCCTCCCACATCGCGCCTGCGGAGTAGCCACCAAACTCGTCGCCGAGAATGTAGAGCAGCCGGATCTTGTCGTGGTCGGCAAGGGCGGCATCCACGGCGGGGTCGAGGACCGACTCGTAGTCGCCGGCGCTTACCTCGCCGACGGCTTCGAATCCTATGACGTTGTCGGGAAGACCGTCGATGAGCCGGATCATGGCGAGTGCTCCTTGTGGGTGGGCAATCGATCCTCCACTTTACGCGACGGCGCGCGGGACGGTGCTGCCCGGCGCCGTTGAGGCTTGGCTCAGGCTGTAGGGCGCGCTGCGTAGGCGATGTTGCGGAACGGCCACTGCTCATCGAGCCAGACGCTGAGCGCCCTCCACACGATGGGGTCCATCTCAGCGCGACTCGCTCGGACCCAGGAGCTCACCCGGGCGCCGTCGCCGTCTTCGGCCGGGTAGATGTACACGCACCCGATGACGTCGTCGTGGTCGAGAATCGAGTAGGTGAAGCCTGCTCGGTCGGCGAAATGTGTCGCGTGCATCTCCATGTCGGCCATGTTCTCCTCGAGCGTCATCGGAGCCGGCCAGTCACGCTCCTCCATTCCAGGTGTGGCCCGGATATGGTCGATGCTCGACATCCACGCCTCGTGGTCCCGTTCGTTGTGCAGCGGGCCGAGCGGTTCGAGATGAAACCCGGGCCCATCGAACGCCAGCGGAACATCGAAGTCTGCGGGAACGAATGGCATCGCCATGCCTCCAGCCTACGCTCGATGGCCGCCAATCAGCGGGGCTCCTCGCTTCAGGTCACTGGGGAGGGCAGCCGAATGCGACGCTGACGACTTCGGTCAGCTCCGAGGGTATCCACGGGTTGCCTTCGAGCACCTCGCGTTCCTCGGTGGCGTCGAACTCCGCCTGGCTCGCCCGACAGAACGCATACACTTCTTCGAGAATCGCATCGGCGGCACGGCCTTCTGTCGTGTCTACCCACTGCCAGTGGTCGGTCACCGTTTCGTACGATGCCGTGCGGGCTGCGAGCACTTCGTCGGCTGCGGTGATCCTGCTGAAGATGTCTACGGCAGCGGCATGCATGTCCGCAACCTCATCGGGCGGATCGAGGTCCTGAACGCTTTCCAGGAACTCGGCGCGAATCGCCAGCCTTTGCTCCCAATAGTCGTCGGCTCCCTGCGCGGTTGGGGGCTGCGACGTCCACTCTTCGTCGATCGAGGCGAACTGGGCTTCCATGTCCGCAACCAGATCTTCCACCGCTGCGGCGTATTCGGTCACGGTGAGGTTGCTGCCGCCACAGGACGCCGCGGTGGCGGCGAGTAAGGCACCGGCAATGATGAGACGCATCCGCATTCTGTCACCGTGGCTGCGCAGTCGGCATGTCGGTAGGGCCGACCGTCACCAGTGGCCGGTCGGGCTGCGTTGCTAGACGACCTGCACGCCGGCGACGACCATCTCGGCCACGGCACGGGCCCCGTCGCCGGGAGCGAGGTTGACTGGGCGGATCCCATCGGCCAGGACAGTGGGGGAGAGCCCACCGTGGGCGGCGTCGACCGCGGTCGCCTTCACGCAGTAGTCGGTCGCCAGACCTACGACGAAGACCTGCTCGATCGAACGTTCCTCGAGTTTCGCGGCAAGGCCGGTCGGCGTCTCCTCCCCGGTCTCGGAGTCGCGAACTGTGAAGCCCGAATAGCCATCCTCACCGCCGGTGCCTTTCCGGACCACAGGTCCAACGACGGCGAGATCAGGGTGGAATTCGGCGCCCCAGCTCCCGGCGACGCAATGGGTGGGCCAGATGCCGCCGTCCTTGGCGAAGTGCGGCGTCGACTCCGGGTGCCAGTCCTGGGTGTAGACCACGAACCCACCACCGGCGCTTGCATGAGCTATCTCGCGATTGATGAAGGCGATGGTGTCCTCGCCGCCGGCGACGTACAGGGAGCCACCGGGGTCGGCGAAGTCGTTCTGGCAATCGACCACGATCAGCGCCGTTGCCGGGTTGTACCTGGTCACGAGGCTTTGTGCTGGGCGAGGGCATCCTCGAGGGTGGCCCAGGGCAGGTCGGCGCACTTGATCCTGACCGGGAATTTGCGCACCCCCTGGAGGGCTTCGAGGTCGCCGAGCACCGACCCAGGCCGATGTGGATCGACCGGGCTCTCCCCCTCCTCGATCGACATCATCAGCTTGAACTGATGCATGAGGTCTGCCACCTCTTCGACCGACTTTCCGACGATGGCCTCCGCCATCATCGAACCTGACGCCTGGGAAATGGAGCATCCTTGCCCCTGGATGGCGGCATCGACGATACGGCCATCGGCTATGGCGAGATCGAGCGAGAACTCATCACCACACGACGGGTTGTTGCCCTCGGCGTGGATGTGGTCACCGCCCAGCGACCCCTGGCGCCGCGGGTTGCGGTAGTGGTCGAGAATGACTTCGCGGTAGAGCTCTTGGATTGCCACGTGGTTCCTTCTTGTCCCGGCGTGCGCAACGATAACGCCCCTGAGCCACTGCAATTCCACCGGTCGGTCTCAGGCGAGGCCGAACACCTTGCGGGCCTGGAGCAACCCGGCGACGAGGGCATCGACATCGGAAGGGACGTTGTACACGTAAAACGAGGCTCGGGCCGTGGCCGGCACTCCAAAATGGCGCATCAGCGGCTTGGCGCAATGGTGACCGGCGCGCACCGCCACCCCTTGTTCCTCGTCGAGAATCGTTGCGAGGTCGTGGGCGTGGATGTCGGCCAGTTCGAAGCTGACGGCACCACCGCGCTTGGCGACATCGGTCGGGCCGAAGATCGTGAGGTCGGAGATTTCGGAGAGACGCTCGAGCGCATACGAGGTGATCTCGACCTCATGACGCCTGACCTCCTCCATGCCGAGGGCCGAGAGGTAGTCGATGGCGGCGCCGAAGCCGACCGCCTGGGCAATCGGAGGTGTTCCCGCCTCGAACTTGTGGGGGATGGGCGCCCACTTCGATTCGTAGAGGCGGACGTCGGTGATCATCTCGCCACCACCCTCGAGTGGTTCCATCTCCTCGAGTCGCTCGCGTTTGCCCCACAACACGCCGATCCCGGTCGGGCCGAGCATCTTGTGACCGCTGAAGGCGACAAAATCGGCGCCCATGGCCTGGACGTCCGTCGGGAGATGCGGTACGGCTTGGGCCCCGTCGATCACCGCAACAGCGCCGACCGAGTGGGCGGCATCGACCAGATCCCGGACTGGGCCAATGGTCCCGGTCACGTTCGACATTCCCGACACCGAAACGATTGCCAACCGATCGTCGACCAATTCGTCGAGGGTGCTGAGGTCAACGCCGTATTCCTCATCGATATCCAGGTAGACGAGTTCGGCGCCGGTGCGCTTGGCCACGAGTTGCCAGGGAACGACGTTGGAGTGGTGCTCCATTTTGGTCAACAGGATCCGGCTGCCCGGCTCGAGTCGGTCGAGTCCCCAGGCGTAGGCGGCGAGGTTCAGCGCCGCCGTTGCCCCCCTGGTGAAGACGATCTCGCTTGGTGTCGCCGCGTTGATGAAACGGGCGATCTTGGCGCGGGCCCCTTCGTACGCCGTGGTCGATTCATCAGCGAGTAGGTACGCCCCGCGATGCACATTGGCGTTGATGGTCCGGTAGTACTCCGAGACCGCATCGATGACCTGGTTCGGTTTCTGGGTGGTCGCCGCGGAATCCAAGTAGACCAGCGGCTTGTCGTTGACCTCACGTTCGAGGATCGGGAAATCTTTGCGGATCGCCGCCGCGTCGATCATCCCTGGGCCCCGGCAGCCTCGATGCGGTAGGCGTCGTAGCCGCTCTCTTCGATCTCCTCGGCGAGCTCCGGTCCGCCGGTGGCGACGATACGGCCGTCGACGAAGACATGGACGACATCGGGAGTGATGTAGTCGAGCATGCGCTGGTAGTGGGTGATGATGAGGAAACCACGCTCCGGCGACGCCACCCGCTTGACCCCTTCGGCCACCGTCCGCAGTGCGTCGATGTCGAGGCCGGAATCGGTTTCGTCGAGTACGGCCAGTTCCGGTTCGAGTACTGCCATCTGGAGCACTTCGTTGCGCTTGCGCTCGCCGCCCGAGAAGCCTTCGTTCAGATAGCGGTCGGCGAATGACGAATCCATGTCGAGTTCGCGCATCGTGTCCATCACCTTGAGGCGAAGCTCGAGCACGGTGTAGTCGACCCCGGTGCGGTTCGACAGGGCGGTTCGCAGGAAGTTCACCACCGAAACGCCCGGGATCTCCTCGGGGTACTGGAACCCGAGGAAGATGCCGGCCCGGCCCCGCTGGTCGGGCGTCCATGTGGCGATGTCTTCGCCATTGAAGAGGATCCGTCCCGACGTCACCTCGTAGCCGGGGTGACCCATGAGGACGTTGGCCAGAGTCGATTTGCCAGATCCGTTGGGGCCCATCAGGGCGTGGATCTGGCCGCGATCAACCGTCAGGTTCATGCCCTTGATGATCTCGGTTCCGCCTGCCGACGCGTGCAGGTCTTCGATGGAGAGGAGGGGAGCGGTCATGGGCGGCAGGATAGCCGTGGTCTAACCCCTATGACCATGGTGGAATCACGCGTCCTTGACCACGTTGAAGACGCGTTCGACGTCGTCGGTGTCGATCTCATCGAGCGGCGCGTAGACCTGCAGGTAGTAGCGGTCGACGCCGTTGCGGGCGTACGCCGCGAACTGCTCAGCGACCTGCTCCGCGGTGCCGTGGGGCAGGTCGCGCGACTCCAGCATGGCCTCGTATTCGCCGGTTTCCATGTTGCGTGACTCGGCCCGGGCGGCCAAGCGATCCCGGTAATCGGCTTCGTCGTCTCCCATCAGCGGGTAGCCAACGAAGCTGATGCGGATGGCCTCTGGGTCCCTGCCGGCCTCGACTGCGGCACCGGACATCACTTGGAGCCTTGCCTTGAGCGACTCGGCATCGGTCGTGAACATGTTGTACTCGTCGGCAAACCGGCCCGCAATCGATGGGGTCTTCTTGGGTCCCCCGCCCCCAACGATGATCGGGAGGTCGCCGGTGGCCTTGGGAAGGACGTCCATCGGTTCGATGCTGTAGTGTCGGCCGGCGAAGCCATCGTTTTCGGATCCAAAGCAGGCCCGCAGGTAAGCGAGTGTTTCGTAGAGTCGGCTGAAGCGCTCCCACAGGTCGGGGAGTTCGATGCCGAACCGTTCGTGCTCGGGCTCCATCCAGCCGGTGCCGACCCCGAGTTCCAGCCGGCCCCCCGACATTTGGTCGACCGTGGCGGCCGTCTTGGCGAGGACCGCGGGGTGGCGAAAGGTGAGCGGGGTGACCAACACGGTCAGGTTGATGGTGTTGGTGTCGCGGCCGAGTCCGGCGAGCGTTGTGAGGGCGTCGGTGGCGGGAACCGACTCGTCCATGTTGAGGTAGTGGTCCGAACGGGCGAACGAGTCGAAGCCGACCGACTCGGCCCAACGAGCCAGTCGCAGCAGGTCGTCGTAGGTGCCGCCGGCCTGCGGTTCTGTCATGAACGAGAATTGCATCGTAGGGTTCGTCCTCTCGCGTTGGTGGTCACCAACCCCGGTGCCGCCACTCGGGCAGGTGGGGGCGCTCAGTGCCGATGGTGGTATCCAGACCGTGTCCAGGCAAGACGAGCGTGTTGTCGGCGAGCGTGAAAAGATGATTGTCGAGGCTTGCCATGATCTGTGTGAAGTTGGCTCCGGGGCCGGCCGTGGCCCCGGGGCCACCGGGAAACAGTGTGTCGCCGGAGAACAGCAGTCCACCGACGGTGAAACAGACCGAGCCCGGACTGTGGCCCGGAGTTTCGACCGCGGTCAAGGTCAACTCGCCAACGGCGATCGGCCCGTTGCTGAGCGGAGCATCCGGGGTGAGGTCGAAGGTTTCGGCGTCGGCCTGGTTGAGGCGGAAAGGGACGCCGAGTCGGTCTGCGACCTCGCGGGCGGCCCCAACATGGTCGAAGTGGCCGTGGGTGGTGAGGATGGCGAGTGGGGTCAGGTCCTCAACAGCAGCGACGACCCGATCGGCTTCAGCGGCGGCGTCGATGACGACCGCCACTCCGGTGGCTCGACAAGCCAACACGTAGGCATTGTTCTCCCACGACCCGACGCACACCTTGCGTACGGCCATGGTGTCGTCGCAATAGTGCCAGGGAGTTGGCATAGCTGGGTCCTCGGTCGCGTGTCGGCGAGGCTAGCGAATGTGATGCACCCTTATCGCGAGCATGGGAGAATGCCGCAGCGAGCGACTCAGGAGCGGATCGGGATGAACTTCGCCCTCAACGACGAACAAGTGATGCTGCGCGACTCGGTGCGGAGCTTCCTGGTCGACAAAGTGCCGCTCACCCGGGTCCGCGAGCTCATGGAGACCGAAGCCGGGTTCGACCCCGAACTGTGGTCCGAGATGGCGCAGATGGGTTGGCAGGCGATGGCTATCCCCGAGGCCTACGGGGGTGCCGGCTACTCCAGTTTCGAGCTAGGCATCATCTTGGAGGAGATGGGCCGCATGCTCACCCCGGCCCCGTTCCTGTCTTCAGTAGTGCTGGCGGCCAACACGATCTTGTTGGCGGGGACCGAGAGCCAGAAGGAAGAACTGCTGCCGGGAATCGCGACCGGGGAGCGCCGCGGGGCGGTCGCCATCGTAGAGCCGTCGGGGCGCTGGGATCCCGCCGGCATCGAACTCAGCGCCACTCCAGACGGAGACGCCGTCGTGCTGGCCGGAACGAAGTCCTACGTGCTTGATGGTCACACCGCCGACACGCTTCTGGTCGCGGCGCGCGGCGCCGACGGTGCCGTCGACTTCTACGTCGTGCCGGCCGACGGCCCCGGGGTGACGGCGACGAAGCTCGAAACCATGGATATGACCCGCAAACAGGCCGAGATCGTCTTCGCCGACGCCCGGGTGCCCGCCACGGCGCGGCTCGGCGAGGCCGGAGTTGGCGCGGAGACCATCGAGCAGCTCTACGACCTCGCGGTCGCGGCGCTGGCCTTCGAGCAGGTCGGCGGAGCGCAGGTCTGTATGGAGATGTCGGTTGAGTACGCCAAGGTCCGCATCCAATTCGGACGCCCGATCGGCTCGTTCCAGGCGATCAAACACAAGTGCGCCGACATGCTCGTTGCAACCGAATCGGCAAAATCTGCGGCCTACTACGCCGGTTGGGCGGCGGCCGTCGGCGATCCGGATTTTGCCGTTGCTGCTCCCCTCGCCAAGGCGTGCTGTTCAGATGCCTACTTCGATGTGGCCGCCGACACGATCCAGGTCCACGGCGGCATCGGATTCACCTGGGAGCACGACGCCCACCTCTACTTCAAGCGGGCCAAGACCGACCAGCTGCTGTTCGGTGACTCGTCCCAGTGGAGGGCGACGCTGGCAGACCGATTGGGTCTGTAGGAGCTAGGCACCCGACCCTGCGGCGAGCTGCATGAGACCCTCGAGGACCGGGATTTCCAACTCTCCTGCGGTCCGGCCAACGACGTTGCCGGCGGCATCGACGAACACCCAGAAGGGGAAGCCGCCGCCGCCGTAGCTGAGGTGGACGGTCCCGTCCTCATCGTCGGCGATCACCGGAAGCGGCCATTCCTCGCGCTCGAGCCACTCCGAGGACGGGAAGTTCGGCCGAGCCGAGTTCATCGAGGTTGCCACCGAATACATGTCGACACCGTCGACCCCGCCACCGGCGGCGAGCCATTCGGTCACGCGGGGAACCTCGGCCTGGCAGTGGACGCACCAGTGGGCGAAGAACCCGATCGCCTTGGCCCTGCCGTCGTTGGTGATGGTCACCGTGTTGCCATCGAAATCGGCGCCTTCCACTTCCGGGGCCGGGAGCCCGATTGCGTCGTCGGTGGCGACGTCGGTGAAAAAGGGAAGGGCCTCACCGGTCACCGTTGGGTCGCCGTATTCGCTGCCGAGCGACGTCCCCCCCGAGAACACCACGGCGATGACGAGCACAGCGGCGATGCCGACGAAGGCGATCGCCATGATGGGGACCTTGCTCTTCGGCTTGGTCGCCGGCTTGGCAGGACCGGAACGGGCCGTGGATTTGCCCGCTTGGTTGCGGTCCTTCGAGGTCGTCATCGGGGCTCCTTGGTCATTCGATCAGGCGTCTTCGGTGGTTGCAGACGTCAATAATGCCGCATCTCGGCGGCTATTGGCGTGAAGAACCACCATGAACAACAAGATGAGCGCAAAGGCGCTTCCCGCCATGTACGGGATCGACATGAACCCGAATTCGTAGAAGTAGGCGGAAGAACACGGAATCACCGACGAGCAGGCCGGTTCGCTCAGGCTCGGCACCTGCTGAATCAGGTAGTGGTACCCGGAGATGAGGAGTCCGATGCCGGCCAGCGGCGCCGCGTAGTGACGAATCTCCGGGTCGCGACGCCAGGCCGCTATCGCGAAGAGGACCGTCAGCGGATACATGGCGATGCGCTGGTACCAGCAATACGTGCACGGGATGAGGTGCTCGACCTCGGAGAGGTAGAGGCTGCCGAGGGTTGCCACCAAGGCGACAACGAGCGCCAACGTGATCTCCCTGCCCGCTATCGCCTCAGCGGCGCGAGTTCGCAAGTCGGCCAGTCCGGTCGAAAACTGCCCGCCAATGGCGAGCAACAGGCCGCCGACCACCACGACGTTGGCGATGACCGTCAGCAAAGCGAAGAACAGGCGCATGGTTTCGAACATGTGGATACCCCGTTGAGGGAGAAGCCGGGACGGTAGCACCTACCATCAGGGATATGACCCCTGTCATCGTCGCTGTGGTGTTCTTCGCTCTGTTGCTGAGCATCGGGATTGGCCTGCTCTGGCAAGAGCACAGGCGGATTCCGGAGCGGGCCGTCATCTACGGCGAGGAGGATTCGATCGAGTTCATCATGCCGCGCCTCAGCGACGACGCCGGGGCCCAATTGAAAAAAACCGATGTCCGGCGCATCCTCGAATGGTCGGTGCGGTACCTCCAGGACCCAGATCTGCGGGCGGGCCTCGAGGCGCCTCCGGTCGCCGGCGGTGCCGACGCCGCCGAGTACGTCCAAGCCAGAGCCCTCGAAGCCGGACATCCCTACGACGGCGCCCTGATTGTGGAAGTGCTCGATCTGCAGACTGAGTATCTGGTCGCCATTGGGGCGGTGGGCAAACCCGTCGACGAGGCTTGAGCGCGGTCCACCCGTCCCCACCGGTGGGCAGCCCTCTACCATGAAGGCCGCACGCCACTTGGAGTTGATGAGACGTGGATGAGCGACGACGCATGTGGGAAGAGGCCTATCAGTCGGGCCGGCTTCGCAAAGACAGGTTCGCCACCATGTCATTCGAGGACGTACCGGCCCTTGGTGTCCCGTCCGACGGCGAAGTCGATGAACGGATCGGCTACCCGGGCCAGTTCCCCTACACGCGGGGTGTGCATGCCACCGGCTATCGAGGGCGGCCGTGGACCCAGCGACAATTTGCAGGATTCGCCTCGGTCGCCGAGACGAATGAACGCTTCCACCACTTGTTGGAGCAGGGCCAGGGCGGTTTGTCGGTTGCCTTCGACATGCCAACGTTGATGGGGCTCGACGCCGACGACGAACGATCCCTCGGTGAGGTCGGTCACTGCGGGGTGGCCGTGGGTTCAGCAGACGACATGGAACGCCTCTTCGACCAGATCCCACTCGACAAAGTGTCGGTGTCGATGACCATCAACGGGCCCGCCGAGGTCCTGTTCGCCTTCCTGCTCGTCGCCGCCGAGGAGCAGGGTGTTGCATGGTCGCAGCTGCGTGGCACGCTGCAAAACGACATCCTCAAGGAGTACATCGCCCAGAAAGAGTGGATCTTCCCGCCTGAACCTCACATGCGGCTGATCGTCGACATGATCGAGTTCTGCACCGAGCAGGTGCCTCAGTGGAACACCATCTCCATCTCGGGCTATCACATCCGCGAGGCCGGGGCCACGGCGGTTCAGGAGCTGGCCTTCACGCTCGCCGATGGCTTCGCCTACGTCGAGGCCGGAATGCGGCGGGGGATGGACGTGGATGCATTTGTGCCGCGCTTGTCGTTCTTCTTCGACGCCCACATCGACTTCTTCGAGGAGATCGCCAAGTTCCGCGCCGCCCGCCGGATCTGGGCGCGCTGGATGCGCGACCACTATGGAGCCGAGGACGAGCGCTCGCTCAAGTTGCGCTTCCACACCCAGACGGCGGGCGTTTCGCTTACCGCTCAGCAGCCCGAGAACAACGTGGTGCGCACGACCGTCGAAGCGCTGGCTGCCGTGCTGGGCGGAACCCAGAGTCTGCACACCAATGCGCTCGACGAGGTCTATGCACTCCCGACGGCGAAGAACGCTGAGTTGGCCTTGCGTACCCAGCAGGTCATCGCCGAGGAGACCGGCATTGCCGACGCCATCGACCCGCTGGGCGGCTCGTGGTTTGTCGAGGAGATGACAGATCGGATAGAGGCTCTCGCCGAGGACATCTTTGCCCGCGTATACCGGATGGGTGGCGGTTCGATGCTCGACGGCGTGCTGCGCGGCATCGAGGATGGTTGGTTCCAGTCGGCCCTGGCCGACTCTGCCTACGAGTTCGAGAAGGCGATTGGGTCGGGAGAGCGTGTCATCGTCGGCGTCAACAAGTACGTGAAGGACGACGAGGAACCGCTGGAAATCCTGCGCATCTCGGCTGAAGTCGAACGAGCGCAGCGCGCCGAACTGACCCGGTTGCGTGGCGAGCGGGATGCGGATCGGGTTGACGCAGCACTTGAGGCCTTGCGGGCCGGAGCCGGCGGAGACCAGAACCTGATGCCGCTTCTCATCGAGGCGGCGAGGGCACGGGCGACATTGGGCGAGATCGTTGGAACGATGCGAGACGTCTTCGGGATCTATCGGGAACCGCCCCGTGTCTGAGCGAGCGTCGTCGGGCCTGCGGAGCCGGTTGGCTGAGGCATTCTTGACCGCCTACTTCATGTTGGCGCCCTCGACCATCCCGGCGTGGCGCGCCGATCCCTCGATGCAGGTCGTGGCGATGCTGATCGTGGGCGAGCCGGCTACGCCGCTCGTTGCCCGTCGTATCGGTAGTAACGCCGGGCGGTACACTGCCGGTCGCTGAGCCCCGGCCCCCGAAAAGAGGTGAACCAGGGACCATGGCGCTTCTTCGTAGCTTTGTGTTGGTGGTGCTGGCCTTTTCGCTGCTGGCCGCTGCATGCTCAGACGAAGCCGCGACCGGTGTCGTCTTCGGTGAGGGCGAAATCCCCGAGACGCTTCCCGATGGGTTCCCGATTCCCGACGATGCCAGGATCGATTCCACGCTGGTCGACTACGACCGCGGCGTGACAGAGATGCTGTGCGTCATCCCGGCAGAGGTTCCTGCCGTGGTGGCCTACTACGAGACCAACCTGCCAACTGCCGGATACACCGTTGACTCGTCCGACGGCAACCTGGCCGAATGGAGTATCGCGTTCAGTGATGCCGATGGGGACGGCACCCTGGTGCTGAGGGTCGGCGCGGTTGATGTCACGCAAGCGGTGGTCCGATTCAGTGAGTCGTGAGCGCGGGACTATCGTCGCAGCGACAGGCCGCGGGAGGTCGTGAATGGGTCGGCTACGACGATTCGAAGAGCATCGCTACATCGGAACGCGCGACACGATGGTCGTGTACGACTGCGACGACGACGCCGAGTTCGAAGAGTTGAACGATCGTGTGAACGGCGAAGAGATGCTAGACCGCAAGTTGTTGCAGTCGTTCGGTCCTGATTCTCTTCCGGAAGCCCGCAACCGGGGCTTCCGCGCCAGGTGACGGAGTTCATCGACGTTCATGTCCACCCTCCGGTGGCCGACCTTCTCGAAGGTCCGCTGGCTCCATATGCTTCGAGCTTGCGGTCCCTGGATGGTGCGCCGCTCGAGCCACTGACGGCTGAGGAGTTGGCGGACTACTACCGGCGCCGCAACGGACGTGCCGTACTCTTGGGATTGGACACGGAGTCCGTCACCCATATGCCGCCCCTCTCGTCACCGAAGATCGCCGAACTCGTCGCGACCGCTCCGGATGTGTTCCTCGGGTTTGGCGCCGTCGATCCCACCAGGGGAGCTCGGGCCGTGGCCCAGGTCCACGAGGCGGCGCGGCTTGGGATGCGTGGCATCGCCACCCACGCTGCCGCCCAGGGAATCGGTCCTGGGGACCGATTCACCTACACGGTGTGGGAGTCCGCGGCCGATCACGGTCTGGTGTGTCTGTTCCACACCGGATCGACCCGTCTTGGGGCCGGCATGCCTGGAGGCGACGGGGTCCGCCTCGAACCGGGCCGCCCCATCCACGTTGACGGGGTTGCCGCCCGCTTCCCCGAACTGCGGATCGTGATCAGCCATTCCGGACCGATGTGGCGCGACGAAGCGGTGACGATCGCCATGCACAAGGGCAACGTCTGGCTCGATCTGCGCGGCAACTCACCCACGGAGTTCGACGATCGGGTCCGGCGACTGATCCGGGGTCCGCTGGCCGGAAGGGTGCTGTTCGGCAGTGACTTCCCGTTTGGCGATATCGACCGGCTGCGCGCCGATTGGGACCGCCTCGAGATGCCCAAATCTGTCACCCGTCGGTTCCTCCACGACAACGCAGCAGAACTGCTCGGGCTCACCCCAGGGTTGCCGGGGGAGGCGGCCGAGGAGCTCGGCGACGAGGCCGGAGGTGGTGGCTCCGGCGAGCCCGGGTAGCCCGTCGCGCCAAAGCGGCGACTTCCGCGAGACGGGTGCGCCCTACCGCTCCGGGCGGAGGCAGGCGGCGCAGAGGGCATCGGCGACGAGGTCACCAACCCTTTCCTCACGGAAGTAGAAGAAGTGGTCACTGCCCTCGAAGACATGCACGGAGGCGCCGATCTGCTGCGCGTAGTCCTCGGTATCGGCGACGCTGCTGAACTGGTCGCGGTCGCCGATGATGATCTGGCGGGTGGCAGGCAGCAGTGTCTCGGGGTCGGGTAGCCGGTAAACGTCGTTGAGGCGAACGGGCGGGGCGATGCCAACCCAGGCGAAGGCGGCTTGCGCCTGGGCCTCCCATTTGAGCGAGGTGGCGGCGCCAAACGACCAGCCGGTGATCCCGATCGGGAGGTAGGGGTAGCGCTCGCGGGCGGCGTCGACCGCAGCGCCGACGTCGTCGATCTCACCGACTCCGTTGTCCCATTCTCCGGTCGAGGCGCCGACGCCGCGGAAGTTGAAGCGCAGCACCGCCAGGTCTCGTGCCACCAACACATTGGTCACCCCGATCATCAGTGGCACGGTCATCGTCCCGCGATGCTGGGGGTGGGGGTGGCAGAAGACGACCGCGGCCAACGGGCGGTCGGGTACGTCCCAGCGAGCTTCCAGCTCGACACCCCCCGGTGATTGCAGTCGAACGGGGATCACCCGCGCAGCGCTCCCTCAACCGAGCTTCTGCGAGCCGCGAACGCATCCTCTCCGAGCACGGGGCCGTCCGGCCCATAGACCCGCAAGATGATCACGTCTCCTTCAACGGGAGCTTCCGTCAGGATGTGGCGGGAGACGCCGGCTTCTGGGTCGAGGATTGTGGCCGGGTCCACCCGATCAACGACGCCAAGCCAAGGCCCAGCGGGGGCGGGTTCATCAGCCCAGCGTCGGTACGCCGGCTTCAACTCTCGCTCATCGCGCGGTCCCGAACCGGCGAGTTCGATTTCGTCGCCCTCGGTGGCTGTCCCGCGGGTCACGAAGGCAACAACAACCTCACCTGAGGCGAGGGCCCGGAGATCGGGATTGGGGATCTGCACCATGTGGCCAAAGGCTACCGGGCCCAGCGAGTGGTGGATACGAGTTGGAATGCCGCGATAATCCATCCCGTGCAGACCCGCTATCTCATCCTCGCCGCCCTCGTCACCGGCATGGCCATTCTCGTCGCCGGTGCCCTCTGGTTCTCCCAGATCTAGCGGCCGAGGTGGAGCACCTGCTACCACTACGCTTGCAGTGACTGTGCCGACTGCTCTCGGAGGAACCGTGTACGACGTAGCCATTATCGGTGGTGGACCCGGGGGGTATGCCGCCGCCCTCTATGCCCACAATTTTGGTCTTTCCGTGGCCCTGGTTGAGAAGGACGAGGTCGGCGGTACCTGCCTGCTGCGCGGCTGCATTCCGGCGAAGACCTGGCTGCAGACCGCAGACGTCTACTCGATCGTGGCCCGCTCCGCCGAATACGGAGTGACGTCATCCCCTCCGGAGATGGACTGGGGGGCCGCCCTCGCCCGCAAGCAGCAGGTGGTCACCGGACTGGTCAACGGCCTTTCCGGTCTGCTCAAGGCTCGTGGAGTCGACGTCATCGAAGGCTACGGGCGCTTGATCCACGGCGGGGTCGAGGTATCGGCCGCCGATGGCACCACCCGGCAGCTCGAGGCACGCAACGTGATCATCGCCACCGGTTCGGTACCGCGCAGCATTCCCGGCTATGACATCGACGGGACCCGCATCGTCACCTCGGACGAGGCGCTCGACTGGCCTACCCAGCCGCGCCGTGTCGCCATCATCGGAGGGGGAGTCATCGGCTGCGAGTTCGCCTCGCTCCTCAGCGAGGTCGGGACGAAGGTTCATCTGTTCGAGGCGCTTGATTCGCTGCTTCCGGGTACGGAACCCGAGGCGGTCAAGGTGCTGGAGCGGGAGTTCAAGAAGAAGAAGGTCAAGATCCACACCGCAACGATGGTGGGCCCTGCTCAGGTCGGAGCCGACGGAGTGCTGGTGCCATACGGCGATGACGCGGTTGAGGTCGAAGTTGTCCTTGTTGCCGTGGGACGCGCCCCGGTCACCTCGGGCCTGGGCCTCGAAGAGGAGGGGGTCACTCTCGACCAAGGGTTCGTCGTCGTCGACCCGGAGACCATGCAAACCAGCGCACCGGGCGTGTACGCGGTCGGCGACATCGTTGCCGGCGCCCCCCAGCTGGCACATGCCGGCTTTGCCGAGGGCATTGCGGCCATCACCCACATCGCGACGGCCGCAACCGCCCCGGTGGACTACCGGGCGATCCCGCTGGTCGCCTACACCCATCCCGAGATCGCCAGCGTTGGGCTCACCGAGGCAGCAGCTCGGGAGGCCGGGATCGAGATCGAGGTTTCGAGCCATGGGATGCGCGGCGTTGGCCGTGCCATCATCCAGGGACAAACCGGTGGCGTCGTCAAGATCATCAACGAAAAGGACGGGCCGATCATCGGGGCCACCGTCGCCGGGCCTGGTGCCGGCGAAATGATCCACGAGCTGATGTATGTGGTCGCATGGGAGGCGCTGCCTGTCGAGGCTGCGGCGTTCATTCATGCGCATCCGACGGTGTCGGAAGCGATCGGCGAGACGTTGCTGTCCGCCAGCGGAAAATCCCTGCATTGATGCCAGGGTTGTGGCCTCGCGGAAGCTAAGTTGAAAGTGGCCAACAAGGAGTACTGAAGCATGGCGGTTACGGTCACGATGCCCCAACTCGGGGAGACGGTTACCGAGGGGACAATCCTGAGCTGGGCCAAACAGCCGGGAGACATGGTTGAAGAGGACGAGGTTCTCCTCGAGATCTCGACCGACAAGGTCGACACCGAGGTCCCGTCGCCGGCAGCAGGTGTGCTGCAAGAGATCCTCGTGGCTGAGGGCGAAACGGTGAGTGTCGGCACGCCGCTTGCGGTACTGGCCGAGCCGGGTGAAGCTGCGGCGGCGGCCGCTCCGGCGGATGCGGAGCCCGAACCCATCAGTGCTCCTGAGCCAGTAGTCACCTTCGAAGCCGCGACGCCACCCCCGGCACCCGAGCCGTTTGTGGCACCGGCCGCACCTGTCGTCGACCCGGTCGCGGCCCCTTCGTTCACGTCTGAGCCGGTTCCGGTGGCCCCGGCCGCAGCGGCGGCCGCCGCCTTCACGCCCGACCCGGTACCAGAGGCCCCTGCCACAGCGGCG
This sequence comes from uncultured Acidimicrobiia bacterium, assembly GCA_963704825.1. Classification (GTDB taxonomy): domain Bacteria; phylum Actinomycetota; class Acidimicrobiia; order Spongiisociales; family UBA5794; genus CAVPHV01. The sequence goes on from CAVPHV010000003.1 coordinate 245,167, forward strand.
GCCGCGTCGACCTTCGCGGCGCCATCCGCCGTATCGGGTGCGCCGCGCCGCAGCGTCCTCTCACCGGTCGTGCGCCGATTGGCCGCCGAGCATGACGTCGACCTCGATCGAGTGCCTGGAACCGGCGAGGGTGGGCGAATCACCCGCAAAGACGTGATGGACTTTGTTGCCGGGCGGACGGAACCGTCGGCGCCCTCGCTCACCTCGATCGCGATGCCACCCAGCCGACGAGCCCAAGGTCGAGATCGAGCCCTCGGCTCCGCCGGTGCCCTTGGAACCCGTCGCCGTGGCCCCCGCGCCGGTCCCGCCCCCGCCTGAGCCCCCTCGGACCGTACCGGCTCCGCCGCCCGCGGTCGTACCACCGCCTCCGGCGCCTGCCCAGCCACCCGCTCCCAGGCCGGCTCCATCGCCCCCTGCTCCGTCTGTTCCAGCTCCGGCGGTCGCCGCAGGTATTCCGGTTGCGGCGGACGACGAGGTCATCGACCTCAGCCGGTTGCGTCGCCGCATCGCGGAGAACATGGTGCAGGCCAAGCACGACGCCGCTCATGTCTGGGCCTCGATCGAGGTCGACTACGAGAGGGTGGAGAGGGTCCGCCAAGCCCACAAGGTCGAGTTCAAAGAGCGCGAGGGCTATTCGCTGACCTATCTGCCGTTCATCGCCCGAGCCACCATGGACGCCTTGAAGGCGTATCCGGCCGTCAACAGCTCGTTCTACCTGGACGAGGGCAAGCAGATCTTTCACGGCAGCATCCATCTCGGGATCGCCGTCGACATGAACCAGGAAGGTCTGGTGGTGGTGACCGTTCGCAGCGCCGACGAGAAGCGGATGTCGGCGTTGGCGCGCGATATCCGCACCATGGCGATCAAGGCCCGCGATGGCAAGATCACGCCCGACGACGTCACCGGCAGCACCTTCACCATCACCAACCCGGGTCCGTATGGTTCGTTCATGACGAACCCCGTCATCAACATGCCCAATGTCGCCATCTTGTCGACCGACACCGTGACCAAGCGGCCCGTCGTGGTTGAACTGCCCGATGGCAGCGACAGCATCGCCATCCACCACATCGGCTATCTCGGGCTCACCTGGGACCATCGAGCGTTCGACGGTTCGACTGCGGTGCTTTTCCTCAACCGGATCCGGGAGAACCTCGAGACCTGGGATTGGGAGCAGGAGCTGGCGTGAGCCCAGTTCAGGTCGGAGCCGCAGAGCAGTGGCGGGTCCGGTGGCTCGGACGGCTCCCGTACGGCGAGGCCTGGGACCTGCAACGCGCCATCTGGGAGGGTCGGACCACCGGGAGAACGGTCGACGACTATTTGTTGCTGCTCGAGCATCCCCACACCTACACGGTGGGCCGCAACGGCGACGGTTCGAACCTCATCACGTCGCCGGATCGGCTGGCGGAACTCGATGCAGAGCTGCACTACGTCGATCGTGGCGGCGACATCACCTATCACGGTCCCGGCCAACTCGTCGGTTACCCGATTCTCGCTGTCCCGCGGCTGCCTCGCGGTTACGACATGGTCGGCCACGTGCGCCGAATCGAGCAGATGCTCATCGCAACCCTGGCGGACCTCGGGGTCGAAGCCTGGGCCGAGGAGGGCTACACCGGGGTGTGGACCGGTCGCGGCAAGGTCGCCGCCATCGGTGTGCGTGTGGCGGGCGGCGTCTCGATGCACGGCTTTGCCCTCAATGTCGAGCCGGACCTCACCTACTTCGGGCACATTGTTCCGTGCGGCATTGCGGACCGGTCCGTGACTTCGATTTCCGAACTATGCGGCCGTCCCGTGACGCTGGAAGAGGCCGTTACCGCGTTGCTTCCGCACGCCGAGGCGATCTTCGGGCCGGGGCGTGCCGAAGTTCAGCTCGGGGCCTTCTCTCGGGGCTCTCGCCGGACGCCGTTCGATGTCGATCAGATGGTGGCGGCAGGTGTGTTCTCGCCGCGTTTGCGCGATGAGGCGCCGATCGCGATCCGGGGACTGCTTGCCGGTGAGCCGGAACGTCCCGAGTGGATGCGTGTCAAAGCCGACCTTTCCACCGAGGGCTACCGAGACCTCAAGAAGCTGATGCGGGGACTCGAACTCAACACGGTGTGCGAGGAAGCCAAGTGTCCCAACATCTACGAATGCTGGGAAGCCGGGACCGCCACCATGATGTTGCTCGGCGACCGCTGCACCAGGGCCTGTGCCTTCTGTGACGTCACAACCGGCCGCCCCGGCGAAGTCGATGTGGGCGAACCCGTTCGCGCCGCCGAAGCGGTGGCCGCCATGGGGCTGCGCCATGCGGTGCTCACGTCGGTGAACCGTGATGATCTGCCCGACGGCGGAGCGTTCATCTTCGAGCAAACGATCAAAGAGATTCGGGCTCGGGTTCCATACTGCGATGTCGAGGTGCTCATTCCCGACTTCAAAGGCGAGTCGGCACCGCTGGAGACGGTGATGGGGGCCGAACCAGCCGTGCTCAACCACAACACCGAGACCGTTCTGCGCTTGCAGCGTGACATCCGAACCGCGGCCAACTACGGGCGGTCGCTGACGCTGCTGGCGCGGGCCAAGTGGTTGCGGCCCGAAGGGAGCGTCAAGTCCGGGCTCATCGTCGGCATGGGCGAGACCGAGGATGAGGTGCTGGGCGCCCTCGCCGACCTGCGCGCTGTGGGCGTCGACATCGTCACGATCGGCCAGTACCTGCGACCGACTGTTCGCCACCGCCCGATCGATCGCTACGTCCACCCCGACGAGTTTGACCGCTACCGGGAGGAAGGGGAGCGCCTCGGCATCGGCTATGTCGAATCGGGGCCGCTGGTACGGTCCTCGTATCACGCCCGCGACTCTCTGGCAGGAGCAACACCATGACCGAAGTCCCGACATTCGACTACGCGGCACGGGTGGCGCGGGCGCGCGTCGCGATGGAGCGCTCCGGCATCGATGTGATGCTCGCCTCGCTGGGATCCGAGCTTCCCTATCTCACGGGGTACCAGGCCATGCCGCTGGAGCGCCTCACGATGGCAGTCATTCCTCGCGACGGAGACGCCACGTTGGTGGTGCCGGAACTCGAGGCGCCTCGGGTGGAGCGCCACGACGATGTCTTCGAGGTACTCGCCTGGGGTGAAACCGCAGACCCGATCGAGATCGTCGCGAGTCTGATCGGCTCCCGGACCCGGGCTGCAATCGGCGACCGCACCTGGGCCGTGTTCCTGTTGGGGCTGCAGAGAGCCTTGCCGGCGATCGAGTTCACTTCGGCCCGCGATCTCACGGCGGCGCTGCGGCTGATCAAGGAGCCGGCCGAGATCGACCTGCTGCGGCGGGCTGCCGAGGCCGTCGATCGAGTAGCGGCCCGCCTGGCGGCGCACCACTTCGCCGGCAAGACGGAACGCCGTCTCTCGCGCGAAGTGATCGACATGACCCAGGAGGAGGGGTGCGAAACGGTTGACTTCGCCATTGTGGCTTCGGGACCAAATGGTGCATCTCCGCACCACGAACCCGATGAACGGGTCATTGGCGCAGGCGACAGCGTGGTGATCGACTTTGGGGGAACGATCCACGGGTACCACTCGGACACGACGCGGACTTTTCACGTTGGCGAGCCGAGTGCGGACTACCGCGAGGTCCATGAGGTAGTGCGCCGAGCACAAGCTGCAGGTGCCGATGCGGTGCGGCCGGGTATTGAAGCCCAATCCGTCGACGCCGTGGCCCGCAAGATCATCAGCGATGCCGGCTACGGCGACTACTTCATCCATCGGCTCGGGCATGGGATCGGTCTCGACGTCCACGAGGACCCGTATCTGGTGACCGGAAACTCCCAGCTACTCGAGCCGGGGATGACGTTCTCCATCGAGCCCGGCGTCTACCTGCCGGGCCGGTTTGGGGTTCGGATCGAGGACATCGTGGTCTGCACCGAGGCAGGGGTCGATCGCCTCAATCGATCGCCCCGCGAGTTGGTCGTCGTTCACTAGTGCGGTTGCCGATGGACCGTTTCGGCTGAGACGATTGGCCCCTAGCGGGCGTCGGACGTCAGCGCGAGCCTTGGGGTAGAACTCGGAAAGAATGTTGCGGCTCCAGGAGTGATCATGTGGCTGCCAGCTCTGTTCCTGTGTTTCTCTCCCGAGGTCGACGTAGCCGCGGGGATCGTGGTCGGTGTGCTTGGGATTGACGCGATACGTCACACCACCAACCACCGCTACCTCGGTCTTTCCCTCATCCCGTTGGTACTCGGGATTCACCAACTGATCGAAGCGGTGGCGTGGTGGGGACTGCAGGGGAAGGTCGACCCTGCCACCGGCGAGTCGGCGATCACCTTGTACCTGGCGCTGGCCTTCGTGGTCGTGCCGCTCTTGGTTCCCGTCGCCATCGTCGGCATCGAGCCGGAACTCCGGCGGCGACGGTGGATGATGCCCTCGGTTGTCGCCGGATGTGTGGCGGCAAGCGTGCTGGCTCAAGCATTGGCCGAGGGTCCGGTGCAGGCCGCCATCGGTGGGCGCTACATCGCCTACTCGGTTGACCTCGAACACGGCGGTCTGATCGTGGTGCTCTACGTGGTGGCGACCTGTGTTCCGCTGCTCATGTCGAGTCACCGTCGACTCGTCACGTTCGGTGCGGCGAACATCGTGGTCGTCGCCGGCTTGTCGTGGCTGCAGGGGACCGGGCTCATCTCGCTGTGGTGTGCCTGGGCGGCGGTGGGGAGCATCGTGATTGCGGCCTACGTGAGGTCGGCCAACGGCCGCTACTCAGGTCCGGGGTCCGGTCACAGGCTGCCGCGCCGGTCCATGATCGCGTGAGGGCTGGTGCCGCGCCGGCACCCCTTCGAGCCGAGTTGGCGTAAGGTCTGACCTCTCGTTCATTCGTCTCGGACTAGGAGTATCCCAGTGCGAGTTGTCTCGGCAAACCTCTATCGGGGCAGGGTCCCATCAAACGACCTGGCGGCCCTGCTCGCTGAACTCCGGCCCGACGTTGGGGCCTTCCAAGAGCTGACCCCCGAGTTGGGGCATGTGGTTGCCGACCACTTCGAGCACGGTGTGTTGTATCCCAGGGAAGGGTCTTCAGGTCTCGGCATCGGGGCGTGCCGACCGGTGCGCAGCGAGAGGCTCGATCTGCCGCGCCGTCCGGCGACCGTAGCGACTCTCGACCCCGACTCGTGGCCAAACCTGGGCCGCACGATCAAGGTGCTCAACGTCCATATGACGCATCCAATGGTCTTCCCGCCGTGGCGGTCGCTCCCGGAGCGCTCGCACCAGCTCAGCCGCATCATCGAACACGCCGACGGCCACGATGCCATGGTGCTCGGTGATCTCAACGCCGCCCCCGGCTGGCCAGCCTATCGGCGTCTCAACAGGGCTATGGGAGATGCGGCCCAGACCGCGGCGACGGTTCGCGGCGAACGAGCCGACCCCACATGGAGCCTGCGTCCGGCCGGCCGGGCGCTGCTGCGTATCGACCATGTCATGGTCCGCGGCATCGGCGTCCACGACGTCTTCGCGGTCCCCCTCCCCGGCTCCGACCACCGGCTCATCGTTGCCGACCTCGACACGGGCACCGAAATGTGATGCGCACAGACGTTGTGGCACGAGGCCGAGCGTCGAGGTGAGGAAATGCGTGGTGTCCTTCGCCGGCCGTTTTGGCGCACGATCCAGTGATCAGTGCGGTGAGGCGAGTGATTGCAGCGGGAGGCTGGCGCTGTTTTGGTCATCGTCTGGGCAGTTGGGTTGTTGGCTTGGTCCTCGCAGTGCCCCAGGCGGCATTCTCAGTTGTGGGCCGTTCTCGTCGTCGCGGTCGTGACCTGCAGAGAGGCGATCATGGTTCAAAGCGCCAGGGTACTGACGATGTACATCACGCAGAAGAGATCTGCCGTCTCCGGCGGCACCTCGAGTTCGACCGGTGTCGCGTCGGCAGTCATGCCGCGGTACTCGGCAGCAACGAGCAACCAATCGTACAAGGTGGGGTCGCTGGTGGTCTCCGCGTCCGTAGACGGCACGAACGTGCCGTCTACGACGGTAAGTGCCTGCGCACATACCGTTACTTTGAGGTCGCTTAGATCAGTCCCGACCTCGCATCCGAGCAGTGTGAACTCGGGCATGATCGATCGGTAGAAGCTCTCGATGTCTTCGAGGCCACCGGGCACGACGTAGCCGCGGCCCCAAGCCTGCGAGACCCCTGAGAGGCTCTCGACCACGGGAAGGAAGGTCCCTAAGGCCCACTCGTTGGCGGCCGCCCCTTCCGGCACCGGTGGTGGCGTCGCAATGATCCTCAGCCAGGCCGCAAACGGGTGATCGTGTATGAGGTCGAGCACTTCAACCGCCTCTTCGGTTTGCCCGAATTGGTGCAGGTACGCCGCCAGCGCGATTCGATACCCGGCGTTGGCGGGTTCCAGGGTGGTGGCAAGCCGGGCATAGCGGATCGCTTGTTCCATGTCGGCGGGATCGGGGGGACCGAATCCGGGTGTCAGGCCGTACAAGCGCGCCTGCCAGTATGCGGCGTCCGCTCGAGAGGGATCCACCTCAAGTGCCAGATCGAGCGCGTCGCGGAGCTCGTCCTCGGGGATGATGGGAGGAAGCTCGGGAACATCCGCATCACCCTGCACGGACACTTGAGGCTGAAGAACGGCCCGGATTCTTCCCAGGCGCCCGAAGAGGATCAGAACGTCTACGTCCTTTGGGTGGGCCTCGAGGTGCGAGGCCACGTCGTTGAACGCGGCATCCAGTGCATCGATCGTCTCATGGGAGCCGTCCCCAAAGACGAGGGCCACGTTGATCTCGTACTGCAGGTCCTCGAGTTCCCCGGTCTCCTCGTCGAGCTCGAGTCCTTGCACGAGTTCGGCCACCGAAACGAGTTCGTTCGGAAGGTATAGAGCGGGCGGACCGAAGGCCAACGTCGTGGTTGTTGTTGTTGTCGTCGTCGTTGTGGTTGTGGTGGCCGGCCCGGTCGTGGTGGGAGACAGGGTGCTGCTGGGCCGGCTGGGCGTTGAAGTGGCCACGCCGCCCGACTCCCCACCACCACAGGCGCCAGCTACGAGTGCCAGGGCTGCCAGAGCTAATGCCAGCCGCTTCATGGCTTCTCCTATCCGAGAGCGTCGTCTCGGAAGGCAAGGCTGGTCCCTTCGGGCGGCGCCCTCAACCTCCACCATCCCTTCTCGGTCTACCGCCGATAGAGGCGGATGGCCCTTCCGGTTCTTGGCTGCGGGCCGGTCGCCAGCAAGCTGGTCAGACGTGGAGCTCGCGGACCATGGCGATGGCGGTCTCGGGGCATAGTGCGGCGAACTCGGCGGATTGGCGGACGATGGGGGGAACCGCTTGGCGGCCGATGGCGACGAAGCCGAGGCCGAAGAAGTAGTCGGCTGCGGTCTCCGTGAGGAGGTACACCGCAACGAGATCCGCCTTTCGGGCCGCCGAGAGCGCCTTCTCCGTCAAGAGCCGGGCCCAACCCTGGCCGCGGTGTGGTTGGGCGACAACGACCGACCGCAGCAGGCCGTAACATTCATACTGTTCGAGGACGGCGGCGCCTCCGATCCGGCCGTCAACCATCGCCGTCCATACCGTGGTGTGCTCGTGGTGACCGATGTCGCCGGCAGGCAGTCCCCCGGCGCGCAGCAGATCCGCCACGGTGCCGGGTGGTGGCAACGGCGACTCTGCGATTTCCGGGGCTGGGGCGGTTGTGTTGTCCACGGCATCGTGCACGGTAGGCACCGCTCCGTTCCGAGGCAACGGCCACATCAGCTCCGTACACTGGAGGGATGGGTCACGTCGCTGCCTACCAGGGCGCTCATCGGCATATCGCGCAACCCGTCGTCGAGTGAGGGCGTTTCTCGGCCGTCTGTTCGGCAGCACCCCGGGTCGGCGTATCTCAGGGCGGCCTACATCCTCCAATCGCGCTTCGTCGTTTCACCTCATGTGGGAGTTGCCACGGTCTGAACCCATTGCCGCAGTGAGCGCCGTGCTGACGATCGTCGAGCCACCTCGCGTCAGCCGCCTCTACTTCTGGGCACTCCAGGCCGGGTTTGCCGATGGGAACACACCAACCGGCGGGGCGCATCTCGGCCTGCAGTGGCACCCCGGGTACCCGGGAGGCACGGCAGTCAACTGGGGTGGCTACCGCGCCGAACGGCGCGGCGGGGGCGAACTCGACGGATCGGTTTCCGACCTCCCCAGCTCGCTCAACAACGCCAACACCAGGGACTTCTCGTGGCGAGCCGGCGCCCCATATCGACTGCGGATCGCGGGAGTGGCCGATCGGCCCGGAGCATGGGTTGGCACCGTCGAGGACTTGGAGCGAAGCCGCCTCACGGTGGTTCGTGAGCTGTGGGCCGGCGGATCTCGGCTGGCCGATCCGGTGGTGTGGTCCGAGGTCTTTGCCGATTGTGATGCCCCGCCGGCCGCGGCGCAGTGGAGCGGCTTCCTCGCCGAGACCGCCTCCGGTGAGAAGGTGCGGCCCGTCGCCTTGCGGACCAACTACCAGACCTACGCTGCCGGAGGCTGCGACAACACAAATGTCGTGGTCACCAACGCCGGCATCGTCCAGCGCACGTCCACCGAGCGCTCCCTTCCGACCGGGACCCGGATCGATTGGCCGGGATGACACGGCACTAGCCTGGCCGCACAGCAACAACTCCTGGAGGCCACTGTGACCAAGAGCATCGAACAACTCGCCGCCGACACCATTCGGGTTCTTTCGATGGATGCCGTCCAACGGGCCAACTCAGGGCATCCGGGGATGCCGATGGGCATGGCCGACCTTGCGGTCGTGTTGTGGGGTCAGTTCCTCACCGTCGATCCCGACGATCCAACCTGGATCGACCGCGACCGCTTCGTTCTCTCCAACGGCCACGGCTCGATGTTGCTCTACTCGGCGCTTCACCTCGCCGGTTTCCCGCTGACCATGGACGACATCCGCAACTTCCGGCAGTGGGGCTCACCGACGGCCGGCCATCCTGAGATCGAGCCTGAGCTCGGCATCGAGATGACCACCGGCCCCCTTGGGCAGGGGTTTGCGACGGGCGTGGGGATGGCGTTGGCCGAAACCCACCTGCGGGACAAGTTTGGGGCGAGCCTCATCGATCACCGCACCTACGGCTTCGTCTCGGACGGCGACCTCATGGAAGGCGTCGCCTCCGAAACGGCGTCCCTCGCCGGACACCTGGCACTCGGCAAGCTGATCTACCTGTACGACGACAATGCCATCTCGCTCGTCGGGCCGACTTCCCTGGCCTTCACTGAGAACGTGCCACAGCGATTTGATGCCTACGGTTGGCACACGCTGACCGTTGACGGTCACGACCAGCCGGCCATCGCCGAGGCGATCGCAGCCGCCGTCGCCGAAGAAGACCGGCCGAGCTTGATTTCGTGCAAGACGCACATCGGGTACGGCAGCCCGAACAAGCAGGACAGTGCCGGCGCCCATGGGTCGCCGCTTGGTCCCGACGAGATTGCCCTGACCAGAGAGGCACTCGGATGGGACCTCGAACCTTTTGAGGTTCCGCCCGAGGTCTACGACTTCTTCAACAGGGCCATGGATCGGGGTCGCCAAGCCCACGCCGCATGGGACGGCAGATTCGAAGCGGAGGTGGCGGCCGACGCAGCCACACAGGCCGCCTGGGTCGCACAGTTCGAGCCAGGGCCGATCATGGTGCCGGTTCCCGAGTACGAGCCGGGCGAGAGCGTTGCCACTCGGCAGATCTCAGGCGCCGTCATCCAGGAGTTGGCGGCGATGCGGCCCGACCTGATGGGAGGCAGCGCCGACCTGGCCAGCTCGAACAACACGCTCATCGCAGGCTCGACCGACTTCTCTGCATCTGACCGCAGCGGGCGCAACATTCGCTTCGGCGTTCGTGAGTTTGGGATGGGCGCCATCGTGAACGGCATGACCATCCACGGCGGGATGCGCGGGTACGGAGCGACCTTCCTGCAGTTTTCCGACTACATGCGTGGTGCGGTCCGACTTGGGGCGCTGATGGGGACGCCGTCCGTCTGGGTGTGGACCCACGACAGCATTTTCCTCGGCGAAGACGGTCCGACCCATCAGCCGGTCGAACACGTGGCGGCGTTGCGAGCCATCCCGAACCTTCGGGTAATACGTCCGGCGACGCCGGCTGAGGTGGCCGGCGCCTGGGAGCTTGCGATGAACCGCACCGATGGGCCGACTGCGCTCATCCTGACCCGGCAAGGCCTCCCAGTGCCGGCAGACGAGAGCCGGGCCGAGGTCGCCCGCGGCGCCTACATCATCCGCGACGGCGACGCTGCAGTAGTCGTCGCCACCGGCTCGGAAGTTCACACCGCGTTGGCGGCAGCCGATCTGTTGGCTGCCGAGGGTATCTCGTTGCGTGTGGTCAGCATGCCGTGTGTTGGCGCTTTCCTCGAGCAAGACGCCGCCTACCGGACCGAGGTGCTTGGTGACGGCCTCCCGCTTGCCTCCGTTGAGGCGGGGGTCACGTTCGGGTGGTCGACCATCACCGGCACGGCGGGCCTCAATATCGGCATCGACCGGTTCGGGGCGTCGGCGCCGGCCGAGGTTCTCGCCGAGCAGTACGGATTGACGCCCGAGGCCGTGGCCGAGCAGATCCGTCAATGGCTGGCGTAGGGAAAGCAGGGGAGGCGGCCATTTGGATGTAGACCCGGCACTCGTCCTTTCCCTGTGGACGGGCGGGACTGCGGCGTGCGGTGCCGCCGTCGCCTGGTGGCGCCTCGTTGGCCCCGGCTACGCCTGGCTCACCGGCGCCGTGGTCGCCGTCCTGGGCGTTGCCGCCGGTGCGGCGGGCACCGGCACCCTCGCCTACGTCGGCGCAGTTTTGGCGATTGCCGGGGCCTTGATGGGCCGCCGCCCTCGCTTGGCGGCCGCCTTCTTCGCCGGCTCGGCCGTGGCGCTTGGACTTGCCGCCGGAGCAGGTTCGCCGGCCATCCCGGTGCTCTCCGGCATGGCGTTCCTCGGTGGGGTCACCGCCACGATGATGCTTGGTCACTGGTATCTCGTCGATCCTCGCCTGCCCCGATCGGCCCTGCAGCGTCTCGACGTTGTCGGCGGCGCCGGTCTGCTCATCGACTTCATCTACATGGTGCTCAATGGCGCTCTCGACTGGATGCCGGCAGACGCCATCCTCGGCTGGGCGTTTGTGGCTCTGACGCTGATGACCTTCCTGCTGCTGGTCGCGGTGTGGTATTCCCTCCAGGAGCCGAGCTACACCGGGGTGATGGCCGCCACCGGGCTCAGCTACCTCGCGGTGCTCACATCGTTTGGTGTCGTGGTGCTCGGGCGGCTGCTGGCGTTCGGAACCTCATGAGGCGGATTGGCTGCACGTCCGGGTACGCTCCATCGTTATGAAGATCTACACCAGGAAGGGTGACGACGGCACCACTGGGCTCTTCTACGGCGGCAGGGTCGACAAGGACGCCTTGGGTCCTGAGGCCTACGGAACCGTGGACGAGTCCGTCGCCGCCCTTGGAGTGGCTCGGGCTGCCGCCGACGGCCGAATGGCCGAGGAGCTGCTGCGTATCCAGCGCGAGTTGTTCGTCGTGGCCGCCGAGTTGGCAACGGCTCCCGAGAACCGGGCGAAGCTCGATGACGGCGTATCGCGAGTGACCAAGTCGATGGTCGCCGCCCTCGAGACCGCGATCGACCAGGTCGTCGCCGAGGTTGGGATGCCGACTGAGTTCGTCGTGCCCGGCGGCAACGAGGTTGCCGCCGCCATCGATGTCGCCCGCACGGTGGTGCGGCGTGCTGAGCGTCGGGCGGTTACCTACGCGTCAGGCGGTGGCTTGGAAGCGTCTCAGGTGGTGGCGTACCTCAATCGCCTTGCCGACTATCTGTACATGCTGGCCCGTGCCGCTGAAGGCGAGTGGGTTCCAAGCCGAACGGAGGACGAGAAATGATCGAAGTGGTTGCCGGGGACACCCTGGACGCTGCAAGTGGCGACCTGCTGGTGGTACCGGTCCTGTCGGGGCTCACTTGGGGTCCCGGGGCGGATTGGGCAGTGGCGGCCTTGGGCGATTGGGTGGAGGAGTACCTCGCCGGCGAGGAGTTCACCGGCAAAGTCGGCCAAATGGCAGTCGTGCCCGGTGGTGGCGGCGTCGAATTCGGGCGCGTGGTCTTCCTCGGCTTGGGTGATGAGGTGGATGCCGAGGGGCTGCGCCGTGCCGCCGGGACAGCGGGGCGTGCCGCGAGTAGGTACGCCGCGGTGGTGACGACCCTTCACGACCTCGAAATCGAAGACGCCGCAGAATGTGTTGCCTTTGGATTCATTTCCGGCCAATACCGCTTCGACAAGTACCTGAGCGAGCCGAAACCGGCGAAGACTGAAACGCTGGAGCTGGCCGGCGCGGACGCGGCCGCGATGGCTGCGGCCAATCGCGGATCCACCTTGGCAGCCGGGGTCGCGCTCGCCCGAGACCTCATTAACGAACCGGCCTCCGCCAAACCGCCCGTTTACCTGGCGGCGGTGGCAGAGGAAATCGCGGCGAACACCGGCCTGGCCATCACCGTTTACGACGAGGCGGCGTGCGTCGAGGAGCGATTTGGTGGCTTGCTGGGTGTTGCCGCCGGTGCCACCAACCCGCCCCGCATGGTCGTCCTGCGACATGAACCGGAGGGAGCCGCGGCTTCGGTGGTATTGGTCGGCAAGGGCATCGTGTTCGACAGCGGTGGCCTGTCGCTCAAGCCCCCAGCAGCGATGGAGACGATGAAGACCGACATGTCCGGCGCTGCGGCAGTCTTCGGGGCGATGCAGGTCATCGCCCAACTCGATCTGCCGGTCAGGGTGATCGCCATCGCCCCGCTCACCGAGAACATGCCCGGTGGCGCCGCGTTGCGGCCGGGCGATGTGTTGCGGGCCCGCAATGGAAAGACGATCGAGGTGCTCAACACGGACGCCGAAGGGCGCTTGGTGCTTGCCGATGGACTCTCGTTGGCCGTCGAAGAAGAGCCCGATCTCATCGTGGACATCGCCACACTGACCGGTGCGTGCAAGGTCGCGCTCGGGGCGAATATCGCGGGGTTGCTCGGCAACGACGACGATGCCGTCTCGGCAGTGACCGCGGCGGCGGCCCGCGCCGGTGAGAGCGTGTGGACCCTCCCGCTCGAAAAGGAGTACGCCCCGCTGATCGAATCCCCGATCGCCGACGTGAAGAACACGGGAGGTCGTTTTGGGGGTGCGATCACCGCCGGGTTGTTCCTCTCCAACTTCGTCGATGACGTCCCCTGGGTGCATCTCGACATCGCCGGACCGGCCCGAGCCGACAAGGCCGAGCACTACATTCCCAAAGGCGCCACCGGCTTTGGCGTGCGCACCATGGTTGCCCTCGCCGAGGACATGGCTCGCGACCAGAGGTAACCAGTCACCCCCGGTTCGATTCCTCAAGCGGTGTCTGGCCGCAACCGATACGGAACGTACCCGTCAACGACGCTCCGTGTGGGAAGAGGGACGAATGGGCACCATCCGACGAACCCTGACGGTCGCACTGGCCGTCGCCGTGATGAGCCTCGGCCTGGGCCACGCCCCGGCGATGGCCGGTTCGGCCGGGACCTTTGTTTCGAAGATCAACTCGGAGCGCGCCGCACGGGGATTGGCTCCGCTCGAGGTCTACTGGGACCTCGCCGACGACGCCACGGCCCACGCCAAGCGGATGATGGACAAAGACGACCTCTACCACAACCCCAATCTCGGGTCGGTCACCACCGGGTGGTCCAAGCTCGCCGAGAACATCGGAGTTGGACCCGACGCCGGCCGTCTCCACGACGCCTTCATGGACTCCTCGGGTCACCGCAAGAACATTCTGGGCGACTACAACTATGTGGGTGTCGGTGTGGCCGTGGAACCAAGCGGCAAGCTCTGGGTCTCGGTCGTCTTCATGAAGGGCCCGCCGGGTCTCGTCGGCGATCCTGAGCCTCCGCCTTCGGATGATCCGCCGCCCGCCGATGTCCCCGAGCCGCCCGTCGACGATCCGCAGCCACCCGCCGATGACCCTGAGCCGCCGTCTGCCGATCCGAAGCCGCCGGTCACCACACCGAAGCAGGGTTCAGCACCCGTGGCCAAGTACACAACCGCAGCGGTGATGGGGACGGCCCGTTGGGCGCGGTCCATCGAACCGTACGTGATCGAGGAGACTGTCGAACAACGCCAGCTTGGGCTTGCCGCGACGTCCAGAGACCAGGCGTTTGCTCGCTGGCGCAATCCCGCACGGCGTTTGTTCAACACCCTCCTGGTGGTCCACTAGCCGCAGGAGACCGGGACCTCGATCGGGAACTCTCCGGCGAATCCGTCGGCGGTTGACACTCTCAAGCGATAGCTGATCGTGCCGGTGGCGCGAGCATCGATCCAGATGTCCCAGTCATTGTCGTTCTCGACGGCGCGTCCGGCGCCGATATCTCCATAGCTCGATGTGGCGTTGTAGAGGAGGCCGGACTGGCCACTGCGGTCGATCAGTTCGGCCGTGACGCCTCGCAGCGTTCCGCTCCCCTTGTTTTCGAGGGCGATGTAGAGCTCGATGGTCTCACCGCACTGGGCACGCTTGTCGTTGTTGCCGATGCTGTCACCGCGCACGCCGTCGTCGACGGTGAAGGCGCCGACCGCGACGTCACCAGTGCCCCCGCCGCCGTCGTCTCCCCCGCCGCCGCAGTCGATCTGCAACGTTCCGTTGAGGGCGATGCGCTCCCCGGCCGAGTTGGTCACGGTCAAGGTGAAGTGAGCCGTATGGCCGTTGGGGGTGTTCGAGGCAACGAGCATGTCCCAGTCGTTCGTGTTGTCGCGAACCGCGTCCGGACCCAGCTCCGGATAGGGCGAGGTGCGGTTGTAGAGCAACCGCAAGTAGGGATCAGAGGTCGCAAAATCACCGCTGAGTCCGGCGACGGTTGTCGCCCCGGTGTTCTCGAGTGCGATGTAGAGCTCGATGGTCTCGCCACATTGCGCCCGCTTGTCGTTATTGCCCTTGCTGTCGCCGCGCACGCCGTCGTCGACGGTGGTACCCGCGATTCCGAGACCCGGGGGGGAGTCGCCGCCTCCGCCGCCATCACATTCGACCGGGATCTCGACCGGGACGACCCAGAGGCCACCCCCTGCCGCCACGACGGTGAGGGTGGCGCTGATGACGTGTCCGTCCGGAGTGGACCCGGCGATGCGCATGTCCCAGTCGTTCTGGTTGCGCCCGCGACCGCCGTTGTTCATGTCCGGGTAGGCCGAATCCACATTGTGCAGCATGGTGACCTTGGAGTCGGTCGTTGCGAAGTCTGCGTTGATGCTCCGCAGGGTGAGGCCGGACTGGTTCTCCAGGGTTACGTAGAGCTCGATCGTTTCGCCGCATTGGGCGCGCCGGTCGTCGTTGCCGACGCTGTCACCGGTGGTCCCGTCGTCCACGGTGACCGACACGACGTTGAGTGATCCGGCACCCGGTCCACCTTCGCATTCGATCGGCAGCTTGTATTCCAGCGTCCACGGCCCGCCCTCCGCGGTCGTAACGCTGAGTTCAAACACGGCCTCGTAGCCGGCAGGAGCTCCGGGGCCGATGGCAATGTCCCAGTCGTTGCGGTTGATGCCCGAGCCGGCGGCTGGGATATCGGGGAAGTCCGACGTGGTGTTGTGGACGACCGATAGGTAGGGATCTGAGGTCACCAGCGTTGCCGCGACTCGAGTTGCCGCCGCGTCGCCGCTGTTGCCGACCCGGGTCCGCAATTCAACCGTCTCGTTGCACTGCGCTCGACCGTCGCCGTTTCCGCTGCTGTCGCCGGCGTCGTTGTCGTCGATCTCGAGATCGAGGGCGGTGAGATCGCCGGGGCCGCCTCCGGGGCCGCCGCCTCCGCCATCGTCGCCGAGGCCGTCACAAGGGCTGACGCCGTTGATGGCGGTGAGTTGTGGGGAGCTCAACCCGAGCAAGGAGCGCAGCGCTTGGGTCGTGAGGGTCGTCGTCGCCGTCTCGGAGTCCGTGAACCGCACCCGGGAGGCCGCGCCGGAAGGCGAGCACTCGATGATTTCGGCATCGACGACCTTGCGGCCGGCGGGGACGCCCACCGCGGCGGCCAGCGTCGAGCTGGAAAGGGTCTTGGTCCAGGTGGCCCTGGGGTTGCCGACGGCAGGGTCGACGCTCCAGTGGTCATCGACGCTCACCAGATAGGGGCGGTTGGTGCCGTAGACGGTAGAGGATGGCTCGGTCCGCCCGTAGCTCGATGAGCCGTAGAGGGCGCCGATGGCGATTTTCTTGCCGCCGCGCTGCACGCTGGGGTGGGTGACGACCTCGCCGGCGGTCTCGCGTGCCGCGTCGAGCCACCGTTGCTGGCCGAGCCCACTGTGGCCCCAGCCGACGTAGCGCTGGTCGACCCCGGTGTCGACCACGTGGCACCAGCATCCGGGGCGATTCTGGGGATTGCCGCGCTCGACCTGGCGGCTGATGGCGTACGAACGGGCCGCGATGGCCTGGGCTTTGAGCGCCTCGTATCCGCCGGAGCGGCCCCAGAAGTAGGGCATCTCCGAGACACCCAGGACGTAGTCGTCCACATCGATTTCGAGCACGAGGTGAAATGCCGCGGAGTCTCCGTCGGGTCGAATGTGGAGATCCCCGTGGGCATAGGCGCACTCGCGGTTGACGCTTGGTGCCGCGTTCCAATCCAGCAGTTCACACGGCGAGCCTTCGCTGTTGGCCGATGAATAGTTGACCCGGTGGATGGCGACGCGGGTGGTCGGTTGGTCGAGGTCACCGTCCCAGGAAAGGTCGAGATCGCAGCTTCCGGTTTCGTCGACGCCGCGGGTGGTGACGCGGCAGGTGCCGGCATCGACAATTCTGATCTGGATGGTCTCGCCGACGGGAACCGTGTAGGTGGTGTCGCCGCGAGTCACGATCAGGGGTGTGCCCGGTGACGTGATCGCCCGAGGTCGCAACGTGAGCGACTTGGCTTCGCTCTCCAGGTTGACCCACAGTGGCTGGGCGGCCGCCGCGCCTTGGCCGAGAACCTCGGTCGAGGTGCCGGTGAAATAGTGTGAGAGGATCTGGTCGGAGTCGGCACCGTCGAGTTTGGCCATTCCATAGGCGCCGTACTGGCTCAACCCAACCGTGTGCCCGAAGCCTCCGCCGTCAAAGGTGAAATCCTGATCGGCCGCCCCCGCTTCGGGGTCGTGTCCCGGCAGTACGACAAGCATGGGAGCAAGAAGGAAGATGGCCGCAGCAGCGACTACCCGCCGCGGAAACGGAATGACGAACTTGCTCATGGAGATGCAGCCCTACGTTTGCGTACATCTCCGCCCTGACCCTGCGGTCAAGCTACCAGGGAATCCGCCAAATCCAACGACCGTTGGTCAGCGGGTGGGGAGACACGCCTCGTCGTAGTCCACGAGGGGCGGCGGGGCTGCTTGGTCGGCGCACGCCGGGCAGGCACGGTCGCGCTCGATTCGCAGCGTCTGGAAGTGCTCGTCGAGCGCGTCGTAGGTGAGCAGGCTCCCGACGAGAGGCTCGCCAATGCCGAGGATGAGTTTGATCGCCTCCATCGCCTGCAGGGAACCGATGATGCCGGGCAAGACTCCGAGCACGCCGGCCTCGGCGCACGAGGGCGCCAATTCCGGTGGGGGCGGCAAGGGAAACAGACAGCGGTAGCAGGGCCCTTCGTAGGGCGAGAATACGGAGAGTTGGCCCTCGAAGCGGAAGATGGAGCCGTGGACCACGGGGATCCCAAGATGGAGGGAGGCGTCGTTGATGAGGTAGCGAGTGGGGAAGTTGTCGGAGCCATCGACGACCAGGTCGTAGCCCTTCATGAGGTCGAGTGCGTTACCGGCGGTGAGCCGAGTTGGGTGGGTCTCGAGTACGACGTCGGGATTGAGTGCTGAGAGCCGTTCGGCCGCCGTGTCCACCTTGAGGCGCCCGATGCCGTTGATGTCGTGCAAGACCTGGCGCTGCAGATTGGAGGCGTCGACCCGGTCGCCATCGACGATCCCCAGCGTTCCGATGCCTGCCGCGGCGAGATACAACGCGGTCGGGGACCCAAGTCCGCCGGCGCCGACCAGGAGCACCCGGGCGTTGAGCAGTCGGCGTTGACCGGCTTCGCCGACTCCCTGGAGAATGAGGTGGCGGCTGTAGCGAGCTTGTTGCTCGATGGTGAGGCCTTCGGGTTCGGTCCAGGCTTGCCCAGTTTGTCTCCACGCCGTGAAACCGCCTTGAAGCGACGCAACGTTGGTGTAGCCGAGGTGTTGCATCGCCGCCGCAGCGAGGGCCGACCGATGCCCGGCGGAGCAGTAGACGACAACGGGGGCGTCGCGGTCGGGGACCTTCTCCGTCACGGTGTACTCGAGGATGCCCCGCGGGATGAGCACGGCCCCCTCGATGGTGCCGAGATGGTGCTCGTCGGGTTCCCGGACATCGATCAGCGTTGGCGCTTCGGTGCGAGCGGCGAGCTCATCAACCGTCACTTCGGGCACATCACGGAGTGCGGCGGCGACAAGATCCTGATAGGTGCGAGCCATGTCCGGAGGCTAGTGGCGACCGTGGCGCTGCGGCCCCGATCTGCGGCGTACTGCAGTGTCTGCGGTGGCGCGGCACGTCGATCCTCTGTGGCCTGGGGCACAAGGACCCCTCTGAGGCTTCACAGCTCGTTTCCCAGGAGTGAGAATGGAAAGACGGCCAACGGAGGACGACGGTGAAGCCGGATGGCGGCGACTCATCGCTCAGTGATGAGGCCCGTGAGGTCGACGATCACGCTCGTGAGCTGATCGCGGACCTCACCGGCATGGACGTTCGGAGACGATTCACCGACCTGTTGAACTGGCGTATGGTGGTGGCGGTCTTCCTCCTTGTGCTGGCCATCAGCACCGCAGTGGTGTATACGAGGCGGTCGACCGAGCCCGTGGCCGCGACCGTTGAGTCTGCTCAAGCGCTCGACCCGGCGAACCGCGTGTCGGCTCCGGTTGGATCCGCCGCCAACGATCCTCTCAACGGAACCTGGATCATGTATGCAACCGGCTCGGACGGGATCGAACGCCACACGTTCACCGTGCAGTTTGTCGGCTCCAACACCGGTGTTGTCGAGATCCTCGAGGACACCACCGAGTTCGACGCCACCTTCACGCTGGCGGGCGACCAGGTCTCGTTCACCTTCACTCGCATCTTGGACCTCGACACCGGCGACTGGTCAGAAACGAGTGTCTTCGGCGGCGCGCTTGTAGGAGCGGATGAGATCTCGGGGGAATACGCACGCGAGAACTGGTCCTGCCTCGTCGATCGGGATCCTCCCTGTGCCTACGAGGCGGAACCGCTTCGATTCCCGTCTCGCCTCGTTCGTCAGCCATAGGCGGGCACCCCACCGCGACGCGCTCGTCGGGTCAGATCTGCTCGAAGTAGCGCTGCCGCTCCCAGTCGGTGACCGCGGCGTCGAAGGCCCGCTGCTCGGTGCGGTAGAAGTGGGTGTAGTGCTCCTGAACGTCGGCCCCGAAGGCGTTGCGGACGAACTCGCTCGCTGCGAACAGGTCGACGGCGTCGCGCAGGGTGCGCGGCACCTGGGGGAGTTCCTGCGCTTCGTAGATGTTGCCTTCGAAGGCGGGCGGGGGGTCGATCCGGTTGGCCAGGCCGTCGAGTCCTGCGGCGAGCAGAGCGGAGTAGGCGAGGTACGGATTGCAGTCGGCCCCCGGGATGCGGCACTCGATCCGGAACCCGTCACCCGAGCCGACCACCCGGATCCCGGCGGTACGGTTGTCGTGTGACCAGGCGAGCCGGGTTGGCGCCCAGGAACCCTCCTGGAACCGCTTGTAGGAGTTGATGGTCGGGGCGAAGAACGGCATGACCTCCGGCACGTGGGCCATCAGGCCGCCGAGAAACCAGCGGAAGGCATTCGAGCCGTGGACCGGGCCGAGATCGATATCGCCCGGGAAGGCCGCCTTGTCGCCCTCCCACAAACTCACGTGGACGTGGCAGCTCGATCCCGCTTCGGTGGTGTGTGGCTTTGCCATGAAGGTGATGGAGACACCTTTGGCATCTGCGATCTCTTTCATCGCCTGCTTCATCACGGTGTGCCGGTCGGCCATCGCCAGGATCTCGGCGTAGCGGATGTTCATCTCATGCTGGCCGCGGCCCCATTCGCCCTTCGAATTCTCGACCGGGATACCCGAAGCGGCAAGGTGGCGGCGCACGTCGGCGTTGTAGAACTCCTCCCTGCTGCCCTGGAGCAGGTGGTAGTCCTCGATGTACCAGCCGACCGGCGACATGTCGTGGTAGCCGCTCTCCGCGGCCTGGCGGTAAGACTCCTCGTACAAGAAGTACTCGAGCTCCGAAGCTGCCATGGCGGTGTAGCCCGCTGCTTCGGCTCGTCCGAGCTGAGCGAGCAGGATCGAGCGTGGCGCCACCGCAACGGGTTGGTGGGTGGCGTCGTCGGCGAGACTGCACAGGACCAACGCGGTGCGGTCGAGCCAGCTGGCGACCCGCAGCGTCAAAAAATCGGGCTCGAGGTGGAAGTCGCCGTAGCCCAGCTCCCAGTTGGCGTAGCGGTAGCCCGGCACCGGCTCCATCTCCATGTCGACGGTGAGCAGGTAGTCACAGGCATGGGTACCGACCCGATGGGCGTCATCGACGAAGAACCCTGCGTCGAAGCGCTTGCCGAGCATGCGGCCGTAGTGGTCGGTGAACGCCACAACGACGGTGTCGATGGATCCATCGTCGACGCGTTCCTTCAATTCGTCGAGGGTGAGCATGCCGTCCATTTCCTACTTGTCTGATCCGAGCGTGAAGCCGCTCATGAACGGCTTCTGGAGAAGGATGAAGACGATGGCTGGCGGAATCGACGCCAGGACCGCGGCCAGCATCAGCGGGCCGTAGGTGAGGGCACCGCCGAAGTTGGTGAGCGTCTGGAGTGCGACCTGGGTCACCTGCATGGCCTCGTCGCGAATGATCAGGCTCGGCCAGAGGAACATGTTCCAGGTGTAGACGAACTGGATCACGAAGAACGCCGCCATCACGCTCCACGAAAGTGGGATCAGCACCCTGAAGAGGTATTGGATTGGCGACGCGCCGTCGATTTGGGCGGCTTCGAGCAACTCGGCGGGCATGTTGGCGAAGTGTTGTCGAAACAGGAAGGCTCCCGTTGCCGAGGCGATGAAGGGCACCACCAGGGCGGCCATGTTGTCCTGCCATCCGAACCCGGCGACCAATTGGAACATGGCGAGGATCATCACCTCGGTCGGCATCATCAGGGTGACCAGCACGAAGAAGAACACGACCCACTTGAAGGGGAACTTGAAGTAGACGAAGGCGAGGCCGGCCAGCATCGCGGTGACGGTTTTGCCGAAGGTGACGAGGATCGCCTGCTGGAACGAGTTGAACATGGCCCGTCCGAAGTTCCGGCTGACCCACACGTCATCGAAATTCGATTTGAGTGCGC
This sequence comes from uncultured Acidimicrobiia bacterium, assembly GCA_963704825.1. GTDB lineage: Bacteria > Actinomycetota > Acidimicrobiia > Spongiisociales > UBA5794 > CAVPHV01. The sequence goes on from CAVPHV010000003.1 coordinate 266,482, forward strand.
TCCCCGGTTTGAGTTGGAACGAGAAGATCTCGGCGTTGGTTTGGGTCGAGATCAGCATGGCGTACAGCAGGGGGAAGGCAATCAGGAAGCCAACGGCGATCAACGCAAGGTGGAACGGCCAGGATCGCCCGCGGGCAAAGCCCTTCTTCTGCACCCCAACGCTGTGCCAGGTCATCTAGGCCCCCCCATAGGTGACTCGCTCGCCGCTCGTGCGGAACTGCCACATGGTGACGCCGATGACGGCGGCGAAGAGGAGCACTGATTGGGCGGCGCCTCGGCCGAGGTCGCCGTTGTTGACACCGACGCGGATGATCTCGTAGATGGCCACCGAGGTGGCCCCGGCCGGCGCTCCCTTGGTCATGAAGTCGATGGTGGCGTACACCTCGAAAAAGGCGTAGGTGAGGTTCGTTACGAGCAGGAAGAACGTGATGGGTGAGAGGGCCGGAATGATGACGTTGGTGAACCGCTGCCAGGAGGAGGCGCCATCGAGTGCCGCCGCCTCGATCTGTTCGCGCGGCACGGTCTGGAGCCCGGCGAGGTAGAAGAGGATGTTGAAGCCGATGATCTTCCAGCTGCTCGCCATGATGATGGCGAAGCGGGCCAGCGTCGCGTTCTCGCGGTAGTTGGGGAAGTCGATCCCAAACCAAACTTCCGCCAGGTGATTGACGATGCCGGCGGTCGGATCCAGGATCATGAAGAACAGGATCCCCGCCACGGCCGGCGAGATGGCGTACGGCCAGACCAGCATGGTGCGGTAGGCGCCACCACCCCGGATGCCGCGGAAGGCGAGTACGGCTATCGCCAAGCCGGCTGTCATCCCGAAGACAACGATGCCGACCGAGATGATCATGGTCGTGACATAGACGGGGCGGTAGGGCACCGAGCCCCCGCCGCCGGGTGAGAACATCAGGTAGAGAGCCGCGAAGACCGACAGGGCCGCAATGATCGAAGCGACCTCGGCGAGCGTGTGACCGAGCGTGCCCCTCTCGCTTCGCTTCAGCCAGAAGCGGGCTCCGAAGATCAACGCAAGGGAGATGAGCGGGTACGCCACAAGGGCAAAGGGGTTCGGGATCAGCAATTCGGTGAAGTTGGCGAAGCACACTTCAACTTGGCGCGGCGCCCCAAGGCGAGCCAGCTTGGTCGAGAGCGTGAACGTTTGGACGGCGGGTGTGTAGAGGAAGATGACGAGGATGATCAGCGTCGGGGCGAGGAGAGCCCAGGGAACCCACCATCCGAGCCGGAAGCCGCCGGTTCGGATCTCGCCGGCGAACGCGGCATCTCCGGCGTCCTTCTTCTCGCCGCGCCCCAAGAAAGCCTTGGTGAGGACCAAAGCAAGCCAGGCGCCGCCGGCCATCAGGCCGTAGGCGAAGAGGTGGTCCACGCCGCTTGTCTCCGCCGCGAACCCGCACTGGCCCATCAGCACCGGGGTCACCGAGGCGCCGAGGGCTGCGGCACCTGAACCGATCGCCATCCGTGACGACGAGCGGCCGAACGCTTGCATCATGTAGAGGGCCCCACCAATCGCGGCGACGATGAGGCCGGCGATCAGCATCGGCTCGAGCAGTCGGATCGTGCGGTGTGGCTCGGGATCATGGTTGACGTTGCATGGGGGCGGCGCCGATGCGCCGCCCCCATGTCTGTATCAACTAGCTGCCAAACAGTTGCTCGTACTCAGTGAGCGACTTGTTGGCTTCCTCGTTGGCCGTAGCCAGTCGGGTTGCCACATCGACGTCGTTCACCAGGATGTCCTCGATGGCGATCGTGATGATGTCGCGAATGCCGACGAAGTTGCCGAGCAGTGCGCCGAGCGAGGCCGGCGTGTTCTGGGCTGCGGCCAACTGGTCGGAGGCCACCTTGCTGTTCGGGCTCTCCTCGTACCAACCCTCCGACTCGAGTAGGGCCTCAGCCGACTTGGTGATCGGGATGTAACCGGTGATCTGATGCCACTCGGCTGCGTTCTCAGGGTTGGAGAAGAAGTTCATGAACGCCAATGCGCCGTCTTGCTCCACCTCGGTCATCCCGTCGAGCATCCACAGCGTGGCGCCACCGATCAGGTTGCCGACGTAGTCGACATCGCCGTTGCGGGGCATGAAGCTCGCTACTGCGTCAAAGCCCGCTTCGGCAGCGTTCTCCGTAATGGTCGTCGTGTCCGAGCTCGAGAAGATGAGCATCGCCACTTCCTCGGCCTGGAATGCGGCTGACGTGCCGTCCCAGTCGCGCTGCACGCCGGTGTAGGTGTAATAGCCGTTGTCGTCAAGACCCTTCCACCAGTTGATGTAGTCCTGCATCCCTTGGGACTCGAGGTAGACCTCGGTGGCCCGGCCGGACCGGCCGTTGTCGGCGTTGGCAAGCAACTCGCCGACTTGGCCCAGGGACTGCTCAACGAACCACGAGTGGTTCGGCCAGGTGATGCACCCTGACGGAGCATCCGGCAATGCCATGATGGCGGCGCAAGCCGTCTCGACCTCAGCCCACGTCGCCGGCGGAGTTGTGATGCCGGCCGCTTCGAGAATCGACATGTTGCTGAACATCACCGTGCTCGAGGTGTTCCAAGGCATGGAGTAGAACGAGCCGTCAACTGTGTAGTAGTTGCGGGCGGCGTCGACGACGTCGTCGAGCACGACCGGTTCCCCCAGGATCTCGGTGCGGCCGGCAATGGCGTCGGTTACCGACTTGAAGATCGGCGCTCCATCAGCGCTGACGGCGTCGAGTGCCTGGCGGGTTGCCGCCTCGAAGAAGTGGATGATGCCCGGTGGGTCGCCACTGTCGACCGCGAGGACGGCAGCGTCGAAGGCATCGTTGTAGCTGGCAAATGAGGTGACTTCGATGTTGTACTCAGGGTGGGCCGCGTTGAAGGCGGCAGCCTTCTCCTGCGAGAATCCAAGCCTGGCTTCATCCGAGAAGGCCACCCAGAATCCGATCGTGGTCACGTCGCCGCTTGGCGCCGCGGTGGTGGTTTCTTCCCCGCCGCCTGAGGCTGCGGTCGTGGTGGTCTCTTCTCCGCCGCCTGAGGCTGCGGTGGTGGTGGTTTCCGTGCCGGAGTCGTCGTCGCCGCACGCGGCAACCACAAGTGCAAAGGCCACAATCAAGATGATGAGTAGGTTTCTTCGTCGCACAACACGTCCCTTTCGTAGACGGCGAGGAAGGGGCAGGGACCCTGCGCCGGATCGGCCGGCTGTGGGGCGCTATCCCGTCCTCGAGGACTTCCCGCATCCTAGGGATCGGAAAGCCGAGGTGCGGTTCTCTTGGACTGCGGGGAAGATTGCAGCGGCCTCTAGCACCTGACTGTTGAGAGCGGCGTCAGTCGACGTCGGTGAGGGCGTCCACGAGTTTCGGCAGCAGGGTGCCCGCCTTGCCCTCGAGCCGCACTGTGGCGCTGTGGTCCATCTCGGTCGGTCCCTCGTTCACGATCACAAAGGGTTCACCCCGTGACGCCACGTCCATCGGGATGAAGGCCGCCGGGTAGACCGACAGGGTGGTGCCGACGGCGATCACGGCATCTGCGGCCGCAGCCCACAGCGTGGCGCGATTCATGTCGCGCTCGGGGAGTTGCTCGCCGAAGAGGACGGTCGTGGTCTTGAGGATTCCGCCACACCTCTCACACTTGGGGTCTGGTTCGCCGTCGCGCCAGCGCTCCTCGATCTCGGCGCGTTGCGGCCGTGAGTTGCATCGAATGCACATGATGCCGTGCACGTTGCCGTGGAGTTCGGCCAGCGCCTCGGGCGGTAACCCGCCGGCCTCGTGCAAGCCGTCGATGTTCTGGGTCACGCAGCCGATCATCCTGCCCCGGTTCCACAACTTGGCGACGGCGCGGTGGGCCGGGTTGGGTTCGGCGCCGTGCAGGGTGGTCGCGGTGAACCGCTTCTCCCACGAATCGCGACGGAAGTCGGGGTCGGCGAGGTAGCGCTGCAGCGTGAAGTCGGCGGGGTCGGTGGTTTTCCAAACCCCGCTTGGGCCGCGGAAGTCCGGAATGCCGGACTCGGTGGAGATCCCGGCTCCCGAGAAGACCAGGATCTCCGTGCGATCCCGCAACAGGGCGGCGGCCTCAGCAACAGAGCCATCCATCCCGCCACGGTATCAGCCCCCCGAGAGGGTTTTGGCGGACATATGCGCAGCATGCTGCGCGATTGTCCGCCAAAACCCTCAGCGCCAGGAGTCGGGGGCGCAGGTCCAGTGGCCCCAGCCGCCGCCCTCGGTGACGAGCCAGGCGGCGGCTTCGATGTTGGCGGTGGGGTCGTAGGGTCCGCCTTGCGGCATAGCTGGGGAGATCGAGTTGGCCGGCGGCATGGTCCCAGGTGCCGCGCAGGAACTGGAAGAGGCCTGCGGCGCTCGAGCGCGGGTTCTTGGCGTAGGGGTCGCCGTCGGATTCGCACTCGAGGACCTGCATGGCGCGGTCGACCTCGGCCGGCTCGAAGTGTTCCACCACCAGGCTGCGCCATTGGGTCACGTTGTTCGGGTGGTCACCGGTGTAGGGGCCGTTGACGTCGTGGAGTTCGGCGAGCAACGCTTCGGTGCGATAGGTGGCGGCGGCGTCGGCGTCGGCGTCGGCCATGTACGCCGTTGCGGCGGTTGGGAAGGTCAAGGCTGTAGCCAATATGAGATGCATGAGGAAAGGCATGGGTCACTCCTTGAGTGGGGAACGGGGGCGCGCCGGCGCGATCACCCAAAAGAGAAAGGAAAGGGGAGCGCCGAGCGGCGAGCCGGGAGTATATGGGGCTTTTGGGACAACACGAGGCTTTTGGCGTGCACCAGTCCGCCAGTACCTCCTACAGCTTGCGGTGTTCTTCGCGCAGTGCCGGGTGGAGGCGGCGGACGTCGTCGGGGCCCAACCTGGGCACGGAGGTGCGGACCAGGACTTGCTCTCCTGCCTGGGTGACGAGGCCGGCTCGGGTCAGGGTGGCAAGGTGGACGGGGCGAAGGAGGGAGCGGCCGCGTCGTGCGGCGGTGGCGAGCCTCAGCAGGTCGGCGACCGCTCCCGGACCGATCAGCGCCGTCCAGAAGCGACGGACATAGGGGTGGTCGAGTGGGTAGTCGGTGCCGGTCCGGCAGGTCCAGGCGACCGGCGTGATGTGGCTCCGGGGCTGAGCCGTGCGGCGTTTTGCGTGCGGGAGGCCTTCGGCAGCGCCCGAGGTTGGCGCAGGATCCATCGCGATGGGAGGACGAACATCTTGACGGAGGCCCTCGGGCGCTGCCGAAATCTGTGGTTGTGTCATGGCTAAGTGATATCAAAAACACAATGGTTGATATCAATAACCTCATCCAAAACCGCGAAACATTGTTTAACGATACCGAACGAACTATCGAGTTGTGCGGCTCAGCCCTGGTGCCAGGGGACCGCTTCGCCGGTCTGGACGTCCCACAGGGCCCGGTAGATACCGGAGGCGGCAATGAGTTCCTCGTGGGTGCCGGCCTGACTGAGCCTGCCCCGGTCGAGCACGTAGATGCGATCCGCGTGGCGGATGGTGGAGAGACGGTGGGCGATGACCACGGTGGTGCGGTCGATCGAGATGCGCTCGAGCGAACGCTGGATGGCGGCTTCGGTCTCGTTGTCGACCGCGGAGGTAGCTTCGTCGAGCACCAGTACCGGAGGATCGGAGAGCACGGCGCGGGCGATCGAGATGCGCTGGCGTTGCCCACCGGAGAGCTTCTGGCCGCGCTCGCCGACGATGGTGTCGTAGCCCGCGGGGAGTTCGACGATGAACTCGGCTGCCTCGGCGACCTCGGCGGCCCGGCGCACCTCGTCGCGGCTTGCTCCGGGCTTGCCGTACGCGATGTTCTCGAAGACGGTCCCGTGGAAGAGGAACACATCCTGACCGACTAGCCCGATGGACCGCCGCAGGTCGGCGAGTTGGAGGTCACGCAGATCGTGACCGTCGAACAAGATGGCCCCGTCATCGACGTCGTAGAAGCGGAGCAGCAGCTTCACCACGGTGGTCTTGCCCGATCCGGTGGCGCCCACGAAGGCGGTCGTCTTGCCCGCTTCCAGTTCGAGGCTCAGATCGTGGATGACCGGGAAACCGGGCTCATATGAGAAGGTCACCTGGTCGAACTCGATCCCCCCCTGGACCAAGTCGAGAGGGTGCGTTGTTGGCCCGTCGGAGATCTCCGGCTCGGTATCGAGCACATTGAGGATTCGGTTCGTGGACGCCATGGCTCGTTGGTAGAGGTCCATCGTCTGGCCGAGCCTGGTCAGCGGCCACAACAGGCGTTGGGTGAGGAAGACCAGCGTCACGTACACGGCGCCGTCCATCGTGCCTTCGATCGTCTGAAACCCGCCCCACACCAGGGTGGCCATGAACCCGACCAAGATCGCGATCCGGATCAGCGGACTGAATGCCGACGACAGCTTGATCGCAGATCGGTTTGCCGCTCGATAGCGGGCGCTCTCGACCTCGATGCGTTCGACCTCGCGCTCCTCGGCAGTGAAGCTCTTGATCGTGGCCATGCCACCGATGTTGTTGGCGAGCTGGCTGTTGAGAATGCCGGCCTGGTCTCGGACCAACGCGTAGCGAGGCTCGAGGCGGCGTTGGTAGCGGATGGATGCCCACATGATGATCGGCATCGGCAGGAACGCCACCCAGGCAACCTGTGGTGCCACGATGAAAAAGAAGCCGCCGATGAGGAGCACCGTGGTGAACATCTGGATGATGTCGTCGGCGCCGTGGTCGAGGAACCGTTCGAGTTGGTTTACGTCGTCGTTGAGGACGGCCATGAGGTCGCCGCTGGGTCGGTTCTCGAAGAAGGCCATCTCCAGGTGCTGGACGTGGGCGTAGGTCTCGATCCGAAGCTCGTGCTGGATGTTCTGTGCCAGGTTGCGCCAATCCACGGCGGCGAGGTACTCGAAGAGCGATTCCAGCGCCCACACGATGAAGGTGACCACGGCCAGAATGACGAGTTGGGCCCGCGGGTTGGTCACGCCAAACCAGTCGGCGAGCAGCGAGTCCTCCTGCTCGACCACGACGTTGATCGCGACGCCGATGAGCAGCGGCGGCGCCAGGTCGAATGCCTTGTTGAGGATGGACCAGGCGGTGGCTCTGATGATTTGGGGGCGCTGCGGGCGAGCGTAGCGCCAGAGACGCACCAGGGGTGCTGTTGCTTTGGTCGTGGACATGGCGGCCGAGGCTAGTTGGGCTGCGGCCGCCAGCGGCATCCGATCAGGAATCTCCCATTGACAGAAATCCCTTGTGATTGTCGAACCGGCGCACGTAGATTCCACGTCATGGCGGCCGACCCGACTCCATTCCCGATGTTTCCGCTTGGCAGCGTGCTGTTTCCAGGTGGAGTGCTTCCACTGCATGTCTTCGAGCCTCGCTACGTGGAGATGATCAACGACGTGCTCGACGGCGACCAGCAGTTCGGCGTCGTTCTCATCGAACGGGGATCTGAGGTGGGCGGGGGAGACGTGCGGTTCGAGGTCGGCACCGTGGCTCGCCTGGCCCGCATCGGCGCCCTCGACGACGACCGCCTGTTTGTCGTCGCCGTCGGCGCCGGCCGCTTCCGGGTCTCCCGGTGGCTTTCCGATGATCCCTACCCGCAGGCGGAAGTTGTCCCCCTCGATGACCCGACCGGAAACGGGAGCCTCGCCGAGCTCGTGGCTGAGAACCGCAAGCTGCTGCGCCGAGTGTTGGCTCTCGCCAGCGAGCTGGGCAGCAGCGTCGGAGACGTCGATCCGGAATTGCCGGCAGATCCCGTTGCAGCAAGCTGGGAGTTGTGTGCCGCCGCCCCGGTTGAACAGCTCGATCGGCAGCGTCTGCTCGAAATCGACGATCCGGCGCAGCGGCTCACCACGTTGCAGGGGCTACTCGACGACTCGGCCACCACCCTCCAACTCCGTCTCGAGCGCGGCTGAGGTTCGGCTCGGGCGCGGCCGCCGCTACCCGTCGTCGGGCGGAGGTTCGGGCGGAGGTTCCTCGACGAGGACGCCGATGTAGACGGTGACCACCTGCTGGAACCCGACGACCTGGCCCGGACCGGGATCCTGGCCGATCACCTTGCCGACCTTGTCGGGATCGTCGGTCGGCCGGTTCGCGACCTGCCAACTCACGTTCAGCCCGGACTCGGCGTTGAAGTCCGCGATCCTGGCGTCGACCGAGCCGAGGTCAAGGCCACGCAGATCGATCATCACCGGTGGCCGGCCGCTCGAGATCAGCACGACAACGCGCGACCCCTGGCGAACGGTTGCTCCGCCGCGCGGGCTCTGCGAAAGCAAGGTGCCTTCGGGCTGGCTGGATGCCACCGGAACGAACGACGAGAACAGGCCCGCCTTGTGGATCAGGTCGGTGGCCGATCCCTTGCTCCTGCCGAGCACATCGGGCACCGTGGTGTTGGGGACTCGGTAGTACGCCGAGGTGCCCTCCGGCACTTCGGCGAAGTCGACCTCGGGCAGGTCGGCGACGACGAACTCCATGAACTGCTTCCAGATCGGAGCGGCCAATGTTCCGCCGTAGGCTCGGGAGTAGCCCTGGGTCTGCTGAGTAACGTCATTGAAGACGTTGAAGTTGACCATCTCGACCTGAGCGTCGGCGTAGCCAACCCACACCGCGGTCGTCAGCTGCGGGATGAAACCCATGAACCAGACGTCGCGGAAGTCCTGGGCGGTCCCCGTCTTTCCTGCTTGCGGCCGACCGATCTGGGCTCGGGTCGCCGTGCCGCCGGAGACGACCTTCTTCAGCGCTCCCACCGCCGCCGCGGTCAGCGCCGGGTCGAGGACCTGCTGCCGGTCGACCTCATGCTGGTAGACGACGTTGCCGTTCTTGTCCTCGATCCGTTCGATCAGGTAGCTGTCGACCTTCGCCCCGTAGTTGGCGATCGTTGAGTAGGCCGAGGCCATCTCGAGCGGACTGACGCTCTGGGTACCGAGGGCGATGGAGAGAACTGGGTTCAACGGTGATTCGATGCCGACCCGGTGTGCCATCTCGACGATGTTCTCCGGCCCGACTGCGTTGGACACCTGGGCATACACCGTGTTGTAGGAGTTGTAGGTGGCCTGCTCGAGGGTGGCGAGGTCTTTGCTGCCGCCGGCGTTGCTCACCGTCCAGATGTTGCCGCCGTCGGGGGCGCAGGGATAGCCACAATCGATCCGCTGGGGGCTCCGGGCGTCCCAGTAGGTGCCGAGGGTGATCGGCCAGCCGGCCTGGCTTCCCTTCTCGAGAGCCGTGAGCAGTGCGATCGGTTTGAACGCCGAACCTGCTTGGCGACGACCCTCCGTGGCCAGGTCGTAGGGGCGCTGGCCGGCTTCGATGTCGGTGCCGAACTCGATACCGCTGGCCATCACTCGCACCGCGCCGGTTGCGTTGTCGACCATCGCAATGGCCCCGGTCGGGCCGGTGTCGTCGCGGAACCACGACTTGAGGATGCGGTTGGCCTCCTGCTGGAGCTCGTAGTCGACGGTCACCGTCACTTGCAGGCCGCCTCCGCCGGCGCAGTCGGTGTCCTCGGCCGGACAGCCAAACAGCGACCGGTAGCGCTCGCTGTAAGTGTCGCCGAGTCCGTAGGCGGGGTTGTTCAGGATTTCGTGGCGGGCGGCGATGATGACCTGCGGCGCGAGTTGCTCGAAGTCCTCGTGGGGGATCGGCGCCAGCGGCTCCGCTTTGGCGTCCGTGGCTTCCTGGGCCGTGATGAAGCCGTTGTCTTCCATCTCGTCGATCACGGAGTTGCGACGGGCAATCACGGCGTCGGGGTTGTTCCGGATGTTGTAGATGGTGGGGTTCCGGATCGGGATCATGATCGTGGCGGCTTCAGCGATGGTGAGATCGTCGAGCTCCTTGCCGAAGTACTCCTGGGATGCGGCCTTGACTCCGTAGGCGTTCTCACCGAAGAACTGGGCATTCATGTAGAACTCGAGGATCTGGTCCTTCGTGTAGCGACGTTCCAACTCGGCGGCGATGGCCGCCTCGCAGATCTTGCGCTCGATCGTCCTTTCCTCGGTCAGGAAGTTCTTCTTCACGATCTGCTGGGTGATCGTCGAACCTCCCTGGAGGCCGCCGCCTTCGCTGCGGGCGTTCGCCATGGCGGCACGGACGATGGCACGGAAGTCGACGCCTTGGTGCTCGTAGAACTTGCCGTCCTCGGTGGCGACGATGGCATTGCGGACCAGTTCGGGCACCTCCTCGAAGGCAACCGGCTGGCTGTTGCGAGCGGTCAGCTTGCCGAGCAGCACGCCGTCGGAGGTTTGGACCTCGGAGAGGCTGCCGATGTCGGGCAGGTCAAGTGCCAGGTCCTCGACGTCGCAAATATACTGTTCTTCGAGGTCCAGCACCGTACCGAACGCAGCGTTGGTCTCCATGAATCCGAACAACCCGTAGAGGCTGGCGCCGAGCAGAGTGATCACGGCGAGCGTCGCCAGCGCCGGGATGCGCCGGCCGCGGCGTTCGCGCCGTTCTTCGAGGTGAATGCTGGGTTCCATTGTCTCTCCGCGATAGAGACGCTGTAGAGGCCGGGGAAGTTCCCGGAGGTACCATCGGATCGATCGAGTCGGATGATAGAAAGCATCGGGAGCTACCGCGTGGACATTGAGGCGACAAGCGGATTCGAGATCCTGCCTTTGTACGGCCCGGATCTCCCTGAGGGCTGGGAAGCCGACGAACAGTTGGGAGCTCCCGGCGAATTCCCCTTCACCCGCGGTCCCTACCCCTCGATGTACCGGGGCCGGCTGTGGACGATGCGCCAGTACGCAGGGTTTGGGACCGCCGAGGCGACCAACGCTCGCTTCAAGGCGCTGCTCGATGCCGGCCAGACCGGGCTATCGGTAGCGTTCGACCTGCCGACCCAGATGGGTCTCGACTCCGACGATCCCATGGCGGAAGGCGAGGTCGGCAAGGTTGGGGTGGCGATCGACTCGCTCGAGGACATGAGGCGGCTCTTCGCCGACCTTCCGCTCGCCGAGGTCACGACCTCGATGACGATCAACTCGACTGCGGCGGTGCTCCTGCTGCTCTATCAGCTGGTTGCGGAAGAGCAGGGGGTAGCGCCCGACTCGATCCGGGGCACGGTCCAAAACGACATTCTGAAGGAGTACATCGCCCGGGGCACCTACATCTACCCGGTGCGGCCCTCGATGCGGCTGGTCACCGATCTGTTTGCGTACTGCGCAGCGGAGCTGCCCAATTGGAACACGATCTCGATCTCGGGCTATCACATTCGCGAGGCCGGGTCGACGGCAGCCCAGGAGGTGGCGTTCACGATCGCCAACGGACTCGCTTACGTCGAGGCGGCACGCGATGCCGGTCTCGACGTTGATGCATTTGCGCCCCGCCTGTCGTTCTTCTGGAACGCCCACAACAACCTGTTCGAGGAGGTGGCCAAGTTTCGGGCTGCTCGCCGGCTGTGGGCCCGGCTGATGAAGGACCGGGTTGGTGCCGTCAACCCCGCCTCGTGGCGGATGCGATTTCACACCCAAACCGCCGGTTCGACCTTGACCGCCCAACAGCCGCTCAACAACGTGGTTCGCACCGCGTATCAGGCGCTGGCGGGTGTTCTCGGCGGTACCCAGTCGCTGCACACCAACTCATACGACGAGGCGCTTGGTCTGCCCACCGAGGCGTCGGCAACCGTGGCGTTGCGTACCCAGCAGATCCTTGGCTACGAGTCGGGTGTGGCCGACACGGTCGATCCGCTGGCCGGGTCGTACTTTGTCGAGTCACTCACCGACCAGGTCGAGGCAACAGCCGTCGAGCTGATCACCCGCATCGACCAACTCGGCGGAGCTACCGCCGCCATCGAGGCGGGCTTCCAGCAAGACGAGATCGAGGATGCCGCCTATCGAACCGCAAGAAGGGTCGAGGCCGACGAGGAGGTCGTCGTCGGTGTGAACCGGTTCATGGCCGAGGAGGCAGTACCGGCGCCGGCGCTGTTGCTCGACCCCGAGCTCGAACGGGGCCAGAAGTCGGCCGTTGCGGCCATGCGGGAACGGAGGGACAACGCCGCGGTTGCCGCCGGCTTGGCCGCAGTGCGCACTGCGGCAAGTGGCGACGCCAACCTGCTGTATCCGATGAAGGAAGCCCTCGCCGCCGGCGCCACCGTCGGCGAAGTGAGCGACGTCCTACGGGACGTCTTCGGGACCTTCTCCGCGTTCGGCAGGCGGCGTTGAACCGTGCCGCCCGGAAACCGAGAAATGGAGACGCGGGGCGGGGCGGCGTGTCTGGTGGCCGGCACGGGACAGGCAGCGCCCCCGCCTCGCGCCGCGCGGCCTAGCGCTTGGTTGCCACCACACGGACGATGGGGACCCAGACGATGGGGACCAGCCAGCGGATCTCCTGGAGCATGCGTTCGATCAGGGCGGGGCGGCGGTAGGTGTCGCGGCCGCGTTCGTCGACCAGCCAGCGGTGTTTGATATCGAACACCGCCCGGCCCAGCTCATGGATCCGGTCGGGTTCGGCTTCGAGCTGTTCCCAGATCCCGAGGGGATAGGTAAATGGCTCGATGTCGTCGACGACCTCCAGGGTGAAGCCGCCCCGGATGAATGAATCGACCAGTGCCGGGACACGAAGCCCGTAACCGGTAGTGCCGTAGCTCGACTCGCGTGGCGGCAGCCCCAAATACTTGACCAACTCGGTGAGTCCGGCGAGACGCTGCGCCTCTTCGGTGAGGATCTCATGCACATCGCGGGGAGCACCGGCTGCCAGACCGACCAAACGCTCGAGCAGCGCCTCGCTGTCACGTTCATTGTCGAGTGACGGGTAATTCTGAAGCGGGAAGAACGTATGGCTTGCGATGACGATCCGGCCCCCCGGCGCCAAGACCGGACGGATTTGGTCGAGCATGACATCCACGTCGACCTCGCCATCCTCCCAGCGCGGGAACTGGAAGACCATCCGGGCGCAGAACAGGTCAACCGACTCGGGCTCGAACGACTCGGCGATATGTGAGGCGAGGACTCCCGGCTGCCACTCGACGCCTGAAATCGGGGTGGGGTTGGCCAGTTCGGGTCCCGGCACGGTCGCAATCAGCCGGCTTGGGGTCTGCGCTGCCATGTAGGAAGACAGATCACCCAGACCTGCAGAGAAGTCGACCACGCGTTTGCCCGTCACCCAGGCGGGGTCGACGAAGTTCTCGGTGAGGTAGTAGACGAACGGCCGGACCAGTGGCCAATGCCGCTCCCGCTCCCATAGTGGTATGTCCATCTGGTGAGCGTACCGATTTCAGGCGGAGCATCTGTTGCCTCATCTGTTGCATTCGGCCCCAGGAGGGCAACTGAAGGCAAGTCGGCAGACGAATTCGTCGCCGGCGGCTGCGACGAGATCGAGGTGTTCGCGGCCGGCCCCGGATCTCCTCCCCGACACCGTCACGGCCCTGCGGTCATCGGAGGAGATCGCCGCTGATCGGGATGGCACATGGGTGAGTGCAGACGCGCTATGACTCCGAGCTCACCACGAACGTGATCTCGTATTCATCGAGGAGCTGACCGTCGCTTGCGAGTTCGAGGCTGAGCGCCGCCTCTCCCGCTGCGAGCCCGGTGATGGTGAATCTCCACGCCGGAATGAACGAATGAGAGGTGTCGATATCGACTTCGCTGAAATCACCCGGACTTCGCGCCGGACCCAGCGCAACCGGGCCGGCAACAGTGACAACCGTCTTGTCATCACCGGTGATCGCCCAGGCGGCATCGGGATGAAGCTGATTGCCGTGGAGCACCAACTCGATGGACGCCCCGTGTTCCAACGTCACCACCTCGCCGTGATTCCACTCGCGGAGCATCTGCGGCTGATGGCTGAATCCGCCGCCACCACAGCGGTTCGCAACCGCCGCCGTGCCGGCATCACAGGCATCTTCCACGACTTCGACCGCAAAGTCGGCGATGTCGACAAGCCGCCCATCGACGACCAGTTCAAAGCGGAGCGGGGTCTCCCCGAGAGCAACTCCCTCGAAGACGAAGCCGCTGCGTGTCACCAACGATCCGGGATCGAACTCCCCACCTTCCATTGCCTCCGGATCCCCGGAGGGTGGTCGCGGCTCCTCGTGCTCCTCGCCGATCAAGCGCAACACGGAATCATCGAATTCGGCAACACCCCACTGTTCACCGGGATATGCGGAACTCCCGAGCAGATCAACAGAGAACTCCTCCTCGGGCTCGATTGCCAGCAGCCATCCGCTGTCCCACTTCTCGACACCGAAGCGTGCAGAGCTGAAATCGCTTCCCAGGCAACCCGCGACAAGAACCACCAGCACAGCGATCACCAGCCGGAGGAGCAGCAACTCCGACCGAGACGGACCCACGCTGATCCCTCCTGTTGCCCTGCCTCAATCGTATCGCATGCAAGACGAGTCGTGGATCAGCCCCACCTGGACGTACTGCCACGACATGAGCTGCACCAGACATCCGGCGTTTCATCTCAGAGGCGTCATTTCGAAGGCAGGCACCGCTCCCCTGGAGATGCGTTGCGAAACAGGCGTCGCTCCCCTACTGAAGCTCCGCTCACAAAGCGTGGCACCTACTGGCGCGCGAAGTCGAGTATCTCGCTGGGCGTCCGCTTGTCGAACAACGCACCGAGATGGTCCTTGCCCTCGTAGAGCCTGAGTGTGCAGTCGGGGATCAGGTCGGCGGTCTCCTCGTAGATCGACTTGGTGACGAATCGGTCCCGGTCCCCGCACACCAGCAGCACCGGCACCGGAATCGTCGGCAGGATCTCCCGGCCGTCGAACGCGCTGAGGGCCTCGGCGCCGACTACGAGATCATTGGAGCCGGCCGGCAGGATCACCCGCCCCATCACCGATGCCAGGAGGCGGGCGACCACGGGTGGGCGGAGGCCGGGAAACATGAACCTCACCATCACCGCGGCCGCGTCGGTTCTGCGTCCGGCGTTATTCAGTCGCGCCGACTCCAGGTTGGCCGCCTGGGACGCGTCGTCCAGCGTGTAGCCGGCGACCACGATCGCGATGTGGGCGAAGAGGTCAGGATGTCGAGCGGCCAGGCAGAACCCGATCATGCCACCACCAGAGTCCCCGACGACGAGATCGACCTTCCCGCCGAACTCGGCGGCGATCAACCCTGCGTAGTCCTCAGCCATGTCTGCGAGGGTGCAGCCCTGCGGCAGGTTCGGCTTCTGGCCAACCAGAGAGATGGTGTACCCGGCCTCGACAAATGAACGGAGCATCCGCGTCATCAACACCAGGTAGCCGCTCCTGGGCACGGCACCAGCGCGGCCCCCGCTGGACCCGATGTGACCGGTGTGGCTCAGGTCGGGAATCCACAACAGCGACTTCGCTCCCGAACCGAACCGCAGATAGCCCATCCCGTTCGGGAAGGTGCCCGCCACCACCTCAGGGCCTCTCCGGCGTCGCCGACGGATCGCGACGATCCCGATCGCAGCGACGATCAGCGCTCCGCCGATGGTCACAACACGTCTCCGCACGGCCGACGCTGCCATCACTTGCTCCTTGTTCTGACGCTTGGGGACTGAGTCCTTGTCGCCACAACCCAACAGTACCCACCCGTCACCGACCTGCACCGGCCTCAACCCGGCGCGAACCCTGGCTTTGTCGGCTGTGCGCTGATAGCGGTCGAGATGCTTCGCCGGAGAAGTGGCACTACGACGGCCGCCGTGTTGCCCGTCAGGGCGTCGACACGGTGTCTGCGTCTGATCGGATGGGTGTTTCCCCGCAATTGCCCCTCCTTTTTGACCGATAGCGCGGCGCGAAAATGACTGTCTGGACTAGGCGGACGGGCTAGGCGGACAATCGCTCGGCAGCTCCGGTGACGTGGAGGCGGAGAGCCTTCTCGGTGTCGTGCAGCTGCACGAGGCGAGCCACCATTGGAGAAAGGAGTGGCATGACCTCGTCGACGGGGACTACCTCCGGCTCGTCCACGCCGTAGCTGCGGTTGTCGAGCTCAACGACACCTTGACCGGCAGCCTGCAGGTTGCGCAACCAGTCGGTCTCCGTGCCGTACGGCATCGGGATGATGATGGTGTCCTCTGACTTGTGGGCTGTCAGTGGCGTCACGAATGCCTTTCCCGACTTCCGGCCGACGTGATGAAGCAACGCCGAATTCGCCGATCGTCCTGCGAAGAAGCGGACCCACACCGGATTGGTCACGTGTTTGTGATACCACGTGAGCCATCCCATCACCCGGGGCCTGCGACTCTTGAACGCCCACAGCATGAGCGCCGTCTCGAAGGCCTGCTCAATGATGATAATGCCGACAATCGCTGCCAGCACCTTGAAGAGCCTGCGCATACCGGCCTCCCAATCGTTGCTCGACGCCTCATCGTCACAATCCCACACACCGTGCGGAAGGGGAGAAGGTCCCCTACCCGACCGGATCGGCACTCCATTGGTTGAGCGTATCGGGTCTCCGAATCGAGCCGAGCCTGCTACCGGACCACCATCAGGACGGCGCCGCTGGCGACGGTGTCGCCGGGTTGGATGCGGAGGTCGACGATCTCGCCATCGACGGGGGCCTTGATTTCGTTCTCCATCTTCATGGCTTCGAGCACGCAAACCGGTTCGCCGGCTTCGACCGGGCTCCCGGCCGGTTTGTGCACTTTGACGATGGTGCCTTGCATCGGAGCCGTGATGACGCCGGCGCCATCGCCGGAGGCGACCTGCTTGTCGAGCTTGGGTGGCCGGCGCCGTGGGGCGGCACGCTGGCCGCCGGAGGTCGGCGAGGCCATTACCGGTGCCCAGTAGCGCACGACGTAGCGGCGGCCGCCAACTTCGACCGTCATCGACCGATCCTCGAGCTCTTCTTCTTCGGGAAGGGTCGGGGAGGTGGTCTGGGGAAGGTCCGAGAAATCAAGTTCGTTTTCGACGAACTTGGTGTGATGAGTTCCCGAGCGGAAGGCCTCCGTCTCGATGATGCGAAGCTGCGCCGGGATTGTGGTTTCGACACCCTTGACGATGAAGGACTGGAGAGCGCGTCGACCCCGGGCCAGCGCCTCCTCACGGTCGCGGCCCCACACGACGAGCTTGGCCACCATGTTGTCGTAGTACTGGCTGATCTGGGCGCCGCTGCGGACCCCCGAGTCGACCCGCACTCCGAACCCGGAGGGCTCGCGGTACTCCACCAACGTGCCCGGAGTCGGCAGGAACCCAATGCTGGGGTCTTCGGCGTTGATGCGGAACTCGATCGCGTGGCCCCCGGTAGCCGGCCGGTCGGGGAACGACAGCTGCTCGCCACGAGCGATACGGAGCTGCTCCTTGACCAGATCGATCCCGGTGACCATCTCGGTGATGGTGTGCTCGACCTGGATCCTCGTGTTCATCTCGAGGAAGTACAGGTCACCGGATGAATCCAACAGGAATTCGACCGTCCCGGCGTTCACGTAGTCGGCGGCCGCAGCCACGGCCAGCGCCGCGTCGTGGAGAGTGTCGCGCTGTGCCTCGGAGAAGTTGACGGCCGGGGTTTCCTCGATCAGCTTCTGGTGGCGTCGCTGGATACTGCAGTCGCGTTCTCCCAGGAAGGCAGCGTTTCCGTGGGTGTCAACCATGATCTGGGCCTCGATGTGGCGAGCGTGGTCGAGGTAACGCTCGATGTACACCTCGGGGTTGGCGAACCATGCGTCGGCTTCGCGGGCGGCACTCTCGTAGGCCCCGGCGAGCTCATCAGCGTGGCGGACCACCTTCAGTCCGCGACCGCCGCCTCCATGGGCCGCTTTGATGGCAATCGGGAAACCGTGCTCTTCGGCAAAGGCTTCGACTTCGTACAGGGAGGCGACCGGCTCGAGGGTGCCGGGGACTCCGGGCACTCCTGCCTTGGTCACCGCGCGGCGCGAGGCGATCTTGTCGCCCATCGTGGCGATGGCGGCGGGGGAGGGCCCGACCCAGAGCAGGCCGGCGTCGATGACCCGCCGGGCGAACCCGGCGTTCTCGGCGAGGAATCCGTAGCCGGGGTGAACGGCAGCGGCTCCCGATTCAGCGGCAACCGCCATGATCCGGTCGATGTTGAGGTACGACTCCGCCGCCGGTGCCGGGCCGATGTTCCATGCCTCGTCGGCCAACTCGACATGGAGGGAATCGCGATCGAGTTCTGAATAGACGGCGATCGTGCGCAAGCCCAGCTCGCGGGCGGCGCCGATGACGCGAACAGCAATCTCTCCGCGATTGGCTACGAGAACTGAATCCACAGGCGTCATCCTACAGGGGGATGTTGCCGTGCTTCTTGGGCGGCATGCCCTCCCGCTTGGTGCGCAACATCTCGAGGGAGCGGATCAAGCGGTATCGCGTCTCTCGGGGTTCTATCACTTCGTCGACCAGGCCACGTTCTGCGGCCAGGTAGGGATTGTTGAAGCGTCCTTCGTATTCGGCGATGAGCTCGGCGCGTCTGGCATCTGGGTCATCGGCCGCAGCGATGTCGCGCCGGTGGATCACGTTGACTGCACCCTGGGCGCCCATGACCGCGATCTCAGCAGTCGGCCAGGCGTAGACGATGTCGGCCCGCAATGCCCGTGAGTTCATTACGACATAGGCACCGCCGTACGCCTTGCGGGTGATGACGGTGAGCTTGGGAACGGTCGCCTCCGCGTACGCATAGAGCAGCTTGGCGCCGTGGCGGATGATGCCGTTGTGCTCCTGATCGACACCGGGGAGGAACCCGGGGACGTCGACGAAGCTGACGATTGGGATGTTGAAGGCGTCGCACACCCGGATGAAGCGGGCGGCCTTCACCGAGGCCTCGATGTTCAGGGTGCCGGCGAGAACCGCAGGTTGGTTTCCGATGATGCCGACCGAGTACCCGTCGAGCCGGGAGAATCCGACCACGATGTTGCCGGCGTATTCCTCGTGGACCTGATAGAACTCGCCGTCATCGACGACCATCTCGACGAGTTCGACCATGTCGTACGGCTGGTTCGGCGAATCGGGGATGATGGAGGTGAGGCCCTCATCCATGCGATCGGCGCGATCCATCGGGGTGAAGTAGGGCGGCATCTCCATGTTGTTCTGCGGCAGGAACGACAGCAAGAAGCGCACTTCCTCGAGCGCCGCTCGTCCGCTGGGAGACACGAAGTGAGTGACTCCGGACTGGGCCGCGTGGGCGTGGGCCCCGCCGAGTTCCTCGAAGCTGACTTCCTCGCCGGTCACCGCTTTGATCACGTCGGGTCCGGTGATGAAAAGGTGGGAGGTTTCGGCGACCTGGTAGACGAAGTCGGTGATGGCCGGCGAGTACACGGCACCGCCGGCGCACGGACCCATGATGACCGAGATCTGCGGGATCACGCCAGAAGCCCGCACATTGCGTTCGAAGATGCGGCCGTAGCCATCGAGCGCAACCACACCTTCCTGGATGCGGGCGCCGCCCGAGTCCTTCAAGGCGACGACCGGGGCGCCGGTATCCATGGCGAGATCCATCACCTTGCAGATCTTGTCGGCGACGACTTCGCTGAGGCTGCCTCCGAAGTGGGTGAAGTCCTCGGCGAAGATGAAGACGGGGCGGCCGTCGACGGTGCCCCATCCGGTGACCACCGCGTCGCCGAGCGGACGTCGGCCCTCGATGCCGAACCCTGACGCCTGGTGACGGACGAAGGCGTCGATCTCGTTGAACGAACCCTTGTCCAGAAGGACCTCGATTCGTTCGCGCGCCGTCAATTTGCCGAGGTCGTGCTGGCGGTCGACGGCGCGCTGATTGTCCGGCTGCTCGGCTTCTCGCCGTAGCTGCCGCAGCCTATCGATCCGTGCGTCGGTGCTCACACCCTCCCCGGTATCCTCGAAGCGTCACCCATCGAGCCACTATTCGACTCTCAGGACCACCAGATGGCTACACCTTACGCGATGCGACACCTCTCCGAGGTCGGGTCGACCCAGGACGAGGTCGCCCGATTGTTCCACGGAATGCCCGATCCGGCTCTGTTGCTCTATGCCGACCGGCAGGTCAGGGGGCGGGGCCGCAGCGGCCGGGAGTGGTGGGAGGCCGATCGTGCCATGTATGCCAGCCTGGCGCTGCGGCCGGAGTGGGAACCGACAACGTGGCCACTGCTGTCGCTCCTTGCGGGCATGGCGGCCCGCGACGCCGTTCACCATGTCTTCGATGTGACCCTGGATCTGAAGTGGCCGAACGACCTCGTGGTCGCCTCCGGGAAGGTTGGCGGCGTCCTGGCCGAGGCAGGTGGCGACACGATCGTCGTCGGTTGCGGCATGAACGTGTGGTGGCCGCATCCTCCGGCGGGAGCTGCCGCTCTCCAAGCGGTTGATCCCGGCGCGGTGGTGGTGCGCCGCCTCGTCGTTGCGTGGGCCGACGGACTGCTGAGGCGGATCGAGGTTGGTGCCGAGGACTGGGGCAGGGACGAGTATCGAGCCGCATGTACCACGCTGGGTGAGGACGTCGTTTGGGACCCGGAAGGTGCCGGGACCGCGGTTGACGTCGCGGCCGACGGCGGCCTTGTGGTTGAGACCCCTCAGGGGAGGATCGTCATCCACTCCGGCGAGGTCCGCCGGGTACGAGGCGCTAGCGTAGGGCCGGATGATCAACCCGGCGGGGAAGGAGCCGCGGCGCCGTGAGTGTGCTCAAAGGTGAGGGAACCCACCCGATCTTGTTCGGGTCGATCAGCATCGTGGCCGGACCCGTCACGCATCGTGGCTATCTGGCGCGGCCCGACGTCAGCGGGGAGTGGCCGACCGTCATCCTCGTTCCGTCCGAGTGGGGTATCACTTCATCGAGCAAGGACATCTGTCGGCGCCTGGCCCGCCTCGGACTGGCGGTGGTCGCCGTCGATCTCTATCACGGCAACAGTCCGAATCGTGCGGCCTCCCCTGAAGAGGCCGCCGCCGCGGCTGGGGCGGTTCCTTCGGCGCGCGCTCAGGCCGACCTCGACGGGGTGGTTGGCTTCATCACGAACCCAGCCGGGTTCTGGTCCAGCGCCGAGCGTGGGTTCGGCATCGTTGGTCTTGGCCTCGGCGGGACCCCTGCGGCGGCGGCAGCAATCCGCCACGATGCGGCCGCGTTGGCCCTCGTTGCGGCTCCACTGCTGGACGCCGAGGGATCGGGCATCATCGATGTGCTCGCCGACCTGACCTGCCCGCTGCTGGGCCTCTACGGCAAGGCCGAGGATGCCGTGTCGATTGCGGACATCATGGAGGCGCGAGCCACCGCGCCTCAGGCCGAATGGGTGCTCTACGAAGACGTCGGCGACGGCTTCATGGACGACTCTCTCCCCGGCTTCGACCTCGGAGCGCATCGGGACACGATCGATCGGCTCTTCGCGTTCTTCGAGAAGGAACTGCCTGCAGCGGAGTGATTCACCCGCCGCCAGCTCGGCCTGCTTCAGCGGCCGCCGGTCGACTTGCGCCGCGCCTCGATGCGGCGCCGCACCTTCTTGGCGGACTTGCGAGCCCGCATCGACTCCGCCATATCGGTCTGACGGATCTTGCGCATCACGCTGGTGCTGCGGACCTTCTGACCCAAGGTCGGACCACGTTGCTCAGGCGTGGCGGCCTTCTTGGCGGCCTTCTGCGGCTTCTTGACGGCGCGGCGCTGCCCGATGGACGTCTTGGCCTGCGGCGTCTTGGCCCGAGAAGCGACCCTGGTGTCATCCGGTGGTGGTGGTGGTGGTGGTGGCGGCGGCGGTGGTGGCGGCGGCGGAACAGCCATCGGCACGGGGGCGGTCTCTTCGACGAGGGCGGCTCCTGAGGTCGTGTCGAGGGTCGCCTCGGAGTCGGGAGCCGCCTCGGGCTCTGGGCGCGGCGTTTCCTCGATGGTCGTCTCGGCCGCGGCTGCGGCGGCAGCCGTGATCACGTTGGGTGCTGCCTTGATCTCGCCGTTGGGGGCAGGCGCGGTTTGAACGGTAGAGGTCGGAGCCGGCGCAGCTTGCGTGGTGGGCGCAGGTCCGGCCCGAGCGGTGGGAGCCGGTCCAACCTGGGCGGTTGGGGCCGGGGCCGGTTTCGCCGACGGTGCGGGGCCGGCTTGAGCGCTGGGTGCCGGTCCGGCCTGGGCGGTTGGGGCTGGGGCCGGTTTCGCCGACGGTGCGGGGCCGGCTTGAGCGCTGGGTGCCGGTCCGGCCTGGGCGGTTGGGGCCGGGGCAGCTTTTGCGCAGGTGCCGGGGCGACTCTTGGTCCGGAGGCAACGGCTGTTGCCGAGGCTGCAACGGCGGCCGTCTTGCGGTCCACCCGCGATTTGCGACCCGACTTGGTCTTGCGGGCGGTGCGCTTCTTGACGCTCTGCTTGCTCACCCGTGACGCCCCGGCGGCCGTGGTGCGAGCCGGCTTCGTCTTCTTGCCGGATCCGGCCTGACGGCGGCGGCGGCCGGCAACCACTGCTGTGCCGGAGGGATCGCGGACCACAAATGCCGCCAACAGAGCGAGCAGTGCGGCGGCGCCGACGCCGATCAGAAGAAACGTCGGGAGGTTGCTGCCGCCGTCATCGGTGCTTGGAGCGAGAGCAACCGCTTTGGTTGTCGTGGTCTCGGCGACGGTGGTTGAGGTTGCGTCCACAGCTGGGGCGGCGGTGGTTGTCGGCGGCTCGGTCGTCGTCGTGGTTGTCGGCGCGGTCGTCGTCGGCGCGTTCGGTGGTGAGATGACCCACGTCGGTGGGGGGCCGACCAGCGTGGTCGTTGTGGTCGTGGTCGAGGTGGTCGACGTGGTCGAGGTGGTTGTCGTGGGGGCCCGGGTGGTGGTCGTGGTGGGGGCCCGCGTCGTAGTCGTAGTCGGGGCCGCGGTTGTGGTGGTCGTGGTCGATGTGGTGGTGGTGGGGGCGCTGACCGTCACGCTGCATGAGCCGCTTGACACTTGACCGTTGACGTCGTACGCCGCCACGGAGATGCTGCCGCTGCCGTTGGCGTTTGATATCGAAATGGAGAAACCGAACGATCCTGGACCGGCGGCGACGTTGTTGGATCCAGACGAGGAGAAGTCTCCGCTGGCCGTCCAGGAGATGGCCCAGGGTACCGGCGGATCACTGTTGTTGTTGCCGCTGATAGAGACGGTACCTCCGCCGCCCGGGGGCACCGTGATGCCGCTGCAGCCGACGCTGGCCCATGCGGGGGCCGTCGAAATGCCCAGAACGGTGACGGACGCGAGGAAGATTGCGAGCGCGGCGGCAGCCATCGTGAGCCCCGGCGCGGGGCGGCGTCTTACCCTCGAGATACTCAACATCTCACCTGATCGGTTTTATGGCGGTCTATAGCTTATTACCGGCTCAGGAATGTGCTGGCATAAGTGATTTTTTGTGCGCCCAGTCTGGTGTTTCCCGAAGAGCTACCAGGATCAGGAAAGCGGGCGCAGCGCCACCGTCCACATCGTGGCCTTGGCATTGGAACTCGAAGCGGTGGCGGTCTTGCCTCCGTAGGTTCCGGGGCTGTGGGGCACACCGGTATCGCTGAGGACCGAAGTGACTCGGCCGCTGCCGATCGTGTAGGCCTCGCCGCGGGGCATCTCCCCGGCGGGCAGCGTCCAGTCGGTGGTCGCGGAGGTCTTGTCCGCCCAATAGGAAACGATCCAAGCACCGTTGCGGGTCGTGTTCAGCTGGGGTGTCGTATGGCCGGCACGCTTGGTGGTTTCCGGCGCTGAAGTGATCACGTGGATCGGGTTGGTCGCGTGGGTGCCAGAGTATGCGGCGATCATCAGCGTTCCCTTCTGCCTTGCTCCCAGCGCAACGGTCAGTGTGGTGCCGGCGTCGCCGGCGGCGGCGACCTTGGTCCAGGCCACCGTCTGCATCGTGTCGGACGAGACTTCATCGAGCCGATCCCATCCGGTGACACCCGTCGGGTTGCTCACCGACACGGTTTCCGAGTTGGTCGAGAAGAACAGCAGCAGGCTGTCTCCCGTTTGGACGCCGGGCGGCACCTCGACCTTGTGGTTGACGGTGTTGCCTCCAGCGCTGTCACTCCCCACGAAGGTGATCGCCGCGGTGTTTGGGTCGATCACGCTGACGTTCTGGACAGCGCCGTCGGTTGCGCCGTCGTTGTCGGTGACGGTCAGCGTGACGGGGTAGGTCCCGTAGGTGCCGTAGCCGTGGTTGCGGGCAGCGCCGCTCGTGGTCGTGCCATCGCCGAACTGCCAGCGATAGGAGACGATCGAACCGTCGGGATCGAACGAATCGGTTGCGTTGAAGCTGCACGTGAGACCGTTGCAGGATGAACTGAACGCTGCGGTGGGTCGCTGATTGATGGTACCGGTCATGGGCTTGAGCGCCACCGTGACCATCGTGGCCTTGTTGTTCGAACTGTTGGCAGTCGCCGTCTTCGAACCGTAGGTGCCGGCAGGATGGGAGACTCGGGTATCGGTCAGGAGCACCGAGATGCGGCCGTTCCCGCTCCCGATTGCTTCGCGGCGGACCTTTTCGCTGCCCGGCGGAGTCCAGTTGGTTGTGCTCGAGGTCTTGTCCGCCCAGTACGACACAATCCAAGATCCGTCGATCGATGTCACGACGTTGGGTGTGGTGTGAGCGGCCTGCTTGATCGTCTCGGGGACCCCCATCCAGGTGGCTACCGGGCTGTTCGGATCGGTGCCGGTGTAGGCCATCAGCGAGATGCTGGCCTTCTTCGCCGAACCCAGGTTGACGGTCAGTCGCGAACCGGCGTCACCCGGATCGGCCGGCTTGGTCCACACCACGGTTTGCATGCTTTCATCGACCACGGTGCCGAGCCTGGTCCAGCCGGTGACACCGACCGGGTTGCTCACGGCTGCGGCGGAGTCGTTGACGGTGGCGAAGAGGAGGAGCCCGTCGTAGGGGCTGACCCCAGCAGGAACCGTGACGTTGAACGATGACGCGTTGTTGGAGGCTCCGGCCTTGCCGACGAACGCGATGCCGTTGCCGGCCGCAGACACTTGGACGGTTTCGGTGGAAGTGTCGCTCGCTCCGTTGTTGTCGGTAACGGTGAGGGTTACGGCATAGGTGCCGGCGCTCGAGTAGGTATGGGTGGGGGTCTTCCCGTTGCCACTCGTTCCGTCTCCGAAGTTCCAGCTTCTCGAGACGATGGAACCATCGGGATCGACCGACCCGCTGGCGTCGAATTGGCAGTTCAGTGCGGCGCACCCGGATGTGAAGCTCGCCGTAGGCGCCAGGTTCTGGCCGTTGGTGAATACGGCGAAGTGTTTCTGGGTCCTGCCTCCGATCGTTGAGAAGTCGCCTCCGGCGTAGAGGCGGTCGGTGTAGGTCAGCGCCCAGATGCCCCATGCGCTGTTGGACCCAGGGTTCCAGCTCTTCAGTGCTCCGGAGGTGGGGTGGAACGCGGCGATGCGCTGACGCGATTGGCCTTCGATCTTGACGAAATGGCCCCCGTAGTAGATGGCGTCGGCGGAGACCGCGACGGCCTGGAAGTCGCCGTCGCTCGAGTGATTCCAGATCACGGCACCGGTGCCGGTGTCGTATGCCGTGGCCAGGTTGCCGCCGTCGACCTGGGGACCGCCAATGGCCGCATACAGGATTGAACCGTTGGCGGACAGTTCGGCATCGAGCACCTTGTGGGGCGGGGCCGGGTTCCATCCGAGGACGCTCCCGCCGCCGGTGCCGACTGCCCCGAGGCGGGGTCGAGCAGCGCCGCCGAGCCTCGTGAAGTTGCCGCCGACGAACAGCTTGGCCCCGTCGGCGGACAGCGCCGACGTGAGGACAGGCCCATTGGCACCCGGATTCCATGTCGGGTCGACCACACCGGTGGCGGCGTCGACGGCGGCGAGTCGTGCTCGGGCGATGTTGCCCGCAGTGGTGAAGTAGCCACCGATGTACACGGTGTCGGCTGTGGCCTGGATCGTTGCGACCTGGGCCGAGGCCTTGGGGTTCCACCCGGTGATGGCCTCTCCGCTGTCGGGGTCGAGCTTGGCGATACGCGAGCGCCAAGTTGGGCCGACCTTGGTGAAGACGCCACCGACGTAGACGGCGGATCCGTCGGGGGCGACGTCGATGGAATAGGCGACGCCGTTGAGATTGGGGTTCCAGCTGGTGTCGACCTGGCCGGTGGCCTTGTTGATCGCCGCGGCGAAGTTACGGGTCTGTCCGCCCACCTTTGTGAAATCACCGACGAGGTAGATCAGGCCGTTGGCTTCGGCGATATCGTTGACCCGGCCCACCGGGCCCACTGCGTGATCGGGGGAGTCGGTGCTGATCGGGGTGCTTTGGACGAGAGCGTGCGCAGCCGGGACCGGGATCAACGCGGCCGTCAGTAGTGCCAGCACGACAAGGCGAGCCTTGGAACGGCGCGTTCTAACTTGCCCGCCGGCGCGGCGAAGAGGTGTCACGATTCGATATCCCCTGGGCCCTACTCAATCCCTACGGGATGTGATGCTAACGCCGATCGGTTCGTACACAACGTGCCGTTTGGAGTGCCCCAAAGATCACTAGTCAGGTGCCGCGACCAGTCGCCGCAGCGCCGTGCGTACCTCGTCGTGGCGTCCGGTCCGGAGTTGGTCGGTGCCGTGTTCGGCGTTCTCGGCGTACCGCAAGAACAGTTCGCTGAGGTAGAGCAGGCCAATGGAACGCCGGTGAGCCCTGGGGACGCCGAGCGCGGTGAGGACATCGGAGCTGCGGTCGAGGGCGAGGTCAATTGCCGCCTCGGCGGGGGCACCCTCCCGCAACCACGCCGACTGGAAGAAGTAGTGGACGGCGTCGAGACCAAGCGGCACCGGTCCACCGGCTCGCTCCCAATCCCACACGAGCAAGCCGGCCGATGCCGCCACCATGTTCCAGGGAGTCCAATCGCCGTGCCATCCGCCAAAACGCATCGCGGTGTCCCCGTCGGCACGGCAGGCCTGTTCCAGTGCCCGCCTGAGGAGTGCGGCGTCGTCGCCCGAACGCGATGCGATCCGATCGTCGAGTTGGATCGCATACGGACTCGCCCCGAGCCGCTGATCGGGGGCGGTGAAGAGGGTGGTCACCTGACCGACCTCGTGGGCCGTCGGGACGCGACGGACATTGGCTTCGGGAGGCTGGGCCAGCGGCGACAGTACGAGAATGTCGAGGTCGCGCCAGACCCCAAGGTGGAGCACACGCGGGGCCTCGACGTCCGGCATTGCGGTCCGATCGATTAGCTCGAGGTTGGCCGCCTCACGGGCCACGAGGTGTCGAGTCAGGCCGTTCCAGCCGACCTTGGCGAAGCCGATGGTCGTGCCGTCGGGTTTGAACACCTCGATGACGGGCTTGCGGTTCGGGCGAGGCGGGCCAACTGTTACCGCCAGTGCCGCCTCATCGACGCCGAGCGCCGCACGAAGGTAGTCCTCGAGCGCCGGTGTGGTGCCTCGCTGGGGCGAGGTCCACCGAGTGCGCAAGATGGGCTGCATCAATCCCAGCCGGAGACTGTGGCCACCGAGGCGCCGCACCAAGCCGGCGCCGGCCCCTATGTCCCCCGACATGCGGTTGATCGCTGCCGCCGCGGCACGCCTCGAGTCGAGCGGCACGATCAGCTTGGGTCGGCCTCCTCGGCTGATGACTGCGTATCGGGGTCCCGATTGTGATCCGGCGGCGACTGCCTCCGGCCACAGCAGGGCCATCAGCCAGTCGAGGCCCGCCGACGGTGAGGCGGTGTCAGGTATCGGCACGCTGCGCCGCCGTGATCAGCCGGACCATCCGAAGTCCTCGCCGACCAGGTCATAGAGGAGCTTGTTCGGCTCGCGGAAACGGTCCTCGAGCATGCCGCGGGCGCGGTCGGAAATCGGGCTCACGTAGACGTTGGCGTTCTGGGCCGCGAACCCTGCCGGCGTGAACTCGGGGAGACCCAGAAACCTCAGGACCCGATGGTAGGTGGCGGCCGGGTCGCCGAACATCTGCTCGCTGCTGACGACCAGGAGCCGGTCTTCCCCTACGAGGTCGGTCAGATGCTGGACCTGCGAGAGGTACTCACCGCGCGCCATATAGGAGTGGTGTCGCAGGCTGAAGCTGTCGTAGGACGGATCGGCCAGCATTCGATCTGCCTCGCCGGCGAGACGCCCATCTTCCGCTGCGAGCGCGGGTTCAAAGTCAAGGGTCTCGTAGCCGCGGCGACTCTCGTGGAGATACTGCGAGTACGCCCGGTCGATGGGATCGCGCAGCAGAACCACGATCTTCACTTCCGGCAGATCGGTGGCGATCCGAGCAGGGGCCAGTGGATGGAACATGTAGTAAGGGCTCGACTCACCGGTGAGGACGGTCCCCCCGACCCGGTCGGCCATGGCGGCGAGGGAACGGCGGGTCGGAAAGTGGGACCGGTACCAATCGAGACCGCGGTGATAGTCGTTGGTGTCGAAGTAGTGGACGCCTTTCATCACCCCGGCGGGCGTCACCTGAGGATGCTCGATGAGGTATCGCTGTAGCGAGGTGGTCCCGCAGCGTTGACCCCCGGCGATGAGATAGTCCGGCAGCACCCGCCATTGGGCCGTCGGACGGGCCGAGGCTCGTTTGGAGCGAGCAACGGCGCGCCACAGTTGGTTGCGGGTTGCCCGAGGGACCTTGCCTACCAATCCCTCGAGCACTCCACCTTTGATCATTCCCGACCCCCCGGGTAGTTTCGGCCGTTGATCATATCCCTCTTGGCCCGCAGGGGGAACCCCATCGATTCGTCGGCGCCAGCGAACCAGTGAGATTCGCAAAGACATGCACACGCGGCTATGTTCCTCCGCCAAGTCGTCGGTTTGGATAGGGCGTTCAGACGACGGTACTTCTCCGGGTGTGTGTGCCTCTTGGCTCTGAGAGAGGAACAACCGACGTGGCGGAGGGTCGCTTCCGCCGGACCCTTGCCGGGGTACTGGCGGTCCCACTACTCATATCTCTTGTTGTCGCGCTGCCCGGCCCCGAAGCCGATGGTGCCGGCACCAATCCGGTCGTGCCCGAATACGGTGCCCTGCTTGGGATGTACGGCAAGCCCAAGGACGGTGACTGGACCAAAGCCGGTGTCCAGCGCCGCTTCAACAAGCTTGAATCGCTGGCGGGCCGGTCGTTTGACATCGGGCACTACTACTACGGCTTCACGGCGGCCTTTCCCACCTGGCGGGAGCGGTGGCACCGTGACAACGGCCGAGTCCCGCTCGTGTCCTGGGACGCCAGAACCTCGACGCAGGTGACCGCAGGGCAGCACGACGCAACGATCCGCGCCCGGGCCGACAATGTGAAGGCCCACCAGGATCCCGTGCTGATTCGCTACGGCTGGGAGATGTCCGAGGGCGTCAACCATGCCGCCGCCGGGAGTGCCTCCGAGTTCAAGGCCGCCTGGAAACACATCGTGTCCATCTTCCGCAGCCGCGGGGCCAACAACGCCCAGTTTGTGTGGTGTCCGACGGCATGGGCGTTCCACACCGGCGGGGCACAGCAGTACTACCCGGGCGACGACTACGTCGATTGGATCTGCGCCGACGGCTACAACTGGGCGCCGCGCAAAGCCGGCGACCCGTGGCGTGGCTTCGGCGAGATTTTTGATGCCTTCTACTCCTGGGGAGCGCCGCGCAACAAGCCCCTGATGGTCGGCGAGTTTGGCGTCCAAGAGGGGACGGCGGGGCGCAAAGCCAACTGGTTCCGTGCGGTGCCACAAACGTTGCAGAACGAATACCCGGACATCAAAGCAATCGTGTACTTCGACTCGGACAACCCCTATCCGTGGTGGATGGACACGTCGTCGTCGGCGGTGGCCGGATTCAAGGACATGGCACTCGACCCCTACCTCAACGACGGGTTGGCCTTCCAGAGCGGTTTTGACCACGGCTTCTCGGATTTCCCCAAGAAGAAGAACGTCACGATCGACAACGCGCAGGGCGACGACACCGGTTCGCCGAGTGCGATGGCGCGCGCCGCCGGGTCTGCCGCCTACCTCCAGGCCAACTTCGGCGACGCCTACGACGCGATGTGCGTGGCAACTTCCGTGAAGCTCTCAGCCGCCTCCACCAACGCCACCCTCATGAGGCTGCAGAACAGCAATCTCCGTCCGATCGGGCGCCTCTTCGTGAAACAAGGAACCCGAGAGCTCTGGGTCCGCACCGACATGTCGGGCAAGAAACGCGCCACGGGCGTCACGCTCTCGCTGAACCGTTGGTACGACATCGAACTCTGCGGCAGGGTCGGGCCCGACGGCGGCTGGCAGGTGTACGTCGATGGATCTCGGGTGCTCGACTGGGGGGTTGCCAACGGGGGATGGCTGATCAGACAGTTCCGGCTGGGTCAGAGCGGGGCCGGATCCTTTGTCGTGAGATATGACGATGTGGCTGCCCAGATCCCCTAAGGAGACTGCAATCGAAGTTCGGATCTCCATCGGTCTGATTGCCGCGACCGCGTTGTCGGTCGGCCTTGGCGCGTGCTCGGCCCAGGTGCCGGTTGCGCTGGATGCGGCCGGTTCAGCCGCGGGCACTCCGGTAGCCCCCGTCGCAACCGTGCCCACGACGGCATCGCCTACGACGACGGCCGCGCCGATACCGACAACCTCGTCCCCGGCAGCCCCGGAGGCGACCGCTCGAACGACGACCACTGTCGCCCCCGGCACCACCGTGCCGCCAACGAGCACCATATTGACTGCGACATCCACTACGCTGCCGCCCGCGCCGGAATCATTCGGGGACGGCACCCACATGGTTGGTGCTGATATCCAGGCCGGCCGGTACGAAGCGCTCGAGCCCGGGGACGCCTGCTCATGGCAGCGACTCAGCGGGCTCTCCGGCGAATACCGGGACGTTCTGGCCGATGGCAACCCCCAACACCGCACGATCATCGACGTATTGGCCGACGACGTGGCGGTGGTCACCTCGGGATGCGGAACGTGGACCGGCTTCCAGCCCTTCGACGATCCGCTCACCGAGTTTGGGCCGGGGACATGGGCGATCGGCGAACAGATCTTGCCCGGAACGTACTCAGCGCCAGGTGGCGCAGGGTGCTTCTGGGCAACCGTGACCGGATTTGACGGAAGTCAGACCTCGATCAGCGCAATTGCGCGACCGGAGTCCGGCCCCGTTGTGGTCGCGCTCACAACAGACAACACGGGATTCGTGTCCGACAACTGCGGGAACTTCTCGCAAACCGGATGATCGGAGGCCCCCAAGTGATCATTTTGAGAATGTGCTCAAGGTGATCGCGAGGGGCATCCGATGGACCCACAATTGACCAATCGGAACGCACGTCGGGCGGGGGCCACGACGCAGTAACGACTGACGTTCCGCGAAGGGGAACCTGTAGGAGGTCTCTCAATTATGCGTAGGCACCGATGGAGTGCGGTGACCAGCTGGTGGTCGCCGTGGAAGGCAGCTTTGCTGGCACTGCTTCTCATGTTTGGCCTTGCGTCGCTCCTCGCACCACAAGCTGAAGCGAGCGGCAGTTCCGTCGCTCCTGAAGACGGTGCGTTGCTGGGGATGTACGGCAAGCCCAAGGACGGCGACTGGACCAAAGCCGGCGTCCAGCGTCGCTTCAATCACCTCGAATCGCTGGCAGGCCGGACGTTTGACATCGGTCACTACTACTACCAGTTCACCGCAGCGTTTCCATCGTGGCGGGAGAGCTGGCACCGTGACAACGGACGTGTGGGCTACATCTCGTGGGATGCCAAGCCATCCGCTCAGATCAGGAGTGGACAGCACGATGGCACGATCCGGGCCGCGGCCGACAGGGTCGAGGCATTCGGCGACCCGCTGCTGATCCGCTACGCCTGGGAGATGGCAGAAGGCGTCAATCATGCCGACGCCGGTACCCCTGATGATTTCAAGGCCGCTTGGCGTCGCATCGTCGACACCTTCCGAGATCGTGGCGCCACCAACGCCGAGTTCGTGTGGTGTCCGACGGCGTGGGCGTTCCACACCGGCGGGGCACAGCAGTATTACCCGGGCGACGACTACGTCGACTGGATCTGCGCCGACGGCTACAACTGGGCTCCCGGAAAGAAGGGCGATTCCTGGCGTGAGTTTGGCGAGATCTTCGATGCCTTCTACTCGTGGGCCTCACCGCGCAACAAGCCGCTGATGGTCGGCGAATTTGGCGTCCAAGAGGGGACGGCCGGGCGCAAGGCCAACTGGTTCCGCAACATCCCGTCCACGTTGCAGAACGAATACCCGGACATCAAAGCCCTCGTGTACTTCGACTCGGATAACCCCTATCCGTGGTGGTCGGACACAACGGCTTCGTCGGTGACCGGGTTCAAGGACATGGCCACGTCGCCCTATCTGAATGTGGGACCCGGAGGTGGCTCCCCGCCACCGCCGACCACGACTCCGCCGCCACCGCCGACCACGACTCCGCCGCCGCCACCACCACCGCCGGTGCCCCCCGGCACCGACGGCATCAAGTGGCGCGGCCTCGACACGGCGTATGCCAATGAGCCGACTCACCAAGTCAAGATCCCGGGTTGGGTCAAGCCAGGCGACGTGATGCTGCTGCTGTTGTCGATGAACGACGAGGACATCGCGATCAACAACCCGTCCGGATGGACCACCATCGACACCCGTTCTGACGAGTCCATGAAGACACGAGCGTGGTACCGGGTGGCGAGATCCGGAGATGCCGGCTCAACTGTGAAGGTCACGCTTGGCACCCGTCGCAAAGCAACCCTGACGGTTGCGGCCTACTCGGGGGTCGACACGACCCACCCGTTGGTGGCGTTCAAGGCCAGGGTCGAGGACAAGGTCCGTGCGAAGCACATGACCCCGGCCCTCGCCACGGGGGTCGACGGGGCATGGGCGGTGTCGTACTTCACCGACAAGACCTCGGGCACTACCAACTGGCAGGCACCCAGCGATCAGCGGATACGGATCAAGACGATCGGGTCGGGCTCGGGTCGGATCACGTCGATGCTGACGGATTCCAACGGTCCGCTGAACCGACGTGATCCCGCCGGCGAGGTAGCGGCCGTTGCCAACAGTGCGAACAGCAAAGCAACCATGTGGACCTTTGTGATGCGCCCGGCTCGCTGACAATCGAATCTGGTTCACCAACGAAGATGCCCGGCCCCACGGCCGGGCATCTTCACGTTGGGTCGCTTGATGGCTCCGCCGGTTTGGCGGTCCGCTTCCGCTTGGGTCGGAACGAACGCCACGCCAAGGGCAGGTCGAGTTCGTCGCCGTAGCGGCGCAGGAACACCACGTAGATTCCGCCGGCGATCACGGCGTACGCTACGAACGTCGGCCATGTCGTCCCGCCGACGGCTCGTGCCGCCAGCCCGACACCTCCAAAAATGAGAGCGGAGGCGACGGAGGCATGGCGCGCCCCCGGGCCCCACGGGAAGAATCGGAGATAGCGACCCACCTGGAAGAGCGGGAGAGCGTTGGCGATGACACGGCTCGCCGCCCAGGCGATGGCGGCGCCTTCGATCCCGAATTGCGGGATGAGGATGAGGTTGAGGACCACATTGGAGGTGAGGGTGACGGCGGTGTTGCCCAAGCTCCATGTGCTCTTGCCTGCCATCAGCAGGAGCATGTCGACGGGACCTGCCGCCGACCCGATCATGGCCGACCCCGCCAGGATGACGACGACGGTGGAGCCCTCCGTGAATTCCGGTCCGAAGATGCCGAGCAGGAGCGGAGCGAAAATCGCGATGGCGAGATACTGAGGCCATGTGATCGCCACGAGCCACCCGGTGGCGGTTTGGTAAACGGCGCTCGTGCGTTGGTGGTGACCTTCAGCCAGCAAGCTCGAGAACATCGGCTGGGCTACCTGCCCAATCGAAGCGGCAACAAAGAGCCCAAGTTGGATCAGCCGGGTAGCGACGGCGTAGATGCCGGCATCGCGCGGCGACATGATGGCGCCGACGATGACGATGTCGATCCATTGCACCCCGATCCGGAAGATGGCGGCAAGCGAACGGGGAAGGGTGAACGACCAGAAATCCTTGGCAATCCGGCCGAACGATCTGAGTGACGCGGCGCCATCGCCATGGCCGTCAAGCCACCGGCGGCGAAGTACTTCGAGCCAGACGAGACCGGCGCCGAGTCCGACGACATACGGGGATGCCCAGGCCAGGGCGGTCAGCGATGCACCCGCACCCGCGATGATGGCGACCCACACGAGAATGGGCTGGGACCCTGCTCGGCCGAATCGATCGATGACCGCAGTCGGCACCATCGTGGCAAAGCCGCGGGTTGCGCCCAGCACGGCGAGGTACAGCGAGGCGAGGGGGACGATCGGCGCCAGTACCCGCAGGTAGTCGGCGATGATTGCCTCGGACTCGCCCCCGCCGAATGCTCCGGCAAGGGTGTCGGCACCGAACCAGACGGCAACCCCGAACACCACTCCGAGCACAGCGACGGGAATGAGCCCGACTTCCATGATCGGGCGCAATTCCGCTGATCGATTCAGGCTCAGGGCCCGCGAGGTCTCGCGGATCAGGCCGGTATCGCTGCCGAGGGTGCCGGCTACGGCAAGGATCTGGAAGACCGCAATGGTGACGAGGAACTCGCCGGAACCCTCAGCTCCCAGCAACTGGCCGAGGACGACGTAGAGGGCGATACCGGCGACGGCGGCAAACAACACGCCGAGAAGATTCAGGGCACCTCCGCGAGCAAGTTGAGAAACATCCGCGGCGCGGGCGCTCTCGGTTGGCTCGGCAGCGGGGTCGACCGGGCCGCTCATGGGCGGGTATCCAGGCGCGACCGCGATCCGCTGCGGCGTGATTCGGCGGTGCCGGTGATCATGATGGGCACAGGCCCGCTTTGAGTAGCCCCCACAAAAGGCCCTACCCCCTTGTCGCTACCTTGCCGAAGAGTGATGTACAACTTCGAACGGATGTGACGTCGCACACGTGGTCGATCGGTAGGCCGGACACCAGATTCTTCAACAACCTTGCGGCCCTGCGTCGTATAGTAGGCCGCTCCGGGCCCCCGGGAAACCCTCGGAATTGGGTCCAAAAGGGGGAGCATTGACACAGCAGATGGGCCAGTCTCGCCAGGTGGATGAGGCCGCGCGCCCACTCCAGCTCCGTGATTATGTGGAAGTGCTGCGGCGGCGCCGCTGGCTGATCATCTTCATGGTGTTCCTCGGCGGGGCCTTGGCTGCGCTGTATGCCTTCAACCGGCAACCGCAGTACGTCTCACAGGCCTCGGTGCTGGTGCGCCCGATCGAAGTGGACGTGGCCAGGACCTCGATTCGCCCTGATCAACTCGTGAACATGTTCACCGAGAAGGAGGTCACCGGTTCACTCGACGTGGCCGTGGACGTGGTCAAGGAGATCGACAACAATCCTGCGCCCCAGAAACTCCTGGAGAACCTGTCAATCGTTGTGGTGAATGACACCCAGGTCCTCAGGATCTCGTATCAGGATGCTTCGCCCGAGCGAGCGCAAAGGATTGCTCAGTCGTTCGCCGATGTCTACCTCGAGCAGCGCGAAGAACACGCCGAGGCCAAGGTGGCAAAGCGAGCGGGGGAGATCGATGCGGCAATTGAACGAGTCGATACCGAGCTGCTCGAGGTGAACACCCTGATCTCGCGGAGTGAGGAAGGATCGCTGGTGAGGATCGCCGCCGAAACGCGGCGGGATTCCCTGCTGAAAGAGCGCGACCAATTGCAGGCCTCTCTGGCCGACGTCGAGTCCCTGAGCGTCGATGGCGGCGAGGTGATCAGTGAGGCAACGCTTCCCAAGAACCCGGTGAGCCCGCCCAACTGGATGATGGTCACCATCGGCTTGATGGGAGGGTTCATCGTCGGCGTGCCGTTGGCGTTCGCCCGTGACAGCCTCGACGACCGGATCCGCTCCGGCAAAGACCTCGAGCGGGCGTTTGGGTTCCCCGTCCTCGTCTCCATCCCCGGCTTCGGCTCCTGGCTCAACCAGGAGCACGACAGCGGCGAGCCGACCATCCTGGCTCACCCCGATCAGCCGCCCGCAGAGTCTTTCCGCAGGCTGCGCAGCACACTGCTTGCGGTGGCCCGCGACGAGGCGGTGTCGTCCATCCTGGTAACCAGCTCTGTTGCCGACGAGGGGGCGCCGAACGTGGCCACGGACCTCGCAATCGCCTTTGCCCAGTCGGGTACCGATGTGCTGTTGATCTCGGCCAATTTCCAGGACTCTGCGGTCGACCGTCTGCTCGGCCTCGAGGACGAACCGGGGCTGGGGGATATCTTGCTCGGTGACCTCAAACCGCATGAAGCGGTGCGAACGGTTGCCGGCGTGCCATCGACGTTGCGGGTCATTCCCTCCGGAGCGCGACTCGACAATCCGAGCGACGCGTTGGACTCGCCCGTCATCGAGAAGGTGTTGGCCGGTCACGATGTCCCCTACGAGTTCCTGATCGTCGAGGCCCCGCCGGTGGTTGACGCAGCCGATGCCCTCAGCCTGGCCCAATTGACCGGAGGCGTGGCCCTCTGCGTCCGGTCGTGGTCGAGTTACATGTCGACGGTCGACAGCGCACTGGGTCAACTCGACCACGTCAGGGCGAACATCCTCGGCGTGGTCCTCACCTGACCGACTTCGACTGGGGCAACGTTCAGACCGCCCAGAACAGCGGCACCGTGACCAGGATGACCAGGATCATGGCGAGAGAGATCGGGGCGCCGAGCCTGGCGTAGTCGGTGTAGCGGTACCCGCCGGGGCCGTACACCATGGTGTTGGTCTGGTACCCGATCGGGGTCAGGAACGAGGCTGAGGCGGCGACCGCCACGGCGATGGCGAAGCCCCGCACGTCGTCGAGGCCCAGTTCGATGGCCGCCGAGATGGCGATGGGGAACATGATCAGAGCCGCTGCCGTGTTCGACACCAGTTCGGTCAGAACCACGGTGGCCAACACGATGCCGAGGAGCGCGCCGATGGCGCCGATCGACCCAAAAACGTCCACCATGCCGGACGCGATCGACCCGGCGAGGCCCGACACTTGCATCGCAGCCGCCAGTCCAAAGCCACCTGCCATGGTGAGAATCACATCCAGATCGATGGCGTTCTTGGCTTCGCCCGGGGTGAGCACCCGAAACGCCAGGACGGTCATCGCGCCGAGCAGCACAGCCTCCAGGGCGGGGAGCACACCGGTGGCGGCGAGCAGGACCGCGCCAATCGTTGCGACGGCGACGATCGGGCCGCCCCGCCGTGGTGTGAGCGGCACCTCGCCGAGGGGAGAAATGAGGAGGAAGTCGGGCCGATCGCGCCAGCGACTCCGAAAGCGGGGGTCGGCCAGGAGGACAAGCGTGTCGCCCACTCGCACCGTCACATCGCCCAGCTTGGCGTCGATCCGCTGTCCGGCACGGTGAATGGCAACCACGGCAGCCTGGTAGTAGCCCCGGAACCGAAAGCCCTTCAGTGTGTGCCCCACCAGCGGCGACGTCGCTCCGACCACGACTTCGAAGAAGCTCGAGCGGGAGGTGTCGAACTCATCGAATTGCTCACTCTCCGTCGATTCGAGCCCGGGGATCGCCATGAGGTCGACGACCTGGTCGACCCGGCCGGCGAAGCGGAGCCGGTCCGCTCCGTGGAGCGCCATCTCGGGCCGAACCGGAGCGAGGATCTCGTCGCCGCGCACGATCTCGACGAGGAATACGCCGGCGAGATTGCGCAGCCCGCCGCCTTCTACTGTCGTCCCGTCGAGGGGCCCGTCCGAGGCAACCAGCATGTCGATGATGAACTCGCGTCCGGCAGCACCGAGGTCGGCACGGATCGAGGCCCGTTCCGGCAGAACCCGCGGTGCCAGACCAACCACCAGGATCAGGCCGACGATGGCCACCGGCAGTCCGACGACGGTGATTTCGAAGAACGACAGTGGTTCGTAGCCGGCCTGAGCGAGCAGGCCGGAGACGACGAGATTGGTCGAAGTCCCGATCAGTGTGACAGTCCCGCCGAGGATTGCAGCAAACGACAATGGCATGAGGTAGCTCGACGGGGACTTGCCGTGGCGCGAGCTCCACGACGAAATATGGGGCACCATCATTGCAACGATCGGTGTGTTGTTGAGCACACTCGAGGCGACCAGCACCGGAGGCAGGACGCGGCCCAGCGTTGCCCGCACCGAACCGCCGGTTTGCAGGGCTCGATCGACGAGCGGGACCAGGAGACCAGTCGCCGTCACGGCCTTTGCCAAGATGTAGAGGAGGGCGACGGTGATCGGGGCCGGGTTGGAGAAGCCGGCGAACGCCTGCTCGGCGTTGATCACCCCAGTGAGGAGCAAGATCGCGGTGCCGGCCAGCATCGCTGCCGCCGGCGCGAGCAGCTCGCGCGCCAGGGCGTAGACGACTGCAGCCAGCACCAAGATGGTGATCCAAGCTTCCGCATTCATTCGATATCCGCCGCACGAAGACCCATGTCGGAACCGACGCTAGCGGGCGAATTGCCGCGCACGGTGATCCCGTGCGCGCGGATCGGGGTTGAGTCTGACCCGAAATGGGCTGCTCACCGGCCCGGTGCTCTCGCGATGACTAGTCAATCTGAACAAAGTTGAACGACCTTGCACAGCGACAAAAAAAGAGCGTAGAGTCAGGGGGACCAGAGAACAGGTATCACGAGGGAGTTACCGTTATCTGATCGTAGGAAGGCAGTCGACGGCGAACGGCCGCACTGTAGAGGCATTCACATGTAGGGTGCCATGTTGGGCTTGGAACATAGGGGGAAGGCAAAAATGGGGGCAGACGCGGGGGAATTGGCGTTCGGTGCCGAGCGCGCCATCCGGGAAGCATTCGAGGCGTCGCGCATTGAGCCGGCGACGCCGACTCATACCGACGATGTAGTAATCGACCTGCGCACCGGCGAGCCGGTCGTGCAGCTTCCCAGTCGACATGAGTCGGCCGGATGGACGCTGACCGAGGCACCGACGTGGCAGTTGGCACTGAAACGGGCCATGGACGCGATCATCTCGATCACATCCATAGTGCTGCTTGCTCCAGTGTTGCTGGCGTGCGCACTCGCCGTGAAGATCACATCACCCGGTCCGGTGTTCTATACCAGTTGGCGGGTAGGCAGGAACGGTGAGGTGTTCCGGTTCCGCAAGTTCCGTTCGATGCGACAAGACGCCGAGGAGGCGAAGGTGGAACTCGCCGCTCTGAACGAGCAGACGGGGCCGATCTTCAAGATTCGTGAAGACCCCAGGATCACCCCGGTCGGCCGTTGGCTGCGTCGGACGTCGCTCGACGAGCTGCCTCAGCTCTTTCACGTGGCTTCCGGCCGGATGAGCCTGGTCGGACCCCGTCCGCATCTTCCGGAGGAGGTCGCGATGTACGGCGCCCGGGCCTATCAGCGACTCAGCGTGAAGCCCGGTGTCACCTGCATCTGGCAGGTCAGCGGACGTTCGGACCTCGACTTCGACACCTGGATTGATCTCGACCTCGAGTACATCCAGCGGTGGAGCCTCTGGTCGGACCTCAAGCTGCTGATTCTCACTGTGCCGGCCGTGCTCAGCGGCCGCGGCGCCTACTAGGCCGGGTCGGTTCAGGCCGGATCCATCAGACGTCGGAGATGCGGCGTCGCGGCGAGCCAAGCGTGCCGCCTCGGCCGATGCCCTCATAGACAAAGCCGGCGCTGATAGCGGCGGACGGGTCCAGTATGTTGCGTCCGTCGATGATCAGGTTGCCGTGCATCAGCCCAGCCATTCGATGGAGGTCGAGCGACCCGAATTGTGGCCACTCGGTGATGATCACGGCGGCATCTGCCCGTTCGACGGCTTCGTAGGGGTCGGCAAGGATGCGCAGGTGACCTGCATCCGGTAGCGACGTCACGACCGGGTCGTGACCGACCACAACGGCTCCAAGCTGGCGCAGCTTTGCGGCGATTTGTGTCGCCGGGGCGTCCCTGGTGTCGTCGGTGTCGGGCTTGAAGGCAATGCCGAGCAAGGCGACACGCTTGCCGCGCAGCGTGCCGAGGTGGGTCTGGAGCTTGCGGACGACCTCGAGACGCTGATAGTCGTTGACGGCGCCGATCGCCTGCAGCAGCGGCGGCTCGAAGCCATGCTCCCGAGCCGTGGTGGCGAGGGCGGTCAGGTCTTTGCCGAAGCAGGAACCACCCCAGCCCAAGCCCGCTCGCAGGAACTTGGGCGAGATGCGGTGGTCCATGCCCATGGCTTCGGCTACCTGGGTCACGTCCGCGCCGACCCGGTCACAGATCTGGGCGATCTCGTTGATGAAGCTGATCTTCATGGCCAGGAAGCTGTTCGATGCGTACTTGATGAGTTCGGCGGTGGACAGCGTCGTTTCGACGTACCCAACGGTGACGTCGCGTGGTGCCGGACTGGGCAGGGGGAATGATTGATCGAGGATCGGCTGATACAGGGCGCGCATCTTGGCGCGGGCGGTCGGATCATCGGATCCAACCACGATCCGGTCGGGATGGAGGAAATCCTCGATGGCCGTTCCGACCCGAAGGAACTCGGGATTGGCGACCATCGGAACCGAGGTGTCGTTGATCCCCCGCGCGTTCATCTCGTCCTCGATCAACGCGTGCACCCACTGATTGGTGCCGATAGGGACGGTGCTCTTGGTGACGATGACGGTTGGGCCGGTCAAGGCCGCACCGAGGGCGCGCACCGCGGCGTCGAGTGCGGTCAGGTCTGGATTGCCGCTTGGGCCCGATGGCGTACCGACCGACAGGAAGACGATTTCAGCATCCGCGGCGCCGCGGCCGATGTCGCTGGTGAACGCAAGGCGTCCGGCGGCGACCTGGTCCGCCAGAAGCGAGTCGAGACCCGGCTCGTGGAAGGGGGCTTGGCCCTTCTCGAGCGTCGCAAGCCGATCGGGATCGACCTCGACGCCGAGTACCTCGTGGCCCAGAAACGCGAGGCAGGCGGCAACGACCGTGCCAACGTATCCGCTGCCGATAACGGTGATCTTCATGAAGGTTCTCCCGAGCGAGCTCTTGCGGTGATGTATCGGTCTCATTCCACGGAGCCTGAACGCTCCCATCGCGGGCTGAGTCTACGATGCGCCCATGAGTGCTCCGGGCAACCGCGGCGATTATCGACTCTGAGTTTGGAGGTCAAGTGATTACGAAGGCCCTCGTCACCGGTGGCGCAGGATTCATCGGCGCCAACCTCGTCGATCGTCTTGTGGACGACGGCGTTGAAGTGCTCGTCGTCGATGATCTCAGCACCGGTCGTCTCGAGCGGCTCGCCGCGGCCCGGGCCCGCGGCAGCGTGCACTTCCACCAAATGGACATCCGGGCTCCCGAACTGCGCGACGCGGTGGCGAGGTTCGGACCCGAAACGGTATTCCACATGGCCGCACAAATCGATGTTCGCAAGTCGGTCACCGATCCGATGGACGATGCTTCCATCAACGTCGTCGGCACGGTGAACACGCTGCAGGCCGCGGTGGACGGCGGTGCCGCCAGGTTCGTGTTCTCGTCTTCGGGTGGTGCCACCTTCGGGGATGCCACGGTTTTCCCCACCCCGGAGTCTGAGCCGCGGCACCCCGAGTCGCCCTACGGCGTCGCCAAGAAGGTTGTCGACGACTACTTCTACTACTTCAAGCTTGCGTTCGGCCTCGACTACGTGTCACTCGGCTACGCGAACGTCTACGGACCGCGTCAGGATCCGCATGGCGAAGCCGGCGTGGTTGCGATCTTCTCGCAGCGGTTGCTCCAGGGCCAGCGCTGCACCATCTTCGGCGACGGGTCGCAGCTACGCGACTACGTGTACGTCGAGGATGTGACCGATGCATGCGTTCGAGCTGCGGATTCTGGTGGTGGGCGCTATTTGAACATCGGAACCGGCCGAGAGACTTCGGTGATCGACCTCTACGGCCACATCCGCGAGTTCGTGGGAAGCTCGCTTCAACCGGAGTTCGCGGCAGCCAAGGCCGGCGATATCCCGCGCAGTTGCCTCGATCCGGCGGCAGCCAAGGAGGTGCTCGGCTGGGAACCATGGACACCGCTGGAAACGGGCCTGCGCCGAACGGTCGAGTGGTTCCGCGCCAACCCCGAGTGGTGACCACCGGCCTCGCGTGACCTCGGAGCCGGCCGCGTCCCCCGTCAGGCTCTCAGTCAGTGCTCGAGATCCTCGATGGTGCTCGGCCAGTCGTCCTTGAGCAGCCGGCTGAGCGAGCGATCGGCGAGAATCCTTCCGCCGGTCTGGCAGCCCGGGCAGTAGTTGGTCTCGCGGGAGGCGTAGACGATGCGCTGCACGGTGACTCCGCACACCGGACACGGCTCGCCGTACTTGCCGTGCACCGCCATCTGCGGATGAAACGCGGTGACCTTCTTCGGGAAACCGTCGCCGGTATCGGTGCGCCGGATCTCTACCCATTCGGCGAGAACCTCCTTGGCCGCCCGGTGCAGATCGGCCACCTCGCCGGCGGAGAGGTTGGTGTTGATTTGGAGCGGGGACAGCCGGGCACGGTGCAGGATCTCATCAGCGAACGCGCCGCCGATTCCCGAGATGAACCGGGCGTCGGTGAGTGCCCGCTTGAGCGTATGGCGTTCTGCCTGGAGGGCGGCTCGGAATTGCTCGCTCGATGCGGTGTCGACCTCGATGCCTCCCGGATCCAGATCGGCCAATGCCTCTTCGCCGATTACGTAGTGCAGCGACGCCCTCCGCTTGGTCCCGGCCTCGGACAGCAAGAGCGTTCCGTCGGCGAAGTCGAAGGCCGCCTGTCCGTACTTCTTCGGAATCGCCTTGCCGGGTCCCTCCCAGTGCAAACGGCCGGCGATCATCAGATGAATCACGAGGAATCGGTCGGTGTCGAGTTCGATGACGATCCGTTTTCCGATGCGGCGGAGTCCCGTCACCGTCCGGCCGGCCGCGTCGTCGACGGGCGGGTCGTAGGTCTTGAGGAGCGCGATTGATTGGACGCGGACTCGCTCCAACTGGCGCCCGGCGATCCGAGGCTCGAGAGCCTCGAGGTAACCGACGATCTCGGGGAGTTCCGGCACTGCGGCTGTCCTCTCAGCGGAACATGTCTTCTGCGGCGGGGCGGATCAGATCGGCCGCTCGTCCCTCGCCATCGGGCCAGGGGAGGCCCCTCACGATGGCAGCAGGGATCCCGGAGGCCTTGCCCATGACGAGATCGGCGGCGGCAGCGACCTCATCGACGATGGCGACCTCGGTGACCTCGAGGACCCGTCCCTGCATGTCGGTGGTGCCCCGCAGGTCGAGAATCGCCGCCATGCCGGATACGCCAATGGCAACGTCGGTCAGGCCGCGCCGCCAAGGACGCCCGAAGGTGTCGGTGATGACCACCGCCAGCCGGAGTCCGGTCGCATGCTCGAGGCCGAGCCGAATTGCATGGGCGGAGCGGTCCGGGCGTTCCGGAAGGAGAATGGCCTGATCGCCGACGACGTTGGATCGGTCGACCCCGGCGTTGGCGCAGATGAATCCGTGGTGGGTCTGGGCGATGATCAGGTCGCCACGGCGACGGATGATGGCGGCGGCCTCGGCCTCCACGACGCGTCGATAGTCGGCATCGTCGGTGATGGCGATTGTGCGGCCTTCCGCCTTCGAAACGATCTTGTGGGTCACGACGACGACGTCGCGTTCCTCCAGCCCCCCAGGGCCTTCGAGCGCCTCGTGGATGAGTTGCGCCAGGTCGGCGCCGGCTGCGACTTCGCCGATCCCGACAATGGGAATGATCTGGATGGTGCCGTCCGTCATACTCGTCTCACCGTGGTTTGGCATCGTACCGGTACCAAACCTTCCAGGTGCGTGGGTTGGTCCGGCGCGGTCGTTGGCGCCAGCGCCTCTCGTCGCTGCATCTTCAGAACCGAACCTCGAGGGCGCTCAGCATGGCCGCGGCGACTCGGGCGCCCTGGTCGGGACCGGTCAAGCGGGTGTCCATCGCATGGATGGCTACCGGACCTCCTGCGAGTTCAGAGAGGTCCGCGGCGTCTCCCTGGTCGATGAAGAGGTCGGTGATCAGGCCCTCGTAGGCCGCGATCACGCCGGCGTTGCCGGGGGGAAGGCCGAGTCCGGCCATCACGCGGTCGGCGGGACCCTTGAGCGCCTTGCCGCCGAACAGGGGGCTCATGGCGGCGGTACGCGGGTGAGCCGAGATGGCGTCACGGATGCCCTCGATGGCGAGGATGGGCCAGATAGAGAGCGGCGGATTTGATGGCGCCACGATGACTAGGTCGGCCGCGGCGATGGCGTCGAGCACGCCGGCCGCCGGCCGGGCGGACGCGGCGCCGTCGTAGCGCACGGCAGACACAGGGTCGCGATGGCCGCGCCCGACGAAGTAGTCCTGGAAGTCGAGCCAGGTTCCATCGGCGACGCGGACGCGGGTTCGGATCTCGTCATCGGAAGCGGGTAGCACCCCTGGGGTGACACCGAGCGATTGGGTGATCGCGGCCGTGACCTCGGACAAGACGACGCCGACGCGCAGCTGAGCGGTGCGCCGCAAACAGAGCGCGAGATCTCGATCGCCCAGCCGAAATGAGGTATCGACTCCGAAACCGGCCAGCGCGTCCATCACGTTGAAGGTATCGCCGGCGACTCCCCAACCCTGGGGCCCCTCGATGCCGGCCAGCGTGTACACAACGGTATCGAGGTCGGCGCAAACCCTTGTGCCGTATACATCTTCGTCGTCGCCCACGTTGACGACCACCGTCAGATCTGCGGGATTCATGACCCGTTGCAGGGCTCGTGCCAGGCGGGCGCCGCCGACGCCGCCGGACAGCAGAACGGTTCGGTCATTGCGGTAATTCTCTGTCGGTCCCAGAATGCACCCCTATGTCGTCTCGTGCGGAGGACTCTCCGCCCGTTTCCATTGTTGCCGCCATCACGGTCGGCGACCCCGCGGCGATCTCGAACACCCTGGCGGCCATCAGCGGCCAAGTGTACGAACCGGCGCGCGTTGTCGTCGTGGGCGGCGACACAGACGGCCGCCACGCCGCCGACGAACGAGGTGCGGAGTGGTCGGCCTCGTTGAGCGCGCTCTTGGCGTCCCTCAGCGC
Source organism: uncultured Acidimicrobiia bacterium (assembly GCA_963704825.1). Lineage (GTDB taxonomy): Bacteria > Actinomycetota > Acidimicrobiia > Spongiisociales > UBA5794 > CAVPHV01. The sequence continues at coordinate 311,058 of CAVPHV010000003.1, forward strand.
CGATGTCAGCCACGTGTGGGTCTTGCGTGCCGGCAGCATTCCGCGACCCGATGCCCTCGATACTCTGATCGAGGGAGCCGAACGCACGGGATCGGCCGTGGCGGGCTCCAAGGTGCTGCAACTGGAGAACCATGAGGCGCTGATTTCGGTCGGGATCGCAACGGATGTCTTTGATACTCCCTACCTCGGGCTCGACGACGACGAAATCGACGCCGGCCAGTACGACGTCGTACGCGACGTCGCAGCCGTATCCGGAGCTTCGATGCTGATTCGGCGTGACCTCGCCAAGGGCGTCGCCGGTCCGGATCCGCTCCTCCCGCGGCAGGCTGCCGCCATCGACCTGTGTCAGCGCGCCCGGCTACGCGGCGCCCGAGTTGTCGTGGTGCCCTCGTCCGAAGTGCTCTTTCCGCTCACGGCGACCGGGCCAACGCCCTGGCGCGAAGAGGCCGGCCGAATCAGGGCGATGCTCAAGGTCTACTCGTGGCTGACGTTGCTGTGGACCATCCCATTGGACTTCTTGATCGGCCTTCTACAGGCAATCGTCGCTCCCTTCCTTGGTCGGTGGACGTTCTTTGCGTGGATCAAATCCTGGCTCTGGAACATCTTTCACTTGCCTTCCACGCTGCGCGAGCGCTTTGCGGCCCGCAAGGGCCGGGTCGTCGGCGATGCCGAGTTGTTCCGCTACCAGCTACGAGGGTCGGCGACCCTGCGGAGCCTCGGCACCGAGGTCTCGACTCGACTGCGTAATCGGGTCGGCAGCGACGAGGCGCTGACCCTGGCAGCGCTGGGGCGCGATCTGCGTCAACCGGCCCTGGTCATCGGGTTGATATCGCTGGCGTTCATCGGGCTCGCGACCCGCAGCATCTGGGCCGATGGACTCCCGGCAGTTGGCTACTCGCTTCCGCTGCCGGCGTCCGGTGGCGACACGCTTCGTGCCTACGCCGGAGGATGGAACCCGAGTGGGTTTGGCAGCGTCGAGGTGCTGCGACCCTTCTTGGCGGCTGCAGGTCTGATCCAGGTTGTGGTGTTCGACAATGCGCGCTGGGCATCGACGATCCTGATCACGGGTTCGATGGTGGCCGGCGTTTGGGGTACCAACCGGTTGCTGCGCACCTGGGGGATCGAGGCGGTGCCCGGGGTGCTCGCCGGCGCCGTGCTGGTGGCCGGTCCGGCGACCCGCGCCATCGCCCAGGACACCAACGTGCCGACCCTGGTCGCCGTTGGGCTTCTTCCGTGGGCGATCCGTGTCGCGGTGGCGCGTTGGCCGGAGACGAGGCGCAGGCAGATTGGAAGGGTTGCTGGTGCTGCCTGGGTCACGGCCATCGTCGCCGTGCTGTCGCCTCCGCTTGTCATCGTGCCGTTTGGCGTTGTTCTCGTTTGGGCCTTGTTGAATTTCCGGGAGGTTGCCGTCTGGCGGTCTGCTCTGGTCAGTGGCGTCGCCACTCTCGTCGCGTTTGCGGCGCTGCTGCCGTGGGTCACCAACGCCGACTTGAATGCGCTACTCAACGCCGGTGAGGCCTTCTGGGATCCCGGGGTTGTGGTGGTGGGGGCCCTGGCCGTTGCCCTCGGCACGGTGCTGCTTGCGGCGCCATCTCGACTCTCGGACGTTGCCGCCTGGGGCGGCGTGCTTGGCGTGCTCGGTGCACTGGTGGCTCGCTCAGGCGATCTGGGTGGGGGGAGAGAGGTGGAGGGTCTCGGCCTTGCCGTGGTCGCCCTGGGATCCGCCGCCATCGTCGGTGCCAGCTTCGAAGCCGTTCGGCGGGTCGACGAGGTGACGGGATGGCGGCGGCTGATCATCGGACTCGGTTCCGTGGGCGCCGCGGTTGTGCTTGCGGCCACACTTTTTGTGGTGGCTCCGGGCCGCGCCGGACTTCCGGGAGACACCTTGACGCGTCAGGTCGGATTCACCGGCTTGTCGAGTGGCGATCCCGCAGCGTCCCGTATCCTGCTCATTGGGCCTCAGGACAAGCTCCCCGGCGACTCGGCCACCATCCAGGGTGCCGGATATCGTGTCATCTCCGCCCCGATGCCGCCGCTCACCGAAGCATGGCTGCCGGCGCCAACGTCGGTCGACGCCGCCTTGGCCCTCGTGCTCGAGGACCTCATTTCTGGAGAGACGTTCCGGGCCGGTGAGGAATTGGCACCCTTCGGGATCCGCTGGGTCATCTCCGTCGGCGAGACTCCACTCGAAGAGGTGTTCGACGGCCAACTCGACCTGATCCCACTGAGCACTCGTGAAGGGGTAGCGCTCACGATGGAAGAAATCGTGCCGGTGCGCGCCTTCACAGCCGATGGTGAGGCATGGGCGCGGTCGGGTACCGGCTACGTCGGGTCGGCCGGCGCAGGTACGGTCTTCGTGGCCGAGACGGCCAACGGTCGGTGGGGACCCGATTGGCAGCAATTCGAGTGGGGTAACCAACTCTCGACGGTCGACGGCCGAGTTGGTTTCGAGACGATTCCCTCGAGGCGCAATCAGGCCGCCGCCGCCGGGGTCCTTGTGCTGGTCTTGATCGGCGTGTCGTGGTGGGGGAGGCGGGGATGAAACGAATGGTTCTCGCCACCGTGATCCTGGTGATCTCGTTCGCGGCCATCGCGCTCCCCGAGCCTGCGCCTGCCCCGGGTCCGACATTTTCGGGCGCGGTTGAGGCGGCGGCTTCCGCCTCGGCCAGCAGCAGCGTGTGGTACTGCCCATGGGTGGACGCCGGGGCGGAGAGGGATGCCGCAATCCTCATGGCGGCCACCGTTGATGTTGATGCGTTGGTGACCCTGCCCAGTCCCATCAACGACGAGGAGCCCGACGAGGACACGCGGGCGATTTCTGGGCCGGGCGCCCAGATCCTCGACGTCGGCGATCTCGTTCGGCGGGGTGCCGCCCCCGGTTTCGTCGAGTACTCGGACGGGCCGGCCGCAACCGGGACATGGGTGAGCGGCGACCAGCTGTTGTCCGGCGACCGCTGCACGGCGGCGGTTTCGAAGCTCTGGCACCTCCCCGGCCTCACCACGCGCCAGGGTCGCGAGGTCACATTGCGACTCTTCAATCCGTTCCTGCCTTTGGCCAAGGTGTCGGTCGGGGGCAGCACCGAGTTCGGAGCTCTGCCACTACCCGAGCTGGCAACCGTCGACGTCCCGCCCCGTGGCTGGGTCGACATCGATCTGAATCCGCTGATCCCATTCTTCGACGACCTCACCTTGTTTGTCACGACTGAGGAGGGTCTCGTGATCCCCACGGTCACGTTGTTTGGTGATGGCGATGAAGCCAATCTGCCGGCCAGTGGTCTTTCCACGACATGGGAGTTCCCGGTGGTGAGCGTCGATACCTTGACGCCGACGCTGATGATCTCAAACCCCGGCCCGGCAACGGCTACCGTCACACTCGACGTTTTCACGACTGCGGGGGCTATTCCGGACGCGGCGAGCTTCGAAGTCGGCCCAGATTCCCCGCTGCGGGTTGCCCTCGACGAGATTGTCGATGGCAAGTTCGGGCTTCGTCTCACCTCTACCGGCCCGGTCAGCGCCGCAGTTGTCGCTGAGGACGTTCTCAGCGACGTCAGCGAGGCCGACGACGCCGCCGACGGCGACGGTGCCGGCGGCGACGGGACCGACGGGGCTCCCGCTGAGGCGATCGTCGACCGGATCGCCGCGACCGTTGGTGCTGCTTTTGCCTCCTCACGGTGGCTCTTGCCCGGTGCAGGCACCGTCCCCGATGCAGCATCTTCGTTGTGGATCCTCAACACGGACCCTGAACCGGCCACCGTGACCATCCAGCCGTTGGGGATCGGTTCGCTGCCGGCAGACAAGGTGATTGTCCCCCCCGGGACAGTCCTGGAGGTGCCGCTCGCCGAGAACGTCCAGATCAGTGGGTATCTCCTCGACGCGTCGATCCCGGTCACGGCCGCCTGGAGCGCGGTGCGGCCGAACAGTGTCGCGTTCTTCGCCGGCACCGCCCTCGATGCCTGAGACCCTGCTCCGGGTGGGAGTTGTCGCCGCCGTCGCGGTGGCCGCCTTGGCGATCGGTTACCTGCTGCGGCGCGGGCAATGGTCGAGCCATCCCCCGATCGATGTGTCGGAACTGGCGCTACCTGCCGGGATCGTCGTATTCACCTCGACCGAGTGCGCCAACTGCAAGAAGGTGCTGGCGACGCTGCGCCGCCTCGACGTGCCATTGCGCGAGGTCACCCATGAACTCGAGCCGGCATCGTTCGAAGCTGCCGGCATTGAAGCAGTGCCGTTGACGGTGGTCGTCGACGGCCAGGGGACGGTTGTTGCGCAGCTGCCCGGCGTGGTGAGCGCGCGAAGAGTGAAACGCTCTCTGCGTAGCGCAGGGCTCGTGGCAGCGGCATGACGAGATGCCAGGATCGGGCGAAGGTCCTTTGCCTATTCCCGGAACGTGCCTAGCTTCTCAGCCTATGGGAATTCACTGTTGCCGATGTAGCGGAGCCGCCGGGGCCGTCCTCGGGTTCGATTATGGAGCTCGCGAAGTGTGGCTCGGCGACCTCGCCGGAGAACTCGAGATCGGCGCCGACTACGCGTTGTGCGATAGTCACGCCGATCGGATGACCGCTCCGGTCGGTTGGTTGCTCACCGACAACCGCAGCCGGATGCGCCCGATGTTCGTCGTACCGGACGTGGCGTGACCGATGCCGATTGATCGTGACCTGCTCGAAGCGATCCGGGAGATGGATGAGCACGAGCTCCGCCGTGTCCTGATCCTGGCCAAGGCTCGCCTGGAGCAGCGGGGGATTGCCTTCCCCGGCGTTGTGCCCGACGTCAAGCTCCGCCAGCAGTCGGTCAAGTGTGGCAAGGCGAACTGCACCCGCTGTCCCCACGGGCCGTATTGGTATGCGTACTGGTGGGAAGACGGCAAACGCCGCTCCCGGTACGTTGGGAAATTGGACGATCTTCCCGAATTGGGCGTTGGCTGAGCCGGGCGCGGATCGTGGTGCTTGCGCGACTTTTTTGTAGTCGATCCGGCGTTTCCCCGCTACGATGGGGCCTCCATGGGTAGGAACGTTTCAACAGAGCCGCTTCTTTGCGACCGCTGCGGTGCCGCGTCCGTGATTCAGATCGAACTGACCCTGCCGGACGGCACCGAGGTCGATTTCTGTTCATGTCATCGCTGTGAAAGTCGCTGGTGGAACCAGGACGGCGAGGCGCTCGCACTCGACACCGTGCTGGAGATGGCGCGACGGCCTCGGTCCTGAGGCCAAACCGTTCCTCTTGTTCGGCGTGTCGGTGATGAGTGCCCGGTGGTAGTCACCAGAAATCCCGGTCACGGCTACGCTCTGGTCCCGTGACCACCCCGTCGCCCCCCAACTCCCCGGAGATCGATCACGCGCCGCCCCCGGAGCAAGGCCGCGACTCAGTGTCGCGCTGGATCGCGGTGGCGGCCGTTGGAATCCCGACCCTCATCATCTTGATCCTGATGCTGGGCTTCCTTCAGCCCGGCACCACCGCCATCGACTCGTTCCCGTACCTCAATTTCGAGTTCCGATCACCCACACTGTTGTTGGCGAACACCCCGACCGGTGGCGACATGGGGGCCCATGTCCTCCTGCCACAAATCCTCAAGGAGGACCTGCTGCCGTCCGGCCAGATCCTCGGCTTCAGCTCGTCGTGGTACGCCGGGTTCCCGGTCCTCTACTTCTACTTCCCGTTGCCCGCCATCATCACCGTCCTACTGGATGTGCTGCTCCCATACGGCGTCGCTTTCAAGCTGACCACCATCATCGGACTGCTGATGCTTCCCGCCTCGTGCTACTTCTTCGTGCGCAGTCTCGGGTTTGCCCGGGTGGTGGCGTCGATGGCGGCCGTTACCGGCTCGATGTTCGTGTTCATGGAGAGCTTCTCGATCTTCGGAGGGAACATCAAGTCCACCCTCGCCGGCGAGTTCTCCTTCTCGCTTTCGCTGGCGCTGTCATTGATCTACCTGGGACTGGTCGTGCGCGACACCCGTGAGCGACGTCGGTTCAGCCCGCTGGCCGCGGTCGTTTTGGCTCTGGCCGCACTCAGCCACATCGTGACGACGATCGTCGTTGTGGTCGCAGCCTTACCGCTGTTGCTGCGTCGCGGTGGGCCGCGCGTGGTGTTGTCGTCGTGGGGCCTGGGTTTCGCCCTTTCCGCCTTCTGGGCCCTGCCGCTGGCGGTCCGTACCTTCGACGGGCTGACGACCGACATGGGATGGTCCCCGGTCAAAGGACTCCTCGGGGAGAGTTCGTCCCCCGGGATTGTCTCGACCCCATTTCCGGACGAGTTCATTCCGATCGTGGTCCTTGCCCTGCTTGGAGCGGTGTGGTCGTTACTGCGGCGCGAGGACGTCTCGGTCCTGCTCACGATGACCATCATCTCCCTCTTCGGGTATCTCTTCCTTCCGGTGATCGGCATCACCAAGCTCTACAACGCCCGCCTTCTGCCGTATTGGTTCCTTGGTGGTTTCCTGTTCGCAGGCATTGCCATCGGCCTTGGGGTGATGACGTTGTCTCGGGTGTTTCCCCAGCGCCGCCAAAACCTCATCGCAGGTTCGGCTCTGGCGGTTCTCGTGTTGGTCAACGTCATCGTGTTCGGCGTCCACGACCTGCCCGGCTGGGTCAGTTGGAACTACACCGGCTACGAGGGCAAGGAGCCGTATCCGGAGTACCGCGCCCTGCTCGAGTCCGTTGATGAGTTGCCGCCGGGCCGGATCATGTGGGAGATCAACTCGGACCAGAATCGGTACGGCACCCCGATGGCGCTCATGCTCATTCCCTATTGGAGCGACGACCATCAGTCGATGGAGGGCGTCTTCTTCGAGTCCTCGGTGACGACCCCGTTCCATTTCCTCAACGGCTCAGAGGTCAGCCGCAGCCCATCGAACCCGGTGCGCGGCCTGAACTATCGGGGCATGGACTTCGAGCGGGCGGTCGAGCACCTCGAGCTGTACAACGTCCAGCACTACATCAGCTTCACGGAGGAGGCTCGCGACGCCGCCGTCGCGGCAGGTCTGCCGGTGCTGGCGGAGCCGTCACCTTGGACGGTATTCGATTTGCGGCAGAGCGAGGCGGTCGTCCCGTTGGCGTACGAGCCGGTGGTGTATGACGGCGATGAGCAGTTCCTCGACGTCGCCCTCGAGTGGTACGACGACATCGACGGCCTCGATCGGTTTGTGGCCTTGGACGGCCCCGAGGATTGGCGGCGGGTCGCGGAGCTCGCGGCCAGATTCACCACGCCGCCGTATGACACGGCCGGCGCCAACGTGTCGGACATCGTCATCGAAGACCAGCGGATCACGTTCTCAACGACCGCGCTCGGCGTTCCGCATCTGGTGAAAGTGTCGTACTTCCCGAACTGGGAGGTGGTGTCCGGTGGCGAAGGTCCCTATCCGGTCACACCATCTCTGATGCTGGTCGTGCCCACCGAGGAGGACGTCGTCCTCGAGTTCCGGGCGACACCGGTCGAGAATATCGGGACGGTACTCACGCTTGCCGGGCTCGGTTTCATCGCCGTGTGGTGGGTACTGCGGAAAATGCGGCGCAACCAGGCCGCCCAGGAGCAAACCACGTGAATTCATATCTCAAGACGTTCCTCAACCGTGAGTCGGCAAACCAGTTCATCAAAGTCGGCGCGATCGGCTTGCTGAACACCGTGGTCGACTTCTCGTTGTTCAACATGCTGCGAGTCGGGGGAGTCCCCCGCAACTGGGCGATCACGGTGGCGTTTGCCGTGGCAACGTTTGTCTCCTACCTGCTGAATCGGCGCTGGTCCTTCCAGCTGACCGATGGGAGGGTCTCGCTGCGCGAGACGATCAACTTCTACGCGATCAACGTCGTCGCCTGGTTGGTCACGATCGGAATCGTTCAGATCGGCGAATGGCTCTTCGGTCCGCTCAGCCTGCTCGGCGAGAATGTGGCCAAGTTCGCCGCGGTGGTTGTCATCCTGATCCCCAAGTTCGCCGGCTATCGCGACATCGTGTTCCGCAAGGCGCTGACCGCGGACGGCCGCGACCCCGTGGCCAGCCCCGCCGTCGACGACACCTAATCCTTTCCCTTCGGCCAGGAGAAGCTCCTGACCCAAATCAGGAAGGTGTCGCGAGCCATCTCCCACAAGGTGCCGATCGACACGCCGGTTGCCGAAGCACCCACCGCCAGCACGACCGGTGCGGCGGCGATGGAGAAGCCGGCGCGATTGATCCTGGCGATGAGTTCGAGGTCGAAGGAGTACCGCATGATCTGGAGTTGGGGGAGTGTCTGGCTCAGCGTCTCGCGGCGGAAGGACTTCAGCCCAGTCTGGGTTTCGTCGACTGGCAGCCGAAAGAGCAATCTCGTCACGAGCGAGAACGTCTTGCTCAGCACCCGGCGCAGCGCCGGGTAGCGCCCCGGCTCCATCGAGTGCTGCTTGGCGCCGACGAGAACGTCGACACCGGCGGTGCGGTGGCGTTCGAGGAATGCCGGCACCTGCTCGGGTGGGAGATCGAGGTCGGCATCGAGGAACACCACGATCTCGCCGCGGCTGGCCGCAAAGGCTTCCTGTAGCGCGGCCCCTTTGCCTCGGTTGGGGGAATAGCCGACCACGCGAACGTTGTCGTGCCGAGCGGCTGCCTGCTGGGCTGCGGCGCGGCAGCCATCGGTGCTGCCGTCATCGCACACGATGATCTCGACGTCCGGCACGCCATTCAACGCTTCGACCGTGCGGTCGATATTGGCGGCGATTTGCGGAGCCAGTTGGTAGGCCGGCAGCAGCACGCTCACGCCCAGGGGAGTGGGGGGAGTCGGAGACATGGCGTGGGAGTCTATCTGGATGTTGGGTGAGCAACACCGAGGTCGGGCAACGCCTTCTATCATCGGTCACATGGATCTCGACGGAATCTTCAAGGCCTACGACGTCCGGGGCCTCGTGCCGGACCAACTCGACGAGGAAGCAGCCCGCCGTATCGGAGCTGCCTTTGCCACATTCATGGGTGCGCCCCGGATCGCGGTGGGGCGCGATTGCAGGCTCTCCTCGCCGGACCTCGCGGTCGCCCTCATCGATGGCATCACCTCCCAGGGCGTAGACGTTGACGACCTGGGGATGATCACCACCGACATGGTCTACTACGCCGCCGGTGCTCTCGACGAACCGGGCGTGATGATCACCGCGTCGCACAATCCCAAGGGCTACAACGGCATCAAGATGTGCCGGGCCGGAGCCGCACCGGTGGGCGCCGAAAGTGGGCTCGTCGAGATCAAGGCTCTGGCGGAAGCGCCACCCGGTCGTAGCGCGGAACTGGGCCGGGTCGACGTCGTTGACATCCTGTCCGGGTACGTCGACCACGTGATCTCGGTTGTCGATCCAACGGCGATCGCACCGTTGCGGGTCGTGGCCGACGGCGGCAACGGCGTCGCCGGGGTTGCCGTCCCGCAGGTCTTCGCTCGGGTACCCGCCGAGTTGACCGGTCTCTACCTGGAGCCCGACGGCACGTTCCCCAATCACCACCCCGATCCGTTGCGTCCCGAGAATCTGCGCGACCTCGAGGCGCTCATGCGAACCGAGGGTTCCGATCTGGGGGTTGCCTTCGACGGCGACGCCGATCGAGCTTTCTTCATCGACGACAAACTCCAGCCGCTCCCCGGGAGCACCGTCACGGGCATCGTGGCGAGTTGGTTCCTCGCTCGCCAGCCCGGCAGCACCATCGTCCACAACCTCATTTGCTCGAAGGCCGTCCCCGAGATGGTCCTCGAGGCGGGAGGTACGCCGGTGCGGACCAGGGTCGGGCATTCCTTCATCAAAGAGGTGATGAAGGACACGGGCGCCATTTTCGGCGGCGAGCACTCCGGCCATTACTACTTCAGGGACAACTACCGCGCCGACTCGGGAATCTTGACCATGTTGGTGTTGCTGCAGGTGCTGTCCGAGTCGGGGCAGCCCCTCAGCGAGTTGCGCACCGGCTATGAGCCGTATGCTCAATCGGGCGAGATCAACTTCGAGGTGGTTGACAAGGAGACGGCGATGGAGGCGGTGTCGGCCGCCTTCTCGGAGGCCGAGCAGGATCAGCTCGACGGTCTCACCGTTGACTTCGGTCCGTCGTGGCTGAACCTCAGACCCTCCAATACGGAACCGGTGTTGCGGCTGAATGTCGAAGCACCCGATTCCGCCGGCGTTGATGCGCTGGTCGCCAGCGTGGCCGAGATCATCAAGGAGGATTCGTGAGCGAGAATCTGCTTCCCGAGGGCTTGCTCGAGATCATGCAGTGCCCGGAATGCACCGGCGACCTGAGTGAGGACGTTGCGGCTTCCGTATTGGTCTGTGCCGACTGCGGCCTGCGCTATCCAGTGCGCGACGGGATCCCGGTGATGTTGGTCGAAGAGGCAATCCGGCCCCAATAGCGGGGCAGTAGGGTGCCGACCTTCGAGACAACCACACCGCCCATTCGAACCGATCAGGAGGACGACAATCGTGGACTATGACATCACCGACCCGGGACTGGCCGAACTCGGACATCGCCGGATCGAGTGGGCCGGGCGGCGTATGCCCGTCTTGGGCGTCATCGCCGAACGCTTCGAGCGCGACCAGGTGTTGGCCGGCCGCAAGTTTGGAGCGTGCATGCACGTGACGTCGGAGACGGCAGTGTTGATGCTGACCCTGCGTGCCGGTGGAGCTGAGGTGGCATTGTGCGCCTCCAACCCGCTCTCGACCCAAGACGACGTCGCCGCCGCGTTGGTCGACTTGGGGATTCCGGTTTATGCGCGCCGTGGTGAGGATTCGACCATGTTCTACGAGCACATCCACGCCGTACTCGACACCGAACCCGACGTCATCTTCGACGATGGTTCCGACATGACGACGGTGCTGCACAAGGACCGGTCGGGGCAGCCGATTCTCGGCGGGCTCGAAGAGACCACCACGGGGGTCGTGCGGCTGCGGGCGATGGCTCAGGACGGAGTGCTGCGCTTTCCCGTTGTTGCCGTCAATGACTCCGAGACAAAGCATCTCTTCGACAACCGCCACGGCACCGGCCAATCGTCTCTCGACGGCATCCTGCGGGCGGCCAACATCTTGTACGCGGGTCGTACCGTGGTTGTGGCCGGCTACGGCGACTGCGGATGGGGCATTGCCGAGCGGGCCAAGGGCCTCGGTGCCGACACTGTGGTCGTCGAGATCAATCCGGTGCGGGCGGTCTCCGCCGCCATGAACGGTCACCGGGTGATGACGACGGATCAGGCCGCGGAAGTCGGTGACGTCTTCATCACCGCAACGGGCAACATCCATGTGTTCCGTGGCGAGCATTTCGTGAAGATGAAGGACGGCGCCATTCTCGCCAACGCCGGCCATTTCGACGTCGAGATCGATCTCGTTGAGATGGATCAACTGGCGACCGGTCGTCGGGAGCTACGGGACAACCTCGAGGAGTACACGTTGCCCGACGGTCGGCGTCTGATGGTGGTCGCCGAAGGCCGGCTGGTGAACCTCGGAGCGGCCGAAGGCCATCCCGCCGACGTGATGGACATGTCGTTCGCCGATCAAGCACTCGCTGCCGAGTGGCTGCTTGAAGTTGGCGCCGACCTCGACCCAGACGTCTACGTCCTTCCCGAGGAACTCGACCAGGAGGTCGCCCGTCTCAAGTTGGCGGCGATGGGTGGCGGCCTCGAACAGCTGACCAAAGAGCAGGAGCGTTACCTGGCCAGTTGGCAGATGGGGACCTGAGCACCCGTTCTTGCGCAGATTCCGGCCGATAGTGGCCGCCGGAATCTACGCACGTTCCAGAGGGTGCGGCGACCAGCGGTATCTGTCGCAGCCAGCCCATAGGGTGGGGACATGCTCTGCTTGGCCTGCGCCGAACGTCTGGTCTACCGCTGTGTGGACCGTGCGAACGCGACCTTGGCGCGGTGCCGGCCCAAACGCTTGCATCGGGTGTTGCTATCGTGGCGGTGTATCGGCATTCCGGGGCGGCGCGGCGTCTCGTCCACCGACTCAAGTACCAGGGACTCGTGCCGTGCGCCCGGGTCTTCGCCCAGCGGATGGTTCCACTGCTCCCAGCGGAGACGACTGCTCTCATCCCAATTCCACGGGCCAGGATGCGCAGACTCCAGTACGGCGTGGATCCTGCGTTCGAATTGGCCAAGGCCTTGGGCCCCCTGGTCGGGGTGCCCGTCGTCACGGCCTTGCGTCCCGGGCTGTGGTGGCCACGCCATGCCGGTCACAACCGGCGGGCCGGAGGAGCTCGTTTTCGCCAGGTGACGGCCGTACCGGACCGGGCCGCCGTCATCGACGACGTGGTGACGACGGGGCGGACCATGGAGGCGGCGATTGGTACGCTCGATACGGCCATTTGGCACGGGGTTTCGGCCACTTCACCGGGTAGAGTGGAGGTCGAGGGGTCGGGAACCGACCCCGAGGCACTGGAGACTGCGTGGCGGCACGACCGCACCAGATAGAGGGACGGACGTCGAGTCACATCCATGCCGCGTCAGGTAGGACCTGTCTTCAACGATATGCCGCGACTGCCGTATGCGCGGTCGCCCGCCCCAGAGAGGAGCACCGGTGAACGTCCGAGTCCACGGCAAGAACATGCAGGTGAGTGACGAGCTGCGCGAGCTCGCCCTCGAGAAAATCGAGCATGCCGGGCGCATATTCGACGACGGTGGCAGCACCGACGTCGAGTTCGCCGAGCGGGGCAACCCGCGGAACTCAGACGGACGGTATCGGGTGGAGATCACGAGCCACGCGGCGGGCCACACCGTACGAGTGGAGGCCGCCGCTCACGATGATCGAACCGCCCTCGACTTTGCCGTCGACAAGTACCAACGCCAGCTTCGCAAGCTCAAGGAGCGTCTGATCCAGCGCTCTCGCACGGCTCCAAACAAACGACTCAATCCCGATCCGTCATCCTCCGATGAAGAGGGGGATGAGCGGCTGCGAATCGTCAGAACCAAGAGGTTTGCGATGCGGCCCATGCCACCGGAGGAAGCAGCACTACAGATGGAGATGCTCGGACATGACTTCTTCTTCTTTCTCAACGCCGAGACCGGCGAGAGTTGTGTGCTGTACCACCGCCGCGACGGAACACTGGGATTGATCGAACCGGAATGACACGACTTCTTGTTGTTGACGATGTACCGCTGTTCAGGGCCGGATTGACCTCGGCACTCACCGCAGCAGGTTTTGAGGTTGCCGGGGAAGCCGGCAGTGCCGAGACCGCAGTGGCGAAGGCCGAAGAGCACCAGCCGGATCTGGTCCTCCTCGATGTACTGATGCCGGGGCTGTCCGGCCTCGACGTCGTCGAGAAGATCACAGCCGTCTCCCCCCACTCCAGAGTGGTTCTGCTCACGGGCAGCGAGTCCGAGGAGGATATGTTGACCGCCCTCAAGGCGGGTGCCCGCGGCTACATCGTCAAGGACATGCCGTTCCCGGTGCTGGTCGACTCCATCGTCGCGGTAGCCGACGGTGGGGCCGCCCTCTCGCCGCAGATGGCAGGCAAACTGTTCGACGTCTGTCGCCAGTTGCTGCGTCATCAGGAGCTGCTGCAGTCGCGCAAACCGACGCTGACGGGCCGCGAGATCGAGGTTCTCCAGTTGGTGGCCCGTGGCATGACCAGCCGGGAGATCGGTCTCGAGCTGTACATCTCGGAGAACACGGTCAAGAACCACATCCGCAACATCCTGGACAAGCTTGGTCTGCATTCCCGGAATGAAGCGGTTCTCTACGCGGTTCGAGAGAACCTGATCTCGATCAGTTGACCGAGCCACAGCACCCTTTTGCTGCGGCCCCGGTCCCCTAGCCTGAGATCGAATGTGTCGCGGTGGCGACCTTGCCCCAAAGCCTCAGCAGCCTTCTAGGATGGCCATCTCATGTCAATCTTCACCAAGGTCCTCCGTGCCGGTGAGGGCAAGTGGCTGAAGGAACTCCAGCGGCTCGTCGACTGTGTGAACGAGCTGGAGCCCGAAACCGAAGCGCTCAGCGACGGCGAACTTCGGGCCAAGACGGACGAGTTCCGACAGCGGCTGGCCGACGGCGAAACCATCCGCGATATCGAATGTGAAGCCTTCGCCGTTGTGCGCGAGGCAGCAAAGCGAACACTCCACCAACGTCCTTACGATGTCCAGATCATCGGTGGGGGCGCCATGGCGCGCGGGATGATCGCCGAAATGAAGACCGGTGAGGGTAAGACCCTCGTTTCCACCATGCCGTCCTACCTCTACGGTCTGACCGGCAACGGTGTGCACATGGTCACGGTGAACGACTACCTCGTCGCTCGCGATGCCGAATGGATGGGTCGAATTCACCGTTTCCTCGGGTTGACCGTTGGTGTGATCCAGGCGGAGATGTCGCCGGCGGAGCGCCGTCCGGCCTACAACTCCGACATCACGTACGGCACCAACAACGAGTTTGGGTTCGACTACCTACGCGACAACATGGCGATGCGAGTCGAAGACAAGGTCCAGCGCGGACACGCATTCTCCATCGTCGATGAGATCGACTCGATCCTCATCGACGAGGCCCGCACCCCGCTGATCATCAGCGGCCGGGTCGGCGAAACCGGCAAGTGGTACCGCGATTTCGCCAGGATCGCGATGCGGCTACGGCGCGACGTCGACTACGAAGTCGACGAGAAGAAGCGCCAGGTCATCACCACCGAGCAGGGCGTGCACACCGTGGAACAGATCCTCGGCGTCGAGAACATGTACGACTTTGCCAACGTCGACCTCATCCACCATCTGGACGTGGCCCTCAAGTCGAAAGAGCTCTACCAGCGCGACGTCGACTACCTCATCCGCGGCGGTGAAGTCAAGATCGTCGATGAATTCACCGGCCGGGTGCTCGAGGGCCGGCGCTATTCAGAGGGACTCCACCAGGGCATCGAGGCCAAAGAGGGCGTCAAGATCAAGGAAGAGAACCAGACGCTTGCCACGATCACCTTGCAGAACTACTTCCGGATGTATGAGACGCTCGCCGGGATGACCGGCACCGCGCTCACCGAAGCCGGGGAGTTCAAGGAGATCTACGACCTCGAAGTGCTGTCGGTCCCGACCAATCTGCCGACGGCGCGCATCGATCAACCCGACGTGGTGTTTGTGGACGAGGACGCCAAGTTCGAGGCGTTGACCGACGACATCGTCGAACGCCACCACGCAGGTCAGCCCGTTCTGGTGGGCACCGTCTCCATCGAGAAGTCGGAGCGCCTCGCCGGCTACCTGAAGCGCCACGGGATCCCCCACGAGGTGCTCAACGCCAAGCAGCACGCCCGGGAGGGTCAGATCGTTGCCCAGGCTGGGCACTATGGGGCGGTGACCGTGGCCACCAACATGGCGGGGCGCGGCGTCGACATCATGCTGGGCGGCAACCCTGAGGAACTGGCCAAGCAAGAGTTGCGCAAGCGAGCCATCGAGCCCGAAGCCGACGAGTACCAGGCCGAGTACGAGGCAGCCGTCGAGCGTTTCACCGTCGAGACCGAGATCGAGAAAGAGAAGATCATCGAACTCGGCGGCCTCTACGTTCTCGGCACTGAGCGGCACGACTCGCGCCGGATCGACAACCAGTTGCGCGGTCGCTCGGGGCGCCAGGGTGACCCGGGGGAGTCTCGCTTCTACTTGTCGCTGGAAGACGACCTGATGCGCCGTTTCGCCAACGACAAGGTCGCATCCATCATGAGCCGGCTCAAGATCCCCGCGAGGTCCCCATCGAGCACAAGATGGTCTCCAAGGCGATCGAGCGGGCTCAGGGCCAGGTGGAGAGTCAGAACTTCGAGATCCGCAAGAACGTGCTCAAGTACGACGAGGTGATGAACACCCAGCGCAAGATCATCTACCAGTGGCGCAATCAGGTGCTCGAGGGCGAGGACACCGACGACCTTCTGGCTACGTGGCGGGCCGATGTCGTGCACGACATCGTCAGCGGTGTTACGGGGGAGGCGAGGGATCCGTCCGACTGGAACTGGGATGAGCTGGTGGCCCAGATGACCCAGCTCTATCCGACCGAGCTGAGTGTGGCGGCGTTCGACCACCCCGCCGATCTCGAAGAGGCCGAAGTCATCGAGGCCTTCGCCGCAGAGGCGGATGAGAAGTATGCCGCCCGGGAGGAAGAGATCGGCGTCCACACGATGCGCCAGCTCGAGCGGACGGTGGTGTTGTCGATCATCGACAACAAGTGGCGGGAGCACCTCGCCGAGATGGACTATATGCGGGCCGGGATCGGACTGCGTGCCATGGGCCAGCGCGACCCGCTGGTCGAATACCAGCGGGAAGGCTTCGACCTCTTCTCCGCCATTGTTGATTCGGTCAAGCAGGACAGCCTGCGCTACATGTATCACGTGAAGGTGGTCCAGCGGCAGGAGCCGCAGCGTCCCAAGGCGATCCAAACCAACGCTCCCGGGGTCACCGCCAAGCCCAAACCGGTCACGAGCAAGGGCAAGGTGGGTCGCAACGATCCGTGTCCATGCGGCTCCGGCAAGAAGTACAAGATCTGCCATGGCAAACCCGGGGCAGAACCGCTCGCCGGCTGAGGCACTGCGGTCCCACAACACAAGAGGTACGCTGCTACTCCTATGACCGATCAAGACCCTCGCGCCCAGCTCAAAGACCTCCGTTCTCGCCTCGACGACGCCCGGAGGTTCCTTTGACGTCGAAGGCAAGACCGCAGAGCTCGAAGAGCTGAAGAAGGCTGCTTCGGAGCCGGATCTCTGGAACGATCAAAACCGGGCCCGCCGCATCACCCGCAAGCTGGCGCGTTACGAGGCCACGATCAACCAGGTCGCAGGACTCGCGGGCTCGATCGACGACGCTGAGGTGTTGCTCGAGCTCGCCACTGAGGAAGACGACGCGGGTGCTTCAGCTGAGGTTGCGGCCGAACTCCTCGGGATCGAGGCCGAGTTGTCGAAGCTCGAGCGCGAGACGCTCTTCTTCGGAGAGTACGACGACCACACCGCCATCGTGAGCGTTCACGCCGGGGCGGGGGGAGTCGACGCCCAGGATTGGGCTGAGATGCTGCTGCGAATGTACGTTCGCTACCTGGAGCGGAGCGACTTTGGCGTGGAGATCGACGAGATTCAGCCCGGCGACGAGGCCGGGATCAAGTCGGCCACGATCACCATCCGCGGGGATTACGCCTACGGCAACTTCGAGGGCGAGCGAGGCGTACATCGTCTGGTGCGGATCAGTCCCTTCGATTCCGCGGCGCGGCGCCACACCTCGTTTGCCGGCGTTGACGTGATCCCCGAGGTGGAACTCGAGGAGGTCGAGATCGATACGGACGATTTGAAGATCGACACGTTCCGCTCTTCGGGGGCCGGCGGGCAGCACGTCAACGTCACCGACTCTGCGGTGCGGATCACCCATCTCCCCACCGGGGTCGTGGTCAGCTGTCAGGCAGAGCGGTCTCAGATCCAGAATCGGGCCCGGGCGATGCAGTTGCTGGCAGCCCGGTTGGCGGTACTCGCCCGCCAGGATCGGCAGAAGGAGATCGACGCGGTACGCGGCGAGCAGACCGAGGCGGGGTGGGGCCGCCAGATCCGTTCGTACGTTCTCCAGCCCTATCAACTGGTGAAGGATCTACGCACGGACCTCGAGGTCGGCAACGTCACCGGGGTGCTCGATGGCGACATTGACAGGTTCATCGACGCGTACCTGCACTGGCGCAGATCTGAGGCAGGGTGAGCGCTGACCGGAGGGTGGTTGGACTAATCCACGTCGCTGGTACCATTTCGCCGCTGGCGGAGGTAGGGGCCGTGCTCAATTCGGGTGGACCCGTCTGGGCCGCCCGAAAGGCTGAATCTCCATGATCCGTCTCCAGAATGTCACGAAGGTATACGACGGCGGCGTCGTAGCCGTCAAGAATGCGTCCCTTGAAATCGCCAAGGGCGAGTTTGTGTTTCTCGTGGGACCATCCGGCTCGGGGAAGTCGACCCTCATTCGGCTGATGATGCGCGAGGAGAAGCCGACAGACGGCGATCTCTGGGTGGCCGGCAAGCACGCTTCCGATCTGCCCAGCTGGAAGGTGCCCCACCTGCGGCGCTCCATCGGCACCGTCTTCCAAGACTTCAAGCTGTTGCCGAACAAGACGGTGTACGAGAACGTCTCATTTGCCATGGAAGTAACCGGGCGCGCTCGGCAGGTTTCGCGCACCCAGGTGCCGCAAGTGCTCAAGCTCGTCGGCCTTTCGGCCAAGGCCGACCGCTATCCCCGCCAGCTCTCCGGTGGTGAGCAACAGCGGGTGTCTTTGGCCCGGGCCTTCGTTAACCGTCCGCTGATCGTCCTGGCCGACGAGCCGACCGGGAACCTCGACCCGGGCACCTCAGTCGGCATCATGCGGATCCTCGATCGAATCAACCGCACCGGCACCACGGTGGTGATGGCTACTCATGATCACGCCATTGTCGATGCCATGCGTCGTCGCGTCGTCCAGCTCGACCAAGGCCACATCGTGCGGGACCAGAGCCGAGGCGTCTACGACCGCACCGCCGAAGGCAAGGCGGCACGACAGTTGACGTCCTCGACACCGGTTGCGCCTTCGGCGGCGCCCAAGGTTGCCGCACCGGTGGCTCCCAGCCCGCCGGCGACCGACGATGTCGGCAACGCGGTCGAGCCGGCTGTTGCGCCTGAAACCGCCGAGGTTGAGGCTGTGTTTGATGAGGTCGCCGAGGTTGCGGCTGCCGAGGTTGCGGCTGCCGAGGCTGAGGCTGCCGGGGTTGAAGCCGACGACGAGGACGCAACCTGATGCGGATTCAGTATGTACTGGTCGAGGCCTTCAACAACATCCGGCGCAACGCCCTTGTGGTTCTTGGGGCCATCCTCGCCGTGTTCATCTCATTGTTCCTCACCTTTGGCACGCTGATCTTCGGCGAGATTGCCAGGATCAACACCGTGCGGTGGTCCGAAGACGTCAGGGTGATCGCCTTCGTGCGCGATGACTTCCGGGAGGTCGAAGAACTCCAGCGGACGGTCCTCGATTGGGAAGAGGTCGACGCCGTCTTCTTCGTCTCCAAGGCGGATGCCTACCAAGAGGCTCTCGAACTGTTCAAGAACAACCAGTCCGTCTTGCGGGTCATCGAGGAAAACCCGGGAATCGTCCCGGCGTCCCTGCGAGTGCGTCCCGTTGAGCTGGATCAGTACCAAATCATCGAGCAGCGATTACAGAATTCTGCAGGTGTGTCCGAAGTGAGATCCGCCGGACCGGCGGTCGACCAGATCGCGGCAATTCGTGACGGCTTGCGCGTCTTCTTCTGGGTGTTGGCCGTCGCCCTCGGCGTGGCCGCGGTGGCCCTGATTGCCAACACGATTCACATGGCCATCTACGCTCGGCGAGAAGAACTCGAGATCATGAAGTTGGTGGGTGCGGGCGGTTGGTTTGTGCGCACTCCGTTCCTGCTCGAGGGGATGATCGAGGGATTCCTCGGTGCTCTGGTAGCCGTCGGAGTGGTGTGGGGTCTTTACGAGTTGTCGATAAGCAACCTCGAAGGCTTGCCGACCTACATCGAGATCGACATCGGCAACGACTTCCTGACTCGCTGGGGTTTGATCATTCTCGGCTTCGGCGTGCTGGTCGGAGCCGTTGGATCGTTGCTCAGCCTCGCCGTCCACCGCTACATCCGCGCCTAGTGGCCAAGCCAGACGACGGCCGCAAGATTGTTGCCTCCAATCGCAAGGCGCGACACGACTACGAGATCGTCGATACCTACGAGTGCGGCATCGTGCTCCAGGGGTCAGAAGTCAAAAGCCTGCGCGCCGGTCAGGTGCAGCTCAAGGACGCCTACGCCGAGTTCCGTGGCGCCGACCTGTGGCTCGAGAACATGCATATTGCGCCCTATCAGTTCGCCCGGGGTGGTGGTCATGACCCGGAGCGGGCCCGCAAGCTGCTGCTCCACAAGTTCGAACTCGAACGGCTCATCGGGAAGGTCAACGAAGCCGGCCTGACGCTGGTCCCGCTCTCGATCTACTTCACTCACGGTCTTGCCAAGGTCGAGCTGGCGCTCGGCAAAGGCCGTCGCCGCTACGACAAGCGCCAGGCGATTCGTGCCCGGGAAGAGAAGCGGGAAATGGATCGCGCCATGGGTCGGGCCCGCCGGAACTAGTGTCCCGGCCGGAAGGGCACGAGACGGTGATGACGACCTTCGTGGACGATCGCCTTCACTGTGGCTCTCAGGGGCGTTACGTTCGTGCGGCGAGCGCTTCCAGTTCCGTGAAGATGTTTGCCACCTGTTCGAGCGGCAGCGCCCCGGAAACCCGCAGCAGCACGGTTCCGTTGGTGTCGGTGACGACCCAGTAGGGGAACGATGTGGTGCCGAGCTGGCCGGCAAGTGTGAGGTCGTCATCGACCAGGACCGGGAAGGGTAGTTGCAGTTCGTCGAGGTAGGGCTCGAGTGGATTGCCCCGGGTGTCGTCTCGCGAGGTGGTGATCGAAACCAGCTCGACGTTGGGGAAGCTCGATTTGCTCTGCTCCCAGAAGGCGGAAAGCTCCGGCAGCTCCTGCTGGCAGTACGGGCACCAGTGAGCCCACACCATCCACACCCTGGCCTTGTCGCTGCTCGACGGGTAGCTGACGGTCGTTGCGCCGTAGTATTCGGTGCCCGAAACCTCGCCGAGGGTGAGTCCTCCGGCCACGGCCGGATCGTTCTGAACGCTCTCGAAGGGAGGCAGGCTGCCCTCGGGAATGCGCTGCGCAGGCACGGCTACCCCAGAACTAGATGCGGCCCCGGCTGCCGCAACCTCGATGCCGTCGAGCTGGTCGCTGAGGGCGTTCGCCTGGTCGCGAACCGAGGCAACGTCGAGATCGAGTTCCGTCAGAGAGGCACCGAGGGAAACGAGGTCATCAGCGTTTGAGTTGACCTCGTTGAGGATGACGATCTGCAGCGTGACCACAACGGCCAGTAGCGCGGCGCCGATGATGAGGGCTGCGGTGCGAAGGCCCGAACCCCCGGTGGGGGCGGCGGTCCCGGCGGTCGGTTTCACAGTTTCCCCGACCTCAACGGTGGGCATTGGATCGGCAAGGACGGTCGGTGTCGGGTCGAGTTGGTCTTCCATGAGGGGGAGTATGGCTCCATTGCGGAACTGTGCGAAACGGCGCCTCGCTACTTGGCGCGGACGAGAGGGTGATCCTGTGCCTTTGGCGCCGTGTCGGGGCCTCGTCGCTGGCGGCGAGCCGCGGTTGCCCTCGAGACACTCACGATCAGGATCCCGCAGAGAACGATCAGCGAACCGATGATGCGATCTACCGTGAGTTCCTCATCGAGGATCAGCCAGGCGAAGATGGCGACCTCGATGATCTGCGCCGACGCAATGACCCCGGCGTGGAGCGCATTGAGGGTGCGCATCGCGTGGTGCCAGATCGTGAAGGCGAACGCGGTGTTCACCACGCCGAGGATCAGCAGCAGCAGAACGGTTTGGGGGGTGAAGGTCGGCCACGTTTCCACGGCCAGTGCGATCACCAGAAGCACCACGCTTCCCAGCGCCATGGGGATGAGGGTTGCGTCGAGGGCCGCCGTCTTGCCGTCGCGCAGGATCTTGCGCTGCAGGAGATTGGATGCGCCGATTCCACAAGCGGCGAGGGCGGCCAGCGTGATGCCGAGCGCCTCACTGCCTTCGGGCACCGCAGGGAAGAACACGTACATCCCTCCGACCACGACGCCAACGCCGACCCATTCCCAGCCCGAGGTCGGCTCCTTCACGAGCATTCCGGCCGTGAGGGCGAGGACGAGGGGGATTCCCGCCTGAAAGACGAAGTTGAACGTTACGGTGTCGACCTCGTCGAGGCCGAGGAACATCACCGCCGGAACGAACGTGTAGAGAACGATACCGAGGGCAACCAACCGCTTCGCCGAGCTGCGCTCGACCTGGGGAGGCATCGCCCCGTATCGAGCCAGCCGATAGGCGAATAGGGCGATGGCTCCGATCAGGTAGCGCAACGCGGCGAACGTCAGCGGCGGGAGATCCTCCAGGCCGATCTTGATGTAGATGAACGATGACGCCCACAGCAGAGTTGCCAGCACGGCGAGGCCGACTGCCGCCGACGTTGAAGGGGGACGGCCTTCGCGAAGTGTCCGTTCCCCCAAACGTCACCTCATCCGACGGTCACGATGGCGTGTTCCACTCGGCGCAGTACCTCTCCGGCGGCGTCATCGTCGGCGACGAGGTCGTGGCGCTCCGTATCGACCGTGATCACCGGTGTCGAAGAATGTGACGCGATCCACTTCTCGTGGCGGTCGTAGATGCGTCGCAGGAAGTCGACATCGAGTTCCCGTTCTGCCTCCCGATCGCGCCGCTTGATGCGCTCCATGGTGACCTCAAACGGAGCCCACAGATAGATGATGAGATCCGGGAGGGGGAGCGCGCGCTCCAGCACGCCGTACAGCGTCATGAGCGTCTCGAGATCGTTGTCGTCGTAGGCCCCGGCATCACGATACGCGGGGAAGAAGACCCTGGCGTCCTCAACGATGCAGCGTTCCTGCAGCACCGGCCCGGTCATGTCTCGCACCTTGAGGTGCTGCTCGGCGCGTCGACCCAGGTAGTAGGAATTCATTCGGAATCCGAGGTCGCTGAGGTTCGAGTACACATCGGAGAGGTAGGGGTTTTCGTCGATCGGTTCTTCGAGTACCTGCCAGTTGTCGAAACGATTCATCAAGCCGATGAGGGTTGTCTTGCCAACACCGATCGGTCCGGAGACTGCAACGTACGGGCCCTTCTCGATATCACGCAGATCGATTTCGATCTTGGCGTCAGCCAGCATTATCTCGAGGTCGTCGAGATTGCGGGCGATGTCGTGATTGAGCACTCCGTCGATCATCAGGTTGTTGGCGCCGAGTTCAGAGGTGCGGAAGTCCGTCTGGATCCCAATGCAGCGCGTGCCGCGTCCAAAGGCAACTCCCGCCTCGATGCAAGCTCCCTCGTCGGGGACGCGTCCGTCGAGGGTGAAGACCAACAGGTCGGATTCCTCGACGGCCTGCAAGTTGGCCCGGAAGATCTGGTCGCGGGCCTCGGCTGGAGTCATCCCCGAATCGATCAGTCGGTTGAGTAGCCCGGCGTCCTCCTGTGGAAACCAGGTGTCATAACCGGCCTTGTCGAGGATCTCCTTCACCCGTAGGTTGAAGGCTCGCTCGGCCTCGTTGAACAAACCGGCGGCGTAGTACGCCTTCGGACGCTTCATCCCCTCCATGGCGTCTATCCCTTCTAGCCGAGTCGCCCGCACGCACCAGCCGACTTGGTGCCACGCAGCGTAGTCGCGTAGGACGATGCGTTGCACATGCGGTATCCTGGGTCGGCTGACGGATCAGCACCCATGGGGGTGAAACGGTTTCGACTGTGAGGGTTGAGGCGCCGGAAGCGAGCCGAGGAACCCCGGAGTCCTCGTTAAATGGCCGGGAAACCAATACGTGCCGACAACGAACTGGCACTGGCCGCTTAACAAAAAGCGACCTGTCCGCCCGGGGGGTCCCTGCCTCACCGGAACCGGGCAACGCAATGCAGGGTGCTCCCGCCGGGATGCCGGGACCGGCGGGTCAAGACCAATTCCGGATAGGGCCGAGGGAAACTAGCCGACAGAGTCCCCCGGTTCCGAAAGCTCGCTGTTGGCTGCGCTCGGAGATGCCGACGCTGATACCTCATAGGACGGGGGTTCAACTCCCCCCACCTCCACACAAGCCCGGCCCCTTGGGGCCGGGCTTGATCCGCGTGGGGGCGCCCTCCTCCACACAAGCCCGGCCCCTTGGGGCCGGGCTTGATCCGCGTGGGGGCGCCCCCTTCCATCAGGGGGTCTCAGTAGAAGTATTGGCATCCGCCGGTAGAAACACGCATCGGGTAGGGGCAACAACTGAAGCGGGCTGGGTCCGTTTCCGGTCCTCCAGATCCGACCGGATCCGCGCCTGTGAGATCAGGCGCGGTCTGACGTCAGCGGCGGAAGCGTGCGGCCGAGCAGCCGAGCGATCCTGCTGACCGCGGGCACAAGCAACCCGATGAATCCGGTTGTCACGAACACGTCCCGATACTCGCGAGCCAGGAGGGCAGAGTCGAGTGGCCCGGCGTCGTCGCCAAGCCGGCCCGCAGTGGTGAAGAAGGCGGTTGTTCGCAGCGCGGGGCGCGTTTCCCAACGCACGACAGCAGAATCCGTCATGGAAGCGTTCCTTGCCTTGTGCCGTGTCCCCCGCGGTATCTCGATCGTGTCTCCTGCACCCAACACGCGCTCGGTGCCGTCGATGACGAACAACATCTCGCCGTGTTCGATCTCGAAGTGTTCGCTCTGATTCGGGTGATAGTGGGTCGGAGGAAACGGTGACCGCGGCAAGTACTCGACGCGCTGCTCGTGGATCGGCTCTCCGTTGTCGTCGATTGAGCGGAGGAACCAGACCCGAGATGCAGAATTCTCAAAAGTCGGAGTGCTCTTCGAAGCGCCCTCCCATTGCTGGTGGTTGAGCTTCGGGACCTCGTGATCGGTGTTCATGCCAACCCTCTCTCTTCGTTTGTGCAGACACACGACTCGCTCAAACTCTCTCCTGTCTTCGCGTCGGTCCTGGGCTGCGCTCATCGCTCGCGGAAAGGGTGTCATACGGTCGGTACCGGGGCCAGCGTGGTGCCAACCCTTCGAAACGGGGGTCTGCCCCACCCCGAGAACCTTGCCTGCACCATGCGGCCCTTCAGGGCCGGGTCTGATCAAGTGTGGGGGCGCCCTCTTCCACGCAAAGCCGGCCACTGGGCGGCCCCGCGAAACGCTACATCACCCTGCAGCGGCAGCTCGCATTCGCGTGCGCCCTTCAGCACGGTCCAGAGGTGCTCGTTCTGGACGAACCCACCTCGGGAGTCGGACCGCTGAGTTCGGCGCGGCTCTGGGACGAGATCCGTTCGACGGCCGAGGGTGGCGCCGGCGTTCTCGTGTCGACCCACTCGATGCAGGAGGCTCGACAATGCGACCGTCTCTTGCTCATGGCCGACGGCGCAATCGTCGCACGAGGAACAGAGGCCGAAGTTGTCGGAAACATGGAGGCAATCCAGGTCACGACGCCTGCGTGGCGCGAAGCGTTTGCCGCACTCTCGGCGACAGGATCCCTCGTCACCCTCGACGGACGTACGGTACGAGTCGTCGACCAATCCACCGGACAGGTCCACGACGCCATCGATCCCATCGATGCGAGTGCGATCGTCACCGCGGTGCCCGCCACCATCGACGAGCGCATGGCGGTGTTGGCAACCGGGGAGCATTCGCAGGTGAGGGGCGGTCATGAACAAGGCAGTTGATCCGAGAATCGAACGTACCCGAGCGGTCGTGCTCGAGACGGCCATCCAGATCGTGGCCGAGAGAGGCTTCGCCGGAGCATCTATTGACTCGATCTCCCAGCGGAGCGGCGTCGCTCGTTCGACCATCTATCGACATTGGCCTTCGAGAATGGATCTGCTGCTCGAGGCGGTCGGGTCCGCGGTCGGCGATATCGAATCGCTTGCGGTGGGCGATCTTCGCCGGGATTTGGTGGCGGTCAGCATGCACCTGGCCCACATGCTCGCTTCCGAGCGCATAGGTTCGGTTGCTGCATCGATCATCCTCGAATCCCGCCGGGATCCCCCGCTCGATGGACCGCGCGAGCAGCTGGTCGCGCAGAGAATGTACGACGTCGCGCGGATCATCGATGACGCGATGGCCCGCGGCGAGCTCCGGGATGACGCGGATTCCGATGCCATGGCGACAGATCTGGCGGCTCAGATCTTCTTTCGCGCGCTTGTCCTTCGGGCTCCGATCGACCAAATCTGGATTGAGGAACACGTCGATCGCGTGCTTCGGCTCCACCGTGACCGGTCGCAGGGTCGCCTGCAAGCGAGAACCGGCGGCGCTTGCCGGCCGCTTGCGCGATCATGGGGCTGTGTGGTTCATCATTGGGGCCGTAGTGCTCGTGGTCGTTGCCGGGCTCGTCTTCGGCATCCATCGGTTCCTGTTGTGGGCCGAGGAGCGGGGATGGGTGTACTACAAGAAGACCTCACCTCCGCACGGAGCCGGCGCCCTCGCAATGCAGGAACTCGCCCAGATCTACGAACCACAGGCAGAGCACGTCATCGAGGCGACACGTTCGCAGAGCATCGTGGCCGACCATGAGGATGCCGGCGACAAGCCGTTCTGGGAAGTGACGGATGACGTCGAGGACGATGCGAGCGGGCCGCCGGGTCCCCAAGGAGACGGTTGAACAAACGCCGGCCTGGGCTTGGCGCGACGCTCAGGACCAGGCGGCTGGTCGCCGGCGTAACCCGAGCGACGTTGGTTCAAGACTCCCTAGCCCTTGCGGGTTGAGCGCCGGCCGGTATTGGCGTAGGCGGGCTCCGGTTCGTGACCGAGCACCTGATAGGCGAAGTCGCCGGCAATCGGCGTGAGGCGCCGATAGAGCCATGCCGCGATCTGGGCGAGCTGGGGCCCGAAGATGATCAAGGTGGTCAACGCCGAGGCCAGCGCGAGGGCACCGCCATCCCCGACGCTGCGGGCTCCGGAGAGCTCCATGACCAGCATTGTGGTGGGAATCACAAAGAGTGCCCCGAGAGTCGAGCCGATAACGACCCGTGGCGGCGAGGCACGTTCCATGTCGTTGGCGAGAAGACCGGGAAGGAACAGCGGGGTCAGCGGGATGGCGGTGATGGTTACGTAGGCGCCGGGGTTCAGGCCGAGGTAGCGGGTCCCGATCCACATGCCGATCCACGAGAGCAGTGCGGCGACCATCAGCATCATGGCGAATTTGCGGCGCCCAAAAAGGATGATGTGCGGCATGAGCACCTTGGTCACGATCGCCCATGTGATGACGGCAATCCCCATCACGTAGGCAACCTGTCCGGGATTGGCCCACAGCATTCCAACGAAAGCGCCTCCGACGAAGCCACCCTGGCGAAGCCCATGGTTGCTGAGCAGGCCCCATGACGCCGCTGCAGACAAAACGACCGCAAAGGGGATCCATTCCGGAGGCAACAACACCGACTCGAACGACACGAGCACCGAACCGGCCTGGACGTTGCTCACGAAGAGCAGTGCCAACACGACGGGGACCACGACGAGCATGCCGGTGGTGAGCACTGCGGCGATGGTCTTGCGGATGCCCTGGCGGGCCATGTCGTGGGCGATGAGGGCGGGAATCACGTAGCCGATTCCGACCATGAGCGGGATGTCTGCCTCCCACAGCCAACTACCGGAGGGGCTCAGCTTCAGCATGAGTGCTTGGAGCGCCATCGAGGTGATGGCGAGCACGGTGAACTTCGACCGCCCGTACAGCAGCACTCGTCGCGACAGGACGCGGTTGATCAACCAATAGCAGAACAAAGCGTTCGCGAAGGTGACGGCGATCACCGATGGCTGCATGACGAACAGTGCGATGTAGCCGGGAACGACGATGGAGCCGGTCGTGATCTGCCGCCGCTCGTAGTACAGCATCGAGGCGATGATCCCGAGGATGAATGCCAGTCGTACTGCATCGGCGGAGAACAAGTAGTCATGCATCAGGCAACGACCGCCATCGGCGACTCTGGCACGGCGCCGGGGTCGACGGTCTCGGCCTCATGCTCGAAGTAGTCGAGCATCATCTCGGCCTGATGGGTATGGATGTTGACGAACCCGACGACCAGGACGTGTGGGGTGTCGTTGTTGTAGACCAACTCATCGATCATCTGCTCGATGGTTGGCTTACGCTGCTCGCCGAGGTTGGCGATCCGGTCGGCGGGCCAACCGTTGTCGATCAGTCTCTGGGTGACGATCTGCTCATATGCGCCGAACGTGACCAGCCGGTCAAAGTCGAGATCCCGCACGGCGACATCGGCGAACTGGGTCGCCCGTAGCTGGCGGTCCGAGCGGTTGTTGAGGATGCCGACGGTGGTTGTCTCCGCCGACCGATAAGGGCGCAGCCGCTCCATGGCCGCGACCATCGACTCGCGGTCGTTGACCGCGAACAGGTTTGCCCAAGTGACCAGCTTGTCGCCGATCTTGAGGTGCTTGAGTCGCAGGACCCCGGGGTCTGGTGCGGCCCGAACCATCCCGGTCAAAGCGATCTCGCGCGGGATACCCACGATGTCGGCGATGGCCAAGCCGATCGCTACGTTCTCTTTGAAGGCGATGTAGTCGAAACGGGCGATGTCTTCGTCTGTCACGCTGTCGGGTTCGGCGTACACGACCCGTGTGCCGCGTTGGTCGGCGACGTCCTGGATGACTTCGCGCAGGTCGATGTCCTGCTCGGCGGTGATCAGAAGACCATCGTAGGGGCAGGTCGACGCCAGGGAGCGAGCAATCTCGGGGAGGGTGTCACCCATGACGTCCTGATGGTCCTCGCGCACGTTGGTGAGCACGCCGATGGTGGAGCGGACCATCTTCTCTTCGCTGACCTGCTGATAGGCGGGCACGATGGCCATGCACTCGACGATGATCGCCTCGACGTCTGGGGAGACGTAGTTCTTGATGATCTTGAGCTGCTCCATGATGGTTGCAGCCCCGCTGCGCTTGATCGGGACGTCGTGGCCACCGGGCGGGATCACCGCGGCGAACGATCCGGTCGATTTGGCGACCGTGGTGACGTTCGCCTCCCGGAACATGCCGGCCACGATGCGGGTTACGGTCGACTTACCGCGGATGCCGTTGACGTGGACGCGGTACTTGACCTGATCGATGCGCCGTTGGTGCGCTCGCGTCTGACCCAGCCACCGTATGACTGTAACTGTCACCGCGATCACGGCCGCGGTGAGGAAGACCGGGATCATCCTTCCCCCTACTCGGGTGCCTTACTCTTTGTGGTTATCGGCAGGGGAGTTGGTGACTTTCAGTGTTTGTCACAGTCATCGGGGCGCGGCAGGGGGCCACCCAAAAGGTGGCCCCATGCTCTTTGGTTATCGGTCAGCTGGTCGGGCAGCTGCCGGCTAGTTCGAATGGCATAGCGTCGTCGGGTGCCTCTGCAGTGGCGCCCGTCCCGGTTGCAGCGAACATCTCGTCGGCCAGGTCCTCGAGGTCGTCGATGACGCCCGTCCAGAGGTCCTCACCAACGGTGATCACGTTCACGCCGTCGACGACCGTGGTCTCGAGTACCAGCGTGTCGTCGTCGAGGGCGGTCGCCACGAGCACGAGGTCGGCGCTATCGGTGATCTCGCAACTTACGACGTTGAAGTCCGTATCTTCACCTTCGCCGGCTGCCAAAGTGACGATGGCGGCGTCGGGGGCCTCGGTCGTGGTGGTGGACTCTGGGGGGGCTTCAGTCGTGGTCGTCGTTGCCTCGGTTGTGGTGGTGGTCTCTTCGGGGCCGCCGGCCTCGGGCGGGCAGAACTGAATGAACTCGCCGGTGCAGATCTCTTCCCAGGTACGGAAGCCATCTGCGATGACGGTCTCTTCAATGTTGTCCACCGTGACACCGATCGGAGTCAACGCAATGTAGGGAACACCTTGATCAACGCCGATTTCGTTGGTGGCGGGGTCGATGGCGGTCGCTACACCGGCGAACTCCACCGAGGTGAGCGGGTCTTCGCCGCAGCGAAGTGCCAGGGCCGCAGCGGCAGCCGCGTTCGCCTCCGCCTCGATCGGCTTGTACACGCTCATGGTCTGCCAGCCGGACAGCACGTTCTGCATCCCGGCCACGGTGGCGTCCTGGCCACTCAACGGCACCGGATCGAACCCGCCGGCCTTGAGCGCCTGAATCACCGAGTTGGCCAAACCATCGTTGGCGGCAAACACGGCATCAACCGCACCGTCGGTGTCGACGAGGATCTGCTCGAAGATCGTCAACGCCTCCTGGTTGTCCCAGTTCGGGGTGTCCTGATCGGCCGCCAGCGCCCATTCGCCCGCTTCGACCTTCTTGGAGACGCCGAAGTCGGAGGCAACGTTGTAGCCGGTCTTGAAGAGTGCAGCGTTGTTGTCGGTCGGCCCACCGTTGAGCATCACGACATTCGGGGTCCCACCGAGCTTGTCGATCTCGGGTCCGATGACGTCGGCCATGGTCTGGCCGACGGCGACGTTGTTGAACGACACGTAGACATCGGCACCGGGACCCTCAACCGTCAAGCGGTCGTAGTCGATCACCTTCGCATTGCTCTCCCGGGCTAGTTCGATGATCGCGGCACCGGAACCGGAGTCCAGGTTGGTCAGCAGAATCACCGAGGCGCCGTTGGCGAGTGCTGCTTCGGCTTGAGTAACCTGCGCCGCCGGGTCCCCCTCGGCATTCACGATCGAGTAGTCGACACCGTCGACGAGGCCGGCGCCTTCGAAGGCTTCCTTGAAGAAGCGGCGGTCGTCGGACTCCCAGCGAGCCGACGAAGCCGAATCCGGCAACAGCACGTGAATGCTGCCGGGGCATTGCTCACCTTCGGTCGTCGAGGTCGTATCGCCGGCCGCAGCGGCGGTGGTGGTCGTCGTGTCGTCATCATCGCCGCAGGCGGCGGCGATCAGAGCAAATACGAGAACCAGGAGTAGCCACCTGGCCCGTTGTACTCCTTGCATTGGTTTCCCTTTCGTGGGGTGGGGGGATTGGTGGCGGACCGAGCGTCCGCGTCACTAGGAGCAGCTGATGTACACCGAGAGTGGCGGAAGGCTACCCGAGAGATTCGGATTGTCCAGGCACCGTGCCTTCACGACCCAGATTGTGCCAAGACGCGTGGTGGTCGGAATCCCGACGTCAGCTGTTGTCCTCGGCCAGCGAAGGGTCGGGGGTGTAGATCCAAATCCCGATTGCGGCTAGGACGAGACCAAAGACGGTCACGACCCCCGCGACCACGCCCCCGCTCCACGAAACGAATGTCGCATCCTGATTGAAGGCCCATGCGATGCCGGCGGCGCCGGCGACGGTGGTGGCCAATCCGGCGGCCAGTGAGACGATCCAGTCGCCGGGTCGATAGGGCTTGGCGAGCAGCGGGCGCAAGACTGCGACGGACCCGACGGCAACCGTGAATACGGCCACGGCCATGACAATCCCCAAGGCGGTGTAGGTCAGCGCCATCGAACTCCTCCGCAGCTTTCCATCGTTGCTGCCAGGCTAGCCGTCTCGTGAACGACGGCAGTTCCCGCTCGTCGCGTTGGCTTGCGAGTGCACCGGTGTCGGTTGGTGCGAGCGTTCACGCCGAGCGTCCAAGAGCCGGCAGCCGTCCAGTGATCGACGGCAGTTCTCGCTCGTCGCGTTGGCTTGCGAGTGCACCGGTGTCGGTTGGTGCGAGCGTTCACGCCGAGCGTCCAAGAGCCGGCAGCCGTCCAGTGATCGACGGCAGTTCTCGCTCGTCGGGGCGGGTCGGTCACGCGAGCGCAGGGGTCGCCAGGTCGTCGACGATCTCGGCCCTCGGCAGGGTGGCGAGGGTGCTGGGCGGCACCTTCAGCTTCAGCGATCGGCTGCCGCCGCCAACAATCACCCAATCGAGGTGCATGATCCGAGCGTCGATGTAGATCGGCATATCCGGCGGCAGGGCGAATGGGGTGACGCCGCCGATCAGCATCCCGGTGAGCTCGGCGGTGACGTCGGCGGGAGCAAACGAGGCCTTTCGTACCCCCATGAGCTTGCGGACCCGGTTGTTGACATCGAGCCGGGTCGTTGCCAACACGACACAGGCAGCGAACTCGCCGGGCGGGCGGCGCGAAGCGACCAGGATCGTATTGGCGGACTGCTCCTCCGGATAGCCGTAGTGAGCGCAGAACGCTGCGGTGTCGGCCAGTTCAGGGTCGCAGTCGATCACTTCGTGATCGCTCCCGGAAAGGGTCTGCCGGACCTGGGTTTCGATGTCCACGCCACGATTGTTGCAGATGGAAGCTTGGTCGTGCCACGACGGGCCTACCGAACGTCAACCCCGAGCGAGAGCGCCACCTTCGGTGCGTTTTCTGCGGTCACGGTGGCCGACGCCAGGTAGCGACCGGGGGCGATGTTGAGTTCGTCGCGAAGTTGGATCGACCAGGTGGTCCCCGGTTCGATGGTCTGGTCCCACAAGGCGTCGGTAAAGCCCATGTCGGCACTCCACCGGTAGACCTCCGTTCCGGACTCATCGCTGAGCACCACGTCGGCGCTCTGTCCGTCACGGAAATGCAGTACGAGTGGCGCTTCGGTGAGATTGGTCACGTCGAGCAGCCACACCACACCGCCCTGGGCAGGGATCGGGTCGGGGCTGAATGCCAGCGAGAGTTCGACCTTCGTGTCACCCACCGATGCCGCAGCCTGGATCGGGGTGGCCGCGGTGAGGGCGCCGTCCTGCATCGTTCCGAACACGATCAGCGGGAAGTCGGTCCACACGACGCCGGCGAACTCCGGGTCGGGCCGGCTGAGGCCGATGACGGCGTCGAGATTCAATCCTTCGAGTGCGAGCGAAGGCTCACCGCACTGAGGCGGATACGACTCCATGATCGCTCCGCAGAGCCGGACGTCATCACCGGCGGCAATCAGCGCACCCGCTACTTGCAGCTGTGTGCCGTCGGGCACCGCCACAGCAGCGTCGATGCTCATTGGCTGATCGGTGTCGGGACCCACTGTGGTCGACGTTGGCGCCGCGGTGGTCGGAACCGCGCTGGTCGTGGCACCCAGGCGTTCGTCGGTCCCGCATGCTCCAGCAGCGACTGCAAGGGCAACCATGACGGAAAAGAAACGAAGTCTCATACATCCTCCAATGTGTCCCAGACTACGACGCCGCTGGTAGCAGTCGGGGTTCCGGCGCGAGTCTTCCCGCCTCACTCGGTACGCTGCCTTTCATGCCCCGTCACCGCGCCGAATGGCGAGCATTGGTTGCCCTGTCGGGGCTGGTGCTCATGGCCTTCGGCTCGTTGTTCTATGCGTTCTCGGTTCTTCTGACCGAGGAGGCAGCCGGCGCCGACTACTCAACCACCCTGTTGTCGACGGCCTATGCCGGAGCGGTGTTGGTCGGCGGGGGGTTGGCATTCGTCGTCGGGCGCCGAGCTGATCGGCGTGGCGTGCGCGGCATTGCGGCGCTCGGCGCCGTCCTCGGTGCTTTGGGTCTGTTTGGGTTGGCCGCGAGTCGCCAGCCCTGGGAAGTCGTTGCCGCATCCTGGCTGCTGATCGGTCCGGCCGGGGCGCTCACGTTCTACGAGCCTGCGTTTGTGGCTCTCGATCAGTGGTTCGCCGGCCCGTCGCGAGCCAAAGCCATCGGCATACTGGCGGTCGTCGGTGGGCTCGCCGGTCCGATCTACTTGCCACTCACCGGGTGGTTGGTTGGTGCCGTCGGGTGGCGTTCGACGGCGGTCATCATCGGGGCAGCTTTGGCAGCCTACGGACTGTTGGTCTCATGGCTGTTCATGCCGGCCGGAATGCCACGGCTTGAGCCGGTGTCGTCTCCGGAAGGCGGTACCGGACGATTGCTGCGTGACCGGAGATTCGTGTGGTATTCCGCTTCCGTGATCGTCTCCTATGGTGCGCTCCAGGCCATCTTCTTCCATCGGATTGCGGTCTTTGAAGCAGCGGGATTTGCCGTGGCCGGCATCACCGCCTGGGCCGCGTTGTCGGGGCTGCTCGGATTCCCCGGCCGCTACGGCGGACCTTTGCTCGCCACCCGGGTACGTGCCACGACGGTCAGCGCGCTGGCCCTTGCCGCCCTGGCGGTTGCGGCCGGATTGATGGTGAGCCCGTCTGGTCTCGGGATGGTGACGCATTTCGTGATCTTCGGACTGGCCTTCGGCACGATGCTTCCGTTGCGTCCGGTCATCATGAGCGACTGGTATTCGGGTGCCAACTACGGCCGCATTATGGGGACCCAGTGGTCGGCAGCGGCCGTGGGTGGAGCGCTCGGACCGTGGCTCGCCGGCATCGGCAGGGATGCCACCGGCAGCTACGACGTGCCGATGGCGATGGTCGCCGTGGCCATGGCGTTGTCGGCCGTGTTCACCTTGCTCGCCGCACGGGCGGCTCGACCACGTACCGTCTGACCACGCCATCACCACCGAGATCAACGGTTCCCAAGGCGGCCTTCTTGTGGCACAATCTGCGGACCAGAGAAAGGAGGTGGTCCGAACATGTCAGAAGGTTTACGTAGGACTCTGGAGGTGGCCGAGCGCTAAGCGGCCATTCCTGCACATGTCAGGGGAGTGGCTGCTTCCTCGCACCTGCGAGGCGGTTGGCGACTCCAACTCGGACCACCGAGGCCCGGAGATCCGTGAGTTGGTCCTCTCACGGCGGCGCACAGCGCCGAAGTATCTCCGGGTCTTCACGCGCCCGGATGAAACGCTTGGGGACGTCCACATCCGCCGCTCTACGGGTAACGTTGCCGGATGGAATTCTCCGAGTACTTGGCCGCCGTACGAGGCGAAGGCGAGGCCCTGGCGCAAAGTGCGGCAGAAGGGCTCGAGCCCGACGTTCCCTGTTGCCCGGGCTGGACGGTACGCGACGTTGTCGCCCACACCGGCGGCGTTCATCGCCAAAAAGAGCAGATCGTTCGGGAACGCTGGGTCGATCGTGGCCCCGAGTTCCCGGTGGCGCCTCACGATGGCTTGCTCGATTGGTACCGCGAAGGCCTCGACCAACTTGTTGCGACGTTGGCGGACACCGACCCGGCTACGCCGGTGTACACGTGGTACGAACCGGACCAGACCGCCGGCTTTTGGTTCCGGCGTTTGGCCCACGAGACGGCAGTACACCGGGTCGACGTCGAGCAGGGCCACGGCATCGACGCCTGGGTAGAGCCCGAGCTGGCGGCCGACGGCGTGGAAGAACTACTCGTCGTGATGCTCACCGGGTATCCCGACTGGGCCGATGTGAACGAGTATGACGGCACGTTGCGGCTCGAATGCACCGATCAAGACGCGGCGTGGACGCTGCGCTATGTCACCTTCAGCGGCACGTCACCGAATAGCGGCGTCGCATTCGCCGATGAGCCCAGCTTCGTCTTTGCCGATGAATCGGCGCCGATCGCGGTGGCCCGCGGCAAGGCCTCGGATCTGTTGCTGTACGGGTGGGGACGCGGTCCCATGACCGCATTGGATATCGAAGGTGACCTGGCCCTCGTCGCCGACTTCCGTTCCGTCGCTGCCGACGTCACGTGACGGCGCGACGTCACCTGACGGCGCCGGGCCTACAGCTCGAGTTCCATGCCCTCGTAGGCGGCGCCGGTCAACGGGAAGATGGCTCGGGCCGAGCTGACCACGGTGTCGATGGTCGCATCGTCGTGATCCGGATCGTGGCTGGTCAAGATCAGCCGCTTCACGCCGGCTTCCTGGGCGGTGGCAACGGCGTGCTGCCAGGTGCTGTGGCCCCAGCCGCGACGGCTGGCTGAGTAGTCGGTCGGCGTGTATTGGGCGTCGTGGATGAGCACATCGGCGCCACGGGCCAGGTCGATCAAACGCTCATCGGCTGCCGCGTTTCCGGTTTCGTGGTCGGTGGCGATGACGACGGATCGGTTCGGGCCGTCGAGCCGATAGCCCATCACCGGGTCGGGATGGTCGAGCACGATCGACGTGATCGAGACTTCACCCACGGAGAGTCGTTTCGGGACGGGAAGGCATTCCTTCTGCGCCCCGGCGTCGTCGAAGGCGACGGGGAACCAAGGTGGCCGGATCACGGCGCCGATCATCTCGGCCACCGAGTCGGCGTCGGGCCCGGGTCCATAGAACGTGAACTTGCTGGCCGGTAGGAACAGCGGAGCAAAGACCGGGAGGCCCTGGAGATGATCCCAGTGGTAGTGGGTGAAGAGCACCGTGAAACGGTTCGGCCCTTCGCTGAGCGTGTTTTGGAGGTTGCGCAAACCAGTACCGCAATCGATGACCAGGTGATGGTTGTCGCCGACCGCAACGTCGAAGCACGTCGTATTGCCGCCGTAACGTCGGTATGGCGGGCCGCAGACCGACATCGAGCCGCGGGCGCCGCGTACCGTCAGAACGAGATCAGTCATTTGGGCCTCCGCCGCTCGGGTGGTCGGGCACAGTGTGGTCGCGCCGGCCCGCTGGTCGCCTGTTGAACAATGTCAGTTCGTGCTCGCCGGTGGGGGCTGAACAGGCGTTGGGTTGGTGGGGCGACCACTCACGTCGATTGTTCAACAGTCTCCTAGTCAGAATCCAACAGGCGCGGACGCGGTCTGTCAGTCGACGACGGACTGGTTGGTGTCTCGCAAGCGCCTGGCGAGCTCTCCCATGATCTTGACCCCGACGTCGGGATGGGTCGTCAGCGTGGAGCGCAAGTCCCATTTGGTGATCACGAGACACGTGGTCGGCTCGGTTGCGACAACGTCGGCAGTTCGGGGCGTGTCTTCGAGCAGCAGGGCCATCTCACCGAAGAAGGACCCCGGCCCGTGGTCGGCAAGGTGGACTCCGTTCTTGGATACCTCGGCGTTGCCCTCGAGAACGAGGTAGAAGCCGGCACCGCCCGGGTGCCCGGCGCGAATGATCTGCTTGCCGGTCGGAAAGGTCCGCTCTTTGGCCGTTGCCAACACCGTGGAAATCTCGTTGTTGGTCAGCCCCGCAAAGAGGGGGGTTTGCTTCAGGAAATCGCCGGTGTTCATCCCGCTCCGATCGCGTGTCGAGTGTTGCGTTCACCTTATCGAACTCAGCCGCTCCAAGGCGGCTCAGGCTGGTGAATGGTTCAACGCTTTCTCACCGCGCTCTTGTTGCCGATACCGAGAACTTGGCGGTGACCAACTCTTCCATGGCGGGGAGGCTACCTGCGCAGCTGCTGGCTGAGTAGCCTGCCGGCGTGGACCCCGACCTCGTCACCGTCGCCAGCTTCGACCACCGCGGAGATGCGGAGATCACTCGTGCCCATCTCGTCGGTGGTGGCATCCTTGCGCTGGTGCAGGCCGACAACGAAGGCGGTCTCAACCCTGGCTTCTTCTCTGAGTATCACGTCCGGGTCGTGGTACGGAAGGAAGACGAGGCCGCCGCCCGCGACCTGCTTGCCTGCGATGACCGCGGACTTCCCGGCGAGATGGTGGCCGCGATGGTCGCCCACGCTCGCTTCACCGCGCCGGAGGAAGCCTGTGGCCTGCTTGCTGCCGACGCAGACGGGCGCTGGCGGATGGTCTATTGCCTGACCAATCGGGAGAGTTCTCCCTATCGCTTCACCGTCGACCCCAACGAGCACTATCGCGCCATGCGTCATGCCGAGCGCAATGGTTGGGAGATCGCCGGCGTCTTCCATTCCCACCCCAAGTCGGCAGCCGTTCCCTCCGCGACCGACGTTGCCGGGGCGCTTGACCCCGATTGGCTGTACGTCATCGTCAGCCTGCAGCGCCCGGATGTGCCCGAGGTGCGTTCGTTCCGAATTCGCGACGGTGTGGTCGACGCGCAGTCGCCGACCATTGGGTAGGTAGGTTCCCCGGGGGTACTCTCTTCGCCATGAAGCTGACGGTGCTGGGAAGCAGTGGTGTCTGCCCGGGCAAGGGAAACCCTGCCTCGGGTTATCTCATCCAACACGGACCCACCACCATCTGGTGCGACGCCGGTTCCGGCACGTTCATGTCGCTGATGGAACACGTCGATCCGGCGGCGATCGATGCGGTGCTCATCAGCCACGGCCACACGGATCATTGTGCCGACTTCGTCGCCTTCTTCGCCTACCTGGCCTACGGTCCCAGCGGCGACACTCCTGTTCCGGTCTACTTGCCGCCGAGTACCGTCGAGCCGCTGGCTGCCTTCGTGCGGGCGGACGGCGATCACGTGTTTCACATGACGTTTGATTTCAACATCGTGAGTGGCGGCGATACCGCGGCGGTGGGCGAGATCAACCTGACGTTCGCCGATGCGCACCACTCGGTGCCGACAATGTCCACCCGATTTGAGGCCGGCGGTCGCTCCCTCGCTTACTCGGCCGACACCGGACCCGGCGGTGGGTTTCCGGCGCTCAGCGCCGGGGCCGACGTGATGTTGTGCGAAGCAACGCTGCAGGGCGAGCGAACCCCCTTTGTATATGAGTACCACCTGACCGCGGCGGAGGCGGGAGCTCTGGCTCGCGAGGCCGATGTCGGCCGGCTGATTCTGACGCACGTGTCGCCTACGCTGGACATTCGGCGGTCGCTCACCGAAGCGGCCGCCATGTATGGAACGGAGCCAGAGCTGGCGGTGCCGGGACTCGAGATCGAGGTTTGACCCTACGGTCCACGTTTGACCTCCCGGTCACTGCGTGACCTGACGGTCACTGCGTGACCTAGCGGTCACGTTGCCAGACTATGAGGAGAGGCGGAAAGAGCATGCGCGAGGGACGAGGGGCAGCGGAGCTGAGGCCGGTCGTGATGGAGCGGGGCTTCACCGAGATGACTCCGGGGTCGGTGCTGATCGGCATGGGGAGAACCCGCGTGCTGTGCACCGTGTCGATCGATACCGATGTGCCGCCGTGGATGCGCGACAGCGGCGAAGGCTGGGTCACTGCCGAGTACGCCATGCTTCCGGGGTCGGGCAAGGAGCGCATCTCGCGCCGCTCGATCAGCGGAGGCCGCACCAAGGAAATCCAGCGACTCATCGGGCGTTCGTTGCGTGCCGCCGTCGACTTGGCGGCGATGCCCGAAATCACGGCGCGGATCGACTGCGACGTGCTCCAGGCCGATGGTGGAACGCGTACCGCTTCGATCACGGGCGCCTGGGTCGCTCTGGCCGATGCTCTCGATGTGGTGGTTGCTTCCGGCAAGCTCCCGGCCAGTCCGATCATCGATCACGTGGCGGCCGTTTCGGTAGGGATCCTTGACGACCGGGTGCTGCTCGACCTCGACTATCCGGAGGATGTTGCTGTCGATGTCGACTGCAACGTGGTCATGATGGGCAGCGGAGAGTTGATCGAGGTCCAGGGGACTGCTGAGGGGCGCCCGTTCTCTCGCATCCAGTTCGACCGCATGCTCGACGTTGCCGGCTCGGGAATTGCTGAGTTGGTCCGCCTCCAGGCTGAGGCGCGCTCCACATCGTGATCCCGTCACGCCTTGTGGTGGCCTCGCAGAACCCGGACAAGATCCGAGAGGTCGAGGAGGTGTTGGAGGGTCTGTCCCTCCCCATCGAGATCGTGCGGGGTCATCATTGGCCGGAGGTGGAAGAGACCGAGGACACCCTGGAAGGCAACGCGTTGCTCAAAGCGCGCGCCGTGGCGGCGATTACCGGTCTCGCTGCGGTCGCCGACGACACCGGGCTCGAAGTGCGGGCGCTCGGTGGTGCTCCCGGTGTCTTCACCGCTCGCTATGCCGGCCCCGATGCCACCTACGGCGACAACGTCGCCAAGCTCTTGGCTGGGCTGGAAGGTGTTGAAGATCGTCGAGCTCGCTTCCGCACCGCGGTGGCGTTGGTCGACCCTTCCGGTGAAGAGGTCGTGGTGGAAGGCGCCCTCGATGGGTCCATCGCCACAGAACCCCGCGGCACGGGCGGCTTTGGCTACGACCCCGTGTTCGTGGTCGACGGGCGCACCCTGGCTGAGATCGCTCCCGCCGAGAAGAACGCCATCAGCCATCGTGGCCGCGCTCTCCAAGCTTTGGCGCAAACCTTCCGGGAGCGGCCCGGAAACCGTTGAAACCCGGTCCCTCCTCGGAACCGGGTCTCGGCGCACGGCAAATCTGTGTCGTGTGGCCTAGCTGAAGAACCAGGTGATGGTGTGGAAAGAGCCCGAATCGGTCGTTGAGTCTTCGTCGAACGTTGCTACGAACAGCCCTGCCGTGATGCGGCTGGTGACGATGGCCCGGATCTCGGGTTCCGGGGTGGAGAAGAACTTGTTGTCGAGGTCTTCGATGATCTGCCGCTCGATGTCGACCCGGCGGGCCTCGAGGGCATCGAGTGCCTTTCTCAGTGGTGCTGAGCCTGCCATGTCGGTCCCTTTCTGGACTCTTCTTTGCGGCGGTGGTGCCGTTCCTACCTGACACAGATGATCGGTCACGAAGGGTGGTTGCACGAGAATGGTTCTCCAGAATGTCGGGGTGACTAGTCCCCTTCGGGGTCCCCGTCCCCGGCTGGAAAGGGCATCGCCGCAGCGTGTTGATACGATGGCCTCGAGGTCATGGCAACCGTCACGTTTCAGAACGTCTCCCTCCAATTGGGCACCGAGTGTGTCGTTGATGACGTCTCGCTCGATGTGCACGACCGAGAATTGCTGGCGATCGTCGGTTCGTCGGGGGCAGGCAAGTCGTCGTTGTTGCGGATGGTGGCCGGCCTGGAGCCTCCGACCAGCGGCGCCATCCTGATCGACGGTGAGTCGATGCAGCAAGTCGCGACGGCAGAGCGCAACGTCGCAATGGTCTTCCAGGACAACGTGCTCTACCCATTCATGACGGTCAGGGAGAATGTGTCCTTCCCGCTTGAGATCGCGCATGAGGACGCCGCCGAAATCGAACGCAGGGTCACTGCGGAGGCCAGAGTCCTTGCCATCGAGCAGCTTCTCGACTCGATGCCGTCCAAGCTGTCGGCGGGGCATCAGCAGCTCGTCCAGGCGGCCCGCGCCATGGTGAGGGTGCCCGATGTGTTCCTGATGGATGAGCCCTTGGCGCGTCTCGACCAGCATCTGCGTGGCAAGATGCGACGCGAGTTCCGGCTCATCCAGCAGGGCTATGGGGTGACGACCCTGTTTGTCACCAACGACCAGGCCGACGCCATGGCCATCGCAGACCGCATCGCAGTGATGGAGCGCGGTCGCCTCCATCAGGTCGGCCCGCCGCTGGAGGTCTATCGCAATCCCGCGACCACCTCGGTTGCCGCCGTCATCGGGTCGCCTCCGATGAACCTCATTCCCGCCACGGTGGTCGCCGGGATTCCCGGCTACTGGCTGCAAATGGGAGCCTCGCGGCTCCGGGCATGGCCCGAGGCGTTGGGTGCCTGGGTGGACCGGTCCGTGCTGGTCGGGATCCGTCCCGATGCGGTCGTGGTCGACGAGGGCGGCGACCTGGTTGGCACCGTCGAACACGTCGAGTACCAGGGCTCGCACAGCTACCTGTTCGTCAAACTTGCCGGCACCGACGACGCAATCGAAGTTCGCCACGACGACCTCGACGCGGGTGTCGGTGCGGCGGTGCGGCTCGCGGTGCGTTCGTTCTCCCTATTCGACCCGGCCGCGGGCCGAGCGCTCGCACCGACTTCGAGGCCCCGGTAACCCAACATCGTTCGTCCTGGATCCGTAGGATCGCAGACGCGGCGGGAGGGATTCGTGGGAGAGAAGGCAAGTCGGTCGGGGCGGCTCTTCGCCGCGATGCTGGTGATGACCACATTGGTGATCATCGCCTCCGCCATCGCCATGATCACCGCCGACGAAGCGCCCACTCCGTTGTATCCCGAGGGAGCCGGTGAGTACGGCTACACAATCAGCCTGGCTCTGTTCGTCGTCCCCGTGGTGGCCCTGATCGTGTGGTTCGCACGACGGAAACCATCGATGGAGCGGCATTGGCGGGCATTCTGGATCACGTTCGGAGCGATCGTGGTGCTGTGGTCGGTCCTCGACATCCTGTTGGCCAGGACGTTTTTTGTGTTTCCC
The DNA here is from genome assembly GCA_963704825.1 of uncultured Acidimicrobiia bacterium. Lineage (GTDB taxonomy): Bacteria > Actinomycetota > Acidimicrobiia > Spongiisociales > UBA5794 > CAVPHV01. Next base: position 352,312 of record CAVPHV010000003.1, read on the forward strand.
TATGAAGCGGCCACGCTCGGGGTCAACGTCATCGGCTACGACCCTGCAACCGGTTGGGGCCCGGTGGTGCCGATCGAGGAGTTCATGTTCTACATCCTCGGCTGTGCGTTTCTTGTGCTCATGTACATCTGGGCTTCGGAGTTCTGGTTTCCCGAACACACGCTGGGCGAGGACGCCTATCAGGAGGCCGCCGAGCGTCAGCGTCTCGGAGCGCTCTTCGATTGGCGGGTCGTCGCCGCCGGGGTGGGGTTCGTCCTGCTGGCGGTGCTGGTGAAGTGGTGGGACCCTGCCGGAACGGCCGAGGGCGGGTTTCCCGGGTACATCACATTCATGGTGCTGATCGTTGCGGTCCCGACGATGATGTTCCTCGAAGTGGTCCTGCGCTTTGTCAACGTGCGAGCGATGGTCTTCACGCTGCAGTCGATGCTGCTGATCGCCCTGTTGTGGGAGGCGACGCTCGCCCTTCCCTACGGCTGGTGGGACTATCAGCACAGCCAGATGATCGGCATCTTCATCACCCCGTGGTCAAGTCTTCCGATCGAGGCCGCCTTGCTGTGGTTCGCCGCGACCTGGAGCAACATTGCCATCTACGAGGTAGCCAAACTCCTCGTCCACCACCGCAGCAAGCCGCCGTCGGGTCACCTCGCCACCTGAGACTCCGCGGCCAACCGGGCGTCCTCAGCCGCCCCGAGTTCGGAGAGCTGTTCCTCGGCGCGCCGCAAAGCGTCCTGATCGCCAAGGCTTCTTCCTTGTTCGAGGAGGATCAGCGCCACGTCGTACGGCATGTTCAACTCCTCGGCGCGCCGCAACGCTTTTTGGAATCCACGCCGGGCCCGACGCGTCTTGCCGGCGCGCGCCTGCACGACGGCAGCGGACATGGTGGCGAAGGGGACCACAATTGGGATCCGCCGTGCGACCTTTCGTGTCGACCGCACTGCCCGGCGCACTGCTTGGTTGAGGTCGGCGTCGTGGGTCTGGCGAGATGCCTCCAATAGGGTTCGCGTTGTTTCGCAGAAGCCATCCGACGCGGCGACCACGACGGTCGACTCGTTCTGTTCCATCAGATCGAGACCATCGAGCGCGGTGTCCACGGCGGCGTCGAGGCGGCCCTCCTGCCACAACGCCATGGACAAGAACCCCAGCCTGGAGAGGATTGTGGGGGTCTCGCCAACCTCCTGGACCTGGTTGGCTATCGAGGTCAGCACGCCAATGGCCTCGGTGAGGCGGCCGACGCGCATCAGGAGTTTGCCGGTCCCGATTCGCTCCCACATCGCGGTCACGTCGTCTTCGGGCTCGAGGGTGGCCAGTGCAGCGTACCGATCGAGGGCCCGATCAAATTGCCCGCTCCGTTGCAGCCCATAGGCGTGGACCGCGAAAGAGCGGGCATGGTCGCGGCGATTGCCCAAGTGCAGGTATTGCCGTTCCGCGTCTCGGGCCGCAACGTATGCCGCCTCCCAGTTGCCGACGGTTACCTGGAGAGTGGCGTGGAACAGTGCGACGTCGGCAAGCGCAGCCGGGCTCTGCGCTTCCTTCGCCGCCGCAACGGCCCGTTGGTAGTAGCGATCAGCCAATGAGCGTCTTCCGAGTATTCCGGATGCGAACGCGAGGTAGGCGTACCCGTGCGCCAGAGTCGGGGTGGGTTCGATTCGTTCGGCCTCGTTGGTGGCTCGCAACCCTGCATAGGCGAGCATCGTTGGTTCCTGGAGACCGTAGGCGGTGCTGACGATGTTGAAGAGGGCCTCAGAACCAATGGCGATTCGCTCCGCCGTCCGCGGGTCCCGAAGCCGTGCTGATGCTGGAAGGAGCCGGTGCACGATCTGACGAACCACCTGCCAGAGGATGCCGAGGGTGAGACGCCACCGGCTGCGCGGCAAGGGCATTGCGGCGTTGGCCGTGGCCGCGATCAGGTCGTTCTGCGCTCCCCGCACCTCCCCGAGGCGGAGCCTTGCGTTGCCGAGCGTCAGCAGACGGCGCGCCTTGCCAACTGAGCGAGGGGCCGACGCTTCGAGAAGTTCAGCCCTTTCGAGAACGGCAACCACCTCCCGATAGCTGCCCGCGGCGAAAGCAGCGGCGCCGGCCCGGTCGTAGGCTCGAATCGCCGAATCAGTGTTGTCGGCTTCCGCCCAGTGGTAGGCGAGCACTGCAGGGTCGTTGTCGTCGTGAGAGTCCAGATAACCGGCGAACGCGGCGTGCATTGCCTGACGAGTCCCCGCTGGCAGCAACCCGTGTGCCGCCTCGACCATGAGAACGTGGGAGAACCGGTATCCGGCGACCGCCGCTGCGTTGTTCGCAGTGATCAATCCCTCTGATATCGCGGTCTCGAGCTGCTCCTTGATGGTGGCCTGTGACGGGGCGTCCGGATGTACGGCCGCCACCTCTGCAGCCGTGAAGTAGCGGCCGATGACGCTTGCCGCCTTCAGGGCGGTTTGGTGAGTCAGCGGGAGCCGGTCGATGCGGCTGGCCAGCACCGCCGACACGTTGGATGGCAATGTGATCTGCTCCAGAGCATCCCGATCAATCGTGACGTCGCGGGTTGTTCCGGTGATCTCGATGACTCCCGCGTCCTGGAAAGATCGGATCAACGCATCCGTGAAGAGCGGATTGCCTTCGGTTCGTCGATGGAGGAGCTCGGCCAACTCCTGAGGAATCGAGGCCACGTCGAGTCGGTTGCAGGCCAGCGCCACCGTTTCGTCCTCCGTGAGAGGTTGGAGCCGCAGGAGTGTGGCGTTGCTGCGGAGTCTGATCTCTGCTGGCTCGGGATTGGGCCCCTGGCCGCGGGTCACCAACAACACAAGCGCGTTGGGGCATCGGGCGACCACCTCTTCCGCCAGGGCCCAGGTTGCGGTGTCGTACCAGTGAGCGTCCTCCATGACGAGGAGCAGCGGAGCTTGACCGACAAGCGAGGCGAAGAGGCGGGACAACACCCCTCTGGTCAACGCGGCCCGATCCGGAGGCTGCATGGACGCGACTTGAAGCGGGACCTCGCCGGGGACCGGCAGCACCTCGGCGACCACTCCGCGGTACTCGAGGTCTGTGGGGTCGAGATGCCGACCCACGGTGCGGTCGAGGTCAGAGTCTCCGACTAGCGTCCGAAACACGGCGCGCCACGGCTGATAGGGAGTGGAGCGATCGAGAGAGAGTCCGCGCAATATCAGTCGGCGAATCGGTAGGGACTCCGACTCGTTGAGAAGATCTCGCACCAACGTCGACTTGCCGATCCCGGCGTCGCCCTCGACTAGCACCGTGGCGCCACCACCGGCGACGAGATCGCGCAGCAGGCTGTCGAGGGTCCGGCGCTCATCGAACCGGCCAACCATCCCCGAAGATTCAGCGCTGGTTGTCTCGAGGGGGGCAACCGGGCGAAAGGTCCTGGTTGCCTCGAGGACTCCCTTGAAGTAGATCGGGCCCTGCTCTTCGAACGCAATGGCGTGGCGAGCCGCCGTCATCGTCTCGGCGTCGCATCGGACCTGGGCAACGGAGTCCGAGCCGGCCAGACGGGCCGCGAGGTTCGCCGGCTTGCCGAGAAGGGTGAACCGGCGCACGTCCCGCGAGCCGACGTCGCCGATGAAGGTCTGTCCGGTAGCGACGCCGACGCCGACGTCGGGGTCGGCCAGCTCCGCGGCAAACTGCATGGCCGCCCGTAACGCGCGGACTGCGTCGTCTTCGTGGGCGTGTTGCGCCCCGCCCCACGTTCCCGCCATGTTCAGCCCGGCTTCGTCGAGCAGGGTCACGCTCACCGCGCCGTCGAACTGGCGCACCGCAGCATGGAAGAGGGATGTGACGCGCTGCAGCCGGGAGAGTGGACCCTCGGCGGCCGCCTCGAGATCGTGCACCTTGACGAAGACCGACGTGGCGCGGCGCAGTTCGGCGAAGTGGCCGGTCATTCCGGCGCGAGCTCGGGCGGCGACGATTTCCGGTACGAACAGTTCGAGTATCTCGGGCTCAGGCGCCGGTTGTCGACGCGCCGGGAGTGCCGCGAGCGCATCGATGTCCTCGACCTTGACCATGCCCTTGGTCGTCTTCGGTCCGATCAGCCCGGCACCTGCGACGGCGGCGACCTCCGGAGAGGCGATGACATCTCCGGGGCGTGCCACGTCGAGGGCAGCAGCGATCTGACGCAGCGGATCTCCGCCGACCGGTGCGAACCAGCGGTGTGGCCCTCCAACCAGAGGAAGCCAGAGCGACCCGGTGCCAACCCCGGCCCTGAGCCGCAGCCGGTACCCATCGAAGAGTTCTTGGCCGGCGATGTCCGATTGGATCCGTAGACCGCAGGCCACGGCGCGGCGAGTTGCGTCGGGAAGATCGAGGGCACGCTCCACCGGCCAAATGGCGAGCAACCCGTCGCCCGCCACGTGCACGATTTCGCCCCCGTAGGTGGTGACCAAGCTCTCGAGCGATCCGAAGATCTCCTGCAGAACTGTTGAGAGCTCGTCGGCCCCCTCGGCATGCATGGTGTCGAGTCGCTCGGTCAGCGCCGTCCAACCCGCGATGTCGGCTATGAGGGCTGCCCCCTCGATGACGGTCTCTTCCGCAGATTCGGGGACAGCATTCCGCGCTGCCAGGCGTCGCTGAGCGTGTCGCGGGACATAGGTGCCCAGGAAAGCGAGGGAGGCGGGGTCGGGGGCTTCCACGGTGCTCAGCCGCGATTCGTGACGGCTACCGACCGCTCAAAGAGGCGCTGGCCCACGGTGCGCTTGGCGCCGTTCTCGAACCAGTTGAGGCTCTCCGGAATACGGAACGGCTCTCGGTCTCCGCCTCGCTGCCACTCCAGGAGGTGATTCATCAGGCCCATCGATCCGCTCCTCAGTATTCGCGACCGGCGTCCGAGCCGTTCGAGCATCATGCGGTCGAACCAACCGAAGCCGCGAACCAGGGTCTTGACGACGTAGTCGTTGACCGGTCGATGCGGTACTCCGAGCCCTTGTGCGACGTGGGGTGGCAGGAACAGGCGCATCAGGGCGGCCGGGACCCCGGGCAGCGTCTTGCGATCAAGCGCTTGGAGCAGCGGTCCCGCCATTTCTCTTCCCTTGGTCCAGCGAGGGTCGGACGGGGGAACGTCTGCGCCCAATACCTGATCGGCTTGGATGGCGCGGGTGAGCTGCTCGGCCTGGTCGAAGGTGTCAGGAAGCAGTTCTGGTACCACGCCCATGATTCTCCCCACCTCGCGCCAGGCGGCCAGATAGGACGCCTTCTCCTCCGGCGTGGTGGTGACTCCCATCCGGTCGAGCCCATCGATCACGATGTAGCAGAAGGTCATCAGGGTGGCGGCCATGTCCTCCTGGTTGATGGGGACGCCGAGTTGCTGCGTGTCCCACGGGTGACCGGGGCGATGGACGATGAGGTGGCGGATGGCGGCATGCATGAGGCGGGTCTTTTCGGCAGAGCGCGCCCCAACGCCGTTGGGTTTCAACCCTCCGGGCTGCATGACATCAACGATGATCTGGGCCGTTTCGACGAGGCGCCGGTCCGGCATCTTGGTGAGGTAGTCGGTCTGGCGCAGGACCTGTACCCCGTTGGCGGCGGCGTAGGCGGCGGGCAGGCTGTAGCAGCCGAGGATCAGCATGATCTCTGGACCGTGTTCGGCAAAGACGGCTTGCCCGGCTTCCACCGTCGATTCGAACTCCTCTGGATCGGGCGTGAGGCCTTGGTCCGCAGCGGATTGCCGCTCGGCGAGCAGGAAGGCTTCGGCTTCCCTGCCGGCTTCGCTCTCTCCGACCCATTCGGTGTCGAGTAGCGCCTGCATCAGTTGACCGACACCTTCGTGCCCATGCCGATCGAAGAGTTCGGTGATCAGGTCATCGGCCGGTTGATCCCCCACTTGCCGCCACCGATGGAGTTCGTCCCGCGTCGGCACCCATGCATCTTCCACGCACACTCCGGTTTCCCTCGCCTTCCCGTTGATCCTATCGATCACCATGGGGCGCCGCGGGCCGGATTGGCCCCGCCGCGGTAGGTGAGGCTGCGGTCGGTTAGCGTGCGGGGGTCGCCCGTGGAAGGAGCCATGGTGGATGTCAAGACAATGGCGGACCTCTCACGAGGAGACCTCGAAGCTCACCAGTCTTCTGCTCTGCGCGACTCGATTTCCCGACTACGTGCTGTCGGCTCCCCCTACTGGGACGCGAAGTTGCGCGGGGTCGGTCCGGTCGAATCGATCGACGACATCGGTTCACTCCCGTTCACCGTCAAGAAGGAGTTCCGCGACACCTACCCGAGCGGGATGCTGGCGGTACCGATGGGCGATGTTGTGCGAGTACATGCCTCGTCGGGGACGTCGGGAAAGCCGACGATCGTCGCCTACACGGCCTCCGACGTCGCCATGTTCGCTGAGGTCAATGCGCGGTCGCTGGTGTTGGCCGGAGCTACACCCGCGAGCATCGTGCACGTCGCCTACGGCTACGGCCTGTTTACGGGCGGCCTCGGGCTCCACTTCGGTGTCGAGGCGCTCGGGGCGACGGCAGTGCCGGCCTCCGGCGGCAATCCCGGGTTCCAAGTCGGGCTCCTCGCCGATCTCGGAGCCGACGGTCTGGCGGCAACCCCGTCGTACGCCCTGCTCCTCGCCGAGCGAGCCGCGGCCGAGGGCTTGCTGGAGCGGATTGCCCTCCAGTGGGGAATTCACGGCGCCGAGCCGTGGTCCGAGGGCTTGCGCCGCAAGATCGAAGACGCCTGGGGTGGCGACTACACGGCGTGCGACATCTACGGTCTTTCGGAGATCATCGGACCCGGGGTTGCCTCCGAGTGGGCTGAAGCGAAAGGCGGACTCGTCGTCTTCGAGGACCACTTCTACCCGGAGATCCTCGATCCATTCACCCAGGAACCGGTGGAAGACGGGGCGTTGGGTGAGTTGGTGTTGACGACGCTCACCAAACAGGCGCAGCCGGTGATCCGTTACCGGACCGGCGATATCACCCGCTTTCTGCCCGATGACTACGGGCTGGCGTTCCGCCGGATCGATCGCCTGCAAGGGCGGGCCGATGACATGCTCATCATCCGGGGGATCAACGTCTACCCACGCGAGATCGAAACGGTGCTGCTGGCCGATCCCGATCTGTCCGGGCAGTTCGCCATCATCGTCGATCGCCGCGGCACCCTCGATGAGATCGAGGCGAGGGTTGAGTTGATCTCCCCCGACCGAGCTTCCCGCCGCGAGGAGATCGCCCGGCGGCTCCAGGCACAACTGATGGAGGTGGTCCGGCTGCGGGTTACGGTCGATGTGCGTGATCCCGGTGGGGTTCCCCGCCAGCAGATCGGCAAAGCGAAACGAGTCTTCGAACGCACCGGCCCTGAGGATCCCCTTGGATAGTCCGCCTACGACAGCGCCGGGAACGGCGTAACGTATGGTTTCCCCGGTCCGCTACTCCGGGGTATCAACCGGAGCAAGACAACGGACGACGCGCGCGTGCCGTCTGTATGGAGGAGAACATGACCAACCGCTGGTATCGACTTGTGCTGGTGCTCGTTGTTGTCGGCTTGCTGGCAGCAGCCTGCGGGGACGACTCGAGCGACACCACCACAACGACGGCGACGTCTTCGACCTCGGACGCCCCGACGACCGCTGACGCCGGAGCGGGAGCGCTGGAAACGACCACGATGACCGTCGGGGCCCTGCCACTGGTTGACTTCGCCGCACTGTTCTACGCCGAGGCGATGGGCTACTTCGAGGCGGAGGGTCTCGATGTGACGGTTGAGGTCGTGCAATCTGGCCCCGTCGCCGCTCAACTCCTGCTGGCGGGCGACATCGATGCCAGCTTCATCAACTGGCTGTCCTTTTCCGCTGCGGTGAGCAACGATGCCCCGCTGGTCGTAGTGGCCAACGGTACCGACCTCGCCGACGGTCAAGGCGGTGTCTTCGTGACGGCCGATTCGCCGCTCACTTCGCTGGCCGACCTCGATGGGAAGTCGGTGGCGACGAACAGCATCGGCAACGTCGGCGATATCGCCATCGAGGCGTTGATCGCCGACCAAGGTCTCGATGTGGATATCGACTATGTCGAGGTCGCCTTCCCCGAGATCATTCCCGCCATCGAGAGTGGGTCGGTCGATGCCGGCTTCCTGACCGAGCCGTTCACCACGTTCGCCGAGGTGTCCGGTCTGCGGTCGATCGCGGATCCCTATACGGGTCCTGCAAAGAACCTCCCGATCGCCGGCTACATGTCGACGGCGCAGTTCGCCGCAGAGAACCCGAACACGACGGCCGCCTTCCGGCGGGCGATCGAGGCAGCGACGGCCGATCTGCTGGCCGATGAGGAGGCGCTGCGTGCGTTCATTCCGGTGTACTCGGCCGTGCCGGAGGAGGCGGCGCAAGCCTTGATCCTTCCGCTGTATCAAACGACGCTCACGGTCGAGGACATTCAGCGTCCGGCCGATCTGATGTTCGACCTGGGCTATCTCGATGAGCCGCTCGATATGACGCTGTTCGTGATCGACGGCTGATGACGACGTCGGTCCGCACGACTCCGATCCCTCGTGTCACTGCGGTGACGCGGGGGATTGTTGGTTCTGTGGTCTTCATCGTGCTGCTCGAGGCGGCGGTGCGGACCGGCTTGATCGGATCGGCGTCCTTGCCGTTGCCCAGCGAGGTACTGGGACGGACCTTGGAGATGCTGGTCGACCCGGCCGTGTGGACCGAGGTGCTGGCCACGATGAAGTCGTGGGGTCTCGGCCTTCTCGTAGCCGGAGTGATCGGCGTCGGGTTGGGGATGGCCCTGGGGTCCTGGAGACTCCTGGCGCGGCTGTCGCGTGGCCCGGTTGAGTTGCTTCGCCCGCTGCCGGCGGTTGCCATCGCACCGCTGCTGCTCAGTCTGCTCGGCCGCGGCGTGGTGAGTCGGTCGCTCGCCGTGGCCTACGCCGCGTTGTGGCCGATCCTGTTCAACACGATCTATGGAATGCGGTCCGTCGATCCGGTGGCGAAGGAGACGGCTCGTTCGTTTGGGCTCGGCTCATTCGGCGTACTGACCCGAGTCACGATCCCCACGATGTCGCCGTTTGTGTTCACCGGCGTTCGGGTGGCGTCGGCGATTGCGCTGATCGTGGCCGTCAGCGTTGAGTTTCTGTTGCCCGGCGGCGACGACCGTGGCCTCGGCGGGATCGTCGTCGAAGCCCAAGCCGGGGGAGACCTGTTGACGATGTACGCCACGGTGGTGATCGCCGGGCTCCTCGGCCTTGTCACCAACGCGGTGTTGGTCGCCATCGAGCGCCGGGTCTTTGGCTGGCGGCGAGGTTTAGCCCAATGACGGCGGTCGCTCCCGCAACGACGAGGTCTGGGAGCGAGTCGTGGTGGGCACGCATTGCGGTGTGGGTAGTGCCGATTCTCGCCATGGTTGTGGTGTGGCACTTCATCACCTCCGGGTTGGACTCGATCTTCTTCCCGACCCCGGCGGCGATTTGGGAAGTGCTGCGAGACGACTACTTCTCCGGCCCGGCGAGCCGGCTGTTCCTGGGTGACGTGGTGTTTGATGACTTGGTGCCGAGCCTGTCGCGGTTTGCCCTCGGGTGGGGGTTTGCCGTGGTTTCCGGCATCCTGTGGGGACTGTTGTTCGGGCTGCGGCCCGGGTGGCGAGCATGGGTGGAGCCGCTGTTGGAGTTCGGCCGGGCGATCCCGCCGCCGCTCGTGCTCGGTATCGTCTTCGTCACCTTCGGGGCGGGCGATCTGCCCAAGGCGGCGCTGATTGCGTTCGGCGCGGTCTGGCCGGTGCTGTTCAATACGATTGACGGGGTGATGTCGGTGAGTGAGGTGCGGATCGCGTCCGGGCGCACGTTTGGCTGGGGTCGGCGCGAGCGGATCGTCCGCATCATCGTGCCGGATGCTGGCTCCTCGATCTTTGCCGGCGTTCGGGTCAGCCTGGGGATCGGCCTGATCTTGATGGTGCTCACCGAATTCGTCGGAGCGACCAACGGTCTGGGTTACACGATCATCGGGGCGCAACGCGGCTTTGACTTCGCCGCGATGTGGGCGGCCTTGGTGGTGCTGGCGGTCGTAGGGCTACTGCTCAACTCGCTGTTGGTTCTGCTCGAAGCGCGTCTGCTCGGTTGGCGGGCGGCGAGCGCAAGGGGGCTGGATGCCTGATCCGCTGCTTCAGGTCGGGGATGTCACCCACCGCTACAGCGATGCGGCCCGTGACGTCGTCGAGGACGTCGGCTTCTCCGTCGCCAAGGGCGAGGTGGTGACGATTGTCGGGCCTTCAGGCTGTGGCAAGAGCACGATGTTGCGGATCGTGGCCGGCCTACTCGAGCCGACTTCGGGTTCCGTGGTGTTCGAGGGCGAGCGGATTGAGCGGACCCCGGACGGCTTGGCGATGGTGTTCCAGGACTACAGCCGGTCGCTGTTCCCCTGGTTGCGGGTTCGCCAGAACGTCGAGGCGCCGCTGTGGGGTAAGACCTCGAAGCAGGAGCGCACCGACCGGGCGTCCCAGGCACTGGCAGATGTTGGTCTGGCCGAGTACGCCGATGAGTACGCCTGGGAGTTGTCGGGGGGCATGCAGCAACGGGTTGCGATCGCCCGGGCGTTGGCGAGCCATCCCCAGTTGCTGCTGATGGACGAACCGTTCGCCTCGGTGGATGCGCAGACCCGGGCCGAGTTGGAGGATCTGGTTCTGGATTTGCACCGCCGGATCGGGGTGACGGTGCTGCTGGTGACCCACGATATCGACGAAGCGGTCTACCTGGCGGATCGGGTCATCGTGCTGTCGCACGCCCCGGGCCGGGTGGTCGAGACCGTGGCTGTCGGCCTGGCGCGACCTCGCGACCAACTGGAGACGAAGGCATCGCCGCAGTTCGTGGCGATGAGATCCAAATTACTGCGCCGCCTGGTCCGCCCCGGTCCGGGGGAGCGAGGAGCATGAGCAGAGAAGCCGGCAGGGACCGAGATGACTCGGAGCGCAAGGCTCGACTTCGGGAGTCGGGCGCCAATCTCGAGGCCGCCATCAAAGCCGACGTCTACGCCAAGTTGCTCGAGGGACTCGAGAACCAGCCTGGACTCGGGGAGGCAGGGCTCGACGATCCCGGCGTCCTGCGCGAACCACCGCCGGATGCTCGTTTTGACGCTGCCTTCCGTCGGCTGCGCGAGGTCATCGCCGAAGAGGTTGCAGTGCGGCCGTCGGTGCTCAACGAATACGACGTCAGGGCGCTCGATATTCTGACACCTGTCGAGAATGAGGTGGAGCCGGCAGCGTCGTCGGAGCTGGTGCAAGTGGAGCGCACCGTGGTCTTCTCCGACCTCGAGGGATTCACCGCGTTCACCGTCGAGAAGGGAGACCTTGAAGCGAGTGCGCTGTTGACGGACCACTACGACGAGGTCGATGCAATTGTGCGCAGTCGCGGCGGCTTGGTGGTGAAGAAGATTGGAGATGGCCACATGCTCAGCTTTGAGCAGCCGGCCGCCGCGGTGATGGCATCGCTCGATCTGGTGGCGGCGACATTCGGTGACCTACGGTTGCGGGCGGGGGCCCACGGCGGTGCAGTCGTGGCGGTGGGTGACGACCTGCTTGGGGGTGTGGTGAATCTCGCGGCCCGGGTGACGGATCTCGCCTCCGGGGGAGAATCGGTGGTCACAACCATGGTCCGTGACGGCGCCGGTGCGCTGCCTCGAATCGTCTACGAAACCGCTCGCCTGGAGACCGTCCCCGGCTTCGACGTGCCGGTCGAGGTGTGCTCGGTACGGCGCGGATGATCATCAAGTGTCGAGTCGGATGATAGGAATGGGGCGGGTCAACACCTTGGCATAGGCGGCATAGCTGCCCGCGGCGTCGACGGCCTGCTGCCAGACTCGATCCCGGTCGGCACCCGTCAGCTCGACCGCCGTCACATCATGCCATGTTCCGTTCCAGCGAGCACGGGCCCGCGGGTTGGCCCGCAGGTTCTTGACCCAGGCGGGGTCGGCATCCTTGCCGGCGTTGGTGCCAACGATGGCGGGTGCCCCGCTGTCGTCGAAGTACCAGATGAGGATCTGGCGTTCCTCTCCGGACTTGTGGCCGACGGTAACCAGCTCGAGTACGGGCAAACCCCCGACCTTGCGACCGAGGCGGCCGCCCGACAGGTTCCAGGTGAGCTTGTGCGCTCGCCATTGGGCCCGCATCCTTTTCCGGTCTGGTTGGTGCATTGTGGGCTCCCGTTGCCGACTAGCCGGTGTCGTTCTGCAGGATCTTCTCGGCAAGGCCGGCAATTGACTCGGCGTCGTCGCCGAACCCAGTTGTCGTCACCGAGTACCACGTTGAACCGGAGACGAACGTTGCGTTTGACTGGAGCGGACTCTCCGCGGCGTATCCCTCGTCGGCGAAGGTGAGTTCGACGCATCCATCGCAAGGGTCGGGTCGGAACAGTTCGTGGTCGGTCGCGACCTGAATCAGGAGGCTGTTCGAGTTGGCGTCCCTCCAACGGCAGGTGGCGAGAGGGCCCGCCTCGCCTGGTTCGCCGACGACAGCGGCTTCCCCGAAGTAGGTGGCCAGAGTCGCGTCGTCGGCGAGTGCACACGGATCGGGTGTATCCGTCGCAGCCTCGGTGGGTGGATCCGTTGCGCCGATGCCAGATTCGTCGTCGGCTCCGCCACATGCTGCGATCAGTAGACCAACGACGATCACTGCAGCCAGCCTTCGCACTGTCGCCTCCCTCGTCGCCGGATTCCAAACCTACACGCGGCGGTCAATCGTTGATCGTTGATTGGCGCCCTGAGTGGACCGGGCGACCCCGTCCTGCCGATGTGCTGTACCGGTGGTGTGCACCAAGTGGGCCGGGCACCCGAAACTAGAGTCCAAGTCTCATGACCTTCTGAAGGGGGAGTTGAAGTGGCTTCGAGCGGACCGGAGTTCGCCACCAGGATTCTCGTGGAGTATCTCAACGCCGGCGATATCGACGGGGTGATAGATCTCTATGAGGAGGAAGCGGTCTTCGTCGACCTCGATGGTGCGGTGGCGGGATTGGTCGACATCCGCTCTGCCCACCGGACGTTCCTGGACTCAGGTCTCGTCTTGACGCTGAACGACTCCGTGGCGTACGTCGCGGACAACATTGCTCTGGTGCACTGGTCCTGGACGGTCACTCAACGCGATGGCCCCTCGGCGGATGGCGTCAGTGCAGAGGTTCTCCGGCGGCAAGCCGACGGCAGTTGGAAGTTCATCATCGACAACTCCGACGGCTCAGCCATGGTCGGGCGGACGTAGGCGTGCTCCTCGGGAGGTGCCGCTGAGGATGCTGGCGGGGTGGCCGAGGTCAACGCTGGAAGCCTCCGAGGGCGGTGGCGATGATGTCATCTCGGTAATTGGCGCCGTCGATATCGGTGAGATTGCGGATGGGTCGCCAGACTGCCCCAAGCACCGCAGCCGCGCGAACTCGAGCCGCCCGACTTGCGTCGTCGCCCACGAGCAGGCTTCGCATGTTTCGGTTGCTCACCCTCAGCCTGGTCCCGATCTCGGAGTGATTGAGCACGGACTTGTCGGCGTCGACCCAGACCGCGACAGTCCGATGGGCGAGCAGAGCATTGAGGTAGCTCGTGAGCAGGGGGCCGATCGAGGGCGGCGCGGCCGAGCCGCCGTATTCTGTTCTCGGGCTGGCTGCGGGCGTGCGTAGCATCGACCCGTCCGGGCGGCAGAACACGAGACCCAGGTCTTCGCCGCCGGCGCCGACGAAAATGCGCTCTTCGCCGATCACAGCGGGACGTACCCGACGGGCAGGGAGGACGTGACTGTCGCCCGGCGCAGCCGTACCGCCGTCGCGGCAGGTTCAATCAGTGTTCTCGCGGTTGCTGCCGAGCCGGAGCTCGCGACGGTGCCGCAGCCAGAATGCCTCGCCGAGCAGCGATACGCCGACGATGCCGACGAGCAGCACCATCACGCCGGGTCGATTGCGCGCCGTGTCGATTGACAGGACGATCAACGCTCCGGCACAGCCCGCCAGACCCGCTCCGGCGAGGATCCGCTTGGCTCCGATTGCGGTGCCGGAGTGCAGCGCCGCCGCGTTCACGGCGCCGAACACGATCAGGAATCCGGCGCTGGCGATCGAGGAAATCGACGCCACGTCGAGGAGATTGGCGAAGACCAGTGACAGTGTGGTGGTGATGATCAGCCCGACCGGCTCCGACCAGATGCGACGCTCGAACAGTTCCGGCAGCTCACCCTCGCGAGCGATCGAGTAGCTGAGTCGAGCCGTCCCATACAGTGTCGCGTTGATCGCCGAAAGAGTCGCCAACACCGCCGAAACCGCCACCATGACAAATCCGAAGTGACCGAGGCTTGGCTGCGCTGCTTCTGCCAGGGCGAAGTCTGCGGCGCTGCCAATCTGCTGCGGGGTGAGCGATCCAACAGTGACGACCGCGATCGCCACATAGAGGACGATCACTGTTCCAACCGACGTGTAGAAGGCGCGAGGAAGAGTGCGCCGCGGCTGTCGGATGTCCTCGGCAGCGTTGGCGATCAGCTCGAAACCCTCGTAGGCAACGAAGATGAGCATGCCTGCGGCGACGATTGTCGGTAGTGACGGCCACGTGCCCACTGCGAGTCGGGTCGTGTCCACGGTTGTCATGCCGATGGCGCCGACGACTACCAGTATTGCCAGCTTCACGCCCACGATGGCGGTCTCGGCGCGCGCAACGCTGGCCGCCCCCAACAGGTTCAGGCCTGCGGGCACGATGATCGCCAAGCTGATCAACAGGTGCAGCAGCCACTGCGGAGGCGCCTGACCGGTGTGTGTGAAGAAGGTGGCGGCGTAGTTGCCGAACGCCACTGCATACAGCGCCAGCGTGACCAGGTAGCTGAACCACAACAGGTTGTTGAGGGCGCCGGTTGCGATTCCGACTCCGAAGACGCGGTCAACAAAGACGACGCTGCCTCCCCGGCTTGGGTAGGCAACCGAGAGCTTGGCGTACGAGGACGCCGTCAGCAGCGCTACGGCACCGGCCACAAGAAACGCAAGAGGAGCACCGCCGCCAGCCTGGGTCGCCACAACGCCGAGCACCGCAAAGATGCCGCCGCCCACCATTCCACCGATCCCAATGGCAACGGCTCCCCACAGGCCAACACTCCTGCGTTCCACCAGAACGTACCTCTCACAGCAGTTCGACACTGTACACCCGACCCAACAAGAGCAGCTCTGAGCCGATCAGTGCCTTCTTGACGTTCGATTTGCCTCCGGCCCGGACCGAGAAGCCGGCGAGTTTGGTGGAGGGGTGCATCAGCCGATGCCATCCTCGGAGATGGCTATCGGGGTGACACCGAGTGTGGGCACCGGAGGTGAAATAGTGAGCCGTCGCGCTGGCGATATCTGCCACTAGTGCATGGGGGTAAGGCAGGTGCTCACGTGCCGAGTCTGGGACGCCTTGCGTCATGATCTTGCGGCTCTGGTCACGCTCGTTCGTCCTCCTGTCGTAGGAGGGACCTTGGGTGGAGGATTGGGCAGAAGGGGCAACGGCACACGCTGCCTGATCACCGGTGAGAGGTTGTGGTCCCCTGCTACCGAAGGGCTGCAAGTCAGTGCGGACGGAGGGACTCGAACCCCCACGGGCATTTAGCCCACCAGGACCTAAACCTCAGGGGGGCCGTGTTTCCGGGTGTCAGCGTCTGTCGAAGAGTGTTGCGCTGCAAGGGGTTCGCTGCGACCGCCGGGGGGCTTGTTACGCCTGATCGTGTGCGATGGTGTGGGGTTGGGTAGAAGTCTGGGTAGAAGAATGCATCACCACAGCCGCAACCGTGTCCGCCGCCTGCCGGTCGAGACCTTCGATTACGTGCGAGTACCGGTCCATGGTCATGGTGATCGAGGAGTGGCCGAGTCGTTCCTGGACGACCTTGGGATGGATCCCTGATTCGAGTGCCAGTGTCGCCCACACGTGGCGGAGATCCCGGAGCGTGATCCGCCGGAGACCGGCGTCGTCCCTGATCTTGGCGAACCGTCGTGACACCCAGTCGGGACGTAGCATCGATCCGTCCGGGCGGCAGAACACGAGACCCAGGTCCTCGTAGCCGGCGCCGACGAAGATGCGCTCCTCGAGCTGACGGCGGCGATGGTCTCGGAGCTTTCCCAGCGTGTCGATGTCCAGTGAGATCGGGCGACGGCTTCGTTTCGTCTTCGTTTCGCGGCGTCTGATCGGCCCACCGTCGGCGTCTACCACCGTGTGGGTCACGGCGACTGTACGGCGTTCCAGGTCAACGTCGTCCCAGCCGAGGCCGAGAGCCTCAGACCGGCGCATCCCGGTGAACGGGATTATCCACCACAGCGCCTCTAGCCGGTCCCCGTCGACATGGTCGATGAAGGCCCGAAGCTCCTGGGCTGTCCATGGCGGAGCAGTATCGGGCTGCCCCGCTTCGGGCGTCTCAGCGAGCGCCACGGGGTTGCGGTGGAGTATTCCCTTCCTCACGGCAAACCCGAACGCAGCCGACAGCACACCGTGGACGTTCCGGACCGTCTTGGCCGACAGGGGCCGACGTCCGCGGCCACCCTCGCGGCGCAGTTTCAGGTAGAGCCTGTCGATCGTGGTGGCATCGACTCGGTCCAAACGAAGATGCCCGATATGAGGCACGATGTATGCCGTCACGGTCACCCGGTACTCCTTCTGCGTTGTTGGCGCCAGCCTCCCTTCAGCGATGGGGAGCCACCGCTCCAAGAGGTATCGTTCCACAGTGAGCTTGGTCAGTTCGATCGAGTCACCTTGGTCGCGGGACTGAAGGAGCCGGGCGAGCTCCGCGTCGGCCTCGCCCTGCGTCTTGAACCCACGGGACCACCGCCGACGGCGCCTGCCGCTCAGCTCGTCGCGCCCAAGGTCGATGACTGCGTAGAACCTCCCGTCCTTGCGGGCTATGTGCCCACGGCGCCTCATTCAGTGCCTCCTCGGGCTTCCCGTTCGTCGCTTCTGGTGTCTGGTGTCGCGTCGTTCTCGCTGGCGGGATACGCGTCTCGAGGGAGGGTCGTCGGGGGGTGGCCGTATCGGTAGGTGAAGTCTTCGTCGCCGGTGTGTTCGGCGATGAATCCTCGGATGCCGACTTGGCGGAGGTGGTCGACCATCCGGCCGAGTTCTTCGACGGCGCCATCGAGCGAGTCGGCGTGTTCGTCGAGGAGGGCGAGGAGGAGTTCTTTGCGGCGCTCCCGGTAGCTCCACTGTGTTGCTGCGGCGGGGATGCCGGTGATCTTCTCGACGGTGGCTTCGGCTGTGGTGGGGTCGGTGATGCCGAGTTGACGGAGCCGTTCGTAGACCGGCCCGAGTTGTTGGGGTTGTCCTAGGAGCCAGGTGTATAGCTCGTTGACGGGCCGGGTGGTGGATCGCATGAGGCGGTGGTCGCCGGGTGGGGGGAGTAGGAACCAGATCATGGGGAGGTCGAAGACCATGGCGAAGATGAGCAGTTCGTGGGCGTCGAACTCTCGGTGCCGGTCGCTATCCCAGGCCCGCTCGATGGATGAGACGCCGGCTTGGGTGAGTCGTTGGCCGAGGTAGGGCTCGAGCTGGTCGGCGAGTTCTTCTTGGGTCCATCCGCGTAGTTGGCGGGCTTCGCGGATGTCGTAGGCGACGACCTGGTTGAGGTCGACGTCGGAGGGTGGTGGCGGGTTGGGGTGTTGGGCCATTACTGAAGCATACACAGCTTGTGGTTTGTGGTGGTAATGCGTCAACGTTCTGATAGGATACTCCCTGTGAGCATTGCGCGCAAAGGATACGGCTTGTGTTGAGTGAACGGATTCCGGTGCTTCTGACCGTCGAGGAAGCAGGCGTCCTGTTGCGGATCGGACGGACCAAGGCCTACGCCATGGCGAGGGAGTGGCGGGAGACCGGCGGCCGGTCGGGTCTCCCGGTGATCGACCTTGGTCATGTACTCAGGGTGCCACGCCAGGCACTGGAGGAGCTGATCGGTGCCGAACTCACCGACGTCGACAACCCCAACCGGGTCGAAGAGACCAAGCACGCCGTAGAGCCGGCCGAGCCGCCAAGACGACGGGCGAGTGAACCAGCCAAGGGAACACCTACCCAGGAGTCACCGACGAACCCGCGGAACTCGACGACGCCAGAGCCGCGCCAAGAACCAGCTCGACCTCTTCAACTCCACACCCCGGTCCAGCTAACGACGGAGACCCCATGAGCAACCAGCGAGGACACCGGCCCTTTCAGAACAGACGAGTGCACACCTGCGGTGAGGGGTGAGGGAGGTCTGTTCGGTGACGGTGCGGGTGACGACGTTGAAGGGTGCGGGGGCGGGCCGCGTACTACACCGAGCACCTGCCCTCCTACTACCTCGACGGTGAGGAGCCGCCGGGTCGCTGGTTCGGCGCAGGGCGCCGACCGTCTCGGTCTCGACGGTGACGTCGATGCGGAGGCGTTTCTGGCGGTGATGGCCGGGGTCGATCCGGCGACGGGCGGGGTCTGGGTCGCCGGTTCGGGGAGGGGTCGGTGCGGGGCTATCGACGCCACGTTCTCGGCCCCGAAGTCAGTCTCGGTCCTGTTCGGTGTCGGCGACCGAGGTGCGGCGTCAGGTGGTGGAGGCGCACGACGCGGCGGTGGAGGCCGTGTTGGGGTGGGTCGAGACCCAGGCCCACACGCGGATGCGTCTCGCGGCCACATCGTGTGTGTCGATGCCGAGGGGATCGTGGTGGCGGTGTTTCGTCAGCACACCAGTCGCCGACTCGACCCGCAGTTGCATACGCATGCGGTGATCGCCAACCGGGTAGCGGCACCCGACGGGCGGTGGCTTGCTCTCGATGCTCGCACGTTGAAGATGGATCAACGCACCCTGTCGGGGTTGTATCACGCCACGTTGCGGACCGAGCTGACCCGCCGTCTCGGGGTCGCCTGGCATCCGCCGGTGAACGGGATCGCCGAGATCGCCGGTATCGACCCGGAGGTGTTGGCCGAGTTCTCGCAGCGCAGCGGCGAGGTGGAGCGGCGTGTCGAGGAGAAGCTGGCCCGGTTTCGTGCCGATCTTGGGCGGGAGCCGACCCGTCGGGAGCTGTGGCGTCTCGAGCGTGAAGCGGTCGTGGACAGCCGACCTGCCAAAGACAACACCCACACCCCGGGCGAGCTCCGCCACGAGTGGCGCGTTCGACTGTCTGGCCTTGGGGTCGAACCCCGGGCGCTGGTGGCCAACGCCTCGGCTCAGGTCCGCCGAGCCGACGGGGATCGACCAGGAGTTGGCGTCGACGATGGTCGATGGGCGCTCGAAGCGCTGACGGAGCGCCAGTCGACATGGCGGCCCGCCGAACTGGTCCGGGAGCTCGCCGCCCAGGTCCCCACCGACGTCACCGTCGACCCGAACCAGCTGTGCGGGCTGCTGCAACGCCTCGCCGAACACACCGCCGCGGCACGCTGTGTCGACCTGTCCCCACCGGTCCCCGCCGATGTGGTGACACGACGTGATGGGCGACCGGTCAGTGAGGCTGCGGTCGACCGGGTCCTCACCACTCAAGCCATCCTGGACGAGGAGGAACGGCTCCTCGAATGGGCCCACCAACAACGCAAGCTCGCCGAGATCGTCGATCCGCGACCTCGAGGGCTTGTCATGGAGGGGTTGAGTCCAGGACAGGCCGAGGCCTGCGAGGCGGTAGCCGGTGTGACTCCGGTGGCGCTGATCGTTGGACCGGCCGGTTCGGGCAAGACCACCGCCCTCGCCCCCGCCGTCAAGCACCTCCAGGGTCGCGGCCAGGTGGTGTTTGGGGTCGCACCGACCGCGGCGGCCGCTGAAGTGCTCGCCACTGAAACCGCCGTAGCCGCCGACACCCTGGACAAACTGCTGCACGAACACTCCCGCCCCGACCGGCCACCTGCACCCGTCTATGACCTCCCGGGTGGGGCGACGGTGATCGTCGACGAAACCGGCACCGTCTCCACCCCCAAGTTGGCCGCCCTGGCCCGTCTGGCGGAGCAGCGGGCATGGCGCGTCGTCATGGTCGGTGACCCCCGCCAGTTCTCCGCTGTGGGCCGGGGCGGCATGTTCGCCCACCTCATCGACACCCACGGCGCCATCGAACTCGACCAGATCCACCGCTTCACCCACCGCTGGGAACGCGACGCCTCGCGGCGGCTCCGCACCGGAGACGTCACCGTCCTAGCCGAATACCAGCGCCACGGCCGGCTCCACGACGGCACCCCACACCAAATGGAGACCGACATCATCGGCGCCTGGCACGAGGCCCGACAGCGGCGTGAGTCGGTGGCGTTGATGGCCAACACCAACGACACCGTCGCCCGCCTCAACCACCTCGCCCAACAGCGACGCATCACCAACGGTGAGCTCCACCCCGGCGGACCCGCCCTCGACATCGCCGGGCAGCGGCTATTGGTCGGTGACGACGTGGTGACCCGCCGCAACCAACGCAGCCTACGAACCGACCGCGGGATGATGGTCAAGAACCGCGACCACTGGACCATCCAAGAGATCCACCCCGACGGCGCTGTCACGGTCGACGGCCACACCGGCACCGTCCACCTCCCCGCCGACTACGTCGTCGACCACCTCGAACTCGGGTACGCCCAGACCAGCCACGCCACCCAAGGCCGCACCGTCGACATCGGGCTGCTCCTCGTCGACGGCCCCACCGACAGTCGCGGCGTCTACACCCCGATGACCCGAGGCCGGTACGCCAACCACGCCTACGTCGTCTCAGACGAGAACCAAACCGCCGTCGACGTCCTCACCCAAGCGATCGGCCGGGACTGGATCGACCAACCCGCCATCACTCGAAGAACCGACGTAGGTATCGGAGACCAGCCACGCGCCCGGCTCCGCTCACGGTTGGGCGGTCGCCACAGCGATTCGTTGGCTGATCCGCACCGCCAAGTGGGCAGCAACGACCTCGAGCCCCCCGGCAGCAATCGCGGGTTCAACAACGACCAGGCATGGCGGCAGGTCCAGGAGCGCATCAAGACGATCGAACAGCGACGTCGTGATGGCGATCGCAAACTCGGTCGAACCGACGATGGCATCGGACGCTGACCAGGTATGCCCAGCCTTCCAGGTATTCCTGCGCTAGCGCCGATTGCCGGATCTCGGACGCGCACGAGCGCCCGCAGCGGTATCCCCGTCCGTTGTTCTGTGCGCATCACAGTTGTTCCTCTGAGGGGCCGGCTGTGGATGCTGATCGGCGGATTGCGAAACGATTCTCCCGAGGGAGCGTGGTCGAATTTCTGGGCGGCACGCATGGACGGCGAACCTGACTACGCAAACCAGGTCGAGGGGCACAGACTCCAAGCCCGCGTCCACGAATCACGACTCCAGGAGCTGATCGGCCAGATGAGGATCTGGGCCCGGCGGGTCAGTCTGAGTTGACGAGGGATACGAATGTCTCCATGTAGTCGATAGTGCTCCACAGCACCCAAACGTTTCCGGCGTCCGCAGTGATGTGCTGAATCGGCTGATGAATGTCCGTCAACTCGGTCGCGTCGTTGGTTGCAGTATCGATCGAGTAGACGGCGCCGTATTCGGTGGCTACCCACAGGTCTTCGCTGTCCGAGGTGAGGCAACAGACGCCAGGACCGATAGGTATTGCCTCCTGTGCCCCCGTGGCGGGGTCGATACGGACGACCGACCCGTTCTCGTTATCCGTGACCCAGAGCTCTGGCTCGGTCACTGCGAGGTCACTTCCCGTGAAGGTGAGGTCGATGGGATCTCGTCGTACCGTGTTCGTTGTCGGGTCGATCTGGTACAGCTTGCGGGAGCCGAGTACCCACACGGAATCAGTTGTACCAGCAATATCAACGAGAGCGCCAGCCGCTGCCGTGTCGTCTCCGGGAGTCGCCCCGATCAGGATCGTGGCAACGACCTGGCGTGTTGCTACGTCGATCCGCGATACCGTTCTGTCATCGCTATTGATCACCCAGACCGAGCCGCCTCCGTGCGCTACCGACGTGGGAGTCCTCCCCACCTCAACTGTGGTGATGAGTTCGAGGTCGTAGTTGGCGTGGCGGACGGTGTTCCCGTCCGGGCTGGTGAACCACACGCCGTCGCCGGTCACGGTCAGCCCGAAAGCGCCGAGCCAATCTGAAGCGGCCGCGACCCGGCGTTCAATCGGGTCGATCTTCAAGAGTTGCCCCGTCCCGAAGTTAGTCACCCAGAGGGCGTCGGCGCCGGCCTCCAGCTCGACGGCGATACCGAAGTGCGTGTCAAGCTCGACGGTGTCAACCAGGCCGCGGGTCGCCAACACCTCGTCGGTGATGTCGAAAGGGCAGTGCATCGAGATCTCGGCAACGATCCGGTCGCGTACTTGTTCGCCCGCTGGGCCGTGCGCTTCCAGTTGACCGAGGCCGGCACACATCGACGCGTAGGTGTCGTCGCTCAGGTCGTAGGTGAGCTCGGCGACACAACCCAACGATTCGGCGGTGGTCATCAGGTCGCTACTTCCGGTCGCCAGTTCGTGTTCTTGCTCTGCCGCTGCGATCTGATCTTGTCGGGCTGCGTACTCCTCTGTCGTCAGATTTCCAATCTCGTCTAGCAGCCACTGGTAGTGATCGATCTTCAGTGTCGCGAGGTCGTCACACGTGCGAACTCGATCGACAGCTCTGATTGCATCTGGGGGTTGAAACTCGATGGGCTTCCTCTCCTCGACACACGAGAAGTCGATCTCGGCACCCGGATCGCGGAGGAATGCGCGGGCAAGGTCCGAGGAGCACGGGTTGTGCCACACCTGCCAACCTGCCGAACCCGACAACTCGACGCAACGAGACCTGGACAGGGTGGCGCAGGTGTCGAACCCCTCGGAGGGAGGAGGATCGGCCGTGTACTCGCCAACAAGCACCAGCGCGGGCACGTCACTCACGACCGGCTCGTTCTCGAGGGCCGATGCCTCTTGCACCTGCCAGCGTTCGCATATCTCAAAGAAGTGGTCCGGGGTGCCAGGGGCCAACGGACCTGCAGTGTCATGGACATGGCGAACCGCTTCTTGCTCTACGAACGGGATCTCCTCGGAGCAGTAGGCGGACATCCGGGCACCAGCGCCACTCCCGTCACCGGCAGGGCCATAACCGAACAGCTCCTCAAGGGCCCACGTATCGCCGTCGTGGACCTGGGTGAGGAGACACGGAATCCACGGAATCATGTCCATATCCACGATCCGGAGGACGCCGTTGACGATTCGGGCGCCATCGACCGTTACCTCGTAGCCGGGATCATCCGGTGGCTCGATGAAGATAGTGGGCCGAGCCTGCTCGTAGTGGTCGACGAGATTCCAGAACACAGCCTCAAGATCAGGGTACAGAGCGCTGCAGCGTGGCTCGGACGCACACGCCGAGAACAGCATGTCCAGGGTCCGCTGCCTACCCTCTATCCAACTGACCTCTGGATTGGCCTGCAGCGGATATGGCGAATCCAGGATTGCGGAACGGACCCCGTCGGGGTGGTCACGGAGCACTCGCAGAGCAACCAGTGCCCCCGATCCCACCGACATCACGTTCCATTCTGCGTACCCGAGCGCAGCGGCAAGATCGGCCACGTCGGCGGCGCTCTCAGTGCTGTTGTAGGCGTTCAGATCGATATCGTCGGCAACGAGGCGGTCCCTGCACACTCCGTATGCGGCGAGCATCCGATCCAACCACTCCTCATCAGATACGTCCTGCCCGCGCATGGCGAGTTGCGCGTCACCGACCTCGGCACATGCCAGAGAAGGCTCGGAATAGCCCGTGCCACGAGCGTCGAACAAGACCACACTGCGGTCTTGCGCCAGGGGCGCAATGAACCATTCGTAGTCGAGTGCGGTCCACTCCAGAGCTGGGCCTCCCAGCACCAGGATGAGAGGAGTCTCTGCCGGCTGCTCACCCTTGGCTTCATACACACCAACATGAAGACGCACCGTGGAATCGCTTGAAGCGTCCCGTCGATTCTCGGGAACCGTGAGCCACCCACACGCCACATTGGCCGCTTCTGCAACCTCGAATTCGCAATCGCCGGGGTCGAACACGGAAGGGCGCAGAACCGGTTCTATGGCGGCCACCGCCGTTGTAGCGGAGGTTGACGGGAGACCGGCAACGGAATTGTCGCTGGCGCTACTACACGCCGCACCAAGCAAGGCACATGCCGCCACAAGGACCGAGAACCGGCGAAACACGGAGCCTCCGTATCCTCTACCGACATCGTATCAACTCCTTGTGGACGTCGGTAGCTGCCCGGACGCTCTATTCCTTGGGGGAGCGACGGCAATGAGATCGTCGGAGACGCAGGCGATGGTGATCACCGGAGGATCAGCGCTTCCACATCGTCGGGGTGCCTTTCTATTCAATCGGTGAGTTCATGGCGAGCCGCTGTCGAGCGTTCCTCTGAAGGGCTGCGACGACTGGCGAGGCGCATGGGGCAGGACCCACCGGTCCACAAATCGAGGCGATGCTCGCGAGGCGACACTGTTGCTCGCCCCGCGTCGGCCATTTCCACCGCCCAGACTGGTCGATGCTGCGAGGCGCTAGCGGGTGACCGCCCCGTCCACAGCGCTACCTGTCGCCGATCACCAATTCGAGCGACATAACGAGCACACTACTCAATCACGCGGATCGGCACGTCGGCGCTCGGTTACGCCTCCGACTTCTCGGTGAGCGAGCTGGCTAGGGTCTTCGTCGACCACAGCGGGTGCTGTCCATCATCCCGACGGAGGGAGTGATTGGTGTGTACGACGAGATTGCCGACCTGTATCACCTGATCTATCAAGACTGGGACGAGGCGGTCTCGGCTCAGGCAACGGCTCTCGACGGGCTGATCCGACGCACTGTGGTCGATGCGAGATCGGTCCTCGACGTGTCCTGTGGTATCGGCACCCAAGCATTGGGCCTGGCAGGCCTGGGGTACCAGATGACAGCGTCAGACTTGTCGCCTGGCGCGATCGTTCGCGCCCATAAAGAAGCCGGCCGTCGAGGCCTAAGCGTGGCGTTCTCCGTGGCGGACATGTGTCATTGTTTCGCCCACCATGGCGGCGGTTTTGATGTCGTCCTGAGCGCCGACAACTCGCTCCCGCACCTGACCGGCACCGATCTCGCGATCGCCGTTGAAGGTTTCTTCGCCTGCTTGCGGCCAGGTGGTGCCGTCATCATCGGGCTTCGCGACTACCGATCGGACGAAGACAGGACATCGCCGCAGGTATGGCCATACGGTTTTCGGAGTCACGAAGGCGACCGGTTCTATGTCTTCCAGACCCGAGATTGGCACGGCGATTCCTATGACGTGGCCATGTACTTTGTTCGGGAACAAACCACCGACGCCCCAGCCCAGGTCGTCTCTGGCCGCAGCAGATACCACGCCCTGAGCATCGGCGAGCTCACTGCACTCTTGGCCGAAGCCGGTTTCGACAACATCGAGCGACTCGACAACATCTTGCATCAGCCGGTCATCGTTGCTCACCGCCCCGGCCAGTAGCGACTACCAGCGCCTACGCCGCCCGTATGCGCCCGAACTAGGGCGACTCGTCCGGCGCAGAAACCTGGTTCGCCGATCCGATCACCAAATCGGGGCGACAGCGCCCATCCTGCCGAATGCGCGAGATCGGCACCTCCAGGATCGCCCGTGGTCCGGGGCGAACGTCACGCTGCGAGAGCACGCGTAGGCCGGCTTCCTGTTCTGTTACTGCTCAGACCCCTTCAGCGCTAGACCGGACCAGCGTGCATGCGAGTCAACGACCGCCTATCCATCGGTCTTCGCGCCACGGCGGCCAACACGGCCTGGAGGGGCCGAGGCATCCGGTCGGGGTGGAGTGAGAAGGTGAGCAGGCGGGCGTAGCGGAGGTTGCGGCGGGCGCCGGCACGTAGCCATCGGTGCATCTGGTCCTCGAAGGCTCGCCCACGCCACGTCGGCTGGTTCTGCAGGGTCCTGAATGAGCCGAGGTCGCCCTGGGACTCGAGGAGGCTCTCGATGGCTGCTCGATCAGTAGCACGGATGAGTTCTTGCTCGAGGTCGTCGACGCAGACGAAGAAGCCGAGTTGCTCCATCTCGAGTCGATTCTGGGGCGAGCCGATGCCGCCGGCTGCCAGGCCACGTCGAAAGAGTCGTTCCTCGCCTGCGTCACACATGCCTGTGATAGGAAGGCCCCTTCCCTTCGGTCCGAACTGGCCGAGGTAGCGTGATATCGCCTGGGCACCCCCAACTGGCACGATCACTGTGCGCTCTGCTTCGAGATTCCACGCTTGGCGTCCGGCCAGCGTTTCGAGCGCGATCTGATCGCTGATCCCCTCGACCAATATGACCGATCGGGCGGCCTCCGCCTTGGCGAGCGCAGCGGTCGTGGCCTCGATCGGAGCTTCGGGGCCACTGGGATACCCATCGAGAGCTTCCCGAGCTAGTTGACGACGCTGCGTTCTATCCACGAACTCCAGAATCACACGAGACGCCGAGAACCGCCAGCCGGTTTCGATTGACCTGAACCTGCCACACGCTCATCAGCGGGATCGGCTGTCGGCGGACTACGGACTGGCGAGTTCGAACTCGTTGCCGCCGGGGTCCGCGAGAACCATGATGCGGTCCTCTCCGGGTTTGACGTAGGTAGCCCCGAGCGAGACCAGCCGGTCGGTCTCTTCTTGGCGTTCGCTGGTGACGAGGTAGAGGCGGTGTCTCCTTCTCACCTCTGGAGGGGCTGCCGGCTCGCCTCCCCACGATATCTTGGTTCCTCCGTCTGGTGACTGGATCGCAGTTTCCTGATCCTGGTCCCAGACCAGCGGCCACTCGACAGCCTTGCTCCAGAACAGCCCGACATCCCGGGGGCCGTCGCATGCGAGTTCACCAAGGAAGCCGCAACCTGCCAGGAACCTGTTCTCGGGTTCGATCACACAGAATTCGTTGTCGTCAGGATCTGCCAAGACAATGTGACCCTCTTCGGGGGTTTGCCCGACGTTGAGGTGGCGAGCACCGAGATCGAGCGCCTTCTGGACCGTGGTCTGCTGACCGGCGGCGGTGGTACTCGTGAGATGGAAATGGGCCAGGTTCGGCCCGGTCTTGGCGGCTGGGTTCGTGACGAACCGGAGGCCAAGCTTCGTGGGATCTCCGGGGAGCAGGACGCCTCCAGAGTGCTCGACGACTTCCCGGTCGAGCATGCTCCCCCAGAACTGACCCAGCCTGACAGGATCGCGAGCGTCGAGCGTCACTGCCAAGAGTCGTGAGGCCATCAGCGAACCCTAGAGCGTGCGCTACGCCGAATAGCGCCGACCGGCACTGAGGCGTTCGTGACCTCCGATGAAGGCAAGCGCTCACGGTGGCGAGCCGGTCGGTGCACCGAACGGTTCGACGTGCACCAGCGGTGGATCAGCGGCATCCCGACGTAGCGTGGCACGTCGTTGATCGGTCCGGAGGGCGGATGCCGGCATCGGCTCACAGCGCGGTGCCTGTCAGGAAAGAACGCCGATCATCAAATCGGGTACACGAACGAGCAATCCGCAGAGTGTCCGA
>CAVPHV010000004.1:0-150890 GCA_963704825.1 uncultured Acidimicrobiia bacterium
CTGGGCAGGGTTTGAGGGTTGGGATGGCGGCAAGGTCGAGGTGCGGATCAAGAACAACGCGTCCGGGGGAGTCGACATCGACATGGCACGGGCCAAGTACTACTACCCATAGACGCTCACGCGGTTTGTGCATGGGCAGTCAGGCAATCCCCCGCGTGCAACGCTGCTGGGACTTCATGCGTGGTTTGGGTGTGGACCGAAAAGGAAGATGAGTAGGTGAACTCGGCGGCGAAAGAGGATGCGGTGATCTACGCGGAGGTCAACAGAGATCTCACCTCGTTTGCCGCGTCCCTCGTTGGGCCAGACGACGCGCCCGACGCCGTCTCCACAGTGGTAGCGCGGGCTCTCGCGGCAGGAGGGTTCGCCCGCCTTGATGATCCACGGGCCTATCTCATGCGATCGGTTCACAATGAGTGTCGAAGCATCCACCGAATGCGGCGGCGAGACACTCTGAAGTTGTCCGGATTGGCTGAGCCTCGCCGCGCGAGCCCGGAACCCTCGAGTCGAGTCGCGGAATTGGTTGAGGCTCTTCCGTTCAAACAACGGTGTGCGACCCATCTCGTCTACTGGATGGGCTACACCCCGACGGATGCGGCGCGTCTGATTGGTGTTCGACCGGCGACGCTTCGTCGGTACCTATACCTGGCAAGGAAGAAAATGAAGGAGGCTCTTGATGTCACGGACGACAGACGAGCAAGCAATCAACGCACTCCGTAGCGGCCACGAGCAGATCGCTGAAGCGGCGCCGGAACCGCCAACCTGGGCGACCATTGAATCGCAGGACGCTGCAGCTCCGTCGAAGCGTCGCCGCCCCGGGTTCAAGCTGGCGGCCGGCTTCGCGGTCCTTGCCGGCGTTCTGACAGGTGTGTTTGTCGTGGCGCCATGGTTCCAGTCGTCGGGGTCGGACGGAGAAGCCTCGAGCATGGATTTGCCGGCCTTCATAGGTATTTCGAACGCCGTCGTGGAGACCTCCGGCTTGAGGCTGGTAGGCAGTGACCGAGACGTCAAGGGACCCATGAGGGTCTATGAAGCGGACGTTGTCGCCGTGCACTATCAGGACGAGAAGTACGGTGAGCCGATCGTTGCCGGCGAGCCCATTCGTGTCTCGATTCCCGCGGACTGGGAGTCGGCCAAGCCAGACCTGACAACCGACGAGGACGTCGGCCTGGTCCTGACGTATCGCGAGGCTCTTGAAGGCGAATTGGTTACGGAGTGGCGTCTACAAACGGTGTTCGACACTGATACCGGCGAATTTGTTGTGGCGGGGAGTTGGATGGAGTGGTGGAACAACGATCTGCGCGCGTTCTTGCCGGATGCCCGGATCGAGGACTTGGCTGCGTGGGCTCACGAGGCCGACGAGATCGCTGACGGGCGAGCCACAGGTCCCTATGCGGAAGCGTGGGAGGCGTACCAACAGAGGCTGCTGGACGAACGCGGCGTCTCGTGGATCGCGACGGATCCTCGTATGAGGAGCTTGGATCCGAGCCAGATGCCGGAGCAACGAAGGGAGGACGTCGTTGGGGTGGAAGCCGTCATCGAGATTCCAGACTCGGTGGCGAGTGAGGGCGAGTCCGATGACATTGTGGTCGTGGTGCGATCCGAGTACGGGGTCGTGCACGCTGCGGCTCTCTCGGTGGGGACCCACCAGGCAACGCTGTGGGGTCGTTCCGGCGATGACTGGGAGGTGGTGGTGGTTCGTGCCGACGGGCTGGACGGGATCACCATCGGGACGATCGGAACGGGGAATGAGCGTGATGGCGAGGCGATGCTGGTCAGCTTGGACGAGGCGGGTCTTCGTGAAGCGCTGGGGATGCTCGACACCGACGGCACGGGCGCTGTGGAGGCTGATGTGGTCGTGGTCGAACCCCTCACCCGGTCCGACGTGAACGATTGGTTGGCACGGCTGGCGGGCTGAGACCCAGCGCTTCCTGCGTGGCCAGGGCGCGAGAAACCGCGCCTCAGCCACGCCAGAACAGAGAGGGACGGCCGCCCCCTGTTCGTGCGTGGCCAGGGCACGAGAAAGCGCGCCGCAGCCACCCCGGAACGAGAGAGAGGGCCGCCCCGGGGGGAAGGGCGGCCCTCTTCTGGCTGCGGTATTCGGCTGCTCACATGGTGAGGGCCATTACCGACTTCTGGACGTGGAGGCGATTCTCGGCCTGGTCGAAGACCCGGCTCCAGCGGCCGTCGATCACGGCGTCGGCGACCTCGATGTTGCGGTCGGCGGGGAGCGGGTGCATGTAGATGGCATCCTCGTCGGCCATCTCCATACGGCGAGGGTCGACGATCCAGTCCTTGTACTTCGCCGAGATCTTGGCTGACTCGTCGAGGTCCGACGTGGTGAGCATCGAGCCCCACGCCTTGGCGTAGACGACGTCGGCGCCGCGCATGCCCTCGTCGAAGTCTTCGACGATTTCGAAGCTGCCGTGGGATGCCTTGGCATTTGCCTCGGCCTGGGCGACGATCTCGGGCATCAGCTTGAACTCCGGCGGCCGGGTCAGGCGGACGTTGGCGCCGTAGCGGGTCATCAGCAGGATGACGCTCTGCGGAACCGAGATCGGCTTCTGGTAGCTCGCCGCATAGGCGTAGCTCATGTTGAACGTGAGCTTGCGGGGGTCGCCCTTCTGCTCGATGACCGTGAGCAGGTCGGCGAGGGCCTGGAACGGGTGGTACCAGTCGCACTGCATGTTGAGGACCGGGGTCCGGCTCGCCTCGGCAACGGCGCGGATGTACTTGTTGCCGATGTCCCAGTCGACGTTGCGGATGGCGATACCGTCGTCGTAGCGGCCCAGGATCTCGCCGATTTCCTTCCACGTGTCGCCATGGCCGATCTGCGTGCTCGTGCTGTCGAGGAACATGGCGTGGCCGCCGAGTTGGGCCATACCGGCCTCGAAGCTGGCCCGGGTTCGGGTGCTCGAGAAGAAGAACAGCATCGCCAAGACCTTGTCACGCAACAGGGCATGGTCTTCGCCCAGCGCCCGGCGCCGCTTCAGTTCGAGGGCGACGTCGATGATGGTATCGAGCTCGTCCTTGGTCCATTCCTGGGTCGTGATCATGTCGCGCCCTCGGAGATACGTTTGCATCCTGCTTGGCTCCTATCAGTTGGTCAGGCCCCGGCCTTCCGCCTGATCAGGCGGAAGCGGAGCAGGTCATCGCGGAAGTACGAGGTGGAACGCACCACCGGCGTGTTCTCTTGGTCGAACCCGATCTCCTCGAAACAGATCGCCGGAGTGCCTGCGGCGACGCCGAGTTGGTCGGCTTGGTAGTCGTCGAGGACGACGGGAACGATCTCGGAGAGGTAGTAGGCGAGGTAACGATCGCAATGCGCTTCGAGGAAGGCGTAGAGCGGCTGGTCGCTGCCGTCGGCGTCGACTTCATCCCGCAGGTAGGCGGCGGGGATGCGGTTGTAGGTGAGCACCACCGGCAGGGCGTCCTCGAGGAACAGCTTCTCCATCACCAGCACTTCGGCACCAGGCTCGATGCCGAGGTCGCCGGCGAATGGTTCGATGGCAGCTTCGCGCTCGATGCCGAGTACTTGAACCGAAGGGGTGTAGCCGTGGTCCTTCATCACCTCTTCGTAGGACCAGATCTCCTCCAACCGGGACTTGATCTGCAGACCGGGGACGTTGACGAAGGTGCCGGAGCCCTGTTTGCGGTAGATGGAACCCTCCTGCTCGAGGCGGGAGAGGGCGTCGCGGATGGTGGTGCGGCTGACTCCGAGATCGGTGGCGAGTTCGGTCTCCGATGGGATCCGACCCTCTTCGAAGTCACCCGCGACGATGCGCTCCTTCAGGTGGGCTTTCACCTGATCGGTGAGGGAGGGGCTTCGGGTGATCACTCGCAGAATCTCGCTGTTCTTCGCAATGCTTTTGTAAAGCCGGGGTAGCAGGTCCGGTCATCATGTTGTATGCTTGTCATACGAATTGTACCGGAGGTCACCCCACCTGTCCACCCCTGGACCCGGGAAACCCCACAAATACGCTGGAATTGCAGCGTTTCGACCAAGAGGAGAGCCAATGCGCAGCTTTGCGGGACGCGACATTCTGTCGCTCAAAGACTTCGAACGGAACGAGTTCGAGCATGTCTTCCAGATTGCCGATCGGTTGGAGCCCATCGCTCGCGAGCGTCGCAACACCGACCTGCTCGCCACCAAGTCGCTGGTGACCGCCTTCTATCAGCCTTCAACCCGCACCCGCCTCGCCCACGAAGCTGCCATGCACCGCCTCGGCGGCGCCGTGCTCGGTTTCTCCGACGCCAAGATGACCCGCGCCGGCGACTTCTACCAGGAGTCGATCAAGGACACCGTCCACATGCTGGAGTACTACGGCGACGCCATCGTCATGCGCCACTTCCAGCAGGGCGCCCCGCATGAAGCGGCCCGGTGGGCGTCGATCCCGGTCATCAACGCCGGCGACGGCTGGGGTGAGCACCCCACCCAGGTGCTGACCGACCTCTACACCATCACCAAGGAAATGGGCTCCGTCGACGGCAAGACGATCGTCTGCATCGGCGACCATCGCATGCGCACGATGCACTCTATCGGCTACGCCCTCTCGCAGTTCGACGCCGAGATGGTCATCCTCGCCCCCGAAGACATGTCGCCGACCGAAGAGTTCCTCGCCGAACTCGATGAGAAGGGCACCGCCTGGCGCATCGTCGACCACATCGATGAGGTCATCGACGAGGCCGACGTCATCTACATGGAGCCAGTGGTCCAGCCGGACTACACGCTGTCTCGGGATGATGTCCCCGAGGACTACAGCCAGACGCCTCCCAACTATCAGATCACCAAGAAGGTCATGAAAAAGGCCAAGGGTGACTCGATCGTGCTGCACTCTCTGCCCCGGATGGATGAGCTCCTTCCCGAGGTCGACCAGCTCAAGCACGCCCGCTACTGGCAAGAGGCCTACAACGGTGTCGTGATGCGTATGGCCATCCTCGCCCTCGTGCTCGGCGCGGTGGAGTAGCCATGCCCAAGGTCGTGGTCGCCATCGGCGGCAACTCACTCATCACCGACAAGGATCACCAGAGCGTGGAGGACCAGTACGAGGCCGCCGGGGCGACTGATCACCACATCGCACAGCTCATCAAAAAGGGCTGGGATGTTGCGATCTCGCACGGCAACGGGCCCCAGGTCGGGTTCATAATGCGGCGCTCGGAGCTTGCCCGCGGCGAACTGCACGAGGTCCCGATGGACGTCTGCGGCGCCGACACGCAGGGTGCGATCGGGTATGCGCTCCAGCAGAACCTGATCAACGATTTCCGCGAGATGGGGATCGACAAGCCGGTGGCGACCATCGTCACTCAGGTCGAAGTTGCCGCCGATGACCCGGCCATGCTCAATCCTTCCAAGCCAATCGGAACGTTCCTCGACGAGGACGAAGCCCTCCGGCGTCGTGACGAAGAGGGCTGGGACGTTCTCGAGGATTCGGGTCGTGGCTGGCGACGGGTTGTCGCCTCGCCTCAGCCCAAGCGAATCGTCGAGATCGACGTCATCAGGCAACTCATCGACTCCGGCGTGGTCGTCATCTGCGTCGGCGGCGGGGGCATCCCCGTCGTCGCCGACGAGAACGGCGACCTCTACGGCGTGGCCGCGGTGATCGACAAGGATCTGGCTTCGGCGTTGTTGGCCAACAACATCGACGCCGACCTGCTGTTGATCTCGACGGCAATCGAACAAGTGGCGCTGAACTGGGGAACCCCGGACCAACGCTGGGTCGATCACATGACGCTGGCCGAGGTCAAGCAGTATCTCGCCGAGGGCGGCCATTTCGCCGAGGGTTCGATGGCCCCCAAGATGCGGGCCGTCGTGCAGTTCCTCGAGGGCGGTGGCACCGAGGCGTTGATCACCAACCCGGAGAACATCGAACGGGCGATGGCCGGCGAGACCGGCACCCGCATCACCAAGGACTGAAGGGACACACCCGAAATGATCGACCTCACCATCGACGAAGCAACGCTCGACTCCGCCGCACAGCGAGCGCAGGAGCGCAACATCAGGATCCCCACGTTCAAGCAGATGCAGGACCCGTCGCTGATTCCCGATTCGATCAAGGACGAATTGCGGGATGTTGGGACTGTGGGACCTCGATCCACTCAACTTGTTCCGCATCACGTGGAAGAACGAACCGGTGGCCTCCGGGGGCCAGTTTGGGGGGGTCAACTACCTCGAGCTGCCCTCGGAGCTGACCGGCATCGACGCCAAGATCGTGATGCTGATCGGCAAGTGGTTCCCAACCGGTGCCCACAAGGTCGGCGCCGCGTTCGGCTGTCTCGTGCCACGGCTGGTCACCGGTCAGTTCGATCCGGTCAGCCAGAAGGCGGTGTGGCCGTCGACCGGCAACTACTGCCGCGGCGGCGCCTACGACTCGAATCTGTTGTCCTGCGAGTCGATTGCGATCCTGCCCGAAGGTATGAGTTCGGAGCGGTTCCACTGGCTGGAGAGCGTTGCGGGTGAGATCATCAAGACGCCGGGCTCGGAGTCGAACGTCAAGGAGATCTTCGACAAGTGCAATGAGCTACGGGCCTCCGGCGAGGACTTGGTCATTTTCAACCAGTTCGACGAGTTCGGAAACTACCTGTGGCACTACACCGTCACCGGCCCCGCCATGGTCGAGGCACTCGAGGCATCCATGCAGCCCGGGGAAACCTTCCGCGGCGTGGCCCTGGCCACCGGATCGGCGGGGACGATTGCGTCTGGCGACTACCTCAAGCAGGTGTTTCCCGGCTCCCTGATCGGAGCGGCTGAAGCCACCCAATGCCCCACGATTCTCTACAACGGGTTCGGCGAGCACCGCATCGAGGGAATCGGCGACAAGCACATCCCGTGGATCCACAATGTGAAGAACACCGACGTCGCCATCGGAGTCGACGACGAAGCCACCATCTCGCTGACCCGGCTGTTCAACGAGCCGGCCGGCAAGGCATACCTGATCGACCAAGGGGTCAAGCCCGAGCTCGTCGAGCAACTCTCTTTGTTCGGCATCTCGTGTATCGGCAACATGGTTGCCACCATCAAGATGGCGAAGTACTACGAGATGGGCGCAGGCGACGTGCTGGTCACGGTCGGCACCGATTCGATGGAGATGTACCAGAGCCGTCTGGTCGAACTGCGCGAAGAGCGTGGCGAATTCAGCAGCCTCGATGCGGCCGGGTCCTACCATCAGTAGCTGATGGGCGCCGGAATCGACTACGTCCACGAGCTGTCGTACTACGACCGCAAGCGGATTCACAACCTCAAGTACTACACCTGGGTCGAGCAGCAGGGCAAGACCTACAAGGAGATCCAGGCCCAATGGTACGACCCCGATTACTGGACTTCGATCCAGGCGATGGCCGACCCGATCGATGAGCTCATCGAGGCGTTCAACGCCAAGGTTGGCTTGGGATAGACAACACGCGGGAGCGTGTGATCCAATACGAAAGGTGATGCGGTGAGAGAGTCCGTAGCCGAGTTCATGGAGCGGGTTGCCGAGCGCAGCCCGGGCGAGCCGGAGTTCCATCAGGCGGCCCACGAAGTAGTCGAGTCGGTGTGGCCGGTCCTCGACCGGCACCCGGAGTTCAGCGACGCCAAGGTGCTCGATCGGATGGTCGAACCTGAGCGCGTCATCATGTTCCGGGTGCCGTGGGTCGACGACTCCGGCGAGGTGCAGGTGAATCGGGGCTTCCGGATCGAGATGAACAGCGCAATCGGGCCTTACAAAGGCGGGTTGCGCTTTCACCCGACCGTCAATCTCGGCGTTCTCAAGTTCCTTGCCTTCGAGCAGGTCTACAAGAACGCCCTGACGACGCTGCCCCTCGGTGGTGGCAAGGGCGGTTCGGACTTCGACCCGAAGGGTCGCAGCGACGGCGAGGTGATGCGGTTCTGCCAGTCCTTCATGTCCGAGCTGTTCCGCCACATCGGTGCGCGCACGGACGTGCCGGCCGGCGATATCGGCGTCGGAGGTCGCGAGATCGGCTATCTGTTCGGCCAGTACAAGAAGCTGACCAACGAGTTCAGCGGGGTACTGACCGGAAAGGGGATCGACTGGGGCGGCAGCCTGATTCGCCCTGAGTCCACCGGATATGGCACCGTGTACTTCACGGAGGAAATGCTCAAAACGCGTCAAGAGAGCGTGTACGGCAAGACGGTCCTGGTCTCCGGATCGGGCAACGTTGCCCAGTACGCCGTCGAGAACATCAACCGACTCGGCGGCAAGGCCGTGACGCTGTCTGACTCGTCGGGGTTCATCTACGACCCCGAGGGCATCGACTCCGAGAAGCTCGAGTGGGTCAAGGAGCTGAAGAACGTGCGCCGCGGCCGCATCGCTGAGTACGCCGAGCACTTCAGGGCGGAGTATCACCCCGACATGCGTCCCTGGGCCGTTGAAGGTGCCGAAGTGGCATTGCCCTGCGCCACTCAGAACGAACTCGACGGTGAGGACGCCAAACAACTGCTTGCCAACGGCGTCTACGTCGTGGCCGAGGGCGCCAACATGCCGTGCGTGCCCGACGCCGTGGTTCAGTTCCAGGAGCAGAAGATTCTCTTCGCACCGGGCAAGGCAGCCAACGCCGGTGGTGTTGCCACCAGCGGTCTTGAAATGGCTCAGAACGCCGAGTTCACCTCCTGGACCCGTGACTCAGTCGACTCGCGGTTACTCGGGATCATGAGTGACATTCACCAGAGCTGTCGGGATGCTGCAGAGCAGTATGCAGAGCCCGGGAACTACGTCGCGGGAGCCAACATCGCCGGCTTCTTGAAGGTCGCCCGCGCCATGGTCGACCAGGGCATCGTGTAGGAGGGGATGATGAGAAAGAGCATCGGATATTTTGAAGGAACCGACTCAACTTTGCTGACCGCCCTCGTGTGCGAGGGCCACGACACCTTGCCCGTTTCCAACGGCTTCGACAGCCACGGCATGCATGTGCGTCTCATCAACGAGCAGAACCGGGTCGATCTGCTGGTTGGCTACGTCCACAAGATCTTTGCGCCGGAGCCGCTCCTACCGAGCCAGCCCAGCTATCAGGATGTGTTTCACATCTGCCGGATCTACGGGATCCCCCTCCTGCTCGAGGTGCCGACGGCTTTGCAGAAGAAGGCGGCTGCGCTGCTCGAAGGGGTTCCCGACATTGTGCAGTTCGTCGACCCGGCCGAGATGGAGCGGGTGGCGAAGGAGATTCTGAACGACGAATGACAAGACTCTGTTTTGTGAGATGGGAGAATTGATGGGCCACGAATGGAAGGTGCACAACCCGGAAGGTACGCGGCGAGTCATCGTCACGAAGGAGCTCCCGGGGGCGAGGTGGCTCGACATTCTCGTCGCTGCCGACTGTGTGGTCGAGGTGTGCCAGTCACCCGACGTGATCACGAACGAGGAGATCATCGAGCACTTCGGCGACAAGTGCGACGGTGCCATCGGCCAGCTCACCGAGGACTGGAATGCCGATCTCTTCGCCAAGCTCGCCGCCGCCGGAGGTACCGCCTACAGCAATTATGCCGTCGGCTACAACAACGTCGACGTTCCCGGAGCTACCGCGGCAGGCATCCCCGTCGGCAACACCCCTGGGGTGCTGACCGAGACGACCGCCGAGATGGCGGTGGCCCTCACGTTCTCTGCTGGGCGCCGGGTCGTCGAGGCCGACAATTTCATGCGGGCCGGCAAGTTCCACGGCTGGCTGCCGACCATGTACATGGGGGCACGGTTCTTCGGTGGAACCGTCGGAATCATCGGTTGTGGCCGGATTGGGGCTGCCTATGCCCGAATGATGGCCGAGGGCTTCAAGATGAACGTCGTCTACTACGACCTCTACCGCAACGAGCGACTCGAGCAGTACATCAGCGACTACTCGGACCTGCTGGTAGCCCACGGCGAAGCGCCGATCACGTGCCGGCAACTCGACAGCGTCGAGGATGTTCTACGCGAAGCCGACGTTGTCAGCTTGCACACCGTGCTCGATGAGACGACGACGCACCTCATCAATGCCGAACGGTTGGCGCTGATGAAGGACGATGCGATCCTGATCAACTCGAGCCGCGGCCCCGTTGTCGACGAGGTCGCGCTGGTTGAGCACTGCCGCACCCACCCCGACTTCAAGGCAGGGCTCGACGTCGTCGAGGACGAACCGGACATGAAGCCGGGATTGACCGAACTCAACAACATCGTCGTCGTCCCCCACATAGCGTCGGCGACAGTCTGGACCCGACAGGGCATGGCGACGCTGGCAGCCGCCAACGTCGCCGGCATCCTTGAGGGGTACCCGCTGTTGGATGGCGACGACGTCGTGCCCCTACTGAGCGGCGACCTGCCCAAGGTCACGCCCAGCATCGTGAACGCCAAAGAACTTGGTTTGACCTGAAGGAAGAGGAAAGAGAGCTATGACTATGCGCATCGCCGATCGGATCAGCAGGCTTGGGACGGAGACCGCCTTCGCAGTGGGCGCCGAAGCTGCGGCTTGGGCCGCCCAAGGCAACGCCGTCTACCCGTTTCACCTCGGTGATCTGAACCTGCCCACCCCCTCGACCGTGGTCGAGGGATCGTTCGCCGCGATCAAGCTGGGCAAGACGGGGTACTGCCCCAACGCCGGGATCCCCGAGTTGCGTGAGGCCATTGCGCTCAACGTCTCCGCTTCCCATGCGGTCGACTACACGATGGACAACGTCGTCGTCCAGCCCGGCGGCAAGCCGACCATCGGCAAATTCATCATGGCACTGATGAACCCCGGCGATGAGGTGCTCTACCCGAATCCCGGCTATCCGATCTACGAATCGCAGATCGAATTCCACGGCGGCACCGCAGTTCCCTACGGTTACATCGAAGGCGAGAACGGCTTCGAGCTTGACTTCGACGGGATCGAGCGGGCCATCACGGACAAGACGACCCTCTTCATCCTCAATGACCTGCAGAACCCGATGGGCGCGGAACTGTCGGCCGAGGAGAGGGCCCGACTGGCCGCGCTCATCCTGAAGCATGACCTCTACCTATTGAGTGACGAGGCATATTTCGACATGCGGTACGCCGGGCGGAGTCGGTCGATCGTTGAAGAGCCCGGCATGGCCGAACGTACCGTCATCCTGTACACCTTCTCCAAGAAATTCGCGATGACGGGATGGCGACTCGGAGCCAGCATCGGCCCAAAGGAGATCGTCGACATCATCGCCAAGATCAATGTCAACGACGAGTCGTGCTCCAACCACTTCATCCAGTACGGCGCCGTTGCCGGCCTCGCCGGAGATCAGACCGAAGTGCTGGCGATTCTCGACACGCTGCACGCCCGGCGCGACGCCGCCGTTGCCCTGCTCAACGACATCGAGGGCATCAAGTGTTTCAGCCCGGACGCCACCTTCTACCTGTGGCCCAACGTGACTGAAGCCATGGCGATCAAAGGGATGGCTGACTACGACGAGTTCCGCCAGGCTGCCCTCCATGCCACCGGCGTGTCATTCTGCACCCGGCTCCACTTCGGGCGGCCCCTGCCCGGCGAGAGGGAGAAGTACATTCGCTTCGCCTACTCCGGCATCGACGTCCCCGACATCGAAGAAGGCCTGGCAGGCCTCAAAGCCTGGATTGAGGCATAGGGCAGCCCCGCGAGCTGCGGGTTGTGCGGGCAGCTCCTGCGAGCCGAGCCGCGTAGGGTGGAGTAGGCAATGACCAGATTCGAACTTGGCACCCACGGGGAGGATCCGCGGCGACTGGATCTGTTGCGGATCGCGGACGTCGCTCTCGAAGCGATCGCCCCCGGCGCCGCCGTCGCCCGCGCCGTAGCGCGCAACGGGACCACACTCCACGTCGGTGATCGAGTCTTGGACCTCACCGCTTTCGACCACGCCGTCGTGTTGGGATTCGGCAAGGCGGCGGTTCCCATGGGACGCGCCCTGGTCGATCTCCTCGACGCCATCCCGACCACCGGCGTCCTGGTCACCAACGCCCAAGACCCGGTCCCGCCGCTCGAGGTGATCGAAGGGGGCCATCCGGTTCCGAATGGCGGCAGCCTCGCCGGGGGACGGCGCGTCCTGGATGTTGCCCAAGCGACCGGTCCAAACGACCTAGCGATTGTGCTCATCTCCGGCGGTGGCTCGGCGCTGCTTGCCGTCCCGGCTGCGGGACTCACCCTCCAGGACCTTCACGACACCAGCGCGTTGTTGCTGAAGTCGGGCGCCGACATCGTTGAGCTCAACACGGTGCGCAAGCATCTCTCCGCGGTGAAGGGCGGCCGTCTCGCCGAAGCCCTCAGCAACGCAGGGGCCGTCGTGACGCTGATCCTCTCGGATGTGATCGGGAATCCACTCGACGTGATTGCCTCCGGCCCTACCGTGCCCGACCCGACCACCTTCGAAGACGCTCTTGCCGTACTCGACCGCTACCAGCTGCGTGAGCGGGTCGCCCGCGACGTCCTCGCCCACCTCGAGGCCGGAGCCGCCGGAGGACTCGGCGAAACTCCGAAGGGCGGAGCGGTGTTCGATCGTCAACTGATCGAACTGGTTGCCGATGCCGGGGTCGCCGCACGAGCCGCCTTCGAGGCGGCGACCGTCGGCGGTTGGAGGGCCCGAGTAGTGACCACCCAACTCGCCGGTGAAGCCAGAAACGTGGCGCAGCAACTGGCGGCGGCAGCGGCCGACCTCGGGCTGGGGGAGGTCCTGGTCTTCGCCGGCGAGACAACCGTGACGGTGACTGGAGACGGCCGCGGCGGCCGCAACCAGGAGTTGGCGTTGGCCACTTCGATCGCACTCGCCGGCCGCGGCGACATCGTTGTTCTGTCCCTCGGTACCGACGGTATCGACGGGATGAGCCATGCGGCCGGCGCCTTCGGCGACGGCACGGCTGTGGCTCGGGGGACCGACATGGGTCTTGATGCGGCGGACTACCTCGCACGCAACGACTCCGGCACGTTCCTCGAAGCGATCGGCGACGCTGTGACCTGCGGCCCCACCGGCACCAACGTCGGCGACCTCATCCTGGTGTGCCGCACCGGCTGAGATTCAGGCCGGCCGAGTCGGTCATCGGCGACGAGTCGAGCCCTCGTCCTTGGCCACATGGGATCACGCGGTCGTCGCCTATCCACAAAGCGGTCAACGCGCAGAGGACACCAAGCGTCCCTGGATTCGTCGACCGGCATCGGGGGGAGGGGCCGCTCATTAGAGTGAGGTCAGGCCCGCAGCCACCTCCTAATGAAAGGATCTGAGTCGACGATGACGACGATTCGTGCGTATCACCGACCTGCAACTCTCGATGACGCGCTTGCGCTGCTGGCGCAACCGGACGTGGTACCGCTCGGCGGAGGCACGGTCCTCAACGGGCTACCCGCCGCGACTCCGGCCGGGGTTGTCGATCTGCAGGAACTCGGCCTCGACGGGATCACCCGGGATGGTGCGGCGCTGCGGATCGGG
Organism: uncultured Acidimicrobiia bacterium; assembly: GCA_963704825.1. Classification (GTDB taxonomy): domain Bacteria; phylum Actinomycetota; class Acidimicrobiia; order Spongiisociales; family UBA5794; genus CAVPHV01. Next base: position 13,361 of record CAVPHV010000004.1, read on the forward strand.
GCGATGGTCCGCCTCCAGGATCTCATCGATCACGAGTGGGTTCCGCCGCTGCTGAAGGATCTCGCCCATCGGGAAGCTCCGAATACGATTCGGAACGCGGCGACCATCGGCGGCACGGTTGCAGCCGCCGATCCCGAGAGTGAGTTGCTTGCCGGTCTGCTCGCCCACGGTGCCGGAGTCACCATCACCCGCCCCTCGGGCCCGACCGACATCGGGCTCGCCGACCTGCTCGCCGATCGTTCCGAACTCGACGGCGGCTTGATCATTGCAGTCCACATCATCATCGGTGGCAACGGCGCTGCGGCCCGCACCGGCCGCACCCCAGCTGATACTCCCATCGTGATGGTGGCCGGCGTATGCGACGACGCCGCCCGCCCCCGCCTCGCCGCCACCGGAGTCGCCGAGACCCCGGTACTCATCGACCTCGATGCTCTCGACGACCTCGACCCGCCACCCGACTTCCGAGGCTCCGCCCAATACCGGCGGGCCCTCGTTGGAGTCCTCGGTGCCAGGGTCATCGCCGACCTCAAGAAAGCGGGGCAGGCATGAACATCAACCTCGTCATCAATGGCGACGCCTACGACCTGGTGTGCGAGCCCCACGAGTCGCTCAAGACGGTGCTGCGGCGCGAGGGCTTCTACAGCGTCCGGTTTGGTTCTGAGACCGGCGAGACCGGTGCCGCCGCAGTCCTCGTCGACGGCCGCCTGGTGTCCGCAGAGGTGATGCTGGCCGCCCAGGCCGACGGCCACGAGATCGAGACCGTCGAAGGCTTGGCTCCGCGGATGAGCCTGCACCCCATCCAGGAAGCGTTTGTGGTGACCGGCGCCATCCAGTCGGGCTATTCGACCCCGGCGATGATCCTCGCGGCCAAAGCGCTGCTCGAAGCCAATCCCGATCCGACCGAAGAGGAGATCCGTGATGCCCTCTCGGGCATCCTCGACCGCGAGACGGGCTACCTGCGCCCGGTACTTGCCATCCAGCGGGCCGCGGCCGTGCTGCGAGGCGAATCCGTTCCAGATATCGAAACCGCGCTCGTTGCCCCGCTCACCCACGACGTTGGTGGCGACGGCGCCGACCCCGGGGCCATCCCCAGCGTGTTTCCCAAGGTGGTACCCCACCCCGAGGTGCCGGAAACAAAGGTCGTCGGCCACCCCGAATTGAAGGTCGACGCCCTCAAACTGGCCAAGGGCAACCCGGCGTTCGTTGACGACATCGACATGCGCCGCATGCTCTACGCCAAGGTGCTCTACAGCCCGCACGCCCACGCCAGAATCGTCGCCATCGACGACTCCAAGGCGTTGGCACTCCCCGGCGTCAAGGCGGTGCTCCACCACGAGAACGTGCCGCGAGTGCGGTATGCCTCCGGCGGGCAGAGCTACCCGAATCCACTGCCATACGACCAGGTCAGCTTTGACAACAAGGTTCGCTACGTGGGCGATCGAGTTGCCGCCGTGGCCGCTGAGACGCTCGAGATTGCCCAGGAGGCGATCGGACTGATCGACGTCACCTACGAGGTGCTGCCTGCGGTCTTCGACGAGAACGAAGCTATCGCCGAGGGCGCCCCGGTCATCCATGACGAACCCGAGATGGAGGGTGCCCACGACCCGGCCCGCAATATCGTCCACCACATCAGCGCCGACGTCGGCAACGTCGACGCAGGGTTCGAGCAGGCGAGTCGCATCTTCGAGCAGACCTTGCGGGTCCACCAGGTGCAGCAGACGCCGATCGAACCACACATCGCCATCGCCTACTGGGACAGCGACGAACGTATGGTGATCCGCACCTCGACCCAGGTGCCCTTCCACGTGCGGCGCATGGTGGCTCCGCTGCTCGGGCTACCGGTGAAGCAGATTCGGATCATCAAGCCGCGCATCGGTGGTGGGTTCGGGGCCAAGCAAGAGATGTTGGTCGAGGACATCGTTGGGCACCTCACCATGGCTACTGGGCGCCCGGTCCGCTACGAACTCACCCGCGAGGAGGAGTTTGTTTCCAGCCGGACCCGGCATCCGCAGACCATTACCTACCGGACTGGGATCGACGCCGGCGGCAGGGTGGTCGCCCAGGACATGAAGGTCGTCGCCAACACCGGCGCCTACGGCACCCACGGCCTCACCGTGCAGATGGTGAGCGGGTTGCGCGGTTTGAGTTCGTACAAGTCGCCGAACAAGCGGTTCCGCTGCGACGTGGCCTATACCAACATCCCTGTGCCCGGTGCTTACCGCGGCTACGGCGCACCTCAGGCGCTGTTCGCCCTCGAGGCGCATATGGAGGACATCGCTCACGAGATCGGGATGGATCCGCTCGAGTTCCGACGCATGAACTGGACGACAACCGGCGACCCGATCGACGTTGCTCCTCAACTCGGTGAGGGGGACTCGGACGACAGTTTTGTTCCGGTGGTCACCTCCAGCGGCATCGAAGAGTGTGTCGCTCAAGGTCAGCGTTCAATCGGCTGGCAGCGCCGGCTCGATCCCGACTGGAAGCAGCCCAAGGACCGGCCCCATATCCGGCGTGGCCTCGGGTTTGCGATGTGCATGCACGGCACCGCGATCCCCGGGCTCGACATGGGCGCGGCGAGCATCAAGATCAACGATGACGGCTCGTTCAACCTATTGATCGGCGCCACCGACCTCGGCACCGGAGCCGACACCATCCTCGGCCAAATCGCCGCGGAGGTGCTCGGGGTACCGCTCAACGACATACTCGTGTACGCCGCCGACACCGACATGACCCCCTTCGATACCGGGGCGTACGCGTCGAGCACCACGTACATCTCGGGCATGGCCGTCAAGCGTGCCGCCGAGGAGGCACGGCGTCAGATCGTCGACCGGGCGGCGCTGATGCTCGACGAGAGCCCCGGGGGCATCGAACTTGCCGACCGGAGGGCCTGGTCGACCGATGGCAGCTCGGTCACGCTCGCCGAGGTCGCCCTCAACGCGCTCCACCAGGAACAGCAGCACCAGATCATGGCGACCGCGTCGTATGTCTCGCCCGAATCGCCGCCGCCATACGCAGCGCAGTTCGCCGAGGTCGAAGTCGACATCGAGACCGGCCAGGTGACGGTGAAGTCCCTGGTTATGGCGGTTGACTGCGGTGTGCCGATCAATCCGGTCACCTCGGCCGGCCAGGTCGAGGGCGGCATGATCCAGGCGCTCGGTTACGGCCACTGTGAGGAGATGGCGTACGACGAGAAGGGCCGGATGGTGAATGCCAGTTTCGGCCCGTACAAGATCTACCGAGCCGACGAGATGCCGCGCATCGACACGTTCCTGGTTCAGACGATGGAGAAGAGCGGCCCGTTTGGGGCCAAGGCCATCGCCGAGATTCCCAAGGACGGCGTGGCTCCGGCCATCCGCAACGCCATTGCCGATGCCACCGGCGCCCGGATCGATGCCATCCCGTTCACCCCCGAGCGCGTCTGGCGGGCGCTGCAGTCGAGCTGAGTGACGCGTGACGACCGGTGAGGACCAGCGGCTGCTGCAGGAACTGGCCGCGGCGATGGGGGAGGGGCGTCCCGTGGCGCTCGCCACCGTCGTGGCGACCAAGCGGTCGGTGCCCCGGCATGCGGGAACGAAGATGCTCGTCTTCGCCGACGGTTCCCTGAGCGGCACGGTCGGCGGTGGCGCCATGGAGAGCCGGGTCATCGCGGCCGCCCGCGAAGTGCTGGCGACCGGCAAGACCCGGCTGCTGTCCTACGATTTGGTCGAGCCCGAACGCGGCGACCCCGGCGTCTGCGGGGGCGAAGTGCAAATCTACCTGGAGCCCTACATGCCACCCCACACCGTCTTTGTCGTCGGAGCCGGCCACGTCGGAAGGGCAGTCGTCGAGCTCGCCCATTGGCTCGGCTACCGCACCGTCGTCTGTGATGACCGCGCCGATCGGGTCACCCCAGAAGCGATGCCGTTGGCCGACGAGAGGATCGCCGGGAGTGTGGCGGAAGCCCTGCAAGCCCATCCGGTGACGGCGGATACCTCCATCATCGTCGTCACCCGCGACACCGCGATCGACGTTGCCGCCATCCCGCTGCTGCTGGACACTTCGGCCCGTTACCTCGGGGTGATGGGCAGCGAGCGGCGTTGGTTGACCACCCGGCGCCAACTGGTCGATGAGGGAGTTGCTCAGGCCGATCTCGAGCGAATCCACGTGCCGGTCGGGATCGAACTCGGCGCCGAAACGGTTGAGGAGATCGCCGTTTCGATCCTGTCGGAAGTCATTCGTGAAACCCGTGCCGCGCCGGGGTCCGGCGACGCAGACTGATGCTCTTTGCCGACCAGCTTGTTGTCGTGCGTGGCGGTGGCGACTTGGCCAGCGGCGCAGTGGCCCAACTCCACCACGCCGGGTTTCCCGTCATCGTGCTCGAACTGGAACGACCGCTCGCCGTGCGGCAAACCGTTGCCTTCTCCTCGGCCGTCCTCTCAGGCGAGATCACCATCGATGGGGTCGTCGGACAACGGGCGGTGACATCCGACGACGCGCTGGCGATTGCCGCCGGGGGCGCGGTTGCGGTGCTGGTGAGCCCGGCCATCTCCGCATTCACCCGGCCGATCTCGGTACTGGTCGACGCCCGAATGGCCAAGCGCAACATCGACACCACCATCGACCAGGCTCCCCTGGTGGTAGCGCTCGGGCCCGGATTCAGCGCCGGCACCGACTGCGACGCCGTCATCGAGACGATGCGCGGTCACCGCCTCGGTCGCGTGATCTGGGATGGCGCGGCGGCTCCCAACACTGGGATCCCGGGGACGGTCGGTGGGGCGGCGAGCGATCGTCTGGTACGCGCTCCGGCGGATGGGGTCGTGGAATGGTCGGTCGCGATCGGTGATGTCGTCACCGCGACACAACCACTCGGGTCGGTTGGTGGTGTGGTGGCTCAGGCTTCAATCGGCGGAGTGGTGCGCGGCCTCATCGCAGCCGGCTCCCTGGTATCGGCCGGGACCAAGATCGGCGACGTTGATCCCCGCGCCGATCGTGCCGCCTGTTTTGAGATCTCCGACAAGTCGCGCCTGGTCGGAGCCGGCGTGCTCGAGGCGGTGCTGGTCTGGCTGAATCGTGAAGCGTTGTGAGGGTTGCGGAGCAGCTCGGACTTGGGTCAAGCGAGTTGGTGGCCATCGTCGGGGCCGGGGGCAAATCGACCCTGCTGCTCGGCCTCGGTCGTGAGCTGTCCACTGCAGGGAGCTCGGTGGTGATGACCACGACAACAAAGATGGGCGCCGACCAGCTACCCGACTGGGCGGTGGCGTGTCGCACCAGCGGAGAGGTCGAGAGCGCCCTCGCTGCCGGCCAACCGGTGTTCTTGCTCGAGGGAGTAGATAGCTCCAAGATCGTCGGTGCTGCGGCGGTGCTGATCGACGAGGTGTTCGCACGCCGGGACGTCGACTTCGTGCTGGCGGAGGCCGACGGCGCCGCCGGCCGGCTCCTGAAGGTGCCGGCGGAACACGAGCCCGTCATTCCGACAACCACGACGCTGGTGGTCATTGTCGTGGGACTGGGGGCGGTAGGCGGCCGCATCGCCGCCGTTGCTCACCGCCCGGAAAGAGTCGCCGCCCTGCTGGGGTGCGGGGTCGACCACGTGCTCGAACCTCTCGATCTCGCTGCGGTGATCGCACATCCCGAGGGCGGGATGTGGCACGTGCCCGAGTCGGCGCGGGTCGTGGTGGCCCTGGCCGGTGAGAACGAATCGGCGGCCGCACAGATCCGGGGGGCTCTGGCCACGGACACGCGGGTTGAGCGTGTGGTGGTGGTAGGGCCGTTCGGGGCGTAGGAGCCTGTGCAACAACGCCAGCTTGGCTTGTGCCACGTCCAGGACCAGGCGTTTGCTCGTCGGCGCAATCCCGCACGCCGATTGTTCAACAGCTCCTAGTCCTCTTCGTGGATGCTGCGCATCGACCAGATCAGCGAGCGCATGTTCTTCGGCTGGCTGAGCACGGTGACGATGGCGGCAGCGACGTCTTCGGCGTTGAGCATATTGGCCAGGCCGGGCATGTCGGGCGTCCGGCCGGCGCCCATCGCAAACTCGGTGGCGGTTCCGCCGGGGCAGATGGTGCTGACCCTGATGTTCTTGGCTCGCAGTTCCCTGTCGAGGCCGCCGGCCAGGCCGACTTGGGCATACTTGGTCGCGGCGTATACGGCCTCGTCGCCGCCGCCTCGCAGTCCGGCCACCGAGGCGACGATCACGATGTCGCCACCCCCGGCGTCGACCAGATGGGGGACCGCAGCCCGAATGGGCCAGACGGTGCCGGCAACGTTGGTGTCCATCATGACGGCGAGTTGCTCGTCACTGAGGTCCATAATCCCGCCGTAGGCGCCGATCCCGGCATTCGCCACCAGAGCATCAAGCCGGCCGTAACGTTCGATGGCCGTTGCCACCAAGCGCCGCGAGTCTTCCGGATTGCGGACATCCATCTCGACGGCGGCAGCCTGTTGGCCGAGCTCGGCGACTGCTTCTTCCAGGCGCTCGAACCGGCGTGCTCCGAGCACCACCGACGCACCCTCGGCTGCCAGCAGGCGGGCTGCGGCGGCACCGATTCCAGCGCTGGCTCCGGTGATGGCTACGACGGTTCCGTTGAGATCAGTCATCTATTACCTCCTCAGGTTGCGTCCAGCTTGAGCCGACCTCGTGCCGCGTGCAAATCGGCTTTGATCTCCGCCGGCACGAGCCCGGGTGAATGGGGTGAGTAGCGAGGGAAGGCCCTAGGATTCTCCGTCAGGACGGCGTTCGTGCCCACTCGAGGTACGGCGAACCGGACATGGAGAGAGGAAGACATGGCACACAAGAGATGGCGGCTACTGGCGATTCTCGTGCTGGCGCTCGCACTCGTCGCTGCGGCCTGCGGCGACGATGACGACGCGGCAACGACAACGACGGCGGCATCCGGCGATGGAGGAGACACGACGACGGCTGCTCCTTCCGACGGCGAAGCGATGAAGGTCGCCTTCGTTCACGTCGGTCCCGTCGCCGACAAAGGCTGGTCGTGGGCCCACGACCAGGGCGCTCAGTACCTTGAAGCGAACATGAACGTCGACGTCACGACGCTTGAGAGCATTCCTGAGGGTTCCGACTCGCAGCGGGTCTTCGAGGAACTGGCCGCAGATGGCAACCAATTGATCTTTGGCACATCGTTCGGTTACATGGATCCCATGCTGGCCGCAGCCGAGAACTACCCGGACACGGTGTTCATGCATGCCACCGGTTTCAAGACTGCGGACAACATGGGCAACTACTTCGGTGCTGCCGAGGAGGCCCGCTACCTGAGCGGAATGGCCGCCGGGGCAGCCACGGAAACCGATCTGATCGGCTACGTCGCTGCATTCCCGATCCCCGAGGTGCTGCGCGGCATCAACGCCTTCACCCTCGGAGTAAAGGAAGTCAACCCCGACGCTGAGGTGCAGGTTGTCTGGACCTCGACCTGGTTCGATCCGCCCAAGGAAGGCACGGCTGCCCAGTCGCTGCTCGACGCAGGCGCCGACGTGATCGCGATGCACCAGGACTCCGCCGCACCCGGGCAGGCTGCCGAGGCCGCCGGAGCCAAGTGGTCCGGATACAACACCGACATGACCGAGTTCGCTCCGAACGCCTGGCTGACAGCGCCGGTTTGGGACTGGGGTCCGTTCTATCTGGCGACTGCCCAACAGGTGGCGGACGGAACCTGGACCGCTGAGGCCCACTACGGCCACATGGCGGACGGCATGGTCAAGCTTGCCCCGTTTGGGACCTCGGTTTCTGAGGAGACCCAGGCCCTGATCGAGGAACGCGAGGCCGAGATCAAGGCGGGCACCTTCCAGGTGTTCCCCGATCCGATCATCGACCAGGACGGCAATGAGATCCCCCTCGGGGACATCTTTGCGATGGATTACTTCGTTCTCGGCGTGATCGGTAGCCCGACCGGCTGATCGAGTTCGTCCTGATCGACTACGACAGGGGCCCCGCTGTGGCGGGGTCCCTGCGCGTCTGGGACGAGGTCCCGGCAGGATCTGCACAGCTGGGGTTCGGCTCGCTAGGGTAAGTCAATCATGGTGGATGCTGCGAACAATGAGACGCTCGCCGTCGAGCTATGCAACATCGACAAAGCGTTCTACGGGGTCCTGGCGAACGCCGACGTGAACTTCCAGTTACGCCACGGCGAGGTTCACGCCCTTCTCGGCGAGAACGGCGCAGGCAAGTCCACGCTGTGCTCGATCCTCGCCGGTCTCTACCGGCCCGACAGCGGCGAGATGTACATGGACGGTGCGGCCGTCGCCTTCAAAACACCCAAGGACGCTCTCGCCGCCGGGGTCGGCATGGTGTACCAGCACTTCCGTTTGGTCGCCAACCTGACCGTTGCGGAGAACCTCGCCCTCGGCCATCCCGACCTTGGAATCAGGCTCGACGAATCGCGACTCGAGAAGGAGGCGACCGACCTTGGCGAGAAGTATGGCCTCGGGGTCGATCCGACGGCTCGGATCTGGCAGCTGTCGGTGGGTGAGCAGCAGCGGGTTGAGATCCTCAAGCTGCTCTACCGCAACGCCAAGGTTCTGATTCTCGACGAGCCGACCGCGGTGCTCACTCCCCAGGAGAGCCAGGCGCTGTTCAAGACCATGCGCCAAATGGCTGAAGAGGGCCGCTCGGTGATCTTCGTGTCGCACAAGCTCCACGAGGTCAAGCAAGTCTCCGATCGGGTCACGGTGTTGCGGGGCGGACGAACCGTTGGCGGCGTCGACACGGCCGATGCCGAACCACGGGATCTGGCGCGGATGATGGTTGGCCGCGACCTGGAGTTGCCGACCCGAGATCCCGGGGGTCCTCCCGGCGAGCCGGTGCTCACCGTCAAAGACCTGCACGTCCAAGGCGATCGTGGGCTCGAGGCCGTCCGGGGCATGACGTTCGAAGTTCGCGCCGGCGAGGTCGTCGGCATCTCCGGTGTGTCCGGCAACGGCCAGCGGGAACTCGCCTATGGTCTCGCCGGCTTGCGCATCCCGACGGCGGGATCGGTGATCCTCGGCGGAATCGACGTCACCTCTGCTTCAGCGCTACAACGGATCAAGCGGGGAATCGCCTACGTTCCGCAGAACCGCCTCGGCATGGGGTTGGCGCCGGGCCTCACCACCGAAGAAAACCTGGCGCTGAAGGCCTTCCGCGATCCGCCCTATTCGAAGTCGGGCCGCCTCGTCCAGTCCGCATTTCGAGATGAGGGGGCGCGCGAGATCGAGGAGTATGACATCCGGGGGGTGCGTCCCGGCCTGCCGATCCGGCTGCTTTCAGGAGGCAATCTGCAGAAGGCGCTCGTGGCGCGGGAGGTCGAGCTGAAGCCGATCCTGATGATCGCCCGTTCGCCGACCCGTGGGCTCGACGTCGGCGCCACCGAAGCGGTTCGCAAGCTCATACTCGCCGAGCGGGCGCGGGGCGCCGGCGTGCTGCTGATCTCGGAGGATCTCGACGAGTTGCTGGCGCTCTCCGACCGGCTGCTGGTGATTTACGAAGGCGAGATCGTGGGCCGGATGCCGGTCGAAGACGCCACCGCCGAACGGCTTGGTCTGCTGATGGCCGGCCAGCGTGAGGAGGCATCGGCGTGAGTACCCGGCGCTTCGTCGTCGAGCCCCGCGGCTTGGCCTCGCCGTGGTTGAAGCTGTTGGTGCCCATCGGCTCGGTCTTTGCTGCCCTCGTCGTCGGCGCCATCTTCCTGGCGATCACCGGTGAGAACCCGTTCAGCGTCTACGGCCACATGGTCGATGCTGCGTTCGGGACCTCCCGCAGCATTGCCGAGACGCTGCTCACCGCCACTCCGCTGATCCTGACCGGTGTTGCCGCTGCAATCGCCTTCAAGATGCTCGTGTGGAACATCGGCGGTGAGGGCCAGTTCATCTTCGGAGCCATCTTTGCCGCCGGCTTGGCTATCTGGCTCGGCGAGGGAACCCCCGCCTATATCGCCCTGCCGTTGGTCATCCTCGCCGGTGGCGTCGGGGGGGCCTTCTGGGCATCCATTTCTGCGGTGCCACGCGTGTATTTGGGCACCAACGAGATCATCACGACGTTGATGCTCAACTTCATCGCGCTCAACTTCATGAACTACCTCATCTTTGGGAGCAACAGCCCGTGGCGTGACCCCGAGGTCGCCACGTTCCCCGAGGGGCGGCCCATTGCGGATTCGGCCCGCATCCCCGAGTTCTTCGAGCGGTTGGACTACGGGATCTTCATCGCCATCGCTCTCGCCATCGTTGCGTGGTTCCTACTCGGCAAGACTCGGTGGGGGTTCCAGGTCAGGATCGTGGGTGATTCCGCCGACACGGCTCGCTATGCCGGCATCCGAGTCCCCAGCAAGATCCTCGGTGTCTTCCTGCTCTCCGGCGCCGCTGCCGGCTTTGCCGGCGGCTTGTTCGTGGCGGGGCCGGTTGGAGCGCTCGATCCACGATCGCTGGCGCTTGGGCTCGGTTTCACCGGGATCATCGTCGCGGCGTTGGCTCGACTCAACCCGCTGGCCATCATTCCGGTCGCAGTCCTGATGGGCGCGCTCATCAATGCCGGGCCGTCGCTGCAGTCGATCGGAGTGCCGACGGCCACGGTGTCGATGCTCCAGGGTGCCATCCTGATCTTTGCCGTGGCGGGCGAGTTCCTGATCCAGAACCGGCTCCGTCGTCCCGAGAAGGCTCCCAAGACGGCGCCATCATCCGGGGAGGAGGCGAGTCCAGCGTGAACGACACCTGGGTAGTTGAACTCGCCTTCGCTGCGATGATTCTCGGTACGCCGCTGATCTTCGCCACCATCGGCGAGATCATGACGGAGCGCTCCGGCATCTTGAACCTTGGTGTCCAGGGCATGATGCTGGTTGGTGCCGTCTCAGCCTTCTGGGCGACGTACAACACCGAGAATCTCCTGTTTGGCCTCATTGCCGGCCTGGTGGCCGGCGCCGGGTTGTCCGTGATCCACGCCTTCACGTCGGTGACCCTGCGCGTCAACCAGATTGTCTCTGGTTTGGCCTTGACGATCTTTGGCACCGGGTTGGCCAGCTTCCTCGGGCAAGCCGGGAGTGATCCGCTGGTGGGGAATCCGGCACCGGTCGTGTTCGAACCGCTCTTCAGCGGGAAGATCACCGAGTGGCCGATCGTAGGGCCACTGCTGTTCGGCCACGACCTCATTGTGTACGTGGCGTGGGTCGTCGCCGGTCTCGCCAGCTACTACCTGTTCCACACCAAGATGGGGCTGGCGCTGCGGGCGGTCGGGGAAGACCCTGCCAGCGCCGAGGCGGCCGGCATCAACGTCTCCGCAGTGCGGTATGTCTACGTCATGGTTGGTGGCGCCCTCGCCGGCGTCGGTGGCGCCTACTACTCCCTGAAGATCGTGCCGACCTGGCAGGATGACCCGATCGGTGAGGCGGGGTGGATCGCGATCGCCCTCGTCATCCTGGCGAGCTGGCGACCCTGGCGAGCGGTGTTCGCCGCCTACCTATTCGGTGCCGCCGAACGGGTCCAGTTCACCCTCCAGACCCTTGGTGAGCCGTGGAGCAACATCCCGTCGACGCTGCTGGCGATGACCCCGTTCGTTCTCGCCATCATCGCCATGATCGTGCTCACCAGCGGCAAACGGGCGAGATTCCTCGGCGCCCCCGCCGCGCTTGGTATCCCGTACTTCCGCGAGGAAAGATAGGTTTCGCCGCCGGCAGGCCGGCGGCGAGTTGGTCGCCTCGCTTTGCTCGGCTCCTATTCGTGCGGCCCTGCGGCCGCTCTCTCTTCGGATTCGCACCGTCCTTGCCGCTGCGAATCCACACGGCGGGACAATGCCCGCCGAAGAGGGTGCCGCCCTGTTTCGTCGCTTCTTCTGTGCCCTCCCTCGCCAGTGGCCAGGTCGGACGTCGTTTGCCGACCGCGCGGGAAGGGCAGGGCACGCGAGCCGGTCTGGGTCTCAGCTGGTCTCGACCAGGGGGAGTGGGAGACCTCGGGCTTGGTCGTTGAGCATTTCTGTCAGTCGGGGGAGTTCGGTTTCCCAGCCGGGCTTGGCTTTGACCGCGACGCCATCCGGTCCGGGGGTCAGCATGAAGGCTTGGCCGTCGGCCAGCTCGAACCGGCTCTGGGTCAGGTAGAGCTTGGGTTTGACCTTCGCCGGGTCGCCGGTTTCGGGGCAGAAGACCATGCAGTTGCCGCACTCGTTGCACAGCTCGGCGAGGACGAAGTACTGCTGGCGGCCGCTGATGTCGGCGTCTTCGGGGGTGGGGAGTCGGAAGAAGGCGTCGTTGGGGCAGACGGTGACACAGAAGTTGCAGGCGACGCAGCCCCACATCTCGAGGTTGTGGTCGACCTTGCGAGGCAGATCCTCGTGGGCGTACAGGTCGTACTCGGACTTGCGGTCGCCGGAGACACTCTCGGTCATGTGAGCCTCGGCCGGGCCCCGGAACCCCGCAGCGGTTGCCTCTTCCCAGCTGTGCCGGTGCCATTCGGCGAGATTGGCGGCGCCGGCCGCGATCATGTCGCGCTCCAACTGGCGAATCATGGGCTCCAATCGTCCATAGCCTCCGGGCCGCAGAAGATCTGAGCACAGCGTCGCCGGAGCAACACCCATGCCGAGGGTGGCGCTGATGTTCTCCTTGGTCAGGCCCGCCGAGAAGCTGACCTGGACCGGGCCATCGTGGCCGGCGACCCGGAAGGTACCCGGCATGGTGCTCAGGAGGTCGTCGAGTAGACAGGTGGCGAGCACGTGGAGCGGGGGACCGGACATATACATCGGGTCGTCGGGGAGGAAGTCCCGGTCGTTGTTGACGACCATGGTGTTGGTGAGCTTGACCCCAAATCTGCGGCCATTGGCCGCCGCATACTTCTGGAGGTCGGTGATCAGGTCGACGGCGCGGCTGATCTCGAGGTCATCGACAAATGAGAGGCGGTTGAGTCTGATGTGCTCGTAGGCGAGGTCCTGCTGGAGCACCTCGACCACCCGCCCAAAGCCAAGCAGGGTGGGGTTGAGCTTGGCGATGACGTCGAGCCCATGGCGATCCATCAGATGCTTGACCATCGCCTCGATCTCATCCGGCGGGCAGCCGTGGAAAGTGGACAGTGTGAGCGTGTCGGAGATCTCCGTGGGGAAGTCGAAGTCGCGGAACTCGGCAAACCGTTCGGGGATGAGCGGGCGAAGTCGCTCGATTTCGGTGGTGGCGTCGCGCATCGCATCGATGAACCCCCCGACCTTGTCGGTCTGGATTCCGGCGAGGTCGTAGCCGACTGATATGTCGAACAAGTGCGGCCCCGGATCTTCGCCGAGATAGGGCTTCAGCGGCTCCCAGCGGCGCAGGATCTCGATCATCATCCACGCTTTGACGTATTCCTCGAGCGACTCGTGGACCCTGAGCTCCTGGCTCCATTCGATATTGAAGCCGATGGTCTCCATGTCGATGCAGGGGCGGGCAATGTCGAGGTCGTCGAGCACCTGGACCGTCTTCAATTCGAAGACCCTGGCGCCGGCGAGCCAGCCGAGCACGATGTTCTGCGCCATCTGGCTGTGCGGGCCTGCCGCCGGCCCAACCGGGGTTGCCGCCGGCCGGCCCAGGAAGTCCATCGACAGGTCCACCCCGTCGGCCTTCTTCCAGAAGCGGGCGATGGGCAGGTCGAAGATCCGTTGCCGGCTCTCCCACTCCCGGGCGACGCGGCCCAGCAAGAGGTCGAGCGGGAACGGGGTCAGCGCAGGCGCCTGGGGCATGGTGGTCTCCTCTCCACTCAGGAACCTACCCGCCTCGAAGCCACCCTGCTGTTCCTGCGTGGCCAGGGTGCCAGAAAGCGCGCTTGAACCACGCCAGAACAGCGGGGCGCGGCGACCGTTCTGTTCGTGCGTGGCTGAGGTACGAGAAAGCGCGCCTCAGCCACGCCAGAACAGGAGAGGGAACTGGTCAGTCTTCGTCGAGGAGGGCGCGGACCTTGTCGAGGTCGTTGGCACTGACGACGACTCGGTCGCCCATGGCCATGTAGAGGGTGGTGAGCACGGCGCCGGTGTCGGCCACCTGGCGGGCCAGCCTGCCGAGCCTGCCGGGCTCGTTGGCGATCTGCGCGATGATCACCTCATGCTGGTCGAGGGCGCTGAACCCGGCATCGAGGAGGGCGGCTTTGCCGGCGGCAGCATCCTCATCGGCGACAACGACACGGACCACCCGGCCGCTGGTTGAGGGAAAGGTGCATGAAGCCTCGACGTTGACGCCGGCGGCGCCGAGGGTTTCCCAGATCTCGGCGGCAGCCCGATCGGCGGAGATGATGAATGTCATGTCTTGCATGAGTGAACCCTTTCAGGCTGTGGTGAGGGGGAGTCGGGGATCGGGGGGAAGAGCGTCGAGCATAGCTCGTGCCCAGTGATGGTCGGGATCGTCGGTGAACTTCCAAACCCGCTCTTCGGCCGGTCCCGCCATCACGTTCAGGAAGTACATGTGATGCCCGGGGGTTGGTGCCGAAGGGCCGTGGTAGCCACGCGGCACCAGGTACACGTCGCCGTCGCGGACGGTCACGGTGTCGTCGATGGCTCCGTCGGTGGTATAGCACGAGAAGATACCGGTTCCGGCGTCGCCGCTGATCTTGAAGTAATAGATCTCCTCCAGTTCCACCTCGTCATCCGTGAACTCGTCGTGCTTGTGCGGCGGGTACGACGACCAGCCCCCTTCGGGGGTGATGACCTCGACGGCGATCAGCCGGTCTGCCTCGCAGACGTCCGCACTGAGGAAGTTGTTGATCTGGCGGGTACCGATGCCGCCTCCCCGGACCTCCACCGGAATATCGGCGGCACGAACGACGTAAGGGTCGATGTGGCGGCGCGCCTTTGCGGTGCACAGCGCGATCTCGCCCGACCCGGTGATGCGCGCCTCTGTGTCGATGGGAAGGTAGGCAAATCCGGCGATCCCCTCGAACACCCCGGCGCGCCCGTCGACGTCGAAGCTGTGGTGGTCGACCTCAACCCGGCATGAACCGCTGAGGGGGAGCGCCGCCATTTCCGTGTCGCCGGTCGAGATGACCCTCGACTCGCCGTTGCTCAACGTCATCACCGTCAGGCCGCTGTACGCCCAACCGGCAGATTCGGCGGTGATCACCAGATCGGAGCCGGCGGGGTCCCCAGCGGCGCTGGGGAGAAACAGGTGCTGCATGTTGGGCCTCGCGGTCGAAATTGGAACGTTCCACAATCAAGTTACCCGTGTCGGTGGTCCGGTGTCAATCAATGCCCCGGGGGCAAACGCAGCGCTGGTGTATCGTCGGCGGCGGTCTCCGGCCGGGAATGAGTGATGCGACAAACCAGGATCGTGGTGCTGGCAGGTGTGATGCTGCTGGTAGCGGCATGTGCATCTGCGGGAGGAGACGACTCGGGTTCCCTGACGATGGGCGAGAGCGTGGCAGCGGACTTGGCAGCCCTGGCCCGGGAGACCTTCGACGGGTTCGCGGCCGCTGCTCCTGCCGCCGTGGCTTGCATGGGGGATGTTCGCCTCGAAGCCTCTCGTCAGCTCGACGATTTGGCCCGCTACGACCAGGGCACCGCCACCATTGAAGTCCGCGTTCCCGCCAACGCCGCCAGTCTCGAGGCCTCGCTGATTCACGAGCTGGCCCACCACCTGGAGGTTTCGTGTCCGTCCCATGCCGAGTTCCGCCCCGCGTTCCTCGCTGCCCAAGGGCATCCGGCGGAAACCCCATGGTTCGCCGACGTTGCCTGGGAACAGAAGCCGTCTGAGCAGTTCGCCGAGGCGGTCGTAGCCGCCACACTCGGCGATCGCCGCCGCAACCAACTCACGATTCAGCTCACGCCAGAGGCGTTGGGCGCCACACGTGACTGGCTTCAGACCGAAGCCTGAAGCCAGCCAACACGGGCGATCAGTTCACTCGGTGTCCGACGAGGTTTCCCGGGTTGCCGTCTCGAGCTCGTGGGTGAGCACCTCGAGATCGGCCCCACCGGCCATCATCTGTACGAGCTCGTCGAGCGTGATCTCGTCTTTGGAGTAGTCGCCGTAGATCTGCCCCCGGCGCAGGATGACAAAGTGGTCGCCGACCGGATAGGCGTGGTGCGGGTTGTGGGTGATCAGGATGACCCCGATGCCCCGCTGCTTGGCCTGGACCACGTACTTGAGCACCACACCGGCCTGCTTCACCCCGAGCGCCGCGGTTGGCTCATCGAGAATCAGAACCTCGGCACCGAAGTAGACGGCGCGGGCAATCGCGACCGACTGGCGTTCACCGCCCGAGAGGGTGCCCACCGGCTGATCGGAGTCGCGCAAGTCGATTCCCATCTTGGCCATCTCTTCGCTGGTGGTCTTCTTGGCGAATTCGACGTCGAACATCTTGAAGGGTCCGGCACCCTTGCTGGGCTCTGATCCCAGGAAGAAATTCCTCCAGATCGACATCAGCGGGATCATGGCGAGATCCTGATACACCGTGGCGATCCCAAGTTCGAGGGCGTCGCGGGGCGAGTCGAAGTGCATTCTGTCGCCCTTGAAGAAGTACTCGCCTTCGCTCGGCTTGTACACGCCGGACAGGACCTTGATCAGCGTCGACTTGCCGGCACCGTTGTCGCCGAGCAAGCAGGTGACTTCGCCCGCCCGTACGAAGGCCGACACGTCTTCGAGCGCAATGACGCCTCCGAAGTACTTCGAGATGTTCCGAACTTCGAGGAGCGGACTCTTGGCTTCCGTAGTCATACCATCACCTCCTTGCGGCGCGTTGCCGGATGTAGTTGTTGAAAACGACCGCCACAACGAGCAGACCGCCGACGAAGACGCGGAACCAGTCGGCGTCCACGCCCCAAATGATGACCCCCTGCTGCAGCGTGGCGAAGGCCAGAGCGCCGAAGAAGGCGCCGATGGCCGACCCATAGCCTCCGGTCAGCAGCGTTCCGCCGACCACCACCGCGATGATGGCATTGAACTCCTGCAGGGTGCCGCGTAGCGCATCCGACCCGGTGAACTGCACCGCCTGGATCAGCGCCACCAAGAAGGCTGCGAAGGCGGTACCCATGAAGAGCAGGATCTTGACCCGTCGGGTCGGGACTCCAACGTTGCGGGCGGAATCTTCTGAGCCGCCGGTGCCGAAGATCCAGTTGCCCCACGCGGTTCGGCTCAGCAGCCACGTGGCCACGACGACGAGGCCGATCCACCACAGGATGGCGATATTGAAGCTGGCCCCGAAGATGTCGATGTTTCTGCCAAAGAGGGTGTTGAAGAAGCCGAATCCCTGGGCCTGATCGAGGCCGCCGAGTTGCGTCCGATTGGTTCGCTGCCGAGTGATGGCGATGGCCAGGCCACGCAGGATGAACAAAGAACCAAGGGTGACAATGAACGACGGTAACTTCGTCGTCACCACCAATGCCCCGTTGCCCATTCCGATCAGTAGGGCGAGCACCAGGGCTACCAGGACGGCGATCCACAGCGGCCAGCCAAATCCTCCCGCTGCGGCGGGGGTGGCCCCGATCATGATGGCCATGCCGGAGAACCCAAGGATCGAGCCGATCGATAGGTCGAACTCGCCGCCGATCATCAACAGGCAGACGGCAATCGCCATGATACCGAGCGGAGCGGCGCGATTGAGGATCGCCGCCGTGGCGCCCATACTCACAAAGTTGTTGCTGCCGGCGACGATGGCAAAGAAGATCCAGAGCAGTACCGTGATGATTATTGCGCCGGTGCCCGGCATCACCAGCAAGCGCTGAATGAGTCCGACCTCTCTGACCCGTTCGTCCGTCTTCGTCGGTGTCTCAGCCTTGGGTGCTTCCGTCGTCACACGCGTCCTCCTCCCGTGCCGCCGCCTTCAGAAAAGTTGGGTTGGGGCCCGCCTTGCGGCGGGCCCCAACCCCTTGCTGCTATTTAGCGGGTACCCGCTTCAGAAGCCGCAATGACGTCGGCCGCGGTGTCCGCGGTCACGATCTGCGGTCCGGTCAGGATCACGCGCTCCACCGAGCCGAGGGGCAGCGCGCCCGTCTCCAGATACTGGGTCAACAGCACGATCGGCAGGTAGCCCTGCAGATACTGTGCCTGGTCGATGGCGAACAGCATGTTGCCGTCGATGATCGCCTGGAGAACCTCCGGTCCCAGGTCGAACGTTGCCAGCTTCATGGTCCCCAACTGTCCTGCGCTGTCGAGTGCGGCGAGGGCCGGATTGGCACCAGTCGGGCCGAGGGTCAGGATGCCGTCGACGCCAGCGTTGGCCTGCAGGGCACCGGAAATTGCCTCTTGAGCGCCGGTCGGGTCGGCGAGGTCAACTGGAACGACGGTGACGTCGCCGCCGAGTCCGTCGGTGAAGCCGCCACAGCGAAGGTCGAGGGCGGCATTGCCGACTTCCTGGTTCACACAGAGGCCCTTGGTCACGCCCTCGGCAGCCATCCGCTGACCGGCGATGAGGCCGGCTTCGTACTCTGTCTGGCCGACGTGGACGAGCACACCGAGGTCGGCGAACACGTCGCTACCCGAGTTCATCGAGATGACGGGGATCCCGGCCGCGACTGCAGCTTCGATCGAAGATGCCAGTGCATCGGCATCGGGAATCGTCACAACCAAGCCGTCGGGATTCGACGCCACCGCGGCGTCGATGATCTGGCTCATCTCGACCATGTCGAAGGTGCCCGGCGCCTGGTACTGGACCTCAACGCCCATGTCGGCGGCAGCGGCGCTCACGCCGTTGGCCGCAACCGACCAGAACGGGTCGGACGATTGGCCATGCGATACGACGATGAAGCGGTAGTCGCGTTGCGAGACCTGACCGTCTCCTCCACCACCGTCGGCCGTGGTGGTGGTACCACCGTCGCCTCCGGCTGTGGTCTCCGTGGTGCTGTCGTCGTCGCCACAGGCGGCGACAACAAGCATGAGTGCAAATAGAACCGCCATCCAGCGGAATCGTCTCATGAATCCCTCCTCAGGGAGAAAAAGGCTGCCCCGATCGGTCGGTCACTTGACACGCCCATACGGTGCAGCCTCCTTGCCGTCGCAGAACCGACGGCGTTTGCGTTTGGAGCCATCCGATCGTCCTCCTCCGAGGCAACTTTGGAACGCTCCAACTTGTCACAACGATAACTTAGTGCTTCGGCCCGCCGCGTTCAACAGGCACTCGGCCTCCCCAGGATACGCGAATCGAGGCCCGGTGTGCTGCCACCTCTTGCATCGAATGGGGGCCGGTCGATTTGCGGTATCCTTTGGAGCGTTCCAAGTCCAGAAGACGTACCAGAGGAGGGACATGCGATTCTCGCTGATAGGCGCCGGGCGGATCGGCTCAAACCACGCCGCCGTACTCGCCGACGTTGCGGCGGTCGATCACTTGGCCGTCGCCGATCTGGAGCCGGAACGTGCCGTCGCCCTCGCAGCACGCTTTGACCTGGCCGAGCCGGTCGACGTCGATCGTGCCTTCGATGGTGTCGACGCCGTGGTCATCGCTACCTCGACCGACACCCACGCCGTGCTGCTGGAACGGGCCGCAGCTGCCGGCGTCGCCGCGTTCTGCGAGAAGCCGATCGCTCTCGACCTGGAGAGCACCAGAGCGGCGGTCGCCGCGGTGGACGCCGCGGGGATCACCGTGCAGATGGGGTTCCAGCGCCGCTACGACCCGGCGATGCGAGCGATCCGAGACAGCGTCGTCTCGGGGGAGTTGGGTACTGCGTATCTCGTCCGATCCCAGACCCACGATCCATCGCCGCCGCCGCTCGACTACCTGCCGGTGTCGGGTGGCATCTTCCGGGATTGCTTGATTCACGACATCGACATCGTGCGCTATGTCAGTGGCCAGGAGGTGGTTTCCGTGACTGCCGCCGGGGCCGTGCTCGGCTTCGAAGAGATCGGCGCCCTCGGTGACGTCGATACCGCGACCGTAGTGCTTGGGCTTTCGGAAGGGACGCTGGCGCAGTTGTCGGCGCTCCGTCACGACCCGGTCGGGTACGACGTGCGTCTCGAAGTCTTCGGCTCGAAACGCGCCTTGGCGGCCGGGTGGAGCGATCGTTCGCCGATCCACTCCACCGAGCCAGGTGTTGCCGCCACGAGCGATCCCATCGAGTCTTTCATGGACCGCTTTGATGCCGCGTTCCGAGCTGAGATGGAGGCCTTTGTTCGGGTGATTCGGGGTGAGGAAGCGCCGGCCTCGAACCACCACGACGCCTATCAAGACCTTCGGGTGGCGGTCGCCTGTGACCTGTCGCTGGCCGAGGGACGTACCGTGAGAATGGAGGAAATCGAGTGAGCGAGTTTCTTGACCGCATCGCCGGGGCACCGATCACTTGGGGAGTCGACGGTTCCCCCGGCTGGGGATACCTGATGGACCGCGACCGGGTGATGGCCGAGATGACCGACATCGGGTTGTCGGCCACCGAGTTGGGGCCCGACGGCTACCTGCCGCTCGATCCCGACGAGTTGGCCGATTACCTCGACGGGTACGACCTGGGCATTGTCGGCGGTTTTGTCCCTGCGCTGCTCTACCGACCCGATCGGGTCGACGGCGAACTCGAGTACGTGACCAGAGCGTCCACGCAGCTGGCCCGCACCGGTTCGAAGGTGCTCGTGCTCGGACCAAGCTCCCACTATGACGGCTACGACACCTCGATCGATATGGACGACGAAGAGTGGGTGATCTTCCTCGAGAACCTACGGCGTCTCAATGACATCGTCGGCGAACAGGGGTTGATCACCGCGCTGCACCCTCATTGGGGGATGGCGATCGAAACCGGAGATCACGTCGAACGCTTGCTCGAATCGTGCGATGTCGGTTTGTGCCTCGATACCGGACATCTCTATCTGGCCGGAACCGATCCGACCGACATCGCCAAGCTGGCTTCCGATCGGGTCCACCACGTGCATCTCAAGGATGTCGACCCTGGGTACGCCGAGAAGGTGCGGTCCGGAGAGGTGCCATTCCGTCAGGCCGTCATCGAGGGCGCCTTCACCCCGCTGGGGGAGGGTGACGTCGACATTGCCGGTGTCATCCAGACCCTCGAGGCAGCCGGCTACGACGGCTGGTATGTGCTCGAGCAGGATGTGTCGCTCACCGCGGATCCCGAGCCGGGTGAGGGGCCGAAGGTTGATGCCATTGCCAGCGTCGAGTATCTGAAGCAGCTTGCCACCACATTGTGATCGCGCCGGAGCGGCCAACGGTTGACACTGTGGTCGCCACCCCGGCGCGGCTCGGCGAGTGCCCGCTGTGGAGTGGGGCCGAACAGGTCCTCTACTGGATCGATATCGACGGCCGGGCGGTGCACCGCTGCGACCCATCGTCCGGGCGCGATCAGACGCGACTCACCCCGGGGCGGCCGGGGTCCATCGCGCTGACCGCGGTCGCCGGGCGGCTGCTGCTGGCGAGCGAGCACCAGGTCGGCTGGTTCTCGTGGGAAAACGGCGGGTTCGAGCCGTGGCTCGATCTCGAATCGGCCGGCACCGGCAACCGACTCAACGACGGGCGGTGCGATCCGCAGGGAAGGTTCTGGGTCGGGAGCATGCATGAGCGTCCCGCCGAACGGCGTTACACCGGCATGTTGCATCGGGTCGACCCCGACGGGAGCCACACCGTGGTGCGCGACGGGGTGGGGATCTCCAATGCCCTGGCTTTCTCGCCCGACGGGAAGACGATGTATTGGGCCGACACGTTCCAAGAGACGATCTGGGCCCACGACTATGACGTGATTTCGGGCGAGCCGGGAGCGCCCCGAGTCTTCGTGGACTTCACCGACCTGCCTGGGGCGCCCGACGGCGCCTGCGTTGATTCCGACGGTGCGTTGTGGGTGGCATGTGTCAATGGTTCGGCCATTGCCCGGTTCACTCCAGACGGCGAATTGGATCGGCTGCTGCTCCTGCCCGTCGACAAGCCGAGTATGGCGGCGTTTGGCGGGCGGGAGCTCGACACCCTCTATCTCACATCGATCGGTGACGCCGAATCGGCCTCTGCTCCTTCCCAGAGTGCGGCCGGCGGGCGGTTGCTGGCGCTCGACCCCGGGGTGCGCGGGCTTCCCGAGCCTGCCTTTGCATCGCCCGGCGTGGGGTAGACCCTCCACTGGAACGTTCCAAAGCCGCTGACTACACTCCACGAGGAATGGCATCCACCAGCCGGGAGCGGAGAACCGATGGCTGAGCGACACCCCGTGTGGTTTGAGCGACCGGTTCTGCCCGAACTCAGAACGCTCGTGGAACGACGCGCTGAGGTACTCGGCCCCCGGACCGAAGCCGACCCCTACGACGGGCTCAGCGGAGCGCGGGGCGCGGTGGTAGGCGCATCGGACTTCGATGCAGACTGGATCAGCCGTGCTCCGCAGATGCGAGTGATTGCCCGCACCGGGATCGGAGTCGACAAGGTGGATATCGGCGAGGCGACCCGGCGGGGGATCGTGGTGTGCAACGCGCCAGATGGGCCGACCATCTCCACCGCGGAGCACACCGTGGCTCTCATGTTGGCCGTTGCCAAGGATCTCAAAGGGGCGGCTCGCCGCCTCCAGGAGGGCGAGACCAACCTCTACGCCGGCTACACGGGGGTCGAGTTGAGCGGCAAGACCCTGGGGCTCGTCGGCTACGGCAGGATCGCCCGCCGGGTGGCGGATGCCGGGCGGGGGTTGGGGATGAAGGTGGTCGCCTTCGACCCCTATTGCCCGCCTGCAGAGTTTGGCGCCACCGCTCCCGCCGGGTCACTCGAGCGATTGCTGCGATCCGCCGACGTTGTTTCGGTCCACATCCCGCTCACCGACGAGACGGTCGGGCTGTTTGATGCCGCGGCATTTGGCACGATGAAGAGGGGCGCTGTCTTCGTCAACGCGGCGCGGGGTGGGTTGGTCGACCAAGCGGCGCTGCTCGCCGCCCTTGAATCGGGGTGGTTGTTCGGTGCCGGGCTCGACGTCACGGAACCAGAGCCTCTGCCCCCAGATCATCCATTGCTGAATCGAGACGACGTAATCGTTACCCCTCACATCGCTTCGGGAACCGCCGACGGTAAGCGCCGCCTCTTCGAGACCGCGTTCGAGCAAGTACTCATGGCGCTCGACGGCGAACGACCGCCTCACGTGGTCAACCCCGAAGTGTGGGATCGACAGGAGTGAATTCATGACCACGACGATTCGGATCGGATTGATCGGCTTCGGCTGGATGGGCCAGGCCCACTCACGTTCCTACCGCAATATCCCGGTGTACTTCCCCGAAGCGGGAATCGAGCCTCGGCTCGTTGCCATCTCTGACAACGTCCCCGAGCGCCTCGATCTGGCCATGAGGAACTTTGGATACGAGCACGGCACGCTGGATTGGCGCGAGGTGGTCGAGCGCGACGACGTCGACGTCGTCGACATCACGGCACCCAACGCCCTCCATCAGGAGATCGCAGAGGCGGCTGCTGCAGCAGGCAAGGACATCTTCTGCGAGAAACCGGTTGGCATCGAACCGGCCGCCACGGCAGTCATCGAGCGGGCGGCGCGTCGTGCCGGCGTCATCACGGGTGTCGGCTACAACTACCGCTGGGCGCCCATCGTGCAGTACACCAAACAGCTCATCGAGGAAGGGCGCTTTGGCGATCTGACCCACTATCGGGGCCGCTTCTTCTCGATGTATGGGCGCGATCGGCTCGGGTTGTTGTCTTGGCGCTACCTCCAGGACGAGGGCGGCTTCGGAGCGCTCAGCGACATCATGTCCCATGCCATCGACATGGCCCAGCACCTCTGCGGCCCCATCACCCGGCTCGTTTCGGTCAACGAGATCTTTGTGAAGGAGCGGCCGCTGCCCAAGCCCGGCGCCGGAACCCACTACGAACGGGGCGCGCCCGGCGACCCAACCGGCACCGTCACCAACGAGGACTACGTCGGGGCGCTCGTCGAGTTCGCCAACGGAGTGCGGGGAACGCTCGAGGCCGACCGCTCCATCTTCGGCCCGCAGAGTTCGATGGCCTTCGAATTGAACGGCTCGAAGGGTGCGGCGTCGTGGGACCACGAGAAGCTCAACCAATTGCAGCTCTACCTGGCCGAAGAACAGCACAACGACGGCTTCGTCGAGGTGCTCGCCGGCGACAGCCTGCCCCACCAGGGCAACATCGTCCCCGGCGGGGGCAACTCGCTCGGCTACGAGGACATGAAGGTGATTGAAGCGCTCGAATTCCTGCGTTCCGTAGTCACACGACGACCCCACCATCCGGGTTTCGACGACGCCCTCGCCAATGCATCGGTGGCAGCTGCCATGGTTCGCTCGTGGGAATCCGAAGCGTGGGAACCTGTCACCAGCCTCAAGGTCGACTGAGAACCGAGGAACCAACATGT
The DNA here is from genome assembly GCA_963704825.1 of uncultured Acidimicrobiia bacterium. Taxonomy (GTDB): domain Bacteria; phylum Actinomycetota; class Acidimicrobiia; order Spongiisociales; family UBA5794; genus CAVPHV01. Next base: position 37,524 of record CAVPHV010000004.1, read on the forward strand.
TCGAGAACCGGGTCAAAGCAAGACTGGCTGCCGGCGGGGCGGTCTACGGCTGTTTCACTCGCTACCGGGAGCCCACCTTCACCGAATTCATCGCGATGCAGGGATGGGACTTCATCATCTTCGACGGCGAGCACGGCACACTCGGGCCCCGCGAGATGGAGTTGCTGTGTCCTCTGGTTGAGCTGCGTGGGGCCACGCCGATCGCCCGGGTTGCCACCAACCAGCCCCACATCATTCTCCGCGTGCTCGACACGGGCGTCCACGGAATCCATGTGCCGTGGGTCAATAGCGCGGCCGGGGTCGAGGAGGCGGTGCAGTCAACCAAGTACTGGCCGCGAGGCCAGCGCGGCCTCGCCGGAAGTCGAGCGTCCGAGTGGGGCATGTCCGAGTCGCTCGCCGTTTACACCGAGCGGGCCAATCGCGAGACGATGCTCATCGTTCACATCGAGACGATCGACGCGGTCGACGCCATCGACGACTACGTCGCAATCGACGGGGTGGACGTGATGTTCATCGGGCCAACCGATCTGTCGCATTCTCTCGGCCACCCCGGGGATGCCGCCCATCCCGAGGTGGTCGATGCCATGGAGCGAGTTGCCGAGGCGGTGGTCGGCTCCGGCAAGACCCTCGGCATCTTTGCCGGGACACCGGAGTTCGCCGAGCGTTGGTACGAGCGAGGCGCCCGGTACTTTGCGACCACCCCCGACGGGTTTTTGAAGAAGGGCATGCAGGACTACCTGGATCAGGTGAGGAGCTAGCCATGGAGACCATTCGACTGACGACCGGACAAGCGATTGTGAAGTGGCTGCTGGCGCAGCGCACGATGATCGACGGTGCAGAAGCCCCCGTTTTCGCCGGGGCCTTCGGCATCTTCGGCCACGGCAATGTGACCTGTCTCGCCGAGGCGCTCCAGCCGGTCCAAGATGAGCTGCCGACGTGGCGCGGCCACAACGAGCAGTCCATGGCGCTCGCCGCCCTGGCCTACGGGAAGGCGATGAAGGGCCGCCAGATCATGATCGCCACCTCGTCGATCGGCCCGGGCAGCACCAACATGGTGACGGCTGCGGCCGCCGCCCATGCCAATCGCGTTCCGCTGCTGTTGTTCTCCGGCGACACCTTCCAGCATCGCATCGTCGACCCGGTCCTGCAGCAGATCGAGGTGTTCAACAACCCGACGATCACCGCCGCCGACGCCTTCCGGCCGGTCACCCGCTACTGGGATCGGATCAGCCGCCCCGAACAGATCGTCCAGTCGCTGCCCCAAGCCTTGGCCGTGATGCTCGATCCCGCCACTCGGGGACCCGCCTTCTTCGCCCTGCCCCAGGACATCCAGGCTGAGGCGTACGACTTCCCGGCCAGGTTCTTCGATGTCAAGGTGCACTACATCCGCCGCCCCGGTCCCGACCCCCGGGATGTGACGGCGGCCGTCGACGCGTTGGCCCGATCCCGCAAGCCGATGATCATCGCCGGCGGTGGGGTCCACTACTCGGACGCCGTTGCCACGCTCACCGACTTCGCCGAGCGGCGTGGTATACCCGTGGTCGAGACCGTTGCGGGTAAGTCGGTCATGGTCGCCGACCACCCCAACTACGCGGGGCCAATTGGCGTCACGGGTTCGTTGGCGGCGAATGCCGTGGCCGAGGACGCGGACCTCGTGCTGGCCGTGGGTACTCGGCTCCAGGATTTCACCACAGGCTCGTGGTCGGTCTTCAAGAACCCAGACGTGCGGTTCGTCGCGATCAACACGGCCAGTTGGGATGCCCACAAGCAGATGGCCCAACCCCTCATCGCCGACGCCGGTGTCGCCATTGCCGCGATCGACGCCCGGATGGGGGACTACCAGGCTCCGGCCGAATGGCTGGCGCTGGCCCAAGCTCAGATCGCCGAATGGCATGGCTACCTCGATTCGTGGCAGCAGCGCGAGTCGGACGGACCACCAGCGTACGCCGAGGTCATCCAGGTGATCAACGACATCTGCGACGACGACGACTACTGCCTCTCCGCGGCCGGTGGCCTTCCCGGCGAACTGGTGATGGGTTGGCGCTCGAAGTCGGTCAATTCGTTCGACTCCGAGTACGGCTACTCGACCATGGGGTACGAAATCGCCGGAGCCTGGGGTGCCCGCATGGCCCGCGGCGGCGATGTCATCTGCTGGGTCGGTGACGGGTCCTACCTGATGATGAACTCGGACGTCTACTCGACCGTGATGACCGGCCAGAAGGTCATCTTCATGGTGTGCGACAACGGCGGGTTCGCCGTCATCAACCGGCTCCAGGTCAACACCGGCGGCGCCGAGTTCAACAACCTGCTGCGCACCACCCGCCACGAGCGCTACTTCCACGTCGATTTCGTGAAGCACATCGAGGCGATGGGCGCCATCGCCGAAAAGGTGGAACGACTCGAGGATCTGCCGGCCGCCTGGGAGCGAGCCAAGGCAGCCGACCGCAGCTACGCCATCGTCGTCGACATCGACGAGTACACCTGGACCGAAGGCGGAGCGTGGTGGGAAGTTGGGGTTCCCGAGGTGAGCGATCGTGAACAGGTCCTCGTGGCCCGGGCAGAGTGGGCCGCTGAGAAGAAGCACCAACGAGTGGGCTACTGATGAGTCGTCCCCGCGTTGCGGTGATGACGGGAGGCGCTTCTCTGATCGGGATGGCGTTCGCCCGGGTTTGGATCGACGCGGGCGGTTGTGTGGTCCTGGGAGACCGCAACGAGGAAAATCGTGCCGAGATCGAGGCCTTGGTCGGGAGCAGCGGCCGATACATGATCGGTGATGTCAGGGACGATGACTACCTGGCCGAACTGGTCTCCGCCGCCATCGACCAGTTCGGCAGCTTGGACACAGTGGTGAGCGGCCCGGCCGTTTTCGAGGGCAGCGGTTATGGCGCCGGCCGCGACGTGTGGCATCGGGCGCTCGATATCAACCTGGTGTCTGCGGCGCAATTGACCGCGGCGGCGCTGCCGCATCTCGACCGGGGGGCCTCGGTTGTCTACGTGGGCTCGATCAGCGGCAAGGCGTCCCAACCGGATCGCATGGTCTACAACGTGACCAAGGCAGGTCTGTTGATGCTCGCCAAAACCGGGGCGCAGCAACTCGCCCCCCGAGGCATTCGGGTCAACGTCGTATCTCCGGGCTGGACCTGGAGTCGCAACGTCGCGGCGCGCTACGGTTCCCGGGAGGCGGCCGATGCGTTTGCCGCCGAGACCCACCCGTTGGGCCGGATGGCCGATCCCGAGGAGATCGCCGACGGCATCATGTTCCTGGCGTCGGAGCAGGCATCGTTCATCACCGGCAGCGATCTGGCCGTGGACGGCGGCTACAGCGCCCTCGGCCCCGAGGCCCTGGGGCACGCCCAACGAGCGCACCCGGGCGTGTGAGGACCCGAACCGGGAGGAAGGACACCGTGCATGGGTGAACCGATGTTCGACCTGGCCGTTTGTAGCGAGATGGTCTTTGTGGACCTGCCGATTGTCGAGCGCATCAAGCGCCTCGATGACCTGGGATTCCTGGTGGAGATCTGGAGCTGGTGGGACAAGGACCTCGATGCACTGGCGGCTACCGGCGCCACCTTCTCGTCCATGACCGGCTACATCCGCGGCAATCTCACCAACCCGGACGCGGCCGATGAACTGCTCCGTACCGCCGAGTTGGCAATCGCCGCCGCGGCGAGGATCGATTGCCCCCGTCTCAACCTGCACGGAACCGGCCTCGGTGAGGGTGGTCTTCCGGTCGAGCCGGTGCACGAGACGACCGGCGCGATGTGGCTGGCGGCCGGCCGCACCCTCACCCGGATCGCCGAGTTGGGCGGACAGGCGGGCGTGACCTTCTGTCTCGAGAACCTCAATACCGCGGTCGACCACCCCGGGGTCCCGTTTGCCACGGCGGCGGACACGCTGACTCTCGTCGAGGCGGTCAACCATCCCAACCTCCGGCTGATGCTCGACCTCTATCACGCCCAGGTCGACGAGGGCAATCTGATCGACCAGGTGCGGCGCTGCGCCCCCTACATCGGCGAGGTGCAGGTAGCGGATGTCCCCGGTCGCTGCGAACCCGGGACCGGCGAGATCAACTACCCGGCGGTGGCCGCGGCGCTCTACGAGACTGGGTACCGCGGCGTGGTCGGCCTCGAGGGTTGGGCGTCCGGCGATGATGATGTCGCTCTCGAGCGGTTTCGGGCCGCCTTCAGTCGATAGGAGACAGACCCCATGGCGAGATTCGACGGCAAAGTGGCGCTTGTCACCGGGAGTACCCAGGGCCTCGGCGAGGCCGTTGCCCGCAGGTTCGCCGCAGAGGGTGCCGCCGGCATCGTCGTCTGCGGACGCAATTCCGATCGTGGCGAAGCCGTGGCGGCGTCACTCACCGAGATGGGGACCGACGCCATCTTCATCCCAGTCGAGCTCGGCGACCTCGACCGCATCACTGCGTTGGTCGCGGCAGCCGACGCCCGTTTCGGGCGGATTGACGTTCTGGTCAACTCAGGTGCGAGCACCGATCGCGGCACGATTCTCGACACCACGCCTGAGCTGTGGGACCGGATCATCGACGTCAATCTGCGGGCACCGTTCTTCTTGATCCAAGCCGTGGCCCGCATCATGCGGCGGGAAGGAATCGCCGGCTCCGTCGTGAACATCGGTTCCGTTTCTGCCCACGGGAGCGTGCCGATTCTTGCCCCCTACGCGATCTCAAAGGGAGCGCTCCTGCCGCTCACCCGCAACGCAGCATTTGCCCTTTCCCGTGATCGCATCAGAATCAACACACTCAACATCGGCTGGATGGACACGCCGGCCGAGGACGCGATCCAACGGGAGTATCACGGTGCCCCCGACGACTGGCTTGCGACCGCGGAGGCCGGGATGCCGTTTGGGCGGATCCTCAAGCCCGACGAAGTCGCCAAGGCGGTGGCTTTTCTGGCATCCGAGGACTCGGGCATGATGACCGGAGCCGTGATCGACTTCGACCAGTCGGTGATCGGGGCCGGACTGCAACCGATTCTGCCCCCTGAGGAGGTTCCACGATGAGCAGCTACGACCTGGTCATGAACTAGTTTGGAAATTGGAGGAGACCTATGAGCCAGAACGATGCGGATACGGCGGCCTACATCTCCGAGCTGATGGACCGCGCCCGTAGGGCGCAGAAGGTTGCAGAAGGGTTCTCCCAAGAGAAGGTCGACGAGCTCGCCTATGCAATCGCCTGGGAAATCGCCGCAAATGACGAACTTCTCAGGGAAATCGCCGAATTCTCATTCGCGGAATGCCGGTTGGGGGATATCCCCTCGAAAGTCGCCAAGGTCGCCGGGAAATGCCGGGGAATCCTCTATGACGTCAAGGGGGTCAAGAGCGTGGGGGTCGTCGAGGAGATCCCCGAACGCGGGCTTGTTCGCATTGCAAAACCTGTTGGCGTCATCGGCTCGTTGGTACCCAGCACCCAGGGAGAGTTTCATCCGCTGACTCAGGCCATCTTCGTGGTCAAAGCCCGGGACGCGGTCATATTCTCACCCCATCCCAGGAGCAAGCTCACCACGGCGAAGGTGACAAACCTGCTGCGGGCCGTGATGAAGAAGTACGGCGCTCCGGAGGATCTGTTCATCGCCATCGAGGATCCTTCGATTCCCAAGACCAATGAGCTGATGAAGCAATGTGATCTGGTCATCGCCACCGGTGGCCAGCCCATGGTCCGTGCGGCCCACAGTTCGGGAACGCCGGCGTTCGGTGTCGGAGCCGGGAACGCCATCATCATCATCGACAAGACCGCCGACCTTGCCGAGGCAGCTGCCAAGATCAAAGCCAGCAAGACATTCGACCTTGCCGCAGGGTGTTCCTGTGACAACGCTGTCGTGATCGACGAGTCGGTGTACGCCGAGATGCTGGCCGAGTTCGAGAAGGTCGGTGCTCATCTGCTCAATGCGGATGAGAAGGAGAAGCTAAGGAAGGCAATCTGGCCTGAATGGCCCGCAAACCACATCATCAACAGGCATGTCGTGGCGTCGCCGGTGAGTGATATCGCCGAGCTGGCAGGTCTCGATGTCCCCGAGGGAACGAGCTTCCTGCTGGTGGAAGAGGACAAGACCGGGGAAGCCTCGCCATTCAGCGGCGAGAAGATGAGTCTCGTACTGACTGTCTACAAGAGCAGCAGCATCGACGAAGCCATCCGTATCACCAACGAGAACCATGCGTACTCGGGCCACGGACACTCATGCGGAATCTTCTCGGCAACACCTGAGAACGTGGAGAAGCTGGCGTTGGGAACCTATACGACTCGTGTGGTCGTCAACCAGCCTCAGGCTGCAACCAACGGCGGCAGCTGGGTCAGCGGAATGCCATTCACCCACTCTCTAGGCTGCGGAACCTGGGGCGGCAACGGCCTATCGGAGAACGTTGCCCTCAAGCACTACCTGAACAACACCTGGGTCATCCGCGAGATCCCCAGCTTCCAACCAACCGACGAGGAGCTGTTCTCCGGCTTCACCCCTCGTTGATGGTGGGAATCTGGAGAAGACCTTGAACGACAATCGGATTTCTACAGCCGAGGAGGCAGCCGCCTCAATCGGTGACGGCATGACCGTTGCGATGAGCGGATATGCCATGGCGGGATATCCGAAAGCGGTTGTCGAAGCTCTGGTGCAACGCAAACAGAGTGGTGAGGACTTGGCGTTCGAGCTGATCACCGGCGCCAATGTGCCCTGGCTGGACGAGAAGCTCGGAGCCGAGGAACTCGTCACCCGGAGGGCCCCGATGGTGGCCAGCCGAACCCTCGCCGCCCAGGCCAATAGCGGTGCTCTCCGCTACGTGGAGCAGCAGATGAGCAAGATGCCCCGGCTGCTCAGAAACCACAGCTTCGGGGAGATCGATGTTGCAGTGGTCGAAGCTCTGGGTTTCGACGAGGACGGCGACCTCATCCCCACCAGCTCCATCGGTATGGCCCACTATCTGATGGATGCGACCGACAAAATCATTGTCGAGATCAATGCTGCCCAGCCGGAGGTCCTCCACACCCTGCATGACGTGTTTGTACCGGCAGCAGCGCCCAACACGCAGCCGATCCCGTTGGTTCGCACCAGTCAGCGAATCGGCAAGCCGGGAATCCCGGTTGACTCGAACAAGATCCGCCACATCGTCGAAACCAACATCCCGGAACGGCTGGGTCCTCAGCCGGCAGGCACCGCGGTGACAAAGGGCATCGCCGACCACCTGTTCAACTTCCTCGAGCTTGAGGTCCAGAAAACCGGGCATCTCCCGCCGATTCAGACCGGCTTCGGCAGCCTTGCCGATTCCATTGCCGACGCATTCCAGCGTTCCAGCTTCCGCGATCTGCAGTTCTTCTGCGGTGGCATCACCGAGCCGGTGCTGGAGCTCCTTGCCTCGGGAAAGGCAACGGCTCTGTCAACCGGCGGGTTGGGGATGAGCGAGCGGGTGGAGCAGATCCTGAACGACACTCCGAATCTGCGAGACCACCTGGTGATTCGCAATGGCGACATCACCAACAGCGCCGAGGTGATTGGCCGGCTGGGGCTGGTTGCGCTGAACACCGGTATTGAGATCGACATCTACGGCAATGTGAACTCGAGCCATATCGCCGGGAGCCGGGTGGTGAACGGCATCGGGGGTGGAGCGAGTTTCGCGCAAAACGCCGGCCTGTCCGTGATTCTGATTCCTTCCACGGCCAAGGGTGGAGCCGTTTCGAATATCGTCCCCATGGTGTCCCACCAGGACATCGGCGAGCACGATGTCGACGTCGTTGTCACCGAGCACGGCGTGGCCGACCTACGCGGGCTGGACGACGGAGAACGAGCGGACGCCATCGTCGCGCACTGCGCTTCCGAGGCGTATCGGGGTCAGCTGACGGCTTACCTACAGACATCACGTGAGCAAATCGGCGGGCACCATCCCCAGCTACCCGCAGCGGCGTTTGGCTGGTATCGGCGGCTCAAGGACGAAGGGACCATGCTGGCGACATGAAGAAGATCGAACTGTATGAAGTAGGACCCCGCGATGGTTTTCAGATGGTGGATGAGTACATTCCGCTGGAGACGAAGGTTCGCATCGTCGAGGGGCTCCTGGATGCCGGAGTGCGGCATCTGCAAATGACATCCTTCGTCAGCCCGAAGGCGATTCCGCAAATGCGAGATGCGGCGGAATTGGCTTCGAGAGTCGTCGGCAAGTACCCCGATGCAGACCTCTTTGCGCTGGTCCCGAACCTGCGCGGCGCCGAGGCGGCCTGGGAATCCGGCCTCAGATCGGTGTCCTATGTCGTCTCGCTGGGAGAGAGCCACAACAAGGCCAATATCAGGCGAACACACGCAGAGTCGTTCTCCGGACTGCAGGCGATTCTGGAGGCCTATCCGGCAATGGATGTCTGTTTGGATCTGTCCACCACGTTCGGTTGTCCGTTTGAGGGGAAGAAGACCGAAGACGACGTTGTGCCGTTCCTGAAACCCTACGTCGACAGCGGGATCCAGACCGTCAACCTCTGCGACACAATCGGAATCGCCAACCCCGCTCAGGTGCGTCGGATCATCGAAGCCGTCTGGGCCGAGTACCCGTCGCTTGATCTTCAGGTTCACATTCACGACACCCGCAACATGGGCATGGTCAACACGCTGGCCGCCATCGAGCTTGGCGTCGACAAAGTGCAATCGACCCTGGGCGGCCTGGGTGGCTGTCCGTTCGCCCCCGGGGCATCCGGCAACCTGGCCACCGAGGACCTGGCGTTCATGCTGTCAGAGATGGGATACCAACTCGACGTCGACATCCCGAAGATGATCGATCTCGCCAGGTGGCAAGCCTCGGCAATTCCTACCGGACAGTTCAGCGGACATCAATTCAGAGTTCCACCAACTAGCAGTACGTCGTAGATCGCGCACGGAGAAGCACATATGGCAAACAAGGAAACGGTTGACCTCATCAAGATGAAGTCTGCTCGGATGCGGCGGCATGTCATCGAGATGGGATTCGGGGCAGGGGGCCGCGGCGCCCACTTCGGACCGGCGCTATCCAGCATCGAAATCGTGGCGAGCCTCTTTTTCGGAATCATGAACAATGATCCCAAGAATCCCACGATGGCGGATCGGGACCGATTCGTGCAGAGCAAAGGCCATGCCTGTCTTGCCTTGTACTCGGCCCTGGGGGAGGCCGGCTACATCACCAGGGAACAGATGGCCACGTTCAAGGGCGATGGCAGCTTCCTCGCCGGGCATCCCACCCGGAACCCGCAATACGGCATCGAGGTGTCGTCGGGAACCCTCGGTAACGGCTTCGCCGTTGCTTGCGGGATGGCGAAGGCGGCGAAGATCAAGGGCGAGGATCACAAGGTGTTCAGCCTCGTTGGGGACGGAGAGTGCAACGAAGGGGTCATCTGGGAAGCGGCCATGAATGCCGTCAAGTACGAGCTGGACAACCTCATCGCCATCATCGATCGCAATTTTGTCCAGCTGGCCGGCACCACCAAAGACATCATGGATGTCGACATCGAGGCGCTGTGGAGAGCTGCGGGCTGGGACGTCGTGGTCCTCGAGGATGGCAACGACGCGGCCAGCTTGCTCGATGCCCTGGAGACAATGAAAGAGTCCAGCAATGGGAAGCCTCACGTGATCATTGCCAATACGACGAAGGGCAAGGGCATCTCGTTCATGGAGGGCAGCCTCAACTGGCATGCCCGACCAATGAACAAAGAGCAATACGACGAAGCGATTGCGGATCTAGAGAACGCGAAGACGACATGAACAAAGCAGCACTGGACAAGTTGCAGGAGTGGTCGGAGGCGGGTCACCGCACAGTGCAGGCAGACACCCTGGTGATGCTGGCCGCCGAGTATCCGGAAATGGTTGCGCTGAGCGCCGACCTCACCCCTACCGCTCGGTTGGTCGAATTCAAGGACACCTACCCGGATCGGTTCTTCGATGTCGGCATTGCCGAACAGAATTTGATCGACTTCTCAGCCGGTCTCGCCCTCGAAGGGCTGCGTCCGTTTGCGGTCGGTCTGGCGGCGATGGTGCCGATGCGTCCGGCCGAGCAGATGCGTGCCGCCATCGGCTACATGAAAGCGAACGTGACGGTCATCGGGATTGAAGCCGGGGTGCGTTTCGGCCCGCTGGGGAACACTCACTACGCCATGGACGACATCGCCGTGGTCAGAGCGATCCCGAACTTCACGGTGATCGCCCCGTCGGATCCGCTCTCGACCCACAAGGCGCTCTACGCCTGCATCGAGCACGAGGGTCCCGTCTACATGCGGCTCACCGGCGGTCCGGGATACCCAGTGATGTATGCCGAGGATTTTGATTTCCAGATCGGCAAAGCCATCGAGTACCGCTCGGGCAGTGATGTGGCGTTCATAACGAGCGGATCGCTCCTGGCCGATGCGGTCGGTGCTGCGGACATCCTCGAGGGCAAGGGGATTTCAACCCGGGTTGTCGACATGCACACGGTGAAACCGTTGGATACCGAGATGCTTGACAGGGTATTTGCCGAAAACCAGCTCGTCGTGACGGTTGAAGAACACAGCTCGATAGGCGGCCTGGGAGGGGCGGTTGCGGAATACAAAGCCGGGTTCGCCGATGCTCCAAGACAGGTAATCGCCAGCCTGGGCGACAAGTTCCAGAAGCTTGGCGACCACAAGTTCCTGATGAAGGAAAACGGGTTGACCGCCCCTGACTTGGCAGGTCTGGCGAAGGGGAACCTGTGAGCTGCTCTGGGGGAGAGGCAGCGAGCTTGGTCTACTGGGCGGTCCAGCCGCCGTCGACGACGAGAACGTGTCCGGTGACCATGTCCGCGGCGGGCGATGCCAGATAGATGACGGCCCCAGCCACATCGTCGATGCTGCCGACCTTCCCGGCCGGGATGCGTTCGAGCACGCCGGCGAGATAGTCGGGTTGGTCGAGCCGTTCGGCGGTGCCCGGCGTGTAGATGAAAGTGGGGGCGACCGCGTTGACGTTGACGCCGCGCGAGGACCACTCGAGCGCCAGTACCTTCGTGAGCAGGTTGACCCCGCCCTTGCTCGCTGAGTACACCGCATGATCGCGGATACCGACCACGCCGGCTTGCGAGCTGAGATTCACAATTCGGCCGGCGCCCTGTTGCAGCATGATGCGCCCGGCGGCACGGCAGCAAAAGAACAACCCTTTGAGGTTGACGTTCATGATCTCGTCCCAGTCGGCCTCGGTCACGTCCTCGGCGGGGTGGTTGGCGCCGAGTCCGGCGTTGTTGACGAGGATGTCGACGGACCCAAAGTGGTTGCGGACCCGATCAAACGCGGCGTCGATGTCGGCGATGTCGGTGACGTCGAGGTGGACCGGCCACGCAGTGCCGCCATCGGCTTCGATCTCTGCGGCGAGTTCACTGAGAGCGTCGAGGTCCCTGCCGGCGACTGCGACGGAAGCGCCGGCGGCGGCCAACGATGTGGCCAGGCCGCGGCCGATGCCGCGTCCCGCCCCGGTCACTACCGCTACCCGACCGGCCAGAGAGAAGCTGGGTGGTTCCATATCGGCAGTATCGCCGCCGGCGCTCCACAACACCAGCTCTGTGGAGCGTTCCAAAGTGCTGGTAAGTTGACGGCCATGGCAGGGGCGAAGCCAAAACATCCAACCATCCATGACGTGGCCGAGCGGGCCGGAGTATCCAAGTCTCTCGTATCGCTCGTGATGCGTGGTTCGCCCAACGTCAGCGAGAAACGCCGCGAAGCGGTGCTCGACGCCGCTCGTGAGCTCAACTACAGCCCCAACGCCGCCGCCCGATCTCTGGCTCGCAGCCGTTCCGGCGTGTTCGGAGTGGTGGTCTCCGACCTCCACAATCCCTTCCTTGCCGACGTCGCCGATGGCATCGAGGAAGAGGCGGTCGCCGCCGGGTACCGGGCCCTGTTGAGCACCGGCTTTCTCGACGCCGAACGGGAGCGCACCGCCGTCGATACCCTCATCCAGTTGCGGGCCGACGGATTGATTCTGCTTGGCAACGTCGGGCCGATCGATCGCTTCGAGGCAACAACCGCTTCGGCTCCGATCGTGGTCGTGAGCCGGCCAACCGCATCGACGCTGATGGACTCCGTGGCAGACGACGATCGGCTTGGTGCCGCCATGCTGGTTGATCATCTCGTGGGGCTTGGTCATACCCGGATCGCTCACATTTCGCCGGGCGAAGCCGCCGGTGGTCCCGGGCGGCGGGAAGGCTACGAGTCGCAGATGCGCCACCACGGTCTCGGCGCCGAAATCAACGTGGTCGGTGGGGCCTTCACCCGCCGCGGCGGTCGGGCCGGCATGGAAAGCCTGTTGGAAGGGACACCATCGCCGACGGCCGTTATCGCCCCGAACGACTTCGCTGCGATCGGAGTGCTCGAGGTTGCCGATGAGGCGGGGATCGACATACCCGGGCAACTGTCGGTAACGGGCTACGACAACATTGCCTTGGCTCGGATGGGCCGGATCGACCTCACCACGGTCGCCCAGCCCGCCGAGGAGTTGGGTCGAATTGCTGCCCGGCTGCTCAGAGAACGAGTCGAGGATGGGCGCCGCGAGGCGCGTCACATCGTCATCCCGCCGACCCTCGTCGTGGGGTCGACCAGCGGGCCGGTACCGAAGGGAGGAGCGCTGCGATGAGTGTCGGGGTCGGGCTGATTGGGAGCGGATTCATCGGCAAGGTCCATGCGCTGGCCTACCGGGCGGCTCCTGCGGTATTTGGGTTCGAGCCACCCCGCCTCGAGATCCTGGCCGACATCGACGACGCCACCGCAGCACAAGCAGCGCTGGAACTTGGGTTTGGACGGTCGACCGGCGACTGGCGGACCCTGGTCGCCGACCCTGCTGTCGACCTCGTCGACATCACCACCCCAAACCACCTCCATGAGGAGATGGCTCTGGCCGCCATCGCCGCCGGCAAATCCGTGTACTGCGAGAAGCCGCTGGCGCCGACTGCGGCCGGTGCAGGTCGAATGGTCGCGGCCGCCGAGGCCGCCGGGGTCCGCACCATGGTCGGGTTCAACTACCTGAAGAACCCGATCGCCGCCTTGGCCCGCGAGGTCATCGAGTCGGGCGAGATCGGTGACGTGTTCGGGTACCGCGGCTGGCACTTCGAGGACTACATGCACGATCCCGACACGCTGGTCAACGCGTGGCGGCTCAATCCGGATACCGGCGACGGAGTCACGTCCGACCTCGGTAGCCACGCCATTTCGATGGCTCGCTACCTCGTCGGCGACATCGCTGAGGTGTCGGCCCGCCGCACGACGGTCACCCGTACCCGAGCGGTGGGGGAGAATGGGCACGAGGTCGAGGTAGCGGTTCCCGACACCGTGGCTGCTCTGGTTGGCTTTGGTGGTGGCGTCAACGGAACGATTGAGGCCTCGTGGATGGCAGCCGGGCACAAGCACACGATCGCGGCCGAGGTCTTCGGTACGAGGGGGACGCTGGCGTTCGACTTCGAGCGGCTCAGCGAGCTCAGGCTGTACCCGGCCGGCCAGCCCCGCGGGCGTGAGGGGTTCACGACCATTCTCGCCGGGCCGTCCCATCCGGATTTCGCTGCGTTTGTGCCGGCGCCGGGCCACCAACTCGGGTTCAACGATCTCAAGACGATCGAGATCCGCGACCTGTTGGCTGGCCTCGAACCCGCATCGCCGACTCCATGGCCAGACTTTCGGGAGGCATGGGAGGTCCAAAAGGTGGTCGACGCCATCATCGTTTCGGATCAGTCAGGCACCTGGGTCCCCATCCGCTGAGCCCAATCCTGTTCTTGCGTGGTTGGGGTACCAGAAACCGCGCCCGAACCACGCAAGAACGGGGCGCGCTCGGCCGGCAACGGGACCTCTTGCCCTGGTCGTATTCACCGAGTTTCGGTAGCGATGGCCGAGGCAATTCGGAGGTGAGGTCTGAGGGGTGCAGTTGGCACGGCGACGGCTCTGTTGTTGGGGGCAGCGTTGCTCGCTTCGTGTGGTGGGTCGGGATACGAATATGAACCACCGCTTGCGGGGGCCGATGGCTGGGCCGTCGCGTCCGCCGCAGACGTCGGCCTCGATGTAGCGGCGCTGAGCCGACTGGTCGACGATGTTCGTGACGACAACCCGTGCAGAATCCACGGCGTCCTTGTCGTCAAGGATGACCGTCTCGTGTTCGAGGAGTACTTCGCCGGCCACCGCTTCGAATACGAAGACCCCGAGTTCCTGGGCGAGGAGGTCGAGTTCGACGCTGAGACGCGTCACAACCTGATGTCGGTGACCAAGGCCGTGACTGCGGCGCTCGTCGGCATCGGGATCGACCAGGGCGCCATCGAAGGATCTGACGCCTCAGTGATGGCCGCCTTCCCGCAGTACGCCCATCTGCGAACTGAAAGCAAGGACGCCATCACCGTCGAGCATCTCCTGACGCTCACCTCGGGTTTGGAGTGGAATGAATGGGACGTGCCGCTGACCAGCACCAGCAACGACCTGATTCAGCTGTTCATCGTGGAAGACCCCGTCGAGTACGTCCTGGCGCGGCCGATTGCCCATGAACCGGGGACGTACTGGTACTACAGCGGGGGAGACGTCAACCTCCTCGGCGAATACTTCGAGGCGGCGACCGGCACTTCGATCGACGACTTCTCCGACGCCCATCTCTTTGGGCCGCTGGGGATCACGGACTACGAGTGGCAGTACCTCACCCCGGAGGTCGTCTACACGTCCGGGGAACTCGAGATGCGCCCACGCGACATGGCGAAGTTCGGGTTCCTCTTCCTCAACGATGGCGTGTGGAACGGAACTCGTGTGGTGTCCAGTGGGTGGATCGAGGCCTCGGTTCAGGAGCACGTTTCGATCCCGGGCCGCGCCTCCGACGGAGACGGCTACGGATATCAGTGGTTCACCGAGACCTACGAGTACGACGGAATGGTTATCGACGCAGTGCAGCGGACCGGGTGGGGCGGACAGGCGATCGTGTTGCTTCCGAGTGTCGACATGATGGTCGTGCTCACCGGCGGTGACTATGTCCAGCAATGTCACTTCGAGGACACCGTGGTCGATTACGTGCTTCCCGCCGTTGACTGGGAGATGGCCGCGCTCGCGGACTGAACGACACGGCTTCGGGCGAGGTAAGCGGGTTCGCCGTTCCGGCGTGGCTGGGGCGCGAAAAACCGCGCCCCAGCCACGCAAGAACGGGTTTAGTCCTCCGCGTAGCCGGGATGGGGGACGAAGGTGCCGCCTTCGGACATCACGGGGATCTGGGGCATCGAGCCCCCGACGCCCTTGAGTACCGTGTACATCTCCGCAGCCGGTAGCAGCGAGAGGACCTCGCCGTCGGCGGCTGCCGCCGTCGGGGTCGCCTCGATGAACGCCAGGGTGTCGGCGTCGAGCTTCGCGGTGAAGGCAGGCGAGGTGTACTCGATCTGCCCGTTGACCTCGATGCGATGCGTCTGACCATCGATCCGGGCTTCCATCACCGAATCGCCGAACGCCATGAAGGCATTTGCCTTCTCGGCCTCGAAGTCTGCCCGGTTCAGATAGAGGCGCGGCTTGTCGCGATACGGCTCACCCGACGTCGGGCATGCCGTCACGCAGTTGCCGCACTCGTTGCAGAAGTCGGTGAGGACCGCGATCTGGAGATTCTGTCCCGCCACAAAGGGCGACGCATCTCCGGCGACGACCGCGCCGTCGGCGACGGTGAGGGCCGGCAGTTCGGCGCGCACCGACTCCATCTCATACGTCATCAGCGCCATGTTGGGGCAGACGCCGACGCACAGGCTGCAGATCTCGTGACAGTCGAGACACCGGCCGGCCTCCTGCATCGCCTCGGCAGGCGTGTAGGAGAGCACCGTCTCGTCGAATCCGTCGCGCTGGTCGAGGGGGCTGAACTTGATCGGCACCCGGTACTCGCGCCGCGACCGGCGAATCACCATCTCGTGGAGATCGATCGGCCGCTCCGCTTCGACCGGCATCACCCGGTCGGCCCCGTACTTCGCCGCGATCGCGGCGGCAACCCGCTTGCCGTCGGCGGCGGCCCTGACGATCGACGACGGGCCGTGGGCGGCAACATCGCCGCCGGCGTACACGCCGGGGATCGATGACTCGAAGGTGTCGGGGTCGACCTCGATATAGCCCCGCTTGGTCAGACCGGGGACCTCGTCGCCGAAGAAATCGAGCACCGAATGCTGGCTGATCGCCAGGATCAGCGTGTCGAGCGGGATCTCGAACTCGGAGTCGGGAACGTCGAACGGGATCTTGCGGCCGGAAGCATCCCGGTCTCCCCGGTATTCCGTCTTGGTGCAGATCAAGCCGGCAAGCTTGCCGTCCTCCACATGCAGCGCCGCCGGGTTCGACAGCTCGACGATGTGGATGCCTTCCTCGCGGATGGCGTGGATCTCCTCAGGGTCGGCCGGCATCTGGTCGACGGTGCGCCGGTAGATGAGGTAGACGTCCTCAGCGCCGACCCGCAACGCAGAGCGCACGGTGTCCATCGCCGTGTCGCCGGCACCGATGACGCCAACCTTGGCGCCGATCGGGACGGGTGTCTCCTCGCGCACACTGCGCAGGAAGCTGATGCCGTCCAGCATCCCTTCGGCGTCTTCACCGGGCAGGTTCAGTTTCTTGGCGAGCTGGGCCCCGACGGCGACGAACACAGCGACATACCCGTCGGCGCGCAGTTGCTCGATGGTGAAGTCGACGCCGGCTTTCTGGCCGTAGCGAATCTCAACGCCGAGTTCGTCCAGGATCGCCAGGTCCTGGTCGATCTGCTCCTGGGGAAGCCGGTACGAGGGGATCGCCCCGCCGACCATGCCGCCGGCGTAGGGGTGCGCCTCGAAGATGGTGACGGCGAATCCGCAGTAGCCAAGTTCTTGTGCTGCGGATAGACCGGCCGGTCCGGCGCCGATGATGGCGACCTTGGTCGGCCCCAGGGGAGTGCGAGTGAACAGCACCGGCTGCTCTTCCTGCTGCATGATGAAGCGTTTGATGTGGCGGATCGCCAGCGGCTGATCCAGGTGAGTGCGAATGCAGGTGTTCTCGCAGAGGTGATCGCACACCCTGCCGAGAATCGACGGCAGGGGGTTGTCCTCGCGGGCCATCTTCACTGCGCCGAGGAAGTCGCCATCACGCACCGCGTTCATGTATTGCGGGACCTTCTGGTCGACCGGGCATTCGTCGACACACGGCGCCTCGATGCAGTCGAAGTAGTGCAGTTCGCGCGGGGTCTTCGAGCGATCCATCCGGAACGAGTGCTTCTGATAGCGCCACGCCGAACGGGCCTGGCCGGCGTACTGGCGCAGGTTGACCCTTGACAGCACCTTGATGGTGAGCGCCACGATGGCATCGGCGCGGCTCTCGTCGAATCCGGCATCCCCGGCCCACGCCCGCACTACTGCGGCGATGGGGTCGGGTCCTTCGGCAGCGAGCAGCACTTCCTGGAGTTCGAGGCACTGCTCGAAGGTCAGGTCGAGCCCGGTGTCGGTGAGGGCCGCCATGTTCATCATCGGGGCAAACTCGTTGATGCCGGGCTGCTCGAGAGCCGCCTTGGCGATGAAGTCGGCGGTGTCGACCGCCCCGACCGCGTCGTAGGCGGCGTTGACGTTCTCCATGTACTGGAGCATCCGCAGGTAGCCGCCCGTCTTGAGCAGGTCGGAGCACACGGTGACCGTTGCCATTCCCGAGCGCATCAGGTCGGACATGTTGAAGCAATCAGCTCCGCCGGCGAACGACAGCATCAGATCGCCGCGGAACTCCTCCGAGATCTTCGAGGCGAGATTGGTCGTGATCGGGTGGAGCGCCCGGCCGGACAGATACATCATCTCGTCCTTGTCGAAGACCGTTCGCCAGTTGTCGACCTCGAGGGTGTTCGACAGCTTCAGACCGAAGGTCAGGCCCTTGGACGCGGCCACCCTGCGCAGGTTGTGGAACATCGGGACGGCATCGATGTACTTGAGGTCGTGCCCGAACGCCTCGTCGGGGACGGGGATGTCCTCGAACTCGAGTGAGTCGTTCAGGATGCCGCGCACCCGGTCGGCGCCGAGCAGGGTCGGGTTGCACTTGACCGAGGTGTGCAGGCCACGCTCTTCGAGCAGGTAGAGCGAGATCTTCTCGATCTCGTCGGGTGGGCAACCGTGCATCGTCGACAGGGTGATGGTGTCGGAGAGCTGGGCTGGGATGTCGATGTCGCGCACCGCCGGGTAGCGCTCCGCCACGATGTCGATGTAGGCCGGCAGGTATTCGGAGGCGTCTGCCATGGTGTCGAAGTACCACTGCACGTTTGGCTTGAGCATGCCTTCGAGGTTGTACCCGACGCTCATGTTGAAGACCATGCCGGGTCGCGCCCCAAGCCAACCGAACTTGTGGTGCAGGGCGTGGATCAGCACCCAAGCTCGCAGGTACTCATCGAACGACTCGAACACTTTGAGTTCCTGCGACCACTCGACGTTGTAGCCCTCGTCCTCGACGTCGATGCAGGGCTTGGAAACGTCGAGTTCGTCGAGGGTCTGGATCGTCTTGAGCTCGATGAGGCGAGCGCCGACCAGCCACGACACGATGATGTTCTGTGCCATCTGGGTATGCGGTCCGGCGGCGACACCAAACGGGGTGTCGAGCTCGACGCCGTACTTGGAGAGGCGGAACCGGTCATCGGCACTCGGGACGAAGAACGCCGACCGCGGCACGTTGAACAACGAGTCCTTCGCCTCGAGCTCGGTGAACACCCAATCGGTGAGCTGCTCCATCGAGATTGGATGAAAGCGATCAGACATTCCAGTCCTCCGTTCAGTTGTTCGGGCGATCTACAGCTTGGCGTGCAGCCTGGCGGCTTGTTCGGCCGCTTTGGCGCGGACTTCTTCGGCGTCGACCCTGGTCGGTTTGCCGTCGGCGAACACGACCTCGTCGTCGATGGTGATCTGGCGCGGCATGATCCCGGGGGTGAAGGCAATGTGCCACGGGTCCATCGGGTCATAGCTCCAGACGACCTCGTCGTTACGGGCCTCGGGGATGATGTTCCACCCGTTCTCGAGCCACGACCAGGCGGTGTCCGGGCCACACGTGACGTCGACCGAGCGCTGCATCACGTAGGCCAGGCGGAACGACTCGAGCACGTTCCCGCCGATCCCGTCGGTACCGAGGGCCACCGGGTTGCCGAAGCGGGCCGGGTTGGCATACCCGACCGCATTGTTCAGGTTCGACATCGGGTTGTGCAGGATGGTGCCCTTGAGGCTGTGCTCGGTGGGGAGATGCACGCAGTGACTCAACAGCCAGTTGTCGCGGGTGAGTCCTTCGAGCCGCTGCGGGGCATCGATGTCGCCAATGCCCTCGCATACGTGGATGTGGACGCCGACGCCGAGGTCCTCGGCCAGCCCGGCGGCCGCTTCGAGCGACTCGTCGCTGCAGGTGAAGGCGGCGTGCACCGCCACCATGCCGGGTCCGCCCGACTCGATGAAGTGCTTGTTCTCGGCGAGGCCACGGCGGGCACCATCGGCGCCGTGCCGATCGGTGATCCCGTAACCGGTGAGCACCCGGACTCCAACCTCCTCGCAGGCTTGGGCGATGACCTCGAGGCTACCCTCGATGGCGTTGGGTGACTCGTGGTGATCGACGATCCCGGTCGTGCCGTTCTCCAGCGCCTCGAGCGCTCCAAGCATCGCCGACCAGCGGATCATCTCCAGGTCGAGGGCGCAGTCGAGCCGCCACCAGATCTGCTCCAGGATGCCCTGGAAGTCCGTTGCCACCTCGGGTGGGGGTGGCATGCCGCGGGCGAGGGCCGAATAGAGGTGATGGTGGGCACAAACGAGGCCCGGCGTAACTGCACTCACAAAACCCTCCTAGATGAGCGATCGATTGCCTTCTTCAATTGAAACTACTGGTGGATCCAAACCCCGGGAAGGGCCGCAAGTCCGTATGGGCGACAGTGAACAGATCGTGGGGAGCGGCGGCGGGGTGCTCGCCGTCACGAGCCCACCGAATGGTGAACGTTCATCGGCAGCCGATTGCGCCAGACGCCGTCGACTTCGTGGAGGGCGGCGGCGACCGCGCCTGCGGTGGGAACCAGCCCGATCTCGCCGACCCCCTTCACGCCGTACGGCGCGCGCGGCTGGGGAACCTCCACCAAGATGGCCTCGATTTCTGGGATGTCTTTGGCGCGCAGGATGCCAAGGCTGCGCAGGGTCATGTTGGTCGGTCTGGCGTCGGCGTCGGTGGGGAAGTCCTCGGATAGGGCGTAGCCGAGGCCCATATGGACCGCCCCTTCTATTTGGCCTTCGCACAGCGTGGGGTTGACGGCGCGGCCGACATCGTGAACAGCAACCACCTTCTCGATGGTGCCGCTATCGGGATCGGCGATGACGAGTTGGGCGGCGTAGCCGAAGGCCGAGTGGATGATCGGGTTCTCAACGCCCTCTTCGAGGGCGTTGGTCCAGTCGACGATGTACTCGCCGACATAGTCGATCCCCGGTTCCATGCCGCCTTCGCGGGCGACCCGACAGGCGTCCTGGACCGATCCGGCGCCCATCAGGGTGCCGCGCGAGCCGGTGGTTTGACCGGCGCCAAGGTCGCGGGTGGTGTCGACGATGACCCGGACCTTCTCGGGGTCGACCCCGAGTTCCTCGACGGCAACTTGGAGCGCCACGGTGTGGATGCCCTGGCCCATCTCGGTCCAGCAGTGGCGGACTTCGACGCCGCCGTCCTCGTCAAAGCGCACCACCGCTCGTGAGATCTCTAGGAACCCGTTGCCGAGTCCGGAGTTCTTGAGGGCGAGACCCATCCCGATCGCCTTGCCCGCGGCGCGGGCTGCGTCATAGGCAGGCTTGATGGCGTCGAGGCATTCGCGGGCGCCGCGGCAGCCGTCGTCCATGATCTGGCCGGGTCCCCAGACGTCACCGGGCTTGACGACGTTGCGATCGCGCATTTCCCAGCCGCTGATACCGACCTGGGCCGCCAACCGGTCGAGCAGGCCCTCGGAGGCGAATTGGGCCTGGTTGGCGCCAAAGCCACGGAAGGCGCCGCACACCGGGTTGTTGGTGCGAACCGCGATTGCTTCGACGTCGACGTTGGCGATCTCGTAGGGACCGGTGGCGTGACCGGCCGCCCGCTCGAGCACCTTCATCCCGACCGAGGCGTAGGGACCGCTGTCGCCGATCATTTTGGCTCGGTAGGCGGTGAGCTTGCCGTTCTCGTCGCAGGCGGCGGTGGCTTCGATCCGGATGGGGTGACGCTTGGCGTGCATCAGCAGCGATTGGGGCCGGGTCAGGGTGCACTTGACCGGCTTGCCGAGCAGGTAGGCGGCGAGCGCCGTCTGCGCCTGGTTCGCCATGTCCTCCTTGCCGCCGAACGCCCCACCGTTGGAGACCAGTTCGACGATCACCCGGTCCTTGGGGATGTCGAGCATGTCGGCGATCTGGTCGCGGTCGTCCCACACTCCCTGGCCGCCGGAATAGACCATGAGGCTGCCGTCCTCACCGGGAACTACGAGGGTCGATTCTGGCTCGAGAAAGGCGTGTTCGACCCGCTGGGTGTAGAACGTCTCGGTCACCTGGTGGGTCGATGCCGCAATGGCGGCATCGACGTCACCGCGGGCATAAGTCGAGCGGGACAACACGTTGCCGTCGAGGCCCCATACCGCGTCTTCGCCCGAGGCGAGTGCCCGGTCGGGGTCGGCGAACGGCTCGAGCACGTTGTACTCGATGGCAATGGCGTCGGCCGCCTCCCGGGCGATGGCGACGGTATCGGCAACCACGATGGCGAGCACATCGCCGAGGTACGAGGTGCGCCCACCGACTGGGATCATCACCGGCCAGTCCTTGTGGATGATGCCGACCTTCAGTACGCCGGGGATGTCGGCGGCGGTGTAGACGGCGTGGACCCCGTCAATCGCCAGGGCAGGGGAGGGGTCGATGGCACCCACGTCGGCCCTGGCGTGGTCGGCTAGTCGGAGTGCCCCGTGGAGGAGACCGGGGACCCGCAGGTCGTCGACGTAGCCGCGGTCGCCCAGGGCAAGCTCGGGCGCCTCGTACTTGGCCCCTGAGGTGCCGACGCCGCCCGGGAGGGTCGGCAGCGGAATGTTGCCCTCGCGCAGCATTTCGATGGCGTCGAAGATCTTGGTGTACCCGGTGCAGCGGCAGAGGTGCGCCCCAAGGCGGCCGGCGGCGGTCGCCTTGTCGAGGTCCTTGCCCTTCTGATCGAGCAGGGCTTTGGTTCGCACCAGGATGCCGGGCGTGCAGAAGCCACATTGGAGGGCTCCGGCCGCCGAGAACGCGGTGGCGAGGCGGTTTCTTTCGTCGGGGTCAAACCCCTCGAGGGTGGTGACCTCTTTGCCGGACGCCTTTTCGAGCGACACGAGACAACTCTGGATTGGTTTGCCGTCGAGTAGCACCGTGCAGGCACCACATTGGCCCGAGGGAGAGCAGCCGTCCTTCGGTGAAGTGACGTCCAGTTCCTCGCGCAACGCAGCGAGCAGGTGGGGGTGGTCGGCACGGACGGAGACCTCGTGCCCGTTCACCACGAACGTGGCGGTACTCGTCGGCGTGAGTGTCATGTCCATCCCTCCCCAGGGCTCGAGGATGTTCGCACCGGACTCGGCTCCACTCTGCCACTTTTCGTCAGGCTTAACAATTTGTCAAAACCGAGGTCGCGGTTGGCTTCCTGCTCAGCATACGCGCCCTTCGGTTTCGGCCGGCCGGGAGTGGCAGATAGAGTCGTCGGAAGCGACGGAGAGGACCACGGCTGATGCGAGGAAGGGCGGAGTTCACCGTCGAGCCGTTTGTCGACGCCCACCCCGGTCCCCACGTTTTGGCGGCCATCGATGAGGTTCGCAGCCGCGGGTTTGAGGCAGAGATGGGCCCATTCGGGACGGCCATCGCCGGTGACGCCGCGGCCGTAACCGAAGCGATTGGTGCCATGCTCGAAGCGGCTCGGACGGCGGGGGCCACCCGGGTGGCCCTGCAGATCGACTTCTCGGACTGACATGGCCGGCGCCGCCGATCATCCGGTGTTCCAAGCGATTGAACCGCTGCTGATTCTGGTCGGCGGCCAGGTGGTCGGCCCCGATGAGCTCGACTCTGGGGATGTGCCGATCCGCTGGCAGAACTCTGTGGTCGGGGGGGTACGGCTGGGGTCGCTCACCGATGCGCTCGATCGCATGGTGGCCCACGTCGAAGCCGAACTGGGTGGCGAACTCTCGTCTCTGAGCCGGACCGACAAGCAGGCGGCGGTGCGGATGCTCGATGACCAGGGGGCCTTCCTGCTCCGCAAGGCCATCGACGACGTTGCCGAGCGGATGGGGGTCAGTCGCATCACTATCTACAACTACCTGACGCTGAGTCGCGATTCGTGACAGCGCCGTGGCTCGGGTTTGACATTTTGTAAGCAGATGGCAAGTCTCGCGCCTGACGGTGTGAGTCCTGTCGGACGAGTGGGAAGCGGACGGGTGTGACCAGCGCGGGAGCGAACCTGCGATCGAGGTCGAAGTACCTCGCCTACCTGGTGCCGCTGGCTGCCGTCTTCGTCGCTCTCCTCATCGCCGCCATCATGTTGGTGGTGCTGGACGCCAGTCCGGTCGAGGGTTTCCAGGCGATGTTCGAAGGGGCCTTCGGCAGCGGCGATGCCCTCATCGCCACCGTTCTGAAAGCCACGCCGTTGCTCTTCGTCGGGGTCGGCATCACCATTGCGTTCCGGGCCAACGTCATCAACATCGGTGGTGAGGGCCAGATGGTGCTCGGCGGTCTCTTCGCCACCATGGCTGCTCTCCTGCTTGGCGACCTGCCCGCCATCATCATGCTTCCGGCGGTGATCATCGCCGGGATGGTCGGCGGGGCGATCTGGGGAGCGATCCCCGGGTTCCTCAAGGCCTACTACCGGGTCAGCGAGATCCTCAGCACGATCATGCTCAACATCGTTGCGGTGCAGTTGATGAACTACCTGCTGCGTGGTCCGCTGCTCGACCCAGCCGAGATCGAGCGGGGGACCCGCATCCCGCAGACCGAGCGCCTGCCGGAGACCGCCGACCTCCCCTTGATCCTCAACAGCGACCGCTTCCACATCGGTCCGTTGCTAGCGGTGCTTGCCGCCATTGCGGCCTACATCCTGTTGTGGCGTACCCCGCTCGGTTATCGACTGCGGGCCGTCGGTCAGAATGTCGATGCCTCCCGCTACGCCGGTATCCCAGTCAAGCGGACCATCGTCACTGCCATGATGCTCAGCGGGGCGATGTGCGGCCTCGCCGGCGCGGTGCTGGTGTTCGGCAGCGAGAGCCACCGGATGGTCACCGACGGTTCCACCGCGGGCTTCACCGGGAGCGCCGGCTTCAACGGCATCGTCGCCGCGTTGTTCGGCGGCCTTCATCCGCTGTGGACCATCCCGGCCTCGTTCTTGTTCGGGGGCCTGCTGGTGGGCGGCAACGCCCTGCAGCGCGCCGTGCAAGTGCCCTCAGCCTTGATCCTCGCCATCAACGGCATCGTTGTCGTTTTGGTGGTCTCCACCGATCGTTACAAGAAGCTGCTCCAGAACCGGGCCACCGAAGCCGAGACGGCCGCCGCTCTGGCCAAACAGGAGCAAATCGAGCAAGCGGTCGTTCCCGACGAGCCACCACCGCCCACTGGCATTTCCGCGCGCCCCGATGACTTCGGGGACCCCGACTACCTCCAGGACGACCCATGAGCGACTTCTTCACCGAGGCCGTCATCATCGCCACCGTGGCCGGCGCCATTCGGCTCTCCGTTCCGCTTCTGTTGGCCGCGCTCGGTGAAACCTTCGGGCAGCGCAGTGGTGTGCTCAACCTTGGCGTTGACGGCATCATGCTGCTCGGCGCGTTCGCCGGGTACTACACCGTGCTCAAGACGGGCAACGTCTGGTACGGGTTGCTGGCGGGCGTTGCCCTCGGCATTGTGATGGGTCTGATCTCGGCGGTGATCGCGGTGTCGCTTCAGGCCGAGCAAGGGATCGCCGGCATCGGGGTGTTCCTCTTTGGCCTCGGCATGAGTGATCTGTTGTTCCAGCGCCTGGTGGGTACTCCCGTTCCGATCACCAAGTTCCCCAAGGTCCCGATCCCGTTGCTCAGCGACATTCCTTGGATCGGCGAGATGTTCTTCAACCACAGTTTGGTGGTCTACATGGCGTTCGTGGCGGTGCCGGTGGCGACGTTCATCATCAACCGCACCACGTTTGGAATGAACATCCGCGCCGTCGGTCAAAACCCAGGAGCGGCCGACAGCCTGGGCGTCAGTGTTAGCGGCGTTCGGTACGCCACGGTGACCATCGGCGGCACCATGGCCGGTGTGGCCGGCGCCGCGCTTGCCATCGACCTCGGCATCTTCCAGCAGAACCTGACCAACGCAGCCGGGTTCGTTGCCATCGCCCTGGTCTACTTCGGGGCGTGGCGGCCCATCGGCGTGATGTTGGGAGCCTTGCTCTTCGGCTTCGTCAACTCGCTGGTGCTGCAGCTCAAGACCGTCGGTGTCATTCCCCAGAGTTGGTCCGATATCGCCGCCATGGCTCCGGCGATCATCACGATTCTCGCCCTAGTCTTCGTTGCGAGTCGCTTCCGACCACCGGCGGCACTCACCAAACCATTCACGAGAGGAACCTGACCACCGAATGGGCTTCGGCCCACGCGTTCAAATGGAGGAGAACCCACATTGAGTAGAAACACATGGATCTGGATCGGGGTTGCGGCACTCGCAGTGATCGTGATCGGCATCGTTATTGTCTCGAGCGGCGGTGACGACGAAACCACCACCACGACGGCGGCAGCCGGTGAGACCACCACGACGACCGCCGCCGAAACTACGACCACCGCCGAAGGTGAAACAACAACGACCGCCGAGGGCGGCGAGACGACCACCACGACCGAGGCCGAAACCACGACGACCGCGGCCTCCGGGGGGGCCATGCTGATCGCCATCGTGGCCCCATCGGCCACGAACGACCTTGCCTTCACTCAGTCGATAGTGGACGCCGTCAACGTCATCGCCGGCGAGCGAGAGGTCGAGGTCGCCATCACCGACAACGCGTTTGTTGTCGAGGACGCTGCGGCGGCGATCCGTGACTACGCCAATCAAGGCTATGACCTGGTCATCGCCCACGGTTCCCAGTACGGCGGCTCGCTGGCCGAGATCGCCCAGGACTTCCCGGAGACGGCCTTCGCCTGGGGCACGGCGGCCGATACCTTCGGAGCCGCAAACGTCTTCGCCTACGAAGCCGCCTCCGACGAGGGCGGCTACGTGATGGGCAAGATGGCGGCGGCGCTCACCACCAGCGATACCATCGGGATCGTTGGACCGGTCGAAGTCGGCGACGCCAAGCTCTACGTCGATGGCTTCAAGAACGGCGCCGAAGCCGACGGGTCCGGCGTCACAGTGAACGTCAACTACACGGGTTCGTTCAGCGACGTGCAGCTCGCCTCCGAAGCGGCCTCCGCCCAGATCGCAGCAGGCGCCGATGTGCTCTCCGGGACGGCCCAGATGGTGGTTGGTGCCATCACCGTTGCGAACGATGCCGGCGTTCCTTGGTTTGGGACCCAGGCCAACCAGGCGTCCCTGGCACCGGACATCGTGGTCGCCAGCCAGGTCTACAAGTGGGAGGTCGTGCTGCGCGACATCCTCAGCAAAATGGACGGCGGTGTCCTCGGTGGCGACACCTACGTGATCGACTTGGAGAACGGCGGCCTGGTGCTCGAGTACAACGACGCCTACCCCTTGCCGGATGAGGTGAAGTCCCTGGCCGACCAGGTGATCGCCGACATCATCTCGGGGGCCATCACCCCGACCGGCTGATCGAGTAGAGGAAACGAACGAGGTGTCCCGGGGGACAAGGCCCCCCGGGACCAACCAGACGGAAGGACCAGATCGACGGTGGCCGATGTGCCGATGCTCGACATGAAGGGAATCACCAAACGATTCCCCGGCGTGCTCGCCAACGACAACGTCGATTTCGACTTGCGGTCGGGCGAGGTCCACACCCTGCTCGGAGAGAACGGTGCGGGCAAGAGCACGTTGATGAAGATTCTGTACGGTCTTTACCAGGCCGATGAAGGCGAGATCTACCTCAACGGCGAGCGGGTCACGATCGCCGATCCAACGGCAGCGATCCAGCACAACATCGGGATGATCCATCAGCATTTCATGCTGGTCGACACCCTGACCGTCGCCGAGAATGTGGCTCTGGGACTTCCCTCGAGCCGGGGGCCGTTGACCGATCTCGACGCCGTCTCGCACCGGATCGAGGAACTGGGTTCGCAATACGGGCTGCACCTCGATCCATCCGCCGTCGTCTGGCAGCTCGCTGTGGGGCAGAAGCAGCGGGTCGAGATCATCAAGGCGCTGTACCGCGAGGCGCGGCTGCTCATCCTCGATGAACCGACCGCAGTGTTGACGCCCCAGGAGGTCGACCAGCTCTTTGCCACGTTGCGCCAGCTGACCGCCGACGGGCGCGGGCTTATCTTCATCTCACACAAGCTGCACGAAGTGCTGGCGTTGAGTGACCGCATCACCGTGTTGCGCAACGGCAAGGTGACCGGTCAGGCGACTCCGGAGGGCTCCACCCGGCAATCGCTGGCCGAGCTGATGGTGGGGCGCGACGTCAAACTGGTGCCCGACAAACCCGCCGTGACACTCGGACCGCCCGCGCTGGTTGTCAAGGACCTCCGGGTGATGGGGGATCGCGACATCGTCGAAGTCGACGGCCTCGATCTCGAGGTGCGCACCGGCGAGATCGTCGGCATCGCCGGAGTGTCGGGCAACGGCCAGCGCGAGCTGGCTGAGGCCATCGCCGGGCTGCGCGAGGTGACCGCAGGGTCGATCCACATCGGCGACAAGAACGTGACGAATCTCAAGCCGCTCCAGGTGCGCGGTGCTGGACTCTCCTACGTTCCCGAGGGCCGGATGAAGGACGGCATCATCGGCGCCTTCACTGTGGCCGAGAATCTGCTGCTGATCGATCACAACTCCAAGAACTTCCGCGACGCCGGCCTGATGAATTTCGAGGCCATCAACACCCACAGTCAGGCCCTGGTCGACGACTTCTCCGTCAAGACGCCACGCCTCGACACACCCGTGCAGAGCCTCTCCGGGGGCAACATCCAGAAGCTGATCATGGCCCGCGAACTGTCGGGGGCACCCAACGTGCTGCTGGCCAGCCAGCCGACTCGGGGCGTTGACATCGGTGCGGCGGAGTACATCCACAAACGTCTTGTTCAGCAGCGCGCCGAGGACACCGCGATTCTGGTGATCTCCGAGGACCTCGACGAGATCTTCGCCCTGTCCGACCGGATCGCCGTCATGTACGAGGGCAAGATCATGGGCATCGTCGACCCCGCCGAGGCGACTCGGGAGCAGATCGGTCTGATGATGGCCGGCGTCTCCCCCGACGACCGCTAGGCGGTCGCTCTCGAGCCAGGCAAAAGAATCGCGTTCTGGGTCCGTAATACCGTCGCGCGGCCGCGCGGGCACTATGGTCTCCTTCCGATGTACGAGTCGTTGCCGTCGGAGAATCACCGCCCAGGGGGCGGTATTTTTTTTGCCAAAAACGCGGCAAACGGTTCGACCTGTCGGGACGAGCGAAGGGGCTCACCCGGCGCAAGCGCTGATCATCCACAAGGAGACATGACATGAGCACGCGGCGGACCACCGAGCATCTCCCATTCGGAGAAAAGCGAGACCCGAGGTTCTTCGGGCAGGACATCCTGTCGGTCGATCAATTCGATCGAGCGGACCTCGAGACCATCTTTGCGGTTGCCCACGAGATGTACGGGATGGTGGAACGGATCGGGACCTTCGATCTGCTCAAGGGCAAGGTGCTCACCAACCTGTTCTACGAGCCATCCACCAGGACCTCATCGTCGTTTATCGCCGCCATCGAGCGGCTCGGCGGCAGCGTCGTTCAGATCAACAACGTCACCTACTCGTCGGTATCCAAGGGCGAGTCGCTCCAGGACACGGTCAAGACCATGGAGTCCTATACCGACGCCATCGTGCTGCGGCATCCGGATCAGGGGTCGGCCGCCATCGCCGCCCAGGCAGCCTCGAAGCCGGTCATCAATGCGGGCGATGGTGCCGGCGAACACCCCACCCAGGCGCTGCTCGATGCCTACACCATCCGCGAGGAGATGGGCCGAATCGACGGGCTCACCATCACGATGCTCGGCGACCTCAAGTACGGCCGCACCGTGCACTCGTTGGCCAAGCTGCTGACGCTGTTTGACGTCAAGATCAACTACGTGGCTCCCGAGATCCTTCAGATGCCCGAACTGCTGGTCAAAGAGGTCGACGCCGCCGGGATCGAGCAGTACGAGACGACCGATCTCGACGAGGTTCTCTCCGACACCGACGTGCTCTACGTCACCCGCATCCAGAAGGAGCGCTTCGAGGATCCGTCCGAGTACGACCTCGTCAAGAACTCGTACGTCATCACGGCCGAGACGATGCTCAGCGCCAAAGACGAGATGATCGTCATGCACCCCTTGCCCCGAGTCGGTGAGATCGCCACCGAGGTCGACGACGATCCGCGCGCGGCCTACTTCCGTCAGATGGAGTACGGCATGTATGTGCGGATGGCGCTCCTGTCCCTGGTGCTGGGCAGGGCGTAGAGAGTGCCCAAGCAAGCGGCTGTCGCTGGAGTGTCCAGGAGCGCCGGATAGGCGACCGATAGTTCCAGAATGCAACTGATGGGACTTGTGAGGCGTATCCCAGGAGGGCTGATTGTGAGGGTCGCTTGGGTCGCTTGAAGTCCGTTGCAGAGTCGCCTCCAACAGCCCCAAAGCCCATTTGGCCATCCTCTGAAACGCAAACGGATCAGCCCGGTAGCGATGCCTTCGTCGGAGCAGCCCCCCTCCGTAAGCGGATCTCAACCCACCGCCAAACCGCCAACGGCTCGCGAGAACTCCCGCAGGTGTTCAGCTCGGTGTTACCGCAGGTTGTCCCGCAGGAACCGCCGGACTTCCTTGAAGGTGTCGCCGTTGAGGGAAAGCGTGAGGACTGCGTGTTCCTTACCGGGAATGTCGACGACGCGGACGTTCCCGAGTTGCACATCTTGGATGGCGTTGTCAGGCGGTTCGGGAAGTGTGACGCCGGCGGCCTCGGCCAGGCCTTCCATCTTCAGGCGGGGGCATCGCCAGTCCTCTCGATACCGCAGCGCCATGATCGGCTTGCCCGTCCCAAAGTTGTCCCGGAGATCGCTTTCTGAAAGGCCGAGGTCTCGTTTCTTGGTTCGCGAGAACAACCCGAAGGGAGTGGATGGCTGGCTGGCGACGACGGCGCGCACGTTGGTCTGAGTCAAGAGTCCAAACACCAGGCCACCGGTCAAGCACATTCCGATCACCGCCACTCGCTCGGATCCTGAACGTCTTGATGCCTCGTCGACAAGGCCGGCTAGCCACGCCGTGATGGGGCTTGTGACTCCGTCCTTGAACAAATGAATCTCGTTGCGCATGCACCAGGCATAGCGGACCATATTGAAGGGATTCACCGATTCCCCGGGGGTCCCGAAGAGAAGTGGCATGTGGACCTGGTAGCCATCGTGACCATCGTGGGGATCGCTCAGGTGGCGCGCCAGGTCGATGCACTCCTTGACCATTCCTGGGAGCTCGTGCAGCACCAGGACCGCTGGCCGATCAGGACCACCCCTCGTGTAGACAAGCCGCCGGTCGCCTTCCGACCCGAGCTGATAGGACTCGAATCCCTCGATGGCTATTGGTGTGACACAGCCCATGTGATGCTCCGACTCGATCTCGACGCTTTACCGATAGTCCAATGACAGGGTGTTGGTGATGCCACGCAGGCAAGCTGCGAAGGCATCGAGTCGCTTTGGTCCTGTCCCTGATCTGAAGCAGCCCTTGCTAGCTGTTTGTCGGATGCAGTGTAGGAACCCGAGACCTTCGGCGAAGTACAGAGACTTCCACCTTCGCGGTGTGCTGATGCAGAATCCAACGCTGGTCGGAGGGTGCCGGTGGGTTGGTCGAGGTCGAATGTGCAACGGCCGTAGGGGTTGATGTGTCTACCCGGATGACGCTCAGCCTCGGCGGGTCCGTCACGCTGGACAGCGCCAACCCCGATGTCCCCATCCCCGTTGTGGTCGGGACCGTGGACCCCAAGGCCTGGATGTCTCTGCCCACGTCCGTGTCGACCCATCGTTGGTGACCTGTTCGAGCCGACCAATGCGGCACTCGATCATCCGGGACTGCCCCGGCACTGGCAGCCCGACAACGCGAGAATGTGGGAGCGTCGCCCCGATGGACTCGGAGGCTACGAGCTCGCCATCACGTGGCGCCCTGCCATCGCGGCGACGCGACGGTGACCGCCACCTGGACGGTCGTCGCTGTTGCGACACCCAACGAAGAAGTACCCATCGCTACGGACATCGAGATCCGGAGCGGAGATCCTGTTGGAAGCAGCCTCCGCCCCATGGGGCGATCGGGTTCCATCCCTGCTATCCGAACAAGACGTCAAGGTGCCGTCCTGGGATCGATCAGCCGCGGCGTTCCGAGAGCACACGCAGCAGGGCGCCGATCTCGAGGTGGTCTTCGAGCGGATGCCGCAGCGGTAGCGAGGCGTTGACGGCGTAGTGGTTGCGGCGGCCGACCCTCTCGTGCGAGAGGTAGCCGGCGGCCTCGAGCTCCGCGACGATGCGCTGCGTGGCGCGCTCGGTGATGCCGACGCGCCCCGCGACTTCGCGCAGCCGAACGTCGGGGTCGGCCGCAACGCAGAGCAGCACGTGGGCGTGATTCGTCAGGAAAGTCCATCGATGTTCTTCCGACATGGCGAACATCATACGTCAATCGTTACGTGATTCTCGCTACGTCTGAGGCGGCGCCGCTTCGGCCGCTTCCGGTCCGCTGAAGACAGCCATAATTGCGTTCTCCATCGCGGCGACTTCGGCAACCGCTGCGGCGGGATCGTCTGTGGTCAAGACGTGGACGTACAGGTTACGACCGTGGAGCTCCAACGCGACCGTTCCGGGCGTGAACGAGATCGAATTCATCAGCAGGGTGACCTCATTGCGGGTGCGGACCCGCAGCGGTATCTCGATGATGGCGGGCCGGATCTCGTCAGGCGACAGGCGGAGCGCTCGGATGACGTCCCAGGTCGAAGCGGCAAGTTGCGCCATGAAGTGTCCGGCGAAGCGAAGCGCAGCAACGGGGTGCAACACCGCACGCGGCCACCGTGGAGCCAGGCGGCGGAACGCAACCGCAAGGGCACCGGCTACGAGCAAACCACCGATGAGCACATTGGGAGCGACGGAGCCGAAGGCCGCCACCCAGATCGCAAACAGCCACAGCCCGAGATACGGGCTCGTTCCGCCGGTTCGGCGCGACGGTGTCGATTCGGGGATCGGAAGCTCGATCGGCAGTTGTCGCGTGTTCTTCCACATCGGCGTTTCGGGATCGTGGTAGGCGGCTCGGGCCAGCAGACTCATGCCGAGTGGTCCCGAGAGAAAGAGCAGCGCCACGACCAGCAACAGGACCATGACCCCACCAACGGCACCGGCTTCGACGGCGGAGGCCGCGGTGGTGCCGATGACCCCGACGGTGGCGGCCTTGGTTGCCGCGTGCATCCGAGTGAAGACATCCGGAAAGCGCAACAAGCCGAAGGTCCCGAGCGCCACCAGCAGGGACCCAATCACAAGGGCGGCGCCGGCCAAGATATCGATGATCATCATTGGCCGGTCTCCGCTTCGATATAGCGGGCCACGACGATGGTGCTGACGAAAGCGGTCACGACCGCCACGACGAGAACCGGGAGGTACGTCGTATCGCCGGTTCTTGCGATGTAGACCCCGACCGCACCGACGCCGATGAACAGCAGTGTGTCGAGCGCCACCATGCGGTCCGCAACGCTAGGGCCCAGCACGATCCGAATGGTGGCGCCGATCGCGGCGAGGGTGAGGAAGAACCCGGCGATGGTGGTGGCAACGATCATTGGACGACTCCGAGCACCCAGCTCCGGTAGATTGCCGGATCCACCAGGTCGGTGGCCGCCCGCTCTGCATATGCGACAAGCGGCTCAGCCCCGAGTGCGATGACGAACCCAACCACGACAAGAGCGGCCGTCGGGACGATCATGCCCAGGGGGATGGGACGCGGTTTCCCGGGGGAGGGTTTCCCCCAGAAAACCCCTCCCCAGATCTTCGTCATCGAGAAAAGCGTCAGCACACTGACCACCAGCGAAACGCCGATGATGACCCATTCCTGCACGTCAAACCCCGCCTCGATCAGAGCGAGCTTGCCCACGAACCCGGAGAACGGCGGAAAGCCGGCGAGGCTCAACGCCGCCGGTAGGAACAGCCAGGCCAGTACCGGCGACTTGTGGGCGACGCCATCGACGGAGTCGATGGTCCCGGTACCCTCGGATTCCTCGACCATGCCGCCGACCAGGAACAGCGAAGCTTTCACCACGATTTGGTGAACGGTGAACACGATGGCCGCCGCAATGCCGGCCACCGTGAAGAACGCCAGGCCCATGATCATGTAGCCGATTTGGCTCACGATGTGGAAGGAAAGAATGCGCTTGATGTCCTTCTGGGCGATTGCCCCAAGCACGCCGACGACCATGGTGAGCCCGGCGAAGACGAGCATCAGCGTCACCGGTCCATCGCTCGGAAACAGCAGTGTCTGGGTTCGCAGAATGGCGTAGACGCCAATCTTGGTCAAGAGCCCGGCGAACAGCGCGGTCACCGGCGTCGGGGCAAGCGGGTACGAGTCGGGCAGCCAGAAGAACAGAGGAAAGATCGCGGCCTTGATCCCGAAGACCAGGAACAACATCCACCCCAGGCCCCGCCGCAGCCCGGGTGGTACCTCGTCGAGGCGGGTGCTCAAGTCGGCGAGGTTCACCGTTCCGGCGACTGCGTAGAGCAAGGCGATCGCGGTGAGCAGCAGCGCCGAAGCTACCAGACCTATGACTACATAACTCAGCGTGGCGCGCGTTGAGCTGCCGCCGGCGCCGTGGGTGAGGAGGACGTAGCTGGCGGTGAGCATGATCTCGAACGCAACAAAGAGGGTGAACAGATCGCCGGTGAGTAGGGCCAGGGCGACTCCGGCAGCGAGGATCTGATACACCGAGTGGAAGCCGCCGAGTTCTTCATCGGTGGCGCGTTGGGCGACGGCGTATATCAGCACCGCAACAAGAGCCAGCGATGCTGTTGCGAGCAGAAGCACCGCCAATCGATCCGCGACCAAAGCGATTCCTATTGGAGGAGCCCAGCCGCCCACCGACACCACGATCGTGCCGGAGGTGTCGACGGCGATGAGCAGCCAGATCGACACGGCGGCGAGGAGGGAAGACGCCGCAATGCTGATGAAGCGCTGGACCGCCAAATGCCGCGTTGCCAGCAGCGCTGCTGCGGCGGCGATCAGCGGGATGACCACGGGGAGTGTCGCCAATGTGGTCATGACCTGGGAGCTCCCAGGCCGGCGATCCTGCGGTCCTCAGCATCATCTTCGACCTCATCGGTACCCAGCTCGGTCCACGACCGATAGGCGAGGGCGAGAAGGAACGCGGTGATACCGAACGTGATCACGATCGCCGTCAGCACCAACGCCTGCTCGAGGGGATCGCTGTAGCCGGAGGCGGGAGCGGCCGCCTCGACGATGGGTGGCGACCCGGGTTCGCCTCCCGAGCCGAGCAGCACGAGGTTGGCCCCGTGGGCGATCAAGCCGAGTCCAACGATGATTCGGCTCAACAGGCGTTGGAGGATGAGGTACGTGCCCGCGGCAAAAAGCATGCCTGCGGTGAGGGCGATGATCCAGCTCACGATGGCTCCGTCCCGAGGCGCAGGATCGCACCGACGACGAGGCCAACCACGAGCACATAGACGCCGAGGTCGAACACGAGCAAGCTCGAGACCTTGACCTCGCCGACGAACGGCAGCGTCTCAGCGACATACGAGTAGGCGAGGAAGGTCCCTTGGAAGAACAGGCCGATCAATCCGGCGGCGATGGCGAGTGCCAAGCCGGTTCCGATGACGATCTCCGGATCGATTGGCAACGCCCGTTGCAGGCCGCGGTGGCCGAAGGCGAGGAAGACCAGCAGAAGCGCCGTCGCCGCGATGAGCCCACCGGCGAAACCACCTCCGGGTAGATCGTGACCGATCACCAACAGGAAGACCGAGAACAGGAGGAGGGTCGGCACCATGGTGCGCGCCCCGGTGGCCAAGAGGGGGGAGAACCGAATTCTCATGGCACAGGAACGCCATCGCTGCGCTGTTTGCGGCGTCCGGCAGCAACCAAGGCCCCTACGCCTATCGCTGCCGCTGCCAGCACCGTGATCTCTCCGAGGGTGTCGAGGGCACGGAAGTTCGTCAGGATGACGTTGACGACGTTGGTGCCTCCGGCCTCGGGAGCGAGTTCAGTGTATTGGCTCGAGACCGACCTCTCCGGACTGACCGCCGTGACGAGCACCGCAGCAGAAGCGGCGAAGCTGCCGACCAAAGCGGCGACTCCGATGCGGACCCTTCGCGAGAGGGAGCGTGGCTCGATCCCAAATCGGCGGGGGAGCTTGGCCAGGACGAGGGCGAAGAGAGCGACCGTGAGGGTTTCGACGAGCACCTGGGTCAGCGCCAGGTCGGGGGCGCCGAAGGTCACGTAGATGCCCGCAACCGCATAGCCGACGACTCCGAGGAGGAGGACCGCAGCCATGCGGCGCTGGGCACGGGCGGCACCGACGGCGGCTGCCACGACAACAGCGCCGAGCACGATCTCCGCCGGTCCGTTCGTCGCCGGCAGGACGGGTCGCCCCTCCCAGCTGGTGAGCCAGATGGCCGTCGGGATCGCGACGACCGTGGTGAGGATCACTGCCAGGTACGTGGGGAGGGAGCCATTCTGAACGAACCCCGCCACCCGCTTGGCGGTGAGGTTGAGGCCCCGCAAAGTTGCCTGGTAGATGCCTGCGGCGGACAGAGTCTGGGATCGGCGCAACCGGGCGAAGGTCGCACTCTGGATGAGTCCGGGGGCGAGGTTCCAGGCGACGGCCCCCGCCACGATGATGAACGTCGAGACGGCCAACGCCGGTTTGAATCCAGGCCAGAGGACGAGCTTCGTCGTCTGCCCAGTCGCTGCGGTGATGATGGAGCCGAGCCGAGCTGGGAACAGTCCGAGCATCAATGAGGCCGCTGCCAGCAACGCGGCCGGGAGCACCATCGTGGTGCGTAGTGGCGCAACGACATTGGCGGCCAGGTCGGGCTTCGTCGCAAAGGCACCCCACCAGAACCGAGCCGAGTACGCCACGGTGAGGATCGACGCAGCAGCAATGACGGCGAGAGCGAGCCAATCGGAGCCTGCAATCAACGTATCAATTGCTGCCTCCTTCGTCACGAAACCGAGCAGGGGGGGTATCCCAGCCATCGACATCGCCGACAAGGCGGCAATCGTGGCCAGGCCGCGCTGCCGCCGTCCCAGGCCGGAGAGCTTCTCGACGTCTCGGGTGCCGGTCGACTTGTCAACGATGCCCACGACGAGGAACAGCGCTGCTTTGAAGAGGGCATGGGCAACGAGAACGGCAACGGCGGCGCCGATCAGGTCGAGACCGATGAGCGTCATCATGAACCCGAGTTGACTCACGGTGCCGTAGGCCAGCAGCAGTTTCAGGTCGCGCTGCCACATCGCAACCACCGCCCCGAGTGACATGGTGGCCAGTCCAACCGCAGTCACGAGCGGCCCCCAAAACGAGAGAGTGGCAAAACCGGGCGCCAAGAACACCAGGAGCACGATGCCCGCTTTGACCATCGTGGCCGAGTGCAGGTAGGCGGATGCCGGTGTGGGCGCCGCCATGGCTCCCGGTAGCCAGAAGTGGAAAGGGACCTGTGCCGACTTCGTGAACGCTCCGAGGAACACGAGGAGCAGTGCCGTCGTCACCACGGGGCCAGTCGGAGGTTCGTTCACGAGTGCGGTGATGTTGGCGGTACCGGAGGCAATGGTCAGCAACACAAATCCGGCCAACATGGCAAGGCCGCCGGCTGTCGTCACCAGAATCGCCTGCAACGCCGCACTGCGCGCCGCAGCCTGCTTGTCGTTGAAGCCGATGAGGAGGTAGGAAGCGACGGTGGTGACCTCCCAGAACACAAAGAGACCGAACAGGTCATCTGAGCTCACGATCCCCGCCATCCCGCCGGAGAACAGCACCATGAGCCCCAGGAATCGAGTCCGGTCGACTGACTCGTCCATGTAGCCGGCGGTGTAGATCACGATGAGCAGCCCGATCGCCGCCACGATCGTTGTCAGCAACAGCGTGAGAGGGTCGATCCGAAAGCCGATGGTGACCTCCAGCGAGGGGATCCACTCGATCGCCTCGAATCTCGGGGTGGAGACGGCAGCGAACCCGACCACGACGGCGAGCTGGGCGAAAAAGGGCACGGATGCGACAACGGGTGCGAGCCGGCCAAGGCGCGACCGACCGATCGCCAAGATGGCGGCGACGAGGAAGTACAGGGCGATGCTCGCTGTCCAGATCATGAATGGCTGTTTCTGTCAAGTGGCCCCCGGGTCTCCCCGGGGGCCACATCGGCCGGTACGACAAAGGCGGTGATCAGTCGACAGCCGCAGGCGCGCTTCTCTCGACCGATTGGGCGGGTTCGATACGCCCGAGCGCCAGTACCCGATCGTGCGACGCCAGGTCTCTCTCGCTCACATATGGTTCGTAGCCGTCCGGTGTGTGGATGACGAGGGGAAGGCTAGTCAAAGCGGCCTGCCGTTCGTCAACGCCGCTGGCGTTGAGTATCTCGCTTGGTTCGGCAATTGCATACTCCAGGTCCTGCGTTCTGTTCTGATCGAGGTCTGCATCCCACAGCCCTATGTCAACCGGGCGACCGAAGAGCAGCTCACCGTCGAGCTCGTCGAGCATGGCGTGCATACTCTGAGTGGTTTCGGGGGCCATGGTTGCGATGACATTGGTGACACCAAATCGGCGCTTTGCGATCTTGGTGGCCAGGATATTGACCTCGGTGTTGGCGGTGGCCGCCAGCAGTGTGCGGGCTTCCGCGGCGTTTGCTTCGGCGAGCACATCCTCGTCGAGCCCGCTGCCGTTGATCACTGCCAGTCCGGCGTTCTGTGCCGCAGCGCAATGGTCTGCGTTGGTGTCGATGAGGGTCACGGGTGCCGTTTTCGACAGCGAAGCTGCCAGGCGCCGGGCGATGGGGCCGGCGCCGACGATGATGTAGGCATCGCGATCCTCTCCGACCAACTCGCCGTGGCGCTCGAGCCAGGCGATGGCCCGGGTGAGAAGGATCGGCACCGTGGCCGTGGTGAAGATCGCCATGAAGACCAGAATGGAGAAAACGGTCGCATCGATCAGCCCGGCGGCGAGGGCGATCTCTGCGACGATGATCTCCACGGCTCCACGACCGTTCATGCCCGCCCCAACCGCAATGCCTTCACGGAAGCCATAGCCGGTGGGGAGATAGAACAGGGCAGTCCCCAGAACCTTGCCGACCGTGGCGAGCACGACGACGCCGGCCAGCAGCAGCGGCGCTTCGGTGAACACATCGAACGACACCTGGAATCCGGCCGTGACAAAGAACACCGGAGCGAGGAGGCCCACCGAGATTCCCCGCATCCGCCGTTCGACATCGACGAGCAGACCTCGGGGGAGGAGATCCTCCCGCAGATAGAGGCCGGCAAGGAACGCTCCGAGAATGGCATGCAGGCCGGCAGCGTCGGCGGCAGCGGCAAAGGCAAGCCCAACCACGACTACACCGAGGACGACCATCGAAAGGTCGGGCTTGCTCTTGGCGAGCAGTCTGCCGACTGCGGGGAACACCCGAGTTCCGATGAGCCAGGTTCCTGCGAGGAAGATGGCGGCCTTGACCACTGCAGCGGCGATTCCGCCAACGGCCAAAGTTCCGGTTGCAGCCAGACCGAGGATTGCCGCGAAGATGATGAGCGCCGCGATGTCAGAGAAGAGCGCTCCCGACATGAGGACATGCGCCACTCGGGTGTTGAGAATCCCGAGGTCGACCAGGATGCGCGACTTTGTCGCCAATGAGGTGACGCCCATGGCCACGGCGACGAACGTAGCCGCAATTGGGTCACCGTCGACGAGCATCATGAGCCCGAAACCGAGCGCAGCGGGGACCACAAAACCACCGGTGGCCGCCAATGCCCCCGCCTTCGCGGTTTTGCCCAGGTCCGACGGATCGAGGTGGAGGCCGATGGCGAGCATCAGCAGGACGACTCCCAGTTTGCCGATCACCGCGAGGGCGTCGTCCGGTTCGAGCAGCCCGAGCAAGGGGGGGCCGAGGAGGATACCGGCGGCCAATTCTCCAAGGATGGCGGGGTAGCCTAAGCGCCGGGCAACCCACCCCCCGGCTACGGCTGCCAGCAGAACCAGCAGCAGATTCAGAACGTCGAGACTCATCTGGGCCCTCCCTCGGCTGCGTATTTACGCTATCGACTACATGAATCATGATGCACGTTAGACCAACATACGTTAAGTAATTCGTGTAAAATGAGACGCATAACGAGTTTGACAGCCGCTGAGAAGGGCGGGCAATGAGGAGGAATCGTGAAGAGATTTGAGAATGTGCTCGTCGTCCCGTCGGGAGACGCTACGTTGCCTTCGCTACTGGAGGCGGCAGTCGACCTCGCCAGGCGCAACCGTGCCACGATCACCGTGTTCGACGTGCTCGAGCCACTATCCGAGCGTCGTCGCTTTCTCCGCAGCAGTATCGGCGAGATCGACCTCGAGGCGCTCATCGCAGAGACCCGCGTCGGCGAACTGCAGGACCTGGCCTCCCAAACGACGGACTACCCCATCGATGTCGACATTGCGTTTGGGACGAAGTTCGTCGAAGTCATCAGAAGGGTCGTCGCTCGTGGCCATGACATCGTCATGGCCTCACCGGAGGAGCCGAAGCGCCGCCTCGGACTTGCCGGATCCTCGACCACCATGCATCTGCTTCGCAAGTCTCCCGTTCCTGTCTGGGTGGATGCCGGCCAGCGGGACCAGGGTCCCGACGTGGCCGTGGCGCTGGGACCGATCGAGCCGGACCACCAACACGAGACCCTCAACGTTGCCCTCCTCGAGTTGGGCTCGTCGCTTGCCGCCCGGCGTGGTGGCTCGCTGCACGTGATCCACGCTTGGCGCCTCGAAGGGGAGTCTCTACTTCGCAGCAACCGCGTTGGGACCTCGGACCTTGGGGTGGATGCAATGGTTGATGACGCACGCAGGGAGGCTGCCGCCGGACTCAAGTCCCTGCTCGATCGGGTCCCGACTGTTGACGTGCCGATCGTCGAGCACCTCGAGAAGGGAGAGGCCGCCGACGTTATCTCGTCGGTCGTGGCGCGATCTGGTTCCGGCGTCGTCGTGATGGGAACGCTGGCGAGGGCCGGACTCCAGGGCGTCATCATGGG
Source organism: uncultured Acidimicrobiia bacterium (assembly GCA_963704825.1). Taxonomy (GTDB): domain Bacteria; phylum Actinomycetota; class Acidimicrobiia; order Spongiisociales; family UBA5794; genus CAVPHV01. The sequence continues at coordinate 77,768 of CAVPHV010000004.1, forward strand.
CAATACCGCAGAGCGAGTGCTGGCCGGTATCGACAAGTCGATCTTGGCGGTCAAACCGCCCGGCTTCACTTCCCCCGTCATCCAGTGACGGGACCCCGTCATCCAGTGACGGCGGGACCGGCGTCGGACGCGCCTGACCCGGGGCTGTCGCCCCGGGTCAGGCCCCTCGCAGCAAGTGCACGAGCTGCTCTACGGTCAGCCATGCCTTCCGTGACGCCCCCTGCCAGCCTTGGAACCGGGAGCCCCCCAGCTCCCGGATCCCTGGCCCGCAACGTCCCCCTGCTTGCCCGAACCGAAGTTGTGTTTGACCCGCCGTATCTGCGGAGCGGTTCTCTAACCGCTTGGAGTTACGCTACAACTACTCTCGGTAGCGATCCAGGCACAAAGGACTCGGCGCGAAGGGACTAGTCACCGGTGGGCTCATCCGAGCTTGGCGCCGGCTGCTCCCGCAGTCCGCGGTGTGATGCGCCGAAGTCACTTCCGCCCCCGGGTAGCATTGCCGTCTCTTCCGCACGGCTGAAGAGACATCCGCACGGGGCAAGAGATGAACGAAGGACGCGATGAAGGCAACGTACGACCCGACCGACATCGAGGCGCGCTGGTACCCCGTCTGGGAGGAAGCCGGAGCCTTTCGGCCTGAGGTGAATCCCGATGGGGAACCGTTCTCCATCGTCATTCCGCCACCGAACGTCACCGGCGTGCTGCACATGGGCCACGCCCTCGACCTTTCGATTCAAGACGTGCTCATCCGCCGCAAGCGAATGCAGGGCTACGCCGCGCTCTGGGTACCGGGGACCGACCATGCCGGCATTGCTACCCAGAACGTTGTCGAGCGCGAACTCGCCGCCGAGGGTCTGACCCGTCACGACCTGGGCCGCGATGCGTTCGTCGACCAGGTGTGGGCCTGGAAGGAGCGGTCCGGCGGCCGGATCGCCGAGCAGATACGTACCCTCGGGTTCTCCACTGACTGGACCAGGGAGCGCTTCACCCTCGACGAAGGCCTCTCGAAGGCGGTCCGTCAGGTGTTCGTGACCCTCTACGACGAGGGTCTCATCTATCGGGGTAATCGGATCATCAACTGGTGCCCGCGCTGTCACACGGCCATCTCGGAGATCGAGGTGGAGTACGAGGACGAGCAAGGCGAGTTGGTCCACATCGAGTATCCGTTTGTCGATGGTCCCGGACCCAACGGCGAGAAGGGCATCACGGTCGCGACGACCCGGGCCGAGACGATGCTCGGTGACACCGCGGTGGCCGTGCATCCCGACGATGACCGCTACCGCGACGCCGTCGGCCGCATGGTCAGGCTGCCCCTGGTCGATCGTGAGATCCCGATCGTGGCCGATGAGGGCGTCGAGCTCGAGTTCGGGACCGGGGCCGTCAAGGTCACCCCGGCCCACGACCCACTCGACTTCGAGATCGGCGAGCGTCACGGTCTCCAAGCGATCCAGGTCATCGATACCGACGCCAAGATCACCACCGAAGGTGGTCGCTTCTTTGGCATGGACCGGTACGAAGCCCGTGAGGCGGTCCGCTACGCCCTCGGCAAAGAGGGCTACCTCATCAAGATCGAGGACCACCACCATTCGGTGGGGCATTGCTCGCGTTGCGGCACGGTGGTTGAGCCGATGCTGTCGCTGCAATGGTTCGTGAGTGTCAGGCCTCTGGTTGAACCGGCCATCGCTGCCGTGAAGGATGGATCAACCCGTTTCATCCCCAAACGCTGGGAGAAGAACTACCTGCACTGGATGGAGAACCTACGGGACTGGTGCATCAGCCGCCAGCTCTGGTGGGGTCACCGGATCCCGGCGTGGTATTGCGACGACTGCGGTCACGTCACGGTGGCCGTTGACGACCCGGACGCCTGCCCCAAGTGTGGTGGGCCGGTCCGGCCCGACGACGACGTGCTCGACACGTGGTTCTCATCGGCGCTCTGGCCGTTCTCGACGCTCGGCTGGCCCGATGCGACCGAGGACCTGACGCGTTTCTACCCGACAAGTGTCCTGGTTACCGGGTTCGATATCATCTCTTTCTGGGTTGCCCGCATGATGCAGATGGGCATCCACTTCATGGACGAGGTGCCGTTCGACGACGTCGTCATCCACGGCCTGGTCCGAACCATGGACGGACGCAAGATGTCGAAGTCGTCAGGCAACGCCCTCGATCCGCTCGAGCTGGTTGCCAAGTACGGCGCCGACTCGATCAGGCTGACCCTGATCCAATCGGCTGCTCCCGGCCATGACATTCCACTCAACGAGGACTGGATAGATGCCTCGCGTCGGTTTGGGAACAAGCTGTGGAATGCGCTGCGCTTTGCGGTCGAGCACATCGGCGTGAGCGGCGTCCCGGTCGCCGGCGGTTACCCCACCGGCCCCGGCCCGGAGGACGCCTGGGTGCTGTCCCGTCTCCACGATGTCGTTGCCGAGTACGACCGGCTGATGGATCTCTATCGTTTCTCCGACGCCACCAGCCTGCTGTACAACTTCGCCTGGTCCGAGGTCTTCGACTGGTACCTCGAGATGGCCAAGACGCCACTCAAGGACGAGTCGCGAGCTGAGGTCACCAAGCAGACCCTCGGCGTCGTTCTGCGCGATCTGCTCAAGCTGTTCCATCCGATCATCCCGTTTGTGACCGAGGAATTGTGGTCCGAATTGGGCGATGGTTCGCTGCTGATCACTGCCGACTGGCCGGCTCCGCCCCCGGCCACGGCTCCCGAGGCCATGGCGGAGCTCCAAGAGCTGATCGGCGGGGTGCGCCGATTCCGGTCGGAGCATCAGCTCGGCCCGCGCCAGGAGCTGCCGCTTCTGGTCGACAGGGGCCCGGATCAGGTCATATCCGTTGGTGCTGCCTCAGAGACTGAGAAGGTCGGGGAGATCGATTGGTGGACCGAGCAGTTGACGGTGCTCGGCGCCGTCGCGCCCCAGGTTGGCGAGGTGCCGCAAGATGTCGCCGGCCACACCCGCCTGACCGCAGGCGGCATGCAGGCGTTCATTCCGCTCGCCGGGGTGGTTGATGTGGAAGCGGAGCGGCCCAGGCTCGAAAAGGCGATCGGTGAAATCGAGGCACAGCTCGCCAAAACGCAAGGCAAGTTGGGGAACCCCAACTTCCGCGACCGTGCCCCGGCCGACGTGATCGCCAAAGAAGAGGCCAAGGCCGCCGAATTCGAGGCCAAACTCGGCAAGCTCCGCACCGCCCTCGCCGAGCTCGGCTGACCCAACGCCATGCCACCGTCACTCATCTCCGACTACGACGCAGCCGTCGGTTTCCTCGATGCCCGAATCGGTCAGGGAGTCAAACCCGGTCTGGAACGCATCGTTGGAACCTTGGACCTGATGACTGACCCCCAGGACAGCTTCCCGATCATCCACGTGGCAGGCACCAACGGCAAGACCACCGTCGTGCGCATGGTGCGCGATCTACTGCAGAACCATGGGCTGCGGGTGGGGACGTTTGTGTCACCGCACCTGCACGCCGTTGAGGAGCGCTTTTCGATCGATGGCCGCTCCTTTGGTCCAAACGAGTTTGTCGGCGCGGTTGCCGACGTTGCTCCCTTCGTTGAGATCTATGAAGCGCAGACCGGCGAAACCGTCACCTACTTCGAGCTGACAGCAGCGATTGCCTTTCAGGCGTTCGCCGCCGCCGGAGTCGAGGTCGCCGTTGTCGAGGTCGGCCTCGGCGGCCGGTGGGACGCCACGAATGTCGTCACTGCCGACGTGTCCGTCATCACCGGCATCGCGATGGACCACATGTCCTACCTCGGTGATTCGATCGGGCAGATCGCGGGCGAGAAAGCGGCGATCCTCAAACAAGACGGCACTCTCGTATCTGGGCCGCTGCCCCCGGCCGCGGAAGGCGCGATCACCGCGCAGGTGGCAACCACCCATTCGAAGTGGCTGCGTTTTGGTGACGCCTTCAGCGTGGGCGACGACCTGCTTGCGGTCGGTGGATGGACGTTCACGGTGCACGGCCTGTACCGCGACTACGACGAGATCTTCCTGTCCCTCCACGGCCGGCACCAGGTCGATCACTTTGCCACGGCAGTGGCGGTCTCCGAGCAGTTCTTTGGTCGTGAACTCGACCCGGAGGCGGTGCGGGCCGCGGCGGCGACGATGACCTCGCCCGGCCGAATCGAAGTCCTGCAGCGCAATCCGCTGGTGGTGGCCGATGGTTCGCACAACGAGCAAGGCATTGATGGGCTGGCCGGCACGCTCCTCGACGAGTTCCCGCCCCAGGACTGGATGCTGGTCGTCGGCGTGAAGGGCGAGCGGAACGTCGTGGACCTCCTGTCGCCGCTCCAAGGTGTGGTCGGCGAGGTCATCGCGACCGAGGCGAACGACCCGTCGTCGATCCCCGCCGCCGACGTCGCCGCCGCCGCTCGTGCCGTCTTCGGCGACGAGGTACCGGTCGAAACCGCTACCCCCGTGACGCAAGCCATCACCGAGGCCCTCGATCGGGTAGACGACACCGGAGCCATCGTCATCGCCGGCTCGTTGTATGTCGTCGGAGAAGCTCGCGCCCGTTTCACACGGTCCAGCTGAGGCGGCTGCTGGACAATCGGCGTGAGATCGCCCAGCCGACTGTTCGCCGAGCCGGCCTGAACGCGGCGAACGCAGATTGACGTTGTTCACCGGACGCCTGAGGAGCGCCGACTGGCCGTTGGCGCCAGCATCCGCCTACCATCTCGCACTCCGCACCACACTTCTGAGGATTCTGGCTATGGCGATTGAACACACGTTCTTGATGGTGAAGCCCGACGGCGTTGCTCGCGGGTTGATCGGGGAGGTTGTCTCTCGGTTCGAGCGCAAAGGGCTCAAGCTCGAGCGAGCCCGGGTCTTGACAATCGACCAAGCGCTGGCAAGCCGGCACTACGCCGAGCATGTCGACAAGCCGTTCTTCGGCGAGCTGGTCGCCTTCATCACGAGTGGGCCGGTGTTTGCCATGGAGTGGTCGGGGGAGTCGGCCGTTTCCGTGGCGCGGACCGTCATGGGCCCGACCAATCCTGCCGAGGCGCCCCCGGGAAGTATCCGCGGCGACTTCGGCCTGATCATCACTGAGAACATCGTCCACGGCTCGGACTCGCAGGCGAGTGCGGAGCGCGAACTCGACATTTTCTTCGGCTAGACGTCTCTGGGAGGCGGCCCGGGAATGACAAATCACAGCTTGGCTACAATGACCGCACGCATCAGGGTGGGTATTTCCGCATGCTGAACAGTATCTTCTCCGTCGCCGGCCGAGACATGGCCATCGATCTGGGAACCGCAAACACATTGGTCTTCGTCCGCGGCATGGGCATCGTGCTCAACGAGCCGTCCGTGGTCGCCATCAACACGCGCGACAATCGACCGCTCGAGGTCGGCATGGAAGCCAAGCGGATGATCGGCCGGACCCCTTCGTACATTCAGGCGATTCGGCCCCTGCGCAACGGCGTCATCGCCGACTTCGACATCACCGAGAAGATGTTGCGCTACTTCATCGACAAGGTCCACAACCGGCGCTTTGCGGCTCGGCCCCGCATCGTGATCTGCGTGCCATCCGGCATCACCGCTGTTGAACGCCGCGCCGTCGAGGAAGCCGCCTATCACGCCGGCGCCCGCCGCGCCTACACCATCGAGGAGCCGATGGCCGCCGCCATCGGGGTGGGTCTGCCGGTTCACGAGCCTTCAGGATCCATGGTGATCGACATGGGCGGTGGCACTACTGAGGTCGCCGTCATTTCTCTCGGCGGTATCGTCGTTTCGAAGAGCATCCGCATCGGGGGCGATGAACTCGACGAATCCGTCATCACCTGGGTGAAGAAGGAGTACAACCTCATGCTCGGCGAGCGAACCGCCGAGCAAGTCAAGATGGCGATCGGCTCCGCGTGGCCGTACGCCGAAGAGCCCGCCGCCGAGGTCCGGGGTCGCGACCTGATCACCGGTCTCCCCAAGACGGTTGTGCTCTCCAGCCCTGAGATGCGCGAAGCCATCGAGGAACCCGTTCAGCAGATTGTCGATGCCGTCAAGTTCACGCTCGACAAGACTCCGCCGGAACTCGCTGCCGACATCATGGAGCGCGGCATCGTGCTCACCGGCGGTGGTGCGCTCCTGCGCGGGCTCGATGTGAGGCTCGCCAACGAGACCGGCATGCCGATCGTCACCGCGGACCGCCCGTTGCAGTCCGTCGTGCTCGGGTCGGGCGCCTGTCTGGAGGAGTTCGACGTGTTGCACGTTGTGTTGTCCTCCAGCGGCCGGACCTGAGCCGAGGCCGCGGGCTTCCCCGGCCGATGCAATCCTTCCGCCGCTTCGACCGCACCACCACGCTGTTTGTCGGGTTGCTGGTGGTGTCGTTCCTGCTGGCGACGTTCGACGTCCGCTCCCAGGGAGAAGGTGTCGGCAACGTCATGCGTGATGGCGCTCAGGCGTTGTTCTCGCCGCTCCAGGACTTCGCCGTCGCGGTCACCCGGCCTCTCGTCGGTTTTGTCGATGGCGTCTCGAACATCGCGGGCCTGCGCGAGGAGAACGAGCGGCTGCAAGGGCGCGTCGTAGAGCTGGAAGCTCTCGTCGGTGACGCCGAGCAACTTGAGCGCCGAGTCGAGGAGCTGGAGCGATCCCTCCAACTCGACCCGCCCGACGACCTTGCCGCGGTGTCGGCTCGCATCACGGCACTCGGCAACAGCGCGTTCGACCAGGTGCGCTTCATCGACAAGGGCAGTGAGGCGGGCATCGTCAAAGGCCAGGCCGTCATCGACGAAAACGGACTCGTCGGGCGGATCGACTTCGTGTCCAGCGGATCGGCCCGGGTGCGGCTGATCACCGATCCCCAGTCGGGGGTCGGGGTTCGCGACGTGGCCACCAACGAAACCGGGTGGGTCGAGGGCCAAGGTCTGGACTTCCCGCAGCTGAAGATGTTCAACGCCGTTGAGGCGGTGGGTGAGGGAGATCGGCTCTTCACCGCCGGGGGGCGCTATCCGCCCGGGATCCTGGTCGGCACAGTGCGCAGCACGGCGGAGTCTGAGGCCGGGTTTGCCCTCATCACCGACGTGATTCCGGCGATCGAGCTGAGCCGGCTCGACTACGTGAAGGTCATCGTTGGGTGGTCGCCGCTCGATGCCGACGTTGACGACACGGGGACGGTGACCACAACCACGCTACCCCCGTTCGACCCTGCCGACGTGGACGGGCAATGACCGGCCGCCAAATCGCCATCACCCTCGCTCTGGTGGTTGTCGCCGTCGTCATGCAGACGACGGTCTTTGGGGATGGGCGCATCCAACCGCTTGGTTCCGCTCCCAACATGGTGACCTTGGTGGTAATCGCCACGGTGCGTTACCTCGATCCCGAACCGGGCATCCTCATTGGATTCACGGCCGGTTTGCTGCTCGACTTGCTCGGCGGCTCGCCCCTAGGTCTGTGGGCGATGTCGTTGACCGTCGTCGCCTTCATCACGCTGCGGGTGCGGCGGCGGGCAGACGAAGGCTGGCTGATCGTTGCGATCGGGATCTTCGGCTTGACCCTCCTGGGCCAAGTGTTATTCGCGGTCGGCGGTACGCTGTTCGGGCAACGCACGCTGAACAACCCTTCGGTGGTGCAAACGATGATTCTTCCCTCGCTCTACAACACACTGCTGGCGGCGCTCGTGTTGCCGGGCGTGACCAAGCTGATGGGAATCGGGCCCATCGTCAGGAACTGGGCAAAGTGACCAACATCGCAGACAGCAAGAACACGCCGTGAGCGCCGGCTGGCGGCTCGGTGTCCTCGGCCTGGTCTTCATCGGGCTGTTCAGCGTGCTCACGTTGCGTTTGTGGCAGATCCAGGTCACCGAGGCTGCAACGTACGAGGAGCAGGCGGTCAGCAACCGGATCGACGTGGCCAGCACCCCCGCCCCACGCGGTGAGATCCGCGATGTCAAGGGCCGCCTCCTGGCCGGCACCCGTCCCGCACTGGCGATCGTGGTCGACGGACAGCTCATTCCCAAAGACGAACAGGATGAGCTGGTCAGCAGCCTGGCTGCGTTCACTTCGCTCGCGCCTGGAGAAGTGGCTGCCATCATCGACGATGCCCGCGCTCGCGGTGACCGGATCACACTGGTTCCCGAACTCACCGACGAGCAGGCCGTCTTCCTCATCGAACACGCCGAGGAGTTCCCCGGAGTCGCGGTCGAACCGCAGCCGGTGAGGATCTATCCCGAGGGCGAACTGGCCTCACACGTCATCGGCTACATCGGTCGTCCCAACGATGAGGATCTCGAGCGGCCGGGGGTCAAGCACACCGACCTGATCGGCAAGATCGGGGTCGAGCGTGAATATGACGATTTGCTGCGCGGCACGCCGGGGCTCAAGAAGTACCAGGTCGATGCGAAGCGCAACGTGCTCGAAGAGCTCGCCGAACAGCCCCCAGAACCGGGAGGGAGCCTTCTGCTGACCATCGACCTCGACATCCAGCGGGTACTCGAGGAGTCGCTGGCTGAGGGCCTTGCCCTCTCCCGCGAGCAGTATGACCCCGACTGTGTTCCGGGCGAAGACGACCCTCAGTGTCCCGTGCGCGCCGTCGGCGTGGTGCTGGACGCCAAAGACGGCAGCGTGCTGGCCATGGCCTCTGCTCCGACCTACGACCCGAACATCTTCGTCGGGGGTCTCTCCGAGGCCGAGTTCGCCGCGTTTCCCGAAGGAGCTTTCACCAACTCCGCGGTTCAGGGCCAATATGCCCCCGCCTCCACCTTCAAGGCCGTCACCTACGTGACGTCGCTCGAAGAGAATGTCTATCCGCGCGAAGCGCGCTCCGAGGAGTCCCGCATCCTCTGTGCCGGTCAGCTCGACGCTCCATTCACCGACCGCAGCCAGCTCGTGTGGCGGAACTGGACCCGAGCAGACGACGGTGAGCAGAACATCCATGAGGCATTCATGCGGTCCTGCAACGTCTACTTCTGGGATGTGGCCCTCAACATCTGGGACACCTACAAGGACACTCCACGCGAGAACATGCTCCAGGATTGGGCCCGAAACCTCGGCTTCGCTGCTGAATCCGGCATCGACCTCCCCTTTGAGCGCGAGGGCATCATCCCCGACCGGGCGCTCTACGAAGACTGGGCGGAGAACTCACCGTTGCGGCTCGACCCGGCGCGCCTCGAGCTGGCCTCGCCGTGGCTCGGTGGTGACCTGCTGCTCGCCTCGGTCGGCCAGGGTTCGGTGGTGGTGACCCCCCTGCAGCTTGCCAACGCCTACGCCGCCATGCTCAACGGCGGATCGTTGTGGCAGCCACGAGTGGTCAACGAGGTCGTCGATTCCGATGGCGCGGTCATTTTCGAGAACCCAAAGAAGCTGATCCGGGAGCTCGACATCGATCGCACCACGGTGCTGGCGCTGCGCGGTGACATGCAGCAGGTAGTGAACAACCCCAGAGGTACCGCAGCTGCTGCCTTCGCCGATTTCGGCTCACGAAAGGAGCAGGTCGGCGGCAAGACCGGCACCGCTGAAGTCATCAAGGGAGAAGAAGGGGTTTCAACGGCACTGTTCGCCGGGGTGGCTCCGATCAGCGATCCCAAGTACATCGTGGTCGTCGTCGTGGAGCGGGGCGGGTCCGGAGGCAAGGTGGCGGCCCCGACCGCCAAACCGATTCTCCAGTATCTGATGAACGGCCCCGGCGGCGTTACGCCGATCATTCTCGGTGAGGACGCCGACTGATGTCGCTCGCAGCCCGTCGCACCGAACCAATCTCGATCCTTCAGCGGGAGCGTACGTTACGGCCGGATTTCTTCATGGTCATTCCCTACCTGGCGCTCGCCGCTTTCGGCGTGCTGATGGTCTACAGCGCATCGGCGCCCGGGCTCCAGGCCCGTGGCCTCGACCCGACTGCGGTCATGCGCCGCCACCTGATCTTTGCCGTGATCGGCGTCGCCGTGTTCGTCTTCACGTCCATGATCGACATGCGAGTGGTGCGGTCGATCACTCCGGCGGTCTACATCGGGAGCTTGGTGACGCTGCTGTTGGTCCTGACTCCCATCGGCACCTACGCCAACGGGGCCCGGCGGTGGGTCGACTTCGGGTTCTACGCATTCCAGCCGTCTGAGTTCGCCAAGATCGCGGTCGTCTTGGCCCTCGCCTTGCTGCTCAGCCGCGGCGGAGACCGCTTGCGGTGGGACTACGTCGGCCGTGCCCTCATCCTCGTGGCGCTGCCCGCGCTCCTGATCTTCGTGCAACCCGACCTCGGCACGATGCTCGTGTTCGGGTTCATTGCGCTCTCGATGTTGTTTGTGGCGGGGACGACCTGGCGCCAGTTGGCGTTCCTGCTGATCGCGGGGGTGGTCGGCGCCGTCGGCATCTTCCAGGCCGGCGCCCTCGAGGAGTTTCAGTTGCGCCGCTTGACCGCGTTTCTCGATCCGACCGAAGATCTGGCCGCAACTGCTCTCTACAACCAGACCCAGAGCGAGATCGCCATCGGGTCGGGCGGCTTCTTCGGCAAGGGGCTGTTCGGCGGGAGCCAGACCAATCTCAACTTTGTTCCCGAGCAATCAACCGACTTCATCTTCACCGCGATCGGGGAGCAACTTGGATTCATCGGTGCCGTCATCGTGCTCGGCCTGTTCGCCATGATCATCTGGCGGGTCCTGGTCGCCGCGGGCAACGGTCGGGACAAGTTCTCGCAACTGGTCGCCACCGGGGTTGCGGCCCTGCTGGTCTTCCATATCTTCGTCAACGTCGCCATGACCATGACGCTGATGCCCGTCACCGGCCTGCCCCTGCCGTTCCTGAGCGCCGGCGGTTCCGCCTTCATTGCGATGAGCCTCGCGCTCGGCCTCGCCCACTCAGTCTGGATGCGCCGCAGCCCGGTGCCAGACTGAGGTTTCGATCAGCAACCTTCGGTTGCTGATCGAGGTACGAGGCGCTGATCTTGCCATCGGCGCCTCGTGATCGTGCGGCCCGGTGCGGGGCCCGCCCCCTCGGGCACCCCCATGAGGACTCTGAGCGATGTCGTCGAGCCAGAAGCCCGTCCCCTCGGGCACCCTCATCGGGCGCGGCCGCGTAGGGCGAGCGTTTCCTTGGGCAGGCCCCAGGGGAAGCCGGCTACGCCGTTTCCATCTCCAGGGTGGGTTGGACGGCTTCGTCGGGGTTGTAGCAGCGGCGGCAGCGGGCCTCGTAGGCGTCGGTGGCGCCGAGGACCACGAGTTCGTCGCTGTGGACGACACGTTGGGTGAACAGGCCGGGGCCGCCGCAGCGGTGGCATACGGCCAGGCTCTTCGTCACGTACTCGGCTCGCAAGATGAGCGAGGGGATGGGCTCGAAGGGACGGCCCAGGTAGTCGTTGTCGAGTCCGGCGACGATGACCTGCTTGCCGGCGCCGGCAAGCATCGTCGCCACCTCGACTAGATCGTCGTCGAAGAATTGGCCCTCGTCGATGCCGACCACGATGGTGCGATCCTCGACGGTGCGCAGCAGTTCCTGTGCGTTTGGAACCGGTATGGCCGCGGTCGAGAGCTTCGAGTGCGAGACGACCTCACCAACCGAATAGCGAACGTCAAGCTCCGGTTTGAACGTCTGGGTGGGCACCCTGGCGAGGTGGTAGCGAGTGACCCGCCGGATGAGTTCTTCGCTCTTGCCGGAGAACATTGGGCCACAGATGACTTCGATCCATCCCTGATCAGCGCGTCGGTGCAGCATGGCGCGGGACCATAGCATTACACGCGTGTAGTTTCCGCATCGCGAAAACCGACAAAGTGGGCGGCGTGCGTGCCAGACGACACGACGGGCAGAGCGCGAAAAACACGCTTCATGAGGTTTCGCCGGGCTCCGAAGAAACTGATGCTACGCTCTGTAGCTATCCGGGCCGCATCGCGGCGACCGGTTTCGCCATCGGGCCGAGGCACGCATGACCGACGCGTTCGTTCTAGTCGCATCTTCGTTGGCTCCGTTCGTTCGGAGTCCTGCCCCCCATGGTCAGAAACCTCCGGGAGCCATACTTCTGCTCCCGAACATGGTCCGCCCTGCTTCCGACCCGGCAGGATCTGTCGATCGCTCTCCGGGGCGACCAAAGGAGAATTTGCATGGGATTGTTCCGAAAGAAGTCCTCCGCGCAAGACGGCGGGGCTTCGGGGGGACGCAAACGCGGGAGCAAACACGAGGTGACGGTCCGGCGATACGCCGCACCTGAATCCGAACCGCAGACGGCGCCAGCCAAGAAGAAGAAGAAGGCGAAGAGTTCGGTCAAACCGGGACCGAAGGGGGCTCAGCAGCGACGCCAAAGCGACCGTTCGCGACGCTCTCGCGAGCGGGTGCGTCGGCCCAGCCGGCCCCACCTCGAAGTCGTTCCGCCCCCCGATACGGCGCGCAAGCAGATGCTGGTTCGGTCCAACCCCCACCAGACCCAGATTGTGGTCTTGGAGGGGCCGGTCCTCGTCGAGCACTACGTCGCTCGTTCCGACAAGAGATCGCTGGTCGGCAATGTTTACGTCGGCAAAGTTCGCAACGTGCTGCCCGGGATGGAAGCCGCCTTCGTCGACTTTGGTGAAGGCAAGAACGGAGTGCTGTACGCCGGCGACGTCAACTACGAAGACGCCGACATGGAGGGCAAGCGCCAACGCATCGAGATGGTGCTCAAGCCCGGCGACTCGGTGCTGGTCCAGGTGGTCAAGGACGCCATGGGTCACAAAGGCGCCAGGCTCACCAACCAGATCAGCATCGCGGGCCGCTACCTCGTGCTCGCAGCCGACCCCGAGGTGCGCGGCATCAGCCGCCGCCTCGCCGAAGAGGAACGGCGCCGACTGCGCGACATCGTTTCCGAGGTGCGACCCAAGGGGATGGGCGTCATCGTCCGTACCGCCGCCGAGGGCGCCTCCCAGGAGGACATTGCTGCCGATATCGACCGCCTCAAGGGCATTTGGGACGAGGTCAACTCAAAGCAGGACACTCCCGCACCTGCCCTGATCTACCAAGAGCCGCCGTTGGTGCTGCGGGTGATCCGTGAGCACTTCACCCGTGACTTCCGGCGTCTGTTGATCGACGACCCGAAGACACACCATATGGTGCTTGACTACCTGGGCGGCACCGAGGCGGACCTGGTCAACAAGGTCAAGCTCTACGAGGACGAGTTGTCCATCTTTGAGCGGTTCCACGTCGAGGATCAGCTGCGCAAGGCTCTCGACCGCAAGGTGTGGTTGCCGTCCGGCGGGCACATCGTCATCGATCGCACCGAGGCCCTGACCGTCATCGATGTGAACACCGGTCGTTTTGTGGGTCACTCCAACCTCGAAGAGACGGTGCTCCAGAACAACCTGGAGTCTGCGGAGGAGATCGCCCGCCAGCTTCGGCTGCGCGACATCGGCGGCATCATCGTGATCGACTTCATCGACATGGAGATCCAGAAGAATCAAGATCTGGTGCTGCAGAAGTTTCGCGAGCAACTCGCCAAGGACAAGATGCGGACCCAGGTATTCGACGTCTCCAACCTCGGTCTGGTCGAGATGACCCGCAAGAACGTCTCGGCCGGGCTGCTGGAGTCGTTCTCGGAGGTCTGCCCGCACTGCAGCGGCCGTGGCGTCCTGCTGTATGAGGATGCAGCAACCGCAGGCACGCCGCTGCCCAAGGCGGCGTCCGCGGACGATTAGGAACCTGGAGTCGCCGGCGGCTTGGACCCGGCAGTTTCCGTCCTGTCGCCGACGGGGTAACATATCTTCGCACGCCGAAGCCTTCGGCCGCGGTGTGCCGCCCATACCGGCTTGCCAGCCGGGCCGGTAACCACTTCGGAGGATTCAGAACATGTACGCGATCATCCGCGCGGGCGGTAAGCAGGCCAAGGTCAGCGAAGGCGATGTCATCGCCATCGAACGGATCAAATCTGCCGACGCCGAGGTCACCTTCACTCCGTTGCTCGTCGTTCAAGACGACGGCACGGTGATCTCCGAGCGTGCTGCGCTCGACAAGACAAAGGTGGTCGCCGAGGTGCTCGGGGAAAGCCGGGGCGACAAGGTCGAGGTCTTCAAGTACAAGAACAAGACCGGGTATCGGCGACGCCAAGGGCACCGCCAGACCTACACGACCATCCAGGTGACGGCCATCGAGACCGGGGTCAAGGAGGCTGCCAAGAAGGTGGCCAAAGCGGCCCCCGAGAAGGCTGAGACCGAGAAGGCTGAGACCAAGAAGGCGGCCAAAGAAGCCCCCAAGAAGGCTGAGAGCAAGAAGAAAGAGACGGCCTCGTCCAAGGAGAAGGCGACCAAAGAGGCGCCGAAGAAGGCAGCCAAGGCTGCCAAGGACAAGGATGAGTCCGCGAGCGAACCCAAGGCCGAAGCGCCCGCCGCGGAGACGGCGGCCGGCGACGAGGAGGCATAACCCATGTCAAAGACCAAATCCGGAGGCTCGACCAAGAACGGCCGCGATTCGGCCGCACAGCGGCTCGGCCCGAAAGCCTTTGACGGCCAAATGGTGACGGCCGGTTCGATTCTCGTCCGCCAGCGCGGCACCCGTATTCACCCCGGCGACAACGTCGGGAAGGGGAGCGACGACACGCTCTTCGCCAAGATCGACGGCACCGTCAAGTACGGCTCGCGTCGCGGGCGCCGTCAGGTCAGCATCCTCACCGAGGCGTAGCCGGCCGGGAAACCGACTGCGCCGCGACCCGGAGTTGCCATGTTTGTAGACCGGGTCCGCATCGAGGTCCGCGGCGGAGATGGCGGAGCCGGTGTCGCCAGCTTTCGTCGGGTCAAAGGGCGGCCGCGCGGCAAACCTGATGGTGGCTCGGGCGGCAGCGGCGGTTCCGTGATCGCCGTCGCCGACGATTCGACCGCCACGTTGCTCCGCTATTCGCGGCGTCCCCATTGGCGGGCCGACGATGGCACCCACGGCGAAGGTGATCTGCGCCACGGCGCCAAGGGCGAGGACCTGATCCTGCCCGTTCCGCTCGGTACAGTGGTTGTCGAAGAATCGGGAACAGTGATCGCCGACCTCGTTGAGGCAGGACAGCAGATCAAACTCGTGGACGGTGGCCGCGGCGGGCGTGGCAATGCGGCCTTTGTCTCGCCGCAGCGCAAGGCGCCGACGTTCTCGGAACAGGGCGAATACGGCGAGTCCGCCTGGGTGACGCTGGAGATGAAGGTTCTCGCCGACGCCGCCCTCGTCGGCTTCCCCAATGCCGGCAAGAGCACGCTGATCTCACGAGTCTCATCGGCCAAGCCCAAGATTGCCGACTATCCGTTCACGACCCTCACCCCTCACCTCGGAGTCGTGACGATCGCCGGCCGCGAGTTTGCCTTCGCCGACGTTCCCGGACTCATCGAAGGCGCCGCCGATGGCAAGGGCCTCGGGCACGAGTTCCTCCGCCACGTCGAGCGGGCTCGGGTGTTGGTGATCTTGCTCGATCCGACGCCGCTCCAGGACATGAGCTATGCCGGCCAACTCGATGTGCTGCTCAGAGAGCTGGACGCCCACTCGCCCGACCTGGCGAACCGGCCGCGAGTTGTGGTGGTCAACAAGATCGACGCCATCTCCGACACCGACGAGATCGCGGCATGGGGCGCTCAGGCGGACCAGGAGGTTCACCTGGTCTCGGCCGTGACCGGCGAGGGGATCGACTCGTTGATGCATGCGGTCGCCGATGCGGTGGCCCAACACGAAAGGGAAGCGCCGGATCGGGAAGGGTTTGTGCTGCACCGGCCCGTCGTGGCCGGCTACCGGGTAGCGAGGGCAGACGACGGCTGGGTTGTGGCCGGCCGGGCCGCCGAGCGTGCCATCAATCTCGCCGACCTCACCGTGCCGGAGGCGGCCGACTTTGTTGCGGCCCGGCTGCGTCGAATCGGCGTCGAGGATGCCCTGCGCGCAGCCGGGGCCCTGCCCGGCGACGACGTGCAAATCGGCGACATCACCTTCAGCTTCAATCCCGACGTCGATGACACGGCCCCGGAAGACGGCGCCGGTGAAGAGACGGCACCATGAGGCGCCCGGCAACCGCACAGAGTCCCGTTGTCGTCAAGGTCGGCTCGTCGAGCCTGGCTCATCCCGACGGTGGGCTCAACATCGACGCGGTCCGAGGGGTAGTCGATCAGGTGGAGCAGCTGAGCGCCCTGGGCCATGCGCCGGTGCTCGTCACCTCGGGTGCCGTTGCCGCCGGCCTTCCCGCGCTGGGTTTGTCGACCCGACCCAAGGACCTGCCCGGCCTGCAGGCGGCCGCGGCGGTTGGCCAGGGCAGGCTCATGGAACGTTATGCATTCGAGTTCGGCGAACGGGGACGTGTGGTCGGGCAAGTCCTCCTCACCCGCGATGTTCTGGCGCACCGCCCCCAGTACCTTCACGCCCGCGAGGCGCTGGATCGACTACTGGCACTCGGGGTGGTCCCCATCGTCAACGAAAACGACACTGTGGTGGTCGATGAGCTCAGGCTCGGGGACAACGACCGGTTGGCCGCCATCGTTTCCCACCTCGTCGGGGCCGGGATGCTGGTGATCCTGACGGACACCACCGGGCTCTACTCCGACGACCCGCGCCTGGCCGACGATGTCGAGTTGCTCACTGCGGTTCGGCACACCGATGAGATCCTGGATGCGCTGTGGCAGCGCTCGACTACCGGTGCGCTCGGTTCTGGTGGTGTCGCCACCAAGGTCAGCGCGGCGCGCATGGCCGCTTGGTCGGGTATCCCCACCGTGATCGCTGATGCCTCGAACCCCACCGCGGTTGCCGCTGCCGTGAGCGGTGATGAGGTCGGCACCTGGGTCGAGCCCCACGAGGCACGCCTCACGGCGCGCAAGCTTTGGATCGCCTTTGGCCAGCCCGCTCAGGGCAAGCTGGTGGTGGACGCCGGAGCGGCTCGGGCTCTCCTGAGGCGGGGTGGTTCGCTTCTGGCTGCGGGGATCTTGGTGGTCGCAGGCGAGTTTGATGCGGGTGCCGCCGTCGAGGTCGTGGGGCCCGACAACAGGTTCATCGGCAAGGGCCTAGTCGGCTTGCCGGCACAGGATCTTCGTTCCGCCCTCGGTCAGCACAGCACCTTGACCGGCGGCGCCGTGGTCCATCGCGACGACCTGGTGGTCCTGGCTCCCTAGGAAAGTGCTGGAATCCTGGCGTGCAGGCTCGCCCGGACCCGGAAGGCCCAGTCTCCACGTCGGACGCGAGCCTAAACTGACACTGTTCAGCAGACTCTCAAGAGGGCTTCTGCGCCAGAACGTCACCGTGGATGAAGGCGAACCATCCGGCCGGCTGCTCCGCCCAGCTACGGAAGGCGGCGGCGAAGGCAACGAGGTCGTTGCGAGTGGCAACGTCGAGTTCCTCAACCCGCAAAGCGTACGGCGTCAACTCGCCGGCACCGTCGGGGTCCGGGTCGCTGCGCCCCGCCCACAACTCAGCCCACCAGCGGCGATCTTCGGGCGAGGCAAACACCCAGCTAGAGGCGCCGGCATGGACGTGCTCGAACTCGGCAGCGAGCACCCATTCCAGGAGATGGCGACCGGCGTCGGGCTCACCGCCGTTGGCGCGTGCCACGGTGCGATACACCTCCAGCCAGCGGTCGATGGTTGCGTCGTTGGGGTGATGCGTCATGGTTCCGTAGTCGGCGTCGCGCACCGCGACGTAGCCGCCCGGTCGCAACACCCGAGCCGCCTCGCGCAGGGCCGCCACCGGATCGGCAAGGTGCTGAAGCAGTTGGTGGGCGTAGACCACGTCGAAGCTCTCCGCTGGAAACGGCAGGGCGTAGACGTCGGCGAGTTCAAAGCGAAGGTTGTCGAGACGCTGTTGCGCTCCGTGGGCCGTGGCGTGGTCGATGGCCGCTTGGGCGCGGTCGATCCCGACCACGAGTGAAGGAGCCACGTAGCGAGCGAGGCCGACGGTGATCGATCCGGGACCACAGCCGAGGTCGAGCACCTCCATTCCCGGCTCGAGGTGGGGGAGCAGGAACGCCGCCGCCTCCTCGGCGGTGCGCCGTCCGTGCGCCGCCAGCACATTGGGGTGGTGGCTGTGGGTGTAGATCTCGTGGTCGGGTCGGCTCATCGTCCAATTCTACGGCGCCGCTCCAAGCTGCCTCCGCTCCGGGTACGCTTGCCGCCCATGAGCGAACGTTTGACCCACCTCGAAGCAGGCATGCCCATTGTCTACGGCGGTGACAAGGTCGTGCAGGTCCCCGCAGAGCTCGCCGCCGCCTTCCAGGAGGGCGACCGCCTCGTGGTGGTGCAGGACACCGGTGCGCTACTGCACATCCCCGCTGCCGACTGGGACATCGCCACAGGCGCGGTTGGTGCGGCCTGGAGTGCCTTCGGCCAGATGGGAACGGTCACCGACGAGCAGATCACTGCGTTCTATGAGGCGTTTGCCGACCTTCTCGCCGCCGATGACGCCTTCGCTCCAATCGCTGCGGCCAACGGCTCTGACGTCGATCGGGCGAGACAGCGCGGCCGCTCGAGCACCCGGCTCATCCTTTCCGATGTGATGCGGAGCGACATGATCGAAGGCCTGAGAACGTGGGCAAGGGCGGGTTCGGGCCGCGGCACCGTCACTGAGACCATTGCTCACGACGGGTGGCGGGTGGATCAGATCAAGTCAGGCCTTGGGGTTGTGGGGTTTGTGTTCGAGGGGCGTCCCAATGTGTTTGCCGACGCCACCGGAGTCCTGCGTGGCGGCAACACCGTTGTCTTTCGGATCGGCTCGGACGCCCTCGGCACGGCCCGCGCCATTGTGGAGCACGCGCTCAATCCAGCACTCGAAAAAGCCGGCCTTCCTCCCGGGGCAGCGTCGCTGGTCGATGCGCCCTCTCGGGCCGCCGGTTGGGCGATGTTCTCGGATCCTCGCCTCGGGCTGGCCGTTGCCCGCGGCTCCGGCGGCGCTGTGGCACAGCTCGGCGCCGTAGCTCGTCAGGCCGGCATTCCGGTCAGCCTGCACGGTACCGGCGGGGCTTGGATCGTCGCCGGCGACTCGGCCGACGCTGACGTCTTCGGGCTCGCCGTCTATCACTCGCTTGATCGCAAGGTCTGCAACACGCTCAACACCTGCTGCATCGTGGCTTCCCGAGTCGACGAGCTCGTCCCGGTCTTTCTCGAGGCGCTCGATCGGGCAGGGGAGCGGCGTGGCACTACTGCCAAGCTCCACATCGCAGCGGGTGACGAAGGTGTGATCCCCCCATCCTGGTTCGAGGCAGCCGACATCAGCAGAGCTGGTGGTGTCGTCGCGGAACCTCGCACCGAAGTGATCGCAGCCGACAGGCTGGGTGATGAGTGGGAGTGGGAGGAGAGCCCCGAGGTCACGCTCAAGATCGTCGATTCGGTTGACCAGGCGGTCGGTCTGTTCAACACTCAGAGCCCCAAGTTTGCGGCAAGCCTGATCTCGGCGGACGCCGCCGAACGGCAGCGCTTCTTCGACACCGTCGACGCCCCCTTCGTCGGCAACGGCTTCACCCGCTGGGTCGATGGCCAATACGCGCTCGACAAGCCGGAGCTGGGGCTCTCCAACTGGCAGTTCGGCCGGCTCTTCGGCCGCGGCGGCGTGCTCTCCGGGGATTCGGCGTTCACGATCCGCAGCCGCGTCACCCAAGACGACCCGGACATCGGCCGCTAGCGCAGACGAGACACGAACTGCTCGGGTTGCCCACCGTCGAAACCAAATCGGCTGGCGCCGCCGTTTCCCGCAGGGCGGCCATCTCGGCAATACTGTCGGCCATGGCCGATTGGACCAACGCACCCGAAGTGGCAACCGCGCTCAGCAATGCTGGGTACCTTTCCGATCCCGGTATCGCCCAGGTGGTGTTCCTCGCCGACCGGCTCGACAAGCCCATCCTCGCCGAAGGGCCGGCCGGAGTCGGCAAGACGGCGCTGGCCCTTGCCATGGCCGAGGCAACTGGCCGACGTTTGGTCAGGCTGCAGTGCTACGAGGGCCTCGATGAGGCGAAAGCGCTCTACGAGTGGGATTACCACAAGCAGCTCCTGCGCATCCAGAGCGACGAGGGCAAGACATGGGATGAGCTCGAGGGCAACATCTTCACCGAAGACTTCCTGCTGTCGCGGCCTCTGCTCGATGCGATTACGTCGGAACAGCCAGTCGTGCTGCTCATCGACGAGGTGGACCGGGTCGAGGTCGAGACCGAGGCGCTGCTGCTCGAAGTTCTTGATGCCTTCCAGGTGACGGTTCCCGAGCTCGGAACGATCACCGCGCGCACCCGACCGCTCGTTGTGTTGACCTCCAACAACACCCGGGAGCTCTCGGAGGCCTTGAAACGGCGGTGCCTGTTCCTCCACATCGGCTATCCAACTGTCGAGCGAGAACGCCAGATTCTGCTGACCAGAGTGCCGGATCTCTCCGAGGAGCTGGCGACTCGGATCGCCAAAGTGGTGCGCAGCATCCGCCAGATCCCGGTGCGCAAGGCGCCATCGGTGAGCGAGAGCATCGACTGGGCGCGGACGCTGCTGGCCCTCGAGGTCGAGGACGTCGACGCCGGGATCACGGCTGAGACCATGAACGTCTTGCTCAAGTACCAGGCGGACATCGACAAGGTCCTCAAGGAGCTCGACGTCACAGCAGCGACGGAGGCGTAAGTGCTGCACTCGCTCACCGAATTTGTTGAGGAGCTCAGGGCCGTCGGAGTACCGGTTTCGATGGTCGAGACTCTTGATGCCGCCGAGGCGCTGCGCTACATCGACCTGTCGAACCCAGAGGCACTGCGAGCAGGGCTGGGGGCCACGATGGTGAAGAACGAGCGCCACTACGTTGCGTTCGAGACGGCGTTCGACGTGTTCTTTGGCCTCAAGGCCGCCCCGCTTGGACCCCCAGACGATGACGATCCCGCCGGGGACCAACCGGCCGGCACCGGAGGCGAGGGTGCCGCCGGTAGTGGCGGAGGCGACGACGGCGAGGCCGAGGCGCTGTTCGAAGCCATTCTGCGGGCGTTGCGCACCGGCGACGCCGCGGCTTTGCGCCGGCTGGTGGCCCAAGCCGTAGACCGGCTGTCCGGGCTCGAGCCGGGCCGCCCGGTCGGTGGCCGCTACTACTTCTATCGGGTGATGCGCCGCCTCGATGCCGAACGACTGGCCGGCAGGTTGCAGGAGGGGGCCGACCCCGCCGGGGACCCCCTCGCCGAACGGCTTGCGGCAGAGGACGCCGAGGCGCTGGCCGATCAATTCCGTACCGAGCTGCGCCGCGAGATCGTCCGCCGCCTCGTCGCCGATCGTGGCACTCGAGCCGTCGCCCGAACACTGCGCACGCCGCTCGTCGAGGACATCGATCTGATGCACGCCACTCGCGAAGAGTTGGCTCGCATCGAGCGGGCGGTGGCTCCGCTGGCCCGCAAGCTGGCCACTCGACTGGCGCAGCGGCGCAAGCGAGGACGCAAGGGCAGACTCGACGTAAGACGCACCATCCGCCGCTCGCTGGCGCACGGCGGCGCTTTGTTGGAGCCGAAGTTTCGGCCGCCACGCCGCTCCAAGCCTGAACTGGTGCTCCTGTGCGACGTCTCGGGTTCGATGGCGACGTTCGCTCGTTTCACCATGCAGCTCACGTACGCCATCGGGCATCAGTTCTCCAAGGTGCGGACCTTTGCGTTCGTCGACGGCATCGACGAGGTGACCGACTACTTCGGCTCCGGGTCCGACTTCTCCGAGGCGCTGCTCACCTTGGGTCGCGAGGCGGCATTGGTGTGGCGCGACGGCCATTCCGACTACGGGAATGCGCTGGCTCGATTCGATGAGATGTACTCCGATGCGATCACGTCAAAGACGACCGTGATTGTCACCGGCGACGCCCGCAACAACTACCGCGACAGCGGGATCGACGTGCTGGCGGGTATCGCCGAGCGGGCTCGGGCGCTTTACTGGCTCAATCCGGAGGCGGGGCGCTACTGGAACACCGGGGACTCGATCATGGGCGCCTACCTGCCGCTGTGCAGCGACACCTATGAGGTGCGGACGTTGCGCCAATTGGAGGGATTTGTCGAGCGGGTTGCCCTTCCTGTCGGCCCCCCGGTGCGGAGCCATATCGTCGGCGATTATGCGACGACTTCCCTCTTTGCCCCGTAGGAACTCCTCAAGGTCTTGGGGCCCGGATGTCGATACCAGCCAAGAGGACGGGCTTGAAAGCGCCCAACTTGGCGCAGAGGTGGAGTTTGAAAATGCCTGAAGAGCAAGTAGCCGCACCGAGGGTGCTGGTCATCGAGGATTCTCTCGTGATCCAGCGTCTCATCGAGGTTTGTCTGCGGCCGGCCGGTTTCCAGGTGGAACTGCGGGCCGACGGTCCGTCCGGACTCGAAGCCGCCCGCGGGTGGAAGCCAGATGTCGTTGTGCTCGATGTTGGACTCCCAGTGATGGACGGCTGGGAAGTGCTTTCCCACCTGCGCGCCGATTCCGGCATGGACGGAGTCAAGGTGCTCGTGTTGACCGCTCACGCCCAGGACCAGACCAGGGAACGGGCAGTGAAGTGCGGCGCCGATGGGTTCCTCACCAAGCCGTTCCGGCCCGACGAATTGCGCAGCGCCGTCATCGAACTGGCGCGTCCGGTGCTCAGCGAGCTCGGCACCCTACGGGCCGTTTAGCGTCTGTTTGACAGCGAGGTCGTCGGCACCGTAGAACGGTGTCCATGAACCACAGCTTCTCGCAGTCGCGACCGCATCCCTGGCACGGCCTCGAGGTCGGCCCGGAACCTCCCGCCCTGATCTGGGCGTACATCGAGATCACTCCGTTCGACGTCATCAAGTACGAGGTACACAAACCGACCGGGTACACGATGGTCGATCGCCCGCAGCTGACGAGCGCGTCTCCTCCCACCCTCTATGGGTTCATTCCCCGCACGTATTGCGCCGATCGGGTCCGCGACCTCAGTCCGGGATCGGAGCGAGGTGATGGCGACCCGCTCGACGTGTGCGTGATCTCAGAGCGACCGATCTCCCGAGCGGAGATCCTGGTGCCCGCCCGGGTCATCGGCGGGCTGCAGATGGTCGATGGGGGAGAGGCCGACGACAAGATCATTGCCGTCCTGCGTGATGATCCGGTCTTGGGCGGCGCCACCGATCTCGAGGACATACCCACCCCCATGATCGACCGCCTTTTCCACTACTTCCTCACCTACAAGGCCCTTCCCGGCGCGGACGTGAGCGTTTCGATCGACCGCCGCTACGGCAAAGATCACGCGCTGAGCGTCGTCGCAGCAGCCATGGCCGACTACGAAGAGGTCTACGGCCCGCCAACCACCGCCTGAGCTTCCCTCGGTGCCCTCCCTCAGCTTGCTGGGGGAGGTCGGCCGGCGCCGCTTTGGGCGCCGGGTCGGAGGGGGCAGCGATCCCCGGAGCGCAAGGCCCCTCAGATTTCGATCCTCCCCCTTCTTCCCGTCACAGCCTTGCGGTACGGTGCTGGTGCGGTGGGGCGAGCACTGGAGATAGCCGATGCTTGCAGCACTTGTACTCTTCGCCTCGATCCTGGTCCCAACGCCCGGCTGCGCCGGGCTGGTCCCACCAAATGGCCCGGTGGTTCGCCGCTTTGCCCCTATCGGCCGCTACAGCGGACATTGGGGAGTGGATGTCGCGATGGCCCCCGGAACGCCCGTTCCGGCGATGGGTGCCGGGATCGTCTCCTTCGCCGGGTCGATCGCCGAGCGCCGATCGGTGTCGATCGATCACGGCGGCGGACTCCGCACGTCGTACTCCTACCTGAGCGAGATTGCGGTCCGGCGCGGCGAGCGGGTGAGCCTCGGCGCCGTGGTGGGGCGATCAGGAACCGACCATGGAGTTGCCGCGGTACATCTGTCGGTCCGTCTCGGCGGCGAGTACGTCGACCCGGAACCATGGTTCGTCTGCGTCGGGTCCCCCTCGCCTGGGCTGGCGCTGGCGCCACGCCGTGCGCTGCCGGCCTATCCTTCCCGTCGTGCAACGCGGCATCCTCGGCGGTACGTTCGATCCGCCCCACCTCGCCCACCTCTTCGCCGGAGAAGCGGCCTATCGAGATCTGAATCTCGACGTGGTCACCTTCATCCCGGCAGGCGCTCCGTGGCAGAAGGCCGACCAGTACGTCACCGGCGCCGAGGACCGATGGCAGATGGTGCAATTGGCGGTGGCCGCCGCCGACTACTTCGAAGCGGACGACCGAGAGGTCCGCCGTGACGGTTGGACCTACACCGCGGACACGGTGGCGAGCTTCGATGCCGGCGACGAGATCACGCTGGTTCTCGGAGCCGACGCGGCAAGGGGCATCATGTCGTGGCAGCGGAGCGAAGACATCCTGAGGCGGGTGCGTGTTGCCGTGATTCCGAGGCCCCAAGTCGACCGCAACGACGTTGACTGGGTGCTGCGCGGGCAGCGTTATGAATGGCTCGATACCCCAGAGCTGGTCCTGAGCGGCACCATTCTGCGGGAACGAGCGGCGACCGGTCGCAGCCTGCGGTTTCTGGTTCCAGACTCGGTTTGGGAATACATCCAGGAGCACCGTCTGTACGGGGCAACCTGATTCCGCTGCCACATTTGCTCGATCCCCCCTACAATTGCGCCACCGAAGCCAAGAGAGGCCTGACTATCACCGCCCACCCAGACGCCATCGCCGCCGCACAGCTTGCTGCGGTCGCCATCGCCGACATGAAGGGCTTCGACCTCCTCCTGCTTGATGTCTCCGACCTCGTTGTTGTGACGGAACTGTTTGTCATTGCCACAGGAACCTCGAGTCGTCATGTCAAGACGCTCGTGGAGGAAGCCGAGCACCAGGTCAAGACCGAGATCGGACGCCGCCCGGTGCGACGCGAGGGCGAAGACTACGGTCGCTGGGTGTTGCTCGACTACGGCGACTTCGTCGTGCATGTCTTCGACCAGGTGACCCGCGACTACTACGAACTCGAACGCCTCTGGGCCGATGCGCCCAGCATCGAAGTTGAATCGGTGGCTGCCGAGGCCTGATAACATCCGGTCCGCTTGACGGCATGGGGCTGTAGCTCAGCTCGGCAGAGCGCTTGCATGGCATGCAAGAGGTCGAGGGTTCAAATCCCTCCAGCTCCACACAAGGAAACCCCTGCTCAGCGGGGGTTTCCGCTTGTCACATGCGCCATCCTCAACCCCATGGCTGGCCGTTGAGGGCGCGCTGAGGGCGCGACAGCGGCGTCGAGTCGCTCAGCGGCAGCCTCGTCGAGTCCGTCGAAGAGGTGTCCATAGGTGTCGAGCGTTGTCGTGATCGACGCGTGGCCCAGGCGATCTTGGATGGTTTTCGGGTGTTCGCCCTCTGCGATAAGCATGGCCACGTGGGTGTGACGAAGATCATGAAACCTCATGGGTTCGCCCACGGATGCGCGGACGGCCGGAAGCCAGACCCGCCGACGGAAGTTGGAGCGACGCAAGGGACCACCCATTGGTGCCTGGAAGATGAGGCCTTCCGGGCTCGCCGGCCTTCTCGAGAGATGTTCCGCAAGGACATCGCAAAGGAATCTGGGCAGAGCGACACGACGACGCGACGCCGCAGTCTTTGGCGCCTTGAACGACACTTCGCCCCTGACGTCTGACAGCGTCGAAGTGATGGTCATGCCGCGGCGAAGAAGGTCGAGGCTGGTCAGGCGTAGGCCGGCGAGTTCGCCAAAGCGAGCGCCGGTGTACGCGGCCGTGAGGACAAGCGATCTGTAGTCGCCGGCCTCGACGGCAACAAGCACCTATTGCTACGACGGCTGAGAACCCTCGAAACGGTCAGCGATCCTGTGACGACGCGAATCGTTCACCTGCGCGTCAGGCACCGGCGTCACTAGCCATGCGGGCCTCCAGTCGAGGTCGGCCGCCGCACGAAGCCGCCGAACGCATCGGAATCGACCGCGGTCACCTGTCACGCATCGAGCGCGGCCACCGATGCCCCAGCCCCGAAGTCGCCGAACGCATCGCCACGCTGTACCGGCTCCCGATAGCGGTCGCCGACAGGCTCATGGCGGCGGCCGCGCTCACCAGGGCATACGGGCGCAGCATCGGCGTGAGCTGACGAGAGAACGAACGGGTCAGCCGAGGGTGAAGACAACTTCCCAGTCCTGCTCAGCAAGCTCCTCCTCGCTGAAGGTCAGGGCCCCACGGCTTCCGACCTCGACCTCATAGAAGTCGTAACCGAGCGGGCCATCCTCGACGAGGAGTGGGAACTCGCACCAAGCCTCATTCTCTCCGGGCCGTCAGCATGAGACCCGATGCGAGAGCGACGTTCGCTGTCACGTACGCGACCACGGACGCAACAACGAGCGTGGTGTTCGTCGGACAGGTCCCCCAGAAGTCGCATGGCTCAGACGGTCCAGATATGAAGAACATGAAGAGGAAGACGAACACAAGCGGCGACAGGACGGCCAATACAACACCTGCCCAACGCCGGTTCCTCAACCCGTACTTGACCGCCACGCCAAGGGCGAAGAGATGAAAGACGGTGTCAAGACCGAGCATCTCGTCCACGTCGTTTGGAATCCGTACCGAGACCAACTTCCACACCCAGATCAACCACACCAACGGAGTCAGCAACACGAGGATCGCCATGACAATCGGCAGTCGATCGAGTGCACGCAATCGCTCAAGAATCCCCATGACGGCTCCCGCCGATAGAGTCGATCGGATAACCAGAGTCACCCCCACAACCTGGTCGCAATCCGACACCGATAGCGACCAGCCCTCCGAAGAGGAACACGACGGCGCCAACGGGAACGGGGAGGTGGTGAACATCGGCGACGATGAAGGAGCAGATGTTGGACGACATCCGGGCGAATACGGCTGCGGCGATCAATGCCCCAACGCCCAGTGCGACCCAACCCCACCTCGTTGCTCCCCTCGGCCTCTTCCATGGCTCCGGCCGGTACATGTCGTCAGGATCGTCAGGCCACCGGATTCCGGGGTCAGGCCCGACTGCTTTGTGTTGATCGCCCTTCATTCTCTTGCTGCGTCCGTGAAACGGTTGACGTCGGCGGTCACAGCAGACGCACCTCCACCATCCATCATGTGTCCGTGTGGACCGGTCCGTCTATGGGGGAACTAACCCATTTCATCACCACGGGTCCCTCGACCCCAAGCGTGTGGCCGACCCCATGCGCATGAATGCGCCGAATGGGGTACTTCCCCCATAGGCGGTCACCTGTCACGCATCGAGCGCGGCCACCGCTGCCCCAGCTCCGAAGTCGCGGACCGCATCGCCGAGCTGTACCGCCTCCCAACAGCAATCACCGACAGGCTCATGGCAGCGGCCGCTCACACCAGGGAATACGGGCGCAGCATCGGCGCACGCTGACGCCGCGTTCCTGACGGCGTAGAGCGGTTCGGCCGCTGCAAGGCGGGGTCACTTCAGTTGAGGACCTTGGCCTCGGCGCGGACCGAGGTTGGCGGAAACGGCAGGACGCCTCTATGCCCAAGAGTTGTGCGACGATGACAATGCGGGTAGACACCGTGGAGGAGGAGCGGGGAGCCCTTGTATCGGCAAACCGCGGCCGCAGCACTGACATAGAGCGGAGGTGGGCGCCATGAGTTACTTCAAAGACCTATCGCCTTACACTTACAACTTGGGACCCGAGGACGGCCAAGGCGCGGTCAATATCGGGTGGCTCGAAGGCGAGTGCGAGTACCCGACTGGACCGGTCCCCGATGGATTCGTCGAGCGTATCGGCTGGCTCACCGACCTCTCCGTTCGTGTGACGCGGGGGTGGCAAGGATGCACGCTCAACCCCTCCGCCCCCTCGTGTCGGGAATACCCGGTTGACGGTGGTCTGGGTAGTGCTGAGATCAGGATTGAAGGTGCGGATGGGACGGTGTACGCGGCTCCGAACCTCATCGCTCACTATGTAGTGGCCCACGGGTATCGACCACCGGAGCCGTTCGTCGAGGCCGTAATGGCGCTGGACAGGCCGCCAGACCCGCGCACCTGGTACCGGCGTTGGGAACCCGAGCGTGGCGCGGGACTGGGCTACGAGGCCGCCGCTAACGACTGAAGGCCCGACCCCAAGCCGAGGAGTGGGCTACAGGCCACTAGACCCTCCACTGCCAAACCCCGACGTGCCTCCCATGCCTATCCCTGAGGTGATCGTCTCAAGTGTCTCGTCGTAGTTGCCGGGCCGCGCCACAACCACATCGACGCCGGCGGCGGCGACCGTGTCCAACCAATCCGATTGCTCGAGCGTGAGCCGACCCCGAGCCGACTTGCATTCGATCGCCATCACGCCGCGGTCCGGGTGCGTCAGGAACAGGCCGGGCCATCCCTTGCCGTTGTACTGCGCCGCGGTCGTGGTCGGGGGCGCGGTGAGGGCGCGGGAGGGTGCAAAACAGGGGAAAACCGTGGGTAAGGGTGAGTAGAGAACTACCTGGTCAGGGCGTATTTCGCCTAGTCGGCGCCATACCCGATCTTGCATGGCATGCAAGAGGTCGAGGGTTCAAATCCCTCCAGCTCCACAAAAGGAAACCCCCGCGATTGGGGGCTGTCGAATAGTCGGCCCTCGGGGCGGGGTTTCTGCGCTTGGAGGACCACCTAAGCCGAGGATTCCGAAGGCCCCAATCCCACAAGAACCCCACGCGCCGAAGCGTCCAGGGCGTCTGCGGCCGCTTCGTCGAGGCCTGGAAGGAGGTGGCCGTAGGTGTGTCGAGTGTTGTCCGAATCCCGAGTAATGCCCGCTGTCAAGTGGTGGGGGATGCTGCAGTGCCGGACGAGAAGTGTCTGATGATGAACCGCACGGTTTGAACGGGCGATGGGGTCTGCGTGCTAGGTGGAGAACCGAACGATGGCCCACGTGTGCAGCCGGGGGATCTCAATGACATACCCAGGCGGGTTCGCAGCTCGCCGCATGATCAGGTCACCCTGGGGAATCGGGTCCGGCGCAAACAACTCAATGACGGGTTGATCAATCCCAGCGAGCAGGGCGTCGTGAACAAACAGCCGAACCCGCCCCTGGGGGCGAACCTGGTCGGCGGCCTGGCTGAAATCCCGGTTCACGACATGCAGCACGACCTCAGTCGTATCAGTCACGGTTTTCCGGCGCGGCAGTACCAGAAGGTCACCCTCGCTCTCGACGACCTCGACCAACGGGGTGATCTCGTTGAGGACCTGCTTCACGCTCCGGTAGACCTCGACCCGTCCCGTCGCCAATCCGGCCTCGACGACGTCTCGCTGCGGACCATCCACGACCAGCTCGCCGGGGATGTAGATCTTCTGGTAGCGATTGAGTTCGGCGGCGGTGAGTTGTTTGGTGAAGAGGAGGTCGTCTCCCGCCACCACCAGTCCGGCGGGGATGTGATGGCCGAGCAACTGCGCGAGGGCTTCAGTGCTGGTGCTTCCACCGACCCGGGTTGCTGCGCTGTCGACGAGCAAGGCCACCTGCGCAACCGGCTCGAAGTCGTCGAATAGATCCTGGTGCGACAAGACGAAATTGAAGAAGGGTCGATAAGCTCCGGGGTCGGAGGTGTAGTTCCCCTCCGTCGCCCACCCGTAGTGGGCATACGACAGCTGGTGGCCAAAGGCATACATCTGGGCGGTCCACCACGCCGGCGTGCGATACAACGAGTGGGTACTCAGGTAGTCGTAGTTGGGTCCCGGCAGAACCGCAACCATGGGCTTGCCGAGGGCATCGGCCATCTTGGCCGCATGGAAGCTCTCTCGGCCAAATTGCTCGAGGTGGTTCACCTCTGGGCCAAAGAAGTCGTATAGGTTCCAGCCCATCAGGTGCAGCACGTCCAGGTTGTAGGAATTGCCCGAGAACAGCAGCTGCGGGTCAAGTGTCAGGGCGTGGGCCTTGAGACCGTTGATAGTCCACTGCACTCGTCGATAGAGGTACACGTTGTAGATATCGATCAGCGGCAACTCGGGAACGTTCTCAGCCGGACATCCCTTCGTGGAGCCGCTCGTCCCGCCGTACGAGGCTGAACCTTGCACCGGGTGGTGATAGGTGTACCGGCAGTGAAAAACGTGTGTCAGATCCGCCAGCTCGTTCCATGGTTCGGTTTGCCACAGAGCCCTGAGGTCGGCCTCGAGGTATTGCCGGTAGTTGAAGGTCGCGATGTCGCCGATCTCCCACTCGTCGAAGTCCTCTTGGGCGTAGTTGGCGATCAGGTAGTTGCGGAATCCCGCCATGTTGAGCGGGTCAAAGGAGCCGCTGAAGTCGCGCCACTCCAGCCGTGCCGTAGAGAAGACTGAGTCCAGGTGCACCGCGTTCGCGCCGGCAGCAATTCCGCGTTCAATCTCGTCTCTGAGGTGCTGATTGAAGCTGGGCCGGTGTGCGCAGAACCAGATCTTCTCGACACACCCGAGATCATCCGCCTCACAGAACCAGGGGATTTCGACATCGTGATTCGCGACGTCCTTGCAGGTGCTCGTCGCCAAGAGGTCGCTGTAGCCGGCAGGGTCGTACGTTGGTGGCACCGTGATCAGGTTCTTGTCGGCGGCGACGATGGCCCCCTCCGAGACCACTGCCGCGATGGCCTCCTCGTATCGGTCTTTGTCCGAATCGGCTGCTCCGGCTTCCTCGAAGAAGTACTTCTTGGCCCACACCGGATCGACTCCCCAGCCGATGATCATGTTGCGATGCAGCGAGTCGATCATCCCGTTGCCGCTCACCACCAAGTTCTCGTTGTTCTCCCACCAACCCTCGAAGAATTCGAAGCCGGGTCGGAATGCGACCAGTGAACGCCGATAGCCATTCGGTTCCACACTCGGCGGAATGGTCACCTGAGGCTGAGGGGCAGGGTCGTCGGAGTAGTCACCGTCGTCTGCCCACGTCAGTGTGACGCCGGCCAGCAACACGGTGCCATCGGCGGCCCCCATCTTGAAGGCGAGCTTGCCGCTCCAGGAGGCCATGCCATGCTCGGGGACCTGCAATGACAGCGAGTATCTCTTCCAGTCTCCACCGAGATTCACGATTCTGCTGTGCAACGGCTGTTGGTTCTCGGCGTCGACCCGCTGTACCCCCACGGTCATCGGTCGGGCTGGAGTCGACCGGGCGAAGAACTGCAGCTGATAGGTGCCGGCAGGCAGTATGAAGCCCCGCTGCGCCAGGACGACGTCCTGCGGCTTGTGCGCTGGGCTGTTGACCACGTTGGCCCGCAGCACATCCCCCCGGTAGCCCGCTAGGGCATCTCTCGCTGCCGGAGAGTTCACGATCTTGAACGAAGCCGACGCGGGTTGGGGCGCGACGTACAGTTTCCACCCCTCCTTGCCCTGCAGGAAATTGCCGTTGCCGATCAACTGATCGCCTATGGGGATGTCTCGGTCCGGCACCACGACCTCGCCGCCCTCGAGGATTGTCTCGCACGACAGATGGGACTCGCCGTTGTCACACTCGTCTCGGTCACTGCCCCCGCGGAGCCGATCGATGCCGAGGCCGCCGTCCAGATAGTCGTCGCCGAATCCGCCGTAGAGGACGTCGTTGCCGCCATTGCCAGCCAGGGTGTCGTCGCCGCCGGCTCCACGCACCACATCGTCTCCGGCCAGCCCAGCGAGACGGTCCGCGCGCTTGGTGCCGATGAGTTCGTCATCGTGGTGGCTGCCTTGGGCTGCGGCGACTCCGGCAAGCTCGTCCGTTCCGTGCCGGGTCGCGACCCCTTTGAGCAGGTTCACCTTCACTCCGCCCGCGGCGTCGCGGTAGGACACCGTGTCGGTGCCGTTGCCACCCTTGGCCACGTCGTCGCCGCCTCCCGGCGTCAGGTTGTCATCGCCCGACCAGCCACGCAGCAGATCGGCGCCGTAGCCGCCCATGAGGCGGTCATCGCCGGCGTGGCCATCGAGGAGATCGTCTCCTCCTTCGCCTTCGAGCGTGTCGTGGCCGATGCCGCCGAGGAGGTGATCTGCGCCGGCTCCTCCCATGATGTGGTCATCACCGCCCCCGCCGCGGATAACGTTCGGCGCTGCCGCCCCAACCACGCTGTCGTCGAACGGCGACCCGATGATGTTCTCGATCGAGTGCAGCTCGTCGATGTCCCACCCAATGGCGGTGCCGGCAGAGAGATCTACTTCGACGCTGTTGGGAGCATTGCCGAAAGCAGCCCAGTCCGCTCCCAGGCCTCCCAGCATGACGTCGTCGCCCGGCCCGCCGACGAGGGTGTCATCCCCGTCGTAACCGCAGAGGGTGTCGTTGCCTTCGCCACCCACCAGTCGGTCGTTGCCACCCAACCCGACAATTACATCGTTCCCGTCGGTGCCTTTCAGCACGTCATTGCCCATCGTGCCCACGACCGTTGCCGGCTTCCCGTCACACAAAGGTGGAGCCGCCTCCGCACCAGAGTGGGGGATCAGCATGACCACCCCGAGGATGAGCAGGGTAGCGCAGCACACGACCAGGGACTTGGGTAGGTACGGGCGGCGCATGACTCCCACTCTTTGCCTCCATCCTTGCGGCCACGGGCGGCCCCTCGCTAGTGGGCGAACGGCACTACCGCCCTCCGGATCGTGCTCAGCGACAGGCTGATGGCGGCGGCCGCGCTCACCAGGGAATACGGGCGCAGCATCGGCGTACGCTGAATGGGTTTGCTGGCGCCGGCAGGCCGGTTCTACGGTTGATTCGCAACCCCAGGGAGGCCCGCAAGTCGTGGACGACAAGACCACCGGCTGGTGGCTCATCGTCGGAGGCGGACTGTCTGCCCTTGGTTTGTTCCTGCCGTGGATCAGCTTCAGGACACAAGACTGGGCGACGTTCACCCGATCCGGCCTGGACGACGGCGACGGGTTGATGACGCTTGTCTGCGGTGCCGTCATCGTCATCATTGGCGGATACATAGTTGGCGGTAGCCAGATCACAAAGGGGAGCCTCATTGTTCTGTGGATGGCACTCATCACCGCCGGCGCCGTGTGGTTCACCAACTTCTTCGACATCCGCGATCGCATCGTCTATATCCATTGGGGGTCCACGCACGCCACGAGCGTCGGCTCCGGGATATGGGTCATAGCTGTTGGACTCTTTGTGACACTTTCCGGATTGGTACAGATGAGCAGCCGGTTTGTACGGTTTCGGCGTCGCAGCTAACACCCATTCCTCCTGGGTTGCTGCGGAGAGCCGATCCCGCGCCCGACTTGCTTTCGATGGCCATCACCCCGCGGTCCGGGTGTGCCAGGAACAGGCCGGGCTTCACCACTTCCGTCGTAACGCACTGCGGTCCGCCTCCCGGGTTCGGTCAGGATCGGGTCGCGGTCTGGCTACAGGACGCAGCAGACAGGCACCGCTCATAGAGGCGGACGGCCCTCGACGTTGCTACTTCGTCTGCATCCCTGACGTGACGGTGACGATCACGTCGTCGCTATCGGCGGGCCGAACCACCGCATGACCTGGCGTCGACCCCATGCGTAAGAGTTGAGGGCAGTTCTCCCCCGGCAGCGCACACCTTGTGGTCGGAGTATGGAAGTGGAGGCGGCGGTGGACCCCATAGACCCCAAAGCACTGAAATACGCGCCAGGTCCTGGGATCCGGCCACACCCCTGATCGGTGCGACGTCGACAACACGCCCCCGCTCATGCCGAGGCCTCGGAGGACCGCGGTAATCCGCGGTTGACGCTGGTGGTGGGTGCCGTGACGTCTCTGATTACAGCGGGACGGCCACCATCGTGCGGGTGTCGATTGTATCCAGCAGCTTGGCCGGTTCCGGCTCGATTGCCCGGCGCTGGGCCGAGGCGTAGTACGCCTCCACGGTGGCCTCGATGCCGCCCTCGGCGCTGACGATCCAGATGAACTGGTTGTCTTTGGGCACCATCCAAGCTCCAACCACCTCGAACCCCACAGCCCGACGAGCCTCGACGACCGCCGGGAAGATCTCGAGGAAGGTATCCATCTGCCCGTCCTTGACCTCATACATCCGTAATTCGTATTCCATCGGTCTCTCCTCGTTCCTACGTCATGGGACCTGGATTCGGCGACTTGATACTCGTGGACGCCAGCGGAGGTGCAAAGCGGGAGCATGTCCCGGCCCGTCGTGGCGGCGCCGAAACCAAGCACCGAGTGAGCGTTGCGTCACGACTGTTGAGCCTGCAGGGCAACGTTCTCGCACAACATGGCATCGTCCCAGCTCAGGGGCTCTCTCGGTTCCGTCGGGAGCACGTCGATGACGAAGCCATCGCGACCCAGCCACTCTTTCAGCCTGGCGGGGCGATAGATCGACAGCCTCGTCCAGCACCTCTCTCGTCTCAGGCGAGTACTCCGACCAGTGGCGGTGCGGACCCGATTCCCGTGTCGCCAGGGCCTGATTCATACTGCGAAGCTAATAAGGCCTGAGATCAGCGGCGCGGCGATTAGGACGGCGTTTTCGAATGCCGCTTTGGCATCGCGGTCGAGACCGAGTTCATCTGCAAGTTCGCTCCTGGTCTTCATAGCTGCGAGTCATCCAATCCGCCGAAATCCCCGGCCCGGACGTCCTCACCGATCTAGGCTACGCCATCGGGGTTCAACACGACTGGGAGAACGCAAGATGAACGACAACATCCGTGTCCCACTCGCCGAAGCGATCGGAACGGCAGTCCTGGTCGTCGGTGGCGCGGGGACGGCGATCTTCGCCACAGGCGGATTCGAGGCCGGCCTCAGCGTCGGCATTCAGGGTGTCTCGCTCGCATTCGGCCTCAGCCTGATGACCATGGCGTACTTGATCGGGCGGATCTCGGGCTGCCACATCAACCCGGCGGTAACCATCGGGATGCTCATGAGCAAGAAACTCGACGCTGCCAAGGCAGTGCCGTATTTCGTCGCCCAGTTCGTCGGCGGCATCGTCGGCGCCGGGATCATCGCCTTGATCCTGAGCGGCACCGGGGGGTACTTCGCCGCGGCCCAAGATGCCGGCTTCGCCTCCAACGGCTACGGTACCCACTCGCCGGCCGGATTCGACCTGCTGTCAGTGGCGATCCTCGAGATCGTCGTCACGGCGATCTTCGTCCTCATCGTTCTCGGCACGACCGACGAGAGTGGCGTGCCGAAGGGCTTTGGACCGATCGCCGCCGGCTTCGGCCTCGCCCTCGTGCACATGATCTCGATTCCGGTGTCAAACGCCTCGGTCAACCCGGCGCGGTCGCTCGCCACGGCGGTGTATCAGGGCGATTGGGCGCTCGGCCAGGTCTGGGCGTTCATCGTGTTCCCGACGATCGGTGCCCTGGGAGCCGGAGCTATCTGGCTCATGGTCGGTTCGCAGGCAACTGCCACCACGACATCGGACGGGTGAGCTTCCGCCGTTGTTCCTCGGCGAACCCGGGCACATTCGGCGAACCGCTCCATCTCTGCCGCGCCCGCCAGCGGCTGGGGCCGGTTGGCGGTCGTCGAGGACGCCGGGGATTCCGAACACTCGCCCACGGCACTCGCGGCCGATCTCGGCAAGCGCTACAAAGAGCCCCCAGAGGACGAACAGGACTAGTCCAACCGTCCATATCGGCATGGTTGCACGTGCCGACCTCATGTGGTGTCAGCAACCCCACACGCAGCGCCCCCGGATCCGAGGCAAGCCGACGTCGGCCTGCCTCGCGCCCGGGGGCGCTGACAGTGCTTGATTGTTGGTTGGACTAGCTGTCGAGCACCTTCTGCTTCTGGGCGGCGTATTCGTCGTCGGTGAGGACGCCTTGGTCGTGGAGGCCCTTCAGCTTCTCCAACTGGTCGGCCGAGCTCGTGCCGGCGACCTGCTGGATGTACTGCTGCTGAGCGTTCTGCGCCTGGACGACAGCGTCCATCCGGCGCTTCTGCATGGCGTCGCCATTGACAATCAGGTAGATCAGAACGCCGAGGAACGGCAGGAATACGACGAAGATGGTCCATCCGGCCTTGCCCCATCCGGACAGGTCGCTCTGGAAGATGTCTATGAAGATGGTGATGACCAGCCAGATCCACATGATGAAGAGGAAAAACAGGATCATCGCCCACAACAGGTCTAACAAAGGCACTTGTGTACCTTCCTTTCGTTTGAAGCCCGATTTGTGAAGAATTCTAGGCTTCAGATGTTCGCGCCGGATCTCGAGGCGCCGCGCCGCAATGGTCAGGGCGGTCCATTCGGCCCTGGTGGCCCAGGAAGTGGCGGGTCATACTGAGCGACTGAGTGGGAGCCCGGTCTTCCGGTGCGGGCTGTGGGGCCTGCCGCCGGGCTTGGCAAAAGGGGAATGCGCATGACTCGTCGTCTGTCTCGATATCTCGTTGCTCTCGTGGCGATCCTCGTTGCTGTAGTTGCGATGGCGCCGGCCGATGCCGACGCCAAACGTGCTACCGCCGTCGTGATGAGCCGCAACATCTACCTCGGTGCCGACCTGACCGGAGCAATCGGGGCAACGACCCCCGATGAGCTCTTTGTGGCGGCAGCCGACAGCTTCCAGAACGTCGTCGCTACCAACTTCCCAGAACGCGCCAAACTGCTGGCGCAGGAAGTCGATGAGACCGCCCCGGACCTCATCGGCCTCCAGGAGGTGGCGATGTGGCGCACCGGCACCATCGGCGATCCGGCGCCGGCCGAGACCGTCGCCTACGACTTCCTCGAGACCTTGCGGGCCGAACTCGCTGCCCTCGGCCTCGACTACACCACGGCCGTGGTGCAGGAGAACTTCGACATCGAAACCCCGGCGACGTCCGCATCCGACGGCACTCCAGTCTTTCGGGATGTCCGGCTGACGATGCGCAATGTGATCCTCGTCAAGTCCGGCGTTGCCTATTCGAACGTGCAGCAATCGCATTTCGAGACCAACGCCACCTATCAGACCATCGCCGGCGAGATCGTTGACCTGCGCGGCTGGGTGGCGATCGACGTCGACCTTGGTCGCCGGCCGTTTCGGTTCGTCAACACCCACCTCGAGTCGTATCAGACTGCGGTGAGGACGATCCAGGCGCAGGAGATCGTCGATGGCCCGCTTGCCGCCAACAAGAAGGTGGTCGCCGTCGGAGACTTCAACTCGCCCCCGGCAGGACCTGAAAGTGAGGCCTACCGCATCCTCACCAAACGTAACAACGGCAAGATGCACGATGCGTGGAGGGCCAACGCGGCCGATCCCGGGCTCTCCTGTTGCCAGGAGGCCGACCTGGCCAATATGGACTCGACGGCCTACACCCGAATCGATCTGATCCTGACTCGGACCACGGCGGTCAAGACCCACGAGATCTTCATGACCGGCATGACGGGGAAGACGCCTGACGGCTTGTGGGCGTCCGACCACTTTGGTGTGGTCGCGGTGCTGTCGATTCCTTGAGTCAATCCTCCGTCTGGAGGAACTCGAGGCGGTTGCCGAAAGGGTCGGTGGTGTAGAACCGACGGTGGTAGGGGAGGCGGGAGTCCCACTCGACCGGGTAACCGGCCGTTTCGAGGCGATCGGCGAGTCTGTCGAGGTCGGCGCTGATGATGCCGGGATGTGCTCTTGCGGCCGGGGCGAACGGTGTCTCGACGCCGAGGTGAATCTCCAGGCCCGCCGAGCGGAACCAACAACCGCCGCGGCTGGCGAGAGCGGGTGGCTTCATCACCTCGTCCATTTCGAGCAGACCACCGAAGAACGCTCGTGCGATTTCTTCATCGCCTCGTGGCATGGCGAGCTGTACGTGGTGGAGTCCAACGCCGAGGTGCCGCGGGTGGGATCGTCCCGCCACCTCAGCAACTTTGGCGGCGATGGCGAGGACCGCCGGCTCGTGTGCGACGAAGAGGCTGGGTACAACCCATTGTCCGAGGCCGAGCAACCCCTCGGCGGCAACGGGGACATCTTCGGCGAGGATGGCGGCGAGCCGTGCTGCGAATTCGGGGAAGGCGAATTCGAGCCGCCGGAGCGGATCGAGGTTGTCGAGGGAGCCGGGCGATTCGGCGGGGCAGTGTCGGTTGGCGAGTTGGATCAGATGGCCAACTGCGTGCTGTTTGACGAAGACCCGGCCGGATTGGCGTTCGCCTCGCGCCCAGCGGCCCGTGCCGACGAGGAGGTTGGTCAGGAATTGGCCGAACAGGAACTCGTCGTCGGGTTGGTTGTCCGACGCCTCGGCCGCGGTGGAAGCGGCGATCGTTTCCATTCGAGCCTCGAGATCCATCTTGTCGACCAGCACCCGATACTCGTTGGCCCGGGTGACCGACAGCTCTCCAGCTTCGAAGATCGCCGGCTCCAAGAGATGCCCATCGTCGTAGACGGCTTTGACACCGTGGCGGGTTTCGCGGAAGAACAGCACGATGCGTTCTGGGTCCGGCAGCCAATCCGGAGTGGAGCGCAACCGTTCGGCGGCGCCGTCATCGACCACAACCCAGAAGTCGTGATCCGACCATTCGTCGGGGATTCGGTCCCGTTCGGCCATCGATCCGAGGGCAACGAGGCCCTTGACCTCGGGGCTCGCGTCGGCCCACCCGATGAGCCGCTCGGTGAAGGCGCGGTATTCGTCGCCGTCCATGGCGCCAAAGCCTAGGCCCAGGTCCGGAGACGAGGGTCACCTGCGGCGGGAGGTCTGCTCGGTAGGCTGTTCGCACAACGCCCACTTCGGCAAGGAGGCGCCATGGCGGTGACGAACGAACAGATCATGTGGAGATGGGGGCTCATCGGGGGCATCATCTCGGTCGTACTCGGCATCGTCGTCATCGCCTGGCCGGAGCAGACACTCCTGGTGATCTCCATCATCTTTGGCATCCAGCTGATCATTTGGGGCCTGATGCTCATCATCTCCCGTGCCCTCCTCCATGAGGGCGTCGGCTCACTGATCCTTGGCATCATCGGTGGCGTGCTCGCCATCATGGCCGGCATCGCCACCTTCCGCGTCCCCGGCCGCACCGTGGTGATCCTGGCCATCATCCTGGGGGCGGCCTGGCTCGTCGCCGGTCTGTTCGAGGCCATCGAGGCGATCGCCAACAGCGACATGGAGCATCGGGGCTGGGTGTTGTTCGTCGGCGCTGTCACGGCGCTCGCCGGAATCATCCTGATGTCCGCACCGGTGGAGTCGGCGGGTGCCCTGGCCATCATCGGCGGCATCATGATGATGGTGATGGGCGGCGCCCGGGTGGTCGGCGCATTCCAGCTCCGCAGCGCGTTGACCTAGACCCCGTTCGTGCGTGGTTGCGGCGCGCTTTGTGGTACCCCAGCCACGCCGGAACGGCTAGGAAACGACGATGTTGACGAGCTTGGGGGGCCGGGCGATGACCTTGCGGACTTCGCCTTGCTCCAGCCACGACTGAATCCGCTCGGCACCGAGGGCCGCAGCGATGGCGTCCTCTTCGGACAGGTCGGCGGCCACCTCGATGCGGTCCCGCACCTTGCCGTTGATCTGAAGCACCATCGTCACGGTGTCCTCTCGCGCCAATTCGGGGTCGGCCTCGGGCCACGACTGGAGGTGAACCGATGTCTCGTGACCGCGGCGGCGCCACAGCTCTTCGGCGATGTGGGGGGCAATGGGCGCCAGCATCAGCAGCAGCGCCTCGACGGCCTCGTTCCACGCCTCTGGCGAGACATCCGCGGCACGCCGTGATGCCTGCATGTCGTTGCGCATTGTCATCAGAGCGGCGATGGCCGTGTTCCACTTGAGGTCGTACATATCGCGGTCGACCTTCTGGATGGTCTGATGGGTGCGCCTCCGTAGCGCGGCCGACGCCTCTTCCGTCACGGTTCCGGGTGTGTAATCGGTGGTACCGAGCTTCCAGACGTCCTCGATGAAACGACGTGAACCGAGGATGCCGCGGCTGTCCCAGGGACCGCCCTTCTGCCACTCGAAGGCGAACATCAGGTGGGTGCGAACCGCGTCGGCCCCATAGAGCTCGACGAGCTCGTCCGGGTTGACCACGTTGCCCCGAGACTTCGACATCCGCTGGACCTCGAGGTGGTGCTTGAGCTGGTTGACGTTGTTGGCGCCGGGAATCGCCGGGATCTCGACAAGCGCGGACTCGGGAACCTCGACCGCCACCACCCGGTCGCCGTCCTGAACCTGCAGGATGTTCTCGGTGCGCCACATGATCTCGCCGGCGATGACGCCGGCCTCCAGCCCTGCGGTGGGGTCGACGCGTACCGACGAGGCAACGAGCCGCTCCCCGTCCCACTCTCCGTCGACCACCACAACGTCTCCGTCGTGCTCCTCACCAAGGATTTGGCCCTGGTTGCGAACCACCATGAACGGCTCGTCGAAGGCGCCATCAGGGTTCCGGCCGTGGGCCCGCATGACGGCGGCGGTGTCGTCGAAGAGACCCATGTCGCGCATCGCCTTGACGAAGAAGCGGGAGTAGAGCAGGTGCATCACGGCGTGCTCCGTGCCGCCGGTATACATGTCGACGGGCAGCCAGTACGCCGCCTCTTCCGGGTCGAAGGGTGCCTCGGCGAACCACGGCGACAAGTAGCGGAACCAGTACCACGACGAGCACATGAAGGTGTCCAGTGTGTCGGTTTCGCGCCGGGCCGGCCGGCCTTCGGCGTCGGTGGTGGCGAAGAACTCCTCGTAAGTAGCGAGCGGGCTACGTCCATCGAACTCGACGTCTTCGGGGAGGATTACCGGCAGCTCGGCGTCGGGCACGGGCTCGATACCGCCGTCTTCACGATGGATCATGGGGATGGGAGCTCCCCAGTAGCGCTGGCGGGAGATCAGCCAATCCCGCAGGCGGTAGTTGATGGCCTCGGTTCCGGCCCCATTTGCTTCGAGCCAGTCGATGGCGGCGGCCACCGAAGGATTGGCCCGTCCCTTGGCGTCGGTGGTCTCAACTCCGTCGATCGGGCCGCTGTTGACCATCACGCCCGGGCCGACAAACGCCTCGGTCATGTCGGCCTCGACCAGCGGCGGCTCGCCATCGGGTTGGATCACCGGAACGATGTCGAGCCCGAAGTGGCGGGCGAACTCGAAGTCGCGTTGGTCGTGGGCGGGTACGGCCATGATGGCGCCGGTGCCGTAGGAGAGCAGCACGTAGTCGGCGATCCAGATCGGGATCGGTTCCTGATTCACAGGGTTGACCGCGTAGCCGCCGGTGAAGACGCCCGTCTTGTCCCGGCTGTCCTCCATCCGCTCGAGCTCGGATCTCCCGGCTGCGGCGGTGCGGTAGGCCTCGACGGTCTCACGACGGTCCTCGGTCGTGAGGGTGTCGACCAGGGGGTGTTCCGGAGCCAGCACCATGAAGGTGGCGCCCCACAGCGTGTCCGGGCGGGTGGTGAACACGACGATGTCTTCGGGGGCGGCCTCGCCCTGCGGAACGGTGACGAACGTGACCTCGGCGCCCTCGGACCGGCCGATCCAGTTGCGCTGCATCATGCGGATCGGCTCCGGCCAATCCGTCGTGCCGTACCCCAGCAGTTCGTCGGCGTACTCGGTGATGGCGAAGAACCACTGCTCCATCATCATCTGGATGACAGGTTGGTGGTTGCGCTCATCCTTACCGTCGATCACCTGTTCGTTGGCGAGGACTGTCTGGAGGGAGGGAGACCAGTTGACCATGGCTTCGGCCCGGTAGGCGATGTTGTGCTCGAACATCTGTTTGAAGAACCACTCGGTCCACTTGTAGTACGTGGGGTCATTCGTGACGGCCTCGCGCTCCCAATCGAACATGGCACCCATCGAGCGCAGTTGGCCCCGCATTCGCTCGATGTTCTCGGCCGTCCAGATGGCGGGGTGAATGTTGCGTTGCACCGCGGCGTTCTCGGCGGGGAGGCCGAACGCATCGAACCCAATCGGGAACAGCACGTTGTAGCCCTTCATGCGCATCATCCGGGCGCGGGCGTCGGACGGGGTCATCGCGTACCAGTGGCCCATGTGAAGGTCGCCCGAAGGGTAAGGAAGCATGGTGAGGGCGTAGTGCTTGGGGCGGTCCCAATCGACGCGGGAGCGATAGAGGCCGTCGGCCTCCCAGCGCTTCTGCCAGGTCCGTTCGATGTCCAAGTGGTTGTAGTCGCTAGCCATGCTTCCATCCGGCGTGAGTGAGGGCGCCATGGTAGAGACTGCCGAATGGCCAGGGTGCGGGTTCAGGTCCCATCCGGCGGTAGGCTCCCGGCCATGCCAGAAGCTCCTCCTCGGGACGCGGGGCCGATAACCGTCGGTGACATGCTGCGCGGCGGCGGGATCGATCCCGACGGCCTCGTCTCCATCGCACCGCGGGTAGATCCCGATACGGTCACGGTTCGGGTTGCCTCGCCGCTTTTTCGCCGGACGTGGGCCCGCGGGATATCCGCGGTCACCATGCCGTGGGCGATCTACGTCACGCCCGCGGTGATGAACCGCCATCTGGCGGGCGCAGAACCGCGGCGGACGGGCCTACTGATGGTGCACGAGCTCATGCACGTCGAGCAGTGGCGACGGCTCGGAGGTTTCCGGCACCTCGTTCAATATGTCGGCGACTACCTTCGGGGCCGCGCTCGTCGTCTCACCCACTGGGAGGCGTATCGGGCCGTGCGCTTGGAGCAGGAGGCTCGGGCGGCGGCTCGCCTCATCACCGAGGATGAACCGCGATGACCGCCGAGGCGATCACCACCGACTAC
Organism: uncultured Acidimicrobiia bacterium; assembly: GCA_963704825.1. GTDB lineage: Bacteria > Actinomycetota > Acidimicrobiia > Spongiisociales > UBA5794 > CAVPHV01. The sequence goes on from CAVPHV010000004.1 coordinate 119,984, forward strand.
CTGCCGGGTACCAACTGGAACTGGCGCCACTTCCTCGCCGTCTTCTTCGCCGGCCTGGCGGGAGCGGTCATTGGTGCTGTGCTGGTAGCGGCGTTCGACATGGACCTCGACTCGGTCTGGACCAACCTCGGGGTGCTCTTCGGGTTCCAGGTGCTCGGCTACCTGGCCGCCATGGCCTATTTCTCCGCCCGCGTCGGTACCGGGAGTTGGGCTGCCGACTACGGCTTGCGCTTCAGGGCGTCCAACCTCTGGGGGATTCCGGGCGGGCTGGGACTCCAAATCGTCGTCGGATTGGCGCTCGCCCCTCTGGTCTCCTGGTTGGGCGGTGACGATCCTCCGCAGCAGGCGGTGGGGGAGATCATCGCCGACGCCACCGGAGTCAGAGCGACAGCACTCATCTTCGTGGCAGTGGTGATCTTCGCCCCGCTGGTTGAGGAGTTGCTGTATCGGGGCATCCTGCTGTCGTGGCTACGCCGGGTGATGCCGGCCTGGGGCGCAGTGGCGATCTCGGCTCTGGTCTTTGCCGGGGTGCACCTGCTTGATCCCAATGCGTGGCTGGTGGTCCCCGGGCTGTTCCTCATCGGCCTGGTGCTGGGCTACTTCGCGCTGCGCACCGGGTCGCTCGGCCTGCCGATCATGTTGCATGCCGGGGTCAACTTGACCGCCATGCTGCTTGCTTTGTTTGGCGATGAGGTTGTTGCGCGTCTCGAGGAGATGCAGGAGCAACTCGAGACGCTGGCCGCGTTTGTCGGCCTGGGGTGATACCCCTTCTACGCGTCACACCCACCTGGTAGATCTCTGGGGAGAGGCGGCGCAGGTGTGATGGGTCCGCTGAAGGGGGCAGGCCAATCGAATCCAACGATCGCCGCATGGTTGCGGGCGGCGGAGTTCTCATTCTGGTAGTTGCGCTGGGGGCAGCCGCTTGGTTCGGGCTCAGCCAACCGGCGTCGTTGCCGGCTGCTGACGCTGCGGCGCTTGAGCCCGCTGCGGATGGCGGGCTCACGGTTCATGTTTCTGGGGCGGTGGTCAACCCTGGTTTGGTGAACGTGCCGTCAGGGGCACGGATCGCCGATGTGGTTTCCGCAGCCGGGGGAGCGCTTCCGGACGCCGACCTGCGCGCTCTGAATCTTGCCGCCCCGGTGCGCGACGGCGAACAGATCGCCGTGCCCGGTAGGAGCGAAGCGGTCGCGGTTGGCGGGGGAGCGGTCGACGCCACCGGCCGGGTCAGGATCAACCTGGCCGACGCGGTGGAGCTCCAGGCGCTTCCCGGCGTCGGTCCGGTGCTTGCCGAGCGGATCCTGGCATATCGCGACGAGCACGGACCGTTTGCCGCGGCTGAGGATCTGCTTGACGTCTCGGGGATCGGCGAAAGCAAGCTGTCGTCGCTGCGGGACTCTGTCGTGGTGCCATGACGGCGTTGCGGCTGCGGTGGCCGCAGGCGCTGGGGAGGTGGGCTGCCGGTGCAGCCGGCCTCGCCTGGGTGGGCGCTTTCGCGGGCTTTCACCTTGGTTCGGTCGCAGTCGGTGGTGCGGTCGTGGTCGCTGTCCTCGTTGCTGCGGCGGGACGTCGCTGGTCGACCCCGGCGCGCCTGGTGTCCGTGGTGGTGATCGCGGCTGCTCTCTCGGGAGCGGCGGCAGCGGCCCGGTCGGAGCGCACGCTCGAAGCTGTGGCTCCCGTGGGAGTCGTCGATGTGGTCGGCGTGGCGGCTGAGGATCCCCGTCCCTACGGGGAGTCGTTTCGGTTTGTCTTCGAGCCGAGCTACCTGCTCGTCGCCGGGACTTGGCGTCCCTACCCGGGAGCGCCGCTGGCGGTCGTCGCCGATGGCGATCTGCCTGAGGCCGGCGACACGGTTCGCGTCGAAGGTGTTGGGAGGTCCCGGCCGGCGCTGGTGCGGGGCGATCCGGTCGCGGGAGTGGTCAACGCGGCCCATGTGACCCGGGTGGCCGGTTCATCGAACCCGTTGTTCGTGGCCGGCAACGAGCTGCGGGCGAGAGTGACCTCCGGACTCGAAGGCCACCAGGAGGACCCTGCGGCGGCGCTGCTGGCCGGGTTCCTCATCGGCGACACCTCCGGCCTCGACCCCGCCGATACCGAGGCGCTGCGCCGGGCCGGCCTCACCCACTACGTCGCCGTTTCGGGTAGCAACGTGGCGCTGTTCCTCGCCGCCTGGTGGCTGGTGGCGGCACCGTTCGCCTGGAGCCCCCGGCTTCGCGCGGGGATCGGACTCGTTGGCTTGGCCGTATTCGTGGTCGTGACCCGGTGGGAGCCTTCCGTTGTCCGAGCCGCCACGATGGCCGGTCTTGTCCTCGGCGCTCGGATCGCCGGCTTTCCGCTCGATACGTGGGCGGCGCTGGGCGGTGCCGTCACGCTGCTACTGCTCGTGTCTGGCGATCTCGCCGTCAACGTCGGCTTCCAGCTATCGGCGGCGGCTACGGCCGGGGTCCTCGTCGGCGCCGGCATGTTCGCCGGACGCCGACCCCGCTGGCTGTGGGCGACCCTCGGGGCAACGATGGCGGCGCAGGCCGCGGTCGTTCCGCTGCTGATGAGCCACTTCGGCGGAGTTCCGTTGCTGGCGCCGGTGGCCAACCTGCTGGCGGCACCGCTCGTAGCCGGGTCGACCGCACTCGGAGGTATCGGCGTGCTCACCGGGGTGGACATCCTCGTCTCCCTCGGGCTTGGCGCCGGTCGGGTGGTCCTGGCCATCGCTCACGCTGCGGCGGGCTGGCCACAGCTGGGCTGGGCCGGGGTCGGCATGGTCGGGGTGCTCGTCGCGATGGTGCGCCGCCGTACGACGCGGGCCATCGCGTTGGCCGCGACGGTCCTAGCGGGGGCCGCGATGGCGATGCCGGCCGGGCTCCCGGCGGTGCCGACCATGACGGTGCTCGACGTCGGCCAAGGCGACGCCATCCTGCTCCAGGACCCCAACGGCTGGACGGTGCTGGTCGACGGCGGGCGTGACCCGCAGGTGCTGGGTCGTGCCTTGGAGGACCACGGCGTGCGGCGGATTCACGTGCTCGTGGCAACCCACGGCGACTTCGATCATGTCGGTGGCTTCGTCGGTCTGTTCGATCGGGTCGAGGTGGGTCGGTTGTGGGTGCCCGATCAACCCGAACTCGGCGATGTCTTGCCGGAGTTGGTGGTCGACGCCGCCGGGCACGGGATCCCGGTAGTGCGCCGGCGGGCCGGAGTAGTGGAGCGCCTCGGGGCATATGAGCTGGCGACGCTTGGTCCCCGCCGCCGCTACGCGGAGTCGAACGACGGATCGATCGTGCTTTGGGTCACCGTTGCGGGGTCCACGGTGCTGCTGCCCGGCGACATCGGTGCGGTGGCACAGGGCGAAATCGAGGCCGTGCGGCCCGATGTGATGCTGGTTCCACACCACGGCTCGTCGACCACCGACCGCGACTGGCTCGCGGCCCATGTGCCGACCCTGGCAATCGTCAGCGTCGGGCGGGACAACACGTATGGGCATCCCGCCCCCGAGGTCATGCAGGTCCTCGACGACGCCGGAGTGCCGGTCTGGCTCACCTCCGAGGCCGGCGACATCGTCGTGCCGTTCGGGTGATGGACCGCGGCTCCCGCGAGTTGCGTTTGGTGGGCCCTGGTCCGGGCCACGCTGGGGCCGTGTCCCTGCGGCAAGCTACGCTCGGCATGATGAAGTCGATCGTTACGATCAGCGGGCCCCGCGAGGCGGGACCGGGCGAGCGGGACCTGATGCTGTCGCGTGCTCAGGCGACGTTCGAGCAACTCGAGGTTCCCGATGTGGTGCGGGTCGATGTGCCGCCGAAGGGCACAAGTGACGACGGTGAGGGTCCGCTGCGGACGGCCGTCGAGGCGGTGGTTCCGGCTCTCCAGAGTGGCTCGTTGTTCGGCGACAAGACCGGATTGCTGGTGGTTGATGCCCAATCGCTGCTCAAGGCGGAGGCCGAGGTGATCACCGAGCTGGTCGGCTTGGCCGACCCGGACTCCGTGGTCGCGGTGTTTGTCGCCGCGGGAACGGTTCCAGCGCCCCTTGGCAAGATGCTGCGTGATGTGGGGGAATCGCTCAGCGTGAAGCGGCTCAATGAACGCGGCGCTACCGAGTGGCTGTCGCAGGCCGCTCGCGATCGCAGGCTTCGGCTCGATGCTGAAGCGACGCGGGCTTTGATCGCGACCTTTGGAACGGACGTCGCCTCCTTGGGTCAGGCCCTCGACCAACTGGCATCGTCGGGTGAGGCCATCACCGGTGACGCAGTGCGGAGTCGCTTCAGGAACCGGCCCGATGAGCCGTCGTGGCTCTACCTGGATGCCGTGTCCTCAGGTGACCGGGCTCAAGCGCTGCGCCGTCTGGCCGACTTCCTTCACCATGGGCACCCCCTCGTGTTGCTTGCTGCCCTCAACAACGACCTGCGCCGTCGCGCTCTCGCCTCGGCGGCACCGGACTACGAGACGTTCGTCGATCGCGACGGGGGCAAGCGCAACTGGGGCATGGAGAAGATCTGGAAACAACGCCAACAGGTCAAGGGCAGCGACTTGCGTCTGGCGCTCGATGCCCTCGCCCGGGCCGATCTGACGATGAAGACGGCGCCGGAGGCCACCCATCGGGTCACGATGGAACGACTGACGGTGGCGATGTGCCGCTGGTACGGGCGGTGAGGGCCGATCGTGGGTGGGGCTTCAGCCCTCGTACACCCGAACGGCCTTGACCTCGTAGCTGAAGGTCCCGCCCGGGGCCTCGTAGCTCACCGTGTCGCCCGGCTTGGCACCGAGCAGGGCACCGCCCAGCGGGCTGTCGGGGGAGGCCAGCAGGAAACCGGCAATCTTGTTCTCGGCCGGGGCGACGAAGAACTCCATCTCGTCGCCGTCTTCATCGATCACCGTGGCAATCGTGCCGACGGCGACAACGCCTGAGTCTTCGACTTCGCGGACTTCGGAGTTTTCGAGGATGTAGCGGATCTGGCGGATCCTCGCCTCCATCATTCCCTGATCGTTCTTGGCCGTGTCGTACTCGGCGTTCTCGCGCAGGTCACCGTGGTCTCGCGCGTCGGAGATCCGCTGCTCCATGACGCGGCGGCCGTTGGTGGTGAGCTCTTCGTATTCGTCTCGCAGCTTCTGCTCTGCGGCAGGGGTCAGCCACGTCTTGGAATCATCGGGCATGAGGGCCTCCGGGCAGGTCAGCCGAGAAGGGCGACGACTTGCCGGTTCAGGTTCGACTTGCGGCGAGCTGCGGTGTTCTTCTTGAGCAAGCCTTTGCTCACCGCAGTATCGATCTTCTTCTGCGCCATGCGCAGAGCTTCCTGAGCCGCGACGGCATCACCGGACTCTGCGGCGGCGAGCGCCGACGCTTCGCGCGTCTTGAGCTCGGAACGGAGCGCCTTGTTGCGCTCGTGGTTCTTCTCGTTCTGACGATTGCGCTTGATTTGAGACTTGATATTGGCCATGCGAAACGGACCTCTGGGTTCGAAGGGAACGCCGAGAGGTTAGCAGCAGCCGGGCTTTGGGTACAATGCGTTTCCCGCTCTCCCGAATCGGATCTCGTGATCAACCCTGCGCGCATACGCAACTTCGCCGTCATCGCCCATATCGACCACGGCAAGTCGACACTGGCCGACCGCCTGCTCGAACGAACCGGCGCGGTCGAAGAGAGGGACATGCGAGCGCAGCTGCTCGACACGATGGACCTCGAACGCGAACGCGGCATCACGATCAAAGCGAACTCGGTCAGGCTCAACTACCGAGCGGCCGACGGCGATGACTACATACTCCACCTCATCGACACCCCGGGTCACGTCGACTTCTCCTACGAGGTATCACGCAGCCTGGAGGCGTGCGAGGGCGCGCTCCTGCTGGTTGATGCCTCCCAAGGGGTTGAGGCGCAGACTCTGGCCAACGCCTACCTCGCCATCGAGGAGGGGCTCGAGATCATCCCGGTCATCAACAAGATCGACCTGCCCGCCGCCGACCCCGACGCGGTAGCCGCCGAACTCGTCGGCATCCTCGGCGGCAGCGTGGATGACGTCATTCGGGTATCCGCCAAAACCGGCGTCGGCGTCGATGACTTGCTCGAGGCGGTCGTTCATCGTCTGCCGGCGCCCGGCGGGGATCCAGGAGCTCCGCTGCGAGCGTTGGTCTTCGACTCCTTCTACGACACGTATCGGGGCGTGGTTTGCAACATCCGCGTCTTTGATGGATCGGTCGGCAAGGGTGACGGGGTCCGGTTCATGGCGACCGGCGAGGATGCCATCGCAGACGAGATCGGCGTGCTGGCGCCTGCGCCAACGCCTATCGGCGAGCTCGGCATCGGCGAGGTCGGCTACCTGATCACCGGCGTAAAGGAGATCGACCTGGTCAGGGTCGGCGACACCGTCACCAGGACGGCGATTCCGGCTCCGACTCCACTCGCCGGGTACCTGGAACCAAAACCGATGGTGTTCTCCGGTATGTTCCCCACCGACGGTGACGACTTCGAGCGGCTGCGTGAGGCGCTTGAGAAGCTCAGGCTCAACGACTCATCGCTGGTGTATCAGGCCGAGACGTCACGGGCGCTCGGCTTCGGATTCCGCTGCGGGTTCCTCGGGCTGCTCCACATGGAGATCGTCAGGGAGCGGCTCGAACGTGAATACGACCTCGACCTCGTCTCGACCGCACCCTCCGTCGAGTTCCGGGCCAACCTCACCGACGGCACCTCGATTCCGATCCGCAGCCCCCAAGAGCTGCCATCGCCCGCCAATCTGGTTTCGGTCGAAGAGCCATTCGTCAAGGTGATGATCATCACGCCGTCTGAGTATGTCGGAACGGTGATGGAGCTCGTCATCGGCAAACGCGGCCAGATGGGCGAGATGACGTACCTGTCGCCGGAGCGGGTCGAGCTGCACTACCGAATGCCGCTGGCCGAGATCGTGTTCGACTTCTTCGACCAGCTCAAGTCGCGCACCCGCGGCTATGCCTCGCTCGACTACGAACCTGACGACTACCGGGTGTCGGATCTCGTGCGGGTTGACATCCTGCTCAACAGCTTGGCGGTCGACGCCTTCTCGTCGATCGTGCACAAGGAGCGGGCGTACCGCTACGGCAAGGCGATGGTGGAGCGGTTGCGCGAGCTGATCCCGCGCCAGCTGTTCGATGTGCCCATTCAAGCGGCGGTCGGCAGCCGGATCATCTCGCGGGAGACGATCAAAGCGAAGCGCAAAGATGTGACCGCCAAGTGCTACGGCGGAGATATCACCCGCAAGCGCAAACTGCTCGAGCGCCAGAAAGAGGGCAAGAAGCGCATGAAGATGGTCGGCCAGGTCGAAGTACCCCAGGAAGCCTTCATCAGCGCACTGCGGATCGACGAGTAGCGGTTCGGACCCGTGAGCTCCGACGATCTCGTTGCTCCGGATTCCGCCGAGTTGGCCGACCGCGCCGCGTCGTGGAAGTCGGCGTACGTCCACATCCCCTTCTGTCGGAGGCGATGTCCATACTGCGACTTCGCCGTCGTCACCCCCGATGAGGGGGCTACCCCCGACGTGGTCGAGCGGTACGTCGCCGCGGTCCTTGCTGAGATCGACACGGAACCGAACGTCTTTGGTCAACTCGACGCGGTCAACTATGGCGGCGGGACGCCATCAGCTCTGGCGCCGGGTGACCTCGCGTTGATTCTCGATCGGCTGGGGGACCGGTGGGGGCTGCGTCCCGACGCCGAGATCAGTATCGAAGCCAACCCGGAGGACATCGACGCGGCCACGGCAGGCGCCCTGGCCGCGGTTGGATTCACCCGGCTGTCGCTAGGAGTGCAATCGTTCGATGCCGCCGTGTTGGCATCGCTGGGCCGGGTCCACGACGCCGACGCGGCCGCTGCTGCCGTTGCCGCGGCGCGCGGCGCGGGCTTCGGTTCGGTGAGCATCGACCTCATCTTCGGCACCCCGGGCGAGTCGTTCCCCTCCTGGCGGGACACGGTCGATCGGGCGATGGCGGCAGAGCCGGATCATCTCTCGGCATACGCCCTCACCGTCGAGCGCGGCACCGGGTTGTCGCGAGCGGTCCTGGCCGGGGCTCCGGCCCCCGACCCCGACGACCTGGCGGACAAGTACGAGTACCTCGATGAGGCCGTGGCCGGGGCTGGGCTGACTCGCTACGAGGTGTCGAACTTCGCCACACCGGGCCATCCGTGCCGCTACAACCTCGCCACGTGGGCGCAAGGCGAGTACCTCGGGTTCGGGTTGGGGGCCCACGACCATCGCGGCGGTGTCCGGCGGCGAAACGTGCGGCGCCTCGACGTTTATCTGGGGAAAGTCGGCGGCGGCGAGTCGCCTGAGTCCGGGCGCGAAGTGCTCGACGACTGGGCTGTCGAGCAAGAGCGGGTCATGCTCGGCCTGCGCCGCGCCGCGGGGGTTGTCGCCGGGGCGGCGGGTGGGGCCATGCTGCGGTCGACAGATGGTGAGCGGTTGAGGGCGGCCGGAGTGTTGGCGGCGCGGGACGATCGTCTCATCGTTACCCGCCCGTTGATGACCGACGCTGCTGCCCGCGCCGTGGTCGGACTGCCACCTCCGGCCGAGTGGAGCTAGGCGGCTGAGGGGCTCTGATCCTTATCACTCGCGCCGGGAGAGTGCTAAGTTCTGCAGATGCTGGATGATCGGCGATCACAGGTGCTGCAGGCGCTGGTCGAGGAGTACATCTCGACTGGGCAGCCCGTGAGTTCGCGCGCAGTATTGGTCAACAGCGGACTGAACGTATCAAGCGCGACCGTTCGCAACGACCTCGCCAAGCTCGAGTCGTACGGGTTCATCAGCCAGCCGCACACCTCCGCCGGCAGGGTCCCCACCCCCCAGGGGTATCGCTACTTCGTCGATCACTGCTCGCCCGCGCGCCTCCGCTCGGCGACCCGGGTTCGGATCGAGGCCTTCTTCACCGACGTCCACCACGAACTGAGCCGGCTGCTGAAGGAGACCTCGGGGATGCTCTCCGACATCAGCCACTATCCCGCGGTCGTCATCGGTCCCGGACTTGGGACGGAATCGGTGAGCGGGGTCCACCTGGTGCACCTCGGCGACTCGGTGTTGCTCGCGGTCATCGTTGCCCACTCTGGACGGGTGTCGCGCGAGATCGTGCGACTCAGCTTTGATCCTACGGACAACGATCTGGTGCGGGCCGAGGCCCTCCTCGAGCGTTGCTACGCCGATGCCAGCCTCGAAGACGGCGCCGATGCCGTGAAGCAGCTCTCTGCCGGCGAGGTACCGACCAAGGTACGCGCCGTCGTCAATGCAGTTGCCGGCTCGCTGCGGAGGAGCGAGGAGTCCACCAGCGACATCTATGTGGGCGGCACGAGCCAACTCGCCGCGCTCTGGGAAGACCTTGCCGCCATGTCGGCGGTGCTCGGCCTGATCGAACGCGAGGCCGTGTTGCGCGACATCCTCGAGTCCGATCAGACGGGAACCGCAGTCCGGATTGGCAGCGAACTGAACATGGACGATGTTGACCTCTCCGTCGTGTCCACCACCTATGAAGCCGGCGAGCACGGCAGCGGCCGGATCGGGGTGCTCGGGCCGATGCGGATGGATTATCGGCGGACCATCAAGATCGTCGAAGAGGTCGGAGACGGCCTAGCAGACAGCCTCGGTCACTGATGCAGGACTACTACAAATCGCTCGGCGTCTCTCGTGACGCCTCACAGGATGACATCAAGAGGGCCTTTCGGCGCCTGGCGCGCGACACGCACCCGGATGCCAATCCCGGCGACCCGGCGGCGGAGGCCAAGTTCCGCGAGGTCGCCGAGGCCTACGAGGTGCTGTCGGATCCCCAGCGCCGAGCCCGCTACGACCGCGGCGAGCAGGTTGGGGCCGGCGATCTGTTCAGCAGCTTTGCCGGACTCGACGAAATCCTCCAACAGTTCTTTGGTGGCGGCGGTTTTGGTGGCTTTGGTGGTTTTGGGGGAGCCCGTCCCGGTCCGCGCCGGGGCTCAGACCTTGCAATGGGAGTTGAACTCACCCTGGCTGAGGCCGCCACGGGGGTCAGTCGCGACCTCGACTTCGTGGCCCCGTCACGTTGCGCGGTCTGCTCCGGTACCGGCGCCGAACCCGGTCACGATCCGATCACCTGCCCGACATGTGGCGGGCGCGGCCAGGTCCAGGTACAGCGCAACACGTTCCTTGGAGCGATGATGACGGTCACCCAATGCTCGGCGTGCAGCGGTCGCGGCCAGAAGATCGAGCAGGTGTGTCACGAATGCCGCGGCGCCGGCTTGGTCCAGGAGGACCGGACGCTCGCCGTTGAGATCCCGGCCGGTGTTGACGACGGCACCAGGCTTCGGCTGGCGGGGCGGGGCGGGGCGGGAGAAGCCGGAGCACCTCCCGGTGACCTCTATGTCGAGGTCCGGGTCTCCGCCGACCCCCGCTTCGAGCGGCGTGGCGACGATCTCTTTCACCGGGTGCGCCTCGGGATAGCGGAAGCAGCGCTTGGGGTGGAACTCGAGATTCCCTTGGTCGACGGCGAAACTACCGAGATCGATGTTCCGCGCGGGACCCAGCCCGGTACGGTCTACCGGTTGTCGAAACAAGGCATGCCGCGGTTGCGGCGGCGGGGGCGGGGCGATCTTCTGGTCGAGATCGACGTCGCCATTCCCGAGAAGCTCTCGGACGAAGAAGAGGGTCTGCTCCGGCAGTTTGCCGAGCTGCGCGGCGAGCAACCGGCGGAGGAGAAACGTCGCCGGCGCCGCCGCGGTCGCTGAGCCATGGGGCACACGCCCCACATCTTTGTGCCTGCTCCGTGGGGCGATGCCGAACTCGCCGTCGGCGAGGAAACCAGGCACCATCTCGAAAAGGTGCTGCGCCGCCGCGACGGTGACATTTCCTACACAGATGGCGCAGGCCGCGTCGGCCTTGGAACCTATGCCGCTGGGCAGATCGCCCGTGGCCGGGAATCGGACCTGGCGCGGCCGACACCGCGGCTGACGCTCGCCGTGGCGGCACCGACCAGCACCAACCGCGCCCGCATGGTGGTTGAGAAGCTTGCAGAGGTGGGGGTGGACCGTCTGCTGTGGCTCGAGACGGCGTGGTCCCATGGCCGCCCTCCCCGGCCGAGCCGGACCATATCGTGGGCGGTTGCCGCCCTCGAACAATCCCAGGGTGCCTGGCTGCTCGAGGTCGCCGGTTCGATCAGCCTGGCGGATGTTGTCGCCGAGGGCCGCGGCGTGGTCGTTGCCGATCCGGGCGGTGGTCCGATTGACGCGGTGCTCGACCACTCGAGTGGCGGACGGCTCACGGTGGTCGTCGGTCCGGAGGGCGGGTTCGCCCCCGATGAGGTGCCTGCGGACGTGCCGCGCCTGTCGCTGGGTGGGCGAATTCTTCGAGTCGAGACGGCAGCGATCGTCGCATCGGGTATCGTGGCGGCGCAACGGCACCATCGCGGTGGCGCGACGAAGGACTAGTCAGCGCGTGCGCTGGGGTTTTGTCTCCCGCCGGAAACTTAACCCTGCACGAGACGACCGGTTCCTAGTATGGTGTGCCTACAGAGAGCGGTTGATATACGCGCTCTCCGTGATGCCTGAGGAGGCAAAGGGTGGCAACGTATAACGAGCAGGTCGGAAAGCGGCTTCGTTCGATCCGGAAGCAGCGCGGGCTATCGCTCCAGGATGTGCAACGTCTTTCCAATCAGGAGTTCAAGGCAGCTGTGCTTGGTGCTTATGAGCGGGGTGAGCGCAGTCTCTCTCTGCCCCGGCTGCACCGGCTCGCCAAGTTCTTCGGGGTGCCGATCGGCCAGTTGCTACCCCAGGAAGAGGTCGGTGATCGGGGCGCCGCGGCGGGGCCGACCGGTGGCGTGACCATCGACCTGACAAATGTTGAGAATCTCTCCGGCCAGGACTCGATGGTCATCGAGCGATTCCTCCGGGGCATTCAGATGCTGCGGCAAGACTTCAATGGCAAGGTTCTCACGATCCGCGGTGACGATCTGCGGACGCTGGCCATGTTGCTCGACCAGACCGAGGAGTCGTTCAGCGATCACCTCGATGATCTAGGGGTCACGGCCGAAGGTACCTAGGTTTCGGTTCCGTTTGCATCCAACTGATGGACGGGCTCTTCTCTGAGAGCGCGATTCCCGATATACTCGCCACCGTTCTTGCGTCCCGCGACGCTTTCCCCATTCCCCGCTTCGGATGAGTGACGCTTTTGTGACTGCTCCTGCCATGACCGAGATTCAGCTACTCGTATCCAGCCACCATCTGATGGTGGACCTCCTGGGCGAACGCGACGTGTACCTGCGGATAGTCGAAGAGGCTTTTCCGGATGTGCAGATCGTGGCGCGCGGCAACGAACTCGACATCAAGGGGCCTGAAGGATCGGCCGCATCGGCCCGCACCGTGTTTGACGAACTGCTGATCCTCGTCCAGGAGGGCGAAGCGCTCGATGCCGACCGGGTTCGCAGGGTCATCGACCTCGTCAAGGACGATGTGCCGTCGCCGTCCGGGATCTTCACCGACGCCATCAGGGTCGGCAGGGGCAAGGTGGTGCGCGCCAAGACGTTCGGCCAGAAGCGCTATGTCGATGCCGTCCGTGAGAACACGATGGTGTTCGGCGTGGGGCCGGCAGGAACCGGAAAGACCTACCTGGCGATGGCATGCGCCGTCGAGTCGCTCATGTCGGGCTCGGTGCGTCGCATCATCCTGACCCGTCCCGCCGTCGAGGCCGGCGAGCGTTTGGGGTTCCTTCCCGGTGATCTCAGCGCCAAGGTCGATCCCTACCTGAGACCGCTCTACGACGCGCTCTTTGAGATGCTCGGCCCCGACGAGACCGCCCGACTCATCGAGCGGGGAACTATCGAGATAGCTCCGCTCGCTTATATGAGAGGGAGGACTTTGAACGACGCGTTCATAGTCCTCGACGAGGCACAGAATACGTCTCCAGAGCAGATGAAGATGTTTCTCACCCGCTTGGGGTTCAACTCGAAGATGGTCGTGACGGGTGACGTCACGCAGGTCGACCTTGCCGATGGTCGTTCCTCGGGGTTGCGCGTCGTCGGCCGGGTCTTGAGCGACGTTCCCGGGATCGGGTTCATCGAACTGACCGGCAAGGACGTTGTCCGACACCGTATCGTCGCCGCAATCGTCGAAGCCTACGGCCGATATGAGGCGAAGCTTGCGGCGGATCAAGAGCGGGACCGCAAGCGATGACTCTGCTGCGCCGCAATCCCGCTGTGCTCAGCCTGCTGGTGATCGCAGTCACCATCGTGCTGGTGGCGGTGGCGCTCATCGTCGGTCGTTCGACCGGCGAGGAACCCCCCGTGCTGGTCGTTGGTCAGCCTGCCCCGGAGCAGTTCATCGCAACCGAGACCATCTCGGTTGAGGATGCCGCGGCGACCGAGCAGGCCCGCACGTCTGCCTACAACTCGGTCGAGACCATCGTCGTTCTCGACCCTGGCGTCGACATTGCCGTCGCCAACAACATCCGCACGTTGTTCATCGATGGGTTGCGGGCGACCCGCCCACTCGAGCCCGGCGAGGTGCTCGAGGGAACCACAACCACCGAGCCGACCACCACGACCACAGAGACCCCGACCACGACGACCACCCTCGCCGAGGGTGAAGTGCCCATCCCGACCGAACCACCGACGACTACAACCACCACCCTCCCGCCGGCGACACGCGAAGAGCAGATCGCTCGGTTGACGGAGGAATATGGGTTCCGCCTCCAAGAGTCAACCATCGTGGTATTGGTGGACCTCATCGAGCGCGATGCAGTCGCCGTTTCACTCGGTGAGGAACGGGTCTACGACGACGTAGAGCGTTCGGCGCTCGAGATCGCCGCCGAAGAGCTAGCCGAACCCGGCATCCTGCCCGATGAACTGGACGCGGTGCAGAACGATCTGCGTCGCAACCCGCCGATCGTTTCGGTTCCCGCGCTGGGGCCCGAGTTGACCGCCAACGTCAGCGACGCCATTGCCGACATCGTGGCTTCGTTCATGCAGTCGAACGCTCGCAACGACTTCGAAGAGACAACTCGCCAGGAGGAGGCGGCCGCGGCCGCAGTCCCGCCGGTTACGGTCGTCTTCCTCGCCGGGCAGGAGATCGTCGGCGCCGCCCAGACCCTCTCGGCGGTGCAACTCGATGCCATCGAGATGCTCGACCTGCAGGAGCCCGCGGCTGGTGAGTCGCTGACGCCGATTGCGGTGCTCGGTGCGCTGGCGGTGTTGTTGACGGCCTTCGTTCTCTGGCGGATCGCCACCAGCAAGTGGTCCGAGCCGAAGCACTTCGCTCTGCTCGGCGTCCTTCTGGTCCTCGCCGCCGCAACGTCGCGCCTTCCTGAGATCATCGTCGAAGACAACCCGCAGCTTGCCTACGTGCTGCCGATGGTCATCTTCGGCTACCTTGCCGCGATCCTCTACGACCCGCGCACTGCGATGTTGATGGCAGTTCCGGTTGCCATCTTCACCGCCGTCTCGACCGGCGACGCCGCACTGACGATCTACGCCGCGGCAGGCACGGTCGCTCCGGTGGCGTTCGTTTCCTCAGTGTCCAGCCGCCGCCAACTCCGGGTCGCCGTGGCCTTGTCGGCGCTGGTGCTGGCCCCGATGGCGTTTGCGATCGCCTGGCTGTTCACCGGCATCGATACTGCGTTCGCCGCGGCTTTTTTTGCGGTGCTTGGTGGTGTGCTCGGCGGTCTGGTGGCCCAGGGCTTGCTGTCGTTCCTCGAGAACACCTTCCGAGTCACCACCACGCTCACGCTGCTCGACCTCACCGATCGTAACCATCCCGCCCTTCGCCTCATCGAGGAGAAGGCGCCGGGCACCTTCAACCACTCGATCCTGGTCGGCACGCTGGCCGGCAAGGCGGCTCGCACCATTGGGGCGGATCCGCTTCTCGCCCAGTCGGTGGCGTTCTATCACGACCTGGGTAAGACCGCGAACCCGCAGTACTACATCGAGAACCAGTTTGGCGTTTCCAACCCGCATGATGAGCTCGACTCGGAGGAATCGGTGCGTCTGATTCGCCAGCACGTCACCGACGGTCTACGCCTGGCCCGTCAGTATCGATTGCCGCCTGAAGTTGTGTCCGGCATTCGGCAGCACCACGGCGACGGACTGATGCGATACTTCTACCACAAGGCACTGGCGGAGGATCCCGGGGTCGATCCGGCGATGTACCGTCATGCCGGAGAGAAGCCGAAGAGCAAGGAGATGGCCATTCTGATGATCGCCGACTCCTGCGAAGGTGCGGTACGGGCGCTCGTTCAGCAAGAGGACCCCACCCCGGACAACGTCAAGAAGGTGGTCGAGTCGGTCGTGACCGAGAAGCAGGAAGACGGCCAGTTCGACGAATCTGCGCTCACCTTCGGCGATTTGACCAGAGTCAAACAAGCCATGGTCGACGCGCTGATCGGCTACTACCACACGCGGATCCCATATCCGGACTTCCCCGGCGCACCGGCGGGGGTGGGATGAAGGTCTTCTTCGCCGACGAGCAGGATGACCCTCTTGAACCCGAGCCGCTGATCTCCCTGGCCGCGTCCGTGTTGGAGGCCGAGCAGCTTCCCGATGACACCGAGGTGTCGATCACTCTGGTCGACCGCGACGAGATGACCACCCTCAATGGGCGTTACCTCGAGCGTGACGGGCCGACCGATGTGCTCGCGTTGCCGATCGAGGACATGCAGCCCGGCGAGGTGCCGCGGACCGTTCCCGATGGGCCGCCACTCAATCTCGGCGACGTCATCATCTGTCCTGAGGTTGTGGCGAGCAACGCGGTGGATGCGGCGGTCGAGTTTGGCGACGAATTGGCGCTGATGGTCGTCCACGGCATCCTGCATCTGCTCGGCTACGACCACCACGAGGACGAAGAAGCCGAACACATGGAGGCACGGGAGCGCACCCTGCTGGCGGCAGTGGGAAGGACTCGGCCGTGAGTCTAGTGGGACTTGTGGTTGCTGCTCTCTTGCTGCTGGTCACCGCGTTGCTGCGAGCCGCCGGGGCGTCTCTGGTGCGCACCCCGCGCGCCGATGCGCTCCACGATGCCGCCGATGGGGACGAACGGGCCGCCGTCGTCGCCGAGTTGTTGGACGACCGCGCCAGGCTGCAGCCGGCGCTGAGCATGGTCAACACGCTGCTGCTGGTCACCGTCGTGATCGTGGCGACATGGGCGCTGACCGACCGGCTCGACGGGATCGAACTGTTCATTGCCATCGTGCTGGTGGCGCTCGTGGTGGTGGCGTTCGGTGACCTGATTCCCCGCAAGATGGGTCGCAGTCGGCCCAGTGCGATCGCCTACCAGTTTGCCTGGCTGTTGCGCCCCGCGGTTGCGTTTGGTCACGCCGCCGCCGACTTGATCGACGTCGATGAGGACGACGATGAGGATGAGGACGACGATGAGGAGGCCATGGCGGATGCTGAGGAGCGGGTTCTGATCTCGTCGATCTTGGAGTTCACCGACACGATCGTGCGCGAGGTGATGACGCCGCGCACCGACATGATCACCCTCAGTGGCGACGACTCGACCGACGCCGCGCTGGACCTGGTGCTGGCAGAGGGCCGCTCCCGAGTTCCGGTGCTGGGCGAAGGTATCGACGACGTACTCGGGGTTCTCTATGCCCGCGACCTGCTCAAGCTGATGGACGCCGACGCCGAGTCCCGCTCGTGTAACAAGCTGATGCGAACCGCCTACTTCGTGCCGGAGACCAAACGGGTCTCGGAACTGCTGCGCGACATGCAGAACAACCAGGTGCACCTGGCGATCGTGGTCGACGAGTTTGGGGGAACGGCCGGTGTGGTCACGATCGAGGACCTGCTGGAAGAGATTGTCGGTGAGATCGCCGACGAGTATGACCGCGAAGAGCCCATGGTGACGCCGCTCGAGGGCGGGAGCTTCCTGGTCGACGGCCGGATGGCGGTCGACGAGTTGGCGGAACTGATCGGGGTCGACCTCCCGGATGACGAATGGGACACAGTTGGGGGCCTCGTCCTCGGACTGGCCGGGCGGGTGCCACGCGAGGGTGAGGCCTTCACGATCGCGCAGCACGTCTTTGTGGCCGACCGGGTGCAGGGGCGCCGCATTGCGCGGATCCGTCTCGAGACGCGGCATTGACATGAAGTCGGGATTCATCTCCGTCGTTGGGCGACCCAACGTCGGCAAATCGACCTTGGTGAACGCCTTGGTGGGGGAGAAGGTGGCGATCACCTCGTCACGCCCCCAGACCACCCGCAACACCATTCGTGGCGTGCTGACGGTTGAGGATCCTCCCGCACAGTTTGTGTTCGTCGACACGCCCGGACTTCATCGCCCTCGCACCGCTCTCGGCGAGCGGCTCAACAAGCTCGTCTACGGGTCGCTCGCCGAGAACGATGCTGCGCTGTTTGTGCTCGACGCCACCCAGCAGATCGGCCCCGGCGATCGGCTCATCGCGCAGCGACTCATCGAGGGAGGATTGCCGGTCGTGGTGATCGTGAACAAGGTCGACGCCGCGACCCAACCCCAGATCGTTGCCCAACTCGGTGAGGCCGGGGAATGGGGGTTTCGTGCCTACGTTCCGGTGTCGGCGCGCAACGGTGACGGCACCGACCTGGTGCTCGGCGAATTGGACGGCTTGCTCGAACCGGGCCCGGCGTTCTTCCCGCCCGGGATGCACACCGACCAGCCTGATCAATTGCTCGCCGCCGAGCTGGTGCGGGAGAAGTACCTGTCACGACTGCGTGACGAGTTGCCGCATTCGTTGGCCGTTACCGTGGAAGAGGTGACAACTCGCCCCGACGGCGTCGTTCACGTTCCCGCCATCGTCTACGTCGAGCGGGACTCGCAGAAGGGCATGGTCATCGGCAAGGGTGGTTCCGTGTTGCGTGAGGTCGGGTCCGAAGCGCGGCTCGACCTCGAGCGCCTCTTCGGGGCGAAGGTGTACCTCGAACTGCGGGTCAAGGTCGAAAAGGACTGGCAGCGCCGCGACTCGACGCTGGACCGGATGGGGTTCTAGGGGTGTGTCGTTGAAATAGCGCCGTGCGGACTTGCGCCGGAGAGCAAACGCCTGGTCCTGGACGGCGCAGCAAGCCCAAGCCGGCGTTGTTCAACAGCCTCCTGAGCCGTCAGTCGGCCCAATCGTCGAAGGCGACGGCCAGCGTCGTGTCCTTCTCGGTGAGGGCCCCCTCATCATGGGTGCTGAGTACCAATGTCACCTTGTTCCAGCGGATGTCGATATCGGGATGGTGGTCGGCTACCTCGGCGGCGAGGGCAACCCGATTCACGAATCCCATCGCCTCGTTGAAGTCGGCGAATACGAAAGTCCGCGAGATTTCCTCGCCGTTGAGCGTCCACTGGGGGTGTCCGGCGAGGAAGGTGGTTCGGGCAGCTTGATCGAGTGCGGGCATCGGGCTCCTTGTGGGTTGTTTCCAGGCTACGCATGGTGCACGAGCTACGAGCTCCAGAGCGGTACCCTGCCGGTACCCGGCACCTGGTAGAGCGCACTCACAATGGCTATTCGTCACGACCAAGGAATTGTCTTGCGCGGCTATCCCTTTGGGGAGGCCGACCGGGTCGTGGTGCTGCTGAGCCCCAACAACGGAAAACTGCGAACTGTGGCCAAGGGCGTTCGTAAGACCAAGAGCCGCTTTGGTGGCAGGCTCGAGCCGTTCTCCCATGTCGACTTGGTGCTGTACGAGGGGCGCAATCTCGACACCATCACCCAGGTCACGATGATCGAGCCGTTCCACCACTTGCGATTCGACCTCGACAAGGTCGTGGCCGCAGGCACGATGGTGGAGGTGGCCGATGCCGTCGCCCAGGAAGAGGAGAGTTCGATTCGGCTGTTCCTGCTGCTCCAGCGAGGTTTGCGCACCCTCGACGCCGGCAGTCTTCATCCCGATCTGGTCACCGCCTTCCTTTTGAAGGCGGCGGACGTCGTCGGCGTTGCCGCCCAACTCGACCAATGCGCCGGGTGCGGCCGCCCCGATGAGTTGACTCGGTTCAGCTTCTCGGCGGGCGGCGTGCTGTGTGAGCGGTGCCGGACGGCGGGCGCCTATGCGTTGCGGCCCGGCTTGACCGACTATCTCGCCCATCTCGCCGGGTCCGACCTCGGCGAAATGCCTACCGTCGATGAAACCTTCAGTCGGGAGGCGATGGGGGTGGCGCGGCGCTTCATCGAATACCACCTCGAGCGCAAGCTGCAGAGCCTGGCGGTGCTCGATGGCTGACGCCGCATTTGCGCCGCAGGTTGATCGCTCCCGGGTACCCGAGCACGTCGGGATCATCCTCGACGGCAACGGGCGCTGGGCCAACGCTCAGGGCCTGCACCGCACGGCCGGCCACGCCCGTGGCGAACCGGCACTGTTCGACGTCATCGAAGGTGCCCTCGATCTCGGCGTGAAGTGGCTCACCGCCTATGTGTTCTCGACGGAGAACTGGGCGCGCGACGAGTACGAGGTGCAGTTTCTCATGCACTTCAACATCGACCTGCTGCGGCGCCGCCGGGACGAAATGAACGAGAAGGGCGTACGGATCATCTTCATCGGTGAACGCGACGACCCGCGGGTTCCCGACGAGTTGCGCCAAGAGATCCGGGCGGCCGAGGAACTCACCAAGGACAACGACACGCTGCATCTGATCTTCGCCTTCAACTACGGCGGGCGAGTCGAGTTGGCGGCGGCAGCAAGGCGGATCGCCGAGGAAGCTGCTGCGGGGGAGTTGGATCCGGCCGACGTGGACACTGGCGCCCTCAGCGCCAGGCTCTATCTGCCGGACATGCCCGACCCCGACCTCGTCATACGTTCCTCCGGCGAACAGCGCACCTCGAACTTCCTGCTCTGGGAAGCGGCCTACAGCGAGTATGTGTTCTCGCCCGTGTTGTGGCCCGACTTCGATCGCTACGTCTTTGCCGACTGCGTCGCCGAGTTCCAATCCCGCGACCGCCGCTTCGGCACCGCCGCCGACGAGTCGCCGTAGAGGGTTTTGGCGGACATGAGCGCAACATGCTGCGCTGTCGTCCGCCAAAACCCTCTTGGGCTACCATCTGGCGCTCTATGGCTATTGATTTTGACACCATTGTCAACCTGTCCAAGAAGCGCGGCTTCGTCTTCCAGTCGTCCGAGATCTACGGCGGGCTCCGCTCCGCCTACGACTACGGACCGCTGGGCGTCGAGTTGCTGCGCAATGTCAAGGACCAGTGGTGGCATTCGATGGTCAGGATGCGCGACGACGTCGTGGGTATCGATTCGGCCGTGATCCAGTCTCCCCAGGTGTGGGAGGCCTCCGGGCACCTCGCCTCGTTCACGGATCCTCTGGTCGAGTGCACCAACTGCAACAACCGTTTTCGGCTCGACAAGCTCGAAGATGAAGACCAATGCCCCTCGTGCGGCAAGCGGGGAACCTTCACCGAAGCCAAGAACTTCAACCTCATGTTCAAGACCCACATGGGCCCCGTGGAGAGCAGCGACAATGCCGTGTACCTGCGGCCCGAGACCGCCCAGGGCATCTTCATCAACTTCGAGAACGTGCGCCGCACCGCCCGGCTCAAGCTGCCGTTCGGCATCGCCCAGATCGGCAAGTCGTTCCGCAACGAGATCACGCCCGGTCAGTTCGTATTTCGGACCCGCGAGTTCGAGCAGATGGAGATGGAGTTCTTCTGCCGGCCCGAGGAAGCCGACGAGTGGTTCCGCTACTGGGTCGAGGAACGCCGCAACTGGTACATCGACCTTGGGATGAACCCGGAGAATCTCCAGTTCCGCGCTCACGAGCAGGATGAACTCTCGCACTACTCGACCGGCACCTACGACGTGGACTATCGGTTCCCGTGGGGTTTCGATGAACTCGAGGGAATCGCCAACCGCACCGACTTCGACCTCAAGGCTCACATCGCCCGCAGCGGCAAGGACCTGACGTACTTCGACCAAGAGTCCAACGAGCGCTTCGTGCCGTATGTGATCGAACCGGCGGCAGGCGCCACTCGAACCACGTTTGCCTTCCTCATCGATGCGTATCACGAGGAGGAGGTCAGGGGCGAAACCCGGGTGGTACTGAAGCTCGACCCGCGTCTCTCGCCGATCAAGGTTGGGGTGCTGCCGCTTTCGAAGAAGCCGGAACTG
Organism: uncultured Acidimicrobiia bacterium; assembly: GCA_963704825.1. Lineage (GTDB taxonomy): Bacteria > Actinomycetota > Acidimicrobiia > Spongiisociales > UBA5794 > CAVPHV01. Next base: position 140,990 of record CAVPHV010000004.1, read on the forward strand.
ACCGAGGTCTCTGAGCGGATCGCGGCGGACTTGCGTCCGCTGTGGCCGGTCGAACACGATGTTACGCAGGCGATCGGCCGCCGCTACCGGCGCCAGGACGAGATTGGCACTCCCTATTGCATAACGGTGGACTTCGACACGCTCGAGGACCACCAGGTCACGGTGCGCGATCGTGACACCATGGACCAGGACCGCATCGGGATCGATCAGGTCAAGAGCTACCTGCGGGAACGCCTGTAGGGGTTCGGCTCAGGTGAGTGTGGCGTCTTCGATGAAGATGTTGCGCATCAGTGGGTCTACCTTGGCCAGGACCCCGCTGATGGTGACCGCGTCGTGCCGCTGCCTGCCGCGATCTGACCCGGGCGGCAACGCCACGACGGCGTCGATGCTGGTGTTGCCGTAGAGGTCGTGCTGGACGGAGGCGATGGTGACGACGGCTTTGACTCCGGGCTGATCGCCGAAGTCGGCGTCGTATTGGTAGGCCCGAATCGACTTGAGGTCGCCGGTCCAGCTGACCCGGGCCCCGCGGAACTGCCGTTCGAAGAGATCGTTGCTCTCATAGCTCAATGCGGTCCCGGTGAAGATGGCGGTGGCCACCGCTTCGGCGCTCGGTCCGCCACCGGCCGCCGGCGTACGAGTCGGTGGAGATGTAGCTGCGGATGGCGAGGTCCGGGCGTCAACCGACTGGCGCCAGCCTTCTACCTCGGCGTCGGCCGGCAGGAGGGTGGCGAGCTCGTCGAGCACCACAGATGCCTCGGCGGTATCGCCCGATGTCGCCAGCGCTTCGGCTTCGAGCATGCGGCTCTCGAGATCGGTCGGATCTTGGGCCGCCACGGTGCGGAGCCTGGCCGTAGACTCGCCGAGTTGGCCCTGCCCTCGCATGGTGAGGGCCTCGGAGATGTCGTCGTCGGCCGACTGTCCGGTGAGGACCCGAGCGGTGCCGAGCAGGCGTCGGACGGTGGTCGTGATCACATCGCCCCGCTTTTCCATTCCGGAGGTTTGGTAGCGGATGTGATCGTCCTCGACGACAACGCCCGGGTACGCCGCTTGGAGGCGGAGCAACGACATACGGACGGCTGGGGTAAGTAGCAGCTTGATGGCATTGGGATCGTCGCTCTTGACGACAAAGGCATCGTCGAAGCTCTGGTCCCCGACTTCGATGTCCTGGGCTCCAAACGCCCGGGTGATCCGATTGAATCCGGTTTGGCGGGTCAACTTCAGCTCATGGCCAAGCCTTGGGTAGGCGACGCGATAGTTGGTCATGACCTGGTTGTTGTTGCCGCTACGGGTCGTCTGGACGGAAACCTCGATGTTCAGCCCGTTGCGCTGCCCGGCGATGCTGGGCTGGCTCCTCCACGATCCCGGTTCGAAGCCGAGGCCGAGGTCGGCGGCTGCCCCTTGCCACATCAGGCCGGTGGCACGTTGCGCCCGGGCCGCAACCCGGACGATGCTGCTGATCACGGCAATCACTATGACGATGAAGAAGAAAGGCATGCGCCAAGTCTACGTCTCGGCCGGGAGGGTCGACCTACGGCGCAATGCCAACGCCGTCGCCAACAAGAAGCGTGAGAAGTAGGCATTCGATCCAGCGCGGAGAGCTGCCCCCCTCCCCACGATCAGCGGGGAGCCCGATGGGCTCCCCGCTCCATTTGGGCGGGCCGGGATTCGGGTCCGGGGGTCTCGGTACACTCGCCGTCGTGGCATATCCCCGTGAAGAGATCGATCAGGTGCGAGACCGTACCGATCTGGTGGAACTGGCATCCGAGGTCACCAAGGTGCGCCGGTCCGGCCGTTCCGTGATGGCCGTGTGCCCCTTCCACCAGGAAAAGACGCCGTCGCTGTCGATCGACGCCTCCCGTGGCCTCTATCACTGCTTTGGGTGTGGCAAGAGCGGCGACGTGTTCCGCTGGGTGCAGGAGACCCATACCCTCGACTTCCGTGAAGCGGTCGAGTTCCTGGCGAGGCGCGCCGGCATCGAGCTCACCGAGGAGAAGGGGGCCAAGGAGCGACGGGGTCGGCGCGAGGAACTGATTCGTGCCACCGTGGCCGCAGTCGAGTTCTACCACGAGCGGCTACGCAAAGCCGATGACGCCGCCGCCGCCCGCAGCTACCTGCGGGGGAGAGGCTATGGGGCCGAGGTGGTTGAGCGCTTCGAGGTTGGGTATTCGCCCGACACCTGGGACACCCTCACCCGATACCTGAAGACCAAGGGTTTCAGCGACGCAGTGCTCGATACCGCGGGGCTGGCGTCGCGCAGCAGGCAGGGCCGGCTGATCGACCGCTTTCGGGGCCGGCTGATGTTTCCCATTTACGACCTGCGGGGTGATGCGGTTGGTTTTGGCGCCCGCCTCCTGGAGGGTGATGGGCCCAAGTACTTGAACTCGCCCGAGACCCCGATCTATCAGAAGTCACGGCTGCTCTACGGGCTGAACTGGGCAAAGGGCGAAATCGTTCGCCGCGGCGAGGCGGTCGTCGTTGAGGGATATACCGATGTGATTGCCTTCCACGATGCCGACCTGCCGGTTGCGGTCGCCACCTGCGGCACGGCGCTCGGGGAGGACCATCTCGACCTGCTGCGCCGCTTCACCGGGCGTGTGGTGCTGGCGTTTGATGCCGATGAGGCCGGCGCCGGTGCCGCGTTGCGCGGCTTCGAACGCTCCGTGCCGGGGGATCTCGACCTGCGGGTTGCGGCTCTCCCCGAAGGGCGGGATCCTGCAGACCTGATGCGCGACGGCGACGTCGACCTGCTGCTCGGCGCGGTCGGAGAATCCACCCCGCTGCTGCAGTTCAGGCTGGAGGCGGAGCTGCGCCAGTTCAATCTGGAAGAAGCCGAAGCTCGAGGGAGGGCCATCGGCGCCACTGCCGCCCTCGTTGCCCTCCATCCCGATCCCGTGGTGCGTCACGAGTATGCGGTCTTGCTGTCACGGCGCACCGGAGTGGAGTTGGCGGTGGTGGAGCGGGCGATCTCAGAGGCCGGCCGCCGAGTTCAGCGGGAACGAGAGGCCGACATCGAGCCGGCTGACGAGTTCGTTCGCAAGCTCACCGGCGAGGAGAAGGCCGAGCTCGAACTCTTGCGGTTGGTGCTGGCCAACGATCCGGGGATCCGCCGGGTTGAGCTCAGTGCCGACCTATTCGCCGTTCCCCGCCTGCAACGTGCCTATGGTCTGGTGGGACCGGAAGTCCTGGCGCTCCCGCCGGGGACACCGCCCAACCTTGGGGGCTTGATTGGAGACGATGAGTCGCCCGAAGGGGCGCTGCTACGGCGCTTGGCGATGGAGAGTCGACCGTTGTCCGACGCCGAGGCTTTGGTGAATAGGCTCAAGGTGGGGGGCATGGAGCGCCGAATTGAAGAACTACGACGTTCGTTGGAAGGGCTGGATCCGGACCAGGATCAACAGGGTTATTCCGACACGTTCCAGGAGTTGATAGCGTTGGAGACCCAACGACGCGAGTTGCGGAGTCAAGAGTGAACGAATCAGCATCAATCGTCTTCGAGGAACTGACCTCGCGCGGCAAACAGCGCGGGTTCCTCGTGATGACCGAGGTGCAACAGGAACTCGAAGACGTCGAGGCTCCGCCGGAGTCCTTTGACGACATCTTTGTCGCACTGCGCGAGCGTGGGATCACCATCCGCGAGGACTCGCATGACGCGCTTGCGGCGACTGCACTCAGCAGCGACGAGCTGGTGCACGTTTCCGATCCGGTACGGATGTATCTCCAGGAGATCGGCCGCTACCCGCTGCTCACTCCTCAGCAGGAAGTCGAGCTGGCGATGCAGATGGAAGCCGGCGTACGGGCCGACGACAAGCTCGCCGCCGCCGGGCAGGGACTCGAGGTGGGGGAGCGCACGATTTTGGAGCGGGCCAGCCGCTCCGCCGACCGGGCCCGCAAGCGCTTGGTCGAAGCAAACCTGAGGCTCGTCGTCTCGATCGCCAAGAAGTATGTAGGTCGCGGCCTGTCGCTGCTCGACCTGATCCAGGAGGGCAACCTCGGGCTGATCAGGGCGGTCGAGAAGTTCGACTACCGCAAGGGCTTCAAGTTCTCGACGTATGCCACATGGTGGATTCGTCAGGCGGTCACCCGGGCGCTGGCCGATCAGGCCCGCACGATCCGGGTCCCGGTGCACATGGTGGAAACCATCAACAAGCTGGCGCGGGCACAGCGCACTCTGATGCAGGAGTTGGGCCGGGAGCCGAGCATCGAAGAGATCTCAGCCGAGATGGAGATGGAGCCGGGCCGGGTGTCCGAGCTGCGTCGCATCGCTCAAGACCCGGTGTCGTTGGAGATGCCGCTGGGCGAAGAAGAGGACTCCACCCTCGGCGACTTTGTGGAGGACACCGACGCCGAGGTTCCGGTCGAGGCAGCATCGTTCAAGCTACTCCAGGAGTACCTCAGCCTGGCGCTCGAGGGTCTCAACGAGCGGGAACGCCAGGTGCTCGTGATGCGATTTGGTCTCGCCGACGGCAAGATCCGTACCCTGGAACAGGTCGGGTCGCACTTCAACGTGACCAGGGAGCGGATTCGTCAGATCGAGACGAAAGCGCTCGCCAAGCTCCGCCAGCCGGCGCGAGCCAAGCGACTCGAGGGCTACCTCGAAGGCGCCTAGTTCGGCCTAGTCGGCGCTACTCGTCGGCCTTCTCACGGATGACCTCGCTTGCTTGCTGGAGTTGCTCGGCGAGGATGGCGCGTGCCTTCACGGTGCTCGAGTCGGTCAAGACCTTGGTGTCCTCGATGACCCGCTTGATTGGAGGGTTCTCGGTGACGGTGCGAAAGGCGCTGTAGAGCTGCCGGTAGCGCTGACGGCCCGCCTTGGTGCCCAAGACATAGCCGACGCCAAAACCGATGATGAGGCCGGTGCGCATCTTCATGGGCGCCATTCTGCCAGATCGGAACACTGAAGTTGCAGGCGGGTCGGGCCGATCATCTTGGCCACACGCAGCCGTGTAGTACTATCGCTGCGCTCCGTTCGGGGCACCTTCACGGTTGAAGGCCCTTCCGGGGTAGCTCAATTGGCAGAGCGCCGGACTGTTAATCCGTAGGTTGTGGGTTCGAGTCCCACCCCCGGAGCCATAACGAAACCCCTGTTGACCAGGGGTTTCGTTGTCTCTGTTGCCGCCGCGCACGGCTGCCATTTGGATCACGGGGCGCGGAGAGGGCGCGCCACGGACCAGCCATCGGCGTTCTCACCGTGAGCGCTGCCGCTCCAACCGGTCGGCGATCTCATCCCTGACGTCGTCGTAGAGGTGTCCGTAGACATCCATGGTGACACGAATCGACGAGTGCCCGAGGTGCTCGCGTACGTGTCCGGGGTGGGCGCCGGCGGCGATGAGCAGCGAGGCGCAAGTGTGTCGGAGGTCGTGAATCCGCAACCCTTCCTCGCTCAGCTCGGCGACGGCGGGTTTCCACACCCAACGTCGGAAGTTGGACGAGCGGAGCGGTGTTTCGTTGTCTGTCACGAACAGCAGGCCGTCTTCGGTGTCGCCTGTGAATCGCCCGATGTGCTCGCCCAGGACGTCGGCGACGAAGGGTGGGATTGCGATGGTGCGAGACTCCCAGGTCTTCGGAGGCACCGGGTGCAGCCGACCCTTGACCTCGGAGAGGGTCTCGCTGACCACGATCCTGCGCCGCAGCAGGTTGACATACTCCAGCTTGAGGCCGACTGCTTCCGCCCAGCGAAGGCCTCCGTACGCCAGAACGTAGATCAGTCCGCGATACCGGCGAGGGACGAGGTCGGCGAGTTCGTCCACCTGGTCGGAGGTGAGAAACCGCGGTGTTCGGCGAGTTGCCCGCGGCAGCGGTGTTCCGTCGGCCGGATTGGACGCCAAACGCCGGGCTCGCACCGCCGCTTTGAGGATCATCGACAGGAGCTGATGCGCTTGTCGGGTGCGGCTGGCGGAGAGTCCGCGGTCGGTGAGTTCGACGACCCAGGTTTCGATCATGAGGGGATCGATGGCGGCCAGGGGGAGCTGACCGAAGCGAGGAAGGAGGTGGACGGTGAGGAGCGACTCGTAGCCGGCGAGGGTCTTGGGTTTGAGGTGGCGTCGGGTGTCGAGCCAGGGAATCGCCCAGTCGGCGAAGGTGGTGCGGGCGAGGCGGGGGTCGGTCCATTCGGAGCGGTCGAGGCGGGCTTGTTCATTGCGGAGCCATTTCTCGGCGTCGATCTTGCGGTCGAAGGTCTTGTTGCGGGTACCGGCACCCGTGATCGACAGCCGTGCCTTCCAGCGGCCGCCGTCGGTCTTGATGATCCATCCTGCCATGAGCACCTCCTCGTGATCGATCTGGCGCACGTGTGTCCTCGAGGCAACGCTACCCGCCGGCTCTGACACGCTTCTGTTCGGTTTGGCTTCCGTTGATTCGTTGGTTGATCCAGTGGGTTACGTCGCTGGTGCGGAAGCGGAGGTGGCGGCCGACACGGAAGCCGGGTGGGCCGTGGCCGCGGTGGCGCCATCCGTAGATGGTGGCGACGGGGACGCCGAGGTAATCGGCGAGGTCCTGGACGCTGAGGAGACGGTCGAGGGTGTCCATTTGCCCGCATTGTGGGCCTTGACCCTGTCATCACGATGCCCGCAACCCTGTCACGGACCCTGTCAGGAACCCTCCAACTGCCGGGAGCGCACAGGGATCGCTCGGGATCGGACTGGATTGTTGGCGGCGCCGGAAACCCTTGCACGGCCTGGTTTGGGGCCGGTTTCGGCCGTCGGGTGACACGGTTTTTGACACTCTGGTGACAGGGTCGCGGTGTCTGATGCGAGGCGATGGACCCGATCCGCCACCTCGCCGCGACCCGTGTGCGCCGCTGCACTGCAGTGGAGTGCCCCTTCGCCGGCAGGCTGTGGGGGTGCCGGCAGGAGCGACGGCGACGTGGCCCAGGTGAGCGAGGCCTCCCTGCCACAGCTGCGAGGCAAGGAACCGACACCGCATCCGTCGATGCGAGCGACGAGTCCTCACTCCCACCTGATCGACGTTCCGAGATCCCAGCGAACGACGCACCGGACCTCCAGCAGAACGAGTCGCTCCACGCGCGTCCCGATGCGCGTTACCGAGTCCGGAAAGACAGACGAGTGCACACCTGCGGTGACAGAGTGGGGGTGGCGCGGTGACGGTGCGGGTGACGACGCTCAAGGGTGTGATGGCGGGCTGCTACTACACGGAACAGCTCCCGTCCTACTACTTGGATGCGGGTGAGCCGCCGGGTCACTGGTTCGGACACGGCGCCCGGATGCTGGGTCTCGACGGTGAGATCGACGACGAGGCGTTCCTGGCGGTGATGGCCGGCCTCCATCCGGTGACCGGGGAGCGGCTGGGTCGCCGCTTCGGAGACACCTCGGTGCGGGGGTTCGATGCGACGTTCTCGGCGCCGAAGTCGGTGTCGGTCCTGTTCGCCGTCGGCGACCAGCAGCTGCGCCGGGAGGTGACCGAGGCGCACGACCGGGCGGTCGACGCCGTGTTGGGTTGGGTCGAGTCCCAGGCGCACACCCGGTTGCGGCGGCGGGGCCATGTGGTGTGTGTCGACAGCGAGGGGATCGTGGCCGGAGTGTTCCGCCAGCACACGAGCCGACGTCTCGACCCGCAGCTGCACACCCATGCGGTGATCGCCAACCGGGTCAAGGCACCGGACGGACGCTGGTTGGCGTTGGATGCCCGCACGTTGAAGATGGATCAGCGAACCCTGTCCGGGTTGTATCACGCGGGGTTGCGGGCCGAGTTGACCCGCCGCCTGGGTGTCGGGTGGCAGCCGCTGGTGAACGGGATCTCCGAGATGGCCGGTATCGACCCGGAGGTACTGGCCGAGTTCTCGCAACGCAGCCGCGCCGTCGAGCATCGTGTCGCCGAGAAGCTCGACCGGTTCCGCGCCGACCTGGAGCGGGAGCCGACGCCACGGGAACGGTGGCGCCTGGAACGTGAGGCGGTGCTCGACAGCCGCCCCGCCAAGACCCACAGCCACCACGCCGACGAGTTGCATGAACGGTGGCGGACAAGGGCGACCGCGCTCGGCTACGAACCACACGACCTTGTGACCGGCGTTGGGCGACAGGTCCGGCGGCCGGCCGGGATCGACCGGGCCACGATGACAGGAATGGTGGAGTCGGCGTTGGAGGCTCTCGGGGAGCGGCAGTCGACGTGGCGTCCCGCCGAACTGGTGCGGGAGCTCGCCACCCAGACCCCCACCAACGTCACCGTCGACCCGGACCGGCTGTGCGGGTTCCTGCAGGACCTCGCCAACCATGTCGCGGCAGACCGCTGTATCGACCTGTCCCCACCGGTCCCGGAACATGCCACGTTGCGGCGTGATGGGCGGCCGATCAGCGAAGCCGCCATCGACCGGGCCCTCACCACCCGAGCCATCCTCGACGAGGAGGAACGGATCGTGGAGTGGGCGCGGCGGCAGCGCCGCCTCGCCGGCATCATCGATACGACACCCCGGGACCTCCACACGCAGGATCTGAGTGCCGGTCAGACGGAGGCGTGTCGAGCGGTGGCGGGGATGGCACCGTTGGAGTTGATCGTGGGACCCGCCGGGTCGGGCAAGACCACCGCCCTCGCCCCCGCCGTCGGCTACTTGCGGGACCGTGGCCAGACGGTGTTCGGGGTGGCATCGACCGCAGCGGCCGCCGAGGTGCTCGCCACCGAAACGACCATGGCTGCCGACACGTTGGACAAGCTCCTCTACGAGCACACCCGCCCGAACCGGCCACCACAGCCGGTGTATGACCTGCCGCGGGGGTCGACGGTGATAGTGGACGAGGCCGGCACCGTGTCCACCCCGAAACTGGCGGAGCTGGTTCGTCTCGCCGACGAGAGAGCCTGGCGGGTGGTGATGGTGGGTGATCCTCGCCAGTTCTCCGCGGTGGGACGGGGTGGCATGTTCGCTCACCTGATCGACACCTGCGGCGCCATCGAACTCGACCACATCCACCGCTTCACCCACCAGTGGGAACGCGACGCCACCCGGCGACTCCGTCAGGGCGACATCGGCGTTGTCGGCGAGTATCAGCGTCACGGTCGTCTCCACGACGGCGCCGCAGACGAGATGGAGGCCGCCATCGTCGACGCCTGGAGCGACGCCCGTGCGCGGGGCGAGTCGGTGGCGTTGATGGCCAACACCAACCACACCGTCCACCGCCTCAATGAACTCGCCCAACAACGACGCATCACCTCCGGCGAGCTCGACGCGAACGGGCCCGCCCTCGACCTCGGAGGAGAGCGGCTGTTCGTCGGCGACGAAGTGGTCACCCGCCGCAACCAGCGCACCCTTCGCACCGACCGCGGGATCATGGTGAAGAACCGCGACCACTGGACGATCGAACACATCCACCCCGACGGTGCCGTCACCGTCACCGGACACACCGGAACGGTGCGTCTCTCCGCCGACTACGCCGCCAAGGACCTCGAGCTCGGCTACGCCCAAACCAGTCACGCCACCCAGGGCCGCACCGTCGATGTCGGGCTCCTCCTCGTCGACGGCCCGGTCGATAGCCGCGGTGTCTACACGCCGCTCACCCGCGGACGTCAGGCCAACCACGCCTACGTCGTCACCAGCGGCAACGAAACCGCAGCCGACATCCTCACCCAATCGATCGTCCGGGACTGGATCGACCAGCCCGCCATCACCCGACGAACCCGCCTCGGAATCGACACGGCCCTGAACCCCTCCCTCCGCGGCGGACCCAGCGGGCACCGACGGCTCGACCGACACGCGCCAGACAGCCAGGACGTCATTAACGACCCCCGCTCCGACGACGACCAGACCTGGCAGAAGATCAACCGCAGCATCGAAGCCGCCAAGCAGCGTCACGTCGCCGAGCGCGCTCAGAGCCGCAACATCCCCGGCATCGGCCACTGACGTGCGGCATTCTCCATGCGGGGCCATCCAGATAATCTCTCGGTAGCGCAGAATGCC
>CAVPHV010000005.1:0-399552 GCA_963704825.1 uncultured Acidimicrobiia bacterium
CGGGCCTAGCCGCTCAGCGGCGGTAGCGCTCCAGCCAGGCGTCGGCGACGACCAGCAGCCGCGTCCCGGGCGACCAGTCGGGTGCGCCGGCCAAGGCGGCTTGTGGCAACGGCGCTCCCAGGGCGATCACTGCCTCACAAGCGAGGACGACCTCGCCGTCGATGCAGTCATCCACACCGGGGCCGCCGTTCAGGGTGTCGTAGCCGGCGTCGCCGAACAGGAAGTCGCGCCTACCGTGACCGGAGATCGAGTCGTCGCCCTCGAGTCCGATGATCAGGTTCGACTTGTCGTCTCCCAGCAGCACGTCGTCGTAAACCGATCCTTCAGCATCCTCGATCGTCACCAAAGTGTTCGTGCCGTGCCCGGTCACCGTTCCGGCTGCAATATCGACCCTTACCGGCCCGGCGGCGTCTGCCAGCGACACGGCGTCAAAACCACCGCCCCCAAACAGGGCGTCGTTGCCGGTGCCCGGAATCAGGACGTCGGCGCCTTCGCCCCCCTTGAGTGTGTCGTTGCCGGCGAACCCGCTGACCACATTGGGGCTGCCGTTGCCGGTGAGCTTGTCGTTCCAGACCGACCCTTCAACCCACTCGAGACCTGCCAGCGTGTCGGTTCCCTGCCCGGTGGCCCTGCCCTTGGCGAGATTGGCCGTGATGGGTCCAGTGGCGTTGTAGTAGGAGAGCAGATCGGTACCCCCGCCGCCAAAGACCTCGTCCGCCCCTGGGCCGGGAATCAGTGCGTCGTTGTCGGCGCCGCCGTCGAGGGAGTCGTTGCCCTTCTCACCGAAGAGGCGGTCGAAACCACTGTCGCCCGTCATGGTGTCTGCGCCGTCGCCGCCATACAGGTCGTCGAAACCGGACCCTCCCACCAGCGTGTCGGAACCGGCATCCCCGTCGAGTTGATCGGCGCCCTCATTGCCTTGGATGACGTCGTCGCCGTCGCCCCCGATCAGGACGTCGCTACTGAAGCCGCCCAGCACCAGATCGTCCCCGCCCAGAGCCTCGATGACGTCCGCGCCGCCCCATCCAACCAGCCGGTTGTCGGCGTGGTTGCCGGTGATGTCGTCGCCATGGTTGGTACCCTCAACGTTGACGATGCCACTCAGTGCGTCACTGCCGAGCCCGGTGGCCGTACCGGCCTGCAGGTCGACGGTGACGCCGCCCGATGAGGTCCGATAGGAGACGGTGTCGGCGCCACTGCCGCCCTTGATGGCGTCGTCGCCACCCCCAGGAGAGATCGTGTCGTTGCCGGGTCCGCCGCGCAGCGTGTCGCCGCCGCCGCGGCCCTCCAGCTTGTCGTGGCCATCGTTGCCGTCGATGACGTCGCTCCCGGCGCCACCGTCGAGGTCGTCGTTGCCGCCGCCGCCGGCGAGGACGTCGTCGCCGCCCCAACCAGAGATGTGATCCTTCCCACCATTGCCACGCAACTCGTTGGGACCGCCGCTTCCCTCGATCCTGTCGTTGAAGGGTCCCCCTGCCGCGTTTTCCATCGACATCAAGGTATCGGCACCGTTGCCGGTTGCCGTCCCGACTGCCAGATCAACAACGACTGCACCAGGAGCGTCTCCGTACGCGGCGGTATCGAGCCCAAATCCTCCGAGCAGCACGTCATCACCCGGTCCACCGACCAAGGTGTCGTCACCCATACCACCGCAAATGACGTCGTTGCCGCCCTTGCCTTTGATCATGTCATCGCCGTCGAGACCAACGATGACGTCGTCGCCGGGTGTTCCGATGATCGTGTTTGCCGCATCCGTCCCGACCAGCGTGGCCTCGAGGCCGTTACAGGTTGGAAGCGCAGCCCCGGCCGGCACCGCGGCGAAGAAAGGGACCAGCAGGGCAACACAGATCAGCAGCATCTTGGCTCGGCCCATTGCGGGTCTCCTCAGCTTCGGCTACTACGACAGGCACCACACGCACCGTTGAATCGTAGACAGAGACGGGGCCTTTGCGACGCATCCGCTGCCGGCGTGACCGGCACGCCGCTACTGGTCAGAGACGTCCCGCTCGACCATGGCGGCCCACGGGCCGAGCCGGGCGAACCGTTGCGCAACCGTCACCGCGTTGTGCAGTGCGGTGATCACCTCGCACGACACGAAGCTGGGACCGTTGGTGCACTCATCCTGATTCGGCCCGCCGTACAGGGCATTCGTCCCGGGTCCGCCATCGAGGAAGTCGGCGCCGCGGCCGCCGTAGGCGGCGTCGTTGCCCTCCTCACCGAAGGCGATATCGTCGCCATCGCCGCCGCGGATGGTGTCGTCGCCGTCGAAGCCGGAGATCTCATCGTTGCCCGGGCCGCCGGCAAGCGTGTCATCGCCAACCCAACCATCGATCGTGTCGTCGCCGCCCCTGCCGTCGATCACGTCGTTGCCCCCGGAACCTTGGAGGTAATTCGGCTTGCCGTTGCCCGAGATGTCATCGGAATACGCGGAGCCCACCACGTCGAAGATGCCGGCGAGCGTGTCTGCTCCATCACCGGTGACAGTCCCTGTCTTGAGGTTTGCTTTGATCGGTCCGGGAGATCCGGAGTAGTTGACCATGTCGATGCCGTTGCCGCCCTTGACCGTGTCGTTACCCGAGGACGGGTAGATGATGTCGTCACCCGACCAACCGCGCAGCAGGTCGCTGCCGGCACCGCCCCGAATCTCATCGGATCCGGAGTAGCCGTCGATCCGGTCGTTGCCCAAGCCACCGGCCAGCGTGTCGTCGCCGCCGCCGCCGGAGACCGTGTCGTCGCCGCCCCGGCCGTCGATGTAGTCATCACCACGGAACCCACGCAACGAGTTTGGGCCTGCATCTCCCAGAATCTCGTCCCCGAACTTCGAGCCGATGACGTTTTCCACTGATGTGAGCACATCGGTGCCCTGGCCGGTCGATTGGCCGGCGGCGAGATCGACCATCACGCCATTGGTGGCGCCGCCGTAGCTGGCGGTGTCGCTGCCACTGCCGGCTACCAGCGTGTCGTCGCCCGGACCACCGAGCAGCGTGTCGTCGCCGTCACCGCCACAAATGAGGTCGTCGCCGCCTCCACCTTGAATCAAGTCGTCCCCGTCGCCACCGGCGATCACGTCGTCACCCGACGTGCCGTTGAGGGTGTCGTTGCCGACGGTACCGTCGAGCGTGGCGAGCCGACCCTGACAGAACAGCGGGGGTGTCGCCGCGAACACCAGGCCGTTGGCCGCCAGGTCACCGCCGTCGGTTGCGGCGCCCCACGAACCGGCAAAGACGTCATCCGACATCGGGGCAAAGTTGAGTCCGACGACGCGTCCGGTTGGCTGCGACTTCGTCGCCACCAACGGCTCGCCACCGGGGCTCGACCAGGTGGCCACCAGCAATGAACCGGCAGTGAGGGTCGTGTGCGCGCGCCAACTACCGATGCCGCCGTCGAATGTCGTCACGTCCGAGAGCAGCGGATGGGTGGCCTTCTTGGGAACAAGAACGTAGTGACCATCGCCGGAGAGCATGGAGGCACCTGTTGTCAGCGGCGCATAGCCATCGGACACGATCCGTCCCGCCATGCCGAACCCGGAGGTCCAGACCGAATTCAGCGCCACGCCTCCCCCGGCGTCGACGTAGTCGGCCAGCACATCGCCCATGGCCACTGGATCGCCGAACGGGTGGTTGGTCCAAGCCATCACGGAGTCATAGCGCTGGAGGTCGGCGAGGCTCGGTGTGGTGAAGCGCACGTCGTAGACGTCCAGCCAGGCCACCTTGCCGGTTGCATAGATCTTGGACGCAACGTCTCGGGTCCACACCGAATCGACCTCAGCGGCGTAGAGCCCTGACCGGTGGCCGGCCGCGGGCTGCTCGACGGAGAGGGCCCACGAGTCGAGACTGCCGGTGTCTCCGATGGCGTGATCGATGACCGTCAACTCCCAGCTGCCGCCGACGTTCTCGCCATCGAACTCGGAAAGGGGGTTGTTGGGTGAGAAGGTACCCTCGATGGCCAGCGAGGGCGGTTCTCCCTCGAAACACTGCGTCTCCACCGCATCGTTGGCCTCGTCGTCGAGGGTGACATCGATGCCGTCGGCGGGGCAACCGTATTGACCGGGAACCGGTGCGCCGGGGCGGTCGATTATCGACACGGCGGTGCCGGTGTCGACGTGCGTCAACACAACCTCGAGGTCCCCAACCCAGGTGTGGGTGATTGCGAGATCGACGTCGAGGTCCACAATGGTGCCCTGTGAGTCGATGATGACGTCGCTCGTCACCACTTTGGGTTCGCCATCGGCGAGATCGATCGGGACGTCGTTGGACGCAAACACGACGCGGGCTCCGTCATAGACAGGACCAACGCCGAGCACTCCGCCGGCTCCAGGCAGGTCCCCGAACTGCGGTGCATCATCTTCGGCAGCTGCGACCGGCACCGCCATCGTCAGCAGAAGCAACAGCAACAACGCGAGCACTGATGGCGCCTGCAAACGACCGGCCAACCCGTACCTCATTGGACACTCCGTGAATAGACCCTGGCCGGGGAATATCCAATCACTGTATCGAACCTCGCGATTTCTACAAGAGACTACGTGGCAATAGTCACTCGCCCAGCCGCCCTTTTGTCAGGCCGCAGGAACTCGATAACCGGGGCTCGACCGCCCATGATCGGCTCAGCTCGAGGGCCACCACGCAGTGTCAGGGAAGGCGCCGTACCAAGCGAACCAAAGGACTGGCCGCTGACCAAGCGCTCGAGTCGAGTGCCGTCGGCAGCACCAAGAACGCCCCCATCAGCCTGGGCTTCGGCCAGGTCGGACTCGACCAGAGCTGTGTCCACGGCCGAATAGAACCGAGCGCCGCCGGCGGTCGGCACCACGGCAACCGTCGCCTCGCCAACCTGAAGAACCTGCGGGCCATGCTCGGCGAGTGTCGCCACTTCGACCGCGAGTCGGGCGTAGTTCCAGTCCAGTGTTGCCACCTCTGCCCTTTCTCGGATGGAGTTGGGCACCGAGAAGGTAGGAACCACAGGTCATCGGACCCGTAGTAGTCGGCGTACGCATCGCCCACCGCGGCAACACCGACGGCCGCCAATTCGAGCCAGGGCGTTCGAGTCATGATCCCCTCAACCCGGCGACGGTGGTTACGTTCCCGGCGCTCGGGCCGTCAACGGCCGTCGAAGCGGGGAGGCTCTTTGGCCAGAAACGCCCGGACCCCCTCGACGAAGTCCTGCGAGGCGAGGAGGACGGCTTGGGCTTGATCCTCGAACTGAATGGCCTGCTCGAATGTCATGGTCGTCGACCGGTCGAGGCCAACCTTGATGAAGCGCTGCGCCAACGGCGCTCCCGCGGCGAGTTGGTCTGCCATCGTGGTGGCCGTCTCGAGCAGGAGTTCCGGCGGCACCACCCGGGCGACCAATCCGATCTCGAGCGCCTCGGCGGCATCCACGATGCGCCCGGTCAACGCCAGTTCTCGAGCCTTGGCCAGGCCCACCAGACGGGGCAACAGCCAGGTCCCCCCGAAGTCGAGCGCCAGGCCGCGCTGCACGAAGATCTCCGAGAAGCGAGCCTGATCGCTGGCCACGACAACGTCACATCCCAAGGCGAGGTTCATTCCGGCACCGACGGCAACTCCGTCGACGGCGGCAATTGTCGGCTTGGAGAGACGATGGAGGGCGGTCGCCGCGGCTCCGGGCGCCGCCATGGCGGCGAGATTTTCCGCAGCGCTGGGAACGATCTCTCCCCCGAACATGGCATCGGGCCCGAACCTGAGTTCGGGGTTGAGGTCGGCCCCGGCGCAGAAGTCGCTTCCGGAACCGGTCAGGACCAAGACGCGCTGGTCCGAGCGCTCGAAGTCCGAGAATGCCGCGGCCAACACATCCCACTGATCTCTTGGGACCGCGTTCTTTCGCTCCGGACTGTTGAGGGTGAGCGTGCGGACCGGCCCATCGTCGGCCACGAGAAGGAATCCGTTGGCAGTCATAGCCGGAAAGCTTACGGGTTCGGGCGGCCGAGGGCCTACCATCGCGGCCGTGGGTCTCAATCCGTTCCGCCAACAGCGCAAGTCGGCGCTTGACACGGCTCTTGTCGCCGGTTTCATCGTCATTGTGGCGGTGCTGGTCATCTGGGGCTTCTTTGGGTGAGGCCCGGGCAAATGTCATCCTCGCTCGACCCTGAGGTCGTAAACGTCATCCAGCCGTATCAGGCTCTCAAGACCTACACCTGTCCGGGTTGTGTTCTCGCCATCAAGCCGGGGACCGGCCACCTCGTCGTCGTCCCCGAGTGGACCCCGGAGCTGCGTCGCCATTGGCACCGCGGCTGCTGGTACAAGGAGCAACGGCGCCGTCCGTAGTGCAGTGTTGCTGCATCACGCCGCCACGTGTCAGCAGGCGTACGGCAGCCACCGGATGTCGACACCCTCAGCCCGCACCGTGATCCCGATGACGTCGACACGGTTCACCGCAGGTTCGAGGCAACGGGCCAACCTGCTCACCTGGCGAGCCTTGGCCGGGGTGAAGTGGTCGAGCGGATCATCGCTCGCCGCGCTGGGAACAATGGTCTTGACCTCGATGGCGGCGACCGCTCGCCCGAAACGAACCAGGAGGTCGATTTCGCCACGGCCGACTACCTCATTACGAGCGAGGATCACTCCGCCGCGGGCCACCAGGAACCGTGCCGCCACGTCCTCGCCGAATCTGCCGAGAAGTCGCCGATGCTCAGCCGGCGTCAAAGCTGGTTGGCCTGCTCCAGCTCTTCGATGTTGACGTCGCGGAACGTCATGACCTTCACCCGTTTCACGAAACGGGCCGGGCGATACATATCCCATACCCAGGCATCATCCAGTTCGAGTTCGAAATACACGGAACCGTCGACCCGGCGGGTGTTGAGCTCGACACCGTTGGCGAGATAGAAACGCCGCTCCGTCTCGATGACGTAACGGAACATGGGGAGTACGTCGCGATACTCCTTGTAGATCTTCAGCTCTACGTCGGTCTCGTATCTCTCGAGATCCTCTTCAGCCATCGGCGTTCTCCATCGATCGGTGTGAAGTGGCCAGAAGGCTAGCTCTGAAACCTACCGGGTCAAGGCTTCGCGCCTAGTGGTACCACTGGGGTGTGACAGTTCGGCGCCTTTCTACCGCCGAACTGGTCATCACAAACCTCCCCAGCGGGAAGGTGGCCAGATGATCACAAAGGCCCGGCCGACGACCTCATCGGCCGGGATGGGACCAAACACCCGACTGTCAGAACTCGAGCCACGGTTGTCGCCCATGACGAAGACATGCCCCTCGGGTATCAGTTCGGGGCCGAAGTCCGTCGTCTGCACGCCGGGTGCCAGGTATGGCTCCTCGATCGGTGTGTTGTCGATCATGACGACTCCTCCGCGGATTTCGACGGTCTCGCCCGGCAGGGCAATGACCCGCTTGATGAACTCCGATCGGGGCGCCGAGAGCCCAACCGACTCCGCAACATTCCGCAGCGCCGAGCCCAGCAGCGACTCGCCGACATCCCCTTCGTCGTGGGGGTCGTCAAACACGATGACCTGGCCGCGTTTGATGTCGCCAAACCGATACGACAGCTTGTTGACCATGATCCGGTCATTGATCTGGAGCGTCTCAACCATCGATTCAGAGGGGATGAAGAAGGACTGGAGCACGAAGGTCTTCAACAGAACCGCCGCGATTAGGGCAACCAGGAGCAGCAGCGGCAGTTCCCTCCAAAACGAGCGCTCCGCCGCCACCTGATCCGCTTCGTCACGCGCCGTTGCGCGCATCTCGTCAACGGCTTGATGGGCGCCGGAGAAGAGATCCGAGAGATCGGAGGGCAACGGGTCGAGCTTTGAGGTGGTCACCGGCGCCGACCATACCCCAGCGGGGCATCAATCCATCGTCATGGAGCGATGGCGTCTGGCCCACCCAAGTAGTCGTGCCACAGCAGGCGGGCGGCGACCGATCGCCAGGGACGCCACGCCTCAGCCATCTCGACGCCCGCTTGTGAGGTGGGGACGTAATCGAGGCCCTTGGCCCGACCCAACGAGACCAGCAACGCCCGGTCACCCGGCGGCCACGCATCGATCCTGCCGAGGGCAAACATCAGATACACGTCCGCCGTCCACGGCCCGACCCCCCGGATTGCGACGAGCCGTCGGCGCGCCTCGTCATCGTCGAGCGATCCGATGCGGTCGAGATCTATGGAACCGTCGAGCAGCCCGGTGGCAAGGCCGCGACAGTATCCGGCCTTCTGCCTGCTGAATCCG
Source organism: uncultured Acidimicrobiia bacterium (assembly GCA_963704825.1). Classification (GTDB taxonomy): domain Bacteria; phylum Actinomycetota; class Acidimicrobiia; order Spongiisociales; family UBA5794; genus CAVPHV01. The sequence goes on from CAVPHV010000005.1 coordinate 8,183, forward strand.
ATCACTCTCAGCTGCGCGTCATCGAGGGACAGGAATGCCGCAGGCTCGACATCGCCCACGGCTGCGTGCAAACGGTCGAAGGCAGCCCGCGCCGAAGCCAACGACACCTGCTGTTCGAGGACGATCAGGACGACGGTCGAGAAGCTCGGGTCGCGGCGCCACAACGGCGGGACCCCATTGCGAGAGACGAGACGGTCCAGATCGGCATCGCGAGCCGCCAACCACTCAGTGCCGGCTCGCAGTTGGCCCGGCGTGAGGACGTCGATCATCAGGCACCGTACCGAATCGGGCCGTGCGGTGGCGGAAACCCTACAACCCGCTCCACCGGCTCGGGGGCCAGATGATCACAAACGCCCGGCCGACGATGCGGTCCCCGTCGATCGGCCCGGTGCTGCGGCTGTCGAGCGACGACCCGCGATTGTCACCCATCACGAAGTAGTGGTCTGGGGGAATCACCTCTGGTCCAAACCTGCGCATGGAGACATCGTCCGCCAAGTACGGCTCGTCAATCGCTGTTCCGTCGATGAAGACCTTGTTGTTACGGATCTCCAGCGTTTCACCGGGCAGGCCGATGACTCGTTTGATCAGGTCGGAATCCGGAGTGGAGATCCCAATCGATTCTCCGATGTTGCGCAACACGACCGCCGGCAGCGATTCCGCTTGGGCCGACTCGGGTTCGAACACAACGACCTGCCCACGAGCCACATCTCCGAAGCGGTAGGACAGCTTGTTCACCAGGACCCTGTCGTTGATCTCGAGCGTATCGACCATCGACTCCGAGGGGATGAAGAAGGCCTGGACCAGAAACGTCTTGATGATGACGGCAAGAACAAGAGCGATGAGCACCAAGACGGGCAACTCGCGCCAGAACGAGCGTTCCTTCTTCTTGGCCTTTTTGATGTTCTCCGCCGGTTCCTCCAAAACCGCGGTGTCAACCGCTGATGGGGCGAGCGGATCAGGGTTGGCCTGGTCGAAGGGTGTCGGAGGAACCGTCAAACCGCAGCGTCGGGCCTAGTCGCGCTTCTCTTTGATGCGCGTCGCCTTACCGACCCGATCGCGCAGGTAGTAGAGCTTGGCACGCCGCACGTCGCCGCGGCGCAGCACCTCGATCGATTGAATGATCGGGGCATGCACCGGGAAGATGCGCTCGACGCCGACGCCGAAACTCACCTTGCGTACGGTGAACGATTCGCGGGCTCCACCACCGTTGCGGGCAATGACGACGCCCTCGAAGGCCTGGACGCGTTCACGTCCACCCTCGATGACTCGCACATTGACACGCAGGGTGTCGCCCGGACCGAAGTCGGGAATGTCTTCGCGCAAGTACGCGCTCTCGATGTGGTCGAGCGTGTTCACGGACCCTCCAAGGAATGGAGCAGGGGAAAGGGAAACTGAAGCCGGGAGTTTACCCCTATTCCGCCGATTCTGGAAACTCCTCTTTGCCGTCGAGCAGATCGGGGCGGCGCCGGCGGGTCCGTTGCACGCGCTGATCGTGGCGCCATTGCGCAATCTTGCCGTGATCGCCCGACAGCAACACCTCGGGAACCGTCCAGTCGCGATAGACGGCGGGTCGGGTGTACTGGGGCTCCTCGAGCATCCCGGTGCGAAAGCTCTCGGTCAGCACCGACTCCGGGTTGCCGACCACGCCGGGCAGCAAACGGGTGACGCCCTCGATGATGGCGAGGGCGGCAACCTCGCCGCCGAGCAACACGTAGTCGCCCAATGAGACCTCTTCTTCGATGAGATGCTCGGCAACACGCTCGTCGATGCCCTCGTAGCGGCCACACACCAAGGTGACCTCGTCGAGTGCCGCAAAGCGATCGAGCGTCGCCTGGTCGAGAGGACGCCCGGCCGGTGTCAGGAGAACCCGGTGGCTGCCCTCGAGCGGCTCCAACGCAGTCGCCAACGGCTCGACCATCATGACCATGCCCGCTCCGCCACCGAAGGGGGCGTCGTCGACCCGACGGTGGACACCCTTTCCAAACGTTCTCAAGTCGACCAATTCGACCTCGAGCAGTCCAGCCTCCTCCGCCTTGCCGATGAGGCTGGTGGTCAGCGGCGAAGTGAAGTACTCCGGGAAGATGGTGACGATGTTGATCCGCACCCCCACAGGGTATCCTCCGCGGAGGCAACGGAGAGCAACCGTGATCGATCCAGACCAGTCGCACGATGGTGATTGGCCGGTGCCCCGGGCCGGCTCTGCTCACGATGACGACCCCATGGAGCGACCCTCGGTGTGGCCACGGCACCGGGGAAGCCGCCAGCCCACTCCGGGAGGGGCCCGCAAAGCGAGCCGCTCCGGGCCTGCTCCCCGCGTCATGCCATCTGGGCGAAATGTCGAACCGCTGCACGTGATCGCCGACCTCACCGCGCCCGCGGTGTCGCCACAGAAGGACGGGACCCTCCACTCTGCTGAGACCGAGCCCGGCGCCGGATCGCTCTGGGACGAGTCAACCCAGGGTTGGATTCGAACCAGCGATGGCGGAGCCAAATGGCGAACGATTCTCACGACCGCCGACGTTGTGGCTCGCTACACGGTCGGCACGCACCTGGGACTCGCCACCGGGGAGGCCGCCGTCACCGTCCACGGCGACGACACTCGATACCTGGGCGGCACGCTGCTACGGGCCCGCCGGACCGCCGTCGACGGCATGGCGCGCCAAGCCGTCGAGAGGGGCGCTCACGCCGTGATCGGCATCTCTATCGCGTACACCCCGTTCGCCGGAACCCTTTTGGTCACCGCCACCGGGACCGCGGTAACGCTCACGTTGCCCGCCGGACCGCGATACGACTATTAGCCACCAAACACTTTTACCATCAACTTCCGGGCAAAGAGGTCGAAAACCACATCATGACCCGGATTCGGTTGTTTCTCGTACTGGCGTTGCTCGCCGGAGCCTGCTCCGCGGGCCCCGACCCGTTGGCAACGTCGGAGACATACCCCCCGACGACCAAGGCGCCCGTGCAGACCGAGGTCACCCGGATCACATTGCCGCCGTCATCCGGCGCGGTGATCGAGGCTGCCGTCAACCCGCTGACGGTGCGCCCGATCCCGATCGATACCCTGGCGCTGATGCCGCTCCAGACGTTGCATACACCTTTCAACGGGTTTGTGATGACGGAAAGCTTCGAAGAGACCAACGAGCGCGCCATCGATCGCCTTCCCGATGGCCGCGACGAAGCCGTAGATGTCGATACCTTCGGGAGGCAAACGGGCTACCGATCGGTGTTCAGGCCAACGTGGTCCGCAACCGGTGATACGGTCGCGGTTGACACTTGGGTTGCCACCTTCACCAGTCCGCAGGGTGCCTCGGACTACCTACGCGATTACACCGGAGATGTCCTCAAGGATCGCGATGCGGGCCACGCCGCCGACATGCGCATCAACGAAGGCCGCCTCTTTGATGTCGAGGAGGTCGGCGAGGAAGCCATCGGTCTGATCTTGCAGGAGTCCGTCCCCACCACCGACGACGAACTCCAAGAGACCATCATCGGGTTCCGTATCGGCCGCATCCTGGCGTTCGTGAGCGTGCTGCAGGACAGCTCGGCGGATGTCCGCATCGTGATGCTCGGCGTTGCATCGGATCTAGCCGAACGCATCATCAGCGCGCTCGACGGCTCGCTCGAGGTTCCGGTGGTCGATACGCCGGCCGAATTGGTTTCCTACCGCTTTGACTACGAGCAGTCACTGACGCAGAAGTTCACCGAAGCGGTCGAGGCCATCCCCGACGACGAAGACGACGAGGGCGCCGAACCGGAGCCTCCCGCAGACGGTGAAGAGCCTCCCCCTGAGGGTGAGGAACCCCCGCCAGACGAGGGCGAACCTCCGCCCGAAGGGGGCGGCGAGCCGACGACCACCACCGAACCACCGCGCCAATACGTGAGCCGGACCCTCACCACCAGGGTGACCGCCACCGGCGTAGTCACGGGTGACTCCATGGAGTGCACGGTGTCGTACAACACCGAGGGAAGCCGAACCGGCAACAAGTACGTCGTGATCGACGACGAGGCGTGGGTCCTCGAGGGAAGCAGCTACACCGAGATCGAGCGCTACACCGAACCGTATGCCGCCGATCTTCTCTACTGCCCTGGATGGTCGCCCTCCCGCAGCGAGTCAGGGGTTCGGCCATCCACGCGCCCGGGACGCGGCGTTGTCGAAGAGACCTCCGATGGCGGACAGATCGAACGGTTCGACCTTTCGGCGAGCGATCTGGTCTCGATCGGTCTCGGCGGTGTCGACGCCGGCGGGATCCGAGTCGACCGCTTCCACGTCTGGACCGGCGGTGAAGGCCCTTGGGTCGTCCGAGTCGATCTGCAGATGCACGGCTCGGCAAGCGCGATGGAGCGAGCCCTCGGGGCCGGCTTCCGGGCCGGCGGCAACGTCACCATCGGACTCGAGTTCGGGGCCACCGACTTCAACGACCCGACCATCCGGATAGATCGTCCCAGCTAGCCCTTTGGGCTTCGAGCGGCGGCTGTACCCCGGGGAACCCGGCACCCGGTACCCGGCACCGATGGGGGAAGACGTCTGACCCGTCGCCCCAACTGTCCAGTCCCGACCGTTGACCTATGCCTTCAGTCCCTGCAGCAAGAACCGCACCGCGGCGTCGGCGATCTGGTGCACTTCTTGTTTGGGCTCATCTGCGTCCATCACGGTGCGCCCTGCGGTCATGATGACCTGGAAGATGAGGCGACCGGCGAGCGGTTCGGGCATGTCGCGAAACATCCCCGCCTCGACCCCCCGCCGGTAGCTGGAGGTGAAGGCCTCCGACAGGTCTCGGTGACTCACCGCGATCGCACGCTGCGCCTCATCGGATAGGCGCGGGACCTCGGTGTGAAGGATCAGGCCGAGGTGGTCGGTTCCGACAAACTCGATCATTCGAGAGCAGAGGGTGCCAAGTTGCTGATCGGGTTCGAGCGAATCGGGGACTACGGCGACCATCTCTTCGACGAGATCGGGCAGGGTTCGCTGCACGACTTCGACGAGCAGATCCTCGGCGCTGGCGAAGTACTCGTAGAACGTGGTCCTCCCGATGCCGGCGGCCGCCGCGATATCGGCATGCGACGTGTGTTGGAAACCTTGTTGGGCGAAGAGTTCGAGCGCAGCCTCGAACAGCGCCTGCCGGGTCGCGGTACGGTGCTGTCGTTCCATGAGCTACGGACGAGTGTATCGCTCAGAGAGACCAGATGGCCTCGAAGCGACGACCGAGGCATCCGGGGAAGCTTTCACGCGTCCTCGGCGCTGAGTCAGCCTTCGGGCACCGGGGTTCGAGCTTCGACCGTGTCGTACAGGGTGGTGCGCTGAAGCGGATGCCGGCCGGCGGCACGGATGGCCGTTTCGAAGTCGGCTGGTTCCATCGTCGTGCCGTGCGACGCCCCGGCGGCACGGGAGATGGTTTCGTCCATCAGGGTCCCCCCGAAGTCATTGCAGCCCGCCGCCAGCAGCCGGGTGCCGGCCTCGAGACCGAGCTTGACCCACGACGCCTGGATGTTGGGGATGAGCCCATCGAGGGCGATACGGGCAACGGCGTGAACCAGGACGACCTCATCCCACGTCGGTCCGGGACGGCTCCTGCCCCGCAGGTAGATCGGGCTGCCCATGTGGACGAACGGAAGGGGGACAAACTCGGTGAAGCCGCCGGTGCGAGCCTGGACCTCACGAAGAACCTCGAGATGGTTCGCCCACGAACGAGGCGAATCGATATGGCCGAACATGATGGTCGCGGTAGAACGCAGCCCGAGGTCGTGCGCGGTCAGCATGACGTCGGCCCATTGTGCAGTGCGGATCTTGTCGGGGCAGAGGAAGCGACGTACGTCATCATCGAGGATCTCGGCTGCGGTCCCCGGCAAGGTCCCGAGCCCGGCATCCCGCAAGCGAGTGAGGAAATCACGCACCGACACCCCGAGCGTCTCGGCGCCCTGCCACACCTCGAGCGGGGTGAACCCGTGAATGTGCATGTCGGGAAGGTATTGCTTGATCGACTCGACGACGGTGACGTAGAAATCGCCGGTGAACTCGGGGTGGATCCCTCCCTGCAGGCAAACTTCGGTGGCCCCTCGGTTCCACGCCTCAACGGAGCGCTCCACCACCTGGGGGACGGACATCAGATAGGGATCGCCTCGCAGGTTCAGCGAGCGCGGGCCTTTGGAGAAGGCGCAGAAGCCGCAGCGGAAGTAGCACTGGTTCGTGTAGTTGATGTTGCGATTGACCACGTAGGTGACGACGTCACCGTTGGTGCGACGACGCAGTTCATCCGCGACGTTGGCGATGGCGTCGACCTCGCGGCCCCGAGATCGCAAGAGGCGCTCCACCTCGTCGAGGGTCGGTCGGGTTCCGTCGAGAGAGCGGCACAGAATGCCGGCGAGGTCGGCAGCTACTCCGTTGAGGTCGCCATCATCCGAACCGACCAGCCAGCTCTGGTCGAGCCAATCGGCGGAGAAGCGCTCTGCCGGCACCGGGGCGGGCACGTCCTTGCCGGGCGCCCACTGGTAGCGGGGCCGGGCGTAGCCGGAGGCATCGACCAGGTCGAGGTAGCCCTTGAACAGGTCGGCGTCGAGGTGGGTACGCAGGGTGTCGACCGCCACGTCCGGCGGGAGGGCGGCCCGCTCGGCCAGCCGGATCGGCACCAGTGCGTCACGGAGCGCGCCGAGGCTCTCGGTATCCCAATCCCGCAGCAGCAAGTCGGTCGCCCCCGCCGCAACTGCGGCAGCGGCGTCATCGACCGAATCAACAAACACGGAAACCCGGCAGGCGACCGTCGGCAGGTTTGCCAACGATGCCGCGCCGGCGACATGGCTTCGGCCGGTGCGCAGGTAGGCCGCCTTGGTCCGAGCCAACGCATCGAGCACCTGCTCTCGATCGCCGGTATCAACAATCGTCAACCGCCAGCCCAGGTCGCCGGAGTCACCAATCTGCAGGGCGTCATCAGGTTCGAGTACCCAGGCAATGGGCTCGATGTCGTCGACCGCACGAGCAATCGGGGCCAATCCTCCGGCAAGGGCGGCCGTCCGCCCGGGGGCATCGAGCGTGGGCACCTCGACGGCAGTCGCCCCGGCGCGGCGGCGGGTGGCGGCCCACAACTCGTTGACCTGATCGGCGGGCCGAAGCCGCAAGAACGTGATGTCGGTCATGAGGAGGCCCCCTCGAGCTGCGGGGCGAGAGCGTAGCCCTCGTCGTCCACTGCCCCGGCGATCTTCCCCAACAGACCCGCATCGATCCACTCCGGGCTGATGAACTCGGGATACACGGGCAGGCGGGGCATGAGCCGGAATCCAGCCTCCTGGGTCACTGCGGTCAGCTTGTCGAGATGGGGCCAGGGCGCCTCCGGGTTGACCCAGTCGATGGTGAGCGGTGAGACCCCGCCCCAGTCGTTGATGCCGGCGTCGACGTAGACCCCAAAGTCCTCGGTGAGATTCGGCGGCACTTGGAGATTCATCTCCGGCCCGAGGATCCAGCGGGCGACGGCAACGACCCTGGCGAAGTACTGGACGGTCGGCTCGGCGTCACGCCGCATCAGCGTGTCGGCCTTGGCTCGGAAGTTCTGGATGATGATCTCCTGGATCGATCCTCCGCCAGCTTGGAGATCGCGCAGCGCGAACAGCGAGTCGATCACCTCGGCAGGGGTTTCGCCGATCCCGACCAGGACGCCCGTGGTAAAGGGCACCTTCTGGCGCCCGGCGGCCTCGATGGTCGCCACCCGGGCGGCGGGATCCTTGTCGGGGCAGTTGTGGTGCGGCATGCCGGGCTCCATCAACCGTGGTGAGATGTTCTCGAGCATCATGCCCATCGACGGGTTCGACGGCCGGAGCGCAACCAAAGCCTCGTCGTCGAGCAAACCGGGGTTGGCGTGCGAAAACAGCGGGGTTTCCGCGTTGACCGCCTCCGTCAGCATCTTGACGTAGTCGAGCGTCGTGGCGCAGCCGTGACCCGCCAGGAAGTCGGCCGCTTGGGGCCACCGTGTTTCCGGCTGGTCTCCCAGGGTGAAGAGCGCCTCGGTGCAGGCGTGGGCCGCTCCGGCCCGGGCAATGGCCAACACATCGTCGGGATCGAGGTACACGCCGCCGGCGCCCGGGGGCTTGGCAAATGTGCAGTAGGTGCACGTGTCCCGGCATAGCGTGGTGACGGGAATGAACACCTTCCGCGAGTAGGTGATCGTTCGCCCCCTGCCCTCGTCGCGGAGTCTTTGCGCCTCGGCAAACAGCGGCGCAACTTCGCGATGGCCCAGAACTAGGTCCAGCGCCAGCTCCGGTTCCGGTAGCGGGAAGGTCATCTTTGGAACGCTATCACGGCCGTGTTCGCTAGTGCCCCGATCGGCCTCGTTGGCGATGCTGAGGCCGAGTCAGGGGCGTTGCTGGCAGGCACGCAGGACGGAGTCCCATTGGGCCGCGAAGTACCCGAGCAGGGCCAAGCGCCTCGGCCGCCTCGGATGTACCGGTACCCAAACCGCGTTTCTTGCCACAGGCGACCGGCGCCCTCCATTGCGGCCTCGGACGGCTCGGGTCGTGGGAAGCGGACGATGAGCAACGTCCCGACGCGACCAGGAACGTCACAACATCGACGGCTCGCAACGTGGTGTCAAACGGCGGGAAGCGCCCGACCCTGCGTGTAGGGTCGTCCTACGAGCGCACCGAGGAGCTACGTCATGGAACGGCCGGAAGGCATTGTCGGCTTCGTGCCCGATCCGGATCTTTTTCCGTTCGAGTCACGGTGGTTTGCCAGTTCGGTAGGCCCGGTCCACTACATCGACGAGGGCAAGGGTCGGCCATTGCTCCTCCTTCACGGCAACCCCGACTGGAGCTTCCTCTACCGCAACATCGTGATCGGCCTGAAGGACCGCTTTCGATGTATTGCATTGGATTACCCCGGCTTCGGGCTGTCGATCCATCCCGCCGGCTACGAGTACACGGCAGCCGAACACGCCACCGTCGTCCAGGAACTCGTCGAGCACCTCGACCTGACCGACATGGTGGTGATGGGCCAGGATTGGGGCGGACCGATTGGCATGGACACCGCCTCACGGATGCCCGATCGGGTCGGTGGGCTCGTCATGGGCAACACCTGGTTCTGGCCTGCCGATGCAGTCATGTTGACCTCATTCAGCCGGGCTATGGGCTCTCCCCCGATGCAAAGCCTCATCATCAAACGCAACTTCTTCGTCACCACGCTGATGAAGCGCACCCTCAAGGCCAACCTCACCGACCGTGAATTCGACCATTACGTCAAGGTCGTTCCCACCCCCGAGTCCCGCAAAGGTATTGCCGTCTTCCCAATCCAGATCAGGGCGGCCAGGCCCTGGATGTCCGAGCTCGAGCCGCGGGTGAAGTCGACCCTGAGCGGCAAGCCGATCGTCCTGATCTGGGGCATGAAGGACCCCGCGTTTGGCGCAGGCAGCGTGCTCGAGCGATGGAGAGCGACGTTCCCCCACGCCAATGTGATTCGCTTGGAAGCCGCCGGGCACTACATCCAGGAAGACGCCCCGGACCAGATCATCGACGCCATCGATCGGGCCTTCGGTCAAAGTGCCGATTGACCCGCCCACCATGACCGACCCCTTCCCCACTCCCGACATGGCGTTGACGCATATCCTGGTCGTCAGCGACGTGCCTGCGTCAAGCCGCTGGTACAAGGACATCCTCGGCGCCGAACTGTTTCGCGAGTACGGGACGTCGGCGGTGTTCTCGTTCAACGGAACATGGCTGCTGCTCGTCGAGGGAGGAGCACCAACCGCCGACAAACCCAACGTCGAGTTGGCCCCACCCGATCCGACGCGCCTGAGTCACGCATTCACCATCCGGGTCCCCGACTGCCGGGCCGCCCACATGACGCTGGCGGCCCGCGGCGCCGAGTTTCTCACGCCGCCGTACGACTGGGGTGCAGAAATCCGCTGCTTCTTCCCCGATCCTGACGGCCACCTCTGGGAGATCAGCCAGCTCACCGGCTGAAGGCGGGAACGATCCTCAATCGGTCCGGTCCGCAACGGCGGCGCGCAGTACGTACTTCTGGACCTTGCCGGTCGACGTCTTGGGGAGGTCGGTGAAGATCACCAGCTTCGGCGCCTTGAAGTGGGCGATGCGGGCGCGTACGTGTTCGATGATGTCGTCCCCCGTCACCGAAGCGCCCGGCACCGTCGCCACGTAGGCAACGGGGATCTCGCCCCACTTGTTGTCCCGGTGCGCAATCACGGCAACCTCGAGAACGTCGGGGTGGGAGGCTACGGCTTGCTCGACCTCGATCGATGCGATGTTCTCGCCTCCCGAGATGATGATGTCCTTGGCGCGGTCCCGCAGTTCGACGTAGCCATCCGGGTGCATCACACCGAGGTCGCCGGTGCGGAACCATCCATCGGGGATCGCCCGTTCGGTCGCCTCCTCATCTCGGTAGTACCCGGCCATCAAGTTGTTGCCGCGAATGGCAACCTCGCCGATCGTGGAGGCGTCGGCGGGGACGTCATCGCCGTTATCGTCGACCACCCTGGTGTGCTCCGAGGTGATGGTTCCCACCCCCTGGCGCGCCTTGATCGTGGCCTGGGTCTGCTCGTCGAGCCGATCCCACTCCGGTTGCCACTCGCAGATGGTGGCCGGCCCGTACGTCTCAGTGAGCCCATACAGATGGGTAACGTGCATGTCGAGTTCCGCCATCCGTTCCAGAATCGCCGGTGATGGTGGCGCTCCACCGGTCGCGATCTGCACCCGGCGTGGTGGCGGACCATCGGCGGCCGCGGGGTGATAGGCGACCATGGTGAGAACGGTCGGGGCGCCGTTGAAGTGAGTCACCCCCTCGTCGCGCAGCAGGCGCCAGATCTCTCCGGCATCGACCTTGCGCAGACAAAGGTGCGTACCGCCTGCAGCCGTGATGCCCCAGGTGTAGGTCCATCCGTTGCAGTGGAACATCGGCAGGGTCCACAGGAACACGCTGCTGGTATCGATCCGGGAGTGGTACGCCATCGAAAGCGCCTGGAGGTAGGCGCCACGATGGACATACATGACACCCTTGGGTTGGCCGGTGGTACCGCTGGTGTAGTTGATCGAGATCAGCGACCGCTCATCGGTTACCGGCACCTTCGCCGGTTCAGACGCCGCGATCAGCCCCTCGTACGTTCCGTCGGGACCGTCGGCGTCGATGACGATGAGTTCGTGTTCGACCGAGGCCGCAATCTCGGCTACGACGCCGACCCATTCGTGGTCGTAGATGAGGACGTTGGCTCCGGAGTGGTCGATGATGTAGGCCAACTCCGCCGCCGCAAGGCGATGGTTCATCGCCACGAGCACTCCCCCGGCCATCGGCACGGCGTAGTGCGCTTCCAGCGTTACCCGGGTGTTGGGCGCCAGCACCGCGACCCGGTCACCGGGCCGGACCCCGTGCCCGACGAGTCCGCCGGCGAGGCGGGCGCACCGATCGGCGAACTCCCGGTACGTATACCGCCGCTCTCCATCGATCACTGCGGTCCGGTCGGCAAACACCAATGCAGAGCGTTCGAGGAACGCCAGCGGGGTAAGCGGCTGATCCCAGGGGATGCGTGGCATCGACATGCCAAGACGTTAGAGGATCGGGACATCCTGGCGCGGGCGCCTCACATCGAGCACCGTACACCGCAGGAGCTGCCAGCCTACGCCGCGATCCGCTATTCGAACAGGCCGTCGGGAGCGTCGATCACGATGTGGCCGAGCGATGGGTGGATTTCGCCAACGATCGCCTCCACAAACGGCACCTCGACCACTTCTCCGTTCTTGCGGGTGATCACGATGCGGTCCTGGGCGGCTCCGAGCACGACGCCGGTGACCATGCCGAGATGGCGGCCGTTGGGTTCGATGGCGGTGAGACCTTCGAGATCCTCGGGCCAGAACTCGTCTTCGCCGAGACTGCGACGCTCCTCCGGTCCGATGGTCAAAGTCACTCCCTGGAGTGCCTCTGCCGAACTGCGGTCGTTCACGCCTTCGAAGCGGATCAGGACGCCGTCGGGATGCTCGGCGGCGTCGCCGACCACGAGCGCGCGGGGTTCGTCCTCGTCGGTCAGAAATGCCGCTCCCGCGTGATAGCGGTCGGGGTGATCCGTCAAGGGGCGAACGACCACTGAGCCACGGATGCCGTGAGCACGGCGCACGTAGCCGACCGAAATGCGGCGGGCCCCCCGAGTATTCACGACACTGACGCTAGCCGCGGTCGCCGACGATTTCCGGGAGACCGTAGCCCAAGCAGTAATCAGTCGAGGAAGTCGACCGTTACCCGCAGGCCCTCTTCGTCTCCCGCGGCTTTGGCGACGGAACGAATGGCGCGAGCCACCCGGCCCCGCCGGCCGATGACCCGACCCATGTCGGACTTGGCGGTGCGAACCTCGGCGACCACCGCGTCCTCACCGTCGTCAACGACCTCGACCTGGACCGACGACGCGTCGTCGACGATCTGCTCGGCGATGTAGCGAACGACCCGGCCGACGATGTCACCTTTGTCCACGATCAAACCTCCGCGTCCGCTTCAGGGACCAGTTCCGAACCGGCTTCCGTGACCTCATTGGTCGCGGCCCGCTCGATATCTTCGAAGGCATCCTCGGGAGTTACTCCCACCTCCGGCGCTTCTTCGTCGTCGCCGCCGTCGTCGCCGCCGACCACGTGGATTTCGGGCTCGTGGTCCGGCGCGATCGGTGCCGCCGGAACCGGCTCGACCTCGACCTCCTCGGCCACCGTCTCAGCAGCAATGGTGTGGATCTCACCCCGGGACACACGGAATGCGGTCCAGGCGCCGGAGATCTCGAGCAGCTTCTGAGCACGTTCAGTGGGCTGGGCGCCCTTCTGCAGCCAGTCCAGCGCTCGCTCGTTGTCGATTTCGATGAGCGAAGGTTCTTGACGGGGGTCGTAGCGACCGATCTGCTCGATGTAGGCCCCATCGCGCGGTTTGCGCGAGTCCACCACTACGACGCGGTACGTCGGCTGCTTCTTCTTGCCCATCCGCGTCAGGCGGATCTTGACCGGCATCTACTTCACCTCTTCTTGCCTTGTCGCATGCCCGGCAGAGCGAGTCCCGGTATTGGGCTCTTTCCTGCTGCCAAGGCCTTCATCATCTTCTGAGCTTCGGAGAATTGCTTCAGGACTCTGTTGACGTCCTGCGGCCGGGTCCCCGAACCCGCCGCGATCCGACGCTTTCGGCTCCCGTTGATCATCTTCGGGTTGCGTCGCTCGCCGGGCGTCATCGACCTGATGATCGCCTCGACACGGCCCAGGTCCTTGTCATCGACCTGAACATCGCCCAGCGCCTGTCCGGCGCCCGGCAGCATACTAACCAATGACTGCAGTGGGCCCATTTTCTTGAGTTGTTGGAACTGCTCCAAGAAGTCCTCGAGATCAAATTCCGCCCGCATCATCTTCTCGGCGGCCTTCTCGGCTTCTTCCTGGTCGTAGGCCGTCTCTGCCTTTTCGATCAGGGTGAGCACGTCGCCCATGCCAAGAATTCGTGAGGCCATCCGATCCGGATAGAAAATGTCGAGTTCGTCGAGCCCCTCACCGAGACCGACAAACTTGATCGGTCGGCCCGTCACCTCGCGGGTGGAGATGGCGGCACCACCCCGAGCGTCACCGTCGAGTTTGGTCATCACGATGCCGGTGATCTCGGTGTACTCGAGGAAGCCCTGTGCAACGTTGACCGCCTCCTGACCGGTCATGGCGTCAACGACGAGCAGCACTTCCTGGGGTTCTGCCACCTTGCGCACCGCGGCCAGTTCCTTCATGAGGTCTTGGTCGATTTGAAGCCGTCCGGCGGTGTCGATGATGACCACGTTGTGCCCCTCGGCGCGCGCTTCCTTCATCGCTGCCTTGACCAGCCGCGGCGCCTTGGCCTTGCGATCGACGTAGACCGGGACACCGATCCGGGTGCCGAGGGTCTCGAGTTGATCGATGGCGGCAGGCCGCTGCAGGTCGGCGGCCACCAGCATGGGACGTTTGCCCTTGCTCTTGAGGTGTTTGGCGAGCTTGGCCGCCGAAGTCGTCTTTCCCGAACCCTGGAGACCGGCCATCAGGATCACGAGCGGCGGTGATGACGGGCGGGCGAGCGGGGCGGCCTCGTCCCCCAGCGTCACGATCAGCTCCTCATGGACGATCTTGATGACCTGCTGGCCGGGGGTGAGGCTCTTCCTGACATCGGCGCCGACCGACCGCTCCCTCACTCTGGCGAGGAAGCTCTTAACGACCGTCACGTTGACGTCGGCCTCGAGCAACGCCAGCCGAACCTCGCGCAGCGCAGCGTCGACGTCGGCCTCGCTGAGGCGGCCTTTGCCGCGCAGCCGGGTGAAGGCGTCGCCGAGCCGATTGGTGAGAGTATCGAACATCGGGCGGAAGTGTAGGACCGACACGGTGGCATGCACGCAGCAACCGGCCCACGCCCTACAACCACCTCTCCGTCATCGCCGCCAACAGCTTGGCCCCTGACGACCGCCGTATACTCACGTGGCTGGAGGACTGTTGAACAACGCCAGCTTGGGCTTGCCGCGACGTCCAGAACCAGGCGTTTGCTCGCCGGGGCAATCCCGCACGGCGTTTGTTCAACCACCCTCCTAGTCCGTACCAACCACTTGGGGAGGCGCGACCGCATGGGCGACACGACCGAGCGACCAGAATCGAACCGGGCCTCTTTGCCGCGAGGTGTGATGTTCAACGCCTACCCGGACAGCATCGGCCGCAACCTCGCAGATATCGTCGAGGTCCTCCAGAAACCGGAACTCCAGGGCGCATTCTCCCTGTTCTACATCTTGCCCACATTCTTCCACAGCGACCTCGATCGCGGCTTCTCCGTCATCGACTACGACTTCAACGAGGAACTGGTGTCGGACCAGGACGTGGAGGCGATCCGGGCGCTCGGAATCGGATTGAAGTTCGACCTCGTGCTGAACCACTTGTCGGTGGGCTCGCCGCAATTCCAGGATCTCCTGCGGCGAGGAGACGACTCGGACTACAAGGACTTCTTCATCGACTGGAACGAGTTCTGGCGCGGCGAGGGCGCAATGGGCGACGAGGGCCACATCGTGCCGAAGCAGAGTCACCTCGACAAGCTGTTCATGAGAAAGCCGGGGCTGCCCATCCTCAACGTCCGTTTCCCAGACGGAACCGAGCGGCCGTACTGGAACACGTTCTACCAAGAGGTGCGCTATCCGGAGCTGGCTCCGGAGGACTTCCTCGAGATCGAAGGCGTCGGCAACAGCCTCGCCGTGCAACTCGCCGCGCTCTACAACGAAACACTCGACGCAGAAGGCGACCTGCAGGGACTCGACGTGGACGGCTTCTCGTGCAGCAAGGCCGATGTGCTCGCCCTGGCCAACCGCAAACGCCAGTATCTGGGTCAGATGGACCTGAACGCAGAGTCCGCAGGAGTCTGGGAGTTCTACG
Organism: uncultured Acidimicrobiia bacterium; assembly: GCA_963704825.1. GTDB lineage: Bacteria > Actinomycetota > Acidimicrobiia > Spongiisociales > UBA5794 > CAVPHV01. The sequence goes on from CAVPHV010000005.1 coordinate 23,552, forward strand.
ACGAGACGCTCGGCAAGCTGAGCGGATACGGTGCCCGGCTCGTGAGACTGGACGCCTTCGCCTACCTCCACAAGCAACCGGGAGAAGCGAACTTCTTCAACAAGCCCGGCACCTGGGAGTATCTCGAGCGGCTACGGCAACTGGCACGCAATCACAACTTGACCCTGCTTCCCGAGATCCACTCCGAGTATGGGACCGGTCTTCACGAGGAGGTCGCCGCGGAGGGCTTCCCGATCTACGACTTCTTCCTACCGGGTCTCGTGATCGACGCGCTCGATCGCGGCACCAACGTGCACCTCCTGCGCTGGATCGACGAGCTCGTGACCAACCGGATCCTGACGATCAACATGCTGGGCTGTCACGACGGCATTCCGGTGCTCGACCTCGGCGGCAAGCGTGTCGACGATGTTTGGCATGAGGGTCTGCTGAGCACGGCGCAGATCGAGGCCATCATCGACCGGATCATCGAACGCGGCGGTCGGGTGAAGAACCTGTACGGCGCAGACGGCACGAAGATCTCCTACTACCAGGTCAACGCCACCTTCTTCAGTGCCCTGGGCGAGGACGAGATGAAGCTGCGCCTGGCTCGCGCCATCCAGCTCTTCATGCCGGGAATACCCCAGGTGTGGTACCTGGACCTGTTCGCGGGAAAGAACGACTACGAGGCTGCGGATCGCGGCGGGACCGGCGGACACAAAGAGATAAACCGGACCACGCTGGACATGGAAGCCGTCGAGTCCGGACTGCGCCGGATCGTCGTGCGGGACCAGATCCAGCTCATCCGTCTGCGCAACAACTCCCCGGCCTTCGACGGCGAACTGACCGTCCACGATTCCCCGGAGGACGAACTCCATCTGACGTGGACGAACGGAGGACACGTCGCGACGCTGAAAGCCAACCTGGTCGATTTTGGGTTCTCTGTGACGGAGCGGGATGAGGCCGGGGACGAAAAGGTGCTGTCCTATCGTTAGGAGTACGAACGTGAAGATCCTCGCCACCGATCTCGACCGGACCTTGCTCCCCAACGGACCCTGGAGGGGCGACGACGAGGCGATCGGGATGTTCAACGAGCTCACCGACGAGCACGGCACGCTCGTCGTCTACGTGACGGGGAGAAACCTCGATCTGACCGAACGAGCGATCCAGCAGTACGGGGTGCGCTACCCGGACGTGCTGTGCGGGGACGTCGGGACGACGATCCGGCGGTATGAGCAAGGGCGCTGGCAAGCGGACGAGGGGTGGGATGCCCATGTCATGCGCACGAGTCCCCGCTGGGATGCTGCGGCGATCAAGCGTGCGGTCGCTGCCGTGTCGGGCATGCGGGAACAGGAGCCCGAGCACCAGAACCCCTTCAAGCAGAGCTACTACGTCGATCACGGGCGCAAAGACGCTGTGCTCCAAGAGGTCGATGCTCAAGTCAAAGGCAAGTTCGACGAGGTGATCGTCTACAGCTTCGACTCTCTGGACGGCAAGGGCCTGATCGACTTCCTCCCCGCGGCCGCTACCAAGCAGACCGCGCTCGAGTACGTGGCGGAGTCGCACGGGTGCCCCGGCGAGGATGTCGTGTTCTGCGGAGACAGTGGCAATGACATCTTCCCGCTGACGGCCGGTTTCTGCGGCGTGCTCGTCAGGAACGCCGATGATCAGCTCGTAGCGAAGGTGGAGGAGGCCCTCGCCCGCGACCCCGCCCTTCGCGTCTACTTCGCCAAGGGAGATTTCAGGGGCCTGAGCGGCTACTACACCAGTGGGGTCATCGAGGGCGCCTACCACTACGGCCTCTTCTCCTGACGAACCGAGGCGTCCGCTGAGGCTCTCGGAGGCTGTTGAACGATGCCAGCTTGGGCCTGCCGCCAAGTTCAAGACCAGGCGTTTGCTTGCCGGCCTACCGCGGGGTCCACGAGCAATACCAGCCGAGTGCGAGATCTGTCGCCACACGCAGCAGGGCAGATTGGCTACCGACTCCGGGATACTGGATACTCTTCGCTCATGAATCTCACCGTGATCGATCATCCACTGGCCCGCCACTATCTCACCGTGCTGCGTGACGCAGACACGCAGCCGGAGGAGTTCCGCAGCGCAGCAAGGCGCTTGACCTACGCCCTCGTGATGGAAGCCACCCAGCGGGTGCCGCTGCGCAAAACGCAGATCCAGACCCCGATGGAGAAGACGACCGGCTACGAGTTGGGCGACATCGTGGCCGTCGCGGTGCTGCGAGCCGGGTTGGGGATGCTCGATGCCGTGCTGGAACTGCTACCCCAGGTCAAGGTTGGCTTCGCAGGTGTGCAGCGGGATGAAGAAACCGCGTTGCCGATGGAGTACTACGCCAAGATGCCGGAGCTGAGCAACGCCTCGGTGCTCATCCTCGAACCCATGCTCGCCACCGGCGGTTCGCTCTCTTGGGCCGTATCGAAGGCCAAGGATTCCGGGGCGCATGACATCACCTGCCTGTGCGTGGTGACTGCACCCGACGGAGTCACCCGCATGTACCAAGACCACCCCGACGTGCGCATCGTGGCTGCGTCCCACGACCGGGAACTCAACGACCAGTACTACATCGTTCCCGGTCTCGGCGATATGGGCGACCGGCTGTTCGGGACCCTGTGATGGACCACATCGCCGGACCACCCCCGGCGTCCAACTGCGAGGCGTTCGCAACATTCCTGCCCGCCGAGCAGAGGGACGACAACGAGCGCCACTTGCAGTCCTTCCTGCTGCGCAAGCCGTGACGGAGCGGGACGACTTCACGGATGCGGTGATCGAGGTTCTCGAAGCGCTGCAACCCGGTGAGGTCATGGCCTACGGAGAAGTGGCCATCGAGGCGGGCTATCCGGGAGCCGCCCGGGCCGTCGGGAACCTACTGCGTCGCACGCCCGGCCTGCCGTGGTGGCGGGTCGTCAACGCCGCGGGACGGCTCGCTCCGGGCAACGAGACACGCCAGGCGGAGCTGCTGCGCTCCGAAGGAGTGACCGTCAAGAACGGCCGAGTGGTCATCTGACGCGCTACGGCTGAGACCCTTGGCCTGCCGGTTTGTTGCCTTTGACCCTCGACACGAGGTCGCGAATTGCAATACTGGGGGTCCACCCCGAGAGGACAGCATGGCCGAACGCTCCCACAACATGATTGAACTGATCGAACGCAAGCGCGATGGCGGCGTCCTGGACCCCGATCAGCTTGCATGGATCATCGGGCAGTACACGGCGGACATCATCCCCGACTACCAGATGTCGGCGCTCCTGATGGCCATCTTCCTCAACGGTTTCACGGCCGAGGAACTTGGTCCGTGGACCGAGGCGATGCTGCATTCTGGCGACGTGCTCGACTTCTCTCACGTTGCTGCTGCAAAAATCGACAAACACTCCACCGGTGGCGTGGGCGACAAGATGTCGATCCCGCTCGGCCCAATGGTTTCCGCCTGTGGAGTGGCCATACCGATGATGTCTGGACGCGGCCTCGGCCACACCGGTGGCACGCTCGACAAACTCGAGTCGATCCCCGGCTTCCGCACCGTGCTGGACCCACCACAATTCACCGCGCAACTCGAACTGCTGGGACTCGTCCTCGCCGGGCAGTCCGAGACGCTGGTTCCCGCCGATCGCCGCATCTACGCCCTGCGGGACGCGACCGGCACTGTGCAGTCGATCCCGCTGATCTCGTCTTCGATCATGTCGAAGAAGCTCGCGGAGGGCCTCGACGGTCTCGTGCTCGACGTCAAGGTCGGCTCGGGAGCCTTCATGAAAGACCGCGCCTCCGCCGACCGCCTCGCCACCACCATGGTCGGGATTGGGCTGTCGCACGGGACCAAGGTGGTCGCCCTGTTGACGGACATGAATCAGCCGATCGGCCGCGAGGTCGGCAACGCCAACGAGATCGCCGAGTCGCTCGACCTGCTCGCCGGCAACGGGCCGGCCGACGCGGCTGAGCTGACCTATGCGCTCGGTGTCGAGATGCTCCTTCTCGCCGGCATCACCGATGATGCGGCAACCGCCCTCGACCTGCTCGAAGCGGCGGTCTCTTCGGGTCGGGCGATGGAGAAGTTCGCCGAGGTCATCGTTGCTCAAGGCGGTGATGCCGGGGTCATCGAGGATCGTTCGCTGCTCGACCGGGCCCCGGGCCGTTATGAGATCACCGCGCCGCGGAGCGGGTTTGTCACCCGTTGCGACGCACTCGATATCGGCGTGGCTTCGGTGCGGCTCGGCGGGGGCCGGGCCCGCAAGGAGGATGTCGTCGACCATGGCGTCGGGATCACGATCCACCACAAGCAAGGTGGAGTCGTCGAGACCGGCGAACCACTGGCGGTCATCACCTACCGGGAAGAGGCTCGACTCGCCGCCGCCCTGCCGCTGCTCGAGGAGGCGTGGGAAATCGGCGACGAAGCACCTCCGGCGGCGCCCGTCATCATCGGACAAATCCGCTGACCCCCGGTCCACTTTGGGTTACGTCATTGGTGGCGATCCAGGCTGTGACACAGGGGTGGAGTAGCGTGGTGCCATCGCCTCACACGGGGGAATGCGCGTGAACCGGTACGAGGAACTGCAACTAGCCGCGGCTGCGATCGCTGCGGCCACCGGACGGGACCGACACCAAGCGGGGGTTGTGCTCGGCTCGGGGCTGAGCGACTACGCCTCCACCATCCCGGGGGCGATCGAGGTCCCCTACACCGATATCCCGGGGTTCCCACTGCCCGGGGTGCAAGGCCACGCCGGCAGTTTGTTCTCGATCGATGTCGACGGCTCGGCCGTTCTGCTCTTCGCCGGCCGGGTCCACACGTACGAGAGCGGCGTCATGGACGAAGTGGTGTTCGGCGTTCGCACCGCAGCAATGGCGGGATGTCATAGCGTGCTGCTGACGAACGCGGCCGGAGGCATCGGCACCGGCTTGCAGCCGGGCGACCTGGTCGCCATCCGCGACCACATCAACCTGGCCGGCTACAACCCGCTCGTCGGCGCCAACGATGGTCGCCTCGGACCTCGCTTTCCCGACCTCACTCATGCCTGGAGCCTCGAGGCGCGCGAGATGATCCGTCAGACCTCGCTCGAACTCGGCATGCCCTACAAAGAGGGTGTCTACGCCTGGTTCCTCGGCCCCACCTATGAAACGCCGGCTGAGATCGAGATGGTGCGCCGCATCGGTGGCGACCTCGTCGGCATGTCGACGGTACCCGAGGCCATCGCCCTGCGCCACATGGGGGTCCGAGTCGCCGGCATCTCGTTGGTCACCAATCTCGCCGCCGGGATCTCGCCCCACCCGTTGTCGCATGACGAGGTGACGGAGACCGCGGCCAAGGCAAAGGTGCGATTCACTCAGCTCATCAATGCGCTGCTGCCTCGGTTGGTGGTTCCCTCCGCTTGACCGGCTTCGGCACACTCATACCGCCGATGGCCATCTGCTTTTGAGTGGATGGCCAAACTGCGTAGCATCTGCGCCGTCACTCGACCGAGGAGTACTCACTCATGAGAATCGCCGTCTGCGTCAAGCAGATTCCGGATCCGGCGACGCCTTATGAGCTGGACCCCGATAGCCACTTCGTTGTTCGCCCGAACGACCAAGTCCTCGACGACACCGACCGTTACGGCGTCGAGATCGGACTCCAGCTCGCAGAAGCGACGGAGGGCACCGTGACCCTGGTCTCGATGTCACCTTCCGGCAGCCTGCAAGGTATTCGCCAAGCGCTCGCCATGGGCGCCGACAAAGCTGTCATCGTCGACGACGACTCGCTGCGCGGCGCCGATGCACTCACGACCGCCAAGATCCTCGCCGCCGCCATCGATCGCGAAGGCTATGACCTCGTCATCGCCGGTACCGAGTCAACCGACGGCTACAGCGGTGTTGTGCCCCAGCAGGTTGCCGAGCTACTCGGGGTGCCGGCGCTGACGTTCGCCCGCAAGGTCGACCAGGCCGGCGGCACCATCACCATCGAACGCCAGACGGCAGGCGGCTATGACGTCGTCGAGGCGGCACTTCCCGCGCTCATCACCGTGACGTCGGGTGTCGTCGAACCCCGCTACCCCACCTTCAAGGGGATCATGCAGGCGAAGCAGAAGCCGATCGATACGGTGACCTCCGGCGACCTCGGCGTGTCGCCCGACCCCCAACAGTCGATCGTGGCCGTTGAGCCGGTCCCGGCTCGCCAGGCCGGCGAAATCGTCGAGGACGATGGCGAGGCTCACTTGAAGATCGTCGCGATGCTCGAACAGGCGAAGGTGATTTGATGACTACCTGGGTATTTGCTGAAGAAGTTGACGGGGCGCCGTCTTCGAGCGCCCTCGAAGCCCTGTCGAAGGCCCGGGAGTGGGGCGGCGACGTCGCCGTCTTCTACGTCGGCACCGGCGGCGACGCGCCGTTTGGTGAACTTGGTGCCTACGGTGCCACGAAGGTCTTCCACCTGGATGCCGGCGACCTCTTGCCGGCAACGGTTGCTGCGGCGGCCATGGCCGACCTCGTGGCGGCGGAGACCCCCGACGTGATCATGTTTGGAATGGGCAACACCGACCGCGACGTGGCGGGGCGGCTCTCTGCCCGTCTGGGCCTGCCCGTGCTCTCCAACGCGGTGGCCGTGGACGTGGTCGACGGAACAGTGACGGTGGGCAACGAGATCCTCGGCGGCACGACCAAGGTGCGTACCGCGTTTGCGGCTTCCGCTCCGGCGCTCGTTATCGCTCGGCCCAAGGCGTTCAACGCCGAGCCCAGCGGCGGAGGCGCACCCGAGGTGGTCACGGTCGCCCTTCCTGACGTCGGCCATGCCGGCGCCGCTACGGTCAAGGAACGTCACGTCGAAGCGAGCGAGGGCCCCGACCTCGAGGCGGCCAACGTTGTTGTCTCCGGCGGTCGCGGTGTGGGCAGCGAGGAGAAGTTCGCCATCATCGAGGAACTCGCCGGGTTGCTCGGCGGCGCCGTCGGGGCAACCCGCGCCGTCGTTGACGCCGGGTGGGTCCCCTACTCACTCCAGGTGGGCCAGACGGGCAAGACGGTCAAGCCGGGCGTGTATCTCGCCTGCGGGATCTCCGGGGCGATGCAGCACATCGTCGGCATGAAGGACTCTTCGATCATCATCGCCATCAACAAGGACAGCGAAGCACCGATCTTTGGCCTCTCCGACCTCGGTGTCGTCGGAGACGTCCACAAGGTCGTCCCCGCTCTGATCGAGGCACTCAAGGCGCGCTAGCGACACCCGCACCATGCAGTAGGGCCCGCCGTGCGGCGGGCCCTACTCGTTGCGTCGCTCTAGCTCGTCTCGCAATGCGTCGGAGGCCGCGATGGCACGTTCCATGCCGCCGTTGAGCACCCCAGCCAGGAGACAGGCAAAAGCCATGATCAGGTAGAGCTGCTGGTCGCCAATCAGGTAGAGGGCCGCGCCGAGCGCAGCGAGCACGACCCAGCTACGGAGCCGACGGGCCGACGCCCCGCCCCGGCGCATCGCCCAGGGCCAGAGAACGGCCAGGCCGACGACCGCAAGGCCGAAGTAGCGAACCAGTTCGATCTCCCACTCGGCCGACGCCACACCGCCGAGCACCGGACTCGGCGCAAGCGCAACCCCAGCGCCGGCAAACAGCAGCCAAGGGTTGAATCGTCCGGCGGGCATCATGCGGTCAATCGTAAGAGGGCCCAGCCGCTATTTCGGGGGCTCCTCTTGCTCGCTGTGACCGATGGTGTCTTGTGTTGCGACCGCCTCGGTCTCGATCGGTTGAACCTTGCCCAAGCCGGTCAGGATGTTGACGCCGGTGGCGTTTTCGATCTGCTCGGTGAGTTTGATCACCGTACCGGGAAGCTGACTGAGGAACCCGGGGATGGCCTCGCTCCCGTTGCCGGAGTCGATCACCGAGACCTTCTCGATGTTGACTCCCTCGACCGTGCCGACGATCTTGTCGATGAGTTCGGGCAGCATGTTGAGCACAAAGATGCGCTGGGCGTCGTCGCCGGCCGCCTGGTACTGCTCTACGAGTCGGCGGAACACCTCGATCTGAGCGTTGCCGTCTTCGATGATCTTGGCGGCAGCGCCCTTGGCTTCGAGCTCCATGGCCTCGCGCTTCGCTCGGGCCGGGGCGATGACGTCGGCCTCCAGCCTGCGGTTCTGCAACTCGATCCGTTCCTTCTCCAGTTCCTGCTCGGCAACGACCCGGGCGCGGTCGGACTCAACGAGAGCTTCCTGCTCCTTGGCCACGGCGGACTTCTCGAGTTCGGCATTGCGCACTCGCAGGTCGTTCTCCCGTTCAACGATGGCAATGTCGGCATCCACCCTGGCGAGCTCGGCCCGCCGCCGGGCGTCGGCTTCCTGCTCCTGCGCCTCGGTTTGGCGCATGGCCTCGGCCACCCGGGCCTCCTTGAGAACGAGGGCGGTCTGGCGGCGGCCGACCGAGTCGAGGTAGCCCACTTCATCGGTGACGTTCTGGATCTTGAGCACATCCAGTTCGAGGCCAAGCGTCTTGATGTCGTCGTCCGCCTCGTCGATGAGCACTTGGGCGAACTTCAATCGATCCTCGTTCACCTCTTCGGGTGTGAGCGTCGCCAGCACACCACGCAGGTTGGCCTCGAGTGTCTCTTTGGCCAGCTGCGGGATGTAGTCGGGCGGTCGCCCCAGGAAACGCTCGAGCGAATTCTCGAGCAGGCCCTGCTGGCTCGAGATCTTGACGTTGGCGATCCCTTGCACGTTGAGCGGGATGGCACCCTTCGAGTAGGCGTTGTGCACCGACACCTCGATGGCGATCGTGTTGAGGTCCATGAACTGGACCCGCTCGATGATCGGCCAGCGGAAGGTTCGGCCACCGCGCAGCACTCGATATCCGAGCGTCTTGCCGTCGGGCATCTCCCGAGTCCGGCCGGTGATGACCGCGATCTGGTTCGGCGGGCAGATCACGATGAATGACTTGACGGCCAAGGCCACCACGATCACCACAATGACAATGATCACCGCAAGAGCGATGAGAACATCCACGACTCGGTCTCCTGACTGCGGCCGGGGCCGCCTATTCCATGCTGTCCAGGGGCGCCACCAGTGCGGCGCCCCGCTTGATCTCCACGACGACCACTTCGTCACCCTTGTGGTAGCGCTCGCCGGGTCGCGGCCGGTACGGGCTGGCCACGAAGTAGAGGCGCTGGCCGCCCACCTCAACGGCGACCCGGCCCTTGCGTTCCGGACCTATCGGCAACACGACCGACGCCAGACTTCCCTCGATCTCGTTGTCGAGAATCTGGCTGTCGCTGCTGTTCGCCTTCAGATAGTCCATCAGTGTGCGGTTGAGCCACATCGCAAAAGCCCCCATGGCGATCGCGAGCAATGCCGTGAGCACGCTGTTTGCATCCAGCCAGGTGAGGACAAGCCCGGTGAGGCCGAAGAAGGCGAGAAAGAACACGATCGAACGGAACGTCAGGAACGAGGCGATGGCAGCGAACGGGCCCCCACCGTCGATGTCCACCCCGGGGTCGATATCGACGTCGACATCCGCGTCGAGTTCGAAGTCGGTGTCAACGTCACCGCCGAAGAAGAGGAAGAAGAAGACGAACGGCCAACCGACCAGGGCTGCAAACACATACAGGCTCACCATGACGATCCTTCGCCGTTGTCCGCCGGAAGCCACATTCTACCCGGGGGCGGCAACCCTATTCGAGGGGGGAATCGGGACGGCCGGCGCCTGTTGAGGGCGCCGGCCGGAGGAGGGATCCCGACCTTGAGGACCAGGTACCCGAACAGGATGGTGAGTCCCACTCAGGTTGGGAGCTGATGACCCATCGCCCGCCGAATTGCGTCAAGACGGCGGCGATCGGCCTTCAGTGGAGCTGGAACCGGCTCCGGCACAAAGCTGGAGATGGTCCAACCCAACAAACCGGTCAGTGTCCCCACTACCGACAGGACCGGTGCTCCAATGATCAGACCTATCACGGCGGTCGCCAGGGACGCTGCTACGAGCGCCCAACCGATACCGAGGACAACGTTCCGGGCGAATGAACTCACCCACCCGTTTGCGAAATCGCGGCCTTTCTCATGTCCCATACGGGCGTCTATCGGCACCGGGGCGCAAAGCCTTGAGCCCCGGCGTGAAGGGAATATCGCGATCCGGCCGTAGCCGGCTCAGGTTGAGTCTGAAGCCGCTCCCAGCGAGCTTGGGCCGAAAGAATGTGGCAGCAGCTCGGCGAGGGTGTGGACCCGGGGCGAACCATCGGGCTCCTGGACGATCACCGTGTCGACACCAAACTCGAGCATCAGCTGCCGGCAGTTTCCGCAGGGATAGCACTCCATCGTCTCGGTACAGGCGATGGCGACGACGTCGATCTTGCGGACGCCTTCGGTGGCGGCCGCCGCGATCGCAGCCCCCTCGGCACAGATGGTGGAGCCGTAAGCCGCGTTCTCGACATTGCCTCCTCGGAAGGTGCTCCCGTCGGCCGCAACGATGGCGGCGCCGACGTGGAAGTTCGAGTACGGCGCATAGGCCCGACCGGCGGCGTCGGCCGCCTGCTCGATCAAACCCACGGCGTCGTAGTCGGTACTCATGCGCCCAGCAGCGCGTCGACGAACTGTTCGGGTTCAAACGGAACCAAATCATCGACCCCTTCGCCCACTCCGATGTACTTCACGGGGATGTCGAGCTCCTCTTCCACGGCGATGGCAACACCACCGCGAGCTGTTCCGTCGAGCTTGGTCAACACGATACCCGTAACCCCCACGGCGTCGGCGAAGCTGCGGGCTTGAGCGATGGCGTTCTGGCCGGTGGTGCCGTCGATGACGAGCAACACCTCGTCGAGTTCGCCGGCTTCTCGTTTCAGGATCCGGGCAACCTTGGACAGCTCGTCCATCAGGTTGGCCTTGTTCTGGAGCCGTCCCGCGGTATCGACGATGAGTACGTCGATGTCGCGGCTGCGCGCCGCCTGATATGCGTCGAAGGCAACCGAGGCAGGATCGGCGCCCGCCTGCCCTGACACGATGTCGACACCGACCCGGTCTGCCCAGGTGCGCAGCTGCTCGTCGGCCGCGGCGCGGAAGGTGTCGGCCGCCCCCAGCATGACGGTGGATCCGTTGGCACGCAATTGCGAGGCGAGCTTGGCGATCGAGGTCGTCTTGCCGGTCCCGTTGACGCCGACCACCAGCAGGACCGCAGGCGCGGCGTCGAGATGCAAAGTGCGATCGCGCCCGTCGAGGGTCTCGATCAGTTGCTGTTCGAGAGCGGCGCGGGCTTCCTCACCATCCTTGGGGTTCTGGGTGCGGACCGCGTCAACCACGGCGGTGGCCGTACCGACGCCGACGTCGGCGGCAACGAGGGTGTCCTCGAGATCGCTCCAAAACTCGGCGTCGAGCCGGTCGCGATCCAGGATCGAATTGAGTCGGTCTCCGACGGCGCGCCTCGTGCTGGCCAACCGGCTGCGAAGCCCCGGTGGGCTGGGCGGCGCCTTGACCGCTCCGCCGGTCGCCTGAGGGCTCTCCGCAGGCGTTGTGGGCTTGTCGGTCGGCGACCGGCGGAGCCATACGACAACCCCGACGATCGCCAGTACCACAACCGCGACGGTGACAGCGATGAGAATCGGATCCAACATTGACTCCTGTTGGGTAGCTCAGGCCTCGACCCGGGCGAGTCGCTTGGCAATGACCTTTGACGACGCTCCCGGTTCCATGGTGACGCCGTACAGGATATCGGCAGCTTCCATGGTCTGTTGCTGATGAGTGATGATGACCAACTGAGCGGACTGGCGCAAGGTGTCGACCAGTCGCAGGAACCGCCGGAGGTTGGCGTCGTCGAGGGCCGCCTCGACCTCGTCGAGGACATAGAACGGGCTCGGCCGGGCACGGAAGACGGCGAAGAGGAATGCCAGCGCTGCCAGTGATCGTTCCCCACCGGACAGCAGGCTGAGCCTGCCAACCTTCTTGCCCATCGGCTGGGCTTCGATCTCGACACCGGTAATGAGCGGATGGTCGGGGTCGGTCAACCGGAGCCGGCCTCGCCCGCCCGGGAAGACCAGAGCAAAGTTCTCCTCGAAGAAGCCGGCGATGTCGTCGAACGCTCCCCGGAACAGATGCGCCATCTCGTCATCGAGCGCCTCGATCACCTTGAGGAGTTCGCGCCGGGATTCCTCGAGGTCCGCGAGCTGTGAATCGAGCATCTCAACCTCGCCTGCCAGTTCGCGGTATTCGGCGGCCGCCAACGGGTTGATCGGTCCCATTCGGCGCAGGCTGGCTTCTGCCATCGCCAGCGCCTCGGCGTGGCTGGTATCGCCTTCGAGTTCTGGCTCGGGGGCGATGAGTGCCTCCTGTTCGGTGCAGTCGGCGTCGCGGCGAAGCCCTTCGGCGACGGACTCATCACGCACCCGCAGTTCGGCGAGTTCGACCGCCAGCGAAGCGGCCCGGTCCTTGGCCCCCGAGATAGCCCTCTCCAATTCCGACTGGCGACGGTGAGCGGTGGTGAGGTGGTGGTCGGCGATCCCGGCACGCTCTCTCAGTTCCCGCTGGCGAGTGCGTAGGGCCTCGACGTGGTCCCGGACGATCTCGGCGGCACGGCGGGCTTTGTCCTCGACCACGGCCAACCGATCGATCACCGCAGGATCGACGGGCGCAACCTCCAGGTCTTCGAACTCCGCGGTGGCCGCGGTGAGCCGAGACTCGAGGAGTTTGCGCCGCTCCATCGCCCCGGCGAGGGTGCCGGCAGCCTCCTCGCGAAGTCGCCGGGCCTCGTCGCGGCGCCGTGCAACCTCTTCGCGGCGGCGATTGAGTGCGTCCCACGCCTCCTGGCGGACCTTCTCCTCGCCTTCAAACTCTTCGACTCGGCGCCGCAGGCTCTCGATGCGCTCATCGCGGGTTACGGCGGCGGCCTCCAGCGAGCGTCCACGTTCGTCGAGGCGTTCGATCTCAGCTGCGCCTTCGGCCTGGGATCGTTCCAGTAATCCGAGCGCTTCGGTCAGTCCCGCCAAGCGTGCTTCCAGCGCTTCGAGTGCTTCGAGCGCGGTACGTTCCTGGTCGCGGGCGGTGTTGAAGTCGCGTCGGGCGCTGGTGTGTGAACTCTCGCTCCTGGCGAGGTTGCGCTCGGCGATCTCGAGGGCAACCTTGGCTGCCTCGAGGGCGGCCGGTCCGGCACCGTCGGCTTCGGCGAGGTAGAGCCCCTGCGACGTCACTACGTCACCCTCGGGGGTCACCGCACGAATCTCTGGATGCTGCTGCACGACTGCCCAGGCGGCCGACCAACCCTCGCAGAGGACGACATCGCCGATGAGTACCCCGGCCAAGTCGCCGTCGGTGTCCGGTCCGAGCAGGTCGACCAGGGCGTCAAAGCCGCGTTCTGCGGCGACCGAGCGCGCCGGGGGCTCAACGGGGTTGCTCGGCGCGCTTCCCACAAAGGCGACGCCGCCGTAGCCCTCGGAGCGGAGCGATCCTGCCGCCTCTCGGATGGCTTCATCGCCGGCGACCACAAAGGCATCCCTCCACAAACCAAGTGCACCATCGACCGCTGCGGCAAGGTCGGCGGGCACGTCGAGGCGGGCCACAAGCGGACCGAGTACCTCGGCAGCATTGGCCGCCAGTTCCCGGGCCGCCGGGTCGCCGATGCCTGCCAGAGCAGCCTCGAGGGCATCAACTCTGGCGTTGGCCGCCGCCAAGGCGACGTGATGGTCCTGATGGTCGGCCTCGACACGCTCCCAATGTTCCTGGGCGGCGCTACGGGTCAACCGTGCCGTGGTGTAGGCCTCCTGGGCCACGCCAACCTCTGCGTCCGTTGATCGGATCTCTTGGTTGAGGCGGCTGGCCTCCGACTGTTCTTCGGCGATGCGGGACTCGACCACTTCACGTCGGTGCTGGGTGGCTTCGGCTTCCCGTCGATCACGCTCCGTTGCGGTCTCCAGGGCACGAAGATCGCCGCGCAGGTTGGCGACGACTCCTTCGGTGGGAAGCTGGATCTGTTCTGCGAGCGAGCGTTCCTCGTCTTCCATCGCCTGCAAGGTGACTTCACGGCGGCCGGCGAGGGCTTGGGCCTGTTGCTCTTCCTTGGCCGATGCCGCGATCTCAGCGATGAGGTGGTCACGCTCGGCGACCAGGTCATCTCGACGCTCGCCGGCGCCGCGCAGCCGGCTCTCGAGCGAGTGGCGCCGCTCGCGGCTGACGAGCCCGATGCGCTGGAACCGCTCGGCCACGGTCTCGAGTCGGGCCGCGGCGGCCGTATCGCGCTCCAGGCTGCGGCCGACTTCACCTGCGGCCCCCCGGAGCTGGTCCAGGTTCCCCACCAACTCTGTGAGTTCTTGGGAGTCCCGCTCAATGGCGGCAACCAACTCGGCTCGCTCCGCGGTGGCGACCTCGAGTCGGGCCCGCAGACTGCGCAGGGTCTCGCCGCCGATCCACATCCTGAGGGCCAACACCTGCGCCCTAACGGAGTCGTAGCGCTCGGCCGCGTTGGCCTGGCGCTTGAGAGGCCGCAGCCTGCGCTTCTGCTGGTCGAGGAGATCGATCAGCCGATGCACATCGATCTCGGTTTGTTCCAGCCGACGCACCGAACGATCCCGCCGGCCCCGGTGCTTGGTGATTCCGGCCGCTTCTTCGATCACGGCGCGATGTTCGTCCGGCCTGGCGCTGAGGATGTTGCCGATCTGGCCTTGGCCGACCAGCACGTGTTGGTGGCGGCCCACCCCACCGTCGGAAAGCAATTCGTGGAGGTCGAGCAGGCGGCACGGGGTTCCGTTGAGTTCGTACTCAGAGGTGCCATCGCGATAGAGGCGGCGAGTCATGGAGACTTCGTCGAGTTCGATCGGGAGGAAGTGGTCGGTGTTGTCGAACGACAGAGTGACCTCCGCTCGCCCCAGCGACGGCCGGGTGGCCGTCCCGGCGAAGATGACGTCCTCCATGGACTCGGTGCGCAGCACGCTCGTGGCCTGTGTGCCCATCACCCAGGCAAGGGCGTCGAGCAGATTGGACTTACCCGACCCGTTTGGGCCCACGACAACGTTGACCCCCTCGTGGAATTCGAGGCGGGTCCGATCGGCAAATGACTTGAAGCCGACGAGCGAAAGCGTCTTGAGCAGCAAGGTGAGAGGAGGTTACCAGGCGAATTACATAGGTGTAGTAATCGGGGGCGGAGTATCCGCCTACCGAATGGAGAAGCCGGTTATGGTCGGGTCCGGTTCTACATCCCGGAGGCGAACCGCAGCCACGTTGGCGTGGCGGGGACCCTCGGCCAGGTAGGCCCGAAAAGCGTCGAGTGCGGCAGAGTCGCCTTGGGCGAACACTTCAACCGAGCCGTCGATGCAGTTGCGGACCCACCCCGTGACGCCGAGAAGATCAGCTTGGTGACGCGTCGACCAGCGGAAGCCGACGCCCTGCACCCGCCCGGTGATGTGGCCGGTCAGCGCCTGCATGGTGATCGGTCACGTCGCAGTTTCATCCCAGACCACGGTAATGACCGAAACGCCGTCAGCACCGTCAAGACCGAGCAGTGCGATGGTGGCGCCTCCGGGAAGCCCAGCGTGCGGCGAATCGCCGAGGTACGGGCCCTCAGGAAGCGAGATCCAAGCCAAGGCGTCAAAGGCTGCCCTGACGGCGCTATCGCACTACCCGGCGCACGACGGACACCAGAACGTGGAGCGACCACGGAGTACGGCGCGTTGAATCGGGGTTCCGCAGCGGGGGCACGGTTCGTCCTCGCGGCCATAGGCCTGCAGGCGGTTGAGGAAGTCGCCGGCTCGTCCGTCCGGCAACAGGTAGGCGAGGTCGTCGAGCGAGGTGCCGCCCCACTTCAGGCCGGCGGCGAGCGTTGCCTTGATGGCGGCCCGCAGCCGCTTCACCTCATCGAAACTGAGGCCGCCCGCCGGACGGAATGGGCTCAACCGCGCCCGATGCAGCGTTTCGTCGGCGTAGATGTTGCCCAACCCGGCAACGATCCCCTGATCGAGCAGAAGGGGCTTGATCGGTGCGGTGCGGCCGGCAAGACGCTCGGCCAATCGTCGCGACGTCGGGAGGTCCTCGTAGGCATCAGGGCCGAGGCGCATCAGCGTCGACTCGGCGTAGTCCTCCGGGGTGTAGGCAGCCACAAACCCGAACATGCGAGGATCGACGAGGCGGAACTCACGCCCAGAGTCGAGGGCAACAACGACGTTGGTGTGCGGAGCCTCGCCCTCGCCGACAGTCGCCATCTGCACCCGGCCCGACATACCAAGGTGGGTCACCCACACGATGTCGCCTTCGACATCGACCAGCATGAACTTGCCGTGCCGGCGTGTCTGGATGATGCGCCGGCCGACAAGTCGGTCGGCGAAGTCAACGGGCCGTTCGTGCCGGCGCACCATTCGGGGCCGGCGCACCTCGACCGACACAATGCGCCGCCCGGTCAGTTCTGGTGCAACAAGACGCCGAGTCGTCTCGACCTCCGGCAGTTCAGGCATCGCCACCGTCGAGCGACTCTGCCGCCTCGAGACGGTGGAACGCGTCGTGGGCGGCATCTTGCTCGGCACGCTTCTTCGATGTGCCTGCGCCCTCTCCGAGTTTCTCGTCACCCGACCAGACGCTGGCCGCAAACTCCTTGGCATGCTCGGGACCGGTTTCCTCGATCACGTAGCGCGGCAACGAGCCGCGGCGTGCCAACACCTCCTGCAGCCTGGTCTTGTAGTCGCGTCGGCCCGGACTGGCTGCCCGATCGTCGACGAGCTCCGCCCAATGCGCCAGCACGAGGCGTCGCACCTCGTCGAATCCCGCTTCGAGGTAGATAACGCCGAGCACCGCCTCGACCACGTCCGACAGAATGGAATCCTTGTCGCGACCCCCGGTCAGCTCCTCGCCGCGCCCGAGCAGCAGGGCATCGCCCAAACCGAACCGCCTGGCAAGCACCGCCAGAGTTGCCTCGTTCACGACCGCGGCCCTGACCTTGGCCAATTCGCCTTCGGCCAAGTCGGGATACTCCGAATACAGGTAGCCGGTGACCGCCAGCTGGAGGACCGCGTCGCCGAGAAACTCGAGCCGTTCATACGACTCCGCGTTGGCGTGCTCGGCGATGTAGGAACGGTGCAGCAGTGCCTGGCGGAACAGCGCGGGATCCTTGAACTGGTAGCCGATGGCCTCCTCGACTTCCGGCGGCGACTGAGGCTCACCCATCGTCAGTTTGCGACTCGGCGACGGTCTCGAGGCCGGCGGCGATCTTGTCGACCAAGCCATCGTCGACGCCCTCGGCCGCTAGCGCGATGGCGTTGCGGATGGCGACCCGTGACGATGAACCGTGCGAGATCACCACGACACCTTTGGTGCCGAGCAGGTGGGCGCCGCCCACTCCTTCAGGGTCGAGCGTTGCGCGGAACTCCCCGAATGCCGGAAGCAACTGCTCAACCGGATCGCGCAACTCGGGCCGGAACAAGGCTCGATTGAGCAGGGTCAGCACCATCTGGGCGGCGCCTTCAGCCGTCTTGAGCAGCACGTTGCCGGTGAAGCCATCGGTAACGAACACGTCGGCGGTGTCGGTGGCGAGGTCGTTTCCCTCGACGTTGCCGACAAAGCTGATACCGGAGAGCTCGCTGAGCAGTCGATGCGCCTCCTTGTCGAGGTCGCGACCCTTGCCGGCTTCCGCTCCGATGTTGACCAAACCGACCCGCGGAGGATCGACATAGAAGTGCACCTGGGCGAGGGCGGCGCCCATCACCGCGAACTGGACCAAATGCCCGGGCCGGCAGTTCACGTTGGCGCCGGCGTCGAGAACGATCTTGCCTGTTGGGAACAGCGAGGCGATCGCCGGCCGGCTGACGCCGGGCAACCGTCCGATGACAAAGGCCGCCGCGGCGAGGGCTGCTCCGGTCGAGCCGGCCGACACGAGTCCCCCGGCCTCACCTTCGGCCACCAATCTGGCGGCGACGGTGATAGAGGCGTCCTTCTTCTCACGAATGGCGATGGCGGGGTCATCTCCCATTTCGATCACCTGGGAAGCGTGAGCAATCGGGATCACCGCGCCGGCCTCAGCAAGCAGCGGAGTCAACCGGGCGCTGTCCCCGACCAGGATCACTTCCACGCCACCGGCTGCCGCATCGACCGCGCCATGCACGATCTGTTCCGGCGCATGATCGCCACCCATAGCATCGATGGCGATTCGTGACATGGTGCCGATCGCTACGAGGTCGGGATGACTTCGCGGCCCTTATAGGTGCCGCACTGGGGGCAAGCACGGTGCGGAATGTGCTTGGAACCGCACTGTTGGCACGCGACCAGAGTCGGCGCGCTCACCTTCCATCCGGCCTTGCGCCGCCTGGTGCGGGAGCGCGACATCTTCTTTTTGGGTACCGCCATGGCGAACCTCGTCTCGGGTCATTTTCCCTCGTCGAGCAGGTCTTTCAAGACCGCGAAGGGCGAAAGAGTGTCGCCTTGCTCCTCAGGGGTGGGTGTATTCAAGTCGGTTTGGGGACTATCAACAAGTCCCTCGCATCCGTCGGGGCAGGTAGGCACCAGCGGCATGGCCAGCAGCACCTCGTCGCGCAGCACCGTTTCGAGGTCCAGTTCGTCCCCGGAGTATGCGTAGTCGTCTTCGTCGGCTCGGGAAGCCTCGACGAACAATTGATCGACGGGCACATCCAGTTCCTCATCCCACTCATCGATGCAGCGATGGCAAACGTGGTGAACCATGACGGTGGCGTTTCCGTGGACCCGAATCCCTCCGCTCAAGGCCGACAGTTCCAGCTCCGCCTCCAGAGGCGGGTCGGCCAAGACCCGGGACATCTCCACGCCCCACTCAACCTCAGCACTGAGCGCCACGGGCCGCGGCAAGGCCCGCTCCCGCCGCAAATCCGCAACATTGACAAGAAACGGTGACCGGCTCATGGGGATGATTGTATGCCTGGGCCCGACGCAGGTCGCAGTGCCGGGCGGGGGTGCTCGAGGGGGGCGGGCGATGCGCCTTGCCCCTCGCTGTGGCTGGTCCTCAATTCGGCGTCCGCCCCCGCCGATGCTCCCTATGAGGTGCCTGAGCTCGCGAGAGGAGCGATGCTGTGGCGATGACGCACCAGTCCGAAGACG
This sequence comes from uncultured Acidimicrobiia bacterium, assembly GCA_963704825.1. GTDB lineage: Bacteria > Actinomycetota > Acidimicrobiia > Spongiisociales > UBA5794 > CAVPHV01. The sequence continues at coordinate 42,495 of CAVPHV010000005.1, forward strand.
CAGCACGTCGTCTCACAAGCAAGTGGAAGCTCGGAATGGCGGCTCTCCTGCTCTGGGCGTTGTCTCTCACAGTGGTGCTGATACAGCAGGGCCCGGGTGGAGAAATCGATGCACCATTTGAACAGCCGGCCACTGAGCGGCAAATCATCGGACGGGACAAGAACGGTTGTGCGATCTACGCCGGCACGACGACGATCGAATTCGGCGATCTTCGCTGCGATCTCTAGGCGACGGCCGCTCAGTCAACACGAAACTCGTGCGCAGCCTGCTGCGCTCGAAATCAAATGGGGGCGTCCGGCCCCGGCGGCAGGCTCTGGTGGAGTTCGGCGCGGGACTCGCGCACGTAGCGCAGGAGTTCGCCGAGGATCGCCTCGGCTTCGGCGAGTCGCCGTTCGGCGTGATCCTCTGCCTCGAGGCGAATCCGGCGCGATTCGTTCTCGGCGTTGCGCACCAGGGTGTTGGCTTCTTGGACGGCCTCTTCCACGATGTAGGACTCCGATACCAACTCCTCGGAGCGAACCTTCGCCTTGGCGATGACCTCACGGGCCTTCTCGTTCGTCCGTCCGATGTAGTTCTCGCGTTCGCGCACCATCCAACGCGCCGCCCTGAGTTCCTCGGGCAGGCCCGCGATGACCTGGTCGAGCACGCTGTTGAGGGTGGACTTGACCCCCTGGAGCTTCTCGAGGAACTCTTCCTTGCTCACCATCACCGATGACGAGAGCGGGACGGTGCGTGCGGCCTCGACTTCACCGATCATGTCCTCGAGGACCTCAGAGGAATCGATCTCGGCCCGCTCGAGCATGTCGAGCAGTTCGCCGGGAATCGGCGGTGGCTCTTTGCGATCGGCGTCATCGGTCATGTCGCGTACCTCTCTTTGATGGCAACGGCGACGTTGTCGGGCACGAGGTTATCGACTGCGCCACCCAATCCGGCCACTTGCTTGACGAGCGACGACGACAGGTACCCGTACTCGGGCTTCGTAGCCACAAACAGCGTAACGATGCCGGAGAGATGCCGGTTCATCTGGGACATTTGAATCTCGTAGTCGAAGTCCGTCATAGCCCTAAGTCCTTTGACGATCACGTTGATGTCGCGCTCCGCGGCGAAGTCAACGAGCAAGCCGTCGAAGGCATCGACCTCGACGTTGTCCCACTCGGCGCAGCATTCGCGCAGAATCTCCATCCGCTCCTCATCGCTGAACAGAGGAGACTTCGAGGGATTCCGCACGATCGCCACCAAGACGCGATCAAAGATCGAGGCGCACCGTTCGATGACGTCGAGATGCCCTTTTGTGGGTGGGTCAAAACTCCCGGGCACTAGTGCCGCGATCACGCGCTCTCCTTCTCAAACCGCCACAATTCGGTGTCCCCGTACCGACGGCGATCCGTCTGCACCAGACCCGCTGGAAGAGCCGGCGCCTCTCCACCGTACCGGCGATGGACCACCACCGTTGCGGCGTCCGAGAGACATGGTGCCAACTGTTCGAGGACCGTTGCCAGCGACGCTAGCGGGAGGGCGTAAGGCGGGTCAACGAATGCCAGGTCAAAGGTGTCGCGGCTGCGGGCGAGGAACGCGCCGACATCCTCGCCGACAACGTCACCGCCGAGGCCGACGGCGTCAATGTTTTTGCGCAGCACATCGAGCGCCGGCCGACCCTTCTCAACGAAGACGACCCGTCGGGCGCCCCGGCTGAGCGCCTCCAATCCGATCGAACCGGTCCCGGCGTACAGGTCGACGATGTCGGCGCCGACGACCCGTCCACCCAGCGACGAGAACAAGGCTTCCTTGGCTCGTCCCGTGAGCGGCCGGGTGTCGCCTCCCTGTGGCGAGACCAAGCGGCGCCCCTTGGCTGACCCGGCAATGATCCTCATCGGGCACCTCCAAACCGTGAACCCGTCGCTGGGCCGGCCCCCCTCGACCCGGCGTTCAAGAGGCGCCGGCCCACCTTCTCCGCGTTCGGCAAGCGGTGTCCAACCGTGCCGATCTGAAGCCGCACCTCCCAGGCGCGGGGCACAAGCCCAAACCCGGGAACGGTAGGGAGTGTCGAGGCCGAATAGGGCTCGACACTCGGGGGAATACCTCCGCGCCGCGAGGGAGGGCACAGGAGGGCACGCAGAGAGTGCGTTAGCTGCGAAACAGCCACTCTTCGTCCTTACCGAGAAGGGCTTCGACTTCGGCGGCGATCTCGGGGTGGGTCTTCAGATCGGGATCGGCGGCCACCAGGGCGAATGCCTCCTTGCGGGCCGTGACCAGGACCTTGGCGTCGCGAAGGATGTCGGCGAGCTTGAGGTCCTTCATGCCGGCCTGTCGGGTTCCGAACACCGTGCCCTGGCCTCGGATCCGCAGATCCTCTTCCGCCAGTCGGAAGCCGTCGGTGCTGGCGACCATGGCGGCCAAGCGTTCTTCGCCCTCGGGCGTCGTCGGGTCCGCCACCAGCACACACGTGGCCGGATGGGTGCCACGGCCGACTCTCCCCCGCAGCTGATGGAGTTGGCTCAGGCCAAAACGATCGGCGTCCTCCACGACCATGACGGTCGCGTTGGGCACATCGATCCCAACCTCGATGACTGTCGTAGCCACCAACACATCGATGTCACCTGCCCGGAACTCATGCATGACCCGGTCCTTGTCGGCGGGGCGGAGCTGCCCGTGGATCAGGCCGAGCCGCAGCTCGGGGAACACATGTTGGAGCCGCTCATATTCTGCGGTGGCCGAAACCACCTCGAGTTTGTCGCTGTCGTCCACCAACGGGCACACGACAAAGGCCTGCCTGCCGGCGTTTGCCTCACGCCGCACCAACTCGTACACCCGCTCGAGCGACGCCGCGTCGCTCCCAACGTGGTGGGTCTTGACCGGCGTCCTGCCGGGAGGCAGCTCGTCGAGAATGGAAACGTCGAGGTCGCCGTAGAGCGTCATCGAAAGGGTGCGCGGGATGGGCGTTGCCGTCATGATCAGCAAGTCGGGGTCATACGACTCCGCCTTCTCGCGCAGACGCACCCTCTGGTAGACGCCGAACCGATGCTGCTCGTCGACGACGGCCATGCCGAGCCGATCGAAGTGCAGCCCCTCCTGGATGAGGGCGTGGGTCCCAACCACCAGGTCGACGGTGCCGTCTCCGATCCAGGTCACAACGTCGGCCCGGCTCGCCGCCCCCGGCAGGGTGAAGTTGGTCTCTGCGCTGTTGGAGGTCAGCAGGGCCATTCGGACGAACGGACGATCTTCATCCGCATCATCACCCGCAGCACCAAATAGGCTTTCCATGCCTGCCGGCGCCGACGGATCTTCCCGCGGCGGCCCAAGGCGCGCCCCCACGATCAGTTCTCGGATGGCGAGGAAATGTTGCTCTGCGAGCACCTCGGTCGGCGCCATGACGGCACCTTGATAGCCACTTTGGATCGCCGTCAACAAAGCAGCAACGGCCACCACAGTCTTGCCCGAGCCAACCTCGCCCTGGAGGAGCCGATGCATCGCATGCGGACCCACCATGTCGTTCTGGATCTCATCGATCGTGCGCAGCTGGGCGCCGGTCAGTTCGTAGGGCAACGCGGCGATGAAGTCGGCCACCAGGTAGCCCTCGGCGGAATGCGCCACCCCATGTGACCCATCGAGCTGGTGCTGTTTGCGCAGCGCCAACGCAGCTTCGAGGCGGAACAGTTCGTCGAACACCAGGCGGCGGCGAGCGGCATCGGCATCTTCCTTCGACTGTGGGAAGTGGATGTCCGCGATGGCATCGTCCCGCGTCACCAGCTTCAGTCGTTCCCGCATCTCGGCCGGCAGAATCTCGGTGATAGGCCGGGAGCGTTGCAGCGCGTTTGAGATTGAGTTCCTGATCTGGAAGGGACGGAATCCTCCCGCCGCCGAGTGGATCGGCACTACCCGCCCCGTCACCAGCGAATCGTCCCCCCAGGTGTCGACGTCGGGGCTCTTCATCTGCAGCTTGCCCCGAAATCGTTCGGCCTTGCCGGACAGGACGACCTCGCTCCCCTCTTCGATCCTCAGGTAGGGGTTGAACCAGATGGCGGTGACCACGCTGGTGCCGTCGGTGATCACCGCCGTGATCATCGTGCGCCCTCGCGAGATGCGGCGGCGCACCACGGAGAGCACCGTGCCGCCGACGGTGACCTCTTCGCCCAAGGGAACGGCGGCCAGGTCGAAGATCTGCGACCGATCCAGGTAGCGGCGCGGCACGTGCAGGAGGAGATCCGCAACGCTGTGAATCCCGGCTTCGCCGAGTTTCTTGGCCGACTTCGGCCCGATCCCCTTGACTTCCGTGGCGGGAACACCACTCAAGAACGCCAACGACCGGCCGGTCGATTGTTCAGCCCGAGACATAGCCCAAGAGCATACGACCGACCTGTGCCGAGCCCACACAACTGCCGCAGCGGCGTATTCGCTGAGTTGCCGTAGGAAGGCGCGTTGCGGTCTTGGCAGGTAGTGCTGTTACAATCCCGCCCGCTTCAGGAGGTCTCCCCAATATGTCTTATCGCTGTGAGGTTTGCGGCAAAGAGCCGTGGGTCGGCAAGCAAGTCAGCTTCTCGCACAAGCGCTCCAGCCGTCGCTGGTTGCCGAATATTCAGCGCGTCCGCGTGAAGCACGGCAGCAACTCGAAGCGCATTCGGGTCTGTACGTCGTGCATCAAGGCGGGCAAGATCGAGAAGGTCTGACGGTGCAAGGCGTCGTCAAGGTCTACGACCCAGAGACGGGCGTGGGTGTGATCGTGCGCGACGACAATCAGGCCGAGGTCTTGCTCGGGCCGGGTTCACTCGCCGGCTCACTATTCCGAACCCTCCGCCAGGGACAGCGGGTCATCTTCGACACCGAGGATCGTGACGGCGTGCTCTATGCGGACCGCCTCCGCTTTGGCTCCGACGGCTACTGAGGTAGCCGCGCCGGGCTGCTCCGCCAACCACCCTCCTGCCAAGGCATTGCCTGATGTGAGTCAGCGCTCGTGTCGGTATGATCCAAACAGCGGACAAGACCGAACTGTATCGACGGAAGGGGTATTGAGTGGTCGAGGCATTCATCCTGATCCAGACGGAAGTCGGCAAGGCACTCGAGGTTGCCGAAGAGATCGGCCGCATCAGCGGCGTCACATCGTCCGAGGCCGTGACAGGCCCCTACGACGCGATCGTGCATACCCAAGCTGCTGATGTGGACGCTCTCGGCAAGATGGTCGTGGCCCGGATCCAATCGGTCGACGGCATCACGCGAACGCTGACGTGCCCAGTCATCAACATGTGAGGCGGGCTGCGCCCGCGTCCTCGCGCTGAGTCGGCGATGAAACGGCTGCTCCTTGTCCTCGTTGCGGCCCTGCTCGGCTCCGCTGCAGGCAACGTCTTTCGCAAGTCCTTCATCGCTCCGGAGACGGGTGGAGCCGAAGGCAAAGAGTCGGAGCTCGTCATCACCGGCTCGTTGGTAGGGAGCGCCGCGGCGACTCTCGCCGGGTTGTTCTCACGCCGCTGGGGTTGGGTGATCGCCTTCGTGGCATCGGCGGCGCTGACGGCGGCAACCGGAGAAGAGCTCGATTACCGCGTCGCCGGGATCACCGGACGTCGCCGACCCACGACGACGTCAACGGACGCAGTCAGCGATTGACGGCGAGTTCGACGAGTTCGTTGCACAGCTCCGGATAGGCCAACCCTGAGGCCTCCCACATCTTGGGGAACCCGGAGATGGGGGTGAATCCCGGCATCGTGTTGACTTCGTTGATGAGGAAGCCCCGCCCCCGCTCGAGGAAGAAGTCGACTCTGGCGAGGCCACGACACTCGAGCGCGGTGAACGCTCGCGCGGCGAGATCTCTGACCCGCTCAACCTGCGGCGATGTCATTTCGGCGGGCGTGACAAATCGGCTGGTCTCATCGTGGTATTTGCTCTCGTAGTCGTACCAATCGCCCTCGATCACGATCTCGCCGGGATTCGACACCCGAGGACCTTCCAGCACGGCGACCTCGATCTCGCGGCCTTTGATGGCTTCCTCAACGATCACCTTCGGTCCGTGCCGCAGCGCGGCTTCGATGCCCTCCTTGAGTTCAGCGTCACTAGCGGCCCGCGAGACCCCGACCGACGAACCCAACTGCACCGGTTTGACGAACACCGGCAGCCCAAGTTCGGCCACGACCCGGGTCACCACGGCGGGGGCATTGGAGAACTCGTCCTCGCGAACCACCGTCCATGGTGCCGTCGGAAGCCCGGCTTGCACCAGAACCTGTTTGGTGAGGTCCTTCTCCATGGCCAGCGCGGACGAAAGCACGTCGCATCCCACATACGGAGTTCCGGCGATCTCGAAAAGGCCCTGAATTGTGCCGTCCTCACCAAAGGGTCCATGCAGGACGGGGAACACAACGTCGAACCCGATCTCGTCCGTCCCGCTGCTCAGCGTCCCGGACGGCACTCGCAACGAGACGGGACGCCCCGCCGCGACGAGCGGCCTTCGGGAGCGATTCGCCAGGTGCCACTCCCCTTTGCGATCGATTCCGACGAGGATCACCTGATGCCCGCCGCCCTCGAGTGCCTGCATGACGGCGACGGCAGAAACACAAGAAACCTCGTGCTCCGCCGACCTGCCGCCGAACAGAAGTAGTACGCGTGCCATGACGAAGAGGTTACCGTGACTGGCGACATGCTCCCGGGAAATAGAGGAAGCGCCGCGGTGAGCGACCGCGACCTGTTCATCGGGTACCGGATTCGCGTCATCTACATCGGCCTGCTGGTCTCCTGGCTGGCCGTCATTGCCTATGCCGTGGCTGCCTCGCGCAGCAACGGCCCGGACGATGGCCAGCTGTTTCTCAACGTCCTCCTTCTCGCCGGTGGCGTCCTCCTGCTGACATTGACGCCGTGGCGCAGCGTGCTGGCCACCCGCTTCGGTGATCCCCTCATTCTGATCTGGTGCACCCTCGCCGTCACCGGTCTCCTCCTCGGCGACGAACTTCGCAGCGATGAACCGATCGTTGCTGCCTTCATCGCAGTGATCGTGTTTGCCGGCGCACTGCTGGTTGCCCCGGTGACGCTGGCATCCATCGGTGCAATCGCGGCCACGGGCTATCTGATTGCCCTCGATCGATCCCCCGTCGAGTTGTCGACCGGTCAAACCGCGGCTCGCCTCATCGCCTTTGTATTGGCGATGGCGTTCACATTGATCACGGCGCGCGGCATCAGTCGCGAGCTGCGCGTCACCCGGCAGCAACTCGAGGTGCTCGACGATGAGAGCCAGGAAGTCGAACGGCGGCGCCAGGAACTCGATCAGCTCTATGCCGTCTCGCGGACCATTGGAATGGGGAGCAAGCTCGCCGAAGTACTCCCTGAGTTGGTTGGGCGGGTCGTCACCGCCGTCAACGCCAAGATCGGGCTCGTCTTCCTCTATCGCCCCAGCCAGGAAGCCCTCGAGCTCATCTCGCCGGTGTGGGTCGCCGGACACACCCTGAAGGCCGAGGGCTATACGTTGCCGCTCACCGATCCGGGCAGCGTGCAGCGGGTCTTCACCAGCGGAGAGCCACTCGTACGCAACGACCTCGTCCACGCCGGGCCGGCGGATTCGCTCCTGACCGATCTGGACACAACCCGCGTGGCGGCCGTGCCGCTGCGGATCGAGGCCAGGCCCATTGGCGTGCTGATGGTGGCGGACAAGGCAACCGGCAATTTCAACAACGACGACATCGAGGCGCTCGAGTCACTCGCCGGCCCTTCGGCCCTGGTGCTCAACCAGATGGCCCGCTACGAAGAGGCACAGGAGACCGGCGAGAAGATGGCCGAGCTGGCCCAGCTGAAGACCGACTTCGTTTCGGTCGTCAGCCACGAGTTGCGCACTCCGTTGACATCCATCATCGGCTCGCTCAAGACTCTGCAGCGACCGGAGTTGGCGCCGGCGTCAGAGAGCGCCCGCGACCTCATCGAGACGGCGGAACGCCAGGCGAACCGACTGCGGACGCTGATCGAGGACCTCCTGGTCGTGTCTCGACTGGACAACCAAGCCTTGCCGGTGCGGCCGATCGCACTGGACCTGGCCGTCTTCCTCAAGGAGGTCGTATCCGACATCCCCGCCACGTCCGGGAGGGTCATCATCGAGCCCATGACCGAGCAGGTGACGCTCGAAGCCGATGCCGACCATCTCAGGCGGATCATCACCAACCTCGTTGAGAACGCACTCAAGTATGCCCAGGACAGCCCCGTTGAAGTCGGGGTTCGCTCCAAACAGACCGAGGTTTGGATCTCGGTGATCGACCACGGTCACGGTATCCCCTACGAACTACACGACCTGATCTTTCAGCGGTTCACGCAGGTGGAGCGGCACGAAACCCGTGGAGTGGGCGGCACCGGACTCGGGCTGTCGATCGTGCGTGGCCTGTCCGAGGCGATGGGGGGCAGGGTGTGGTTTGAGCCGACTGTCGGTGGTGGCGCTACCTTCACCGTGGCGATGCCCCGACTCTCAGCTGCTCGGCCGTCGTAGAGACCAGCCTCCCATTGGGTGTGCTGGTTCTCAGAGTCTGGCACTAATCGGGAGCCGCTGCGATGGCGTGGAAGCCGCCGTCGACGTGCACGATCTCACCGCTTGTCATCAGGGTCCAGTCCGACATGAGCAGACAGGCCATTCGAGCCACCGGATCGGGGTCGTAGACATCCCACGTAAGTGGGGCGCGGTTCCCCCACGCAGCTTCGAACAGTTCGAATCCTGGGATGGACTTGGCGGCAACGGTGCCGAGCGGACCGGCGGCGACGGCGTTGACACGGATCCCATCCCCCCCGAGGTCACGAGCCAAGTAGCGCGTCACGGACTGCAGCGCCGACTTGGCAACGCCCATCCAGTCGTACGCCGGCCAAGCCTGCGAGTTGTCGAAGTCGAGCGCCACCAGGCCACCGCCACCGGCCTTCTGGAGGAGAGGGCGGAGGCCGACGGCGAGCGTCTTGAACGAGAACGCCGAGGTGAGAAACGCGGTAGCGGCCGACTCGGCCGGTGTGGCGAGGAAGTTGCCGCCGAGGGCATCCTCCGGAGCAAACGCAATCGCGTGCAGGGCTCCGTCGACCGCCCCCCATCGTTCGTCGAGACCGGCGACGAGTGCGCTCATGTGATCGGGATCGTTGATGTCGAGTTCGAACACTTCCGGCATGACCGGGAGTCGCCGCGCCGAGCGTTCGGTCAGCCTCATCCCGCGCCCGAAGCCAGTGAGCACAACTTCGGCACCGTGCTCTTGAGCCACCCGAGCAGTGTGCCAAGCGATCGAACCATCGGTGAGCACACCGGTGATGACGAGGCGCTTCCCTTCCAGCAGCACAGGTCCTCCCAATTGTCGGCGCCGGACCCCGGTCCGGACGAATGGCCCGTAAGCCTAGAAGGGTGTTGAGCAAACGCCGTGCGAGATTGCGCCGGCGAGCAAACGCCTGGTCCTGGATGTCGCGGCAAGCCCAAGCTGGCCTTGTCCAACAGTCTTCCATGAGACTCTCAACGATCGACGTGAGCACCTACGTGACGTTTGACCACGCCCGCAGGCCGAGACCCATGACAAACAACAGCACCAGTCCGTAGGCGAGTGCAGGTCGCCGCGCCATCTGGGCGCGATAGATGTAGACAAACGCCAGCGTGAAGGCGATGACGAGTCCGTAGAACACGTGGAAGCCGTTGGCGGGGCGGAAGCCTTGCTGCCACAGAATCGCGCCTGCTCCGATTTGGATGAGCATGGCGCCGATGGCGACGGCCCGCGCCACACCGAAGGCCCGGCCGGGCGCCTTCTTGGCGATGGCCAACACCAGACCCCAGAGACCCACCACTCCTGTGGTGATGACGGAGACGTAGAACCAGTTGCCGTGGAAGGTGCGCATCGCACGGCGAGCTTAGACAGGGGGCCGACGCTGGCGGAGAAACTCGCATCGGGTCGGGCCGATTGCGGCCAGTTACCCGGTCGCGAAGAGGTCGACCACTACGCTCGCGTTGCCTCGACGGAAGTGGACCATGGCGAACAATGCCGAGCAACATGTCGCGTTGTCGGATCACAGCCCGGGCTGGTACCGCGTCTGGCTGCCGCGGGCGGCCATCGTCACCCTGGTCGCTGTCGCCGTGGTCTACGGCTCGGTGTGGGTCTTTGGGAGTACGAGCGGCTTTCTGCTGACCTTGGCTCTTGCCGCGTTCATCTCGTTCGCCCTATTGCCGGCGGTTGAAGTCCTGGCGAACCGCGGTTGGCGGCGTGGCGTTGCGACTGGCGTCGTCATGATCGGTGGCAGCCTGATCGGGCTGGTCTTTGTGGTCGCCATGATCCAAGTTGCGGTCGGCGAGGTCATCAAGCTGATCGACCAGCTTCCTGAGTACGTCGAAACGACGGCAAGTTGGCTCAACGATCGTTTTGGCCTCGAGTTGGCAACCGACTCACTGGTCAGGAAAATCGCCGCCGACCAGCGAACACTCGAGAACCTCGCAGGTAATGCGGTCAGCGGCATTCTCGGCTTCGCCAACACTGCAATTGGGCTGCTATTCCAGGCCTTGACCATCAGCCTGTTTGTTTTCTACATTCTCGCCGACCTGCCCCGGTTGCGAGGAGCCATCCTCCGCCGCGTCCCGCCGGCGCAACAACACCACATCGACACAGTCACCTCGATAACCATCGAGAAGGTGGGTGGCTACGTGTATTCGCGACTGTTGCTGGCCGGCGCCTCCACCGTATTTCACTTCATCGCCTTCAGCTTGATCGGTCTTCCCTATGCACTGGCATTGAGCCTATGGGTCGGTCTGGTGTCTCAGTTCATACCAACCGTCGGCACGTACATCGCCGGGGCCCTTCCCGTTCTCATTGCGCTCCTGGAGGATCCGATCGACGCACTGTGGGTTGTCATCGCAATCGCCGTCTACCAGCAGATCGAGAACTACGCGCTCGCACCTCGGGTCACCGCCAACACCATGAAGCTGCATCCCGCGGTGGCTTTTGGGGCAGTGATCGTCGGAGGCTCGTTGTTGGGCGGGGTCGGGGCACTCCTCGCCATTCCCGCCGCGGCCACGATCAAGGCACTCGTCCAAACGTACTTCGATTCCAACGAGATCATCAGTTCCGGCCAATTCGAGGATCCCGAGGCCTACGACGCTCGGATGCACGCCAAGGCTCAGGAGAAGGCCGACCGCCGGGCGGCAAGCCGCCGCAAACGGTCTACCACTCAGGACTCCGAACCCGCCGACGACGCCTAACGCCGCCGTCAGCCTTCGGCCGGCTTGGTGACGTCGGCCACCGTGGCATCGAGGGCATCAATCAGCGCCGCGGCGCTCAGCGTGACCGAAACGCCATGGGCGCCCCCACCGAGAGACACCTCGTCCTTCGCTGTGATGGTCTCGTCGGCGATCACGGGCCACCGATGCGTCGCCCCGAACGGCGTAATCGTTCCCCGCTCATAGCCCGTTGCTTCCTTTGCCTCCGCCGCGTCCGGCAGAGTCATACGGCGTACCCCGAGATGGTTGCGCAGCTTCCCCCAGTCGATGGCCCGATCTCCCGGGACAAGGACAAACAGGTAGTCGCTCTCACCGCGCCGCACGACCAGGGTCTTGAGGAGCGCGTCGACGGCGACCCCCCGCAACTCGGCTGCCTCGGCAACACTGCCTGCCCGAGCCGACACCCTTGGCTGGTAGTCGAGTCCTGTATCGGCCAGGGCCTGCAGTGCCGGGGTGTCGGGAATCCTGCCCGAGTCCCCGCTCACGCTTGGCCTGCAGCCTTGTCACGTTCCCGATCTCGCAACACCCTGCGCAGGATCTTGCCGGACGCCGACTTCGGGATTTCGGCGACGATCTCAATGAGCCGGATTTGCTTGTAGTGCGCAACATGCCCGGCAACGAAGGCCACGATCTCATCCGGGTCGGCCTCGTGACCGGGCTTGAGCACAACGAAAGCTTTGGGAAGTTCGCCGGCTTCTTCATCGGGGATGGGGATGACCGCGGCATCGGCGACGTCGGGATGGGTCAGCAGCAGCCCTTCGAGTTCGGCGGGCGGCACCTGGAAACCCTTGTACTTGATGAGTTCCTTGAGCCGATCGACGATGTAGAAGTGGTCGTCATCGTCGACGTGGCCGATGTCCCCGGTGTGAAGCCAGCCGTCTTCGTCAATGGTGATCTTGGTGGCTTCGGGCTTGTTCAGGTACCCCTGCATCACCTGCGGGCCCCGGATCCAGATCTCGCCGTCTTCGTTGCGGTCGAGATCCGCACCGGTGTCGGGATCAACAACTCTGATGTCCGTGTTGGATACGGTCACACCGATCGAGCCCGGCTTGAATTGACCGGGGGGCGTGGCGTGGGAGACGGGGCTCGTTTCGGTGAGGCCATAGCCCTGTACCACTTCGGCGTGGATCCGGGCGGATGCCTCCGCTGCCAGCTCTGCGCTGAGTGGCGCCGCGCCCGAGAAGACCTGACGTAGGGCCGAGAGGTCGTAGTTCTCAACGATCGGGTGTTTCGCCAGCGCCAGGATGATCGGCGGCACCAGGTAGGCCCGCGTGACCTTGTGATCCTGCAGGATGGACAGGAATTGCTCGAGGTCGAACCGGGGCATCGTCACCGCGGTTGCCCCCCAGTACATCACGCCGTTCATCAGCACTTCCATCCCATAGATGTGGAAGAAGGGCAGTACGGCGACGATGACTTCGTCGTCGCTGAGCCCGAGCACATGCTCGCCTTGGGCCAGGTTCGAGACCAGGTTGTAATGGCTGAGCATGACGCCCTTTGGTAGGCCGGTCGTGCCACTCGAATACGGCAGCACCAGGAGATCATGGGGGTCGACCGGCACCTGGTCGATCGGTTCGGCGCTGAGCAACGCGGTGAACGGTGTCGCATCGGGCGATTCGTCGATCGTGAATACCTCCTCGACGTCACTGTGCACTGCCGCCTCACTCGCCACGTCCATGAACATCGAAATGGTCAGCAGGTACTTGGCGCCGGCGTCGTTCAGTTGGTACTCGACCTCCTCGGCCGTGTAGGTCGGGTTGATTGTGGTGGCGACTCCACCGGCGATGGCGACGCCGTGGAACGCAATGGCGTACTCCGGGAGGTTGGGCGCCATGATGGCGAACACCTCACCCTTGCGGAACCCTCGCGCAACCAGGGCACCGGCCATGCGCCGTGACAGGTCCTCGACTTGGCCGTAGGTGTAGCTGCGACCGGTCGGCCCGTCGATGAAAGCGACCTTGTCCGGTGCAACCCCGACATGGCGGAACACCTGATCACCGATGGGTGTTTCGGGCAGTTCAACGTCCGGCAGCGGACTGCTGAAGATGATGGACACGGTGTTCCTCCTGGACTTGGGTGGCGCGTTCTGGGCGTCTGCCGAGACTACCGCCCCGGGTCGGGGCCCCGTCGGGGTCCGGTCGGGTGCGGGTTGGTGCCAGAATCGGCGTCATGGAACTCATCCCGATTGACATCGCCCACGGAGGCGAGGCCGTCGCCCGCCACGACGGCAAGGCCCACTTCATCGCAGGCGCCATGCCGGGCGAGCGGGTCGAGGGCGACATCGTCCTCGACAAAGGCTCGTGGGCTCGCGTCGAGATCACGCGGGTGATCGAAGCGTCACCTCACCGGGTGGTACCCGCCTGCCCCCACTTCGGGGAGTGCGGGGGATGCCAGTGGCAGTTCGCCGACTATGCGGCCCAGCTGGAGTGGAAGCGCTCGATCGTCGCCGGGCAACTTGCCCACCTCGGAAAGCTGACCGACGCACCGGTACGCGAGACCGTCGCGGTCGGGCCGCCTTACAGATACCGCAATCGAGTCGATTTCCGGGTGTTCGAGGACAAGCCGGCCCTGTACCAGCAGAAGTCGCGCCACCTCGTGCCGCTCGACGTGTGCCACCTGCTCCACCCGCTGCTCGCCGAGGTGTTCGATGTCCTTGGGCCGCTCGACGGGGTCGAACGGCTGATCCTGCGCGCCGGCGTGACGACCGGTGAACGCCTTGCGATCATCGAAGGGATGGTTCCCGACCAGATCGACGAATGGGGATGCTCTGTGGCCCAGCGTTCCCGTCACGGGCTCACCGTGATCTCGGGAACCGGCGAGATCCATGAGGAGATCGCAGGAGCCAGACTGCGGGTGACCGGTGGGGCGTTCTTCCAGAACAACACCGCAGGAGCCGAAGCTCTGGTGCGGCTCGTTGCCGAGGCGACGGATCCGCTGCCCTATGAGACGGTGCTCGATGCCTATGCCGGCGGCGGTCTCTTCGGGGCCACGGTTGGCCGCACCGCGGGCCGGGTGGTTGCGGTTGAGACCTCACCGCTCGCTGTCGCGGACCTTCGCCACAACCTGAAGGTCGCAGAGATCGAGGATCACCGCGTGGTGCGCGGTGAATTCGAGAAGGTGGCGGGGACCCTCGATGAGTATTGGGACGTCGCGGTCGTCGACCCGCCGCGGGTTGGCTTGGGCATCGGCGGAGTGGCCGCGGTAACGGCCGCGTTTCCACGGGTGATCGCCTACGTTTCATGCGATCCGGCGAGCCTGGCTCGAGATCACCGCTACCTCGAAGACGCCGGGTATGTCCTCGACTGGGCGGCGCCGGTAGATCTGTTCCCGCAGACGTATCACGTTGAGACGGTCGCCAGGTATATCCGCGTCGGCGCCGCCGAGGAAAAGCTCTAGGAGTCCACTGAACAATGTCAGTTTGGCCTCGGGTCCGACGTCGAGACTGGGCCCGGGCGAGCCCGCACGCCAGTAGTCCAGCAGCCTCCTCTAGATCTCGTCGAGCAGCGTCTGGCGTTTCTCGGCAAACTCCTCGTCGGTGATGACGCCCTCCTTGTGGAGGCGAGCCAGCCGCTCCAGCCGCTCGGTGGCGTCCGACGGGACCGCGGTCGAATCCTCCTTGGCGAGTTCCCGGGTGCGTTGCTCGCGGACTCGATACAACAGCGACTGGAAGTCGTCGGGCCGTGGGATGTCCTGAAACCGGCTCTGGCCGCTCTCGCCGGCCGACTCGATGAGGAGATCGCCTCCTTTGAGGATTCGCTCGAGGATGCCCTGGTTGAACACCACGTTGGTGATGTTCTCGAGCGGAATCTCGATACCGGTTCGGGCGATCATCCCGCTGCGAGTGATCAAGCGCTCGTTGGTGAGCACGTACTGCGTGAAGGCCCACTTCACAACAGGCCGGACTACCAGGTAAACCATGGCGATCCCGATGATGACCCCGGTGATGACGTCGGCGGTCGTGTTGTCGGGCCACGCCCACTCTTGGAAGACGAGCGCGATCAGCACAAGGCCGAGAATGAACCACAACAGGGGTATGGCGAGCAGCCGCCAGTGGGGCCGAAACTCGGTGACGATCTCTTCGCCCTCAGTGAGCAGTTTGTGTGGGTATCCCATGACGGTGCAGTGTAGATGGCGCGGCGCCGATGGGCCTGCGCCAGGTGTCGGAGGTCCGTGCCGCTCCGCCTCGCACTGGTTCCGAAGGGTCACGAACGCGGAAAACCCCGAGGAAGCTCAAGCCGAAGCCTTTGCCCTCTCGGGGTTCTCCCAGTCAGTCTGCCTTGCGGCGAACCGACCGCCTCACCTCGGCCGAAGCCAGGGGTGCTGCTAGTCCTTCTGGGTCCGAAGCGAGCCCGAAAGCCCGATCCCGGACGACCCCTTTCGGGGAGTCCCGCCACTCTTGCGAGCGGCGGTCCTTTCCGGACCGTACCGGAGGCCCTCTCGAGCCACCGGCCCCGAGGCCCTTGCGGACCTCTGGGGTCGTTGGGTTGGTTTCCCTTCCCATCGACGAGCGCAATGTAGACCTTCAAGAATGGTCCCGTCAAGCAGAAACCGTTGATGGATTTCGCGCTTCAGAGATAAGTTTCGCGGGTCCAGTGGCGATTGCTCAGATGGGCTTCCGTTCCCCAACTACCGGCGAGATCTGAGCCGGGAAACGACTCGAAAACGACAACAACGGCGTCGTCGCCGGGTCCAGAGAACAAGCCCCTGAGGTAGTGGGTTTGATCGGGGTCGATGGGGAAGCTCCACACCTTCGATGCTGAGATCCCCCTCTTCGAAGAGTCGATCGACGTAGACGGCCTCGAGCTCAGCTCGCGTCGAGCCACGTCCGATGCCTTCCAGTGTCCTCAGGTCGAGTCCTTTGCGATTGCGGCGGTGATTGCCGCGATGGTCTCCTCCGACGGTGTTCCGAAGTCGACGCGCCCGACGCCGGTCGGCGTCAGACTCACCGGGTACCGGGCACCCTTCCGTACCCGCCGGCGCCGAAAGACGAACCTGCGGCCATACGGAAAAACCCCGAGGGAGCCCTGCCGAAGCGTTGCCCTCTCGGGGTAGTTTCCCGGCCCTTTGCCGTTCGATCTTGCGATCGATCGTCGCCGGGCGCTCGAAGCGTCCTTACGGTCGCTCCGATCCCGTTCGGTGCACCAAGGTGTCCCGATCGGGGTGATCTTCAGAAGCCCGTCGACCGAAGCCGCCGGTTCCCCCGAGGGGGTTCCCCTTCCGATCTGCCTCCGGGTGAGAACCGAAGTCCTTGCCCTTCAGCATCCTTCCGTTTCCGGAAGACCCCTTCGGTGTGGCCGAAGCCTCACCGTCGAGGTGTGGTCTGAGTCTTCCCTTGCACCCGCGGTTTCCCGCTGGTCCGCTGGGTCGTCTCCGACCGGTCCTGTCGAGACCGAAGCCTCTCCAGGTGCCGGGTTGACCTTGCGGCCGTCCCGACTCCCTCCGGTTGGACCGAAGCCCGTCCGTTGGGTTTCCTCTCCCGGAGCCGAAGCGCCGGTTGAGGAAGCGCAAAGGTACGACATCGTTCCGGCTCGCGTCAACCCAGATCTGTGGTTGGTTTTCGCGATTCGAGGATAGTTTTCGCGAGTGGGAGGGCCGGTTCGGTTCGGCCCGTTCTGCTCCCACACCGGTCCCGAAACTACACTGATGTGGTTTTCGTCACCCCGGTCCCGTATGATCGATTTCGATGAGTATCGAGACCTTGCCGACCGAACCACCGGATTTGTTGCAGACCCTGTCGCCGAGCCGCGCCAGCGACTTCAAAGTGTGCCCGCAACTCTTCAAGTTCCGCGCGATTGACCGCATCGACATGCCCGCCACCGTGCACCAAGCGCGGGGCACCACCGCCCACCTCGCCCTCCAGCGGCTCTTCGACGACGCACCCGATGCACGCACGCCGGAACGACTCTTCGATCTCTTCCGCGAAGCGTGGGGCGAACTGCGAGGCAACGAGGAGTACGGCGCTCTTTTCGAGAGCATCGAAGCGGAGCGGGAGTGGGGCATCGAGAGCATGAGGGTTCTCGCCAACTACTTCGGGATCGAGGACCCTCGCACTTTCGAACCGCTCGACCGTGAGCTCGACATGCTCGAGGAACTCGATGGAATCACGATCCGGGGCATCCTCGACCGGATGGAAGAAGGCCCAGATGGTGTCATCATCACGGACTACAAGACGGGCAGGGCACCTCCGGAGCGCTACGCCATCCCGGCGTTCTTTGCGCTCAAGATCTACGCACTCCTGATCCGGCAACGCACCGGTCGGACCCCCGTTGGGCTCAAGCTGATGTACCTCAATGGACCGACCGTCTACGAGATCCCGGTCAATGACACCCAGCTCGACGCCATGGACCGGCAGCTGCGTGCCTTGTGGTCGGCCATCAATCGCGCCATCACAACGGAGACCTTCCCACCCCGGCCCGGAAGGCTCTGCGACTGGTGCCAGTACCGCGACCTCTGCCCGGCCTTTGCCGACACGACGGCATCCGATGATGCTGCGCCCCTCCAGGCGACGGGCTGATCCGCCGAGTAACCGAGCCCTTGGTCTGCGAGCACCAATGAACCCCATCACCACATCGAGCATCTACACCATCGGACATGGCGCCCTGCCGTTCTCCGACCTCGAGCGGCGCCTTGCCATTCACCACGTTCAGAGCATTGTCGACGTGCGCTCGATCCCCTACTCGAAGCACGCTCCCGACTTTCGGAAGGAGCCGCTCACAGGTATCGCCGCGGCCTCCGGTCTCGGCTATCGGTGGCTCGGCGACCGACTTGGCGGCCGACCCGACGACCCAACCCTGATCTCGGCCGACGGCCATCCCGACTACGAACAGATCGCGGCAAAGCCGGCGTTCGCCGCCGGCCTCGACGAGATCGAAGCGCTCACCCAAACCAGCCGAGTCGCCGTGCTCTGCTCGGAGCTCGAACCTGAAGGGTGCCATCGCATGACACTCCTGTCCCCCGCGCTCGAAGCGCGTGGCTTCCACGTCGTCCACATCCTCGGCGATGGCTCCGGTCGTGCGCACCAGCCGGAGCTTGGAATCTGATCACGGCGCCATCTTTCGGCAGCGCAGATTCCGTCACTCCCGGGCGATAGCGTGAGCGCCATGGACACTTCGCCTGAGGCCGCCCCCACCGCCGAGTGGAGAGTGAATCCTGCTGACTGGGAGGCGGCAGTCGGCGGCGCCGACGGCCCACAGATCGTGGTCGGCGGGCCGGGCACCGGAAAGACAGAATTCCTCGTCCGACGTGTCGTCTATCTCCTCGGCGAGACCGGGCTCCCCCCGGCTCAACTGTTGGTGCTGAGCTTTGGCCGCCGCGGCGTTGCCGACGTCCGCGACCGCATCCGCACAGCCCTCGACTCCTCAACAAGCACCATTGACGTCGCCACCTTCCACTCGTTCGCCGCCCGACTCCTCGAGACCTTCTCGGCAGTGCGCGGCTGGGCAGAAGCTCCCCAGGTACTCACGGGTCCGGAGCAGGTGGCCCTCATCCAGGAGCTGCTGGCCACGGAGAACCCCAAACGGTGGTCACCTGCATTCCGCGACCTCCTCGGCAGCACAACGTTTGCCCGTGAGGTCACCGACTTCGTGCTGCGCACCCGGGAACTCCTTCTCGAGGGCGACGCACTGGCAGAACGGGCCGCGGGGCGAGCAGATTGGAAGGGCATCTCGTCGTTTGTCGCCCGCTACGACCTGGAGCTGAGACGGCGCGGTCGGGTTGACTACGGGACCCTGCTCGCCGAAGCGGTGTGGGCAATGGACAATCCCAGCGTTGCCGCCCACATCGCCGATCAGTTCCGCTACGTGTTGGTCGACGAGTACCAAGACACCACCGTTGCCCAATCCTGCCTCCTGGCCCGCCTCACCCCGGTCGAGCGCAACCTGACCGTCGCCGCCGACCCCTACCAGTCGATCTACTCCTTCCGCGGAGCCACCCTCGACAACGTCGCCAATTTCCCCACCGACTTCCCAGGCGAGGATGGAACACCGGCGCAGCGGCTGATCCTGACCACGTCATTCCGTACGCCGGCAGCCGTACTCGAGGCCGCGGTTCGGGTCACGTCCCACGAGCTACCCGGGGCAGCGGGCCCCGTCATCCCCGCTTCAGGCGGCGGGCGAGTCGACGTCCACAGCTTCGATCAAGAAACCGAAGAGGCGGAGTGGATCGCCGCCGAAATCCTGCGACTCCACCTCGAGGAGGGCCTTCCCTACCGACGGATCGGGGTGTTCGTCCGCAGCAAGCGCCGTTTCCTCCCCGACCTGTCCCGGGCGCTGCATCGCAGACGCATCCCGCACGACACTCCTGACTCCCGATTGACCGACCATCCAGCCGTCCGCTTTGTGATGGATGCCGCCATCGCTGCCACCAGCGACGACGGCCGCGATGAGACAGCGCGTTCCGTCCGACGATTGCTGCTCGGCCCTCTCTTTGGCATCCCACTCGGGCTGTTGGCAGAGGTGGACCGGTATCGGGTCGCCAACACGACAACCTGGCCGGCGGCAATCCGCGCCCTGGTGCCCGATGGTGCTCCGCTCGCCGACCTGCTCGACGACCCGTCGTGGGCCACCGACCGCCCGGCCCGCGACGCCTTCTGGAATCTGTGGTCTCGTCTCCCCCAGATCGTGCCCGTCGTCTCAGATCCGGCCCGCCACGAGGAGCGTGTCGCATGGAGTTCATTCGCTCAGGTCCTCCATCGCTGGAACGAACGCAACCCGACCGCGACCCTCACCGATTACCGCCGCCTCGCCGACGAGGAGGAGTTCGAAGCCAGACCGCTCCTGAGCTACGACGCTCCCGATGACGACCGCCTGGCCCTCACCACCCTCCACCAGTGCAAGGGCCTGGAGTTCGACACCGTGTTCATCGCCGACGCAGTCGAAGGAGTGTTCCCGGACCTACGGAGTCGCGATTCGCTCCTCGGTGTCCGTCACCTTCTCACTCATCTCCCGGAAGGCAACGCCGAGTATCTGGCATTCCGCCTCCAGGAGGAACGCCGCCTGGCCTATACCGCAATGACCCGAGCGCAGCGCCGTGTCGTGTGGACGTCAACCGCCACCGGCTTCGAAGAAGGCCGCGGCATCCCGAGCCGCTTCCTGGCTTTGGTCGCCGGAACCGACACGGTTGCAGCCGCCACCACCAAACCCGCTCGTCGCACGATCCCGGTCACCCCCCAGGAGGCAGAAGCTGCGTTGCGTCGAGTGCTCGTCGACCCGGAAGAGGGAGCGCCTTTGCGTCTCGCCGCCCTGAAGATGCTCGCCACGGGAACCGAACACGGCCTGCGCTCGGCCACCACCCTCGCCGGGGTCAAGCGCCGCGGGCCGGACACTGGACTCATCGGTGACACCATTCGGCTCTCGCCCAGCCAAGCAACGGCCTATGAAGACTGCCCACGGCGGTATGCGCTCGAACGTGGGCTCAAGGTCGGCAACGAAACGTCCATCCACGCCGAGTTCGGGTTGCTGATCCACAAGGTGCTCGAAGTCGCGGAACGAGCCGCCCGGAAACGCAACGAATCACACTCCGACGTGGCGGAAGCAATTGGGGTGTTGCGCGAGGTCTTTGAACCCGCCGTCTTCGGGGGCGGAGCATTCGCCGCCGCGTGGTACGAGCGGGCGGAGTCGACCCTCGGCCACCTCTATGCACATTGGCCGACTCGCGGGAGCGTGATCGACCTCGAACGCCAACTCCTCCTGGACATCAACGGCGTGTCGTGGATCGGCTACGCCGACCGTATCGAGACCGACGGGCTCGGCCTGAAGATCGTCGACTACAAGACGACCCGCAACCCGCCACCAAAGGACGACGTCGCGGCCTCATTGCAGCTCGGCTTCTACGTGTTGGCGGCGGCCGCCGACCCCGAGTTGGCCGAGGTCGGAGCTCCAGAATCCGCCGAGATGTGGTTCCCGGCGAAGACGGCCAAATCGGTCATCACGAGGACATTCAACATGGAGACGCTCGCAGATGTCGAAGCTCGCCTCGTCGCCGTCGCCGAGGCGATCCGATCCGAGGCGTGGCCGCCGCAACCGAGCGCTTCCTGCGAACGCTGCCGGGTTCGCTCCGTCTGCCCCGCATGGCCAGAAGGACGGGACGCATTCCAGTCATGAGCGACTTCCCACTCACCTCTCAGCAGCAAGCCGTGGTCGACCACGACCTTCTCCCGCTGCGGGTCGCCGCCGGCGCCGGGACCGGCAAGACGTCAACGATCGCCCGACGCCTCCAAACCATCGTCGCCGCCGGCACGCCACCCGAAGCCACCCTCGGCATCACCTTCACCAACAAGGCGGCCGGAGAGTTGTCGGACCGGCTGCGCTCGCTGCTCCCCGAATTGGCTCAGACCGGCCGCGAGGTCGAGGTCACCACCTACCACGGATTCGCTTATGGGCTGCTTCAGGAGTTCGGGGCCTATGTCGGGGTGGAGCGCGACGCCGCCGTCATCGGCCCCGGTTACGTCCGCCAGCTGATCTACGACAGTCTGCGGGGCGAAGACTTCCAGGCGCTCGACATGACGAGCCCACCGCACCGGGTGGCCGAGGCCGCCGATCTTGCCGGCCAACTCGGCGACAACCTCAAGACCCCAGCTGATCTGTTTGCAGCCGCCCCTGAGCCGGTCGGCGAGCTGTGGAGTGCCCGCCTCGAACTCGGCAAGATCGTCGCCGGCTACGACGCCGAGAAACGCCGCCTTGGGGTTGTTGACTATGCCGATCTCATTCGATTCGCCCATCGCTTGGTCACCGAGCAACCATCCATTGCCCAGCGGGTTCGTTCTCGCTTCTCTGTGGTCCTGCTCGACGAGTATCAAGACACGGCACCCGCTCAACGCAGCTTGCTGGAGGCGATCTTCGGCGACGGGTTCCCAGTCACCGCGGTTGGCGACAGCGATCAGATCATCTACGAGTGGCGCGGGGCGTCGCTGGCCAACTTCGACGCCTTCCCAACCGACTTCGCTAATCCGAACGGCAAACCGGCGATCACCCTGCCGTTGACCGTCAACCACCGCTCGGCACGTCGCATCCTCGAAGCGGCCCACGCGGTACGCGCCCAAATTCACGGTGACACCCCGTTCGATCGGCTCGAACCCGCCGCCGGTACCGGCGAAGGCATGGTCGCGGCCCGCTGGTTCCGGACCGCCGTCGAAGAGGCGACCTGGATCGCCGAGGAGGCCAGGCGACTCCACGAGGAGGAAGGAATGGCGTGGCGCGACATGGCGATCCTGTTCCGCAAGAATCGCCAGATCTCATTGGTGAGGGATGCGCTCGAGGCCCACGGCGTGCCGCTCGAGGTCGCGTCACTCGGAGGATTGCTCGACGTCCCCGAGGTCGCCGAACTCCACGCCTGGCTGCGGATTCTGGAGCACCCCGACGACACCCCCGCCCTGATGCGAATCCTGCTCGGCAGCCGCTATCGACTCGGGTTCGGGGATATCGCCGTGTTGTCGCGCTGGATCGCCCGTCAGGGCGGAGCGGTCGATGTCGACGATGGTCCGGCCTGGCCGCTGCTCGAAGCCATTGACTCCATCGATGACATCGACACGCTGAGCCGCGAGGCGCACACTCGCCTCGACGAGTTTCGTGGCCTCTACCGATCGCTGCTCTCGCAAGCCCAGGGGGTTGCCCTGGTTGAGCTGTGTCGCCGCATCCTGGACGCCATCGATGCGTGGGTGGAGGTTGACTCGATGGAAGAGGCATCGGGGCTGTCGGCGCGCCTCAACCTGTATCGCTTCCTCGACCTCGCCGAGCAGTGGAGCCCGCTCGAGGGTCGTCCATCCTTGATCGCCTTCCTCGGCTATCTGGAGTTGCTGACCGACGAACGTTCCGCCGATGAGCTTGATACGGCTCGCCTCGGTGGCGAGGACGCGGTGGCCCTGCTCACGGTGCACCGCGCCAAGGGACTCGAATGGGACACCGTGTTCCTTCCCGCCCTTGCGAAGGACATCTTCCCGTCCAGATCCCTCGGCTACGACAACCCGGCTCAGTACGCAAGGTATCTCCCGTACGAGCTGAGGCTCGACGCGGCCGGGCTTCCCCGGCTCGACGGACCGAAGCAGCAACGCGACCAGCTGTTGCGAGAGCATCATCTGCGTGGCGAATGGCGGGCGGCCTACGTCGCCGTCACCCGAGCCAAGCGGCGCCTCTACCCCACCGGGGCCTTCTGGTACACCGCCAAGCAGCCCAAGGCCCCCAGCCACTTGTTCGAGGTACTCGAGGCGTGCCCGGCCGTCGACGTGTTCTCCACCCCAGACGAACCCGGTGAACCACCGGAGCGTCTCGTGATCCCCGACCTCGGTGGCGCCCCGGACCCCCTTTTCCCAGATGGTTGGCAGGAGGCGCTTCGGACCGCCGTCGCCGATCCGACATGGCCCGAGCAGCGCAGCGGCGAGGGCCGGGCGGCGTACGATGCGAAGGTGGACCAGCTAGAGATCTTGCTCGACTCCCTCCCCGACCCGGCACCGTCGGAGACACTGCCGAAAGTCGCCGGCACGTCGGTGACCGGTCTGGTCACCATGGCTCGCTGCCCCCAGCAGTTCTATTGGAGCGAGGTCGATCGGCTTCCCCGGCGCCCCAGCACGGCGCTGCGCCGCGGAGTCGACGTCCACCGCCGCATCGAACTTCACAATCGGGGCCAGGTCCCCTTCGAGGAACTCTCCGACGACCTCTACGACGCCGTGGACGCCTCCGCAGGCGACGGTGCGGGCGATACCGGTTCCAAGAGACGTGACCCATTCGAGACTTTCCTCGAGTCGCCCTATGCCGGACGTCGCCCCCGTTTCATCGAGACCCCCATCGACCTCAAGATCGGAAAAGGCCGGGTCCGCGGCCGGATCGACGCCATCTACGAGCCGGAGCCGGGCCTGTGGGAGATCGTTGACTACAAATCCGGCTCACATCGCCCCGATCCCGCCCTGGGTATCCAGTTGGAGGCGTACGCCGTCGCCGCCGCCTCGGGGGCGGTGTCTACCGAACGGCCCGACCAGATCGCCGTCAGCTTCCTCTACCTCGGCACCGACACCGCCACGCAGGTCCGCACCGAAGTCGATGACGTCTGGCTGGGCGACGCCGAGGTCCGGTTGAGCGAGTTGATGGAGCGAGTGAGGGGAGACGAGTTCCCGCCCACCCCCTCGGAGGCGTGCCATCGCTGCGACTTCCGCCGCTTCTGCCAAGCCGGCCAGGCCTTTGTCGCCGGCTGATACCCGTCGGTTGCTCCTACCGAACCCGGCCGTCGGCTACGTCTAGGACCATCGTCACCGGGCCGTCGTTGACCAAGGCAACGTCCATCATCGCCCCGAAGCGGCCGCCTGCCACCGGCACACCGACCGCCGCGATTGCATTCTGGACGCACCCGACCAGGGGTGCCGCTACCTCGGGGGGCGCGGCTTCGGTGAACGACGGTCTACGCCCCCGGCGCACGCTCCCGTAGAGCGTGAACTGGCTCACGACGAGCACTCCGCCCCCGATGTCGGCAACCGAACGATTCATCTTTCCCGCATCGTCCCGGAATATGCGCAGCGAAACCACCTTGGCGGCCAGTGCCTCAGCATCCGCCGCGGTGTCGTCGTGATGGACCCCGACCAGGACGAGGAGGCCCGCCCCAATGGCGCCGACCGTCTCGCCGCCGACAGCCACCGACGCTTCCGAAACCCGCTGCACGACTGCTCGCATGGCGCTCCTCCTCGGCCCCTCCCTCGGGCGGCGACGGTACACGAAAGCGTCGCACCGCCCAACGGCATCGGGCGATTCCCCCGCTACGGGAATCGCGCTCCTACACTCCGCCGGTGATCCGAGAGACTCCCTGGACCTTGCTGCGCGGCTACCTCATGGGCGCCGCCGATGTCGTGCCCGGCGTGTCCGGCGGCACCGTCGCTCTCGTCGTCGGCATCTACGAACGACTCATCGAGTCGGTGCGTGCCGGAAGCTCCGCGCTCGGCCACGCGATTCGGTTCGACTGGCAAGGGACCAAGCGGTGGCTGGGAAGAGTCGAGTGGTCGTTTATCATCCCGCTCCTTCTTGGAATCGGATTGGCGGTCGTCACGCTCGCCGGCCTACTCGAAGGCCTCCTGCACGATCATCCCGTGCAGATGGCCGGACTCTTCACCGGACTCATCGCCGGTTCCG
Organism: uncultured Acidimicrobiia bacterium; assembly: GCA_963704825.1. Lineage (GTDB taxonomy): Bacteria > Actinomycetota > Acidimicrobiia > Spongiisociales > UBA5794 > CAVPHV01. Next base: position 67,779 of record CAVPHV010000005.1, read on the forward strand.
TCGTCATCTCGGCCCGCCTCGTCGGGCGGTGGGACATCGCCGGGATCCTGGTCCTGATCGCAGTCGGACTCTCCGCGTTTGCCCTGCTCGGCCTGCGCGGTGGTGTCAACGAGGACGTCGTTGCCCAAGCGACCGATCCCCAACTCTGGGCATTCTTCCTCGCCGGGGCCGTCGCCATCTGCGCCATGATCCTCCCGGGGGTGAGCGGCTCGTTCCTGCTGGTCCTCCTCGGCATGTATGCCGCCGTGCTGGGAGCAGTGACCGATCGCGATCTTGGCACCCTTGCAGTGTTTCTCCTCGGCACCATCGTTGGTCTCGCCCTCTTCAGCCAGTTGCTGCACTGGGCGCTCAAGCACCACCACGACACCGTGATGGCGGCCCTGATCGGACTGATGGCAGGCTCGATGCGGGTGCTCTGGCCGTGGCCGGGAGGATTGGACTCGACCGAACTCGCCCGCCCTGATGACCATGTAGCAATCACCGTCGCCCTCGGCGCAGTGGCCTTCGTCGGCGTCGTGGTCGTTGGTGCCTACGCCCAGCGCCGAGAACAGATTGAAGAAGCGGCAATCAACGCGGGCTCCAGGGACTGAGATCCCCGCCCTGATCCGGCATCTCGCGGGAGAAGAAGCGAACCATCGCGTCGGCCACCTCGCCGGCGGGCACCCGATAGGTCCCGGCATCAACCTGGCGCTTCAGCCGTGCGATCCTCAACTGCCTCGTCTCCTCGGAGTGGTTGACCATCTCCTGGCCATCATCGGCACAAGAGGGTGACCGGCTTGAATCCGGCTCAGAATCTGGCGGCCAGATCACCGTATGCCTCGATGAAGTCGGGCCGTCGCCGCGAACCCGGGATGACCGCGATCAGCCCGTCGACCTGACGCGCCGCGAGGGCAGCGACCTGCTCGGCGGCGGTGTCGACCGTTCCGATCACCCCGATGGCTTCGATGTCTCCCATCCACGCCATGTGGATGCGGGCCACGTCGAGCGCTGCAGCTGCTTCGTCCTCGGTGCGACCAACCGCCACTGGGATCTGCAGAGTTGTCCTCACGGTGCGACCGGCATCCGCAGCCGCCGCGGTGACCACCGCCCGGGCTTCCTCCAAATCGGGAATCCGCGACGCCGGGCAGTTCCACACCTCGGCCTTGCGCCCGGTGATCTCCCGCATCCTGAGGCCACCGGCCCCCACCGTGATCGGCGGATGAGGCTGCTGGAGGGGGCCCGGCCGGCAATAGGCGCCCCGCAGTTTGATGGAGTCCCCATCAAAGTCAACCGGGCCACCACCAAGCAACGCCACAAGGGCGTCGAGGTACTGCTCGAAATAGGCGACCCGTTCGCCCGGAGAACCAAACGGGTAGCCATAGGCCTCGTACTCAGGCTGGTACCAACCGGCACCGAGGCCGATCTCGACCCTGCCACCCGACGCCTGATCCAGGGTCGCCACCATCTTGGCAAAGAGGCCGACATTGCGAAACGACACACAGTTCACCAGATGACCAAGTCGGACCCGATCCGTAACCGCGGCGAGATACGCCAGCGCGGTCCATGCCTCAAAAACATCGCCCTCCGGGTCCGTGGTTCCCAGCAAGTGATCGACCAGCCAGATCGAGTCAAGCCCGGAGGCTTCGGCGACGCGAGCGTCGCTCTCGGTGTGTTCCCAACGACAGCCGAACTGCGAAACCGCCAGTCCAAATTCCACGCCCACCTCCAGGCCAGAGTTCTCGCAACAACCCGAAGCGTACCGTTGACTGACCGCCGCGAGCTTGCTGACCGGGCGCTTGATCGGCCGAGCGATCGCTCATGCCGGCGGTTCAGCAGGCTCCTAGAGCTGCGCTTCTTCGATGAGACTGCTATCGGCGGGTGCCAGCGGCGGGGCCAGCATACGAAAGACGATCGGAGAGAACACCGCGGTGACGCCCACCAGCAAGATGGCCCCGGCCTCCAAGCCTTCGTCGATCACCCCGATCTGCACCCCGAATTCAGCCAGGGCGATGATCACGCTGAGTTGTCCGGCCAATAAGACGCCGGATGCCAAGGACTGGCGCGGGCTCAAGCCACGGAAGACGAACAGCATCGCCGGGCCGAGCTTGATGAGGATCGCGATCACGATCAGAGCGATCGCCATTTGCAGCACCTCGGGGTCGGCCAGGGCGCCCAGGGGAAACTGCAAACCAACGTTGATGAAGAAGATCGGGATGAAGAAGCCATACGCAAAGCCGCCGAGGCGGGCTTCGAGTTCGCCGGTGTTGCGGAAGACGAAAGCAAACATCGCTCCCGCCAGAAAGGCCCCAAGAATCGGTTCGATGTTGAAGGCCCGCGAAAGCCCAATGAAGACGAACAGCAAGGCCAAACTGGCCCGAATCCCCATTTCGTCCGAGTCGTGCTTGGCGAATAGCCGTTCAAACTTCTCCGGGTACCACCAGGCTGCCCGCCGAATCACCAAGAGAATGACGGCAAAAATCGCAAACAAAGCCGGCACGCTGAGAAGCTCGAATCCCATTCCCTGGGTGACCCACACGCCAAAAATGACGATGGCGGCCGTTGAGATGAACTCGGCGAGCACGCCGGTGACGATGGTCAACTGACCAAGCGTCGTCCCGGTGCGTCTGGTGTGACGCAATGCCGGGATGATGATTCCCAACGATGCCGCCGACGTCAGCAGGGTCAGGAAGACCCGTTGCTCGGTCGAATCGGCAAGGAACCCATATCCAAACCAAGCCGCAACGACGATGACGCCGTACACCAGCAGACCCCTGATGATGGGACCCGAACCTTGCCGCTCGAGCCGCTCAAAATCGACCTCGAATCCGGCGAGGAACATCAGAAGGAAAAGACCGAGTTCGGCGAGCAGCACGATGAACTCGTTGTCCGCAGATGAAGCCTGGATGATGTTGAGGACCTCCGGCCCCAGCACCAAGCCGAAGAGGATCTCGAGCACAACGGCCGGCAGGCCGAAGCGCCGGGCGATCAGCGGCAGCGCAAAGGCACCGACACCTATGAGGCCAAACCCGGCTGCGCTCGGAAGAAAATCGGGAGCATCGACGACCGCAAGAATGTCGGCTACGGCATACAGCACGTCCACGTCAGACCGTGACCGGGATGAGGAGCACCGAAGCGCTGGTCCGCCGCACCACGTGGCCTGAGACGTCGGGACGTAGCCAGTTCGCCGGCAGTTTCGGCATCGCCAAAACCACGAGACTGGCGCCGCCCGCGAGATCCTCCATCACTCGCACCGGGTTGCCGCGTCGCACCTTGCGGTGGACCGGCACACTCTGCACGGCAGCCTCCTCCCGCAGCCAGGCAACTGCGATCCTGGCGTTTGTGACGTCTTGCCCGCCAGAAACAAATGTCGGGGGCACCACGGCGACACCGGTAAGGGTCGCTCCCGAGGTGCGAGCGAGATCGATGGCGGCTCGCCCGGCCAGCTCGCCGGGAATCGTGCGGCGGGCCGGGGTGAGAATGGCGCTGTAGGGGTGGCGGCCCCGTGAGAGCAGGATGGGAACTCCGGCACCACCGTAGGTGTTCAGCGTTTTTGCCACCCGACGTCTCCCCAGGACCTCTCCGCCCTCCGGGGCCGGAACCACGATCGTTCCGATGCTCTCTTCAGCAGCCAGCGCCAGAAGAGCGGCGGAGAATGGAGGGCGCGACAGTCGAAACTCAACGTCGATGCCGTCCGCCATCGTGGCGAGCTTCTCCAGGCCCGCCGCAGTCTGCTCCGCCTTGGCTTCGTCCCAGTCGTCTTCGAGGTCGCGATGTACGACGACGAGCCCAACCGCCTGCGAGTTCCGCACCAGGCTGATCGCTTCACCAACTCTGCCGTCGAGGTCGTTCACCCCCTCGAGAGCAACCGCCACTTTCCGGCCGAAGTTGAGCGGGAAATTGGATTCGCCAGATGTGAAGGTCTTGACGATCGTGGCAAAATCCGCCGCGGCGCCCACGACCGTTACCCGGTCGCCCGCTTCCAATCTGGTGTCTCCGTGCGGGATGATCAGGTGACGTCCTCGAAGAACGGCGGCAATGACCCACGTCTCGGCGTGCAAGTCCATGAGGCGCTTGCCCCGCGCAGGGGCGTCGGGCGAGATGCGAAACTCAATAGCCTCTGCCTTGCCTTCGGCGAAGGTCGTCGACGCGATCCGGCGGGGCTCCAGCATGGCCTCGACGTTGCGAGCCGTCAGGCTGTCGGGAGCAAAGACCTCGACATCGAGAGCCCGATAATCGGCAATACGCTCGGGATGGGCCGCAACGCCGATCACCCTCAGCAAACCGGCCTCTTGCGCGATCCTGACTGCCTCGAGATTGACCTCATCGTCCTCGCTGGCCGCCACCAATGCGTCGGCTTCCCCGAGCCCAGCGCGTCGTAGCGCCAGCGCGCTGGATCCGTCCGCAACGACGCGGTCGAATTCACGAATACCGGCGGCAGCGTCGAGGCTCGCCTCGTCGGAATCAACGATCGCAACGTCCCATACCTCGCCGAGGCGGCGAAGCAGCTCGCGCGTCGTGCCGCCCGCACCGACGACAACGACCTTCATCTCCCCTCCTCTGGATCAGTCCCTTCCCCTACCCGCCATGCATTATGCCGGATGACCGGCCACAACGGCGGTTGGCGTCAGGCAACGACGCCGGCGGCACGTAGGTCGGCAATGTCCGACACGCCCAGGCCGAGGTCCGACAACACTCGATCGGTGTCCTTGCCGAGAGGCACCGGGGGACTCGGGATCTCATTGGCGGTTCGGCTGAAGCGTGGCGCCGGACCGGGCTGGACAACACCATCGATCTCGACAAAGACCTCGCGCGCCACATTGTGGGGGTGAAGGGGCGCTTCCTCCAGGCTCAGCACGGGCGTGACGCAGGCGTCCGAGTCGGCGAACTTCGCCTCCCATTCATCGCGGCTCCGGGTTAGGAATCGTGCGGCGAACTCGGCCTTGACCTCACCCCATGTTGTCGAGTCGAGCTGAGCGGGCAGTGCGCCGGGATCAAGATCAAGACCTTCGACCATCTGCACGTAGAACTGGGGCTCGATCGGCCCAACGGCTAGGTACCGGCCGTCGGCTGCTTCAAACGTGTCGTAGAAGGGAGCCGCCCCATCGAGGATGTTGGAACCCCGCTCATCGGCCCAGATTCCGGCGGCGAACAGCTGGTAGATCGGCGAGGTCAGCAGCGCCGCACCATCGACCATGGCGGCATCCACCACCTGGCCACGACCTGAGCGACCACGCTCGACCAACGCAGCAAGCACCCCGACCGCCAGGAACATTGCGCCGCCGCCGTAGTCGGCCACCAGGTTGAGCGGCGGCACGGGGCGCTCACCGGCCCTCCCAATCGCATGGAGCGCCCCGGTAAGACCGACATAGTTGATGTCGTGCCCGGCTCGCGCCGCCAACGGTCCGTTCTGACCCCATCCCGTCATCCGTCCGTAGACCAGCTGAGGATTCCGACCCCGACAGACCTCAGGTCCGAGCCCGAGGCGTTCGGCAACGCCGGGCCGAAAACCCTCGAGGAACACGTCGGCCGTCGCGACCAGATCGAGCACGATGGCGACACCGCGGGGCTGCTTGAGATCGACGGAGATCGACCTTCGTCCCCGGCCCGAGAGCTCACCGAGCGGTGCGGGCAAGCCCCCACCCGGCGAAACCCGGTCGATTCGAATCACCTCGGCACCGAGATCGGAGAGCAACATTCCGCAGAAGGGCCCGGGTCCAATCCCGGCCATTTCCAACACACGAATGCCCTCGAGTGGTCCCATGCAGCAATGGTATCCCGGCACCGCAGCCGAGTGTGACCATCGCAACCGCGAGCGAATCCGGTCTTGCCGGCGCCCCCGGCCCGGTAACGTATCGGCCTCATGCCTGGACCCCTGGTTGAAGCGCGGCAACTCACCAAACAATTCGGCGATTTCACCGCCGTCGACAAGATCGACTTCTCCGTCGCCCCGGGAGAGGCCTTCGGGTTCCTCGGACCAAACGGAGCCGGCAAGAGCTCGACGATGCGCATGATCGGCGCCGTCTCGCCCGTCTCTGGTGGCTATCTGCGGGTCTTGGGCCTGGACCCCGATCAGGACGGGCCGTCGATCCGGGCTCGTCTCGGAGTGGTTCCGCAGGAGAGCAACCTCGACAGCGAACTGCCAGTCGAGGAAAACCTCCTCATCTACGGGCGCTACTTCGGCCTGCCCCGATCGATCATCAGGGAACGGATCGAAGAGCTGCTCGACTTCGCCCAGTTGACCGACCGGCGCAAAGACGTGGTCGACAACCTTTCCGGCGGGATGAAGCGCCGCCTGACCATTGCTCGGGCGTTGATCAACCAACCCGAACTCGTCCTGCTCGATGAACCGACCACGGGCCTCGACCCACAGGCCCGCCACGTCCTGTGGGACCGTTTGTATCGACTCAAGCAGGGTGGCGCCACCCTCATCATCACCACCCACTACATGGACGAAGCCGAACAACTCTGCGATCGCCTCGTGGTCATGGACAAGGGTCTCATCGTGGCGGAAGGTTCACCAGCGGAGCTCATTCGGGACCATTCCTCCCGTGAGGTGGTCGAGCTGCGCTTCGCCATCGGCGCTCAGGAAGCCGCAACCGTTCGACTCGCCGATCTCGCCGACCGGATCGAAGAGCTCCCGGATCGTGTGTTGCTCTACACCCAAGACGGTGATCGAACGATTGAGCTGGTCCACGACCGCGGGCTCGAGCCCGAGGCGGTTGTGGTGCGCCGCAGCACCCTCGAGGATGTCTTCCTGCGGTTGACCGGAAGAACCCTGGTCGACTGATGACCACCCCCGCCGCCCTGCGCTATTTCGAAACTCGAGCCGTCGTGTATCGCCACACTTGGCGGGGCAGTGTGATCACGACCTTCGTCAACCCGATCCTCTATCTGGCCGCGATGGGGGTCGGCTTGGGGACATTGGTGGATGATGGAGCCGCCCTCGACGGTTTCAGCTATCTATCGTTTCTCGCTCCCGGTCTGCTCGCCGCCACTGCGATGCAGACGGCCGCCGGTGACGCCTCCTACCCGGTCATGGCGGGGATCAAGTGGACCCGCACCTTCGAGGCTGCCCTGGCCACGCCAATTAGCGTTGGAGATCTCGTGAGGGGCCACCTGACCTGGGTGACCGCCCGGGTGGCATTCACCTCCACCGTGTTTGCGGTCGTCATGGCGGCATTTGGCGCGGCTCCGCTGTGGCGTTCCCTGCTGGCCGTGCTGCCGGCGATCCTCACCGGGATGGCGTTCGCTGCCCCGATCACCGCCTATACCGCGAAGCTGAAGGACCCCCAGGGACTCGCCGCGATGTTTCGCTTTGGGGTCATCCCGATGTTCCTGTTCTCCGGGACGTTCTTCCCCGTGAGTCAACTGCCCGGAATCATCCAGCCGATTGCCTACCTGACCCCGCTGTGGCATGGCGTCCAACTCTGCCGGGCCGTGGCGCTCGGGATCCCGACCGTGACCAGCCCGGCCATCAGCGTCGCCTATCTGCTGACGTGGTTCATCGTGGGCGGCATCGTGGCCATCCGGCTGCTGAGATCGAGGATGGTCTCATGACCGGCCAAACCCTGGTCGCCCGAGTGGCTCCCCCGCTGCGGGTCGGTAGCCGGCGGGCCCGCTACTTGCTCGAACGCAACGTGCTGGTCTACCGCCGGGTCTGGCTCGTGATCGTCTCCGGCTTCTTCGAGCCTGTGTTCTACCTCTTTGCCATCGGCGTCGGGATCGGTGAACTCGTCGGGTCGTTCGTTGGTCCTGACGGCACGGTCATCGACTACGCCGACTACGTCGCACCGGCCCTCCTCGCCGCGTCGGCGATGAACGGTGCGATCTTCGAATCAACGATGAACATCTTCTTCAAGCTCCGCTACGACAAGGTGTACGACGCCATCCTGGCGACGCCGCTCAGCCCCGGAGACATCGCCCTCGGCGAAATCGGATGGTCGCTGATCCGTGGCGGGCTGTACGCCACGGCGTTCTTGATCGTGATGGCCGTGATGGGGTTGATTCTCTCCCCGTGGGGCATCCTTGCCCTGCCGGCTGCCCTGCTGATCGGGTTTGCGTTTGCCGCCTGCGGCATGGCAGCCACGACCTACATGCGCAGCTGGCAAGACCTCGACATGGTGACCCTGGTGACGCTGCCGCTCTTCCTGTTCTCGGCGACGTTCTACCCGCTGTCGGTGTACCCGGACTGGCTCCAGGTCGTGGCACGGCTGTCGCCGCTCTACCACGGCGTGGAAATCATCCGGGCGTGCACCTTCGGCGTATTTGACCCCAGCGTCATCGCCCATGTCGGCTACCTGGTGACGATGGGACTCATCGGACTGGCCATCACCAACCGCCGCATGGCCAAGCTGCTCCTCAAGTAGCTCCCCAAGAGGATTTTGGCGGACAATGGCGCAGCATGCTGCGCCATTGTCCGCCAACACCACGATCGGCGATACTCTCGGTATGCGGACGCGTGTTCTCATCTTCTCGCTGGCCGTCGTAGCCACGCTCATTCCGGGAGCTCGGGGAGCCCTTGCCGCCACCGCAATCTGCAACGGGCGGCCGGCCACGATCGTGGGCACCCCGCGCGACGACATCATCGACGGAACCTCCGGACGCGACGTGATCGTTGCCGGAACCGGGCACGACATCATCCGCGGCTTCGGTGGCAACGACCTGATCTGCGCCGGTGCGGGCAACGACATCGTTTCAGCAGGGGGCGGCAACGACGTCGTGTTCGGCCAAGGCGGAGACGATTTGCTGCGCGGCACGACCGGAGTCGACAAACTGCGCGGCGGCAAAGGGAGCGACACGCTGTACGGGGGCGCCGAAGCCGACGACCTGATCGGCGGTTCGGGTCCGGACACGATGTGGGGCGGGGCGGGCGTTGATGCCGCCGACGGCGAAGGTGGCACCGATTGGTGCCGGCAGGTCGAGACTCGTGACAGCTGCTTCACGCTCATCCCAACCAATCCGACCGCTTTGACACCACTGTCCATCAGAACGGACGCAACGTTCGAGCACATTGGACTGGTGTGGAACGTGACCAACGACGTGGACCTCGACAGCCGTCTCGTTCTCGAATACCGCAAGGAGGGTGCATCAGGTTGGCAGCCGGCAGCCCCGGCGATGCGGGCCTACCCCGGAATCTACGTCCAGGACGGGCCGCTCGGACTCGACTCCTGGGGAGCGAGCGCCATGTTCCTCGAGGAAGCCACCAGCTACCAGCTCAGGGCCACGCTGCTCGATCCCGACGGCGGTGGCACCAGCAAGATCCTCTCCGCTACAACCCGGCGGATGCCGCAGAGCTCGGACGCAGGAACCGGTCGTTACGTCATAGCCGGCACCGGAGGCGGCGCCGGCACCCCGGGCAACCCTTTCCGAGGACTCCAAGCTGCGGCCGATAACGCCACGCCTGGGGACCACTTCCATATTGCGGCCGGCAGCTACGAACCGTTCCAGCTCCTCACTTCTGGCAACCCCAACAACCCCATTGTCTTCAGTGGCCCGGCAGCCGGGACGGCCCGCATCGACGGCGGTGGAACCGACCGTGGCATCATCACACTCGGAGAGTACGACCGCACCCTGAGCCATGTCATCGTCGAAGGACTCACTGTCGAAGACGGCAGGTGGGGCATCGACGCCCAACACACCCACGACATCGTGATCCGAGAGTCCACCATCCGCGACGTCGACTACGGCATCGTCAACCGGCGTGGAGATGCACTGGAACACAACCAGACGATCTGCGACAACACGATCGTCGGCCGGACCCCGTGGCCTGGGACCGGCATCCCTTCAGAACGCGGTATCGACCTGCGCGGCACCGGCAACGTGGTGTGCCACAACGAGGTGCAGTACTTCGGGGACTGTGTCTCCGTCCAGCCCTTCACCGGCGCCTCGTTCGGCAACGACGTCTACGGCAACGACGCCTCCTACTGCGTCGACGACGGCATCGAGGTCGACTACAACCAGGCCAACCTTCGGGTTTGGCGCAATCGAGTGATGAATGCACGAATGGGTGTCAGCCTGCAGCCGATCCGCGGCGGCCCCGCCTACATCTTCCGCAACGAGTTCTTCAACCTCGAGTCGAAACCGATCAAGATGCACAACTACACGACGGGATTCTTCGTCGTGCACAACACCGGGGCAAAACACGGCGACGGGCACACCGACGGGGCCATGTGGCGCAATGCGGTGTTCCGCAACAACCTGTTCCTCGGCACCCGCTATGCCTTTGAGTTCACCACCGTTGCCGACGAGGGCTTCCGCGATTTCGACTGGAACGGCTGGGGCACCACTCGCGCCATCGGCTCGCCTTCGGATCCCTACTTCAAGTGGGACAACGTGCGATACGATCGCATCGGTGATCTCCCCGCCGGTGTCGAGGACCATGGACGAGCCGTTGATTTCTCGGACCTGAAGAAGGCCACCCTGCCGGCGGACTGGGACGTCGCGGTGCCCCCGGGTACCCGCAACCTGCTACTCGCAACCGGCTCAGCAGGCATCAACGGCGGGACCGGCATCCCCAACCTCAACGATCCCTTCGACCCCGTCGGGTTCGCCGACCTTGGAGCCTTCGAGCGGGGCAGTCCACTTCCCCACTACGGACCGCGCTGACCGCGTCGGGTCGCCGCGGAGGACGATCTCAGGCGGACAGAACTCGCGTGTCGCCGGTCGTGGGATCACGATCGAGTTCGATCAGATCCTCGATTCGATGCCGCAACTCGGGGACGTGGCTGACGATGACTACGAGCCGATGCTGGTCTTCGGCGACAAGGGTCTCGACTCCCTCCATGGCGAGGTCCAGATGCTCGGGGTCGAGGGCGCCGAACCCCTCATCGAGGAAGAAGGAATCGAGACGGCCCCCGGTGCGGGCCACCATCTCGGCCAGGGCGAGGGCGAGGGCCAGGGAGGCAAGGAACGTCTCGCCGCCGGACAGGCTGTCCGCTTTGCGCTCGGCGTCTGCTGCGGTGAGATCCACGACATCGAAGCTGCCCCCCTCGCTGAAGCGATAGCGGCCCGAGGACAAGCGCTGGAAATGATCACTTCCCAGTTCCGCCAAGCTGGCTCGCTCCTCGTCCAAGAGGAACCGCACAAACCGCGAGTCGGTGAGGTCGGTGGCAATCCGCCGATATCGCTCTTGTTCGGCGACAAGTCGCTCATGCCCACTGCGTAGTTCGTCCGCCGCGGCAACCTCGGCTTCGTCTCGCGTCAGCTCGACGGCTCGCAACTCGATCTGGGCCCGAATCTCAGCGACGGCGGAACCAAAGTCGCCGGTGACCTCTACCTCGGCCATCAACGCACCTCGTGCCGAAGCGGCGGTAGATCGAGCTAGTTCCGCCGCCTCGACTTCGTCGATGAGCTCGGCCATCCGCTGGTCCCATTGCTCTCGCAGCCCATCGAGAGCGTGGCTCAGGTCGGCGGGGCTTTCGCCGAACCCCGCCTCGACGTCGAGACGGGCGGCGAGGTCCACCAACTCGAGCCTGAGCTGAGCTACCTCACGAGCCGTTGTCTGCTCATCTCGAATCGCCTGGTCGTGATCCTGCCGGGCGCGATCAACGACCTTGCGGGCATCCGCAGCCGCCGTAGTGACGATGCGAAGCCGCTCGCGAATCTTCTCCAAACCTCGAACCGGTTCCGGGTGACCGAGCAACTCCTGCAACTGCTGATGCCCGGCGTGCACGGCGGCTTGCGCCTCGTCGAAATCGGCAGCCACCGCTTCTTCCTGAGCGACCAGCGCGGCGATCGACTCCTTCACCGCTGAGAGCCGCTCGGCGCTGCCACGTTGATCGGCCACCGCGGTGGTCTTGGCGGCATCTGCGCCGTCGCGGACCCGGCGAGCCTCAGCGACCTCGGCCTCGGCATGGTCGAGGTCCGGCGCCGATACCGTCGCCGGCACTGCGGCAACCTCCTGGGCACATACCGGACAGGGTGCTCCGGCGGCAAGCTCGGCGCGCAGCACGACGGCCATGCCGGCATGCTCGGCAGCATGAAGCGCGGCCTCGGCCCGCGCACACCTGGCTCCCGCCTCCGTCGCGACTCTTTCAGCAGCAACAACCTCCCGATCGGCAGCCGCCACTGCAGCCTCTGCCTTTCGTCGGTCGGCGTCGAGATCGGCGGACCGTTTCGTCAGAGCTGCGCGCCGCGCCTCGAGATCACGCACCGCCTTCACCAACGGCCGAGCCGCGGCCAGCAGTGCAGCGGCCTGCTCGATTGCCGCTTGGGTGCCCGCCTCTTCGAGTTCGCTCAAGGCTGCCTCGGCGAGTGCGGCATCGGCTTGGGCCTGCTCGAGAACCCCGGCGAGGTCCGCCCTCCGCTGCGCCGCATCGGAGGCCTCTTTCAGCAGCGACCTCGTCGACTCTTGTTCCGGCAGCCGGCCGGCATGGCGCTGCAACTCAGTTCGCCGGGCTTCGAGCGACTCGATCTGGGCCGTGGACTCGGCGATCTGCCGGTCGATGTCCTCGAGCTTCGGCGCAGCCTTCTCGAGCAGGTCGAGGCGCTGCGCCGCCGAATGGATGGCGGCCTGGTGTTCGGCGATCCGGTGGACAACCCGTTCGAGCTGCTCGACGCGCACGGCCACCTTCTCGATCTCTACGCTGAGCTCGCCGGCTCGCGACTTCGCCACCGTTCGCATCCGGTCGATCCGATCGTGACCGAAGACGCCCTTCAACACCTTGTCTCGCTCGCTCGGCCGCGCCGAAAGGAACTCGGCGAACTGGCCCTGCGCCAGCAGCACAGAGCGGCGGAAGGCATCGAACTCGAGCCCAAGAAGCTCAATCACCTTGGCGTTGACCTCGGCTTCCTGGGTGATGGTCTCGACCGGCTCGGCATCCGTGGTGTCCGACTCAAAACGGTAGAGGGCGTGCTGACTCTGCCCCTTCACCCGCAGCAACCTGGCGGCTTCCCACACGTCACCTTCGACCTCGAACCGCAGAGCGACCGCCCCGTCGGCCGCCCGTTGGTGGATGAGGCTTCTTGTCGCGGAAGCGATCGTCGGGGTCTTGCCGTACAGCGCAAACGAGATGGCATCGAGCAAGGACGACTTGCCACTGCCGATCGGGCCGACGATGCCGACAAAGCGCCGGTCGCGAAAATCGAACCTGGCTTCGTCGCCGAAATACGAGCGGAAATTGCGGAGCCGCAACTCAAGGGGACGGATATCCGGCCTCCTCCCGTACGGTGCGGAACGTCGCCATCAGCTCGGCGTCCGGCGCAACGTTCTCGAGCTTCTCGTAGTAGAGCGCGTAGAGCTCCTCGAGGCTGCGGCCGCCTCGGGGTTCCTCCAAGCTCTCGATACGGGGATAGTCGGCGTGCACCTTGACGAGGAAGTCGAACTCTTCGCGGGCGCGGTCGGCGAGCCCCGGATCGGGCCCGGCGGTCTCGACGGTCAAGTCGAGGTAGGCCTCGTGGACATCGTCGCGCTGCAGCACGTCATGCCAGGTGCCGGCGGCTCGAACCAGACGCCGGCCGGCCGTGAGCGGGATCGACCGCACCCTGGCCGGCAGGCCCGGTTCGGCTTCAACGACCACGACCCGCTTCTGTTCACCGGCCTCACCAAAATCCAACTCGAGCAGCGAGCCGGCATACTCAGCGGGGACTTTGGCTCCCGGCACAGGCTGTGGGGCGTGGATGTGGCCGAGCGCCACATACTGTGGTCCGGGCGGAATCGCATCCGGGGTCGCGGTGTACGCCTCGCCCATGTGCAACTCGCGTTCGCCACGGGGGGCACCGTGACCGTGCACCTTGGCGCCCCCGACAAAGAAGTGGGCGACCAGCAGGGTCACGGCGTCGGTACCGGCCAGCTCGTCGGCGTAGCGGCTGTAGGCCTCGGAGATGGCCCGGAGCCGGTCGGCGTACTTCTTGTAGTGCTCCTCGGTCGGCTCCCACACGTGAAAGGCTCTCCCCTCCCGCAGGAACGGAAAGCAGCTGACCACGGCGCGGCCTCCCGGTGTCGGCAGATCGAGGACGCCACCCTCGTCGGGCCGCTTGATGGTTCCCACCAGGTGGATGTTCTGCTCGCGCAGGAAGGGTGCCAGCGCCTCGAAGAAACCCGGGGAGTCGTGGTTTCCTGCGATCACGACGACGGGACGCCGCCCGTGATCGCTGAGGGCCACCAGGCCGGTAAGGCCGATGTTGAGCGCTTCGATCGGCGGCATGGGCCGGTCGAATAGATCCCCGCTGTGAACCACGAGATCAACGTCCTCATCGGTGGCAATGGTGGCAACTTCACCGATGACGGCTCGGTACTCCTCGGAACGGTCGTAGCGGCCGATTCGCTTGCCGACATGCCAGTCGGAGGTGTGGAGGATCTTCACTCGAGCCCGGCAAACGGATCGCGGTCGTCTTCGACAACCTCTTCTTTGCGAGTTGCCCACGGCGGGAAGGGGAAGTCGACGACGAGGGGAACGGGAATGGATGGCTGGCTCACCACCATCGTGCCCGGCTTCAGCAAGCGTGCCCTGGCGCGAGTGGATGGCAGCATCCACCCGTATTCGGCCCGCTCGGCTTCGGCGGCGTCGAGCCGTCCCGCCACGCGGATCGCGGCGTTCTCCATGACCTCGGGAGCGACCCGTGACGCGGTCTGCTGGGCGCCGACGAGCAGCACCCCGAGCGAGCGGCCCCGTTGTGCAATGTCGATCAGCATCTCCTTCAGCGGACTGCTTCCTTCGCGCGGCGCGTATTTGTTCAGTTCGTCGAGCACGATGACCGACAGCGGCAAGCGCTGCCCCGTCATCTCCTTTTCGGCAAAGGTCTCAGCCAGCAGCGCACCGACGACAAATCGTTGCCCAAGGTCGTGCAGCGATTGGATGCCGACGACGGTCACCTGCGCCGCCATTCGGTCGATCCTCCGGCTCTCGCCGGCCCGCACCAAATGGCCCAGCCTCATGGCGGCTGCGTGGAGGCGTCGCACAAATGCCGAAATCGTCCCCGCCTGGACCCGGCCGGTCCACCGCTGATCGGGCGGTGCTTCGCCGTCCTCGGGATCGACGTATTCCTCCACGGCCGCCACCAGGTCACGCAGGTCGCGGATGACCGACTCACCACGGTTGGGGGTCACGACGTCACCGGGCCTGAGCCCCTCAGACGGGTCTCTGAGCACCACGGCACCCGGCTCGCCCGCAACGTCGATCGCAAACCGCCGCAGCTGGGAACGGACCCGTTCCTCGATGAAAGGAATCTGGTTCCGGCTGTCGCTGGCGTCCGTGAAAAGGAATCGCAGCAAGCCATCATCGATGAACTCGCGTGGAGTCCACGAGAACGCGGCAACCCCTTCCTGGCGGCCGCCGGTGTCCGGTACGACCACGTCACCGGAACGGGCTCGCGGCGGTGCCCAGAAGCCCACAGAAGGGAAGGGGGCCGGGGCAACTCCGAGCGACTGCCAGGCTTCCGCGGCCGCATCGTCGAAGTAGCGGTTGCGCTTGTCCAACCAGAGCAGGTCCTCGCCCTTGACGTTGAACACCAGAACGCGCAGATTGGCGGAGCCTTCCCCGAGTACTTCGGGCTTGGCCGTCAACAAACGGAGGAAGAACAGCGCGAACGATGTCTTGGTGGCCACTCCACTGATACCGGATATCGACATATGCCCGCCCTTGCGACCGTCGAAGAAGTCCAAGTCGACGAACACCGGCTCTCCGTCACGGCCGATGCCGATCGGCAGGGGGCGACCCATCTCATCAACGTAGAGGGCCTTGCGCCGCTCTTCACCGTGCGCTCGCTCGACGACCTCACCGGGGTCTGTCGACACCCATACCTCTGGATCAAGCCGGGTGACGGCCACTTGCGCCGAGCGCACCTTTGCCCCCGGGAGGATTCCCTCGTCCGCAATGCGATGGGTGTCGCTCTCGTAGCTGGCGCCTTCGTAAATGGCTTCGACCTCGGTCACCATGCCGTAGGTGCGTACTTCGCCCCGCTGGGGCACCTCGGTTCGCACCACCACCAGGTCGTCGAGCTGCAGGTACTCGTCCTGGTCGAGCACCACCCTGAACTCGCGGGTCGACGTGTGTTGTGTGCCGAGGACACGTCCGACCCCGGGTCTGGCTGGGTTGGATCGTGTGATGTCGGTCATGAGGTCGCTCCTGCAATGGTGGGTTGGCGCATCACGGCGCTGCGGAGGGCGCGGTAGACAAATCCGGGGTCGCCCAAGCGCCGCCGCAACTCGCGTTCGAGGGCGGCAATCGGCACGAGGTTCTGCGGTGCCCGGGGATCGATGTGCGGCTCTGACGCTACCTGCGGCAGCACGGCGGCCGTCCGGTTGGCGACGACGATTGCCGTCTCGAGATCGAGGTGGCTGGAGACCTCAGCGCGCACTACACCAGTCCACGAGTGGCCGCCTTCGAGATCGGCGAGCCTCTGATACCACGAGTACCGCGGATAGGCACCGCCCTTGCCGATGAGGAACAGCGGAGTCCGCTGACCGGCGCGCAATCGGCCGACGATCGGGCTGGTGGAGGGCGTGAGATACGGGGCCCGATGTGACTTGATGTAGCCGACCTTCTCGGTAGCCGACAGATCGTTGATCGGACCGTCGGCGATGACGAACAGCCCCGATTGCGCCATCTCCTCGGAGAGCACCGCTTCAGCCTGGCGCATGGCGCTGTGGAACCGCTTCACGAGCACGCCGGGGTCGGAATCCGGCACCGACTCCGTGCGATAGACCAACTGCGGCCCGGCGACCGGAATCGGCGCGGCCTTCCCGTTTCCGAAGACGGCCAGCCGCTCGATCCTGGCGTGGGTGAGCTCCGAGGATGGGACCCTGCGATCCCACACCACACCACCGACCCCGAATGTGCCGCAGATGCCGGGAACCGGGCCATCAGGTTCGTCGATGGTGAGCCGAGCATCGACCCGCCGGACTCCATCGACAAACCCGACCCGCGCCACGCCGTCATCGACCCCGTCGATCGGAGCCCACAGACCAGCAATCTCGACCGACTCGTCGACCTTGCCCTCATCGGCGAGTGCCTCATCGGTTTCGTACGGACTCCCGTAGTCCGGGGCCCATCCTTCGACGTAGAGCTGTGCCATGCGGCGATGGTACCGGCCGTGAATGACACGGGTGGAATTCGAGCCGCCGCCACGACCGGCAGACGCCAGATCCGCCGCCGTGGCTAACGTGCTGAACCGCACCGGAACCGGAGCCATGAGCAAGACCCCCCACTACACCCCGCCCCCCGGCGTGGACTACTCCCGCAAATGGTGGGTGATGCTGGCCGTGGCTATGGGCATCTTCCTCGGCACCATCGACGGCAGCATCGTCAACGTCGCGCTGCCCACCTTGGTCGACGACTTCGAAACCTCCTTTGCGGCCGTGCAGTGGGTTGTCCTCGGCTACCTGCTCACCCTCGCCACGCTCACCCTCCCGATCGGGCGTCTCGGCGACATGGTGGGCAAGAAGCGTATCTACACGGTTGGCTTTGGTGTCTTCACGCTGTTCTCCGTGCTGGCCGGCCTCGCCCCGTCGATCGAGTGGTTGATCGGGGCCCGAATCTTCCAAGCCGTTGGCGCCGCCATGTTGTTCGCTCTCGGTCTCGCCATCGTCACCGAGGCGTTCCCGCCGCACGAACGTGGCCGGGCGCTGGGAATCACGGGGTCCATCGTTTCGGTCGGGATCGTGATTGGACCGACCGTCGGCGGCCTACTGATCGACGCCCTGTCGTGGCATTGGATCTTCTTCGTCAACCTGCCGGTCGGGATCATCGGAACGCTGACGGCGATGCGATTCATCCCCAACGTTCCGCCGCCCGGCAGGCAGCGGTTCGATTTCCTCGGCGGAGCCACCTTCTTCGTGGCGCTGCTCTCGTTCATGCTCGCCCTTACCATCGGCCAGGATCGTGGCTTCGCCGATGGCGCCGTCCTGGGACTGTTCGCTCTCGCCGCGGTGGCCCTCGTCGCCTTCATCGCGGTTGAGCGCCGCGCCGAGCAGCCGATGCTCGACCTGACCCTCTTTCGCAATCGGCTACTCAGCGTCAACCTCGTGACCGGGTGGATCACGTTCATCGGAATCGCGGGGCTGTTGATCCTGCTCCCCTTCTACCTCCAGGACGTCCTTGGCTACGAGCCGCGCGAGATCGGCATACTCCTTGCCGCAGCTCCCGTCACCCTCGGGATCATGGCTCCCGTCAGCGGCAGCTTTTCCGACCGGGTCGGACCGCGCCCGGTGACCGTCGCCGGTTTGGCGATTCTGGTGGTCGCGTACCTGTTCGCGATGACCCTGGACGTCGACACGACCGCATGGCACTACATCGCCGTGATGATCCCGATCGGGATTGGGATGGGTGTGTTCCAATCACCCAACAACAGCGCGGTGATGGGGTCGGTGCCGCAGGAGCGCTTGGGGGTTGCCTCGGGGATGCTTGCCATCACGAGGATCACCGGCCAGATCACCGGGATTGCCGTCCTCGGCGCGATCTGGGCGGCCCGCGTGGCCGCCATCACCGGATCAACCGGCGACGCCAGCGACGCTCCGCCCACCACACAAGCGGCGGCGCTCCAGGACACCCTCCTGGTGGTGGTCATCGCCATGGCGGGTGCGTTGGCGCTGGCGGCATGGGGATGGCGGCTCGAACGACGCCAGAACCGGGCACCCTCAGACTCCGGGTTGCGCCGCGAAGCTGCCGGTTCGGCTACCCCATCGGGAGCCGAGCAACTCGATCGGTGATCAGCTCGTAGAACGCCGCAGCGTCGATCTCGTTCATCACCATCACATTCGGCTCGTTCCCAGTGACGCCCCACCAGTCGACCAGGGTCATTCCGATGGCCGGTCCCTCATCGGTAGCGACGGCAACATGGCAGTGCTTGCCGCCGAACATGTCGGGCTGCAGCAGATACGCGATCACGCAGGGATCGTGAAGGGGTCCGCCGTCGGTCCCGTACTTCTCCATGTCGTAGCGGTCGTAGAAGTCGAGCAGACCGGCCACGGCATCGCCCTGTGGTGTGCCGAGATCGCGCAGCGCCTGGAGGCGAGCCGCGCTGGTCAGGGCCTTGTGGGTCACATCGAGCGGCATCATCGTGATGGGGATGCCGCTGGTGAAGACCAGGTGAGCGGCGTGGGGATCGACCCAGATGTTGAACTCGGCGGCGGGGGTTGTGTTGCCGCCTTCGAAGAAGGCCCCGCCCATCATGACGATTTCGTGCACCGCCGGCACGATCTCGGGGGCCATCACCAGGGCCATCCCGATGTTGGTCAGTGGGCCAAGGGTGCACAGGGTGATCGAGTCTTCCGGCGCGGCGCGCAGCGTCTTCACCAGGAAGTCAACCGCGTGGGTTGATTGGAGCGGCATCGTCGGCTCGGGCAAGTCGGCACCGTCGAGGCCGGTCGGACCGTGCACGTATTCGGCGGTGTGGAGCGGCCGCATCATGGGGCGCGAGCAGCCGGCGTACACCGGCACGTCGGTCCTGCCGGCCAGTTCGCACATCCTGCGGGCATTCTGCTCGGTGAGGGTCAGCGGTACATTGCCGGCCACCGCCGTGATCCCGAGCACCTCGAGATCCTCCGGTGAGGCGAGGGCGAGCAGCATGGCGACGGCGTCGTCCTGGCCTGGGTCCGTATCGATGATGATCTGGCGTTGGCTCATTCGCCGAGGCTAACCGGTTTCTTGGTGGGCTCAACCTGCCATGGCCGCGACTTCCGAGGCCGTCGGCAGCGAAGGCTGCGCTCCCCGGCGGGTTGCCGCGACGGCTCCGGCGTTGACCGCCCAGCGGACCGCGGCAACGAGGTTCTCGCCGCGCGCCAGGCCGTCGGCCAGGGCTCCGCAGAATGCATCACCGGCGCCGACCGTGTCGACCGGTTCGATGATTGGGGCGGGCACGGCAACGGGCTCGTTGCCGATGTCGACTAATAGTGCGCCATCGGCACCCAGCGTCACCACGATGGCGGCAGGGCCACGGAGCGTTCCGGCTGCAGCTACCACCTCGGCGAGGGTTGCCGGCTCGGCGGCGGCCCCCGGCTCGGCGGCGGCCCCCGGCTCGGCGGCTGTGGCCAATACCGCCAACTCGGAACGGTTGGGGATGAGGATGTCCACCCTCTCCAGCAGATCATCCGGCAGCGGACGAGCCGGAGCAGGATTCAAGATGACCGTCCCCCGGGCAAGTTCCACCGCACGGGCAACCGCCGCCATCGGAATTTCGAGCTGGACCAGCAGCACCGCGGCATTCCGCACCTGGTCGGCTGCCTCATCAATGTCGGCCGCAGTGACCCGTCCGTTGGCGCCGGGACTGACCACGATCGTGTTCTCAGCGGCATCGTCAATGGTGATGAGGGCGATCCCGGTGCCGACCTCATCATCGGTGTGCACCCCGGAGATGTCGACACCGTCTGCGGCGAGTCCGGACAGCAGGGTGCGGCCGGCCTCGTCGTTTCCCACCCGGCCAACCATGGCGACCGGCTGGCCGAGTCGAGCCGCGGCAACCGCTTGATTGGCGCCCTTGCCCCCGGCGGCGACAAAGTGACCGGAGCCGAGCACCGTCTCCCCGGGCCGCGGGTGGCGGGGCACCCTGGCGACGATGTCCTGGTTGAGGCTGCCGACGACGGTGATCACGGGGCTGATGGTATCCGACGGCGGAAGCGGTCGCTGGTTGGGAAGGGCACCTGGGGAACCAGAGCAACGCGGTGACGAGACCGACGGCGGCCGCGGCCGGCGTCAGCCGCGGACGAGCTTGTAGACCGTCCCGGCTTGGGTGGTCAGGTACAACTCACCGGTCGAATCCATCCCGAACGAGGTCAGACCGGCAAAGGTGCCGGCGGGCATCCATTCGGTCTCAGCTGAGGCCCCGCCGTCGTTTGCCAGCTTCAAGCTGCGCACCCAACCCGAGCAATAGTCGCCGTACAGGTAGTGCCCATCCAGCTCGGGCATCTCCTTGCCGCGATAGACGAACCCGCCGGTGATCGAACACCCGTCGCGGTGGGGATAGTCGAGCAGCGGGATCACCAGGCCGGACTGGTCGCACGTCTCCGCCTGGAAGCAGGACCTGCCTTCCATGATGGACCAGCCGTAGTTGAGACCACCGATGTTGGTTGACGCCGCGCTGATCTCTTCGATGTCGTTCTGGCCGACGTCGCCGATGTACAGCAACTTGTCGTCGAATGACCATCGCCACGGATTGCGCAGTCCAATCGCCCAGACCTCGGGAGCGCCATCCTCGCCGTCGGCGTACGGGTTGTCTGGCGGGATTCCGTACGGCTCAGGGGCGCCGGGACCAACCTCGATCCGCAGCATGGCGGCGAGCAAGGTATCGGCTCGCTGGCCGTTGCCGAAGCGGTCATCCGAGGCGCCCCCGTCGCCGAGCCCGAACCACAGATAGCCGTCGGGACCGAAGGCGATCATGCCTCCGTTGTGGTTGGCGGCCGGTTGGTCGACCCGCAGGAGCTCGCGTCCCGAGTCGGGGTCGGCCGCGTTGGGATCACTCGACGAGACCATGTACTCGACCAAGCGGGTATCACCATCTCGATCGATGTAGTCGATGTAGAACAGGCCATTCTCCGCGTAGTCGGGGTGGAATGCGAGACCAAGCAGACCCTGCTCGTTATTGAAGGTGACCAGCGATTTGATGTCGAGGAAGGGCAGCACCGTCCCTTCGTCGATGACCCAGATCCGCCCGGGCTGATCGACCACGAACAAACGGGGGTCACCCGGAGGGGCGATGACGAGCACCGGCTGCTCAAATCCGTCGGCCACAGGTTCAGCGGCAAGCACGAATGGACCACCTGTTGCCGCCGAAGTGGTCGTCACGACCTCCGGCGTCGTCGTGGTGGTCGAATCCGCCCCCGATGTTGTCGTCTCGGCGGCCGTGGTGGTCGTTGCTTCCGGTGTCGCCGATGCTGTCGTGGGTGGTGTGGTGGTTGTCACGACAGAGGGACGGACGCCATCGTCGGACGTCGCAGGTTCGTCGTCGCCGCACGCCGCCACTGCCAGAGCAACTGCCGCCATGATCAGAATCGTTCGTCGCATGACCGAACGCTACCGCGACTCGCGACGAAAGCGGAGTCGGGGCGACTTCGCTCACGCCCCCTGAACGAGGTGAGCATTGGCGGCCGCTAAATCGGCCTCGTAGGCAACCCGCCGCCCCTCATCTACATCGACCCGCAGCAGCAGGACGATCCCGACGATGAAGAACGATGCGATGAACAGGATGGCCGGACGGCTGCTGCCGAATGCTCCTACCGCCAGGGCAAAGACGAGTGGGCCCAGGATTGCGGAGAACTTCGACATCACCGAGAAGAACCCGAAGAACTCGCCGGATTCGGTCGTGGGCGACATACCGGCGTAGAGGCTGCGGCTGAGGGCCTGTGAACCACCCTGGACGACGGCCACCAACCAGGCGAGGTACCAGAACTCAATCACAGCATCGAGGAAGAAGCCCCACACCGCAATGACGGTGTAGACCATCAGCGCCAGGATGATTGTCCGCTTCGTCGTCATGGTGTCCGCCAGCCTTCCGAACACCGGTTTGGCCAGCGCCCAAGCGACTCCGAGCCCGATGATTTCGATGATCAGCAGCATGCCGAGGATGGTGCCGAGGTTCGAGCTGCGCGGCGCGTCGAGGACTTCGATCTCGCCGATTACCATCAGGGTGCCCGTTGAGGCGTCATCCCGCTCAGCAGTGTTGACCACAGTCAACACGTGCCAATCCGCCGTCAGAGCGTCGATCGTCTCGGTCAGCCCGAACCGCGCCGTCTCGTTGAAGCCGTCGATGGTGAGCGGCTCATCGTCGTCGAGCACCGAAATGCCGTCGATGAACACAGCCCATCTGCCGCGGTCCGGCCCCTCGCTGTAGGTCAGCACCACCTTCTGACCGTTGAAGGCGAACCCGAAGACATCCTCAGGCGTTTCGGTGACGGCGTAGCTGCCCTCCGCCCCCGACGGCAGTTCATCGGATGTCACCACCACAAAGTCCCCAACCAGGGCGGCGTCCTCGACGGTGTACTCGCCCTCGCCCGCGTACACTCCCTCGGTCTCGAGCGCGGGCTTGGGAGCGCCGACTACGTCGCCGTCCATCGTGTGAGCGCCGACAATGCCGGCCAACGGCAGGGTGATGACACTCCACACCACGAACGCCAGGAAGAAGGCCCGGCGCGGCTCATCCCGGCTCGGGATTCGACCAAAGATGAGTGAGAAGGGGATTCCGACGAACTGCACCATCAGAATGGCGGCGATCAGCTCGATCGACCCGAAGCCGAGTTCGGCTCCGTAGATCACCGCAACGCCGATGATCGTTCCGATGCCGTCGTTGTAGATCAGAAACGCGATCAGGTACCGCAGCAACTGGCGGTACTGGCGCAACTGCCGGAAGGTCTCGCCCAGCCGCTTGAAACTGGCCGTGAGGACCGAGCCGACTTTGTCCCGAATGACGGCGGCGGGCGGCTCTGGAACTCTGCGCAGGATCGGGATCGAGAACACGGCCCACCAGACGGCCACGGTGAGGAACGACAGCCGCGAACCCATCTCGTCGCCCAGCACGAAGATCATCACGATGTTCAGCGCCAGCAGCAGTCCCCCGCCGAGATAGCCGACGGCGTAACCACGGGTCGAGACCCGGTCGAGGTCGTCCGGACGGGCCACGTGGGGGAGCAGCGCCTCGTAGAAGACCATGGCGGCGCCGACCCCGACCCGGCCGATGATCACCAGGATCGAGGCGAGAACCCAGTCGCCTGAACCGACCAACGCCAGCAGACCGGTACCGATGACGCCGATCCCGACAAACAGCGCCAGGCCCTTCTTCTTGCCGCGCCGAATGTCGGAGATCGTGCCGATGATCGGCGAGATGATCGCCACGATGAACAGCGCAACGCTGAGGGTGATCGACCACATCTGGGTCGCCTGCGCCGGGCTCCCCAGCGTGCTGCCGGCCACCTGGCTGTAGTACACCGGCAGTACCGCAGCCAGGACCGTGGTGAAGAACGCCGAGTTGGCCCAGTCGTAGAGGGTCCAGGCCCGAATCCGCCGTTTGTATTCGTCCTCGCTGATGCCGGTATACCCGGCAATCACCTCGGTCGTCACCGAGTGCCTCCCTCAAAACTGCTCGCCGAAATCTACGTTCGAACCACTCCCCACCGCAAAAGAAACCTCAACGCATTGGCTCTGCGTCGCGGCGGCTCAGTTCGTGGCGCAGAGCCTCGTCGGAATAGCGCATGAGATCGGGTCCCCACTCCAAGTCGGGAACCGGCGCTCCGATCGATTGGGCCAGGAGATCCTCGACCTGATCACGCAATGTGCGTGCCCAGGCCCTTCCTTTCGCTCCGCCGTGATGACTCAGAGTGCCATCGCCGTTGGCGACGTAGACCCGTGCCTCCGATTGGGGATTGGTCCGTGAGCCGCGTTCGCCGTAAACGAGGATGACCGCCCCAATCGGGACGTCCTGGACGCCACCGGCAGCGATGAACTCGCCCTCAAAGGCCCATCCTGTGCCTTTGCTGTCGTCGACGGCCGTCACGACCTTGGCCCAGTTCTTGTGTCGCTCGTCGCCGACCAACGGGACGTCGACGGCTATCAGCACCAAATCTTCCACGATCGTCCACCCTACGCCACGAGATTCGAGATTCCTAGCAGGATCCAACCCGCGGCGACACGGGCAAACCGCTTGCTTGGCCTGGCTCGATCCGCCAAGGTAGGTGCTCACAACCGACTCGTGGCGTCATTGCCAATCTGACACGCCGGAAAGCATGGGAGGGAGAGCAGCCATGTCGACAGGGCTCGATAAGGACACCCTGAACTTGGTGCTCGACACCATTCGGGACTTCGGGGCCGACACCATGCCCGATGAGTACCTGATCGAACTCGACACGAACGACGAGTTCCCCGAGCATCTCGTCCGTCGCATGCTGTCAGAGCTCGGCGTTTCGCTCCTCTTCATCGAAGAGGAGTACGGGGGGATGAGCGCCGGCACCTTCGACATCTATCGCGTCTGCGAACTCCTGGCCCGCATCGATGTTGGCGTCGCCACGGGCGTGTTCGCCACCTTCCTCGGCAGCGATCCCATCGTCTTCGGTGGTACCGAGGAGCAGAAGGCCCGTTGGATGAGCCAGATCGGTGAAGAGGGCTTGCTGATGGCCTACGGCGCCACCGAGCCGGAAGCGGGCAGCGACCTTGCCGCGCTGCGCACCACGGCGACCCGGATCGAGGAGGACGGCAAGATCGTCGGCTACCTGCTCAACGGCAACAAGCAGTGGATCTCCAACGGCGGCTACGCCGACCTCTACACCATCCTCGCCAACGCCCCGGGCGGACCGACCTGGTTTGTGGTCGATCGCGACACCGAGGGCTTCGAAAAAGGCAAGCGCGAAGACAAGCACGGGATCCGTGCCAGCAACACTGCGGCGCTGTCGCTCCAGGATGTCAGAGTGGGCGTGGACCGTCTCGTCGGCGAGCGGGAAGGCCTCGGCCTCGTCCAGGCCCAGGCCGTGTTCGGCTATACCAGGCTGATGGTGGCGGCCTTCGGACTGGGCGCCGGCTGGGCGGCACTCGATCGCGCCATCCCATACTCGACCGAGCGGATCCAAGGCGGCGCCCCCCTCTCGGAGAAGCAGGGCTACACCCACAAGCTGATCGTCCCCCATGCCGTGCGCCTCGAGGCCGCTCGGGCCTACATGGAAGAGACCGCGACACGGATCGACGGAGGCGAGGAGCAGCTCAACACCGAGGGGGCCATTGCCAAGTACATGGCAACGGTGGCCGGCAACGCCGCAGCCGAGGACGCCATCCAGGCTCTTGGTGGCTACGGCTACACCAAGGAGTACATGGTCGAGAAGATCAAACGCGACGTGCGGATCACGACCATCTACGAGGGCACCTCCGAGATCATGGAGATGACCATCGGCCGTGACCGGTGGCAGGAGCACCTCAAGAGCCGTGGCGCCTTCTACCACGACCTCGGCGCCGGCCTCGAAAAACTGGCCGTTACCCAACCCAACGTCGGCGCCAAGGCGGCGGCGCTCGCCCACCATGCCTTTGCCGAGATGATGGAGATCGCCAGGGTGCATCGACTGACCCGCAACCAGCACGTCCTTTTCCGGCTCGGCGAAATCGCCGCCACCGTCGAGTGCGCCGGCGCTCTCGCCCGGCGCGCCGCCGCCGCCGAACGTGGCGAACTGCCCGACAAAGCCGACATGCGCTTCGACGCCGATCAGTTGGCGACCGTGAGCCGGGTCTTTGCCCGGGAGGCCGCCGCCAAGGCGAGCTACGACGGACTTCGGTGGGTCATGGGAGCCACGGAACCCGGTGCCGTCGATGCCGCCGCCCTCGAGAACGCCATGGCGCTGCGAGAAATCGAACAGGCCCAGAGCGGACTCATCGCAGATATGGATGCCGTCGCCGATGCCCTGTACGGGCGCGGCTGACTCTTGAAGAGGAGACCCACGAATGGTTGAGAAGGCGAAGAGAGCGGTCGCCGTTGTCGGGGTTGGTGCGGTACTGCCCGACGCCCCCAACGCCGACGCCTACTGGGAGAACCTCAGGAGCGGCCGCTACTCGATCACCGAGGTTGACCCGGCGACCCATTGGGACCCTGCTCTCTACTACGACCCCGATCCCAAGGCTCCCGACAAGACCTATTCGATCATCGGCGGCTGGGTCCACGATTGGGATTGGTCACCGCTCGAATGGCGGCTCCCCATCCCTCCCAAGGTCAGCGACGCCATGGACCGCACCCAGAAATGGTCGGTCATGGCCAGCCGCGAAGCTCTCATCGACTACGGCTACCCGGACCGCCCCCTCGACCCCGACCGCACCGCCGTCGTACTGGGCAACGCCATGGCCGGCGATAAGCACTACCTCACCGCGCTGCGCGCCTACTTTCCCGAATACGCCGATGAACTGACCCAGGCCCCCAGCTTTGCGGCCCTCCCCGGCGACGTGCAGGGCGCCGTCATCGATGAACTCCGCACCGGCATCCGCGCTCGCTTCCCCGACATCACCGAAGACACGATGCCCGGCGAACTCGGCAACATCATCGCCGGCCGCGTCGCCAACCTCTACAACCTCCACGGCCCCAACTTCGTGGTCGACGCCGCTTGCGCTTCCGCTCTCGCCGCCATCGATGCCGCGGTCGAGGGCCTCGAGCAGGGCGACTACGACGCGGTGCTCACCGGCGGCATCGACGCCAATATGGGCGTGCCGAGCTTCATCAAGTTCTGCAAGATCGGCGCTCTCTCGGCGACCGGCACCCGGCCCTACCACGACGGCGCCGACGGCTTCGTCATGGGCGAGGGTGCTGCCGTCATGTTGCTCAAGCGCCTCGAAGACGCCGAGCGCGACGGTGACCACATCTACGCGGTCATTCGTGGCATCGGCGGCTCGAGCGACGGCAAAGGCAAAGGCATCACCGCTCCAAACCCGATCGGTCAAGAGTTTGCGATCTCCCGAGCCTGGCGCAACGCCGGCCTGGTACCCGATTCTGCCACCCTGATTGAGGGCCACGGCACCTCAACTCGAGTCGGCGACGTCGTCGAAGCAGAGAGCATCGGTCGGGTGTTTGCCGGCCTCGGCCTGAAGCCTGGTTCGATCCCGCTGGGCTCGGTGAAGTCCAACATCGGCCATCTCAAGAGCTCTGCGGGTGCCGCCGGGATGCTCAAGGCGGCCATGGCGCTCGATTCCAAGCTGATTCCGCCGAGCCTCGGGGGTACCGAGCCAAACCCCAACATCGATTTCGCCACCTCGCCGCTGTTCATCAACAAGGAGCTGCGGGAGTGGAAGACCGAGCCGGGTCAGGTTCGTTCTGCCGGAGTCAGCGCCTTCGGTTTTGGCGGCACCAACTTCCACATCGTGCTCGAGGAGTACATTCCTGGGCGGCTTCAGCTCGATGGGGCCAAGTCGTCCTATTCGGTCGTATCACCCCAGCCGACCGCTCAGGTACGAGACACAGACCTGAAAACACCGCTACGCGGCGCCCTCGTCATCGGTGATGACAACGAAGCCGCGGTCGTGGCACGGTTAGGCACCGTCGTCGAGCAGGCTGCGTCGGGGGTCGCCCCGCAACCTGCTCCGCCGGCCGAGGCCGATCTCCGGGCTCCGGTCCGGGTCGCCATCGACTACGGCGACGCCGCCGAGCTCGCCAAGAAGGGCGAGAAGGCACTCAAGGCGTTCGAAACGAGCAATCCGGGCATGTGGAAAGCGTTGAGCAAACAAGGCGTCTTCGTGGGCGAAGGCCCTGCACAGATGGTGGCCTTCCTCTACACCGGCCAGGGCTCGCAATACGCCAACATGCTCCACACGCTGCGCGAGAACGAACCGGTCGTGCGCGATGTCATCGCCGAGGCCGATGAAATCATGGAGCCGATCCTCGGTAAGCCGCTGAGTGACTACATCTATGCCGACCCGAACGATTCCGACGCCGTGATGCAGGCGGAAATGCAGCTCCGCCAGACCGAGATCACTCAGCCGGCGGTGCTCACCATCGACAACGCACTCACGGCCCTGCTGGCGTCCTACGGCATTCATCCCGACATGGTGATGGGCCACAGCCTCGGCGAGTACGGAGCGTTGGTCGCCAGCGGCGCCATGCCGTTCGCCGACGCGCTCGAAGCCGCAGCCGGCCGCGGCCGCGAGATGGCCAGCATCGAGGTCGCAGACCCCGGACTCATGGTCGCCGTCTTCGCCCCGCTCGACGACATCATCAAGGTGACTGAGGAAGTCGACGACTACGTCGTGGTCGCCAACCTCAACAGCACCCGGCAGGCCGTCATCGGTGGCTCAACTGCCGGTGTCGAGGAGGCTTCCAGGCGCCTCGCCGCGGCCGGGGCCCAGGTCATCCCACTACCGGTCAGCCACGCCTTCCACACCGAAATCGTTGGCGCAGCAAGCGACCCCCTCAGGGTCCTCCTCCAACGCCTCCGCCTCGAGTCCCCCTCCATCCCGCTGGTGGCCAACACCGACGGTGAGTTCTATCCAATGGGACCAAACGTGGTGCCCAAGATGATCGACATCCTTGGCAAGCAAATCGCCTCTCCCGTCCAGTTCGTCAAGGGCCTGAACACGCTCTACGACGCCGGCTGTCGCGTCTTCATCGAAGTTGGACCCAAGAAGGCACTCCAGGGCCTCGCCGAAGATGTGCTCGGTGAAGATCCGACCGTTGTCACGCTGTTCTCCAACCATCCCAAGGCTGGTGATGTCGTCACGTTCAATCAGGCACTGTGCGGGCTCTACGCCGCCGGGCACGGCGTCGGCACCCGCCCAGAAACGGCGACGCCAACCGCCGAACCGGAGCGGCGCTCCCCGATGACCTCACTGGAGACCAAACGCGATCCGAATGCCGCGGCCGCGGTGCCTGTGGCGACCGCTGTGGTGCAGGCCCCTCCTGCCCCGGCGGTGGGAGGTGGCGACATGTACTCCGAATTGGGGCATCTGTTCGCCGACTTCCTCGCCAAGGGCCAACAGATCTTCAGCGGCCAGACAGCCCCTGCACCCGCCGAAGCACGTCAGGCGTCGTTCAGCTACGACCGCCCGGTTGTCGTCACCGGAGCGGGCGTTGGCCTTCCCGGCGGCGCAAAAGTCTTCGGTGACGACAAGGTGCCAGCGCTGCTGGCGGGAGAGCAATTCATCAGTTCCATTCCGCCGAGCGAGCGCCAGAAGATCACCAACAAGAAGGTGACCCGGCTGGTCAAGTCTGAAGCCGGCGGCGGCCACTTCGAGGTCATCGACGACCCCGCGGACGTCATCAAGCTGGCCGGGCAAGGCGGCGAGATCGACTTGGTGAGTGAGTTCGGGTTCCCCGCCGAACGGGCGGATTCTCTGGACCGGAGCAGCGCGCTCGCCATCGGAGCGGGGATCGACGCCCTGCGCGACGCCGGCATCCCGCTGGCCATGCACTACAAGGACACCACGACCGGCACCAAGCTCCAGGAAAGGTGGCTCCTGCCCGAGGCCTACCGGGACACCACCGGGGTGATCTTCGCCTCCGCCTTCCCCGGCGCCGACGGGATGATGGATGAGATCGACAAATACCACGAGACGGAAATGCTCGAGGCCCGCCGCGACGATCTGCTCGACCTGCAGTCCCGGCTCGAGGAACTCGGTGGCAGCACAGAGTTGGCTGACGAAATCCTACGTCGGATCGCCGAACTCAACGCCGAGATCGATCACGCCGACTACCACTTCAACCGCAAGTTCCTCTACCAAGCCGTGTCGTTCGGCCACGCCCAGTTCGCGGAGTACATCGGTGCTCGCGGCCCGAACACGCAGATCAATGCGGCCTGCGCCAGCACGACGCAGGCGGTCGCCATCGCGGAGGATTGGATCCGCGCCGAACGCTGCGATCGTGTGGTCATCATCTCCGGCGATGACGTCACGAACGACCATCTGCTCGAGTGGATCGGCACTGGATTCCTCGCCATGGGCGCCGCCGCGACCGATGAGTCGGTCGAAACTGCCGCCCTCCCCTTTGACCGTCGCCGCCACGGCCTGATTCTCGGTATGGGCGCCGCCGCCATCGTCGTCGAGCGTCCCGAGTCCGCCGCCGAGCGCGGCATCCTGCCGATCGCCGAGGTATTGAGCGCAGTCACGGCCAACAGCGCCTTCCATGGCAGCCGGCTCGACAGCACCCACATCCGCCACGTCATGGAGGACCTGATTTCCACTGCCGAACGCCGCTGGGGCATCGACCGCAACGCCATCGCCGCCAGCACCGTTTTCGTCTCCCATGAGACGTACACCCCGGCTCGGGGCGGCAGCGCACAGGCCGAAGTCGATGCGTTGCGTCACGTGTTCGGTGCGGCCGCCGATCAGATCGTCGTGTCGAACACCAAGGGCTACACCGGACATGCCATGGGCGTCGGGGTCGAAGACGTCCTTGCCATCAAGGCAATGGAAACCGGGCTGGTGCCACCTGTGCCGAACTTCAGGGAACCCGATCCCGACCTCGGCGTTCTGAACCTGTCCCGAGGCGGCGCCTACCCCATCGAATACGCGCTGCGTCTCGGCGCAGGTTTCGGGTCGCAGATCAGCTTGACGTTGTACCGCTACGTGCCGACCGGCGCCGCGGCGCGCCCCGCTCCGGGAGGGCTGGGATACGAGACGCGCCTTGCCGACCCGGCTGCCTGGCAACGCTGGCTCGAGTCGGTGACCGGCAACCCCGCGGCCACCGTCGAAATCGACAGGCGCACCTTGCGGGTACGCGACGATGGACCACCGTCGGTGCAACCGGCTGCGGCAACGCAGTTCGTGGCGCCGGCGGTGGCCTCGACCGGTACCGGATACCAGGTGCCGGGTACCTCGGCTGCGCCTGCGCCCGCTGCGCCTTCTCCTCCTGCCACCGCGGCCGTTCCTGCTGCAGCAACCCCGACGGCGACACAGACACCGGTCCCCGCGCCTGCGGGGGATACGGCCGGATCTCCGTCCGGAGATCCGGTAGCCGACAAGGTGCTGGCCATTGTGTCGGCCCAAACCGGGTATCCGCCCGACATGTTGGACCTCGACCTCGACCTCGAAGCCGACCTCGGCGTCGACACCGTCAAACAAGCCGAAACGTTCGCCGCCATCCAAGAGGAATACGGCATCGAACGCGACGACACCCTGGCACTCCGCGACTACCCCACCCTCAGCCACGTCATCGGATTCGTCAAAGACAAACGACCCGACCTCGCGGCTCCTTCGGAGCCGTCCGCAGATTTGGGCGGAGCCCAAACTGCGACACCAGCGCCGGCCAGTGACGACGCAGTGGCCGACAAGGTGCTGGCCATTGTGTCCGCCCAAACCGGGTATCCGCCCGACATGTTGGACCTCGACCTCGACCTCGAAGCCGACCTCGGCGTCGACACCGTCAAACAAGCCGAAACGTTCGCCGCCATCCAAGAGGAATACGGCATCGAACGCGACGACAACCTGGCACTCCGCGACTACCCCACCCTCAGCCACGTCATCGGATTCGTCAAAGACAAACGACCCGACCTCGCGGCTCCTTCGGAGCCGTCCGCAGATTTGGGCGGAGCCCAAACTGCGACACCAGCGCCGGCCAGTGACGACGCAGTGGCCGACAAGGTGCTGGCCATTGTGTCCGCCCAAACCGGGTATCCGCCCGACATGTTGGACCTCGACCTCGACCTCGAAGCCGACCTCGGTGTCGACACCGTCAAACAAGCCGAAACGTTCGCCGCCATCCAAGAGGAATACGGCATCGAACGCGACGACAACCTGGCACTCCGCGACTACCCCACCCTCAGCCACGTCATCGGATTCGTCAAAGACAAACGACCCGACCTCGCGGCTCCTTCGGAGCCGTCCGCAGATTTGGGCGGAGCCCAAACTGCGACACCAGCGCCGGCCAGTGACGACGCCGTCACCGCCACCGTCCTCGGGATCGTCTCCGAGCAGACCGGGTATCCAACCGACATGCTCGACCTCGATGCCGACCTCGAAGCCGACCTCGGTGTCGACACCGTCAAACAAGCCGAAACGTTCGCCGCCATCCGCGACCAATACGGCATCGAACGCGACGACAACCTGGCACTCCGCGACTACCCCACCCTCGCCCACGTCATCGCCTTCGTCTACGACCGCGCCCCCGGCCTTGCGGCTGCTACCGCACCCGTGGCTGCTACCGCACTCGCCGCTGCTCCGCAGCCGTCAACTGCGACAGCCGCGACCGCCTCGGCCGACGACGCAGTGACCGCCACCGTCCTCGGGATCGTCTCCGAGCAGACCGGGTATCCAACCGACATGCTCGACCTCGATGCCGACCTCGAAGCCGACCTCGGTGTCGACACCGTCAAACAAGCCGAAACGTTCGCCGCCATCCGCGACCAATACGGCATCGAACGCGACGACAACCTGGCACTCCGCGACTACCCCACCCTCGCCCACGTCATCGCCTTCGTCTACGACCGCGCCCCCGGCCTTGCGGCTGCTACCGCACCCGTGGCTGCTACCGCACTCGCCGCTGCTCCGCAGCCGTCAACTGCGACAGCCGCGACCGCCTCGGCCGACGACGCAGTGACCGCCACCGTCCTCGGGATCGTCTCCGAGCAGACCGGGTATCCAACCGACATGCTCGACCTCGATGCCGACCTCGAAGCCGACCTCGGTGTCGACACCGTCAAACAAGCCGAAACGTTCGCCGCCATCCGCGACCAATACGGCATCGAACGCGACGACAACCTGGCACTCCGCGACTACCCCACCCTCGCCCACGTCATCGCCTTCGTCTACGACCGCGCCCCCGGCCTTGCGGCTGCTACCGCACCCGTGGCTGCTACCGCACCCGCCGCTGCTCCGCAGCCGTCAACTGCGACAGCCGCGACCGGCGATGCGCCTTCGGCCGAATCCGATCTCATGGTTGGGGACGATGTCGCCGCCGCCGGAATCCCGCGCCGCATACCGACCGCGGTGTTGCGACCCGACCTGGATTTGTGCGCTCCGACAGGAGTGTCCATCGACGACACCAGCCGCATCGTGGTGATGATGGATCACGGTGGCATCGGCAAGAAGCTGGTCAAGCGCCTGGAAAAGCTCGGAGCTGCGGTGCTTGCCATCGAGGATGCTCCCGACGCGGATGAGCTGAAGAGCCGACTCGATGCGTTCGCCGCCGACGGCACCATCCAGGGCGTCTACTGGCTTCCGGCTCTCGATCCCGAAGCTGCCATCGCCGACATGGACCTCGCCGCGTGGCGAGAAGCGCTGCGCACCCGGGTCAAGCTCCTCTTCGAGACGATGCGTCACCTCTACGGGAGTATCGGCGAAGCGGGTACCTTCCTCGTAAGTGCCACCCGCCTCGGCGGACGGCATGGCTACGACGACGCCGGAGCCGTCGCCCCGATGGGCGGGGCAGTGACCGGATTCACCAAGGCGTTCAAACGCGAGAAGCCCGAAGCATTGGTGAAGGCGGTCGACTTCGAAGCCGGCCGCAAAACCGCGACCCCGGCCGAAGCACTCATCGCTGAGACGTTGCGTGACCCCGGCGCGGTTGAAATCGGTCTGACCGGCGATCGGCGCTGGACCGTAGCGGTCGTCACGGAGGACCTGCCCGAGGAGCCCGCAGGCCTGGCCCTGAACGCCGACTCCGTGTTCGTCGTCACCGGCGCCGCCGGCAGCATCGTCTCGGCCATTACCGCCGACCTTGCCAGGGCCAGCGGCGGCGTGTTCCACCTGCTCGACCTCATCCCCGAGCCTGCTCCTGACGATGAGGACATCGCCGCCTTCGCTGCCGACAAGGATGGCCTCAAGCGCACCATCTTCGAGCGGCTCAAGGCCGCCGGCGAGCGAGCGACCCCCGCCATGGTCGATCGTCAGATCGCCGGCATCGAACGTAGCCACGCCGCGCTCGCCGCCATCCAAGCGATCGAGACCGCCGGCGGCACCGTCCACTACCACAGTGTCAACCTGCTCGACGGCGACGCCGTCGGTGACGCCATGGCCAAGGTACGAGACGTCAGCGGCAAGGTCGATGTGCTCCTCCATGCCGGCGGCTTGGAGATCAGCCGCCTGCTCCCCGACAAGGAGCGCTCCGAGTACGACCTGGTCTTCGACGTGAAGGCCGACGGCTGGTTCAACCTGCTGCGTGGCCTCGGCGATACCCCAATCGGTTCGACGGTGGGCTTCAGTTCTGTGGCCGGCCGCTTCGGCAACAACGGCCAAACCGACTACAGCGCCGCCAACGACTTGCTGTGCAAGTTCGCATCAAGTTTCCGCACCAGCCGACCCGACACTCTCGGCATCGCGATCGACTGGACGGCTTGGGGCGACATCGGGATGGCGACCCGCGGCTCGATTCCCACCGTGATGAAGGCCGTCGGCATCGACATGCTTCCCGCCGCCGCCGGGATCCCGATCGTGCGACGCGAACTCACCGGCCGCGCCGTCGGGGGCGAGGTCGTCATCGGGCAGCGACTCGGCCTCTTGCTCGACGAGTTCGAGCCAACCGGAGGCCTCGACCTATCCGATGACAGCAAGCTCAGCGGGTTGCTCGGCAACGATGCCGTGATTCAGGCCGTATCGAAGTTCGGCATCTACTCCGGCCTGGTCGCCACTGCAGAACTGGATCCAACCGTGCAGCCGTTCCTCTACGACCATCAGATCGACGGCACTGCAGTGCTGCCGGGCGTCATGGGCGTCGAAACCTTCGCCGAGGTCGCCAAGGTGGCGTTCCCCGAGCTCGCGGTCGCCGCCGTCGAGGACGTCAACTTCATGGCGCCGTTCAAGTTCTATCGCGACGAACCGCGTACCGTCGAGGTGGCCGCCACCTTCACCGTCGATGGCGGTGACGTCATAGCGGACTGCGAACTGATAGGAACGAGGACGCTGGCCAACCAACCGGAACCGCAGCGCACCGTCCACTTCACCGCGAGAGTCCGTCTCAGCCCCGAGGCCGCGAGCGTGGACACCACAGATGTCCCCGAGTTCATAGGCACGGTGGCCGACGCTACCGCCATCTACCGGATCTTCTTCCACGGCCCCACCTACCAGGTGCTCGACCAGGCAGGTCGAGTCGATGACATGGCGGTCGGCCGGTTTGCCGAAGACCTGCCGCCGAACCATCTGCCCGAGAGCCTGCGCACCACCACCTGGCCGCGGCTCGCCGAGTTGGCGTTCCAGACCTCTGGAGTGCTCGAGATTGGCCGCGACGGGACGATGGCGCTGCCGATGCATATCGATCGCGTCACCTATGCAGGCGACCCGGCCATGGCGAAGGGCCGGATTCATGCAGTCGTCACCCCGCGCGATGGGGGATTCGACGTGCGCGTCGCCGACGAGAAGGGCACGACGTTCGTCGACATGCGGGGATACCAGACGGTGCAGCTGCCCACTCCTCTCGACGAGGACGCGGTAGCTCCACTCCACGACGCGATGACCGCCTAGGGGGAAGCGCCACAGCATGAAGTTCTCGCGGATCGCGATCATCAACCGGGGCGAGCCCGCGATGCGATTGATCAACGCGGTCGGCGAGTTCAACGTGGAGCGTGGCACATCGCTGCGCACCATCGCGCTGTATACGGCCCCGGACCGCCAGGCCATGTTCGTGCGCGAAGCCGACGAGAGATACGACCTCGGTTCGGCTGCCTTCACCGATCCTCAGGGGCGCCGCATGCTGCGCTATCTCGACTACGAAGCGCTCGAGAAGTCCCTGATCGCCACCGGAGCCGACGCGGCATGGGTTGGTTGGGGTTTCGTGGCCGAACACGCTGCCTTTGTCGATTTGTGTCAACGGCTCGGCGTCGTGTTCATCGGACCAGACGCCGACGTGATGCGCAGACTCGGCGACAAGATCACCTCCAAGCGGATCGCGGAGTCGGCCGATGTTCCTGTCGCGCCGTGGTCCGGCGGACCGGTCGAGACTCTCGAAGAAGCTCGTCGACATGCCGACCGGCTGGGCTACCCGGTGATGATCAAGGCCACCGCCGGTGGCGGGGGCCGCGGTATCCGCCGGGTGACGGCCCCCGACCAGTTGGAAGCGGCATTTGGTGCAGCCAAGTCCGAGGCGTTCGGCGCCTTCGGCGACGACACCATGTTCATCGAGTCGATGGTGAGTGGCGCCCGCCACATCGAGGTTCAGATCATCGGTGACGACGCCGGCACGGTGTGGCCGGTCGGGGTCCGTGACTGCTCGGTCCAGCGCCGGAATCAGAAACTCCTCGAAGAGGCACCCTCCCCCAGCCTCACCCCGGAACAGGATCGTGACGTGAAGGAAGCTGCGGTCCGCTTGGGAAATGCGGCCGGATACCGCAGCGCTGGAACCGTCGAGTTCCTCTACGACGAGTCGTCGCGGGCATTCAGCTTCATGGAGGTGAACGCTCGGCTCCAGGTCGAACACCCCGTTACCGAGCTCACCACCGGGGTCGACATGGTCAAGCTCCAACTCGCGGTCGCCAACGGCGAGCTGCTCGAAGGCACTCCTCCCGTCACGATCGGCCATTCCATCGAGGCTCGGCTGAACGCCGAGGACCCCGAACGCGGCTTCGCCCCCGCGCCCGGGGTCGTCGAGCTGCTCAGGATGCCGGTCGGTCCCGGCATCCGAATCGACACGGGCATCGAGGTGGGCGACGCCATCGCCCCCGAGTTCGATTCGATGGTCGCCAAGGTCCTGTCCTACGGCACCACCCGAGAAGAAGCCCGCGGCCGGCTGGTGCGCGCCCTCAGCCAGATGCGGGTCATCATCCGCGACGGGACTTCGAACAAGGCCTTTCTGCAGGGATTGTTGGCTCATGAGGACTACCGCGCCGGCAAGTTCGACATCGGATGGGTCGACGGGCTCGTCGCCGATGGAAGGCACATCGCAGATGACAACTCCGGCCTCGCCCTCATCGCGGCGGCCATCGCCGCCTATGACGAGCAGCTGACGACGGACGTCGCTCGTTTCCGGGCCGCGGCTGCCCGAGGCCGACCGGCAGTCGACGATCACGATGGCCAGGTTGTGCGCTTGCGTCACCGTGGACAGCGCTACAGCCTCCAGGTCGAGCGGACCAGCGACGCGACCTACCGAGTCATGTGCGAAGGGGCCACGGTGGCCGTCGACGTCGAAGACTTGGGCCGAACCGGCTTCCGCCTCACGTGCGCCGGGCGTTCCTACCGAGTCCTGGGTGTTGTCCACGGCGCTACCCACGTCATCGAGGTCGACGGTATCTCCCACCGCGTGACCCACGACGAAGGCGGGGTCGTCCGTGCTCCCTCGCCGTCGGTGGTGGTTGCGATGCTGGTCGAGCCCGGCGACCGCGTGAAGCCCGGTGACCGCCTCGCCGTGATCGAAGCGATGAAGATGGAGACCACGCTCGTCGCCGAGCTTCCCGGCACAGTGGGCGAAATCCTGATCGGCGAGAACGTCCAGGTCGCCACCGGTACGCCGCTGCTGCGAATCGACCCGGACGCCGATGTCGTCGGAGAGGAAACCGGCAGGCGGATCGACCTCGCCCCTCTCGCTCTGGCCTACGACGATCTGTGGCATCGCGGCTGTCACCACTACCTCGAGAGCCTCCGCAACATGCTGCTCGGTTGGGACGTCGGGCCGGAGTATCTGCGCGACCTCGCCGCTCCGGGAAGCAGCCGATGCCCGCGTGGCGCCTCCGACCCGGACGTGCGCGCCATCGAGGACGAGGTCCTCGGCATCTTTCTCGACATCATCGCGCTCTTCCGTCGCGCCCCTCGCGGGGACGAAACTGAGACTGAGCGCCGCAGCAGCGAGGAGTACCTCTTCGACTACCTGCGTGACCTCGGCGCCAGCGCCGACCGCCTCCCCGCGCGATTTGTCGAACAGCTGCGCAGGACGCTGGCCCACTACGGTATCGAATCGCTCGAACCGTCGCCGCAGCTCGAACAGGCGCTCTATCAGATCGCCAGGTCACACGCCCGGATGGGCCGGCAAATCCAAGCCGTCCTCACCGTCCTCGACGATCGCCTCGCCCACGCTGAGGATGGCGGCGAACGGTTCCGCCGGTTACTCGACCGATTGATCCAGGAGACCAGGAGCCGTTATCCGGCCGTCAACGACATCGCTCGTGAAATCCACTACCGGTCGCTCGACATGCCGTTCCTGGAGCAGATCAGGGCGCAGAAATATGAAGAAGTCGAGCAGATCCTCGAGTACCTCGCCGCCAATCCGCAGGCCCCCGACGTTCCCGAAAAGGTGACCGAACTGGTCGAATGTCCGCAGCCGCTCAAGCCTCTCCTCTCGAGCCGGTTCGGCGCCGCCTCACCGCAGATGCAGCGAATCATGCTCGAGGTGATCACCCGGCGCTACTACCGAATCCGTCATCTGGGACCGTTCACGACCTATGAAGCTGATGGCTTCCTGTTCTCTGCGGCGAACTACGACTTCGAGGGGCGCCCCATCCACGTCGTGAGCACCCACCTGCTCTTCCAAGACCTGCTCGAGGGAACTCGGAGCCTCCATTCAGTGCTCGAGAGCTTTCCTGAGGATCACGATGTGGTGGTCGACATCTATGTGTGGCAAGCCCAGCCCCGAGCCACAGCTGAGATCTCTGAACGTCACGTTCGCAAGATCCTCGACGAAACGCTCGGGGACCTCGCACTGCGTCGGATCGTCGTGGCGATCTCGGGCGCCGGTACGGGGACTTCGCTCAGCGGCGTCCTCAACTTCACCTTCCGCGGCTCACCGGATGGGTCCCACCACGAAGAGTCCGAGTACCGCGACCTCCATCCCATGATGGCAAAGCGGCTCGAACTGTGGCGCCTGTCGAATTTCGAGACCCGCAGGCTCCCGACCATCGAGGACATCTACCTATTCCATGGGGTGGCCAGGGAGAATCCGCGTGATGAGCGTCTCTTCGCCTTCGCCGAGGTCCGCGACCTCACCCCGTTGCGCGACGAGGACGGCAAGGTGATCGGAGTCCCCGAGTTCGAGCGGGTCTACCGGGACGTGCTCGGGCCGATCCGCCACTTCCAAGCGCACCGCCCAACCCACAAACGATTGCACTGGAACCGGGTACAGCTCTATGTCTGGCCTGAGCTCACCTTCGGCTCTGACGAGATCACCGAACTCGTGCAACGTCTCGCCCCGGAGACCGAAGGCTTGGGCCTCGAACGGGTATCGGTACGGGTCAGGGTCCGCAACGAGAAGGGCAAGATCAAGGCTCGCTTGCTCGAAATCAGCAATCCGGGCGGAAGAGGTGTACGCCTCAGTATCCGCAAGCCGTGGAAGAACCCGATGCAGCCGCTGTCGAATCTCGACCAGAAGGTGGTGCGGCTCCGCCAACGCGGCATGGCCCATCCTTCGGAGATTCTCGGAATGTTGACGCCGCCCAGTGAGCACGCCCAACGGGGATTCCCGCCCGGCACGTTCGTTGAGCACGACCTGGTTGATGGCCGGCTCGAACCGGTAGACCGGAGCATCGGCCGCAACGAGGCCAACGTCGTTGTCGGCGTGGTGACAAAC
This sequence comes from uncultured Acidimicrobiia bacterium, assembly GCA_963704825.1. Taxonomy (GTDB): domain Bacteria; phylum Actinomycetota; class Acidimicrobiia; order Spongiisociales; family UBA5794; genus CAVPHV01. Next base: position 107,550 of record CAVPHV010000005.1, read on the forward strand.
GTCACCGCGCGGTATCCGGAAGGCATGCAGCGGGTCATCATCCTCGGCGACCCGACTCGGGGTGTCGGCAATCTGTCCGAACGCGAGTGTCATCGCATCAACGCCGCCCTGGACCTTGCGGAGGAGATGAACCTACCGGTCGAGTGGTTTGCGGTTTCCGCCGGCGCTCTCATCTCAATGGAGAGCGGCACCGAAAACATGGACTGGATCGGCCGAGTCCTCCGCCGCATCATCGAGTTCACCCAGAACGGAGGCGAACTCAACATCATCGTCGTTGGAATCAACGTCGGTGCCCAGCCGTACTGGAACGCCGAAGCCACCATGCTGATGCACACCAAGGGCATCCTGGTGATGACCCCCGACGCCGCCATGGTCCTGACGGGCAAGGAAGCCCTCGACTATTCAGGCGGCGTTTCAGCCGAAGACAATCAGGGCATCGGCGGCTATGAGCGCATCATGGGGCCCAACGGCCAGGCGCAGTACTTCGCCAGCAACGTCGAGGACGCCTGTCGGATCCTGCTGGCCCACTACGAGTACGCCTACGTCCATCCCGGCGAGCGATTTGCCCGACCGGCGCTGACCGACGATCCGGCCGACCGCGATGTCGGCACGAGCCCACACGGAGGAGGGTTTGCCACCGTGGGCGACATCTTCTCCGACGAGCACAACCCGGGCCGCAAGCAGCCGTTTGAGATCCGCAAGGTAATGGCCGCGGTGGTGGATCAGGACCTGCCCCACATGGAACGCTGGCACGGGATGCAGCACGCAGAGATCGCCGTCACCTGGGATGCATTCTTGGGAGGCCAGCCGGTGAGCCTGATCGGCTTTGAGTCGAAACCGGTCAACCGGTTGGGCTTTGTGCCCGCCGATGGGCCGCTGCAGTGGACCTCCGGCACGCTCTTCCCGGTCGCGTCGAAGAAGGTCGCACGCGCGGTAAACGCCGCGTCAGGCAACCGCCCACTCGTGGTGCTCGCCAACCTGTCTGGCTTCGACGGATCACCCGAATCCATGCGGCGGTGGCAGCTCGAATACGGCGCCGAGATCGGCAGGGCCATCGTCAACTTCGAGGGACCGATCGTCTTCTGCGTCGTGTCTCGCTACCACGGAGGCGCGTTCGTGGTCTTCTCGGCAACACTGAACGACAACATGGAGGTCGCCGCCATCGAGGGCAGCCGGGCATCGGTCATCGGCGGGGCTCCGGCCGCCGCCGTCGTGTTCGTTCGCGAGGTCAACAACCGTGCTGATGCCGACCCACGGGTGACCGAACTTGCCGCCCGAGTGTCAGAAGCCGACGGCCAGGAGAAAGCCGATCTACGCCATGAACTGGAATTGGTGCACGAAGCGGTGCGCACCGAACACCTCGGAGCCGTCGCCGACGAATTCGACCAGATCCACAACGTGCATCGGGCCCTCGAGGTGGGTTCGATCCACCGCATCATCCCGGCAGACCAGGTGCGCCCCTATCTGATCGACGCCGTACGCCGCGGCATCACCAAGGAACTCGAGCGGCTCGGCCGGAAAGACTGACCGTGGCCGAAGCCACGTGGTTCTCCGCAGGCTTGGCGCACGTCGCCGCCGACGACACCTGGCTCGACCCGCTGCTGGCCGATCGGCTCGGACGAATGCGCTTCACCAAGCGTCTCGTGGAGGCCCGGCTTGGCCGCTGGACCGCAAAGCACGCGCTGGCCCGCGCCCTCGGGCTCCCCACCGATCCGGCCTCCCTCGCCGACGTGGTGGTACTCAATGCTCCCGATGGCGCACCCGAGGCTTTCGTGGCGGGAGAACCCGCCGGCGTTGTGATCGCAATGACCGACCGCGCCGACTGGGCGGTCAGCGCGGTGCTGGCAGGCACGGCCCGCATCGGCTGCGATCTCGAGATCGTCGAGCCACGCTCGGACGCCTTTGTCAGGGACTACCTCACCCCCCCGGAGCAGGCGCTGGTGGCAGCCGGCGAACACGATCTCATGGCGAACCTGATCTGGTCGGCGAAGGAGAGCGCCCTCAAGGTGCTGAGGACGGGGCTGCGGCGAGACACTCGAACCGTCGAGGTGCGCTGCGCCCCGGCTGCCGGTGCCGAACCGTCGGCCTGGAGGCCGCTGATGGTTACCGCACTCGAAGGTAACCACATGCCCGGCTGGTGGATCCACTACGGCGAATTCGTTTTGACGCTATGCGCCGCGGTGGCCACCGACCCGCCTCGCAGCCTGGAGGAACCGCCGCCGCTGGCCACCGCCCGGCCAAGCCATACCTGGATGGAACGGCCCTTGGTCGACTGACAAACGTACTCACCGGCGAGGCCGAGACGGACGGCCAGGGGGGTGTTGGACAAAGGCCGTGCGGGATTGCACCGGCGAGCACACGCCTGTTCCTCCGCGTGGCGGCAAGCCCAAGCTGGCGTTGGTCAAGTGTCTTCTAGAGCTCGGCGGAGTCTTCCGCACGGTCGAGCCGCAGCGATGCCGAATTCATGCAGAACCGCTCGCCGGTGGGACGGGGTCCGTCCGGGAAACGATGTCCGAGATGGGCGCCACAATTGGCACACACCACTTCAGTACGAACCATCCCGAAAGTGCGATCCTCGTGCATCTCGACCGCGGCGGGATCCAGCGCTTCCCAGAAGCTCGGCCAGCCGCTGCCTGAGTCATACTTGGTTTCGCTGGAGAAGAGCTCTGCGTCACAAACGATGCAGCGGTAAACACCCGGATCCTTGGAATCCCAGTACTCGCCGCTGAACGCTCGCTCAGTGCCCGCTTGCTGGGTCACTTGGAACTGCAGCGGAGTCAGCCGGGCGCGAAGATCAGTTTCAGGCTCGTACGTCATAGCGGAATCGTACCGGTCCCACCGCACCTATTGCGGCGACAATCCTGCGGAACTGCACTTCCCCAAACGTTGCCCTTCTTCCGTATCCTGGGACCATCCCACTCAGGCCGTGGCCAGGAGGACGAACCGGTGGCCGAAGAACAGACCCCCATCTCGAGCAAAGCGGCAGACGAGATTGAGCTGAACTCCAAGCTCGACGGGCCGATTGCCAACCTCGAGCCCTTGGAGCGATCCCTGCTGTTCGCCGAGATGTCGATGGTCTCCTACCTTCCCGAAGATCAGACCCGAGCCGTGGCACTGCGCCTCGGCTTCACCAACACGACGTACATCGAACGTGACGGCGCCCAGGCCTACGTCTTCGCCAACGACGTTGACCTCGTCATCGCCTGCCGGGGCACCGAGCCGAACGAGTGGAACGACATCAAGGCGGACGCCAATGCACTCACCGATCTCGCCGAAACAGTGGGACGAGTTCACCGCGGCTTCAAGCGTGAGGTTGACGACCTGTGGCCCAAGCTCGAAGCGGTGCTCCAAGACGACAGCCGGACCACCTGGTTCACCGGCCACTCGCTCGGCGGTGCGATGGCAACCATTTGTGCCGGCCGCTGCTACCTGTCACATATCCCGGCCATGCCCGAGGAACTTCACACCTTCGGCAGCCCACGAGTCGGGACCAAACAGTATGTCTCCCACACCGATATTTCGCACTTCCGCTGGGTCAACAACAACGACATCGTCACCCGGGTCCCGCCGGCGTGGTTGCGGTATCGGCACAGCGGGCGGCTGATGTACCTCAATGCCTACGGGAAGCTCCGTTTACTCACGCCCCGACAGCGCAGCAAGGACCGCTGGCGGGGGTTCCGCCTCGGCCTCAAGGAAGGCAAGGTCGACCCGTTCTCCGACCACGCCATCGTTCGCTACGTCGAGTACATCAACAACGCCGTTACCGAACGAGCTGCGATTCCACAGCCTCGCTCCACCCGAATCAGACGATCCAAGTGAAGCGGCACGAAGCCGGACGATTGTGAGCGAATCGCCGTTGCCCTGGTGGCAGACCGGGGTGGTGTATCAGATCTACCCACGCAGCTTTGCCGACGGCAACGGTGACGGTATCGGGGACCTGTGGGGGGCCACCGAGCAACTGGACTATCTCGAATGGCTGGGCATCGATGCGGTGTGGCTGTCGCCCCACTTTCCCAGCCCGCAGGCCGACTTCGGATACGACGTCTCCGACTACACCGACGTCGAACCTGTCTACGGGACCCTCGATGTGTTCCAACGCTTCCTCGATTCGGCCCACCGTCGCGGAATCCGAGTCCTGCTCGACCTCGTGCTCAACCACACCTCGAATCAGCACCCCTGGTTCCTCGAGTCTCGTTCGTCGGCCGCCAATCCAAAGCACGACTGGTACATGTGGCACCCCGGCACCATCGCCGCCGACGGAACGCGACGGCCTCCCAACAACTGGCTCTCTGCCTTTGGCGGTCCGGGATGGACCTGGGACGAGACTCGGGGCGAGTGGTATTACCACTACTTTCTCGCCGAACAACCCGATCTCAATTGGCGAAACCCGGCGGTGGCTGAGGCGATGTGGCAGGCCGTTCGCTTCTGGCTCGACCGTGGCGTCGACGGTTTCCGGCTCGACGCCGTCGACACCCTGTTCGAGCACGAGGGTCTCAGCGACCATGACGCCGACTTCTCGCTGATCGACCTGTGGAACAGCCCCTATGAGCGCGGCGCCCGCCTCGATGCCGGTTCCAGCTGGGAGGCGATGTTCGGTGATCAACTCCACCAACCCGAGGTCCACGATGTGCTGCGCAGCCTGCGCCGGGTGATCGACGCGTACAACGACCGTGTCCTCGTCGGCGAGACGGACCGCCTCGACTATTGCGGCACCGACCGGCTGCAGATGGTGTTCAACTTCCCGCTCACCAGGATGGGGCGGCTCACTGCGCAGGCCATCCGTGACAACCAGCGCACCAGACTCGCCGCGATGCCCGCGGGGGCCTGGCCGTGCAACACGATGGGCAACCACGACGCCCACCGCGTTCGATCCCGGCTCGCCGACGGCGTCAACGATGCGGGGTGGACCAGGGTCGCCGCCGCCCTGATGCTCCTCCTGCCCGGTACCCCATCGCTCTATCAAGGCGAAGAAATCGGCATGGAAGACCATCTGGCGGCCGATCCCGCCACGCTGCTTGATCCGATCGGCCGTCGGTTCTATCGGGCCGCCGTCGAACAACTCGGCATGGATCCGGTGACTGCAGCGGGGCGGGCCGCCAGCTTCTCCCGAGACCGCACCCGCACCCCGATGCAATGGTCGAGCGGCGCCAACGCCGGGTTCAGCCCCGCGGGAGTGGAGACCTGGCTCCCGGTGCACCCCAACCACCGCTCCGGCGTCAACGTTGCCGATCAGCGGATCGACGCCTCGTCGTTGCTTGCCTTCTATCAGCGACTCATCCATTTCCGCCGCGACCACGTCGCCTTGCACGAAGGTGGCTACGAAGAGATCCTCCCCAATGCCGACCAGGTCTTTGCGTTCGTGAGAACCCACCCGACGGAGCGACTGCTCGTCGCCATCAACCTTGGAGCGAACCCGGTCGAGCTTCGGATCGGCCCCCACCACACCGTGTGGAGCGACGGCGCTCCTACGATCGCCCCGGTGACGGCGGATGAAGTCTTCGTCACAGGATTCGGACTCGCCATCGCTGAGATGATCGGCCCAGCCGCAGACTGACTCCCGTGGCGCCGCCCAGGATGTGGACTTGTCCCACCGCGGACCTAACCTTCCGCCGATGCGCCACATCGCGCCGCTGGTGGCCGCCATCCTCATCCTCTCCGCTTGCTCGCCCAACGGTGGATCGGACGCGGGCGACGGCGCAGCGCCGATCGGACCGGGCACCACGGCGCCGCCCCAATATGCCCCACCGACGACGGTGCGGCCCTCGGCACCGCTGGCCGGGCTCGAGCTCGACCTCATCGCCGACGGATTCGACCAGCCCACCTACGCCACCGCCCGGCCTGGAGACGACCGCATCTTCGTACTGGAAAAGACCGGGCTCGTCAGAATCGTGAAGGATGGCGTCGTCGCCGCAGAGCCATTTCTCGATCTGACCGCTGAGGTGTCGACCGATGGACCTGAACAGGGCCTGACTGCGTTGGTGTTCCATCCCCGCTACGAGGAGAACGGGCGACTGTTTGTCTTCTTCACGGACGTCTCCGGTACCAGCCAATTGTTCGAGTACCAGCGCTCCGCCGACAACCCCGATGCCGCCGACCCGCGCTCGGGACGCCGCATCCTCGAACTCGAGCAACCCCACCCCGCTCACCAGGGCGGAGCCCTCGTCTTCGGACCCGACGGCTATTTGTGGGTGACTCTCGGCGACGGCGGCGTCCCCTCCCCCGGCGGCACCGATTGGCGCATGAAAGCCCAAGACCCGACCAACTGGTACGGCACGGTGCTGCGACTCGACATCGACGCCGCCTCACCGTATGCCATCCCTCCCGACAATCCGTTCGCCACCGGAGAAGGCGGTGCCCCTGAGGTGTGGGCCTACGGTCTCCGCAATCCCTGGCGAGCCACCATGGACGGCGACAGCATTCTGATCTCCGACGTCGGCCAGGACTGGTGGGAGGAAGTAAACGTCATTCCCCTCGCCACGCCGGGCGCCAACTTCGGGTGGCCCATCTTGGAGGGTCCCGAATGCTTCGAGGCCGACAGCTGCGACACGGCCGGGTTGGTCGAACCCCGTCTCACCGAGTACCACGAGGGCTTGTGCGCCATCATTGCCGGCCCGGTCTACCGGGGACCCTCGATACCGGAGCTCCACGGCCACCAGTTCTACAGCGACTACTGCGTCGGATGGATCCGCAGCTGGGCCTACGCCGACCCTGTCGAATCGGAAACCGACTGGACCGGCGACCTCGGCAAGATCGGGAACGCCAGCAGTCTCGGTGTCGATGGCGACGGCGAGATACTCATCATGAATCTTGCCGGCCAGCTCTATCGGATCATTCCCGTCCGCTGACCGGCCGGCCGCAGCCTCACGGGGCGTTGCGCTCCAAGAACTCGTACATCTCGGTGAGGTCGACACCGGGAATCGTCTCGACCGGCATGGCGGCCAGTACATGACTGTTGGGGCTCACCGACGGCCAGGCGAGGCCATCCCATCGCGACGCGAGCCCCTCAGAGGGCCGACGGCAGCAGTCCCCACCGGGACACTTCGAAACGGCCCGGCGGTCGGTGTCGCGACCCCGGTAGTACTTGGCTTCCTCAAACCGGGCACCGACGGTGATCGCCGCCATGCGGTTCTCGTCGACGTGCGTGCTGCACCAGAAGGTTCCGGCGTTCGTGTCCGTGTATTGGTAGTGAATGGAGAACTTGTCCTCAGAATGAAAGGCGCGGCGGGTCCCCCACTGCCGGCACAGTCGCTGACCCTCGATGGCACCGACCGAGTTGCGCGGAAAGGGCACGCCGTTGTTCTCATAGGCCTTCCAGATGATCCCCAACTCGTCGGAGCGGATGAAGTGAACCCCAAGCCCAAGGTGCTCGGTGGCGAGGTTGGTGAAACGGTGCGCCGCCATCTCATACGAAACGTAGAACCCGTCACGGATGTCTTCGACGGCGAGATCACGACCGGCCTTGGCCTCATTCAGAAAAGGGACAGCGGCTTGCTCGGGAACCAACACGGCCCCGGCGAAGTAGTTGACTTCCACTCGCTGGCGAAGGAACTCGGAGAAGTCGGCAGGCTCGGGATGGTCGAGCGCAAAGTGGCCGAGGGTCTGGAGCACCACCGAACGGGCCCCTCGGGTCGAGAGCAGGTCGCGCTGGGGCACATAGATGCGACGATGACGCAGGTCGGTTACCGAACGCACAGACGATGGGATGTCCTGGGCTCGGTGCACCGCAAATCCGAAATGAGCGGCGAGCGCCTTGATATTGCCCTCGGTCAGCGCTCCCGAACCGCTGTAACCCGCCGCACTGATCGCCTCGGCTGCGACGCCCTCGACCTCTCCGAAGTAGTTACCCCGCTGGCGCATCTCCGCCCGTAGCGCCGAGTTGGCGATACGGGCCTCTTCCCTGGTCACTTGGGCGATCGTGTGACGGCCGCGCAGTTCGTCGTAGAGGCGCACGACATGCTCGAGCGCAACATCGGGGATACGAGCCGAAGGTTTGAAATGCGGCAATCCGAGTTCCCGATAGAGCGGATCCTCTTGGGCCCGTTGCAGCGCGACCTCCAACTGGGCACGGCGACTTGGCGCTTCGGACCGCAGCAGATCCAACGTCGGCACCTCGAGAGCTTCCGCGAGGGCATTGATCAGCCCGAGCCGTGGCTCCTTCCTGCCGTTCTCGAGGAGCGACAGATACGGTCCCGGCTTGCCCACGGCAGCGCCGAGAGCGTCGAGCGTGAACCCGCGCAGCTTGCGGTAGTGCCGCACTCGCTGACCAAAGATCAGTGGATCCACGGCCGTTGTACTCATGGAAGAACCTCCAACTGACGCAATGATGATAAGAATCGCCATTCTTCGCAAGTGAAGGAATTGCCAATCGTCTTCGCAACCACAACGCTTGGTCCACGCAGCCGAAAGGACAGACGCCCATGATGCCCGAGGGAGTCGTTATCACCGGCCCAACCGACGAACGTTTCGCCGAAATCCTCACCCCAGAGGCGCTGGCGTTCGTTGCCGGCCTGCAACGGCGCTTCAACAGCCGCCGCAAGGAACTCCTCGCCGCCCGTGCCGCACGCCAGGAACGGATCGACGCAGGCGAGATGCCCGACTTCTTGCCCGAGACCGAGGACATCAGGAACGCCGAGTGGCAGATCGTGCCGCCTGCGCCCGACCTGGCCGACCGCCGCTGCGAGATCACCGGTCCGGTTGATCGCAAAATGATGATCAACGCCCTCAACTCGGGGGCGAAGGTGTTCATGGCCGACTTCGAGGACTCCTGCTCACCGACCTGGCACAACGTGATCGATGGCCAGATCAACCTCAAGGACGCCATCAGGCGCCGCATCGAGTTCACCAATCCCGACGGCAGGATCTACTCACTGAATCCGGAGACCGCCACGCTCATGGTGCGCCCCCGCGGCTGGCACCTCGTCGAAGACCACATGACCGTTGACGGCGAACCGGTTTCGGGTTCCCTATTCGACTTCGGTCTCTACTTCTTCCACAACGCGGCCGAGTTGCTCGCCCGGGGCACCGGACCGTACTACTACCTACCGAAGCTCGAAAGCCACCTCGAGGCCAGGCTCTGGAACGACGTGTTCGTCGCCGCCCAGGATGACCTCGGTATCGACCAAGGCACCATCCGCGCCACAGTGCTGATCGAGACGATCCTGGCTGCCTTCGAGATGGACGAGATCCTCTTCGAATTGCGTGACCACTCTGCCGGGCTCAACGCTGGGCGGTGGGACTACATCTTCTCGATCATCAAGAAGTTCCGGAACCGCTCCGACATGCTCCTCCCCGACCGGGCACAGATCGCCATGACGGTGCCGTTCATGCGGTCCTACACAGATCTGCTGATCAAGACCTGCCACCGTCGCGGCGCCCACGCCATGGGCGGCATGGCGGCGTTCATCCCGAGTCGACGCGACGAGGAGATCAACCGCATCGCCTTTGCAAAGGTGCGTGAGGACAAGGAGCGCGAGAGCCGCGACGGCCACGACGGAACGTGGGTTGCGCACCCCGACCTGGTTCCGCTCGCGACCGAGGTCTTCACCGAGGTTCTCGGGGATCGACCCAACCAGATCGACAAGCAGCGCGACGACGTCGACGTCAAAGCCGCCGACTTGGTCGACACGACCATCGCCGGCGGACAGATCACCGAGGCCGGGGTCCACACCAACACCGACGTCGCCATCAGATACCTGGCCTCGTGGTTGCGGGGCAACGGCGCCGCCGCGATCTACAACCTGATGGAGGACGCCGCCACTGCAGAGATCTCGCGTTCGCAGATCTGGCAGTGGGTGCAAAACCACGCGACGGTGGTTGAGGGCGATCAGGTGACTCCCGAGTACGTGCACAACGTCGCCCATCAGGAACTCGCCAAGATGCACGAGGAATACGGCGACGAGATATTCGACCAGGGCCGCTTTGAAGAAGCCGGGGAACTCTTCGAGCAGGTAGCGCTGGCCAGTTCCTTCCCCGAATTCCTCACCCTCCCCGCCTACGAGCACATCGACTGACCGACTTCGACACGCCAGCAAACGACCGACCCGTTCGACCACACAGGAGTGGGCATGACCACAGAGCAAGCCATCAAGGAACGCACCGAAGCCATCCGCACGGACTGGGAATCGAACCCTCGCTGGGAGGGCGTGCAGCGCGACTACTCGCCCGACGACGTCGTGCGACTCCAGGGGTCCTTCGTCGTTGAGCAGACCATCGCTCGCCGTGGAGCACAACGCCTATGGGATTTACTGAAGACCGAGGACTACATCAACGCCCTTGGGGCGATGTCGGGCGGCCAGGCCGTCCAAATGGCCAAGGCCGGCCTCAAGGCCATCTACCTTTCGGGCTGGCAGGTCGCCGGCGACGCCAACCTCGGCGAGCAGGTATACCCGGACCAGTCCCTGTACCCGGCCAACAGTGCCCCGGCGCTGGTCCGCCGCATCAACAACGCCTTGGTGCGGGCCGACCAGATCGAGTGGTCTGAAGGCAAGCCGGACATCCACTACATGCTGCCGATCGTTGCGGACGCCGAAGCGGGCTTCGGCGGAGCGCTCAATGCGTTCGAGCTGGCAAAGAGCTTCATCGCGGCCGGCGCCGCCGGAGTCCACTACGAGGACCAGTTGGCCTCCGAGAAGAAGTGTGGCCACATGGGCGGCAAGGTGCTGGTCCCGACCAGCCAACATGTTCGCACGTTGACCTCAGCCCGGCTCGCCGCCGACGTGATGGGCGTGCCGACGATCATCGTCGCCCGCACCGACTCGCTGGCAGCAACGCTGCTCACCAGCGACGTGGACGAGCGCGATCAGCAGTTCGTCACCGGCGACCGGACTCCCGAGGGGTTCTTCAACGTTCGCAACGGGATGGACGCCGCCATCGCCCGCGGTCTGGCCTACGCCCCGTACTCGGATCTGGTGTGGTGCGAGACGAGCACGCCGGATCTCGGAGAAGCGGCGAAGTTCGCCGAGGCAATGAAGGCGGAGTACCCGGACAAGATGCTGGCCTACAACTGCTCGCCATCGTTCAACTGGAAGGCGGCGCTCGACGACGACACTATCGCCAAGTTCCAGAAGGAACTCGGAGCGATGGGCTATCGGTTCCAGTTCATCACGCTGGCCGGGTTCCATGCGCTCAACGCCACGATGTTCGAGCTGGCCAAGGGCTATGCCACGGAGGGCATGACGGCGTACGTCAAGCTCCAAGAGAAGGAGTTCGCCATGGAGGACGCCGGCTACTCGGCTACCCGTCATCAGCGTGAGGTCGGCGCCGGATACTTCGACGATGTCTCGACCGTCATATCCGGTGGCCTGGCATCGACGTTGGCCCTCGAAGGCTCCACCGAACAAGAGCAGTTCTAACGCAACGACCCGACTGTTGGCGAAGGGGCTGCCTCGTGCGGCCCCTTCGCTCGTTGTTCCTGGACCGCGGGGTATAGGCAACGGCACGCCTTCGGGCTCGCCACCCCCATCGAGACACGCCCCCTCGGGGATCGTTTACGCTCTTCCCATGTCACCTTGGCTGCTGTCCCTTGATGTCGTGTCCGTCCTCGTGTTCGTGACTCTTGGCCGTGGAACCCACAACGAGGAGGGAACGATCGAGGGGATCGCGACCACTGCGGCGCCGTTCCTCATGGCCCTCGTCATTGGGTGGCTGCTCACCCGAGCCTGGCAAGCGCCAACGTCACTACGAGTGGGCGGCGGCGTCCTCGCGACCACGATCGTCGCCGGAATGCTGTTGCGTCGCTTCGTCTTCGATGAGGGGACCGCCGTCTCGTTCATCATGGTGGCAACGGTCTTCCTGACCGCGGCGATGCTGGGGTGGCGGGCTTTGGCCGGCGCTATTGCCCGGCGGCGAGCTACGGCGGCAACGCCGTAGGAGGCCGACTCACCGGCTTGGTCGCGGCTCGGCCAGGGGAGTTATCCTTACCGGTCCCATGGATCAGCATTTAGAGTCATTCATCCGAGGCATCCCCAAGGCGGAGCTCCACATCCACATCGAGGGGTCACTCGAGCCCGAGATGATGTTCGAGCTTGCTAGCCGGAACGGCGTGGATCTCGGCTACGAATCAATTGCGGCGTTGCGCGCCGCCTACGAGTTCACCGACCTCCAGTCGTTCCTCGACATCTACTACGCAGGCGCCGCCGCCCTGCGTACCGAACAAGACTTCTACGACCTGATGTGGGCGTATCTCGTCAGAGCCAACGCCGACGGGGTGCGGCGAGCCGAAATCTTCTTCGACCCGCAGACCCATACCGCCCGCGGGATCGGCTTCGAGGTATTCATGCCCGGCTTCCTCAACGCAATGGCTGCCGCCGAAACCGAGTTTGGGATCTCGTCCGGCTTGATCATGTCGTTCCTCCGCCATCTCTCGCCCGAGGCTGCGCTGGCAACATTCGAGGCGGCCGCCCCCTATCACGATCAACTGCTCGGCGTCGGTCTCGACAGCTCCGAGGTTGGCAATCCACCCGAACCGTTTGCCCCGGTCTACGAGCGGGCCCGACTCGCCGGACTCCATGCTGTGGCGCACGCCGGCGAAGAAGGTCCCCCCGCGTACGTGATCGGTGCCCTCAATGCCCTTGGCGCCGAACGCATCGACCACGGCGTACGGGCCGACGAGGATGAAGAACTCGTCGAGTGGCTGGCAGCGAACTCGGTCCCCCTGACGATGTGCCCACTGTCGAATCTGAAGCTGCGAGTGTTCGATCGCCTCGAGGACCACAGCCTCAAACGCATGCTCGATGCCGGGGTCAAAGTGACGATCAACTCGGATGACCCCGCGTACTTTGGTGGCTACGTGGCCGACAACTATGTGGCGCTCGCCACCGCGATTGACCTCACCCGCGACGAGGTCGTCGCCCTCGCCCGCAACTCACTCGAGGCGACGTTCCTCAGCAGCGGCGAGCAAGAAGTCCTCCTCGCCGAGCTTGCCGAGTACGTCGCACAGAACTGACCCGGGCACGGCGGGTCGGCCCGTGGCCACGACAGGCGCACCGCCGCCACGGCGGCTACTCGAGGTTCTGCCGATCCCCAGAAACCCCCTCCCGACCCATATCACCGACCACCAGCGCGTCGGTAACTAGATCAGTCGAGCGATGAGGATAGTGTGTCGGTCGGGGATCTGATCAGGACCATGGCGCCGGAGTGGGCCGACCACGGAAGACGGGTTGGCTCATTGACCCGTTCCGTTGCCGAGACCCTCGGATTCGACGACGAGCGGATTCGCCGCCTCGAAATCGCCGCGGCGCTCCACGACATCGGCAAGTCCGCCATCGATGCCAATGTTCTTGCGCTCCCGCGAGCGCTGGATCCCGATGAGACCGCCCTCGTCAGACGGCACCCTCTGATCGGTTTCGAGATGGTGACCGGCCTCGTTCACCCCGAGATCGCCCGGGCGGTACTTGCCCACCATGAGCGCTTTGACGGACTGGGCTATCCATTCGGCCGCTCCGGCCAACGAATCCCGCTGCTGGCCCGCATCCTGTGTGTAGCCGACGCCTTCGACGCCATGGTCAGCGACCGGGTGTATCAGGAGGCTCAGCCGATCGAATACGCACTCGACGAGCTTCAGCGCCACGCCGGAACACAGTTCGATCCCATGGTGGTTGAGGCTGCCGTCCACACACTTTCGTCGCACGCCTCGATCGCAGGAGCCATCGCCTAGGGGCTGCCCCAATACGGGCTGTTTCTCCTAGCCACGTCCTAGCGGTTTCAAGTAAAGGGGTGCTGCGACCGATACATACGGCATGGCGTTTGGCGAGAGCTTCGAGGGCATCCTCACTGCTGCACAGGAGGGAGCAGAGTGGGCATGGAGCACCATCTACGCCGAGTATGGCGGACCGCTGACCGGCTACCTCACCGTCCGCGGTGCCCGCGAGCCCGAAGACCTCGTCGGGGACGTGTTCCTTCAGATCGCCCGCAACGTTGGCAGCTTCACTGGAACCGAGGCGAACTTTCGCTCGTGGATCTTCATGGTCGCCCACCATCGCCTCATCGACGAACGCCGCAGACAAGCGCGACGACCGGAAGACCTGGTTGCCCACGAAGACCTCGCCGGGATCGCCGGAATCCAGGATGCCGAGCAGGCGGCTCTCGCTTCGTTGGCCGACGAATCGCTCCGCTACTTGCTCGAGCAGCTGACCCCCGACCAGCGTGACGTAGTGGCGCTGCGCATCATCGCGGGGCTCTCCCTCGAGGAGACGGCGGCCGCAACCGGCAAGCAGGTTGGTGCAGTAACCCAGCTGCAGCGACGCGGACTTGCCTCGCTGCGCAGGATTCTCGAACCGCAGCCCATAACACCGTAACTAGCGCCATCGGTAACGAGAGTATGGAAGCAAGCCAATGGGACTCCGGCGAACTCGAAGCAGCCATCGCCGGTGCGCCGGGCGCTGATCCCATGCTCGTGGCGTTCGTGGCCGCAGTGCGGCGTGCCGCCGACCGTTCGGTTCATCCATCGATCCAGACCCGCCACATCTCGGCGGCTGCAGCTGCCGCCGTGCACGCGACGGCTCCTCCAAGCCCCACGACAACCGTCGGCGTCCGCTGGCGACGCCGGCTATCGCTGGCTGGATTGACCTCCGGCCTTGCCATCAAGATGATGCTGGGCACCGCGGCACTCGCCGCTGTCGGCGGCAGCGCAGCCGCAGCCACCGGCAATCTCCCTGCCCCGGTCCAAGCCGCAGTCTCGGAAGCCGCCGGCCACCTCGGCATCAGCCTGCCCGATCCTGCGCCCGCTGCGCCGGCCACCGTCGCCTTGGACGAGGATGATGCGCCGGCAGGACCCACCAACGACGAAAGGAACGCCGTCAGTCCCGCGGATGAGGCGCCCTCTGCAGACGACACAACGCAGGCCGACGTAGACCGGGCCCGGGCGGCGGCGTACACGGTCGCCGTCAAGGAATGGACGGCCTGTGTACGAGAAGCGGCACGCACCAGCCCGCCGGGAGAGCGATTCAGCCCGACCGCGGCCTGTGGAGATCATCCCGATCCGCACGACTTCGGCCTGCCCGGCGCAGACCCGAAGGACAAGGACCCCAAAGACCCCAAAGTCAAAGACCCCAAAGACCCCAAAGTCAAAGACCCCAAGGACCCCAACGACCCCAAAGACCCGAAGGACAAGGACCCCAAAGCCCCCAAGGACCCCAAAGACAAGGACCCCAAGGCCCCCAAAGACCCCAAGGACAAGTAGCCCCCACCTCGCTACCGTCCCGACCATGTCCCGTCGCCTGGTACCACTCGTAGCCATCTCCGTCCTCATCGCAGCCTGTGGGCTCGATGGCGATGACTCATCCTCAGCTGCCACACCGACCACCAACATCGCCACCGTCGGACCGACAGAATCGGTCCCGGCCAATGGCACATCGGCCGGATTGGTGAGAGTGCTCGATGGCGACTCCATCGAGGTCGAGCGGTCTGGGACCACGGAGGAGGTGCGCCTGGTCGGGATCAACGCCCCGGAGCGCGACGAGTGCTACGACGATGCGGGCCGCGATGCCCTGACCTTCTACCTCGAAGCCGGCCCCATCACCCTGGTCGTTGCTGGAGGTGAGGACACGGACCGATTCGGCCGCCTGCTCCGCTACGTGTACGCCGGCGACACACCGGTCGCCGAAGAGATGCTCATTTCGGGCCACGCCAACGTCCTCCAGGGCGACCACCCCCGCAACGATGCGTTTATTGCCCTCGCCGACGAGGCCGCAAGCTCTCAGATCGGGATGTGGCAGCCTGATGCCTGCGGGCCCCATGTCGTCACCGCAACTGAGATCACCCACGTCGAGTACAACCCACCGGGGCCCGACCGCGCCAACTCGGCAGAAGAGTACGTCGTCATTCGAAACGGCGGCGATGCACCCGTGGACCTCACCGATTGGACCGTCCGCGACGAGTCGTCGCAGCACCGATACCGCTTCCCGCCCGTCACCTTGGCCCCGGGAGCCGAGCTGCGGCTCAGGTCGGGATGCGGCGATGACGGCGCAGCCGACCTCTATTGGTGCGCCGGCGACGCGGTGTGGTCGAACGGCGGCGATACCGCGCTACTCCAGGACCCCAACGGCAACGTGATCGATCGAGTCCTCTACCGCGGCGACTACTAACCGTTCGCTGGTGCCGGCATAATGCCGGCGCCTATCACCGACTCGTTGCGAATCACTCGGTAACCAGCGAGCCGGTCTACCTCGTCATCGTCGACAACAAGTTGGGTCCAGAACATCGTGCGGTCCTCATGCGCCGCAGCACCGTATAGGTGATACTCGAGTGGCTCGAACGAGGTCGATGCGACGATGGTCCCATCGGCGTCGATTCCGACCAGCGTGTAGTTTCCCGCCGGCCCCCGCTCGTGGAACGGCGTGTCGACAACCGACATCACGGTCGCCGTTTCATCCACTGCATTCGGTGCCCACGCTTCGATCATGGGCTCATCGATCGCCCCAAACACGGTCAGCGCCGTCCGTCCGGCCGCAACCGGCTCCACCGCGCCGTACCCGTACGTTGCCGTACGGAAGGCGAGCGATTTGCCGAAGTTGTAGTCGCTCACCCATGTTGGGCTGCAATAGCTCATCAAGTCCGTATGGCTCGAGGGGTTGAATGCGGAGCCGGTGACGATGTCGTAGCCCCACGTTCCGATCGAACCGGTCGGGTACGGATAGTCGGGATCGGGACCGGCCGGACTGCCGCACGGGGCGTGGGGCAGGCTGAGGGTGTGACCGATCTCGTGGGCGACAACGCCCTCGCTCTGGATCGAAACCGCAGCAGGTGCTCCAATGAACCCGATGCCGCCGATGCCGCCGGAGATGGGCCCCGGGAGCAATGCCACGTAGAGATCGGAGCTGCCGTCCGATACCCGCAGCTGGGCGATCTCATAGAGCAACGTGCTCCAATCCCCCTGGGTGTTCCCATTGAAGGCGTATGCCGACCGAACCGTCACGTCGGACCCGGCGATCGGGAATACCTTCTGAGTCTTCGCCAACAATGTCGCAGCACTCTGTGGCGTCACCACCGCCGCTTCTCCGTTCAGCTTGATGGGAACCAACGTGATGCCAAACCTGGGCACCTTGGCAACGTCGAGGTCGTAGTAGCCGGAGACCGGCCAGCGATTGTTGCCTTCATTCGCCTCGAAGTACTCGTTGGCCGGGTCGACCTTGAGGTAGATCTCCGCACCCAGCCGCAGGAAGGTATCGGCAAAGGCCCAGTTGTAGGTGCTGCCCAGGTCTGCCTCCGAGGGGTTCACCGGCACCGTGGCCGGTCCGTCGAGCACCATGTGCCCCACATTGCCGTTCTTGCGCCAATGGAGGACCACCTTGGGGGACACCCCCGCCGCATTGCGGTCGGCAGCTATGAATGCACGGGCAATGCCGGAACGGGCGGCCACGGGTGAGACTCGGTTGGCAGTTGCTTGGCTCGAGTCCGCCACCGGCGCCCCTTGGTTGATGAGGAAGCGCGCCGCACTGAAGTCGTTGGGGTCAAACTCACAATCCGTCTCGCTCTCGGCGTCGCACTCGTCGGCCTCGGTCCCGCCGTAGATGATGTCGGCGCCTTCGTTGCCGATGAGGGTGTCGGTGCCGCCGCCCCCTTTGAGGACGTCGTCACCCCAGCCTCCATCCACGCGGTCCTTGCCGTTGCCGAGCCAGACTCGATCGGCGCCCCCACCTGCTGTGATCGCGTCGGATCCCTGAGCGCCGTATATGAGGTCGTTACCACCGCCCCCGCTGATCGTGTCATTGCCATCGCTGGCAAAGATCGTGTCGCCGCCCGTGCCGCCTTCGATCACATCGTCACCCCAGCCACCACAGATGAGGTCGTTGCCTCCACGTCCGTCGATCGTGTCGCGGCCGGCGAACGCTGCAATGACGTCGTCGCCCGGGGTTCCCACCAGTGTGTCGGCTTTGTTGGTGCCTACGATGTCGGCGACTACTCCGTTGCACTTCGCCTCAGCGCTGTGGGCGGCAGGTGTTGCAGTCAGGGTGGCGGCAAGCACTCCGCACACCGCCAGCGAGGTCAACAGTGATCGGCTCGGCATCGTGTGAGCTCCTCATTCAACTTGGGGACGTCTACTCGGTTGTGATCGCACGCGGCGCGGCCAAAGGACCACGTCGCGTAGTACTACTCCGACTAGTTCGTTTCGGCAGAATCGCTCGACAACCTGAGGGCGGGATTCACCCTGGCTATTGGGACGGTATGACGCAGTCGGGTCTGGCATCGCCCGAACCGCGTCGCACATCCCACACCACCGGGTCGGTGCTCGGCCAGGAGCCCGGATCGTCGGTGGTCAAGAACCGCACCAGGGCACGGTAGGCGGCCTCGGCATAGGCCTGCCGGAACTCCGGTGTCGCCAGCAAATCTGCTTCGCTCCGGCTGGCCAGATAGGCCCCCTCGCCGATGACCGTGGGCATCTCGGACCGCCGCAGCACCCCGTAGTACTGCGAAGTGCCATCGCGTGGGCTGAGGCGCGATTTTGCCCCAACAAAGCTCGCGCCGACCCAGTCGGCCTCGAAGGCGGCGAAACTCCGCTGGAATTCCTCGGAAAGGATGACGGCGAGACGGCGAGACTCCGGAACCTGCGATTGGTAGTACACATCACTCCCCGGTATCTCCAGACGCAGCTCCCAACCCGCGTTGTTGTGGATCGACACCATCGCATCGGCGTTGACCGCGTTGGCAAGTCGTGAGCGAAAAATCAAGCCCGTCTCGTAGTCGGCCGCATCGCCCTCGCCGACCCGGGTCACGTAGGCACGCTGCACCGCAGGCACGTCGTTGCCCACGAAGATGGTGCCGGTTTCCCAATCCACCGTATGGGGCGTCTCGAGCAGGTCCCGCAGGCGCCGGGCGATGTCGACGTTGACGTTCTTCTCGAGCATGGTGCCGTCCGGGGACACGGCACCGATGTTGTGCGGTCCGCCGTGGCCAGGGTCAACCACGACCACGGCGTCACCAAAATCGAACCCGGCACCGGTCGCCCGCAGCGGTACGGCCGGTTCTGCGAAGACTTCAGAGGCGTGCACCCATGCCTCGGTATCGCACATGGTCAGCAACCGAATCCAACCGCCGTCAGCACTCCCCTCGGCGGCCATCACCAGCCCCTCTCGTGCTCTCACGAGAACCGGCCCACCAATCTCGTTGTGCAGGTCGGCGCCCCCGGCAGCGATCGTGACCGCACCGACACCGGCAAAACCCTCGAGTGCGTGGGCAACGGGCGGCGGAGGCTCCGGCCGCGGCGAAGGAGGAACCCCTACCTCAACCAGAGCCGCCGTCGACATGGTTGCTCGAGCCGAATCCACCTCCGTGGTAGTCACGGCCGGCACCGTCGTCGCAGTGACCACCGCGGTGCCCGAGGCTGCGAACACAGGTTCTGCCCCACCGTCCCTGGTGTACCAGGCCACGCTGGTCGCCACTACGGCGACCAGCACGATGGTGCCGAGCGCCAAGACAGCACCGCGCCGCACTACCACAAGCCGCTCAGAATCGCGTCGCGACCGTCTTCATCTCCATGAAGAGGCGCAGATAGTCGGGGCCGCCCGCCTTGGCGTTTGATCCCGACATGTTGAACCCGCCAAACGGTTGGATCCCCACCAGGGCCCCCGTGATCTTGCGGTTGATGTAGAGGTTCCCGACGTGGAACTCGCGTTTGGCCCGGGCGATGCGTGCCTCGTCTTGGGAATGCAGCCCGCCGGTGAGGCCAAACTCGGTGCCGTTGGCCACCGCGATCGCCGCATCGAAGTCGGCGACCCGCAGCACCGAGAGGACCGGACCGAAGATCTCATGCTGCGCCAGGCGCATCTCCGGCGCCACATCGACGAACACCGTCGGCTCCAGGAAATATCCCCCGCCCAGGTCGACTCGACTCCCGCCAAGCACCAGCCTGGCTTCGGCGCTACCCCGCTCGACCTCGTCGAGGATCGATGCTTGCTGAGCTGAAGATATCACCGGCCCAACCGCGATATTGTCGACGGCGGGACCCACCTCGAGCGCCGCTGCCTTCTCAACCACGAGATCGAGCAACGCATCGTGGACCGAGTCGACGACGATGAGCCGCGAACACGCCGAACACTTCTGACCTTGGAAGCCAAAAGCGCTTCTGACGGCGTCTGCAGCGGCAGCCTCGAGATCGGCAGTCTCATCCACGATGAGGGCGTCCTTGCCACCCATCTCCATGTAGGCCCGCTTGAGCCATCGTTGTCCGGGATGCACCACGGCGGCACGTTGGGCGATGCGGAGCCCGACCTCTTTCGACCCGGTGAAGTTGATGAACCTCATGTTGGGGTGGTCGACCAGGTGGTCGCCGATCACCGACCCGGACCCGGGCAGGAAGTTGATGACCCCCGGCGGGAACCCCGCTTCAGCCACCGCCTGCATGAACCCCCACCCCACCATCGGCGTATTGGACGCCGGCTTCAAGACGACGGTGTTGCCCGCCGCCACGGGGCCCATCGTCATCCCGGCCAGAATGGCCAGCGGGAAGTTCCACGGTGGAATCACGGCGCCGGCTCCGATTGGCTGCAGCCAGGACTCGTTGCGTTCCCCGGGATACTCGTGGACCGGCACCGGCTCGGCCATCGCCAAGGCCTGGTGGGCGTAGTAGTGGCAGAAGTCGATCGCCTCCGCAACGTCCGCCTCGGCTTCCGCCCAATTCTTGCCTGCCTCGAAGGTCTGCCAGGCCGCGAACTCGAACTTGCGGGAGGCGATCAGATCGCCCAAGCGGGAGACAAGCGCGGCGCGTTGCTCCGCAGGTGTCGCTCCCCAATCCGAATAGGCGCGCCACGCTGCGGCGATGGCGGCGTCGACCTCGTCCCGGTCGGCCGACGATGCTGTGCCGACGATTTGGTTGGGCAGCGACGGATTGAGGCTTTGAATGGGCTCCCCGGTTTCGATTTCCTCACCATCGATCACCAGCGGGCTGTGACCGCCCAACTGGGCCCCAACCCCGGCGATGGCCAACTCGTAGGCCCTCTTGGCGGCGGTGACGGTGAAGTCGGAGTAGGGCTCGATCCGGTACGGGTCCAACACGTTCCCTCCTGCACATCAATGTCCCGCGACCGCGGGAGCGTCGCCCCAAGGGTAGGAGACTGTCGAACCGTCGGCGTTGCAGTGTGGCACCCCTCGGGTCACCGCCGCGCCGCGTTCACTCAGCCGACAGAACACCCCGTCGACACGATGGCGGCAAGCGCCGACCCCACAGCGTTCAGCCGGGGGCTGGGACGTCGAGAAAACCATTGAAGCCGGCGCCGCCATCGCCCGATAGAAGGGACGTGAAGCCGAGCGTTCTCGTCATCGAAGACTCCGCCAGTGTGCGGCGACTCATTGAAGTCTGCCTCCGCGTGCTCGACGTCGACGTCGCCGCCGCCGAGGATGGCATCAAGGGCCTCGACACCGCGCGTTCCACGCTGCCGGATCTGATCGTGCTCGACATCGGACTCCCCGGCATGGACGGCTGGGAAGTACTGCGACACCTGCGAGCCGGCGACGAGACCACCCACATCAAGGTTCTCGTCTTGACCGCTCATGCTCAGCCCGAGGTAGCCGAGCAGGCCGCCCAGGGTGGCGCCGACGACTTCATGACGAAGCCCTTCCGCCCCGGCGAACTCCGCGAGCGTCTCGAGAAACTGCTGGCCGACGCGTAGAGGCGTGCTGCCCGACACGTCGCCGAGCAGCACGACCGGCTTCCCCTCACGTTCTAGATTCATCTGGTGACCGGCGACCCATCCACCGCCCAATGGCAGCCTCGGACCCGCTCGGTCGTCTCGTGGATCACGTACGACCTGGCCAATACCATCTTTGCCCTCGGGGTCGCCGGGCTCTACTTTCCGACCTGGCTCACCGAGAACGACGTACGCGACGAAGCGCTGTCGTGGACCGTGGCATCGGCGATGCTGATCGTCATCCTGCTCTCTCCGTGGATCGGGGCGGTCAGCGATCACGCCGCCAGACGAAGCAGGCTATTGATCCCGACGACGCTGGTCGCCGTCACCGCCACCTTCTTCCTGGCATCCACCTCGATCGGCGTCTCGCTTGCCATCTACGGCATCGCGCTCATCGGCTTCAATCTCGGCGCGGTCGTCTACGACGCACTCCTGCCCGATGTCAGCACGGAGCAGGACCGGGGCAGAATCAGCGGCTGGGGCGTCGGCATCGGCTACGTCGGGTCGATCATCGCCGTGGTCGCCGGCAGTTTCCTCCTCGATGCCTACGGCTACCCGGCGGTCTTCCGCGCTATTGCGCTCCTGTTTCTGCTGTTCGCCACTCCCGCCTTCCTGTTCATCGAGGAGCGACCCCACTCCAAGCCGGCGGGCCGGGGCCCGAGCCCGGTGCGCAGCCTGCACCAGTTGGTCGTCACCTGGAAGAGGGCCGCCACCTACGACGGCGTCGTGCGGTTCCTCATCGGCCGATTCCTCTACGCCGATGCTATCAACACCCTCATCGGGGGCTTCCTCGCCATCTTCGTGATCCAGGAGTTGGACTTCAGCGACGACGAGGTGCAGTTGCTGCTCGGCATCGCAATCGTCGCCGCCATCTTCGGCGGCATCGCCGGCGGATGGCTCACCGATCGGTACGGCCCCCGGCGGGTGCTCTTTGGAGCGCTCTATGTCTGGATCGCCACCATGGTCGGCGGCATCGTGGCCGCCACCACCGGACAGCCGGCGCTGGCCTGGGCCATCGGGCCGATCGGAGGCCTCACCCTTGGCGCCACGTGGACGTCGGATCGCGTCTACATGGCCAGGATCTCGCCACCCCGCTATCTCGGCGAGTTCTACGGCCTCTACGCAACCGTCGGGCGGTTTGCAACGGTGCTGGGACCACTGACGTGGGGAATCATCGTCAATCGGCTCAACCTGCCCAGAGCCGTTGCCATGGCCGCCTTGGTCGGCTTCATCGTGGCGGGCCGTCTCGTACTCGGCGGGGTCGGTGACCAAATCAGAGAGTGGGGCCCCGGAGACGTTTCCGCCCCCACCACGGACGCAGGCTGATGCTCCTCAGTCGGCCGAGCTCTTCTGCAACGCGGCGATCACCGCGGCATCGCTCACCTGAGAGAAGTCGTCGTACCAGGTCCCCACGGCCATGAAGGATCGGGGCTGGAGCGGGCAGATGACCTCATCGGCCTCGGCACCGAGTCTGCGCACGGTATCCGGGGGTCCAACGGGTATGGCACAACACAACCGCTCCGGCCCTGCCGCACGAACCGACCGCAAGACGGCCATCAGGGTCGAACCTGTGGCAACGCCGTCGTCGACAACGATGACGGTCCGCCCCGCCACCACCGGGGCCGCCCTGCCCGATCGGTATGCCAGCTCCCGACGCCGGATCTCGTCGCGTTGTCTGGCCACTTCGGCGTCGAGGTACGACCGTGAGATCGTCATTCGGCGCACGACGTCGCGGTTGATGAGAGGTTCACCGTCGCCGGCAATGGCCCCGATGGCGAACTCGGGGTTGCCGGGGGCTCCCACCTTGTGTGCCATGGCGACGCTGAGTTCCCCTCCGATGTGGTCCGCGACCGCGGCGGCTACCGGCACTCCGCCGCGGGGGATTCCAAGAACGAGGGGGGGCGAGTCGAGGTCGCCGTACCCTGCTGCGGCAACCGCCACACCAAGCTGGGATCCGGCATCGGACCGATCGCGATACCTCATGGTCTGAGGGTACCCCACCGCAACAGGTAGCCTGCAGCGATGCGTAGGCTGCTTCTCGTCGCCAACCCCTCCGCCTCTGGATTCACCGGAGCCTTGTTTCGCGACGTTTCATCCATCCTCTCCGAGAGGTACGAGGTCACGGCCGCATGGCCCGATGGGCCCGATGAGGCCCGCCACAGCGCCAAAGAGGCGGCCCGCTCCGGCTACGACGTCGTGGTGGCGATGGGCGGTGACGGCGTCGTCCACCATGTCGGCAACGGCCTTGTTCACACCGACACAGCGTTGGGTGTTCTCCCGGTTGGCACAACGAACGTGGTCGCCAGAATCCTCGGACTTCCCCGCAATCCCAAAAAGGCGGCGCGCGCCCTCGCCGAGGCAAGGCCCGAGCGCATCCCCGTTGCCCACATCGCGACCGAGAGCCCCACCGAGGCACGTTCCAGGTACGCCATATTCTCGCTTGGCGTCGGCTTCGATGCGGATGTCGTCACCATCGCCGAGCAACGGCCTTACGCCAAGGTCCGTTTTGGCTCGATCCACTACGCCCGCACCGCCGTCGGCCGCTTGTTCGGCCACTATCGAACCAAGCCCCCGAACCTGCGGATCGAGTGCCGCGGCGACGCGGTCGATGCCGTCACCTTGCTCGTGCAAGTCCACCATCTGTTCACCTATTTCGGCCGGATTCCGTTGATGCTCTCCCACGAGCGGACCGATGGCCTGACCGCCGCCGCGGTTGAGCGAGTCGCCCCCCTACCGGCAGCAGGCATCCTGGGCCGGCTCGGGACGAGGCGCGATCTCGGGAAGATGAAGGGCATCACGGTGTGGCAGGACTTCCACAAGCTCGTGCTCCACGCCGAACCGCAGGCACCGTTCCAGGCCGATGGTGAGCTCTTGGGTTTGACCGGCGGGCTCGAGGTCACCCCGGTACCGGCCGGTCTGCTCGTCCTCACTCCGAGGGGTTGAGCTCCCCAGCGCCCTCTGCCGGGGGCTGGCCCTCCATCACCACGGTGAGGTGTTGGTAAGGGAGATCGATGCCCTCACGATCGAGGCGATTCTTGATACGACGCAGGAACTCGCGACGAGCCGTCCACCGAGCCGCCGGGTCGACCCGCAACAGGGCTCGTACCTTGACGGAGCTTTCGGCGAGAGCGTCGACCCCGAGCAGCTGGGGAGCATCCATGAAGAAGCCCTCCCATTCGGGGTCGCTGGCGAACTCCCCGAGCTCGTCACTGATGACCGCCATGGCTTCATCGATATCCTGGTCATAGGCCACGCTGACGTCGATCACCACCTGGCTGTACTTCTGGGTGTAATTGGAGGCCACCGTGATGGCTCCGTTGGGCACGTGATGGACATTGCCGTCGAGGTCACGCAGCACGGTGGTCCGCAGCCGGATGGTCTCCACCTCGCCGCTGACGTCGGCAATGCGTACCACGTCGCCGATCGAGTACTGGTGCTCGGCAACGATCAAGAACCCTGCGATGACATCCTTGACGAAGCTCTGGGCGCCAAAACCGACCGCGACTCCCACCGCGCCGCCGACCGCAACCAGGGGACCAATCGGAAGGCCCCAGATCATCATGAGGGTGAGCACCACGACGACGATGATCAGCACGGCGCCGACCGTCTGGAGGACCCGCCACAGGGTATTGATGCGTTGGATATCGTCGGTCCCGGCGGCGTCGTCATCGCGGCGATCGATCATCCGGTCAACCGTCTTGTTCCCAAGTCGACGAAAGAGCCACCAGAGGACAAGGGCGCCGATGAGCACAACGACCGAGGCGAGGAACTCATCCGACCACTGATCGAAGAAGTCACCGAAGGAGTCGGCGGCCCACACGGGGGTCACGACGATCCACCCACCAGCCGCTGTCGCAGCTCGGCGATGCCGACGCTGCCGAGGGCGATAGTCGCACCCAAAACGGCCCGACGCCACACCAGCCCCCGCAAGCGGTCCCCCAATTCGGCATCGAGCACCTCGGCAGCCGCTTTGATGCGGTCGGCGGCCGAGGTGCGCCGCGTTCCTCCGGGGCTGTGCGCTGCGGCCTCGGCCGCCCGATCGACCACATCGGCGATTACCTCTGGGGTCACCTCCGACCGCACCACGCTGCCGAAGCTCGCCCCGACGTCTACGCCGATGATGGCTACGAGGTCTTCGAGGCGGCAGAGCGCGTCTTCCCGGCCACCGGGTCCGGCCCCCGGCACCAGGCCGGTCGCAGCCGCCTCCCGGTCGCGCTCCCAACGCTCATCGAGTCCGATCGACGCTCCCGACCAGGTACCGGATTCGAGACCCATCTCGTGCAGGAGTCCAGCCGCGTCGCTCAACAGCTTGCCGAGGGCGATCCGCTTGGCGTCGAGTCGCTCGGTTACGAAGCGTCGGAACCCTTCGAGATGCTGAGGCTCGCTCCCCGGCGGGGCGGCCGCAAAGGCGAAGACGCTCGGGCGGGAAAACCCATCATCGACGAGCGCCTCGACCAGGTGTGCCGTGACTGCAGGCACATCGGCCGGGTCGATGAGATCCACCTTGTTGAGCGCGAACACGAACTGGTCCCCGTAGTCGACCATCGGCGCCAGAAACTGAGCATGAACGAGGCGATCGCGATACTTCTCGGGGTCGAACAGCCAGACGATGCCATCGACGGAGGGCACAAGGCGCTCAACGGTCTCGCGATGTCCGCTGGTGATCGAGTCGAAGTCGGGCAGATCGATCAGGGCAAGGTGCGGGTGCTGGTCCTGGGTGATCCGTACCTCGATGTCGAGTTCGTCGAGCAGCAAACGCAACCCGTGGCCTCCGGATTCCGGGATCCAGGCGAGCGGCGCGTCCGTGTGGGGGCGAAGATGACTCACCGAGGCGATCGGGGCGCCGGCCATGGCGTTGAGCAGGCTCGACTTGCCGGAACCAGTGCCCCCGGCGATACCGAGAACAAGTATGTCTCCGGCATACCCGCGCCGGTCGCGTAGTTGGCGGGCACGCCGCTCGAAACGATCCAGGGATTCGGCCGGGAGGACCCCGACCCCACGCGAGATGGCAAGGTCGAGGACATCGAGCACTTCGACGACGTCACGCACCGTCGAGCTCCTCGCTCTCGCCTGCGAGACCATGTGGTTCCTCGGCCTCGTCGCCATACTCGCCGGGCTCATCTGTCAGGTCCTGTTCGCCGGAATCGTGAAGCTCTTCCGGTTCCACCTGGTCGTCCTGCTCTTCCGACCCGTCCGGCTTTGCCCGCTCTTCCGACCCTCCAGGCTCAACCTGATCTTCCGACTCGTCCGGCTTTGGCTGGTCGCCCTCACCATCGGACTCGACCTGGTCGTCCTGCACAAACACTTCGGGCGACGCAACCGTATCGAGAACCATCTCGGCCTTCTCACCCCACGCATCGGCCGGCGGCCTGTCGCCCGAGTCGGGCTCGGTCGGTCCCTCATCGAGGGTTGGCTCTTCAGTAGACGGCACCACATACTCGGCGACGAACGGTTCCGCTGCTCTCTCCATCAGGACCGGTTCGGCTTTGTCGCCGGCGTCTGCATCGACCATGGCCTCCCCGGGACTGCTCGGATCGGCCGGAGTCGCCCCGAGATCAGGGCCCAGATCGGGATCAGCCGCAGCGTCGACCTGATCGAAACCAGCATCATCGTCGTCTTTCGGAGTTCGCGGTGAGCCAATCGGAACCAGCTCGACCTCGTCCTCGACGAGCGCCTCAATCCACTCCGCCCTCGTTTCGATCTCTCTCAGGATGGCGGACTCGGGTTGGGGACCGAGGAACCGTTCGAACCTCTCGGCGTCGGTGGCGAGCGCCGCGGTCAGAGCAACAGCGAGGTCCTCTCGAGCACTTCCCACCAGGTCCGGAGCCTTCGCCCCGTAGCGGCGAGTCAAGGCGCGGTTGATCGCTCGTTCCGGGTCGAGTACCTGGGGCCAGACCTGCCGCTGTACCCGGCGCCGTGTGCTCTTCCACATCTTGCGGCGCTTGCCGGCCGCTGCCGCGCGATCCCCCACCAATGTGTACCACTGTTCGAGTACCCGCTGGGCCTCGTAGGCGGTGTCCTGGCCATGACGGCGAAGGCCCTCCCCACCTGTACCGAGGAGTTCCCGCCCGCCGACTCGTGCCTCCCAACTGTCGGACGTGTCCTGGGCGGCGACGCCGGCTCGTCTGGTGACGATCCCGGTGAGGTCGGCGGCCGCGAGACCCCAAGACTCGGCATTCGCCAATTCAGCGAAACTCCCGGCTTCGAGGTCGGCTACCAAGGCGCCACTTTGCTTGCGGTAGGCCGTCACTACCGCATCGTCGAATTCGGCGCGCTCCTGCACCTCGACGGCCAACTCGGCGCCGACCCGGCGGGCACGTTTGGCAACGGCTTGAGTGGTGGCCAAGACAGTCTGATTGATGATCGCACTGCGGAACTCGGAGTGGGCCAGTTCCGCCAACTCGCCCCGCAGTGCGCCAACCGCGGCAGCAGAAGGCCCCCCGGTGGCGGCGTCGATTTCGCCGGACACGACCGGAAACACCAGCGACGTGTCCGGCTCCATGAGCAGATCGCGGCCGTGGAGTCGCGCCACGTAGTCGATCAGCACTTCCTCAGCTACGTCGGGGTCCCGCGACAGCCGGTTGATGACATGAAGAATGGGAACACCCCTCCGCCTGGCGGCCTCGAGGTACATCCAGCCGCTGGCGTCGGCGTAGCGCGAAGCGCTGGTGACGAAGATGCAGATGTCGGCAAGGCCCAAGGCCTCGAGCGCGGGGATGCGGCCGTCGGCCCTGACGAGGTCGACCGGAGGAGTGTCGACGAAGATGACATGTTCGGTCAACGGATCGTCGCCCATGACCACATCGAGTTCGGCCCCGGTCTGCTCCCGCAAGCGATGAAGGAAGACCCTCCACTCGGACTCCGGGCGCAAGCGGGGCCCCCACACGATCGGCTCAGTCGTGGTCGGCCGCATCACGCCCGAAGCTGACACGGGTCGGCGGGCGATGGCGTTGAGGATGGCGGACTTGCCGGTTCCGCCGGGGCCTGCCACTACGGCAACGGCGGGGGCAAGTGGGTCGTCGAGCCGGGGCACCAGGTACTCGCGGATGGCCCAGGCCACCTCGTCCCTCGTTCGCTCCACTCGTGGTGTCTCAGGACGCGGAATGCGAAGCTGCGCCGATGCGACATAGTCGGCGAGCGAGAGCAGCGACGTCCGGATCGCAGCGAGAGTTGTCGGTTGTGCCTCCATCAGCGGGGATTACACCACACCACCGCCGACTCTCGCCCATCGAGCGGCCAGAACGCGAAACGTGTCACAGTGCCGTCGTACGGTGACAGCATGAACGAGACACAGATCTGCAAGGAAGAAACGTCCGCCCGGGTGCATATCGACGGTGGCTTCGCACGCGTTGATGGCCTCGTCATCGACGATGCTGTGGTAGTGGAGCATCTGGCCGCGCTGCCCGCCGACCGGCGTGCAGCCGAGCTCAGCAAGGCGCTTTCGATCGGCGTACGAGGGCTGGTGACGATGACGGCAGGCGCCTCGGTCAAGGCAATCGGCTCAGAAGTCGAGCGGGTTCTCGCCGCCGTCACCGACGAAGCCGAGGCGAGGGTCCACGAGATCATCGAGGCCGGGCGCGAGGGCATGCGTGGCGAGTTTGATCCAGAGCGTCGTTCCTCGCTGACGGCTCGCACCATCCATGAGGTCTCTCAGGTCCATCGCAACCTGCTCGACGAGCTCGACCCAGAGCGGCGCGGCGGCCACGTCGGCAGACTGATGGCCGAGCTCACCACCCTGCTCGGGCCCGGTGGCTCGTTGGCACAGCGCCTCGACGAGACCTTCGACCTCTCTGAAGCCGACTCCGCCATGTCGCAGATGATGAGCACGATGGATGGCCGCTTTCAGGAGATCCGAGAGTTGGTGATCGGCACGATTTCGCGAAGCGAGGAGGCCGAACGAGGAACGGCCAAGGGTCTCGAGTTCGAAGACTTGGTCGAGACGCGGCTGCGCCACGAGGCGCAACGGCTGGGGAGTTGCATCGTGGAACGAACGGGACGCACCACCGGAAAACTTGCGGCCGACGCCGTGGTTGGAGACTTTGCCGTCACCCTGGGGAGCGGTGCCCGGGTCGCGATCGAGGTCAAGAACACCGCACGCATCGACCTCAACGGTGTCGGGGGAATCCTGGCGGAGCTGGACCGAGCGATGGTCAACCGCGACGCCGGTTGGGCCATTTGCGTGTCCCACCATGCGGCCTATCCGGACGAAGTCGGGACGTTCGGCGTGTACGGCAATCGGGTGTTGATCGCGGCAGACGATGACGGCACCCTGCTTCGGGTCGCCTTGCGCTGGGTTGACGCAGCCGACGCCGCCGCCCAGCACAGTGGAGGAGACGTCGATCGCGAGGCGGTGCTTGGTCGTCTCGACCGCATACAGGAACTCGCGGCGCGCTTCGGCCGGACCAAAAGGGCCCTGACCAATGTGCGGCGCGGGGTTGATGACATCAAGACCGAGATCGACGACTTGCGCACCCAACTGCTTGATCTGGTTGGCGAAGCGCGCTTGGCGCTCACGGCTCCGCAAGCACCGTCCCCCGCGGTCAAGGTGGCCTGAGCGCACGGTCAGCGAGGCGCTGGCCCAGGCGACGCGTCGTTAGGCGTGGTGGCCGGGAATGTTGGCGAAAAGACTGCGCTCGGGTTCGGTCACGGGAACCCGGGCGGCGAGCAACTCAAAATCCTCGTACGGATACGCCTCCTCGACTACAGGAGTCGGCACCAGGAACCAGAAGCCGTCGGGGTCGACCTGGGTGGCGTGGGCGCGCAACGCCAGCCGCGCCCGGTCGATGTAGCCGGTCACATCGATCCTGCTGATGACCTTGCCATCTTCGGTGGAGCTCTCGAGGCCTTCGAGCCACTGCTCGAATGGCGACTCGAGGCCGCGGGCCACGACCGCGTCGTGGAGGGCCATGATCCGCTTCGCCGTGAAGGTCGGGGCATACAGCTTCGCGATCTCCCACGCCGGTCCGAGGTCCGGACCAAAAGCCGGATCTGCCGCTGCCTCAAACACTGCAAGCGACAGATCGTGGACCCGGAGATGGTCGGGGTGGGGATACCGCTCGTGATCGTCGTATCCGAGCACGACGTCCGGCTGCTCGCGGCGGATGATCTCGACCAATCGGCTCAACACTTCATCGAATGGAGCGTTGACGAAGGCGCCGGCGTGCTCGTTGTGATCCGTGTCCGGCATTCCGGAGTCTCGGTAGCCGAGCAAGATGAGCTCTTCGTAGCCGATGATCTCGGCTGCCCGCTCGAGTTCTTCGCGACGGATCTCGGCGAGACGGTCGGCGATACCGGGCAGATCCATGGCAGGATTCAGAATGTCGCCGGCCTCGCCGCCGGTTGCGGTGACCAACACGCAGCGCACGCCGGCATCGGCATAGCGAGCCACGGTTCCTGCACCTTTTGAGCTTTCATCGTCGGGGTGCGCATGCAGCGCCACGAGGGTTGCCATGCGCCGAGTATCCCATGTGGTGCGCCGCTAGCTCGGCGAAATCGGCGCGACACCAACCCCTCGTTGCTGGTGCACAATATCGGCCGAGTTCACGGTGATCGCCTCCCATGGTCGCCAACAACCACAGGATCCACGACCGCGGCCCGCAACAAGCGGAACCTCACCTCCCGGCCGGTGAGTCCTAGGAAGACGCCGCGACCCGCCCCTCGAATACCGACACCGCGGCACCACCTTCCGAACAGCCGTCCACGATGGGGCAGTAGCGACACCACGCACCGGCGCGCCGCTCGAGCGCAGTTCCGGAGGCGACCGCCAACCTGAGCGAGGAGGCGACCCGGGCCACGTCGGTCGCGGTAGCGGCGAGGCTCTCGAGTGAAGGCGTGGCTTCACGTCGTTCGCCGGAGGCCACCGAGACCGCCTCAACTCTCCCCGGGAGTTCGTCACGATCGAGGACCCACAGCAGACCGTAGAAGGACAGCTGCTCATCCGCCTGACCCATCTGGCCCGTCTTCCAGTCGATCAACCGGGTCCCAATCTCTGGATCGCCAAACACGGCATCCACCGCTCCCCGAAGAGTGAGCCCCGGCGACGGCTCGTACTCCATGAACACCTCGGCGGCTTCGAACCCGTCGACCGGAAACCGCTTGAAACGTTCGTAGAGGTCACCGACCTCACGAATCAGCCGGCGCAACTCGCTCGGCCGCAGGTTGAGGTCGACGACCTTCGGGTTGAGCGCTTGCCCGATTTCCTCTCGACACGCTTGCTCGATGTCGGAGCCGGCGATGGGCCCGTCCCGCAGGTGGCGAGCAAAGACTCGATGCGCCAATCCGCCACGGAATGAAGCCCGACTCTCCGGTGGGTAGTGGCCGCGCAGCCGCGCCAGGGCCTGATCCGGACACCGCAAGAAGGTGGTGTACGTGGTGGCGGAGATGACCAGTGGGTCCCCTGGGGTGACTTTGGCGAAGGCAGCCAGCATGACCCGATCGTATCGGGCCTTGCCGCGCTTCCGCTTGATTGCGCAAAGGTAGCCAATCGGTCGGCCGCTGCGGTTGTCGATCCGGCTGCGACGGCTAGTGGTGCTTCGAATGACTTGCCTACTCCCGGTAGGGGTTACAATGCGCAGACCGATCACTCATCGGGTCTCTCATGCCTACCAACACTCGTGTATTACTGATCGCCGTACCCGCGGCCATCGTGGCTCTCATCATCGCCGTGTTTGCCCTCGACCAAGCGCGCACCAACGAAGAAATCGCGCGCAACGTCTCGGCCGTGGGCATCGAACTTGGTGGCCTCGGCGAAGAAGAGGCCACGGCCGCCCTGACGGCCTACGAAACCGAACTCGCCGTCACGCCGGTTCGTTTCCTCGTCAACGGCGTCACCTTCGATCTCGAGCCGGCTGAGGTTGGCCTCGAGATCGATGAGCAGGCAGTGGTCGCCGAAGCCATGGCCGTACACCGTGAACAAGGCGGTATCGCCGCCTTCTTCAATTGGCTCAGCAGCTTCCGCGACAATGTGGAGGTTGAGGTACCCGTCACCTATGACGCAGAAGCCCTCGACGAGGTCTTCTCGGATTGGGAGACGACCGTCATCGCCAACCCGGCATACGAGGGTGGCGTGTTGGTACGCGACGGACGGGTCCTTCCCGACTATCCCCGCGCCGGTGAAGGCATCGAACGGCAGATGGCGCACAGCCTGGCCTACCAGGAGATGCGAGTCCCCGTCCGCAACGAGGTCATCCTCCCCACCCGGCTTCTGTACCCGGAATTGAGCGATGCCGACATCGATGCCAAGGTCGCCGAGGCCAACAAACTGCTCGACGGACCGGTGGTGCTGACCGCCGACGATCCCGCAGTGGAGGTCACGTTCACCGCCGACGAACTTGCCGCCGCCCTGCTGAGCGAGGTGGTTCACAATTCGCCACCCACCATCGAACTCAGCTTCGACACCGCAGCCCTCGCCGAGGTAGCTGCCGAGCAACGCGAGGCCATCGAGCAGCCTGCCCGCAACGCCGAGTTCGTCCTCCAGGCCGACGAGACCGTCATCATCTTGGGGTCCCGGCCCGAAACCCTCTTCGACGCAGACCTGATCGCCGAGACCGTGTACGCCACAGCCTTGTCCGGTCAGGAAGCTGCCGACTTCCCGTTCGGGATCGGTGAGCAGCCACGATTCTCCACCGATGACGCCAAGGCAATGGGGCCGATCACGCGAATGTCGGCTTGGACCACGGAATACCCATCTGGTCAACCCAGGGTGACCAACATCCACACCATCGCCGATGCGGTGGACGGTGCCATTATCTGGCCGGGCGAAGAGTGGTCACTCAACGTCTATGTCGGGCCGCGAACCGTCGAGAAGGGCTACGTCGAAGCCCCGATGATCGCCGATGGCGAGTTCGTCGACTCGGTCGGCGGCGGAGTCAGCCAGTTCGCGACAACGTTCTACAACGCGGTCTTCTACGGCTGCTACCAAGACGTCTACCACAAGCCGCACAGCTACTACTTCGACCGGTACCCCGAAGTCAACGAGGCAACGGTGTCGTGGCCGGATCCCGGGCTCATCTTCAAGAACAACTCGGATGCGGTGATCATCGTCAAGACCCAATACACCTCGACTTCGGTTACGGTGAAGTTCTTCGGCAACAACGGTGGCAAGAAGTGCGAACGCCGCCTGAGCGAGCGGACCGACTTCACCGATCCCGAGACTGTCTACCTCGAGGATGCCAGCCTCAACCCGGGTAGCGAGCGCGTCGTGCAAAATGGCTGGCAGGGATTCACCCGTTCGGTTGACCGAGTCATGACCATGCCGGACGGTACGGTCGAGGTCGAGACCTGGACCTGGCGATATCGTGCTGCGCCGCGGATCATTCTTGTCCATCCGTGCGAAATGCCCGACTCGAACCGGGCGTGTCCCGCCCAGGTACCCAGCGTCGTTGGGTTGAGCTTCTCTGATGCGACGGCGCGCCTGGAATCCTCAGGATTCCTCATTGCTCGGGGCGGTACGGTGGAAACGACCGATCCAGCGCGAGACGGCACGGTCGCATCGCAGAGCGCATCCTCGGGGTCGTACCTGAGCCCGGGTTCGACGATCACCGTCGATCTCTACGTCTACGTGGAGCCACCACCCGAGGAGCCACCACCCGAGGAGCCACCACCCGAGGAGCCACCACCCGACAACGGTGGCTGAGCAACCGGCCGCTCCGCACCGCTAGTAGTAGAGGAAGAAGCCGCCGATCACATCGGCGGTGGACGTCACCACGGCGTCGTCCCAACCCCCGGGTCGCCGCAACACGGCGCTGTTGGACGCGATCCACACACTGTCCAATCGGTCGTCTGCAGCAAACAGGCGCTGCGCGAGACGGCCTGGGAAACGGTCGTCGGCCGCGGCTTCTGACGCCGACTCGTATCCTGAGCCGTCTTGACCGGTCAGCCCGCGGTCGGTGGAAAAGATGGCCACGTCGCCGATCACCTGCGGGTCTACTTCAATCGCCTGTCCCATCGCGCCTCCTTGAACCGACGGAATCCTAACCGAGCGCAGTCGCCGCTCTGCATCCGTGACACGGCGCCGGTTGCGCACTAGCTCTTGGGAACACCCGACGACGACGAACCGATCGAGTGAAGCTTCATGAGGTTGGTCGATGACGCCTGGTTGGGCGGTATCCCCGCCGCCATGACCACGCCTTCACCTTGCTGCACCATTCCCGTGGCGAGAAGATCCTGCTCGGCGTGGGCAATCATCTCGTCGGTTGAATCGACCCGCCCGATCATCATCGGCGTTACCCCGGCGTAGAGCGCCATCCGCTCGTATGTCGCCTCGTGGGGGGTGTAGGCGAAGATGTCCGCTTTCGGCCGATACTTCGAGATCAACCGAGCGGTGCTGCCCGATTCGGTGAACGCCACGATCGCCCTCAACCCCAGATTCGTGGCGGCGTCGACGCAAGCCTGGGCAGTTGCCGAGGCGAACCGGGCCACGTCTTCGAGGAACTCGATCTCGGGGCCGCGCCCGTATCCGGGGCTCTGCTCGGCCTCGTAGCAGATACGAGACATAGCCTCGATGGTGCGGTGCGGGTAGTCGCCGACGGCGGTCTCTGCCGACAGCATCACGGCGTCCGTGCCGTCGTGAACCGCCGACGATACATCGGTCACCTCGGCCCGCGTCGGCCGAGGTGACTTGCACATCGACTCGAGCATCTCCGTGGCCGTGATCGAAATCCTGGCCTTGGCGTTGGTGCGAGCCAGGATGTCCTTCTGGGCGCGGGGCACGTTCGAGAACGAGAGCTCGACGCCGAGGTCGCCCCGGGCCACCATCGTGCCGTAGGCCTCCTCGAGGATGTCATCGAGGTTCTGGTAGCCGATGGCCGACTCGATCTTGGCGATGACCGGCGTGCCATCGGTCAGCTTCTTGACCCGGCGGATGTCCTCACCGGACGTCACGAAGGACGCCGCCACGTAGTCGACTCCCAATTCCGCCCCGAAGGCGAGGTCGATCTCGTCCTTGGCGGTCACAGCAGGGAGGTCGAGCATGGTTCCCGGGAACGAAACGCCCTTGTGGTCCCGCAGAATCCCCCCTTCGAGGACCTTGGCGCGTACCGATCCTCCAGTGTCGAACATCGTCTCGAGCACGATCAACCCGTCGGACATGATGATTGGAGACCCGGCTCCGAGACCGGCGGCTTCGAGGTTCTCGACGTAGATGCGACCCATGTCGCCCTCACCGACTCCGGGCACCAGCATGACCTCATCGCCGGTGACGAGCTGCACGTGACCGGAGGGAAACGTCCCGACCCGAATCCGCGGACCCTGAATGTCTTGGAGAACGGCGACTGGGATCTCGAGGCGTTCCGAGCCCTCGCGCACCCATTGCGCAAACTGACGGTGTGACTCGTGATCGCCGTGCGAGAAGTTGAGCCGGGCAACGTTCATCCCGACTTCGATGAGGTTCGTAATGGCTTCGATTCCGGCCACTGCCGGACCCATCGTGGCAATGATCTTGGTCTTGCGATTCACCTCGAAAGCATACCGGTCAGAGTGGTTTTCGCCGCGGAGTACCGTTGCGGACATGACCGAGATTCGACTAGGTACCTCAGGATGGTCCTATCCGGAGTGGCGGTCCAGCCTCTATGAGGGCGTGCCCCAGCGACGCTGGTTGAACCACTACAGCTCGCGCTTCAACGCCGTCGAAGCCAACATCACTTACCGAAGGGACCTCTCGACCAGGGCGGCCGCTACCTGGGGCGACGAGACCGATGCACGCTTCCGGTTCGCCATCAAGGCCCATCAGCGAGCGACCCACTTCCATCGACTGAAGACACCCGCCGAGGACATCCCGCTCCAGGTGGCCCAAGCCGATCTGCTCGGCGACAAACTCGGAGTCGTCTACTTCCAGCTCCCCCACAACTTCCACAGAGACGATCAACTGCTCGACGTGTATCTCGACGCCTGGCCGGAGCGGCTACCGACGGTATGGGAGTTCCTCCATCCCAGCTGGCACGAACCCGAGGTGCACGCGATGTTGCGCCGCCACCGCTGCGGCTGGGTAGTCAGCGACGCCAAGAACCCCGAGCCTCCGTCCGTCGTGACTGGACCCGACGCCTACGTCCGGCTGCGCGCTGGAAGCTACGACGCCGTGCAAATCCAGCAATGGGCGACGTCGATTCGCGCCATCGACGCCGATCGGGTCTGGGTCTTCATCCGACATGGCGCCGACGCTCCCGAGCTGGCCGAACGGGTGCGTGGGCTAGTGCTCGACGGCCTGTAGGAACTGCTGAGTCCTCTTGTTCTTCGGGTGCTCCAGGACCTCGCGGGGCGGTCCATCTTCCTGAATCACACCCTCGTCGATGAAGAGCACTCGATCGGCGACCTGCTTGGCGAATCCCATCTCATGGGTTACCACCAGCATGGTCATCCCTTCGTCGGCGAGCGATCGCATCACATCGAGCACCTCGCCGATCAACTCAGGGTCGAGAGCGCTGGTCGGCTCGTCGAACAGCATCATGTCGGGGTTCATGCACAACGAGCGAGCAATAGCGACCCGCTGCTGCTGGCCGCCCGACAGCCGGATGGGGTATTCATCCCGTTTGTCGGCAAGGCCAACCCTCGCCAGCATCGCTTCGGCTACCGCTACCGCCTCATCCTCGGATCGACCGAGCACCTTCTGCTGGGCGATGGTGAGGTTCTTCAGCACCGTGAGATGCGGAAACAGGTTGAACTGCTGAAACACCATCCCGATCTTCTCGCGCACAAGGTCGACATCACACAGCGGATCGGTGATGTCGATACCTTCGATGATCACCTTGCCCGACGTGGGCACCTCGAGCAGATTGACACAGCGCAATAGCGTCGACTTTCCCGAACCCGACGGCCCAATGATGCAGATGACGTCGGCGGTCGCCACCGAGAGGTCGATGCCGCGCAGCACCTCGAGCTCGCCAAAGGACTTGTGCAAGTCCTCGAGCTGGATCGGAGGTGTTTCGTTCATCATCTCCCTTGCCCTACCTTCTTCTCCAGCCTTCGGACCAAGAAGGTCAGCGGAAGCGTGATGATGACGTATACCAACGCAACGACCGTGAGCGGCGTAGCGTTTGTGGTGAGGTTCATGGCGTCTCTGGCGAACTTGGTCAACTCCTTGGATACCGGCGTCGTACCGATGATGAACAACAACGATGTGTCCTTGATCAAGAGCACCAACTCGTTCGTCAGCGGCGGAATGACGATTCGGAACGCCTGCGGCAGGATGATGTAGCGCATGGCCGTTCCCTTTGGCATGCCGAGAGACCGGGCTGCCTCCATCTGGCCGCGAGGTACCGCCTCGATCCCGGCTCGAATGGTCTCAGCCATGTACGCGGCTGCGACGATGCCCAGGCCGAGCGTACCCTTGCCGAGCGTCCCTCCGGGGATACTGACGTCGAAGGCAAGCGGAACGGCAAACGCAACGAGCAAGATCGTGATGAGCGCCGGCAATGCTCGGAACAGCTCAATGTAGGCGGTCGCAAACCACCGGTACGGGCCAATCGTAGAGCGCTTCATGAGCGCAAGGACCAGAGCCAATGCCAGCCCGAAACTGAACGCAGCGGCCGTGTAGAGAATCGTGTTCTTCGCCGCGATCGTGATGACCTCGGGGAACATCTCGCGGGCAATATCCCACTGGAAGAAGTTGAACTGCATCCGCTCCCAGTTGGTCGCGTAGATGAGGACGGCGAAGAGGACGACGGAAGAACCCAGCAGAATCCGGCGGCGCCGGTTCTCTCGTTGGACACGATTTGGCTTGGTGGCAACGACCATCGCTCACACGTTACTTGGTCGCAACGTGCCTCCGCAGGCGGACGCCGAAACCAAGCGAGGCGGCCCCGGAAGGGACCGCCTCAGCCTCAACACAGCCCGATCAGTGTCAGCCGGTTGGGAAGAACTCTTCGAAGATGCTGTCGTAGGTGCCGTCTTCGCGCAGCTTGGCGAGCGATGCGTTCACCGCAGCGAGAATGCTCTCGGCGCCCTCTTCTTTGACGGCGAACCCATAGAACTCGTCGGTCTTGTAGACCTCGACCAACACAAGATTGTCGTTGCTGAGGGCTGCATCGCCGTTGGTCACGATGTCCTGCAGGACCCCGTCGACCTCGCCGGCGTTGAGCGCAGTGATCAGGTCTCCAGGGTTCTCGTAGGAGACGACGGTCGCACCGGTGGCGTTCTCGTTGGCGTAGATCTCACCGGTTGTCCCAGACTGCACGCCCAGGCTCTTGCCGCTGAGATCGCCCAGAACGGCGATGCCGCTTGCTGAGTCGACGAGCAGCGACTGATCTCCCGAGAAATAGCCGTCGCTGAAATCGATGTTCTCTTCGCGTTCCTCGGTGATCGTGATCGAGGCCGCCGCGATGTCGCAGTCTCCGGCCTGCATGGCAAGACCTGAAGTGATCGGGTCGAAACCGCTATTCACGACGGCGAGTTCGAGTCCCATGTCTTCAGCGATCGCCCGCATCAGCTCGATGTCGAACCCTGTGAACTCACCGTTCTCCTCGTACTCCATCGGCGGGTAGGGCGAATCGGTGCAAACCGTAAGCGTCCCATCGGTGACGAGTCCGAGGGAACCGGTATCGACGGAATCGTCATCGCCACACGCAGCAGCCAGCAGCGCCAGCGCAAGGACCGCCACAACAAGCGTTCGTGCACGTGTCATAGGTCGTTTCTCCTCCTCTTCGGCGCGCGGGACCGCCGCCGTTGTACAGAGCCTAGGCGAATCGGATCGGAGGCTTCAGCTCAGCGCCGGAATGACCTGCTCACCGAAGAGGCGCATTCCATCGCCCCAAGTCGCATCGACGAAGTAGACGATGACATAGTCGATGCCCAGAGCGCCAATCTCCTGGATCTGGGCGGTCACCTGATCCGGGGTGCCGTAGAGGGAATGTTCCTTCCACTGTTCGACGGTGCGGTTGCCCGGCATCCGCTTGCCCCATTCGAGTGTCTTCTCCTCGAGTTGAGTCTTGTCAGTAGCGATCAGGCAATCCAAGTTGCGGGTGAGGGTGATCTCGTCGAAATCCCGCCCGACATCACGGCAATGCTCCTGGAGCACCTCGGTCTTGTGGCGGAACGTCTCAGGCGTGCCGAAGTAGTTGGCGTAGTTGCCGTACTTGGCCACGATGCGCAGGGTCAACTGTTCACCACCACCGGCAATCCACAGCGGCGGGTACGGGTCCTGGAGAGGCCGCGGCCGGTTGATGGCGCCGTCGACCCTGTAGTACTTGCCGTCGAAGTACGTCTCATCCTCGGTCCACATCGAACGCAGGATCTGTACCGCCTCATCGAGTTGACCGATCCGCACGGCCGGCTTCGGGTAGTCGTACCCGTACGCCTCGTACTCGTGCCGATACCAGCCGGCGCCGATCCCGACATCGAGCCTCCCGCCCGACATGACGTCGACACAAGCCGTCATCTTCGCCAGATAGGACGGCGGCCGGTAGGAGTTGCAGGTGCACATCTGGCCGAGCCGCACCCGGTGGGTCGCCTCGGCGAGCCCCGCCATCAACGTCCACGCTTCCCAGGTGGACTGCTGACTCAGGTCCGGCCAGGTGTGGAGGTGGTCGTAGACCCAGATGGATTCGAAGCCAACCTCCTCGGCAACCCGGGCGACGCCGACCATCGTGTCCCATTGGGTCTCCGGGGGAATGTCGCCCAGATCCAATCGCCAGCCCTGGGGTACAAATGCTCCAAATCGCATGCTGCTCCTCGTCGTTTGCTCGTGCTGCAGGCTAGAAGACCCGACCTTGGTGGCGTGCGCACCCCTCCCCCGAGCCAGTAGGCTCCCGTCCGTGAGTGAAGTTTCCACCGACCTGACCGACGCTCTCGGCGACCTCGTCGAGCGCTTCGATCATGTCTCGATGGCGGTCCACGACATCGAGGATTCGCTCACGCTGGTCGCGCTGATGGGTGGCGAATTCCGCGCCGGCGGTGACGTCGACGCCGGCTTTCGCTGGATCCAATTCACCCTCCCGGGGCGCGGCAAGCTCGAGATCATCCAGCCGCTCGACCCGACCGACGAGACCAATTTCCTGGTCAAGTTCTTGGCGGAACGCGGCGAAGGGCTCCATCACCTGACCTTCAAGGTCCGTGATCTGGTTGCCGCCGTCGATCAGGCTCGTGCCCTCGGGTTCGAAGTCATCGGGGTCAATGCGGAAGGAGCTTGGAAAGAAGCGTTCGTCCACCCCAAGACCTCCAACGGCGTGTTGATCCAACTCGCCGAGTTCACGGACAGCCCATTCCCACCACAGACGATCACCGAGGTGCTCGAAGGCACCCGCGGCCCCGATTCCTGACGGCGTGAGCCCTGACCCCGTGGGCCTCCTCGCCGCAATCCCAGTCAAACCTTTCGGCGTTGCCAAGGCGCGGCTCGCCGATCAGCTCAACCCCGACCAACGCGCCCGCCTGGGAAAGGCCATTGCGGCCCGCACCGCGATCCTCTCCCGCCAAGCAGGCGCCGATGTTTTTGTGATCACGGGCGACGATGGCGTCGCCGAATGGGCATCCGGGCTCGGCTTCGCGGTGCTCCCTGAGGGCCCGGTGCCCAGCCTCGATGGTGCCGCCCACACCGCAGCGGCGACAGCGGCGGCCCGGGAGCAGCGCTGGGTGATCGTCCACGCCGACCTCCCGCTGGCAACGGCAACCGACTTGCGGACGGTTTTCGCGCTGGCAGCACACGCCCCGGTCGTCGTTCCGGCGCACGACGGCGGCACCAATCTGCTCGCCGGCTCCGACCCGGCGTTCCCGTTCGCCTACGGCCCCGGGAGCTTCCGTCGCCATTTGGCTGCGGCACCACAGTCGAAGGTCGTCACCCATCCTCGGTTGGCGATGGATCTCGATACTCCGAGCGATCTGGTCCATGTGCGGCAGGCCGACGGCGGACTGTGGCTCGCACGGTTCCTCCGGATTGCGTGATGGTCGGACCCGACCGGGTGCCTCCGGCCTCCGCCTCGCGCCGGCGAGGCAACACTCTCTAACCTGCCGGGCATGGTCACCGACATGTACGACGAACTGAACGACGGGTTCGATGCGCTTCCCGCACCTGAGCGAGCCTTGGCGATCGGCGCTCATCCCGACGACATCGAATTTGGCGCAGGTGGAACCCTGGCCAAGTGGGCTGCCAGCGGCTGCCGGGTGACGATGCTGATCGTGACCGACGGCTCCAAGGGAACCTGGGATCCTGCAATGGACCAGCAGCTCCTCATCGCCCTTCGCAAAGATGAGCAGCGCAAGGCTGCCGACGTCCTTGGAGCGGAGCATACGATCCACCTCGACCTCGTCGACGGTGATCTTGTGTACTCGATGCCGCTGCGCGCCGAGATGTGCCGCCAGATCCGGCTGGCTCGGCCCGACGTCGTGATCACGCACGACCCCTGGCAGCGTTATCAGCTCCATCCCGATCACCGCACCACGGGGATGGCGGTGGTTGACGGAGTTGTCGCCGCCCGGGACCATCTCTTCTACCCCGAACAAGGCCTCGGCGCTCACCGACCGGAATCCATCCTGCTGTGGAGCGCCGACGAGCTCGACCATTGGGAAGACATCGAATCCACGATCGATACCAAAGTCGCCGCACTGCTCTGTCACACCTCCCAAGGCACGACCACGATGGGCGGCGCCGAAAAGGATGACCTGCGCCGCCAGGCCTTCGCCGATCGCATCCACCAATGGGCCCGTGACGCCGGCGAACCAGTCGGATTAGCCCAAGCCGAAGCCTTCAAGCGGTTGCAGCCTTGAGCGCTCCACGCACGCTCGTTCTGGGATCCGGCATCGTTGGCAGCGCGGCTGCCTGGGATCTCGAGCGCAGGGGTCACCGGGTCACCGTCGCCGATCGCAGTGAGGAGGCCATCGCGGCGCTCGCCGACCGACTCGGCGTCGCCACCGCTGTGGTCGACGTCGACGAAGCCGTGGCCGTTGCGGACGTCATGGCAGGCCAGGACGCCGTCGTCTCCGCCGTGCCGTATTCCTATGGCGCTTCTCTGGCCGCAGCCGCCGTGGCCGCCGGCGCCCACTACGCCGACTTCGGCGGGAACCCCACCGTCGTCAGGCAGCAGATTCGCCTCGACGCGGTCGCCCGAGCAGCGGGTGTCGCCGTCGTTCCCGACTGCGGCTTGGCCCCGGGCCTCGCCAACGTACTCGCCGCCGACATGATCGCGGCACTCGAACCCGGCCCGATCGACTCCGTCCAGATGCGGGTCGGCGCCCTGCCCCAGGTCCCCGTCGGCACTCTCGGCTACCAATTGACCTTCAGCCCCGGCGGATTGATCAACGAGTACGCCGAGCCGTGTGAGGTCATCGAGCGGGGTGCCGTCGTTGAGGTTGAGCCGCTCACCCGATTCGAGACGGTCGATTGGGAGCCGTGGGGACCGCTCGAGGCGTTCTCAACTGCCGGCGGCACCTCGACGTTGTGCCACGATCATGCCGGCCGGGTCGACGCCCTCGAGTACAAGACACTCCGCTTCCCTGGTCACGGGATGGCCATCCGCGCAATGTATGAGCTTGGGCTGTTCGACGAAGTGCCCTGGAACGTAGGTGGCACGTCGGTGGCCCCGCGGCCCGTTCTGGTCGAAGCGCTGAGCACCCATCTGCCCCGAGGCGGACCCGACATGGTGCTGGTCCGCGTGTGGGCCACCCAAGGGACGCGGCAGGTCGGGGTTGAGATGGTAGATCTGCACGATGGGCGCTTCTCGGCACTGGCGAGGACCACGGCCTTCCCCGCCACCGCCTTGGTCGACCTCCTCGTTCGCGGCGAACTGGCCGTCCAGGGCGCCCTCGCCATGCCTCAGGTCATCACCGGTGCGCAGCTACTCCCCGAACTCGAGGATGTCGGGATCACCGCGGCGCCGCTCGACGCATAGGAGCCATGACACGACAGATGCCCACGGCCGAAGCCGTGGGCATCTTGCTGGTCTTGCTGCTGTGACCGTTGTCAGGTGGCGTCCACGCCGATGCGGAGGCCGGATTCGGGGTCGAAGAAGTGGAACTTGGCGGTATCGACCACCAGGTCCAACGACTCGCCATAGGTCACCTGGACATCGGACGACACCCGCGACGAGAACTTCGTCGTGTCACCCAACGACTCAGCGCCTGCCCCACTGTCGGCCAGCAACTCCTCGATATCGGGCGTGACCACCGGAGGCGTATGCAACTCATAGTGCACAAACGTCTCCGACCCGAGCACCTCAGCAACGTCAACATGAGCGGTCAAAGTCCGGGTCGGATCCGCACCCGATACCGAAGCCGCCTCAAAATCGCCAGGACGAATCCCAACCACGAGCTGCTTGCCCATGCTGTTCTCCAACCCAGGATGACGATCCAACGCCCGCTGCGCCACCTTCATCCGCAACCCAGCAAACGAAACCCAGACCTCACCATCAACCGAATCCAACACGCCGTACACCATGTTCATCGCCGGAGACCCAATGAACCCAGCGACGAACAGGTTCTTGGGATCGTTGAACAGCACCGTCGGGGGCGCCACCTGCTGCAAATTGTCCGGGCGCTTCGCCGTCACCGGCTTGAGCACCGCAACCCGATGACCCAACGTCATCGCCTCAATCTGATCGTGTGTCACGTACACGGTCGTGGTCTTGAGCCGGCTATGCAGCACGCCAAGTTCGGTACGCATCTGCACCCGCAACTTCGCATCCAAGTTCGACAGCGGCTCATCCATCAAGAACGCCTTCGGCTCACGCACAATCGCGCGACCCATCGCCACGCGCTGACGCTGACCACCAGAGAGCGCCTTCGGCTTACGCTCCAAGAAATCCCGAATCTCGAGAATGTCGGCAGCCTCATCCACCCGACGCTTGATCTCGTCCTTGGGCATCTTGCGCAACTTCAACCCAAACGCCATGTTGTCAAACACCGACATGTGGGGATACAGGGCATAGTTCTGGAACACCATTGCGATGTCGCGGTCCTTGGGCTGCACATCGTTGACCAACTGGTCACCGATGTACATCGTGCCCTCAGAGATCTCCTCCAACCCCGCAATCATCCGCAGAATCGTCGACTTCCCACACCCCGACGGACC
Organism: uncultured Acidimicrobiia bacterium; assembly: GCA_963704825.1. GTDB lineage: Bacteria > Actinomycetota > Acidimicrobiia > Spongiisociales > UBA5794 > CAVPHV01. Next base: position 152,157 of record CAVPHV010000005.1, read on the forward strand.
TACAAGGACAAGGAACTCCCCGTCATTGATCGTCAGATTCACATCACCGACGGCACGAGTCCCGTCGGGATAGACCTTTCCCAAACCTTCCATCGTGATTTCAGCCACGGTGCAACCTTCCTTAGCCGGACCAGCTACGGAATCGTACCAGGACATGCGGGGGCAAGGCCAGAACAGCCGAAGCCGAAGCTAGGGTGGGCGCATGCAGGATTCCAACGTCGCCGTGATCACGGGTGGCACCGGTGCCCTGGGCCGCGCCATCGTCCCTCTGCTCATCCGGCGCGGCTTCCGGATTGCCACCACGTACCTGATACCCGAAGAGGCGAGAGTCTTCGAAGACGAGTTCGAGGTCGATGATGAACGGCTCATGCTGCGCCGCGTCGACTGCACCGACCCGAGGGCCGTCAGTGCTTTCATGCAGGAAACCACCGAGGCATTCGGGCCTATCAACGTGCTCTGCTCGCTGGTTGGAGGCTGGGCCGGAGGCCGCTACGTCGAGGAAACCGATGACGTCCGCTTCGACCGGATGATCGACCTCAACCTGAGGGCCACGTTCTACACCGTCCGGGCGGCCATCCCCCACATGCGAGACGTCGACTGGGGCCGCGTCATCGTGGTTTCGAGCCGCACCGCACTCGACCCGCCTGCCGGCCAGGGTGCCTTCAACATCGCCAAGGCCGGCGTGTTGGCACTCGCCAAGACGGTCGCCGTCGAACTCGACGACACGCACGTGACCTGCAACGCCCTGCTGCCTTCGGTCATCGACACCGAGGCAACCCGCGCCGCCCTCCCCTATGCGGACTACGTGCGGTGGCCAAAGCCCCATGACATCGCGCAGGTCATCGACTTCCTGGCGTCGCCGAACTCCGAGGTCATCAACGGAGCCGGGATCCCGGTGTACGGGCAGAGCTAGTCCGGGGACGTGAGACAGAGGGCCGGGCTTACGGGCGCAGAGGAGTGAGATGGATCGCATTGCGAAAGTCATCGTCGAGCACTCGAAGCGCATCCTGGCGGTCACCGGAGTCGTCACGTTCATCGCTCTACTGATGCTCTTCCGGATGGACTTCAACGCGGATGTTGCCTCATTCGTGCTCGAGGGCAATGAGACCGGCCGGGAATTGGTCGACCTCCAGGAGAAGTACACAACGGCCGACCCGATCAACGTGGTGGTTTCGCTTCCGGAAGGTGACAGCTTCCTCACCCCGGATGGCCTGGCCAGGTTGGCGCAGATTCGGGACGACCTGGTCGCTATCGAGGGGGTGGAACAGGTTGCCTCGCTGGTCCCCGAGGTGAATCCACTGACGGGTGAGCCAGTCACCAGCCAACAACTGACCGCGTTGCCCGCGGCCGCCGTTGCAACGCTGATCGGGCAGAACCCGGCCGCCGACCTCTTCGTCAGCGAAAACGGACGCCATGCCCTGATCATGGTCGTACCCGGAGAGGACTCGCTCGACGTGGCGCAGAGGGTTTCGGCCTACCAATCACCAGCCGGCGTCGAGATCGTCCTCTCCGGCAACCCCGTCGTGTTTGCCGAGGTGCTCGACATCCTGTCGTTCTTCCTGCTGATCATCCCCCCGATCGTGATGATCCTGCTGATTGGCACCTTTTACGCCACGATCGGCGACCTGCGGCTTTCGGTGCTGGCGATCATCCCGGCTGCCCTCGGCTCGATCTGGACATTCGGCCTCATCTTCGGGCTCGGACGTCAAGTCGACATCGTGACCGTCATCGTCCCGATCTTCGTGATCGTGATGGGTTCGGCGGATGGACTGCACTTCGTGACCCACTTCCAGGAGGAAGCGGCCTTGAAGGCCAACCCGACCGACCGGGTTGCCTCGGCTCTGCGCCAGGTTGGCGTTCCGATGATCCTCACCACGATCTCGACGGCGGCGGGATTCTTTTCGTTGCTCGTCACCGACGTCCAGCCGATCCGACAACTCGGCACGTTCGTCGCCATCGGCATCGTCTTTGCCGGCATCATCTCGTTCTTCTCTCTCCCGGCGCTGGTTTCGCGGCTCACCGTCTCGTCGAGCCACCACACGGCCCTGATCGGACCGCGGGTCACCGCCGGCTTGAAGCGGTTGGTCAAGACCACAACGCCGGCCATCGTTCTCACCGGCGCCATCGTGGTGTTTGCTCTCATTGGGATCCCGAGACTCGCGGTCGACTCCGACCAGCTCTTCTTCTTCAAGGACGACCACCCGATTCGCGAGGCCTTCGAGACAGACCGAGGTGCTGTTCGGCGGCGCCACTCCACTGGCCGGCGAGTTCGTCTACGACCCCATCTCCGGACCCGAGCAACTCGCCGCGATCCAGGCGTTGTCGCGCGAAATGGAGGAGCTCCCCGGCGTGCGCAGGGTCTTCTCCGCCGCCGATCTCGCCGGATCGCTGCCCCCCGAACAGCTCGCCGCCGTCCTCGACGGCGAGGGCGACCTACCGCTCGGCACCCTGGTCACCAGCGACGGGATGCGCTTCATGCTGTTGCCATCCAGCTTCTCGACGGACGACCTCCAGGGGTGGAAGAGCTTCGCCGCCGAAACTCCCGAGATCGTGGTCCTCACCGGGATGCCGATCGTGTGGGACGAAATCGCCCGTCTGGTGCTGCGCGCCCAGGTCAGCTCCATCATCGTTGCCTTCCTGCTCGTCGCCGTCATGCTGGCGATCAGCTACCGCAGGCTACGTGAGACCCTCGTCGCCCTGGTGCCGATCGTCCTGACCGTGGCGACGCTGCTGGCCTTCATCGCGCTGTCGGGGATACAGCTCAATCTGCTGACGGCGATCGTCTCGAGCATCGTGATTGGAGTTGGCATCGACTACTCGATCCACTTTGTCGCAGCGATCACTTATGCCCAGCCGAAGGGTGACGGATACGTCCTGCGTGCCATCGACCGCGCCGGCCGCCCCATCGTGGCGAATGCGCTCGGCATCGCAATTGCGTTGAGCGCGCTGTGGCTGTCGCCGCTCAAGATCCACGGACAGGTCTCAATGATCATGTGGGTGGCGATGATCACGGCCGCCGCCACCGCACTCATCGTCATCCCTGCGCTCCTGCCGCGCGCTGGAGTGGCCGACCCTGCCGACGCCGTCGAGCTGGTCGCCTTCGACTGAGGCACGAGCAGACTGGGCCGCGTTGGTCAGGCGAAGATATCGCTGATCTGGGCTTTCTGATCACCGGTGAGTTCCGCCATGACGTCGAGCGCCTTCAGGTTCTCGTGAACCTGCTCGACCCGGCTGGCACCAAGGATGACCGTGCTGACGTTCGGATTTGAGGCGGTCCATGCCACTGTGAGTTGGGCAAGCGTGCAACCGATCTCGTCGGCGATGACCTTGAGCCGGCGAACCTTGGCGTTCTTGTCCGGATCGGTCAGCTGATCCTTGAGCCAGCTGACGTTGGCGGCCCGGCTGCCCTCGGGGACGCCATCGAGGTACTTGCCGGTGAGCAGGCCGGAGGCGAGCGGGCTCCATGTGGTGAGGCCCAGCCCGATGTCCTCGCAGAGCCGGCGGTATTCGTCCTCGACCTTGGTTCGGTTGAAGAGGTTGTACTCGGGCTGCTCGACAACGGGCTTGCGAAGGTGATGCTTCTCGGCAATTCCCCAGGCGGCTCGGATCTCGTCGGCGGACCACTCCGAGGTCCCCCAATAGAGAGCCTTGCCTGAGGCCACGATGTCGGACATCGCCCACACCGTTTCCTCGATCGGAGTGTCGGGATCGGGCCGGTGGCAGTAGATGAGGTCGAGGTGATCGAGACCGAGCCGATCGAGGGAGCCGTCGATGGCCTCCATCAGGTACTTGCGGTTCAGCGTCCAGTAGGCGTTGACGGCCGAGTCACCGTGGATCCCCCAGAAGTACTTGGAGGAGACGAGGTATGAGTGGCGCGGCCAGCCGAGCTGGGCGAGCGCCTGACCCATGACGGTCTCCGCCTGACCACCTGCGTAGACCTCGGCATTGTCGAAGAAGTTGACCCCGGCTTCGTAGGCCGCCCCCATGCATTCGACGCTTTGTTCGACGGCTTGCTGGCTGCCGAACGTCAGCCATGACCCGTAGGACAGCACACTGACCTTGAGCCCGGTGCCTCCAAGTCTGCGGTACTGCATTTCCATGTCGTGGCCTTTCTGACGGACGGGTCGGTCCGCTCATGTTGGCCGGGAAGCCGTCCCTACTCAAGATGAGGCCCGTCGGGAGGATCAGAACCGACATGATGGCGCCTCTACCGCTCGATGTTGGTGCTTACCTGGCGCTTTCCCGCAGCTCGACCATCGACGCCGTGAAGGTGTGGACGTGGTTGGCCCGCCCGACGGGGCCGATCTCTCCCGCCGCGAAGATCCCGGCTAGAGCCGGCGGGGCGACTGCCTCGGCGACGGACCCTGCGTCGTGGTCGGGTACGCCGAAGAACCGCTCCCCCCTTGCGTTGCAGCTGAACAGGAGCATGCCGCCGGGGTCTTCGATCCCCTTGGTCAAGCGGCGAAGTTCCTCGTCGGCGGCCGCAGCATCGCGAACCTGGAACTGGACGGTGGTCCCTACCTCGAGCCGATCGCCGACGGTCAGCGACCCGGTGGCCTCATCAACCGAGGTAACTCCCCTGATCAGGAAGTCACCCGCCCCACGGTCCATTGTGTACTCGTCGGCGGCGACACCGAGCTGCAAACCCCGGGTGGCCGCCGCCCGCTCCTCAGCGTCGAGGCCGAATAGCAGGCTGCGGACAAACTCCAGGGCGGAGCGCCCTGCGATCTCGCTCACGGTGGCGCCGTCACCGGCGGTGATGACGGCGGGCTCCCCGATCGGCCGGCAACCCTGGGAGACGATGGGCCGGAAACCGACCTCGCCACCGAAGGTGACCAGCAGACTCCCGTTGCTTCGTGGCGCGCCGCCGATCATCAGCGCCGCTCCCCCAGGACCGCGACCGGTATTGGCGAAGCCTCCGACTACCGGGATCTCCCTTGCGGCCAGGTCGGCAATGAATCCCACGGTCGGGAAGGTGAAGGGGTCGGCCACCATGACCGCACCGACCACGCCATCGAGCGCCATGACTCCTCCAACGGTGATGCCCTGCGGGGTGCGCACCGCCTCGACGTGACGCGCCCGGACGTCGGCACCCGGTAGTGACCCCAGCCACACTGCCACGCCGGGACCGTCCTCGACCTCGGTCCTGTTGCCGATGACCCCCTCCGCCACGGCGCCGACTCCGATCGCGGCGACGCGATCGATCGCATCCGCCAGGTCATCGGCGGCATCGAGATGGTGCGGGGTGGCGAACACAAAGCCAAGGTCCGGAGCCGTATCAAATAGGACCAGCGCCTCAGCCAACGCGGCGTCGAGCGCAGTGCGGGTTCTGGATTCCGTCGAGATCCCCGACGCAAACGTCATCGGAGAAGCGTACGCCACACCGCGGCGAATGCGCCTCGGGTTGCCATAGTCCCGGGGGTTTCGTATCCTTGCGCACCGCCCAATCGGGGGTGGTGTAATAGGCAACACGACAGGTTCTGGCCCTGTTATTGGGGGTTCGAGTCCTCCCCCCCGAGCGGACAACACGATGTCGTGTCTGTTCAAGCGTGGCCCCGTCGTCTAGTGGCCTAGGACGCTGCCCTCTCAAGGCAGTAACGCCAGTTCGAATCTGGTCGGGGCTACCACGCCGCTACGTCCCCGCGACCCATCGCTTTGATTCGCATCGATTCTGGCCCTGATGGGTCCGAGGCGTGGAAGTGATGGCGCACATCGGCCCGGCCGACCAGGGTGTGACCTTTGATGAGGTGGCCCGATGAGTTGCCGCCGGACCGCCACCCTCGTGATCGCGACGCGGTAATCTCGCCAACGTGTCCACTCAGCGCGATCTTCCGTGGCCGGCCGTCTCCGATCCGGAGCCTGGCGGTAACCCGCTCGAGCGCGCCTGGTCCCCCGAGGCGTTCCACGTACTGGCGAAGCCGACCGGGGCGATCTGCAACCTCGGGTGCTCGTATTGCTTCTTCCTCGACAAGGAGGAGTTGTACCAGGGCAGTCGTTTCCACATGTCGGACGAGGTGCTTGATCGCTACCTCCAGCAGCTGATCGATGCTCACTCCTCGCCGGTGGTCACCGTTGCCTGGCAGGGGGGCGAACCGACGTTGATGGGCCTCGACTTCTACCGCCGTGCGATCGAGGTGCAGGAGCGCTACCGCAAGCCCGGAATGACGTTCGAAAACACGATCCAGACCAACGGGACGCTGCTCACCGACGAATGGTGTGAGTTCCTCAAGGAGAACGAGTATCTCGTCGGCATCAGCATCGACGGTCCGCAACCGCTCCACGACGTCAACCGTGTGAACAAACGTGGCGAAGGAACCTTCGACAAGGTGATGCGCGGCCTGCGCCTGCTACAGAAGCACGCGGTCGAGTACAACGTGCTCACCACCGTCAATGCGGTGAATGGGGCGTTCCCACTCGAGGTCTATCGCTTCCTTCGTGACGAGGTCGGCACCGACTGGATGCAGTTCATCCCCGTCGTTGAGCGGGTTGACGAGGATGGGAACCCCGCGTTCTTGAACGGCAGATATGCATCCGACCGGTCGGTCGGGGCGCAGCAGTATGGGCAGTTTCTCTCTGTGATCTTCGACGAGTGGGTCCGAAATGACGTTGGGAGCGTCTATGTCCAGACGTTTGAGGCGACGCTGCGCAACTGGATGGGTCTTCCGTCGTCCGGCATGTGCGTCTTCAACGAGACCTGCGGGCTCGGCGTCGCCCTGGAGCACAACGGAGACCTGTACTCCTGCGACCACTTCGTCGAACCCGAGTACCTCATCGGGAACGTCGGCGACACGAACATGGGGGACCTCGTCGGTTCGCATCGGCAGCACGACTTCGGCATGGACAAACGGGACAGCCTCCCCCAGTACTGCCTCGATTGTGACGTCCGGTTCGCCTGCCACGGGGAGTGCCCCAAGAACCGGTTCATCGACACACCGGACGGCGAACCCGGATTGAACTACCTGTGCGCCGGTTTCAAGGACTTCTTCCACCATGTCGACGAGCCGATGAAGGTCATGGTCGACGCGATTCGCGCAGGGCAGAGCGCCTCGCCGGTAATGCAGTTCATGGCACAACGCGACGCAGCATTTGCGGCCTCCGTCGCCAAGGCCGGGCGTAACAACCCATGCCCCTGCGGGAGCGGCGAGAAGACCAAGCGGTGCCATGGGGCGCGACACGAAGCGACAGCCGCTGCTCCCGCGATGCCGACGGCACCGGGTGCTCCCCGGCCCAGAGTGCGTTGAAATACCGTGTGGTTTCGTGCGGTGACCTCTCGGTGTTGAGCCGCAGTGGGTCTGCGACGGGTGGTCCAGGTTGAGAGTGGGATGAGGAGCACGAGGCGTGCGGGCCAGCTGTCCGCAGGGACCCTGCTGAAGATCGATCCGACGAACACGATCGTCGACGTGACCCAAACCGAGAAGACCTGGTCGAAGAGGACCTCACCGAAGGCGCCCAGGTTGAGCGCCAGCATGAACGCAACCGCCGCGCGCCCTCGGGTGACCCATTCTGACTTCGCGCCCTCAGGCGACCGAGTCAACTGACGTCCCCGCGCCCTCTGCGCCTGCGCTAATGCTGCGTGGCTGCGCCCGGTTGTGCAGGGTGCGAAGACGGCCGGGTGACGGCGCGGGCTCGATCCAGTTGCTGCATCTCGACCAGGGCCTGCAAGAACGCCAGGGTGGCTTCTCCCCCCTGGTTGAGGTTGATCCGGTCTTCGTGGAGTCCGTCGTGGCACCCACCGGAGTTGGCGTCGTAAACCTCGGCGCCGAGGTCGTTGCCGCCCAGGAACCATTCGAAGGCGCGTTGGGCCTCGTCGAACCACTCGTTGTCTCCGGTGACCCGATAGGCGGCCAGACAGGCCGAGGTCATCGCCTGAGCTTCGAGGGGTTGCTGATCGAACCTGGCAGGCTCGGCCCCTCGCGGGTAGAACCCCTCCGTTCCGATCGGGCGGAAGCGGCCTTGGTCCGTCGTCTGCACGGATGCCAACCAGCGCAGCGATCGGAGCCCGGTCTCGAGCATCTCGGTATCGCCGCTGCGGGGGCCGGCAACGATCAGGGCATGCGGCAGCACGGCATTGTCGTACGTGACGATATCCTCGAACCAAGGCCATTCGTCGGACGCGTTCTCGTGAAAGAGGTCCATGAGCCTGCCGGTGAGATCGGCGAGGACTCGGTCCACCCGCCTCGCCCCCTCCAACCGGGTCAGGTAGTCGTCCAGTCCGATGATGGCCGACGCCCACGCCCGCGGCGAAGAAGTGTCGAGGATGCCGGAGAGGCTACGGTCGAAAAGGGCGACCGCCCACTCTCGGAGGTTGGTCCACGTCGAGCGGCCCACGCAGGCTCCGAGGGCTCGCAGCGCACGGCCTCCGGCGTCGTCGGATCGGGCGGTGCGCCAGGCCCGGTCGTAGCCGAGGAAGTTGCGAAACCCGCGGTCGTCGAATGCGTACTGCAGAAACGCCGCATAGGTGCTGGCCATATGGCGCACGTCCTCGTCGCGGTACCCGGCTTCATTGAGGAGCACGGTGAGCAAGAGAGCTCTCGCGTTGTCATCGGTTGTGTAGCCCTCATCGAAGCGGGCCACGCTGTACGAGGCGTGTTGGAGCAAACCGGTAGCGTCGGTCAGGCGCTTCAGGTAGTCGAGACGGATCTTGGGAAGCTCGAGCGGACGCTCCTCCAACGTCCACGGTTCCAAGAGGTTCCACACTTCGTGGACCCGGGTGCTCTTGGCGGCTTCGAACGATTCCATGTACCGCTTGGCGACCTCGCTCCACACCATGGAACGGCTCAGCAGATAGGCCTGTTTGCGCATCCCGTGGCGCCTCGTCTCGTCGCGGAGGAGCGCCAGGATCGCCTCGGCGGTTGCTGGCGGGTCTTCGAACGGCACGAGGATGCCCCGCTCTTGGGCGAGAAGCTCTGCGGCGTGCCAGTAGGGCGTCGAGATGACGGCCTTGCCGGCGCCAAAGCAGTAGGCGAGCGTGCCGGAGGTGATCTGGTCTTCGGCCAGGTAGGGCGTGATGTAGATGTCGGCGGCGCCGATGAACTCCTTCAGCTCCTCGACTTCCACAAACCGGTTGTAGAAGATGACGTTGCGCTCGAGATCCAACTCTCGTGCGGTTCGCTCCAGGCTGCGGCGATACGACTCGCCCTCCTCACGCACCACCGCCGGGTGCGTCGCCCCGACGACGACATAGACAAAATCGGGGAACTCCCCGATCACCTCAGGCATCGCCAGCAGCACGTTCTCGATGCCCTTGTTGCGCGAGAGGAGGCCGAAGGTCAGCGCCATGGGGCGCCCCTCGACCCCGAAGTGATCCTTGTAGAAGTTGGGATCGACGAACGGCATGTCGTGAATGCCGTGGGGAATGACGTCGACCTTGGCTTCGGGGACGCCGTAGACGTCCTTGAGGATCTCGATACCCTTCTCCGACATGACAACGATTCGTGCCGACTCCCCGGTCAACTCGGACATGACGCGGCGTTGCGCCGGGGTCGGGTCGGTGAGGATCGTGTGGAGCGTGGTCACGACCGGTCGCCGCAGGTCATGGACCAGGCTCAGAACGTGACTGCCGGCAGTCCCGCCGTAGATGCCGAACTCGTGTTGAAGCGACACAACGTCGCTGTCCGAGAAGTTGATGAAGTCGGCGGCCCGCCGGTAGGAGTCGACATCCGGCTCCGACCACTCAAACCGAACCTCATCGGGGTACGAGTACCCCTCCTCGGTGTCGTTCACCGCCGCTACAACGAAGTCTGTTTGGGGAAACGCCGCGGTGAGCGCGCTGCGCAGGTCAAACGTGAAGGTCGCGATGCCGCACAGGCGCGGCACGTAGTCGGCGGCAAGAGCGACCCGGTGGATTCTGGTGGAGGTGTTCATTGCTCCTAGAGCGTAGGGCGAACGGGGGCCGTGTGGGCGCCCGACCATGGAAAGGCAGCACTAGTGACGCTGCAGCGACTAAACCAGTGTGGTGCTACGACGCTTGAGCCAACAGTTGCTGCTGCGCCCCGAGGATTTGGAGCCCACGCGCGACGACTTCGAGGTGATCGGGGCATTCAATCCGGGTGCGGTGGCGGTCAACGGGGACGTCGTCCTCCTCGTGCGAGTGGCCGAGCGACCGGCCGAACGCCGCGAGGGCTGGACGCCACTTCCGCGTTGGGACCCCGACGAGCAGCTCACGGTTGATTGGATCAAGACCGATGGCCTCGACCTTCGCGATCCGCGCGGTGTCGTCCTCCCCAACGGCTTCTCGCGGCTCACCTCCGTGTCCCACATCCGGGTCGCCCGCAGCCGCGACGGTCTCTCGATCGACGAGATCTCGGGGCCGGTGTTCGCCCCCAGCTCAGATTGGGGTGAGTACGGCATCGAGGATGCAAGAGTCACCAAAACCGGCGGTCGCTACTACATCACCTACGCAACCGTCTCTCGGCGTGGCGTTTCGGCAGCGCTCGCCTCGACGACAGACTTCGTCACCTTCGTTCGGCACGGGATCATGTTCCCTCCGGAGAACAAGGACATGGTGCTGTTGCCGGAGCAAATACAGGGCGACTACGTGGCGCTGCACCGACCGGCCAACAGCACGTTCAGCCCGCCGCATATGTGGGTTGCCCGGTCGAAGGATCTCATCGATTGGGGTCGCCACCAGCATCTCGCCCGCGGCGTGTACGACTGGGAGGGGGGCCGCATCGGCGCCGGCCCGCCACCGATCAAGACGGACGAAGGCTGGTTGGAGCTCCACCACGGCAGCGGCTATTCGGGCCCCGGCGGTACCGGTGTCTACGCAGGGGGCGCCATGCTCCTCGACCTGGAGGATCCGAGTCGGGTCCTCCGTCGCTCACCGCAGCCGATCCTGGTTCCGGAGGCCGACTACGAACTGGAGGGCTTCGTTGGTGACGTTGTCTTTCCCACCGGAGTCGTGGAAACGGGCGATACGTTGCTCGTCTACTACGGCGCCGCCGACACTGCCACGGCGGTCGTCGAACTGTCGCGGCGAGAGGTCCTCGACGCTCTGGAGTGAAGGAGTCCGGCGCAAGGCCACGGCGGCCAGGTCGTGAGGGATTCTGCGATAGCGGTGCAGATCTCGACGAATCGATTGCCCTCGACCTGATCGAAAGCGGCGGTCTTTCCTTCGCTGAGAACAACAAATCGTTCACGCCCCGGAGTGAATCCGGTCGGGGCACCACCAAGAACAGCGGCCCTCGCCACCTGGTTTGTGTTGTACGCGCAGTACGCTTCATGGCATGGCCGTGCGCTTTCCAGATGTTGAGGGCTCCAGCTTGTCCATGGTGCCGCACCGACTCCCAGAGACCCTGGCAGGAGAAGTGAATTTGCTACTCATCGCCTTCAGACAGTGGCAACAGCGCGACGTCGACACCTGGACTCCCGTGGCCGATGAGCTAGCCGGCGGCTACCCGCAATTCCGTGCCTATGAGCTGCCGGTCATTTCTCAGGCCTACCGGCCCGTGGCTCGGTTCATCGACGGGGGAATGCGTTCCGGCATACCCGATCCCAACGTCCGCGACGCCACGATCACGCTGTACATCAACCGCAGCGACTTCATGCGGCGTCTGCAGATCACTACCGTGCGTTCCATCGTCCCGATGCTCGTGCAACCATCGGGCACGATCCTGTGGCGTACCGAGGGACCGAGGACGCCCCACTCCGAAGCGGAACTGCGCAGGCTCGTAGCCACGGCCTGATGGCCGGGGAACGCGACAATCGAGACACGTCCCCGCATTTCCACCGGGGGTCATCCCTTACCCCACGGGCCAAGCGGGGTCCTCGAAACGCTGGATCTCGAGCACGTTGCCCGTCCGGGTCATTCAAGAAGACGTGGTAAATCCCGAACCTATCGTTGCGTGACGGCGGCCTATCGAAATCAACGCCCGCCTCAACCAGTCGTTGGTACCACCCATCGACGTCGTCGGTGACCAGCGTCACGATCACCCCCGCAGCCGGCCCCACCGCCAGGTGTCCGCAGACGCCAAGGAAACCCTGCGGGCCGGTGCGGTAGATGCGACACACCCCTTGGTCGAGGACAAGCGGCAGCCCCAGGAGTTCCCGGTAGAAGCGGTCGGCGCGCTCGAGGTCACTGGTCGGCAGGAACACGACCTGCTGGTCGAACAGCGTCGATCCACTCATACGGCGAGTTGTGCCGCCGCGCGGCCGATCCGCTCCAGGGTGCGGTCTCTTCCTAGCACCTCCATCGATTCGAACAGCGGAGGGCTGATCGACGAGCCCGAGATCGCCACCCGCAACGGCTGCAGACCCTTGCGGGGCGAGAGCTCGTGTTCCTCGAGCATGGCGCGCAGCGCCGCTTCAATGGTCTCCGTCGTCCACGCGTCCAGCCCGGCGAGGGCAGTCTCTGCCGCGGCCAACGCGGTCGGCACCTCAGGCTTGGTCATCACCTTCTGCCACGAGGTCTCGTCGTAGGTGATGTCGGCGAACAGGAACTGCACCTGGGGGGCCACTTCGGTGAGGAGCTTGGTGCGCTCTTGGACGAGCGGCGCGATATCGGAGAAAACGGCCAACTCGTCGGCGTCGAGCTCACGCCCGAGGTCCGCGACCACCCACGGAAGCGAGCGCGCCACAAACTCGTCGGCGGGTAGCTCACGGATGTACACGCCATTCATCCACTCGAGCTTGGCAGTGTCGAACACGGCGGGATTGGTCGACACATCGTCGAGGCTGAACCGCTCCACCATCTCGGACAGCGAGACCAGCTCCTCGTCCTCACCGGGCGACCATCCGAGCAGCGCCAGGTAGTTGCGCACGGCCTCAGGCAGATACCCGGCCTGTCGATATGCCTGCAATGCAGTATGACCATGCCGCTTCGACAGCTTGCTGCCGTCCGGCCCCATCAACAGCGAGAGGTGGGCGTAGGTCGCCCGTGTCGCCCCCATCGCCTCGGTCAGCAGGATGTGCTTTGGCGTCGAAGACAGGAGGTCCTCGCCGCGGATGACGTGACTGATCTCAAAGTCGACGTCATCTACCGTGCTGGCGAGGTGGTAGGTCGGAGAACCATCGGAGCGAAGGATGACGAAGTCGTCGACCTGAGCGTGGTCAAAGCGCATCTCGCCCTTGACCAGGTCGGTGAACACCGTCACTCCGGGTCGCGGAACCGCAAATCGGATCGGCGCCACCTTGCCGGCGGCGAGGCGGCGGCGCGCCTCGTCATCCGAGACCCGGAAGCGGCCGTCGTAGGCGGGTGAAGTGCCCGCTGCCTGCGCCTCGCGGCGGAACGCGTCGAGCTGTTCGGTCGTGGCGAAGCTGTAGTAGGCCAGACCGTCGTCCACGAGGCGATGGGCCACCTCCTGATACCGACCAAAGCGGAGGCTCTGGCGATACGGCTCATGCGGGCCGCCCACGCCGATGCCTTCGTCCCAGTCGAGACCGAGCCACTGCAACGACTCGACGATATCGGCCGCGAACTCGGAGGTGCTGCGGGCCTGGTCGGTGTCGTCGCTGCGAAGGATCAACGTCCCCCCGCGACCCCGAGCAAACACCCAGTTGTAGAGCGCAGTGCGGCCGCCGCCGACGTGGAGGAAGCCGGTCGGTGACGGCGCAAAACGAACACGGACGCTCATCAGCCCACCACCGGGTTCATCAGAACGCCAACGCCCTCAACGTCGACCTCGACACGGTCGCCGGCCTCCATCGGACCAACCCCCGACGGCGTCCCGGTGAGGATCACGTCGCCGGGCAGCAGCGTCATGATGCGACTCACGTAGGCGACCAACTCCCCAACGCCGAAGACCATGTCGCTGGTCGATCCCGATTGGCGAATCTCGCCGTTGACCCGACAAATGATCGAGAGTCCCTCGAGCGGGTCGAGTTCGGTGTCGATGGCCGGTCCGAGTGGACAGAATGTATCGAAGCCCTTGGCACGGGTCCATTGCTTGTCGCGCCGCTGCAGGTCGCGGGCGGTCACGTCGTTGGCGGCGGTGTAGCCGAGAATGCTGGGGCCGACGTCTTCGATCTCGATGTTCCTGGTCACCTTGCCCATGACGATGGCCAGTTCCGCTTCGTGGTCGACTTCGGCCGAGTCGGGGGGTAGCCGGATCGGCTGCATTGGACCCACGACCGTTGTCGGTGGTTTGAGAAAGATGATCGGCTCGTCGGGAACGTCGGCGCCCATCTCGGCGGCGTGGTCGACATAGTTGCGGCCGACGGCCACGATCTTGGTGGGAATCACAGGTGCCAGGAGTCTGGCTTCGTTCCAGGCCACCACGGTCTCGGTGGGTTCCCACGCCACCAGCGGGGTACCGCGGTGGAGCCGAATCCCCTCGGGCTCGACGGCCCCATACGTGATGTCATCGACCTCAGTGTCGACTCGCACGATCTTCATGAACTACCACTCCTCACCATTCACGGCGACAGTCCAGCTCGGAACGCGGTGGGGCTCACCGCTCAATCAGCCGTCGACCCGTCGCCATCTGGGCTCGAACTGCACCCGGCTTGGAAGCCAAGACATTCAGCGGAATCGCGGCAACGATGCCACGAAGCTTGGCGGCGTCGTGTGCGACGTTGGCGAACCACTCGACCCGGTCGCTGGCCAGCGACGAGACAAGATCTGCGGGCAGTTCCCGATCGTCGTAGGCAAACAGGATCAGGGCGACATCGACATCCTCACCCGTCGGACCTCTCCTGAAATGCGAAGCGCGGGTGCCGGCGACGGCGGCGATGGCTGCTTCGGCATTGGCGCGGTGCTCACCGTGGGCCAGCACCAAGTCGCGTTGGCCGACGAGGCTGAGGGCATACCCAGTGTCGGGGCCGGTCGTCCCGAATGCCCCACCCCAGGGAACGTCCTCCGGGGTATTCATCTCCCCCGGCCGCGACGGGCTCCAGCGACGTGCCGGCGCCGGCCGGGCCGTCGGCCGCGGCAGATCGGCGATCTCCAATTCAATGTTGGGTTGCTGTCCCATACGACGTGGATATCCGATGTGAGGCGACGTGTGCGCTCAGCCTAGGCACCGCTCACACGTGCTCGAGCCACTCGGGATGTGTCGTCAGCTTGCCGGTGACCGCGGCGTTGAACAGTTCCTGCGCGCGCTGAGTGATCGGACCGGGCTTGCCGGGGCCAATCGGCCGGTTGTCGATCTCTCGCACCGGCGTGACCTCGGCGGCGGTTCCGGTCAAGAACATCTCGTCGGCGTAGTAGAGATCGGTGCGATCGAGCAACCGTTCGACCACCTCGAATCCGTCGTCACGCAACAGGGTCGCCACCGCGTCACGGGTGAAGCCGTCGAGGCATCCCACTGAAATCGGCGGGGTGTAGACGGTGCCCCGGCTCACGACGAAGATATTCTCGCCGCTGCCCTCCGAGATGACACCATCCTGGTTGAGCATGATCGCCTCGTCGAAGCCGGACTGCATGGCCTCGCGCTTGGCGAGGATGCTGTTGATGTACGTGCCGGTCGCCTTGGCGTTGGGGAACGAGTCGTTGGGGAAGCGGCGCCACGATGACACCTTCGCCCGAATCCCATCACGCACGCCCTCTTCGCCCAGGTAGGCGCCCCAGCGCCACGTGATGATCGAGGTACGAACCCTGGCATTGACGGGGTTCAACCCGATGGCACCGAGTTCGAGGAACACAAGGGGCCGGATGTAGCCGTCGACGAGCCCGTTGGCGGCCAGCAGTTCCTTGGTCGCCTTGGTCAGGTCCTCAACAGACCACTCGAGCTCCATCTGATAAGCCTGAGCCGACCGGTGGAGACGTTCCATGTGGTCGGTCAGGCGGAATACCGCGGTGCCTTGCTCGGTCTGATAGGCGCGAATGCCCTCGAAGACTCCCGTGCCGTAGTGCAGCGCATGGGAGAGGACGTGAACGGTCGCTTCCTCCCACGGCACCATCTCGCCGTCCATCCAGATGTAGGTCGTAGGTTCCATGGCCCCTATCTTGCCATGCGATGCGACCCCGCGTCGACGCCTTCCCCAATCCGGCACCGGACCGGCGTCAGATGCCCTAAACCGCCCTACCCTCAGGCTCCGCATGACGACGCCTGCCACGAACAACCGCCTCGGAAACCGCCAGTTCATCGCGCTCGTCGCCGCCATCATGGCGATGGGGGCACTCGGTATCGACCTGATGCTTCCTGTGTTCGACGAGATTCGAGTCCACTTCGGACTGGCCGCAGACGCCACCGATGTCGCCCAAATTGTCACTGTCTACTTCCTCGGCATGGCCACCGGGCAGATCTTCTACGGTCCGTTCGCCGACCGCTTTGGGCGCAAACCGGTGTTGTACGTCGGCATGACGATCTACATGCTGGGGGCCGTCGGGTCGGCCTTGGCCCCCACCCTTTCGGTCATGCTGATCAGCCGCTTTGTGTGGGGCCTCGGCGCCGCGGGACCTCGCGTCGTTGCGGTTGCCGTGGTTCGCGACGTCTACGAGGGCAAGGCCATGGCCCGAGCGATGTCGTTCATCATGGCGGTCTTCATCCTCATTCCCATTGTTGCTCCGAGCTTGGGGGCGGCCATTGCGGCACTCGGCTCGTGGCAGCTCGTGTTTTGGTTTGCCGTTGTCTACACCATCGTGACCGGGCTCTGGGCGACCCGGCTGCCGGAAACCCTCGCCGCGGAGAATCGGCGCGAGTTGCGACTCCGGCCGATGCTCGAGGCCGGACGAGAGGTCATCACGAACCGGCAAACCATCGGGTACACGCTGGCCATGGCATTCCTCTTTGGTGCGTTCAGCTCCTATCTGGCCAGTTCGGAGCTGATTGTCGGCGAGATCTACGGGTACCCGGGAGCGTTCCCCTTCATCTTCGGGGCTTTGGCTGCCGGGATGGGGGTCGCCATGCTGACCAACACCAAACTGGTCGGCCGACTCGGAGTCCGCGGCACCGTGCGCCGAGCCATCGTCGGCTACACCACGCTTGCGATCGGTCTGCTGGCCCTGACGTTGCCGGCCGACGGCACGCCGCCCTTCATGCTCGCGCTGATTGGCCTCAGCGCCGTGTTGATCATGCACGCCACGATGATCCCCAACTTGAACACGCTCGCCATCGAACCGCTCGGCCACATCGCCGGCATGGCCTCGGCGATCATCGGGACGATCTCACTGGCCGGTGGCGCGTTGCTCGGGTCGCTCGTCGACCGCGCCATGGATGACACCATCACACCGCTCGTGGTCGCCTTTGTGGTCTACGGCCTGATCGCAGCAGGCTGCGTCGCATACGCCGAGGGCGGCCGGGTCGAGGTGGCGGTCCCCGCTACCCTGCCACCCGCCGCCGGGGGCGCCGACTAGGAGTGCCGTCCGCTACGCCAGGTACCGATCGTGCCAATCGAGGATGATCTCGAACCGCTCCTTGCGGTGCTTTGGTGTGCCGCCGCGCGAAAGCTCGTGGCCCTCGCCGGCCGGGAAGCGCACCATCTCGGTCTCGGTGCCGACCCGGCGCAGCAGGACGTAGAGCTGCTCGGCCTGCTCGATCGGACACCGATAGTCCGTCTCGGAGTGCAGGATCAGGGTCGGCGCCAACAACCGATGCGCATATGCCAGCGAACTCGCCTGCCTGAGCAGATCGGCGGCTGCCGGAAGCTGCGCTTCCAGGTACATGCGGTCGAACCACGGCCCGATGTCGGACGTGCCGCCAAACGAGAGCCACGAGTAGAGGCCCCGTTCGGCCACCGCCGACTTGTAGCGATGATCGACCGCGGCGAGCCGCACCGTCATCATTCCGCCGTAGGACCCGCCCATCACTCCCATCCGCTCGAGGTCGAGCCGTGGAGCGACCGCAGTCGCAGCCACCGGGGCGGCAACAAGGTCACGCAGGTCCGGTGGGTTCTCCTCTTGCCAAACGCCGACTACCGCACGCACGTGATCGGATCCGTAGCCGCTCGAGCCGCGGGGATTGATCCCGATGACGCCGTATCCGGCACCGGTGTAGACCTGGAACTCGTCGAAGAACCCGTAGCCGTACTGTGTGGCAGGTCCACCGTGGATGTTGAGGAGGACCGGTACCGAACCCTCTCCCGGCGGCAAGTACACCCAGCCTTCGACCTCGACCCCCTCGTGCTCGATGGTGAATCGCTGTGGTTCCGCGAGGGTCGCGTCCTGGCGGAAGCCGTCGTTGAGCGTGGTCAGTCGCCGCTCAGCTCCGTCCTCGTACCAGAACAGTTCACCGGGATCGGTAGGATCAGTCGCAGTGAAGGCGAAGGCGCTGCCGTCGCGCCGCGGGCTGACCCCGGTGATCATCCGGTCACCACCGAGCACATCTTCCGTCTCGCCGTCGGGATTGAGCCGGACTATCCGGATACGACCCGAGTCCTCCAGAGTCGACAAGGCCGACCCGTCATCGAGCCAACGTGGGCCTCCCGGGCTGAGCGGCGGCGCAAACGTCAACAGGTTGCGATCGAGGTGCGGATAGAGGGGCTCAATCGTCCCGTCGGCGCGCAGCCGATTGAGCGGCTGCACATCCGGATAAGCCCACCGGTCCTCATTGCCGATGGCGTAGAGCTGCCCGGAGCGGTCGTAGGTGGGCGCCCCCCAGAAACCAACGTCACAGCGAGCGGTGAGGTCACCTCCCGCGGCAGGAACCGTCCAGATCTGCCCGCCATCATCGAGACCTCTCGTTTCATGGCGGGCACTCGAAAACGCGATCTCGCTGCCGTCGGGATTCCAGACGATCTCCGCTTCGTTGAAGTCACCTGGGGTCAGACAGATCGGCTCGTCATCCCCGGACGGATCAACCAGGTAGATGTGCTGGCGCCGATCCCCCACCCAGCCTTGATCGTCGAATCGGTACGGCAGGGTGGTGACCCGGCGTGGTTGGCGGTCGCGTTCTTCGTCGGCGAGGTCCGCCAGTGCATCGATCCACGTTGCAGCAACAACCGCCAGGCGAGAGCCGTGGGGCGACCAGGCTATTTGGCTCACGCCGAGCGAAAAGTCGGTGATGGTCTCCGCCTCGCCACCCGCCAAGGGAAGGATCGCCAGTTGCGGCTTGGCCTTGTCATCATCTGCCTTGCGGATGAAGGCCAGCCGAGTGCCGTCGGGCGACCAGCGCGGCGCCATGTCGGCCGGTCCCGCCGTGAGCGGCCGAGCCGCGGTGCCATCCCAGAGCCAGATGCGCCGAACGTAGCGGTCGCCGTCGAGATCCATCTGCGTGACGACAAAGGCCACCTGAGAACCGTCGGGGTGGATCCTGGCATCGGACGGCGTCCGATAGTCGCCGAGCTGCTCTGGTCTCATGTTCCTTCCCTTCGCACGTGCGGAAGTCCAGACAGTACCGCTCGATCAGGCGGCCAGATCTGGCAGCTACGCTCGCTGCTCATGCGTCGCTTCATCGCCGCCGGCTTTGGCGTCGGGCTCATCCCTCGACGGTTATGGGGAAGTGACAACGGCGCGGGAACATTTGGCGCCGTCCTCGCCGGGATCATCGTCCTTGTGCTCATTCCGGTCGGTCTCTGGGCCCACCTGGCGGCAACCATCGTCGTCATCGGACTCTCGCTGTGGTCACCGGCCCCGTTCCTCGCCGATGACAAGGACCCCGGTTGGATCACCATCGACGAAGTGGCCGGCGCGATGCTGGCGGTGACCGGCCTGGTCGGCTGGCCCTGGGTCGTGGCCTGGGTGGTCGCCCGTCTCGCCGACATCTTCAAGGTGCTCCCCGGCGTCCCCCAAGCCGAGCGACTCCCCGGCGCCCTCGGCATCACCGCCGACGACCTCGTCGCCGGCCTCTACGGCCTCGCCGCCGGCTGGATCCTCACCTGGATCCTGTAGAAGAGGGTTTTGGCGGACAATGGCGCAGCATGCTGCGCATATGTCCGCCAAAACCCTCTTTCAGCCGAGGTGGATGTAGCGGGCGGCGGCTACCCCGCGGATGGCGAGGATGGCGGTCACGTCCGTATCGGTGAGTGATCGGTCGAGGCTGAGCCCCATCATGGCCCCACCGTCGGGATGACGACCCACCGCCATGTCGGCGATGTTGACCTCGGCGTCTCCGAGATAGGTCCCAACCCGCCCGATGACGCCCGGCACGTTCTCGTTGCGGATCAGCAGCATGTGGTCGGTGACCGGCAGCTCGATCTCGTACCCGTCGACCTCGACGAGCACCGGACCTTTGCGGGCCATGAAGGTCCCGGCAACGGCACGTTCGGTTCCGTCGACCATGCCGGCGAGCCGTATCAGCGACTGGTAGTCGGCGGACTCGGCGACGGCCTCCTCGCTGACCACCACACCGTGCGCCTCGGCGATGAGTGGAGCATTCACGAACGAGACGGGATCGTCGGTCACGACGCCGAGGATGCCCTTGAGTGCCGCCAAAGAAAGGGGACGTACCGGCGAATCGGCCAGACGACCCTGGGCGCGCACCACCAGCTCAACCGGCAGACCCTTGGCGAAGCCGATGAAGATGCGGCCCAGCCACTCCGCCAGCGGCAGGAACGGCTTGATCTCATCCGAAACGTGTGACCCGAGGTCGATGTTGACCGCGGCCAGCACCAGCTCACCGCGCAACGCATCGGCAACGGACTCCGCCACCGAGATCCCCGCTCTGTCTTGGGCTTCCTGAGTTGATGCCCCCAGGTGGGGCGTGACGACGACCTCGGGGAGATCGAACAATGGACTCTCCGTCGTCGGTTCGACGGCAAAAACATCGACGGCGGCGCCTCCAATCGTGCCGGCCCGTACCGCCGCGGCGAGCGCTGCCTCATCAACGATCCCGCCACGGGCAACGTTGATCAGCCGAGCCGTCGGCTTCATGGTCGCCAGCATCTCGGCGTCGACCAAACCCTCGGTGTCCTTGGTGCGTGGCAGGTGAATGGTGACAAAATCTGCAGTGGCGAACACCTCGGCGAGTCCGCCGAGGTCCACCCCGAGACGACGCGCCCGCTCCTCGCTGACGTATGGGTCGTACGCCAGGATCCGCATCCCAAACGCCGACGCCCGTTGCGCCACCAGGGTGCCGATCCGGCCCAGTCCGACGACACCCAGCGTTTTGCCGTGAAGCTCGACCCCGTTGAAGCGCTTGCGCTCCCAGGCGCCCGAGCGCAAGGAGGCGTCTGCTTCAGCGATCCGCCGTGCTTGGGCGAGCAGCAGCGCCATGGTGTGCTCAGCGGCCGAGATGGTGTTGGCGTGCGGCGCGTTGACAACCAGGACGCCGGCCCGAGTGGCAGCCTCGAGATCGATGTTGTCGACGCCGATCCCGGCGCGACCGACGACTTGGAGGTGGGGTGCGGCGGCGATCATCTCGGCGTCGACCTGGGTGGCGGACCTGACGATGAGCCCGGCAGCGTCGGCCATCCGGGCCAGCAGGTCAGCCCGTTCGACCCCGACGGCAACATCGACGTCGCAGTCCACTTCCATGGCGGCGATGCCGGCCGGTGCGATCGCCTCGGCGACCACGACCTTCGGTTTGCCCATCGGTGATCCCTCCGGATCGACGTCGACGATCATGATGGCACCCGGACAAGCCCCGTCGGGAATCGATCGACCAGTGTGATAGGACATTCGACCCTGCGGCGTCGCCGGTGGGCCCGGTACGGTAGGTGCCACGAGGGGCGCGCACGCGTCCCGCAGCCGAATGGAGGAAGCATGGACGGACCGGCTTGGCATCCGAACATCGTCGTCGTCGGCATCGACGGCTCCGACCATTCGAGGCACGCCGCCAGCGTGGCAGCTTCGCTCGCCGAGAAGAACGGCTCCCACCTGCACCTGATGACGGTGGTCAGACCCCCCGAAGGATGGTGGGGCATCGTGGGCTCACCCCCGACGCCGTCTGCACTCAGCAAGACGCTGACCGATGCCCAGCGCGAGATCCTCGACTCCGTATTGCGGGACCTCGACCTCAGCGGCGTCACCTACGAGACCATCGAGGAGATCGGAGATCCCGCCCGGATGCTCGTAGAGCATTGCGATTCAGTCGGAGCGGATCTCCTGATCGTCGGCAGTCGCGGCGCCGGTTTCCTCGAGCGCCTGGTCCTCGGGTCGGTCGCCAACCGCGTCGCCCACGACGCCCCTTGTCCCGTGCTGCTCGTCCCCTGAGTGAAGCCACACTGCCTCGAGCACATCGGATGACATCGTCCGGCGACTGGCCCCGCCCCGGCTTCTGGCGCGCCACCGGTCGCGCCATGCTGCTGCGATGCCCGCGGTGCGGCGCCGGTGGGCAGTTCCATCACTGGGTGGAGATGAACGACGACTGCGCCAATTGCGACATGCATTTCGAACGGGTCGAGGGCTACTGGCTCGGTTCGGTCGCCTTGAACCTCGGGGTCACCATGGGACTGTTCCTCATCGTGTTTGTCGGACTGATGGTGATCACCTGGCCGGATGTGCCGTGGACGACGGTGCTGATCGTCGTGGTTGCCGCCACCGCCATCACTCCAATCGTCTTCCACCCATGGTCCCGGACCCTCTGGCTTGTGGCCGAACGCCACGCCTATTCACGTTCCCACCCGTACGAGTAGGTCCACCCGCTAATTCAGACCCAACCAGGTCATGATGAGATTGGCATCGAGAGTGTCGACCGTGGGGTGGGTGCCGACCGTGGCGCCGTAGCGGGCGACGCACACCACCCGCATCCCGGCGGCGACGGCCGCATCGGCGCCGTTCACGGAATCCTCGACGGCCAGGCACTCGTGCGGGTCGACCCCCAACCCGGCTGCCGCCGCCAGGTAGACGTCGGGGGCGGGCTTGCCGGCGGGAACCTCGTCGCCACCGACAACGGCCTCGAAGTAGCGAGCGAGGCCAACGAGTTCGAGTTTGTAGCGCAGGTGCGCGCCTCGACTCGAGGAAGCCACCGCCAGCGGGATTCCGTAGAGCGCCAGTTCCGGAACGGCGGCTGCGGCGTCGCCAAAAGTCTCGAGGTTCGGGTAGCCCGCCAATCTCCTGGCATCGACCTCCGCCTGCATCGCATCCTGCTCCGGCAGTTGCGCCCGAAGCGCAAAGTAGCGATAGCAGTCCGCCTCCGAGGTTCCCCGCACCGCGACAACGTCCTCCTCCGTCATGACGTACCCGTGGTCGGCCAGTGCCCCGGCCCACGACGCATCGGACAACGGCTCGCTGTCGACCAGCACGCCATCGCAGTCGAAGATAACCGCCCTCATGGACCGCCGACCACCTCGGCGACACCGGCGACGGCCCGGGCAAGACGGGTGCGCACCCACCAGCGAAAGGCAAGGGCAACCGCTGCGGGCACCTCGGCGTCGTAGCGCAGTTCGAGGTCCGCGGCGAGAACGCCGCCGTCCACCTCGGCGGTGACGATCACGTCGATGCGGTGGTCCGAGCCGAGCCTTGTCCCGTCGACCTCACAGCGGTAGCGGTGACCGGCCTCCCATTCGGTGATGCGGAAACGCAGGGCGTTCTTGGGATCGCCTAGTCGGGTGAACTTGATGAATACGGTGTGGCCGATATCGGGCAATTCGGTCCCCAAGAACCCGGCGGAGTGGACGGACGCCCAGTCTTCGATACGGGCCGGGTCCGCCACGAGCGCCCACACCCTGGCCGGATCGGCACCTCGCAACAATCGGCCGTCGCGAACGACGACCGCGGTCACGAGCCCGCCTGAGCCTTCTCTCGGATGAGGTCGGACACCATCCGGGGATCCGCCTTGCCACCGGTAGCGCGCATGACCTGGCCCACCAGAAACCCGATCGGCTTGCCGTCGCCGGCGCGGATCTTCGCGACGGCGTCGGCGTTCTCGCCGAGGACCGCCTCCACCGCGGCATCGATCACTCCGGTGTCGGAGATCTGGATGAGGTCCCGCGCCGCAGCAACGGTGGCGGGATCGCCTTCACCCTCGAGCACGCCGGCCAGCACATCCTTGGCGGCCGTCGCCGACAGCTTGCCGTCATCGACCATCTCTTCGAGGGCCACGAGATGCTGCGCCTCGAGTGCGGTGTCAGCCAACTCGATTCCGGCACGCCGGGTGTAAGCAACAACTTCGCCGGTCAGCCAATTGGCAGCCGTCTTGGCTTCCCCGCCTGCGGACACGGCGGCCTCGAACATGGCACCGAGCGCTTCGTCGTCGACGAGTTGCCCGGCGGAAATCGCATCGACGCCGAGTGTGAGATAGCGACTGCGTCGCGCCGCGGGCAGTTCGGGAAGTGAGGCGCGGACCCGGTCCTGCCATTCGGCGTCCACCACCAGCGGCACGAGGTCGGGATCCTGGAAGTAGCGATAGTCCTCAGACTCCTCCTTGGAGCGCATCCCGGCGGTAGTGCCGGTCGCCTCGTTCCAGTGGCGCGTCTCCTGCACGACGGTTCCCCCGCCGTCAAGCACGCCGATTTGACGCTCGATCTCATAGGCGATGGCGCGCTGGAGCGAACGCAATGAGTTGACATTCTTCACCTCGGATCGGGTACCAAATGCCTCACGCCCAACGGGTCGAACCGAGATGTTGGCGTCAAACCGCATCGAGCCCTCTTCCAGCCTGGCGTCGGAAACGCCGAGCATCCGCACGATCCGCTGTAGCTCGGCTCCATAGGCCCTGGCCTGCTCGGCCGAGCGAAAGTCCGGTTCCGTGACGATCTCAACGAGCGGCACGCCGGCGCGGTTGAAGTCGATCAGCGAGTGTTTGGCATCGTGGATTCGACCGCCGCCCTCCCCAATGTGGAGACTCTTGCCCGTGTCCTCCTCCATGTGCACCCGGGTGATGCCGATGGTCGTCATCTCGCCGGCGACCTCGACCTCAATGGTCCCGTCGACGCAGAACGGCAGGTCGAACTGGGTGATTTGGTAGTTCTTCGGCAGGTCGGGGTAGAAGTAGTTCTTGCGATGAAACTCGGAGTATTCGACCAGCCGGCATTGCAGCGCCGCCCCAATCCGCAGGATGCTCTCGATCGCCTCTTCGTTGGGAACCGGCAGGGCACCCGGCAGCCCCAGGCACACCGGGCAGCAGACCGTGTTGGGCGGAGCCCCGAAGTCCACCGCGCACCCACAGAACATCTTGGAGTTGGTCTGGAGTTCGACGTGAGTCTCGATCCCGATCACCGCTTCGTAGCCGGTCGTCATGGTGATGCGACCTCCGATGTTGCCAACGCAGGCCGCTCGCTGAATCCGGCGAGACGCTCAACTTCGGCGGCGACTCTGATGAGCATTTCCTCGCCGAGCGCAGGCGCCATCACCTGAAACCCAATCGGAAGGCCCTTGGAGTCGAGCCCGATCGGCAGTGAGATCCCCGGGTCTCCGGAGAGATTGCTCAGGATGGTGCACACGTCGGACAGGTACATCGTGAGCGGGTCGTCGGTCTTCTCCCCGATACCAAACGCCGTCGTCGGCGTGGTCGGAGAAACAAGCACATCGACCTGTTCGTAGGCGGCACCGAAGTCGCGACGGATCAAGGTCCTCACCCGCTGCGCCTGGCCGTAGAAGGCGTCGTAATACCCGGCACTCAGGGCGTAGGTGCCGAGCAGGATGCGGCGCGTCACCTCAGGGCCAAACCCGGCGGCACGACTGTTGGCCATCATCTCCTCAGTGGTCCCGCCATCGACCCGCAGTCCGTAGCGGACTCCGTCAAAACGGGCGAGATTGGCCGAGCACTCGGCTGGAGCAATGAGGTAGTAGGCAGACAACCCGTACTCCGCCGCCGGCAGCGACACGTCGACGACCTCGGCTCCGGCAGCGGCGAGCTGATCGAGCATCGCTCTCGTCGCGGCTGCCACTTCGGCATCGATGCCTTCGTCGAGCAGTTCGGCAACCACGCCGATGCGGAGGCCGGCCACACCGGCACCGATGGATCCGCCGACTGCCGGCGTCTCGCCGCGGTAGCTCGTTGCGTCGTGAGGATCGAAGCCGCAGATGCCTGCCAGCAACAGAGCAGTGTCCTCCACAGTGCGCCCAAAGGGCCCGATCTGGTCGAGCGACGACGCAAAGGCCACCAGCCCATACCGGCTGACCAGGCCGTACGTTGGTTTCATCCCGACGATCCCGCAGAGCGCGGCGGGCTGACGAATCGATCCTCCCGTGTCGGACCCCAGCGCGCCGAGCGCCGATCCGACGGCCACCGCCGCCGCAGAACCGCCGGATGAACCTCCCGGAACCCGGTCGGTATCCCACGGGTTGCGGGTCGGCCCAAACGCCGAGTTCTCGGTCGACGAGCCCATGGCGTACTCGTCGAGGTTTGTCTTGCCGACGATGATCGCTCCCGCTTCCCGGAGGCGACGCACCGCAGTGGCGTCGTACGGGGGGCGGTAGCCGGCCAGGATCTGCGACCCGCAGGTCGTCTCGATCCCTCGGGTGCACATGTTGTCTTTCACCGCAAGGGGGATGCCGTGCAACGGGCCAAGGTCCTCGCCTCGCGCCAGTGCCGCGTCGGCAGCTTCAGCGGACGCTCGGGCCCCGTCTCGGTCAAGCGTCAGGAAGGCGTGAAGGTGGGTTTCAGTCACGGAAGCCCGCCTCGTCACCGCTTCGAGCAATCCGACGGCCGTGAAGTCTCCGGCCCGGAGGCCCTTGCCTGCTGCGGCGATCGTCAGGTCGGCAAGATCAGCCATCGGGCGGCCCCTCAGCGCCGTCGAGGATGCGCGGCACTCGGAAGTAGCCATCCTCGTGATCCGGTGCCTGCGCAAGCACCTCGTCGCGGTCCAGCGAAGGGGTCACCACGTCGGGCCGAAACGCGTTGGTCATCGGGAGCGGGTGTGACGTCGGGGGTACTCCTTCGGTCGGGAGCGACCGCACCAGCTCGGCGTGTTCGAGAATGTCGCCGAGCTGACGGCCGTAGAGCTCGAGTTCCTCATGGGTCAGGGCGACTCGGGCGAGCTTGGCAACTTTGGCAATGTCGATTTCAACGGGCATGGTCGCGGATGCTACCGCACCCTGCCGGACAGCCCATCGGGCACTCCGCAGGAATTGGTGACTAGTCCGTTCATCCCTCAAGGCACCTACCCGGGCTGCCGACGATAATTGGACGAGCAACTCCCGTTGCCCCGCAATCGATCCCCGCGAACCAACATGCAGCAATTCCGGAGCCTGAGAGGGCCACGGAGCCGGCGCTATGTGCTTGCCGGCTTGGCCTTTGCATTCCTGCTCTCCCAGCCGGGAGTAGCGGCGGCCGACGTCGTCACCGATGACTATCAGCGCTCGGATATCACGATTGCACCATCGCTGGGAGGGGCCTACGAGTATTCAAAGGGTTCGGTGGCGTCCTGGGCGTCGACTGCAGAGTTCGACGCGGGGACACATGCGGGCACAAGCGCCCAGGTCGCCACCGACAGCCTCACCCTGTCACGGATTGGTCCGTCGGGAGTAGCCGCCCCCGACCCGGCCAATCCGTGGTGGGACACCGACTGGGGAACCCGCCAGTGCTACGGGGTGAAGCACCCGGGGTCGACCTCGGTAACCGAGTACCCGCTTGCCGTCGGGTTCCCGCTCGACTCGCTGGTTGCGGCCGGTCTCCTCCAGGCCGACTACGGCGACCTGCGGGCCATCGCGGCCGACGGCGTCACGGAACTGCCGCTGTGGGCAGAAACGACCTACCAGCAAGTGTGGGTGCAGGTTGATGCGATTGATGCCGGCACCACGACCTCGTTCTGCCTGTACTACGCCTACGCGCCGGGCGACGCTGCCGTTCCCGCCAATCACGGTGAGGGCCCGGTCTTCACCTACACGACCGAAAAGCCCATCTACTACACCGTGCAGTCGTCCTACACCGGAAGCCAGTCGGTCACGATCGCCAGCTACGTCCCCAACAACACGATTGTGCGGGACAACGGCGGCGGTAACGCTTCACTCACCCTCGCCGATGGCGAAGTGGGCAGAATCGGCGGCAATACGGCGGCAACCGTCTACCGGGTCCGCGGACCGATCGCCTCACGGGGCGACGGTGTCGGGCACGACACCCTGGTCCCCATTTCGTGGGCAGGCACCAGATTCGTCATCCCGTCCTATCGCACCGCAACCCCGGCCCAGCAACAGCGCATTTCGTTCTACGCACCATTCTCCGACGCCCTCATCGAGATCTATGGGGGCACCGACCCAATCGCCCTCACCACGCAGAAGCTGGCGGCGGGGACCGCCGGCAGCTGGCTCGAGGACCCGCTGGACTCCATCGACGTCGGCGAGTCGGTGGTGGTGACCTCGAGCGCCCCGATCCTGCTGTATCACTCCACCGACAACGCTGAAGATGCGTTCCCGGTCCACCCCCTGACCGATCAAGACCTCTACGGCATCTCATCAACCGCCCGGGTCGGCTTCGAGGGCTCGCCATTGGGCGGCACTGCGACCTCCGCAAGTGTCCTGCGCTCCAACGGCTCGAGTTCGACGGTCTCGGGCGGACGCGGCGACCAGATCGACCTGCCCGGATCTCCCGGCGGCGGTGGCGTGGCCGACGGACTCAGGGTGCGCCTGGCAAGCGGACCGGGCAACGCCGGCGTTGCCGCCATCTCCGAAGGTGACGGCACCGGTCGCGATGCGATCACCTTCCTGCCCGAGCGTGCGCTCGACAGCCGATATCTCATCGTCGAGAACTCCTCCTACATCGCCGTCGCCTGCCCGTCGCCCTCGGTAGACCTCACCGTGACCCAAGGATCAGGCGCCACCTCATCGTTCACCTGCTCCGGTTCAACCGTCGGCCACGGCAAGGACACGGGTGCCCGATCGGTCGGAGGCTCGCGAGCAATCGAGGTCTCGTCTGGCGGAGATCCCTTTTACGCCTCGTTCGACCCCGCGGCGACGGGCGGAGAGACCAACCTCCTCGGGATGAAGCAGGGCCGTCAGTATGTCTATCCGTCACCAGGCGCCGGCCTGGTGAGCACCGAGGGGTTGCTGGCCGACGCCGGGGTTTGGGAGAGCCAGACCATCGACACCGGCGCCGGGACCGGAGTGTTCGGCACCATGGACTTCACCATCGACCAGCCCGACGGCACCGAGGTGACGATCCAGATCGCGACCGGCGATGTCGATCCGCCGACGATCTTCCTAGGGCCCGATGGAACCACGACGTCCTACTGGACTGTAGGGTCATTGCCCTCAGTGACGGACTTCGTGCACGACGGTGACAGGTATCTGCGGGTGAGAGTCCGTCTCGCCACCAAGGACAGGATCGCTACGACGCCGATCCTCGATGACGTTGCGGTCGAGTACCACCTTCCGCAACTCGCCAGGGAGCCGGGATCGCCGGGACAGGTGCCTGTCGTCGGGGTGACGACACCGGACATCACGACCCGCTACTTGCTGCGGATGCGCACCGACGAAGCCGACATCACCGGCAGCTCCGCGGCCGCCCTTTTCACGGGTGGTGCCGGACTCGAAGACCTCGACACGGGTGTCGTGCGGTTCGTGGACGTGAGACGCGGTCTCAACTCGGTACAATGGGCCAACGGCGGCGCCATTGACGGACCGGTGGCATTTGACGATCTCCGCCCCCATTCGATCGTGCTCGACCAAGGAGCCTTTGGGCCGGGAACCACCACCATCGAGTTCACCTGGCAGCTCAATGTTGACCGCCGAGGGTCGATATTCGCTGAGAACGACTTTGTGATCGAGGTCACAACCCCATGACAAACTCACCCGATCTGAGGCCCGGCGACCTGTCGTCGATCCCCCTGGAAGAACTGCCGGAGCCATTGCTCCCGGGCCCGCTATGGGAGCCTGAGCCATACGATCTGACCCACCACGATCAGGCGGAGCCTTCCTACGAGGCCTTGGTGGGGGCGGCGGTGGTAGCGGCTGCCGCAGTGCTACTCGCCAAGATCGTCGGAATCGTCGTCATGGCCAACTTCCTGGGTGCCACGATGCTGCTGCAGCTGTGGGGTGGGTTCTTCCCGTACGTCGCCATTGTGCCCCAACCCGTCTCGGATTTCCCCACCATCGTGACGGCGTCGACCATCTTCATGGCCTTTGTGGCCGCCACGCTGATGCTGGCCCCGGTCGTGCGACCTCAGCACTGGGATCGCCTCAGGATCTGGGGCCGTGCGGTCGGCCTCGGCATCGTGTTCAACACGTTCACGCTCGAGATGCTTCGTGACCTGCGGTGGGGCGAGGTCGTCGATTGGAAGTTGGCGTGGATCGTGCCCATGGAACTTGCCGTTGGGGCCGCATTATTGGCATTGGCGCTCAAGCAACCACGCTCTGTGGCCGATAAAGACAGAGAACCGCCGTATCAGGCAGACAACTCAGCGGAGGAAACGCAATGACCAATGGGATGACACGCCGCACGGCGGTGGTTCTTGTCATGCTGATGATGATCGCGGTCCCGGCGACCGCTGCCGTCATCACACAGAACTTCATGAGAGCTGACGTCAGCCTCAACGCCGCATGTTTCACCAAGACGGCGGGTGCCGACGCCGGCGCCGATTTCGCCACCTTTACCGAAGACGCCACCGTCGACGCCCGCAACGGCGTAACCCTGCTCCAGGAGCGGACTGAACTCATGGGCTTCAAAGGCGACCGGATGATCTACTCGGATGCGGTGCACTTCAACAACAGCTGCGCTCATACCATTCAGGTGTCACTGGTCAGCCAGAACGATCCCAACGGAGATCCGGCGCTCGAGCCTGCTGCCGTCGCCGGCAGTGTCTGGGACGACGTGGCCATCAAGATCTACCTGTCCAATGTGGCCATCACAACCGACCCGGGGATCCCGACGGACTCCAATCCCAGCTGGACGTTGATGCTCACAGTCGACGATGGCGGAGATGTGACGCCGGGCGGAACCGTCACCATCCCGAATTCGGGAATCCGCAGACTGGCCTTTGTCATCGACACGCAATTCGATTCGACCGCACTGGACACGGATATCGCCACCCTGCGCTGGACCGCCCAGGCCGTCCATCCATAGCCCAGAGTCGCCTCAGATCACCCACGACGGCGGAGCCAACGGCTCCGCCGTCTTCGGTTGTCAGGTGAGCAGGAACCGCCGCAGCACGGCGTAAGCGGTATCGAGGTTCGTGGTGGTGACCGACTCACCGGCCTGGTGAGCCTGAGCCACCTCGCCGGGCCCATAGTTGACGGCGGGAATGCCACGAGCCGTCAACCGGGCGACGTCGGTCCAGCCCTGCTTGGGGGTGATATCGCCCCCGACCAGAGCCTCGAGCCTGTTCAGATGGGCATTCCCCTCGGGGACCGTGCCTGCCGGGGCGCGGTCCGTGACCTCAACCAGGTCGGCGGGTTCGGCGAGGGAGCGGAGGCGATCCTCCGCCTGGTCGACGGTGTACGAGGGCGGGAACCGATAGTTCAGGTTCACCGTGAACTCGGCGGGGAGCACGTTGTTGGCGACACCGCCGGACGCCTTGGTGACGGAGAACACCTCCCGATATTCGAGACCGTGGATGTCGACCAGGGTGGGCTGACGGGAATGCAGGGTTGCGAGCCATTCGCCTGCTTTGGTGATCGCGTTCTCCCCCAGCCAGGGACGGGCACTGTGGGCAGCCCTGCCGTGGAAGATCACGTCGGCGTTGATCACTCCGTTGCAGCCGAGTTCGAGCGACAGGTCCGTCGGCTCCATCACGATGGCGAAGTCGGCTTCAGTGAGCCACTCCGCCCGCTCGAGCACGTCCTCCAGTCCGTTGTCGTCTACTGGGCCCTCTTCCTTGTCATAGAAGACACCGACCACGTCATAGGGGCCGGACCGGACCTCGTCGTCCTCGAGCAGGTGGATCATGACCGCCAAGCCCGACTTCATGTCCGAGGTACCGAGGCCGTAGATCCGGTCGCCGGCCTCCCGGGCCTTACCGTTGTCCTTTTGCTCGGGGACGGTGTCGAGATGGCCGAAGAGCACGATGAGAGGACGATCGGTGCGCTGACCGACAACCAATGCATTGCCGATCCGCTGCACCCCCTGGAGCGACCAGACGGGCAGCAATCGCTCTGCGATTGCGGTGCAGATACGGCCTTCGCTGCCGATCACCGATGGAATGTTGACCAGGTCGATCAGGGTGGCGGCGAGGGTCATACCTGGACCCCAAACACGCGCAGCGCCTCGTTGAGCGACGTCTTCGTATCGGTCGACGGAGCCC
Source organism: uncultured Acidimicrobiia bacterium (assembly GCA_963704825.1). Lineage (GTDB taxonomy): Bacteria > Actinomycetota > Acidimicrobiia > Spongiisociales > UBA5794 > CAVPHV01. Next base: position 184,029 of record CAVPHV010000005.1, read on the forward strand.
GCTTGCCGATGATGAGGCCGCAGGCCAGCTGGTACGTGCCGGCAGCGAATTCGCGAGGTCGGGTGCCCGGCACGACCACCGAGTAGGCCGGGACTCGTCCCCGGTGCTCAACGGGCTGAGGCCCGGTCACATCGATGATGGGAATCGACGATGACAACGTCGTGTTGGCGCCCAGCACCGCGCCTTCCTCAACCACGACACCCTCGGTGAGAATGCTGCGGCTGCCGATGAAGGCACCGTCCTCGACGATCACCGGACGCGCCCCGGGTGGTTCGAGTACGCCACCGATGCCGACGCCGCCGGAGAGGTGGACGTTGCGGCCGATCTGGGCGCACGATCCAACGGTGGCCCACGTGTCGACCATGGTGCCCGAACCGACGTGCGCCCCGATGTTGATGTAGCCGGGCATCACCACCACGCCTGGTTCACAGTAGGCGCCATACCGCACGATGCCGGGCGGCACGACCCGAATACCTGCCTCTGCCAGCCCATGCTTGGTCGGGATCTTGTCGTGGTATTCGAAGGGGCCGATCTCAGAGGTCTCGAGCTCGGCCAGGCGGAAGTAGAGCATGATCGCCTCTTTGACCCACTCGTTGACGACCCAATCGCCGTCGACCTTCTCCGCCACCCGTATCTCGCCTCGGTCGAGCGCCGCGATCGTGCGTTCCACCGGACCTCTGGCCTCCCCGATCAAATCGAGATCGGCGTACGCCGCCTCGATGCGGGCTCGATCGTTCAGTCCGTCAGACACTGCTGCACCACCTCCACAGCTGCTTCACATTCTTCCACCGTCGGCACGAGCGCCAGGCGCAAGTACCCCTCTCCCCCGGGCCCAAAGAACCGGCCGGGTGACACCACCACGCCTCCCTCGAGCAGCCGGTCGGTCACGGCCAGATCGTCATCAACCGCGATCCAGAGGTACAGCCCGGCCTTCGACTCGATCACATCAAATCCGATGGCGGCAAACGCCTCGCGCAAGATCTTGCGCTTGCGGGCGAAGATCTCGCGGCGGTCCGCGGCATGGTCATCATCAGACCAGGCCGCCGCGGCAGCCGCCTGCACAAAATCGGGGGAGGCCGTGCCGGTTGTGGTTCTGAGTCGCCGCAGCGCAGCGATGGCTGCAGCGTCGCCGACGATGGCGCCCGATCGGTAGCCCGTCATCCCCGACCGCTTCGAACAACTGAAGAAGGTGAGCACACCGTCGAAATCGGGCCCGGATACTTGCAGCGCCGAAGCCGGACCATCCGGGAAGGCCTCCACCTCGTAGATGTCGGCGTAGCACTCGTCGGAAAGGAACAACGCGTCCTCTGCCCGACATTTGTCGACCAGGTCGCCGAGTTCCGCGGCCGTTGTCACCGATCCCGTTGGATTATGCGGAGTGCAGGTCCACACCAGTCGGGCTCGCTCCCAGTCCTCGTCCGGGACATCTTCGGCTCGCATCACAAAATCGCCATCGAGCACGACCGGCCGGACCTCAGCTCCGGCAAAGAGAGCGCCGCGCTCGTACACCGGGTATCCCGGCGTTGGGTAGACGACCACATCGCCGGCGGCGCGGTCGATGAAGGCGAGCGGAGTGTTGAACACGGCTTCCTTGGAACCCGAGGTGGGCATCACCTGTGTGTCGGGGTCGACGGCGACATCGAAGCGGCGACCCAGGTAGTCGGCGATGGCCCGGCGCAACTCGGGCAAACCGGCGGTGAGCGGGTACTGCGAAACCTCCGGGACGGCGGCGTGCAACGCTTCAGGGATGAATCGAGGCGTTGGCTCTCGCGGGTCGCCGATGGAGAAGTCGATGACACGGACCCCGGCGTCCCGGAGGGCGCGGGCCTGCTCGTGCACGGTGGCAATCGGGTAGGCCCCGAGGTTGGCGAGTACTGGATTCAGCCGCATCGAAGGCACGGTAGCCGCGTCTGGGTTCTCCTCAGCCCTCCTCGCCCGTATCATGCTCGGCCGTGACCCCCACTCGCCATCGTGTCGTCCTCATGCTGCTCGGCATCGCCCTTGTCGTTGTCGTCGTGCTGGCGATCGTCCTGGCGCCGAGCGGTCGTGAAGTCCCCATTCCGGCCGCGGTTGAATCGGTCAACCCTGCAGATCAGGCGACCGTGCTGCTGCAAACGGATCTCGAGATCAACATGCAACCGGGCTACGACCTCGACATCTACGTTGACGGCGTCCTGATCCCGCCCGATGAGGTCGACCGTGTGGAATCCACCGGTGACTACCGCTGGCGCCCAGGTCCGGGCAAGACGTTTGAGAGGTGGGCTCCAGGTATGCACAGTGTCCAGATCACGTGGGAGAAAGTGGCCGGCACACCTGAGGTCGGCGAGTATCGCTGGGTCTTCCGCGTCCAGTAGCTGCGCCCGGCCGGCGGCTCACACACCCAGCGCGCCGGGGCCTGACTCCAACAGCTCGACGAAACCGTCTTCATCGAGCACCGGCACTCCGTGTTGCTCAGCCTTGGCCAGCTTGGAGCCCGGGGAGGCACCTGCCACCACGGCTGAGGTGCGCTTGGAGACCGAACCGGTGACCTTGCCGCCCCGCGATTCGATCGCCGCCTTTGCCTCGTCGCGGGTGAAGCCCTCGAGGGAGCCGGTCACCACCACAGTGAGGCCCGCAAGAAGGTCATCCTGCTCCGTCGGTTCTGGCTCGGGATCGGCGAGGCGCACACCGGCGGCGCCCAGCTTGGCGACCAAACGGCGGTTGTCTTCGTCCTGCAACCATTTGACAACCGAACCGGCGATCTCGTGACCGAGGCCGTGGATGGCGGTGATCTCGTTCTCCGTCGCCGCCATCAGGTTCTCCATGGACACGAACTCGCGGGCCAACGTCCGCGCCACGGTGCCGCCCACCATCGGGATACCCAAAGCGGTCAACACCTGGCCGAGGGGCCGGTCCTTGGCGCCGTCGATGGCTCCAAGCAGGTTGCTCACCGAAGTTTCCCCCCAACCTTCGAAGCCGAGAAGGTCGTCTCGCTCGAGAAGGAAGATGTCGGCAGGGTCGGAGATCAGGCCCTCACGCAGGAGCAGATCGACCGTCTGGTAGCCGAGACCCTCGATGTCCATACCGGTGCGCGAGGCAAAGTGGAACAGGTACTCACGCAACCGACTCGGGCATTCATAACCACCTGTGCAGCGATGTTTGGCCTCGCCTTCGGGCAAGACGATGGGGTTGCCGCAAAAAGGGCACTTCTTCGGCATTCGCCACACCCGGGCCTTGGACGGCCGCGCCGACAGCACCGGAGCCACCACCTCGGGGATCACGTCACCGGCGCGGCGCACGATCACCGTGTCGCCGACCCGAACGTCCTTGCGTTGGATCTCCCCCTCGTTGTGCAATGTCGCCGTCGTCACGGTAACCCCACCCACGAACACGGGTTCCAGCACGGCATATGGCGTCACGGCCCCGGTTCGGCCGACGTTGATCTCGATCGCCGCCAGCACCGTGGTCTTCTCCTCAGGGGGCAGCTTGTAGGCAACGGCCCAGCGCGGACTCTTGGCAGTGAATCCGAGCAGGCGCTGGTCGGCCAGCGAATCCAGCTTGACGACGACACCGTCGATCTCGTAGTCGGGGGCGTGGCGATTGGCCAGAGCCTCGGCCACATAGGCTTCGACCTGGCCGAGGTCGTCGACCCGCCGATTCGCCGGATTGACCCTCAGCCCGAGGTCGGCGAGCCACGACATGGACTCCGAATGTGACTCGAAGGAAGGCCCACCATCCAGAAAGCCGAGTTGGTAGATCCAGACGTTCAAGTTGCGACCTGCCGTGACCGCCGGGTCTTTTTGCCGGACGGAGCCGGCGGCCGTGTTGCGGGGGTTCACATAGGGCTTCTCCCCGCGTTCGGCCTGACGAGCATTCAGTGCCGCAAAGGCCGACACCGGCATGTAGATCTCCCCCCGCACCTCCATCACCAGCGGCGCCGCGCCCTGGAGACGGAGCGGGATCGCCTCGATGGTGCGCACATTGGCGGTGATGTCCTCGCCGATGACCCCATCGCCGCGCGTGGCGCCCTGCACCAGCGCCCCATCGCGATACGTGAGCGAGACCGCAAGACCATCGATCTTGAGTTCACACGAAAACCCTCGAGGTTCCCGTTCCAACGCCCTGGCGAGGCGGGCGGCCCAAGCCTCCAACTCCTCGGCAGACTCCACGTTGTCGAGCGAGAACATCCGTTGCAGGTGCGCAACGGGAGCAAAGGCATCGCTGAGCGGCGCGCCGACCCGTTGGGTAGGGGAATCGGGAGTTATGAGCTCCGGGTACTCGGCCTCCAGAGCGCGCAATTCGCGCAGCAACGCGTCGTAACCGGCGTCGGAAACCTCGGGCGCGTCCAACACGTAGTACAGGTAGTTGTGGCGATGGAGTTGGGCGCGCAGATCGGCGATCTGCTCGATGGCTTCTGGTGACGGCTCAGGCATGACGTGACTCCGGCGGGCTGACATCAGTTTGGTCGACGACAGTGACAGATCTGGGGTCGATCACTCTACGGTTCGGGCGGCCCGTCCCACTCGTCACCGATGTCGTTCCCGAGGCTACGCCACTGCCCGAACCACCGGCGGAGGGCACGCGGTAGCGAATCGACCTGGGACAGGAGCTGCGGGTTGGCCACGGCGTCGACGGCTCGCTTCACGCCGCCGCGCAGCCGCGACGCCCACATGCGAACTCCGAGCACGATCCCGCCCCCGAGCAAGCCGGTGACGGCCGCTCCGGCCGCAATGTTGTCGAGCCCGAAAGCGCCATCGGCGACGCCCGTTGCTCCCGCAACGGCGGCCCCGGCCGCGGCGCTGGCGACCATCAGGCCGATGGCGATGCGTCGCACGTTGCCCGTGTCCGCCTCAACCGTGACCAATTGCCGATCCTCTCCAACGGGACGTACCGCCGACACGACTCGGCCTGAGGTGCGCAAGGCCCCGCTGCCGTGCGCCATGCGCAATTTGACCCGAGCCGTCGCGACCAGGCTCTCATCCTTCTCCCAAATCGTCCTCGCCGCGTTCTCCTCGCGCTTGCGCAGCCCCTCGTGCTTGCCCATCCAGAAGTCGACGACGTTGTGCACCGAGCCGGCGTCACCGCCCACGACCCGGCGGGCCGACACGTTCTCCTCCACGAGGAGCCGATCGAGCCAATCGGGGTCCTCAGTCTGGAGACGGACCAGCTCTTCGGTGAGCGCGGTCTGCAAGTGCGCCTGATCGATGTCGAGCTCGTCGGCGATGCGGCCGAGCATCTCGGTATTGAACAGTTCGGGCTCGGTGCCATCCGGGGCGTCCGATTGAAGTTGGATGGCTCGCTGCAGCACCCGCTCCGCCTCATCGACGCTCAGCTTCTGCAGCCGGTCGGCAACGCGACCTGCGTCATCGGGAGACTCGGGATAGGGCGGCTGGTCCTGTTGGCGATCCACCCTTGCAGTATGCCCGATCCTGCCAATCAGCGGGAGGTCAGCGGACGGGCTTGAGAATCGTGCCCCCACCGAGCATCTCGTCACCGCGGTAGAACACTGCGGCTTGCCCCGGGGCCACGCCCGGCTGGGATTCGGCAAACTCCACCAGGAAGCGATCGGCGCCATTCGGGGTGAGGCGGGCGGCAACGGCCTTGGCGCGGTACCGGACTTTGACCGCAACCTCCCTCTCAACGGGAGATGCACCGGCCACAAACGTGGCATCGCCCACGACACACCCCGAAACCATCAGGTCCTCTTTGCGGCCGATGACGACTGTGGCGGTGGCAGGTTCGATGTCGACGACATACCGGGGCGTGTCCGCGGCAATCCCCAATCCCTTCCGCTGGCCGATCGTGAAGTCCACGGTTCCCTCGTGACGTCCGACGATGGCGCCGGATTCGTCCACGATGGGACCGGGCTGCGCCACCTCGGCGAAGTTGTCCCGCAGGAAAGTGCGGTAGTTGCCCGAGGCGACAAAACAGAGATCCTGGCTGTCCGGCTTGTCGGCGGTGCGCAGGCCAAGCCGGGAAGCGTGCCGACGCACGTCGGCCTTGGTCATTTCTCCCACGGGGAGGCGCACCTGCGCCAGCTCCTGCTGGCCGAGCATGTGGAGCACGTAGGACTGGTCCTTGGCGTGGTCCACCGCCCGCATCAGGTGGTAGCCGGCCTCGTCGTGCACGATCCTGGCGTGGTGGCCGGTGACGAGCAAGGTGCAGCCGAGCGCTGCGGTCCGGTCGAGCAGTGCTTTGAAACGAACCCGGCGGTTACATTCGATGCAGGGATTGGGAGTGCGACCAGCCATGTACTCGGCGCCAAAGCGGTCGACGACCTCGGTGCGGAACTCGTCGACGTAGTCGAGCACGTAGTAGGGGACATCCAATTGCGCCGCCACCCGCCTGGCATCTTCGGCATCTCCGACCGTGCAACACCCCGATGTCGGCATTTCGCCGTTGCGCCCCTCCCATTGCTTGAGCGTCACCCCGACGACGTCGTAGCCGGCCTCGACCATCAGCGCGGCCGCCACCGAACTGTCGACCCCGCCCGACATCGCAACGAGAGCGCGCGGCGTGCTCATCGCAGCTCGCCGACGATGGCGGCTACCCGGGCGGCCGCCCGGTCGCCATCTTCGGGCACCGATGGCCAACCGAAACTGAACCGGACGCATTCAGCCGCCGCAGCCTCGTCGAATCCCATTGCGGCGAGCACGTGCGACACCTCGACGGCGCCGCTCTGACAAGCTGACCCGGCGGCGGCGGCGAGACCGGCCTGATCGAGGCGAATCAGCAGCGTCTCGGCGCGAACGCCTGGGATCCTCAGATGGCTGTGCTGGACGAGTCGCGCCTCGCCGGTTCCGTTGATCTCGACGTCGGGTACGGCCGCGAGCAGGGCGCTCTCGAAGCGATCCCGCGCCCGACCCACTCGCTGTCGAAAGGCGGCCCGATCCGCAACGGTGGCCTCCATCGCGGCGACCATCCCAACGATGCCGGCAACGTTGTGGGTCCCGCTGCGACGGCCGAGCTCCTGCCCGCCGCCGTGAAGAACGGGTTCGAGGTCGATTCCATCGTGAACGTAGAGCAACCCAACGCCCTTCGGTCCACCAAACTTGTGGGCAGCAAGCGCGATCAGGTCGGCCCCGGTCGACGCGGTCGTGATCTCCTCTGATATGTAGGCCTGCACTGCGTCGGTATGTACGAGCACCTCGGGGTTCACGCCTCGGGCTGCGGCTGCGACCTCGGCTACCGGTTGCAGCGTGCCGACCTCGTTGTTGGCCGCCATGACCGAGACCACCCGAGTCCGGGTTGTGACGCTGGCCGCGACCTGGGCCGGATCGACCCTGCCGTCGCGATCGACGCCGACGATGGCGACCGACCCGCCCAGCCGCGACACGAAGTGGGCAGACTCGAGGACCGCCTCGTGCTCGACGGCGGTCGTCACCACTCCCCCGAGGTTGCCGTGGGCCAATGCTGCCCCGGTCACCGCCAGGTTGTCGGCTTCGGTGCCCCCGCCGGTAAACACGATCTCGAGTGGACAAGCCGCCCCGAGCAGCTCTGCGGCGCGCTCGCGGGCTTCCTCCATGGCGTTCTTGGCGCGTTGGCTGACGGCGTGCATCCCCGACGGATTCCCGAAGGCGTCGTCGAAGAAGGGAGCCATCGCTTCCCGGGTCTCGGGCCGAACGGCGGTGGTGGCGGCATGGTCGAGGTAGAGCATGAAACGGAAGTCTCGCAGACCCCGGTCACTGTGGGAACGCCCGAGGAGAACCCTGTTCGGGCGTGGCTGACGCGCGGCTTTTCGTACGTGAACCACGCCAGAACAGGAAAGGACCCCGTCGCGGGGCGATATGGTGCGGTCTTGATGCGAGCCCTACAGATCACGACCATCGGTCGGCCGCTCGAAGCTGCCGACCTCCCCGATCCCGAGCCGGGCTCCGACGAGGTCGTCGTGGCCGTCGCCGCGGCCGGGATCTGCCACTCCGACGTGCACTACCGGGCTGGGCATCCGGCGCCACGACACCTCCCGATGGTCCCCGGCCACGAGGTCGCCGGCACCATCGCCGCCACCGGCCCCGGCGTCAGCCCCGACCGGGTCGGCGATCGAGTGGCGCTGCACTACGTCGTGTCGTGCGGTTCGTGCGATGCCTGCCGCCGCGGACTGGAGCAGTTCTGCGAGCGTTACGAGATGTTGGGCCAGACCCGCAACGGCGGATACGCCGAACGGGTCGTGGTCCCCGGACGCAATGCGGTCACGATTCCCGCTCCGATCACATCCGCCCACGCGGCCGTGATGATGTGCTCCTCGTCCACTTCACTCCACGCTCTGCGTAGGGGACGGCTCACGCCGGGAGAGTCGGTGGCCGTCTTCGGCCTCGGTGGGCTGGGAGCCTCGGCGGTGCAACTTGCGTTCGCGCTTGGAGCAGCGCGGGTGTATGGCGTCGACCTCGACGCCGAGCGTCTGGCGCTGGCGGCCAAGTTCGGCGCGGTGCCCATCGACGGGAATGGGGACCCCGCGGCGGACATCCGTGCCGAGGGTGGTGCCGACGTCGCCATCGACCTCGTTGGCTCCACGTCCGTGTTGACCGCAGCCATGGCCTCCGTGCGGCCCACCGGAAGGATTGTTGCGGTCGGCGTGACCCGCGGCACGATGTCCCTCGATCCCTATCGCGACTTGATCGGCCCAGAGGCGGAACTCATCGGCTCGAACGATCACCATCTCAGCGAAATCCACGAACTCTTCGATCTCGCGGTTGCCGGCAAACTCGTACTCGACGACGTCGTCACCGCGACGGTGCCGCTCGACGCCGCGGCCGTCAACGCAGCCATGGATCGCCTCCAACACTTCGGGTCCGGAGTGCGGACGGTGATCGAACCCGCCGACACCTAGAGGGTGACACCTCAACTCTCCGGCGTGGCCACTCCAGAGACGAAATTCAGTACCGCGGTCGAGTAGCGGGTTGGGTCGACGTTCCACGCGAAGACGTGGTCGGCGCCCTCAAATCGCTCGTAGATGACGATATCGGGACGGGCGGCGGCGAACGCATCGCTTGTAGCCACCGGCACGGTTCCGTCGGCGGTGCCGTGAATCAGCAGGATGGGCACATCGAACTCGTCGGCGCGCGCCACGTGGTCGAGCTGAGGCCAATCGAGTCCGAAACGGAGCCGAGCGATCGCCTTGGCGCCGGCTGTGAGGAAGGTAGGCACCCCGCGCTCGGCCGCCTCGCTATCGACCACTTCCTCGAGGTCGAGCACGGGAGAGTCCAAGATGACGCCGCGGACCCGGCTGATCAGGTCCGACTCGTGAAGGAAGACCGATGTGATGGCCCCTCCCATGCTGTAGCCGAGAATCACGAACTCCTCGGCACCCTGCACCAACCCAAACTGCAGTGCCGCTTCGAGGTCCTTCCACTCCTCCAGCCCCCAGGTGTAGCGCCCCGAATCGCTCGCCGCCGCGCCCGCATCATTGCGGTAGCTGATGACGAGGACCGGGTACCCGGCTTCGTGCAGGGTTGGGATCATCCGCAGCGCCTGCTTGCGCTCATCGACCCCCTTGCCGTGAACGATCACAACCCAGGTGTCGCGAGTTCCGTCGATGAGCCATGCCGGGTTCACTCCAAGCTCGCCCGGCACGACCACCTCTTCGTATTCGATGCCGTGGGCGGTGAGCGGGTCGTTGAGGAAGGCGTATTGGTCGAAGGCGACAGCATCTCCGGGAGCAAATGATCCTTCGAGGGTGACAAAGCCGCGCTCAACGTCGCCCTCACGAACCTCCACCACTCCGGTCACCTGGCCGTATCCGTTTGGACCAACCAAGCCCCAGACACCGTCGAGCGCGGATTCGTCGGTTCGCGAGAGAACGATCCGCCCTTCGCTGAGGGAAACCACTTGGACGTCGCGCTCGGGCTCGTACTGATTCGGGGTGAGAAGATCGGCGTCGAGGACGTTGGAGAAGTACCACATTCCTGCGATGAGAGCGACGCCGACGACGGACAGGGCAATGATCCCGGCGCGCTTCGCCCACATCTTCACGGAGCTGGCTTCCATGACGCAAAAGCGTAGACCCAAACGCCCGATAGGCACTCCCCGCGGGCCACCAGTTGGTAGATCCGGCCGCAAACCTATCATCTGCTTATGGCCCGCACCATCACCGTATTTGTCACCATTGCCGCCCCGATCGATGCGGTCTGGGCCGATCTCGCCAATCTCGAGTCGCACGTCGAGTGGATGGCCGACGCCGAATCCATCACCATCATCACCCCCCAGACCTCCGGCGTCGGCACCACGATGGAGGTCGAGACCCGGGTTGGGCCACTGCGACTCAACGACGTCATGGAGTTCACCGGGTGGGATCCGCCACAGCGCATGGCGATACGGCACCAAGGTCTCGTCACCGGCGTCGGCGAGTTCGTCCTCACCGACATCGGTGGGAACACAACCCGGTTCATGTGGACCGAGGCGCTCACCTTCCCGTGGTACCTCGGTGGCCCCATCACCGAGTTCTTCGCAGCCCCCGTGTTGTCGGCGATCTGGAAGCGAAACCTGGCCCGCCTCGCCGCCCGCTTCTAGGGGTGTTGAAGAGACGCCGGGCGGGATTGCGACGGCGAGCAAACGCTTGGCCTCGAGCTTGGCGGCACGCCCAAGCTGGCGTCGTTCGACAGTCCCCTAGGCCGCGTACGCTCCCGAATTGGCAGTCCGGGACTGCGTCGGGGCGCCCGCCCCGCCGGCCACGCTCTTCGCATCCGGTTGGCGGCTATTTACCGGTGAAGGTTGCTTGCTCTTTGTTCACGAAAGCGAGGATGCCCGCCTTGGCGTCTTCGGTGGCGAAGCAGCCGTTGAAGGCATCGCTTTCGACCGCCATGGCGTCATCGATGGGTCGGCCGAAACCGTCGCCCATCGCCTGCTTGACCGCGGCGTAGGCCTTGGTCGGCCCCTCGGCCCAGCGTGCCGCGTCGGCTTTGGCCGCGGCGAGCAAATCGTCGGCGGGAACGACCTTGTCGGCGATGCCGAGTGTGAGGGCCTCATCGGCGGCAACGTGTCGCCCGGACATGTTGAGCTCCTTCGCTGCCTGGTAGCCGATCAGCCGTTGCAGACGCTGCGTCCCGCCGGCGCCTGGGATGATGCCGAGCAGGATCTCGGGCTGCCCGACCTTGGCGTCATCGGCGAGGTACCGAAAGTCGGCGCCCATGGCGAGTTCGAGGCCACCACCGAGTGCGTAGCCCGCAACGGCGGCGATGACCGGCTTCTCGAGCTTCTCCAGCCGGCGCACCGTGTCGGCCAACCCTGAGGCCTGGGGCTCGGCGCCATCACCATCGAACGCATCTACAAACCGGGTGATGTCGGCGCCGGCGGCGAAGTGGCGATTGCCGGTGATCACGACAGCGCGGATCGCGTCGTCTCCGGCGGCGGCGATGGCGGCATCGATGTCGCCGATCAATTCACCGTTGAGGGCATTGACCGGTGGCCGGTTCAAGGTGATGACAGCAACGGCTCCGTCTACGGCATACTCGACCAGGCTCACGACATCCTCCATTTGGTGGCTCGATTCGTCAGGCTACTCGGCAGCGACAAACGCCAATAGACGGCGAGCTGCGGTCCACGGATCGAGCCGGCGTTCCGTGACCAGTGTCAGCATTTCCTCCCACTCCGGGTGATCCCGCGTGGCGCGCACCTGCAGCCCCACCGCAGCCGCCACAGCCGTCTCGACGTCACCGAGCAGTCTGCGGTGCCGCATCGCACTCAGCTCTCCTGAGGCCCCAAGTTGGGAGCGATGGGCGGCAACCGCCTCCCAAAGCTCATCGATGCCTTCGCCGCTCGAGGCGACCGTTGCAATGACCGGCGGCCACCATTCGCCGTGCCCGCCCAGCTCGAGCATCTGTTTGAGGTCGCGCATGGTCTCGTTGACCCCGTCCCGATCGGCCTTGTTCACCACGAACACGTCGCCGATCTCGAGCAGCCCGGCCTTGGCTGCCTGGATGCTGTCGCCCCAGCCGGGGTTGAGCACCACCAGAGTGGTGTCGGCGTTGGCCGCGATTTCGACCTCCGCCTGACCGACGCCCACCGTTTCGACCAAGATCTCGGGAAAGCCCATTCCGTCGAGCACGGCCATGGCACGGGGAGTGGCTTCCGACACTCCCCCGAGATGCCCGCGGCTCGCCATGGACCGGATATAGACCTCGGTGTCGTCGATGTGGTCTTGCATGCGGACCCGATCCCCAAGCACGGCGCCGCCGGTAAATGGACTCGAGGGATCGACCGCCAGGACGGCCACCGCGGTATCTGTGTCGCGGATCTGGGCGATGAGGCGGTTGGTCAGCGTCGACTTCCCCGCTCCCGGCGCTCCGGTCAGCCCGGTGGTCCACGCCCTTCCGGTCTGCGGAAACAGCTCCGCCAGGATGCGGTCGCCATCGGGATGGTGATCCTCAACCAGGGTGATCATCCGCGCCAACGCCCGCCGATCCCCGCCAGTCGCTAGGGGAATCAGGATCTCAGGATCGGTGGTGCGTGCCATGCCGTAGGAGCCTAGGACGGTTGGACAATCGGCTACGACATCGCCCCGCGCTGGTGGGTTGGCGGTCGGGCGGGAGGCTGCGACCGAAACTACACGGCGACGACTTCGTCGACACCGGGGACCCGGTCGCGCAGGATGCGCTCGATCCCTGCGGTGAGAGTCATCGTCGACATGGGACAACCGCCGCAGGCTCCGACCAGTTGCAGGGACACCCGGCCGTTCTGGGCTCCGAGTAATACGAGGTCACCGCCGTCGGCTTGGAGCGCCGGGCGGATGTACTCGAGAGTCTCCTCGAGCAGGGTCACGTCGATGTCGATGCCGTTGCCCTCGGGCGCGTCGGCCTGATCGGCAGCATCGGTCGGCGACGCTACCTCGATGATTGAACTCTGTACGTCACGGTCGTCGGTCATGGTTTTCCTTCGCTTGCCCTCTGCAACCAGGCAGACGGGGCCGTATTCCGAATTCGCACTACCAGTGTAGGAGTATTTGCGACGGCACAATACCCTCGACTCACAGACCCAGCGCGATCGCAGCCCTCTCCAAGACCTGGGGACCGGCCACCGCGGCGATCTGTGTCGCCTTGGCCGGGTTGTGTACCCGATAGAGGTGGTACCAGCGCCACATCGAGTCGAACGGGACCGACACCCCATCGACTTCGGCAACGTCGGCGAGGTCCAGGTCGAGCGGGAACGTGGCCACTCCCCCGTCGACCTCGATCGCGAGGTCACCGATGATGTCGACGCCAACAAGGCGACCGCCTGAGGCGAAGTCGTCGCGCCGGTCGGGTAGTTCGGAGCGGACCAACCATGTGCTCCGCCAGGGAGGAGGTGCCCCCCGTCGCACGACGGGATTGAACGGCTCGAGGGCCGCCAGCACCCCATCCAATCGGTCGTTCGTCGTGCAGATGTCGAGGTCGGCAACGGAGACGTCGAGCCCGCGGCAGGCCAGCATGGCGCTGCCTCCGACCACAAAGGGGACGCCGTGGCGATCGAGGCGTCGTGCCACGTCGGCCAATGCCGCCCGCAACCGTGGCGCCAGTAGCCCTGCATCTAGCGTGGCCACTGGGTTCCCGGTCTTGGGCTGAGCGGGCGCCGCTGCGTGAGATCTGACGGCACCATGGCGATTCCGGTGGGGGTCTGGCGGATGTGCCATGCGCCGCCCGTGACCCTGCCGAGCAATCTGCCGTTGGCCCTGACCAAGAATGGCCCCGAGGCATCCACGGTCACGTCATTTTGCCCCCAGGTGAGCCCGACTCGGACGACATCCGGGATCAGATCGTCGGCCTCTTCGGCCGCCAGGCCCGTGTAGTAGTGAGACAGGATCTCGCCGTAGGTGAAGCCCTGGTCTGCCATCGCCTTGGCTCCGTATTGGCTCATCCCGATTTGGTGGCCCCAGCCTTCACCGGTGATCACGATCCTCGCCGCCGGAGGAAGGTCACTCGGTGGAAGGTACTCGACCAGAGTCGGAGCCAGAGCCTGGGGAGCCGCCTCGAGTTCGGCGTCGAACGTGTACGAGAGGATCGCCTGCGGCCAGCGCCGGCCACTCGGGGCTCGCGCCGGGAGCAACCCAGGGACCAGGTCACTGCCATAACGATTGAAGACTCCGCGGACATCGGTGATCAAAATGGAGGTGACGCCCTCAGGCGATTCAATCCGGAGATGGGAAGGGCCGCCACCGTCGGGAGGACCGGACACCGTTGCGGATTCGATCGGGGTCCCCACCTCGTAGCCGCCGGCAGCCAGCACCGCAACGAACACGTCCTCGGGGAGGTCAACGACCCACTCTTCGAACGGGGTCACCCCCTCCTCAGGAGAGTCGACCGCCTGCAGGTAGGGAATCGGCGATGAATCCCACACGTCCTGCACGGAACGAGTCCGCGACCCGGCGCTCGACGAGTAGAGGGCCTGGGCGGGCAATCCGCCGTAGACGAGGATCTCGCCCCTCGTCGTTTCGATCGCACTCAGCCAGCGATCGCCGTCCTGGCCTTCGATGGCGCCGATCCCGGCATATACCTGACAGGCTGAGGTAGCGCAGATGTCGTAGCCGTGGGCTCGCCCCGTTTCGCTTCTCCCCCGCTCCAACGTCCACGCCAAGTAGGTCCGCGCCGCCACCACCTGGGCCTGCAGCGCCGCTTCCGGCCAGGAGAACGGGACCTCTCGAATCCCACCCAGGTAGGTGTCGAGTTGAGCCTCCTCGATCACCGCCAGTCCGTCGGCGTACCGCACGATCTCCAGTGGCCCGCGGTAGCGCCGGTCGTTGAGTTCGAACGTGGTATCGCCAATCGCTTCGAGTTCGACGACTTCGACATCGTTCGCCGTCGCCGGCGGAGCGATCGCGACCAAGGCGACCATGGCGATAAGGACGGGTAGTAGGCGACGCATTCCGCGATTGTCTCAGCTTGCGGTACGTATGGGTGCCAACCGGATTCAGCCCCGCCGAATCCTCGCTCCCATCGCTTGCAGCTTCTCTACAAAGCCTTCGTAGCCACGGTCGATGTGGTCGGCCTCATTCACCGTCGTCTCGCCATCGGCACGCAGCCCCGCAAGCACCAGGGCGGCGCCGGCGCGAATGTCGCAACCGTCGACCTCACACCCGCTGAGGCGGTCGGTTCCCCGGATGACGACATGCTGGCCGTCGGTGTGGATGTCGGCGCCCATCCGGTTGAGCTCGCCGATGTACCGGAACCGAGCCGCGTAGACGTTCTCGGTCATGATCGATACGCCTTCGCCAATCGAGAGAAGCGCAACCATTTGGGGATGCATGTCGGTGTGAAACCCCGGGTACGGCAGCGTGGCGAAGTCCACCGAGACCGGGCGCTTTGGGCCGAGTACCCGCAGCCAGTCCTCGCCGGTCTCAACGCGACACCCGGCCGCTTCCATCTTGCGCAGCTCCATCCTGAGATGATCAGGAATGCAGCGGCGCACGGTGACCTCACCCCCGGTGATGGCCCCGGCCAGGGCGTAGGTGCCGGCCTCGAGGCGATCCGGGACAACTCGATGCTCGGCGGGTTCGAGGTGGTCGACGCCGTGGATTCGGATCGTCGACGTACCGGCGCCCTCGATCTTCGCCCCCATCTTGTTGAGGAACTCGGCAAGATCGGCCAGCTCCGGTTCGCGAGCCGCGTTGGTGATCACGGTCTCGCCGCTCGCCAGTACCCCCGCCAGCAAGATGTTCTCCGTTGCGCCGACGCTGGGGAACTCCAGCACTACATCGGTGCCGATGAGCCCGTCGGGTGACCGACCCTCGAGCACCCCATGCTCGAGTTCGAACTCGGCGCCCATTTGCCGCAACCCATCGAGGTGCATATCGATCGGCCTCGCGCCAAAGTCGTCGCCACCCGGCAAGGCGACGCGAGCGACTCCGCCCCGAGCGAGCAGCGCCCCGAGGATGAGGATCGAGGCGCGCATCTTGCGGACCAGGTCGAGTGGCGCTTCAGGGTTGGGGATCTCCGGAACATCGATGACCAGCGAACTACCTTCCCGGACACACCTGGCCCCGACGTGGTCGAGCACCTGACCCATGATCTCGACATCGAGAATGCCAGGAACGTTGTGGAGTGCGTGACGCCCCGGCGCCAACAACACCGCAACCATGTGCTTCAAGACGGCGTTCTTGGCCCCCAAGACGGTCACTTCGCCGGAGACCGGCGTGCCGCCGATCACAGATATCACGCTCATGCCAGAAGTCTACGACTCGAGACCGCACCCGACGTGCCCACCGCGAATCCGAGCCATGACCGCCCATCGGAGTAGATTGCGACCGTGGCAACCGCACGCCAGCCTGCGCACCGATGAGGGTCGGCCTCTTCCCGACTTGCCTCGTTGCGGCGTCGGCGCCCGACATCGCCATTGCGGCCAGGACGCTCCTCCAGCAACAGGGCCATGACGTCATTCTGCTCGACGCCGCCACCTGTTGCGGCCAGCCGGCGTGGAACTCCGGCCAACGAGATGCAGCCCGTCCGGTTGCAGACGCAACCCTGCGAGCGTTTGCTGCCGCCGAGGTCGACGCCATCGTGATCCCGTCCGGGAGTTGCACTGCCATGATCCGCGACTACTGGCCTCAGCTGTTTGCGGACGACGACACTCGGAGCTCATCAGTTGCCGCGGCGATCGACCGCTCGATGGAATTGACCGAATTCCTCGCCGCGCATGCCGAAGGGCCGATCGGGGCCAACGGCGGCGACCAGGTCGTCTACCACCCGTCGTGTCACATGACCCGCCTCCTCGGCCTGGTTGCGGAACCGCTCGAAACCCTCGAACGCCTCGGATACACCCCAACCGCCCATGCCGCCTCGGGCCGCTGCTGCGGCTTTGGCGGTCTGTTCTCCATCAAGTTCCCCGAGCTTTCCGTGGCCATGGCCGACGACGTTCTCGATGGCATGATCGACGCTGCGGCCACAACAGTGACGGGGTGCGATTTCTCCTGTCTCCTCCAACTCTCATCTCGCGCCAAGTTCCGTTCCCTCGATCTCAGATTCGTCCACATCGCCCAACTCGCCGCCGAAACCGGCCCTCCGGAACGGCAGGCACCATGACCGACGCCCGATCACTGCGGGCTCGTACCGCCGCCGGTGCGGCCGACGCCGGGCTGAGGTCCAACCTGCGCAATGCCGTGGCGCAGCTGGAGTCACGCAAGCCGGAGGCGTATGCCGAGTTGCGCGACCTCGATACGGCACGCGCCGCGGCGCAGCGCATCAGGCTCGACACGTTGCGCAGGCTTCCCGAGCTGCTCGGCACCATGGCCGACAACGTCCTCGACACCGGCGGCTACGTGCATTGGGCCGACACCGGTAGCTCGGCAGCAAACTACGTCCAGGACGTGCTGCAGCGCCACGACGCCACCCGAATCGTGAAGTCCAAGTCGATGCTGTCTGAGGAGATCCACCTCAACACCCATCTCGAACAAGCCGGCTACCAGGTGACCGAAACCGACCTCGGCGAGTGGATCGTCCAGCTCGCCGGCCAGGCGCCGAGCCACATCCTGGCGCCCGCCGTTCACCTCAACCGGACGGAGATAGCCGAGATCTTCGACGCGGCTGCACCCGAGCCACTCGACCGCGACATCTCGGCGCTCACCAGCTTTGCCAGGTCGCGGCTGCGCGAAGCGTTCCTGCAGGCCGATGTCGGCATCACCGGGGTCAACTTCGCCGTGGCTGAGTCTGGGGCGGTGGTGATCGTCACCAACGAAGGAAACGCCGGCCTCACCACTGCGCTGCCCAAGGTCCACATCGCGTTGATGGGGATGGAACGCATCGTGGAATCCTGGCGAGAGCTCGATGTGCTCATGGCGCTGCTCCCCCGCGCCGCCACCGGCCAGTCCATCAGTACCTACGTAGATTGGATCGGCGGTGCCCGCCGCGACCAGGAACAAGACGGGCCTGAGGAGTTCCACCTCGTCATCATCGACAACGGCCGGTCCGACATCCTCGGCTCCGAGTACGACCAGGTCCTCACCTGCATCCGTTGCGGGGCGTGCTCGAACGTATGCCCCGTGTATTCGACCATCGGCGGCCACGCCTACGGCTCCGTGTACACCGGACCCATCGGCGCAGTGCTCACTCCTTTGCTGACCCCCGACGCTGGTCTGAATGATCTCGCCTTCGCCTCCTCGTTGTGCGGGGCGTGTTGGCAGACCTGCCCGGTGGGGATTCCGCTCCACGACCTCCTCCTCGATCTTCGCTCCCGGGAGTCTGACCAGGCGGGGTCCGCTGAGAAGGCGGCGTGGAGACTGTGGTCGAGGATGTGGAGCAAGCCGAGTCGCTATCAGCGTTCGCTGTCGACGGCGGCCCGGTTCGGGTCGGCGGCTCGCCTCCCGCTGCCGGGGCCAATCAAGCGTTGGGGAACTGGACGGTCCCCCCTCCCGATCGCCCCCAAGTCCCTCCGCAAGCTCTGGAAACGGCCGGGATCGTGAGGGTGTCCACCACCGACCGAGAGTCGGGAAACCGTCAAGGGTTCCTCGCCAAAGTGGCGGCGCGCAGCAATCTGCCGACCACCGAACACCTCATCGCCGCCGCAAATGAGGCCGCAGGTGGCGTCGAATACGCCCTGGACCTCTCCGACCCAGTCGCCGCCTTCACCACCGGCGCCGAGGGCCACGGCTCAACCGTGTACCTGGTTCGCAACGACGCCGACCATTTGGCCGCGGTACTCCATATCGCATCCACCTTCGAGATCGACGAGTTCTCCATCTCGGATGAACCGGTATCTCACGAGTTCGGGAGCCTGCTCGAGCAGGCAGGAGCAACGGTGCGCCGTATCTCAGACCCGCGGCAGCTCACCCAGCACGACACGGTGGTGACCGCGGCTGCGGCGGGCATCGCCCTCACCGGATCGATCGCCCTTGCCAGCGGAGCGCTCGGATCGAGGTTGCTGACAACCGTACCCAAGCGGCACATCGCGCTGCTCGCAGCAACCGCAATCGCCCCCACCCCCCGAGAGGTCTACCAGGGGTTTGCCGACGGTCGTTGGCCTGGTTCGGCCCTCGCCATCGCCACCGGACCCAGCCGCTCGGGAGACATCGAGATGGAGATCACCCTCGGCGTCCACGGCCCCGGCGAAGTGATCGTGGTCGTCGACGCCCGGACCTGAGGGTCAGGGCCCGAAGGGCTCGAGGCTGTCCAAGAACACCTCTGCGTGCGCCTCCCAACTCGAATTGGGGCCACGCACCTCGACACCCAGACCGTTGACGCTGTCGAGGCCGATGAGCCGGAACCACAGCCTGCCATCCTGGAACGCGCCGACGGACTCAACCGATCCGTCCTCGAGCGCCCGCTGTTCGGCCAATGAAGCCTTGCCGCCGTCAAGCGACGACCAAAAGACATCGATGACTCCCGACACCGTCTGCGGCCACGTCCCGCCGTTGGCTGCCACCAACCCTTCCATGTTGACGCCCGATGCCGTGGCACGGATCTTCTCGGGGTCCAGGGGATGGTGAAACACCACATAGCTCTCCCCGACCTCCTCAACCACCCAATCCGACGGGCTCGAGATGCAAAACGTCTCGGTGCACGTCGATTCGGACTCCGCAACGGACGGAGCGTCGGGGCCGGTTGAGCAGGCGGTCGCCACCAGGACGATCCCAACCACCAAACCCGTAGAGCGACGACGTTCCATGCCGGCAAGGGTACCTGGGTAGATTCCGGCAACGTCCGGGCGCCGTCTGCTGCCGGCCGGTCGGTAGATTGGCGTCGGCGGGTCACCTCAGTCGGCCCGCGTCACCACCGAGCAAGGAAGCCACCTCATGCGCATCGTCATCGGCGCCGATCACGCCGGATTCCCCCTGAAGCAGGAACTGCTCGAATTGCTGGCTGCAACCGACCACACCATCGTCGACGTGGGCACCGACTCGACCGAGTCGGTCGACTACCCGGACTACGCGGCGGCAGTCGGCCGTGCCGTGATCGACGGCCGGGCCGACCGAGGCATCGTCGTCTGCGGTTCCGGTGCGGGTGCCGCAATCGCGGCCAACAAACTCGACGGGATTCGTTGCGCTCAAGCCAACGACACGTATACGGCACACCAAGCCGTTGAGCATGACGACGTGAACGTCATTGCCCTGGCGGCGAGGGTCGTAGGGCCTTCGTTGTCCTGGGAGATCGTCGAGTCCTTCCTCGGTGCCGAGTTCATTCCCGAAGACCGCTACGTGCGGCGCCTCAATAAAGTCCTCGACCTCGAAAGAGACCACCGTTAGCGGCCACCGGCTGCCGACGGTGAGATCTCCGGAGCGGTATACCATTGTGGAACCTCCCGACGGGCGACGAACAGGCCGATGACGAAACTGCCACCAGAGAGCTACATCAATCGAGAGCTGAGTCTGCTCGATTTCCAGGAGCGAGTGCTCTCGCTGGCCGAGCGCGACGATCTCCCCCTGCTCGAGCGGGTCAAATTCGCCGCCATCGTCAGCCAGAACCTCGACGAGTTCTTCCAAGTGAGGGTGGCAGGCCTCCTCAATCGAGCCGCTACGGGAGGTTCTCCGGCTCGCGACGGGATGACCCCCCGCCAGCAACTCGCCGCCATCCACGCCCAGGTGCTCGAAATCAACAACGCCATCGACGAGTTGTTCCTCAATGAGCTGCTGCCTGCTCTCGACAAAGAGGGAATCCGCCTCGTGGACTGGAGTCAACTCGGACCCGAGGACCGTGCAGGTCTTGACGCCGTTTTCGAAGAGCAGCTCTTCCCCGTGCTGACCCCATTGGCCGTCGATCCGTCCCATCCGTTCCCTTTCATCTCGAACCTGTCACTCAACCTTGCCGTGGTGGTGCGAAACCCGGCACGGTCCACCCCGCAGTTCGCCCGGGTCAAGGTGCCACCATCGTTGTCGCGCTTCATCGCTCTCCCCGACGGGGAACGCTTCGTACCGATCGAGCAGGTCGTTGCCGCTCATCTCGGCAGGCTCTTTGAGGGCGTCGAGATCATCGACCGCTTCCCCTTCCGAGTGACTCGCAGCGCCGACTTCGCAGTAGAGGAGGAGGAAGCCAACGACCTGCTGGAGGCCATGGAAGCGGTCCTGCGATTCCGCCAACGCGCTGCAGAGGCCGTGCGACTCGAGGTGGGACCGGATGTCCGCCCATCCGTGCTCGATTTGCTCGCCCGAGAGTTGAATCTCCCCGAGGATGCGATCTATCAGCGGGCCACGCCGCTCGATCTGGGGACGCTGTGGAGGTTCTACGGCATCGATCGTCCCGACTTGAAGGACGAGCCCTTCGTCCCGACGACCCAGCCCCGGTTGTCGAGCCGCGGCGGTGTCGAGCCGAACATATTCGACGTCATCTCCGAGGGCGACATCCTGATCCACCACCCCTACGAGTCGTTCGCCACGGGCACCGGCGCCTTCTTGGCCCAGGCCGCCGCCGATCCCGACGTGCTCGCAATCAAACAAACCCTGTATCGCACGTCGATTCCGGAGGACCCGGCACTCGGTGGTGAGGAAGCCATCGTTGAGTCCCTTATGGCTGCGGCCGAGTCGGGCAAGCAGGTCGTGGTCCTCATCGAACTGAAGGCACGTTTCGACGAAGCCGCCAACATCAACTGGGCCAAAATGCTGGAGAACGCCGGCGTGCACGTCGTGTACGGCGTCTCCGGCCTCAAGACCCATTCCAAGATCCTTCTCGTGGTGCGGCGCGAGGGCGGTGGGCTGAAGCGCTACGCCCACATCGGTACCGGCAACTACAACCCGAAAACCGCTCGACTGTACGAGGACTTTGGTTTGCTCACCGCGGACCCCGAGATCGGGGCAGACCTCTCTGAACTGTTCAATGCTCTCACCGGCTACAGCGCCGGGACCGATTATCGAAGGATCCTCGTCGCCCCGACGACGCTCCGACCCCGGCTGATCGAGCGAATCAGAGAAGAGGCAGCCAAGGGCGGCGACGGCAGAATTCTGTTCAAGATGAACCACCTGGTTGATCCCGAGATCATCGACGAGTTGTATGCGGCTTCGGCCAAGGGCTGTCAGATCGACCTGATCGTGCGTGGTAACTGCTCGTTGCGGGCCGGCGTTCCCGGGCTCTCAGAGAACATCCGAGCGCGGTCCATCGTCGGCAAGTACCTCGAGCATTCCCGGGTCTACCGATTCGGTCACCCCGGGGATGGTGCCGTGTACTACATGGGTTCGGCGGACCTCATGCAGCGCAATCTCAACATGAGGGTCGAAGCCGTGACGCCGATCATCGACCCCCGAATCAAGCTCAGGATCGAAGAAATGCTCCAGACCCTCATGGACGACGACGACCTTGCCTGGGAAATGGCGTCGGATGGGCGATCGTGGGCCCGGGTTTCGCCCGACACCGGTCTCAATGCGCACCGGCGTCTCGAGGAGTTGGCGGCGCGACGGGCCGACGGATCACTCACGGAATAGAAGGAGATGTCTCCACTGCCGCCAAAGTCCTCGATCTGGGCTGCCGGAGGCGTCGTGGTCCGCCATCGCCCGGTCTTGGCGGCAGAGTATCTGTTGATACATCGGCCTCGATACGACGACTGGTCGCTCCCCAAAGGCAAGCTCGACTCCGGGGAATCGTTCAAGCAGGCCGCCCTGCGCGAGGTCGAAGAAGAGACCGGCATGCTGTGCTCCCCTACCGCCACAGTCGGCACCATCAGCTACGAGACTCCGAACAGCAACATGAAGGTGGTTCGGTATTGGCTGCTGGAGGCCGAGAGCGGTACTTTCGCTCCCAACAGTGAGGTCGACGCCGTCAAGTGGGCGACGGAGCAAGAGGCGCACGACATGCTCACCTACGAACGGGACCGCGAAGTTATCGACTGGGCGATCATGCTTGCGACCGACCCGACGGCCGGCCGGATCTACCTTGTTCGCCATGCCCACGCCGGGGACCGCAAGCGATGGGAAAAGGCCGACGAGCTGCGACCGATCAGCCTCAACGGTGAGAAGCAAGCCGACGCACTGCGCGACTACCTGTCGGGGTTCCCCTTGACGGGGGTGTACTCGTCTCCTTACGTTCGCTGCGTCCAAACCATGGGTCCGCTTGCAGGCATTCTCGGGCTGAAGCTCGAGGTCGAACCCACCATCGCCGAGAGCGCACCACCGGAAGAGCTCATCGCAAATGTGGGCCAATGGTCCGGCGAGGCGATCGCTATGGGGAGCCACGGCGAGCTCATTTCGGGAACGGTGAACAAACTCGCCGCCGGCGGGATCCCCATGGACGGCCCCATGCGGTGCGACAAGGGTTCCATCTGGATCCTGGAAACCGGCGAGGGCAAGGTTCGCTCCGGCCGCTACCACAACGCCCTGGTCTGATCCGTTCCTGCGTGATCCAGGCGCGATTCCTCACCGCTCAGCCACGCCGGAACTGGAGGAGCCAGGCGGCGACCTCGGCGATGACCTCGTCGAGCACTTCCTCGCTGGTGCGACCGGTCCGCTTGGGGACCTTGAACGAGTGATCCCCGTCGTCGACCACGATCAGCGCGGCCTCGGGAAGTGACGCAGCCAGAGCTTCGATCCGAGCCGGCGGGCTGAGCCGATCCCGGGTGCCGGCCACGAACAGCTGGGGAGCGACGATCCGTTGCAGATGATCGGTGGGACGCGGCTCGCCCCTACCCATCGGCACCAGCGGGTAGCCGAGGTACACCATGGCCGCGGCCGGCCACCCGGAGTCTCCGGCGAGATGTGACCCGACCCTGCCACCCATCGACTTGCCGGCCAGCACGACCCGCCCGGAGTACCGGGCCAGGCGGTTGGCCGCCGCCTCGTGGACGGCGAGCAGCTTCGGACCTCGATCAGGGGCCCGGCGCCCGCCCTCGGTGTAGGCGTAGTTGAACGTGAGGGTCGGATACCCGGCGGCTGCCAGACCTTCGCGTACCTGGACCATGAACGGATGGTCCTGACCGGCGCCTGCCCCGTGAGCCAGCAACACGCCGACCTCGGTGTCACGGCCGGCGGCCGGCATGCTGAGCCGGCCGGTGACCTTCTCGCCCGGTGCCCACTCGATCTTCAGCGTACGCGCCATCGTGAACCGGTCCTTCGCCTCTGAGCCGACGCTCACGGTACAGCGTCCTGCGATGCGTAAGCTCGTGGCATGCAGGTGATCATCCACGACACGCCGGATGCCGTGGCCGCCGCGGCTGCGGACGTCATCGCCGCCGAGGTCCGCTCTGGGACCCAGACCATCGGTCTTGCCGGCGGGGGCACCCCGCGCGCCACCTACGAGCTACTTCCCCGCCGGAACCTAGATTGGAGCGGCACCATGCTGTGGCTCGGCGACGAACGATGGGTGCCTCCCGACCATCCCGACAGCAACGCCGGCATGGCCCGTCGGGCCTTTGCCGACGAAGTCGGCGCCGCACTGGTGGCCCCCGACTATTTGCTGGGCGATCCCCACCTGGCGGCGGCTGCCTATGCGGAGGCGGTCCGCCCCGCGTTGCAGACGCCTGGTTTGGTGCTGCTCGGCATGGGCGACGATGGCCACACCGCTTCGTTGTTCCCCGGAACCGACGCGCTCGAGGTCGCCGATCGAAGCTACGTGGCCAACTGGGTCGCAACCAAGGGCGATTGGCGATTGACCGCGACCCTCCCCCTGCTGTGGTCGGCCCGGCGAATCGTGTTCCTCGTGACGGGTGATGCCAAGGCTGAGGTGGTTGCCGAGCTCCTCGACGGCCGAGGCGACTATCCGGCCGGCCGGGTCGGGCGTGGCGGACGGGACACCACGTGGTTGCTCGACGCCGCCGCGGCTTCCCGATTGCCGGATTAGGAGGCTGCTGGACTACTAGCCGCTCGTCGTCGTCGTCGCCGGCGGCGGGGGCAACTCGCCCACCACGCCGTTGCGCACGACTTCGAGGAAGATCGCAATGATCGGGTCCTCCGACTCGTAGTCGGCAATCTCGTCGTTGATGGCGGTGTTCAGCTCCCCAGGGTCACACCCCAAGCGCGCCGCCCGCAGATCGAGGTCGCGACCCAACTGCTGAAGTTCGGCGATGTCGGGGGGCGGCTCCACCTCGCCGGTGACAACATCGAGCGATTGGCCCTCGAGGGCCACCAGCATCCGGTCGACGTAGCCAACTCCAACCTCGACCAATCCCCCGCAGCTCTCAACTTCTTGGGGAGGGGGTGGCTCAGGCGATGAACAGGCTCCGAACAGCACGACACCGGCCAAGGCGAGCACCACCCACCGAGCGCCGGCTTCGGAACGGCGCCGCCTCATGAGACGTCTCGAAACTCACCGTCGATGGCAAGCTGGTCGACGATGCCGACTACCACGGCGCGGATTGCACCCCACTCACGGCCCATGATCTGACGAGCTGAAGTTCCCTCATCGAGGATCAGGACGGTGTCGCCCTCTCCGGCATCGACCACGTCAATGGCGATGGTGTAGCCGGCTGCGTTGCCGTCGACATCGAGCAGATCACACAGCAGCATCCGCTGGTTGTCGAGGAGTGGAATGTTGACGGTTGACACAACAGTTCCGACGACGCGACCGACCTTCATGGTTCCAGCCCCAAGTGGACCTGGTCGACGATCCCGCAGATGGCGTGATCCACGGGCACAAAGCGCTCCTCGAGCGCCTCAGCCGCTTCTCGCGAAGCTACGAAGTAGACGATTTCGCCTGGTCCTGCCATCGAGACCGCGTCGGCAGCCACCAGCGGATCGCCCTTTGGATTCTGGTGTTTGTCGAGCGGTTGGACGATCAGGAAGCGGACGCCATCCAGCCCGGCCACCTTTTCGGTGGCCACGACCGTTCCGATGACCCGAGCAAGTTGCACGGTCAGTCCCCCCGCTCGGAGGATCGTTTGCCAATCCTGGTCATGAAGCGAAGGTCGCGTCGCAGATTGTCGGCCAACTCACCGTGGAGCTGCGGAATGATCCGATGGTGCAGCAGCATGCCGGTGGGCAGCGCTCGATCTACTGCGGTCTCCACCGCGGCTTCGACCTCGGCGACTGCGCCGCAGAACAGCGCGTATCCCTTGCCACCGAGACCGTCGGCCAGTCGGACCGCGGCGAGGTCGACCCGCGCTGCCTTGACCCCGGCATCGGCCGCCTCGATGACGGTGGCAACGGTGGCGGTCTCGATGATGCCGAGCGCGTCACCGTCGAATGGGGCCGAATCGTCACCGCCGGCAACGGCCACCGTCACTGCGGGATGGACGTCCGGCAGGAACACGTGGTCGAGGATGCGCGACCTGCCGACGTCGAGACCGGTCCCGAGCGCCTCCTCGACACTGGCCGTGTCGCCGCTGACCAGCACCAAGTACTTGCCGGGGTGGACGGTCCCCGCATAAATGGACCCGAGTGGCGAAGACTTGACCATCGCATCGGCGGCGACGAGCCCAACGGCGATCGAATCGAACTCGATGAGCGCAATGGCGGGATCGACCACGCCGGTCGGCCGGTCAGACAATGCGCAACGCTCCCACCACGTTCACCCGACGAATCCGCGAGAAGGTGCGTGGCCGGCTGAGCCCTTCTCCGGTCGGGCTGGCGATCGAAAACGACGCGAAGCCTTCGCCACCGTGGCCGAGGCCCGAGAAGTTCGGACCATTGGCAACAAAGATGCTGCAGTTCATCGCCCGAGCCATGGTGGTGATGGTGGCAACGTTGGTCGAATGGATCGACGCAGTGTGCCGAAACCCGTGCTCGGAACGAACCGCAAGATCGATGGCATCGTCGACGTTCTTGACCCGCACCACCGGCATGACCGGCATCATCTGCTCGGTCCACACCAGGCTGTGGTCGCGGGGAACCTCGGCCACGAGCAGTCGCACGTCGCTGTCGAGCGTGACGCCGATTTCGGCGAGGATGCGGCCGGCGTCCTTGCCGACCCACTCGGGGTTGATCATCCCCGGTTTGTTCGGTGGACCGAGTTCCTTGAAGATCACCCGCTCCAGTCGCTTGAGCTCATGCTCCTTGAGCCGGTAAGCCCCGTTGGCCACCATGGCGAGCACAAGGCGATCGGCCACAGAGTCGACCACGATCGTGGTCTTCTCATCCGTGCAGATGACGTTGTTGTCGAACGAGGCACCGCGGACGATGTCGCGGCCCGCCGCCTCGATGTCCGCCGATTGGTCGACCACGGCCGGCGGGTTCCCCGGCCCTGCGGTGATGGCCTTCTTCGACGTCCGCAATGCCTCACGCACGACTCCCGGACCGCCGGTGACCAGAAGCACGCGGACATCGGGGTGGTTCATCAGCTCCTTGGCCGAATCCAGCGTCGGGTTGGGAATGGCCGTGATCAGATCGGGTGGCCCTCCGGCGCCCACAATCGCCCGATTGAGCACCTGGACGTTCTCGACCGATACCCGCTTGGCGCTGGGATGCACATTGAAGGTGACGGCATTACCGGCAGACACCATGGCGATCGAGTTGTTGATGATCGTCGACGTCGGGTTCGTCGTCGGCGTGATCGAGGCGATCACGCCGTAGGGGGCGAACTCCGTCACCATCATCCCGTCGTCACCGGTCACGACAACGGGTTCGAGGTCTTCGGGACCCGGAGTCTTGACGGTGACGAGCCGGTTCTTGATCACCTTGTCCTCGGCCCGGCCGATCCCGGTCTCCTCCCACGCCATGTAGGCAAGGCGCTCGCCATCGCGCAGCATTGCGGCCCTCATTGCCTCGACGATGGTCTTGCGAGCTTCGAGCCCCATCTCGCGATAAGCCATGAAGGCACGGCGCGCCGCGCCGACCGCAGCGTCGATGGTCGGGTGAATACCATCGCCGAGTTCCGCCGCAGACACTGCGAGATCATCGGAAGCCCGCAGTGCCGGAGCTTGCCGCTTGGCGAACTCGGCGGCTGCTACCCGACCCTTGACCCGGTCGATGATCCCGTGGATCTCGCGATCGCTCAACATGTCATCGACCCGCCGCAGCTTCCTCGCCCTTGTGGTACTTGGTGGCACCTTCAACGTCCCACATATCGACAATGGCCATGATGACGGCGTCGCAGGGACGATCCTTGGTCAACTCGGTCTGTCGAGCCGAACTCCCCGAGGCATACATCACTACTTCGCCTTCACCGGCCCCAACCGCGTCGACCGCGACGACGTACGAACCGGTCTCGCGGTTGTCCACGTCGATTTGCCGCACCACGAGGAAGGTCATCCCGGACAGCAGCGGCTCCTTGCGACTGGCCACCAATGTCCCGACTACACGCCCTAGCTGCATCCTGCCGCTCCTTCCGGAGGCCCCTAGCTGAGTTCGTCCTCCGCCTCTTCTTGGCGCCCAAGCGGGAGCACTAGGTCGATGTTGGTGTGCGGGCGGGCGATGACGTGGGTGGCGATCACTTCGCCGACCTTCTCGGCTCCGCGCACGCCGGCATCAACCGCAGCCTTGACCGCGGCGACATCACCGCGCACAACGGCCGTGACGTACCCGCCGCCGGTCTTCTCCATGCTGACCAGCTCGACTTTGGCCGCCTTCACCATTGCGTCGGCCGCTTCCACCATTGCGGGAAAGCTCCTCGCCTCGATCATTCCAAGAGCTTCAGCCATGAAGCTCCTCCTTTCCATCGGATCCGGGTCTGTTGTCGGTTGAACTCATTGCCTACGAAACCTCGCGCCCTTCGATTCCCTCGAGGGCGGCGACGGCAGCCCGCCAGCCGACGTCGATGTCGCGCTCTTCACCTCCGAGGTATACACGGCCCATCGAGCCGAAGCTGCGCACCTCGAGAACATTGATCTCCGCAGCCTTCTCCGCCTCGTTCGCCGCCAGCGATGCGTACGCCGCCGGCTCGCACTCGAGCACGTAGAGAGTCTGTCCCGGAATGATCATCTGGCCGTGGCGGGTGCGGTTGATCAACTGGGCGTGGTGATCGTCGAGCCGGCGAATGATCTGAGACGACAAGATCCGCGGTTTGATCCGATCGGCTTCGACGTGCTCGATGGCATCGAGGATGGCGGCGCCGGCCGCCCGAGTCTCCGCCTGATCGGGGGAATGGACCTCGAGCACCCCGTAGTAGCGCTCGATGATCTGCAATCCCGGCTTGATGTTCGTGGCCTTCAATGCGACATCCGTGAGGCGGTTGATCTCGATACCGGGGGCAACCTCGACCCACAGCGACGCATCGTTGGCCAGCGGGAGGAAACCTTGGGCAATCGTGCCGAGGAAGGCGGCGTACTGCGGTTGCAGACTGTCCAGGAACGCAAAGGACCGTAGATCAATACCGCTCGTCACTCGACTCTCCTTCTGTGCCGCCCACGATCTGTACTCCTGCTGAGGCCCCGATTCGGGTTGCCCCTGCCGCAATCATGTCTTCCGCATCTTCGGCGGTGCGCACGCCGCCGGAGGCCTTGACCCCCATGTCAGGGCCAACGGTCTCTCGCATCAACGCCACGTCGTACACCGTCGCTCCGCCGCCGCTGAACCCCGTCGACGTCTTGACGAAGTCGGCCTTCGCCGCTTTGGCCAGAGAGGAGGCGATGACCTTCTCCTCGTCGGTGAGTAACCCGGTCTCGAGAATCACCTTGCAGATCGCGCCCGTCTCATGGGCGGCGTCGACCACCTTCTCGATGTCGGTCTTGACGAGGTCGTAGTCACCTGACTTGAGCGCCCCAACGTTGATCACCATGTCGAGTTCGCGGGCGCCGTCGCGCAGCGCCCGACGCGCCTCCATTGCTTTGATCTCGGGAGTGGTGGCGCCCAGCGGGAATCCGATCACCGTGCACACCGGCACGCCGGTCCCGCGAAGCGACTTTGACGCTCGCTTCACCCAGGTCGGGTTGATGCACACTGAGGCGAAACTGAACTCTTCAGCCTCCCGGCACAGTTGGTCGATGTCTGCCGCGGTGACGTCGGGCTTGAGGGCGGTGTGGTCGATGTATCTGGCGAGGTCCAGCGGGACGTCGGCGGCTTCGCCGTGGAAACTCACACGATCGGCCCCATTGGCGACGACGTGGCGAACCTTCTCAGGCGTGTCGCAGATGTCGTAGCCCGCGGCCAACGCACCGAGTACCTCGCGGGTCACGGCGTCGATCAATTCTTCGCGGTTCATCGTTGGTTCCTCGTCACCGTGTCGAGTACTCCTGCTCGAGCTCCGTGATCATCGCGACCCGCCGGGCATGTCGATCCCCGCCCCACTCAACGGCGAGCCATTCCTGCACGATCTGCCACGCTAGACCATCTCCCACCATTGCTGCGCCGAGCGTCAGCACGTTGGCGTGGTTGTGTTCCCTGCTGTTGCGGGCCGTTGAGATGTCGTAGCAGAGTGCGGCGCGAACGCCGGGGACCTTGTTGGCCACCATCGCAGACCCGATACCGGCCCCGTCGACGATGATCCCCCACGTGCAGCTGCCGTCGGCGACCTTGCGGGCAACGGCAGCGGCGAAGACCGGATAGTCCACCGCTTCTGGCGAATCGGTGCCGCAGTCGATCACGTCGTAGCCCACTTCTCGCAACCGAAACAGCAACCGTTCCTTAAGCGGGTAGCCGCCGTGGTCGGCGCCAATCGCGATCTTGGTCCCTTTGCGCCCGACATCGGAGGGAGTTGACGGAGCGGACGGCGTCGGTGTGGGGTTCGAAACAGTGCCATCGGGTCGATACGGCTCCTGGCCGATGACGCCATCAACGATGGCGGCAACGAGCTCGCGCACGTCAGATTCGCTCGGCAGGGGCGCGGCGCCCGGAGTGCTCGGTGTTGTCATGTGGTGGTGCGGTCTCCTCGCACGCCATCCTAGGAGGCTATTGCACGACGCGGCTTGAGCGTGCTCATGAGGTCCGGAAGAACCGCCTGCCTGCGGCGTGTCGGCACGCATGCCTCTCGTTCAACATCCTTCGCAACAAATGGTCCGGCGGTCCGAAGCGACGCCCGACGTCCGGGGTTCGTACAATGCACGCGATGGTCGACAACGATGCTGCCTTTCTCTGGGAATCCGGAGCCCTTCGCACTCCGCCGCGCCGTGGCGAACCCGAGAGGCGGCTCGACGCGCCTGAGCCCTCGCCGAGGCCCCCTGGAAAACAATGGGTGACGCTGCGCGACGCCCACTATGCGACCGGAATCCCGGTGGAGACCCTGCGCAAGTGGGCCAGACGCCGCAGCGTCCCGAGCTCCATGGAGCAAACCGAATACGGGACCCGCCGCATGGTCTCGCTCGGCGATGTCATCGAGCGGGCCCACAAGCTGGGTCGACCGCTCACCCCCGTCCCCGATGACCAGCGCGACCAGCATGAGTCGGACGCCGCAGCCGAGCCGAATCCAGACCGGGCCAAAGCCGCACCGGAACCGGAGCCAACACCGGAACCCTCAGCTGAGCCGGAGACCGAACCAGAACCGGAACCCACTGCCACGGAGCAGACAGCGGCGGAGCCGGATGTCGAAACAACTCCTCCTACAGAGGCCCCGGAAGGCACGGTGCTCGTGCCCATTGCCGCCTGGGACAAGATGCTGATCCAGCTCGGCAATCTCCATGAGGCCGGCCGAGAACTCGCCGAAGCCAAGGAGCGGGCAGCCAAAGCGGAGACCGAGGCCAAGTTCCTGCGCGAACGCCTGCGCGAGGTGCGTGACACCCAACCCGTCAACCGACCGGCCGATCCGACACCTCCCGCCCCGACCACCGCTCCGGTCGAAGTCGCCGCACCCCCTGAAAAGATGTGGCGCTACGTCTACCGGGGTTGGAGCAGACGCCGCAGAACCTGAAGTCTTTCGACCCTGGTCGCCGATCCGCCCCCGTCAGATACTTCGAGATCGGACCCTCAGGAAGGCACCCCGCATGAGCGCAGGACGAATCATCGGCATCGTGATCGGCTCCCTACTGGGGTTGATGGCACTAGGCCTGTTGGCAGGAGGCGCCTTCCTCAGCATCGGCTACGCCATCGTTACCGCAGGCGACGGCTATTTCGACGCCGATCTGGAACGGCTCAGCACTGCGACCGCAGCCATCACCACGGAAGAAGCAGACCTTCAAGCTGATCCCGGCCCGCCGGACTGGGTGATGGACTTCATGGACGTCTCCGTGCAAATCAAGGCCACCGGAGCTGCCGACGCCGCCGATACGTTCATCGGGATCGGCTCAAAGTCCGATGTCGACGCGTATCTCGGTGATGCAGCGCGCGACGAGATCCGCGAGGTCCGAGCCGGAGGGGACGTGCGGTATCGCACCATCCCCGGAAGCGGTCCAGTGGCGCCGCCAACCGAGCAGAGCTTCTGGGTGGCATCGGCCTCCGGCGTGGGCACCCAAGAATTGAGCTGGGACGTTGCCGAGGGCACGTGGATGGCAGTCCTGATGAACTCGGACGGGTCACCCGGCGTCATCGCCGACGTGACCGTCGGGGCCAAGTCTCCCGCGGTCCTCCCGGTCGGCATTGGGCTCCTCGTGGCCGGACTCCTCTTCATGGTCGCCGCGGTGGTGATCATCGTCCTGTTCGCCGTGGTCGGCCGTTCGGATGAGGTACCGGAGCCTCGCGACGTGGCGGCTCCGCTCACACCCGAGCCGGTGACGCTGGAGGCCTCACTCGATGAGCCCCTCTCGCAATGGTTGTGGTTGGTGAAGTGGTTCCTGGCGATCCCCCACTTCTTCCTCTTGATGTTCCTATGGATTGGGTTTGTGGTCCTCACGTTCATCGCGTTCTTTGCGATTCTGTTCACGAGCCGCTACCCAAGGGGGATGTTCGACTTCAATGTCGGAGTTCTGCGCTGGTCATGGCGGGTCGCCTACTACGCCGGCACCGGGGGCCTGGGGACCGACCGCTACCCGCCGTTCTCCCTCGATGAGGATCCCGACTACCCAGCTCACTTCGACGTTGCCTACCCGGCGACCCTGTCCCGCGGCCTCGTGCTCGTGAAGTGGTGGCTGCTCGCCATCCCCCAATACATGGTGCTGGCGGCACTTGTCGGCGCCGGCTGGTGGGGCACCATGGGATGGGGCTATGGCGGCGGTCTGCTCGGTATCGTGGTTCTCATCGCCGCCGTGGCTCTCCTGTTCACCCGCCGCTACCCGCAAGGCCTGTTCGATCTGATCATCGGGCTGAACCGCTGGGTGATGCGCGTGACCGCCTATGCCGCCTTGATGACCGACCACTACCCACCATTCCGGCTCGACCAGGGCGGTGAGGAGCCGCGGTTGGACGTCGTCACTGAGCCCGCCCAGCGGTGACGTATCCACGGAGGTGAATAGGCTGCTGCGATGCAGATTCGGATTTGGGCGGCACTGTTGGTCGCAGCAGCAGGGTGGGGAACCACCGGCGTAGCGACCCGAGCCGCCCTGGACGCAGGCGTTCCGCCGGTGGCAATGGTGGCGATCCGCTCCGCGATTGCGGCGGCCCTACTCCTCGCCGTGTTGCTGATCCGCTCCAAGCCGATCACTCGCGATCCCCAGCGGTGGCTCACCGGGGTGGTCATGGCCGCCTTCCAGTTGTCGCTGCCGTTTGTGCTCTTCACCCTGGCCTACCAGTACGCCTCGGCAGGGTTCGTCGGCATGTTGGTCGCTCTGATCCCGCTGGCAACCGCGGTGATCGCCAACTTCTTCTTGCCCGACGAACCACTGACAACCGCCAAGACCGTCGGGCTGATCATCGCCTTCGCCGGCGTCGGATTCCTACTCCTCTCCGGCGACAGCGGACTCGCCGAGGGTGGCAGGCCGCTGCTGGCAGCGGTTCTGTCGCTCGGTGCCATTCTGTCGATCTCCGGTTCCAGCATCTTCGCCAAGGGCAGACCCGGCACCTATGAGCCGATGGAGCTCACGTGGATGCAGTTCACGGTCGGGACCGTCTTGTTGGTGATCGTCATGGTGATCTTCGAGGGAATCCCAACCGAGATGTCGGCATGGGGGTGGGCACTGGTGGTCTACCTGACGATCATCGGCAGCCTCATCCCCTTCGTCCTCTACTACTGGTTGCTCAGCCAGGTCAGCGCCACCAGAGCGTCTCTGGTTGGCTACATCGTTCCGCTCGTCGCTCTGGGAACCGGGGTGGTGCTCCTCGATGAGAAGATTCAACTCGGCATCGTGGTCGGCGGCACGCTGATCTTGGCCGGCGTGATCATGACCGACCGCTCCGAGAAGCGACGTGTCAAAGCCGCGGGACTCGCCGCCTCTTCCCCGTCGGCAACCGAATCAACGACTTGATTCGGCTCCGAGGCCGGCGCCTACCAACCACTGCGTCGTAGAATCGGCTGATGGCATTGCCGCACCATGAAGGGGACCGGGTGCAGTCCGACCCGAACGCCGAGACGCCGCAGCGACCCAGCGGAACGCTCCGCAAGCTCGCGACGGGCGCCGTCGGTGTCACCGTCACCGCCGCTGGGGTCGTGATGCTGGTAACGCCGGGACCTGGCCTGCTCGTTGCATTCGCCGGCATGACGATTCTCGCCCGGGAGTTTCCCGCCGTCCGGAATCGCCTCGATCGTTGGCGCACTGCGGCAAGTTCCCGGTTCAAGAAACCGGACTAGGAGGCTGTCACCACTCCGCCGCGTTCGCTCACCCGTCAAACGCCCGGTTAGTACGCTAGTGGCGAGCGCCAAACCGACGTTGTTCAACCAACGACTAGGGTCACGCATCGATGACGGCACCCATCATCTCCACCAAAGGCCTGAGCCACGCCTACGGCGACATCGTCGCCCTCCACGACGTCACAATCGACGTTCCCCCCGGGAGTATCGGCCTGGTCGGGGCCAATGGGGCGGGTAAGACCACCTTCATCAAGATCCTGCTCGGCATCCTCGAGCCGACCGTCGGATCTGTCGACGTGTTGAGCGTCGATGTCGTCAAAGACCCGATTCCGATGCGGTCCAACGTCGGATACATGCCGGAAGGAAGCTGCCTGCCGCTCTCGCAGACCGCAGCGGACTTCGCCGTCTACGCCGCCGAGTTGGCTGGGTTGCCAAGGAGAGCCGCCCGGCAGCGGGCCTCGGATGTCCTGACCTTGGTAGGCCTCCACGAGGAGCGGTTCCGGTACATAGGCGAATTCTCCACCGGCATGAGACAGCGCGCCATGCTCGCTCAGGCGATCGTCCACGACCCGTCGCTGGTCTTCCTCGATGAGCCAACCGCGGGACTCGACCCGCAGGGGCGCGAGGAAATGCTGGAACTGGTCAGCAGGCTCGGCAGCTTTGGGATCAACGTGTTGACGTCCTCGCACGTGCTCACCGACATCGAGCGCACCTGCGACTGGGTCATCATGCTCGACGGGGGCAGGGTGCTACGCAACGGACCGCTGGCCGGGCTCACCGACACCAGCACGGTCGAGGTCGAGGTTCTCGGCGATCCTGCACTGGTGGCCGACGCACTCACCCGAGCCGGCGCCAGCGTCGAGACCGACCACCAAACGGTATACGTCGAGTACGCAGCCGGCGACACCTTCCTGCTGGTGCGTGACGTGCTCGCCGACACCGGTACTGGAATGCGACGCCTCGGAGCTCGCTCCACCTCACTCGAGGACATCTTCCTCGCCCAAGATTTGGACCAACCCTCATGAGCGACCGTGGCGTTGTCTTCGACCTGGGCTACGTCCCCTACGAGGGGCCCCGGCTCGGCACAGGTGCTGCGGTGCGGGCAACGGTGCGCGACGGCATCCGCCGAGTGCTCGGGCTGCGCCGCAAAGCCCGCAAGAAGATTCTCCCCTGGATGCTGGTCGGCATCGCCCTCATCCCCGCCATCGTGTTTGTCGGCCTCGCCTTCCTGCTGTCGTCCTTCGACCCGACCGGCAGCGGCGCCGACAGCCCATTCGGCGGCCACGTGGAGTTCTTTGGGCTGATCGGCAACGTTGTGCTCCTCTTTGCCGCCTTGGCGGGGCCTGAACTGCTGGTACCCGACCGAACCGAAGGTGTGCTCGCCGTCTACAGCTCACGCCCGATGCGGGCTCGTGACTACCTGCTCGGCCGGACCGGAGCGCTCGCCATCGTGCTCGCCGGGTTCCTGCTCGTCCCTCAGTTCCTGATGTACCTCGGGTTCGCCGCCCTCGACGACGCGGGATTCCTGCGTGCGCTGGTGGAACGGTCCGACGATGTCGTGCAGATCCTGGCTGCCTCCGCGGTCTACATGCTGGCCTATGGCGCACCGGCGATCCTGATCGCCACGTTCGCCCGCCGCACCGCGCCGGCTACCGGGGTCTACCTGGCCCTCATGTTGGTGTCCAGCGGGTTTGCCCAGGGCATGGTCGATGGTGACGTCACCGGAGCTCGCTTTGCGGCGCTCGGCGCCCTCGCTCAACACCCGGTGGTGGTCACCGATTGGATCTTCGACCACACCAGCGTCGGCTTGGCGCCGGTTGAGGCCGGATGGGACCCATCGGTCTCGCTCGCGGTGATCCTTGTGGTCACGGCGATCACCGCCGTCGTGACCATCCGGCGCTACCGGAGTCTGATGTGACCGACGCGGTTGCTCTCAGCCCGGCGTTTGTGACGGATGCCACTGTCGTGGTCACGAACGCTTCGAAGTGGTTCGGGCAGAAGGTCGCCGTCTCCGACGTGTCGTGCTCCTTTGGTCCCGGCGTCACCGGCCTGCTGGGACCCAACGGGGCCGGCAAGACCACGCTGCTGCGCCTGCTGACCGGTCTGATCGGCCCATCGGAGGGGTCGGTTTCGGTTCTGGGGTCGAATCTCAGAGAGGACCCGAGCGGCTACTCGCAGGTCGGACTGGTTCCTGAGGAGGACGCCGTCTACGGCGGGCTCACTGCCCGTGAGTTCATCGTGTACGGGGCCAAGCTCGGCGGGATCTCAGACCCCGGCGCTGCGGCACAGCGAGTTCTGGCTGAGGTCGAGATGCTCGACGCCGCCGACCGGTCGATCGGTGGCTTCAGCAAGGGCATGCGGCAACGCACCAAGGTCGCCGCCGCCCTGGCCACAGACCCTTCGATCCTGATTCTCGACGAACCGCTCAACGGGACCGATCCCGTGCAGCGGGCCAAGCTGATCCATTTGTTCCAGAACCTCGGAAGTACCGGCCGCACCGTGATCGTGTCCTCCCACGTCCTCCAGGAAGTCGAGCGGATGACCGACCGAGTGCTGGCGATGGTTGACGGCAAGCTCGCCGCCGCCGGGGACATCAGCGCGATCCGCAAGGCGATGACCGACATCCCGTACCGAGTCCGCATCGAGGTCGATGACCCGCGCAAGCTCGGCGCAGCGTTGCTCGGCAAGGATGTCGTCGACGGCATCACCATCGACGACAACGGGCTGCGAGCCGAGGCACGTGACCTCGCCCAGCTCGGCACGCTCCTCCCCCAACTGACGCGCGATCTCGACCTGCGTCTCACCACCTTCCGACCCGAAGATGAGTCGCTCGAGAGCGTGTTCCGCTACCTGGTGCGAGGCCGGTCATGACCGCGGCATTGACCATCACCAGGATGACCTTGCGACAGGTACTGGGGATCAAGCGACTGATCGGGTTTGGCCTTCTGTCGCTGTTCCCGGCGTTCATCTTCATGATCAGCTCAGCGAACCAGGGCGGCAACGCCCTGCTCGAGTCATTCATCGGAATCGGCGTCGGCCTGTTCTACTTCGTCGCCGTCCCAGTCGTCACCCTGATCCTTTCGGCCTCAGCGCTGGGAGATGAGCGCCGCGATCAAACCCTCTCGTTCATCATGCTGCGGCCGATCTGGCGCAGCGCCATCGCCGCCTCGAAGCTGGCAGCCGCGGTCGTGGCGGCGTATGTGTTCACCGGAACCGGAGCACTGGCCATGGGCGTGGCCTACGCCATCCGGTCCTCAGACTGGAACTACGTGATCCCGATGCTGGTGAGCGCCGCAGTCGCCACCATCGTGTACGCAGCCGTGTTCGTTCCGCTCGGGTACCTGTCGGAGCGGTCAACCCTCATCGGCCTCGCCTACGTCTTCATCTGGGAAGGCGCCATCGTCTCGGCGATTGGGTCCCTGGCGAACACGTCGCCGTGGCGGATCGGTTTTGCGGCCTTCTTGGCAGTTGCGCCCGAGGAAGCCCAGTTCGTCGAGGCGGACCTCGGGATCGTCAATCCCAACCTTGGAACGACCCTCATCACGGTCGCCGTGTTCATCGCGCTGTCCCTGGCGGTTACCAGTTGGATCCTGCGCAAACGGGACCTGGTGTAGGTGCCTATCCCTCGACCGGGTTTCTCCGCTCGACCTGACCGACCAGGGTCGCCACGAACGTCGAGCGGAGCTTCTGGTTGGCCATTGCCGCCTTCCACAGGGGCATTCGCTCGATGACACGCAGGGCGCTGGCGGCGATTTGCCCGAGGCGGTTCCCGACGTTGTCGACCAGGAGATCACCGAGTTTGCCTCGCTCGATGGCCATCAGGGCAACCCGCTCCATGGTGTTCGCCGGGATGTGAGGAGGCTCGTTTCTGAGCTCCATGTCGTGGGCGTCCCACCGGCACACCTCGCCGCACACCCCGCACCCCAGACAACGGTCGACGTCGATCACTGCCCAGTTCCTCCGCAGACCCTTGCCCTCCGTCGGCTCGATCTCGATGGCGCCCGCCGGACAGGCTTTGGCGCATTCGGCGCAGCCGCGACACACCTCGTGGTCGATGGTCGCCAACCAGTTCGACGGGACGATCCCGTCGAAGATGGCGTACCGCTTGATCGAACGC
Source organism: uncultured Acidimicrobiia bacterium (assembly GCA_963704825.1). Classification (GTDB taxonomy): domain Bacteria; phylum Actinomycetota; class Acidimicrobiia; order Spongiisociales; family UBA5794; genus CAVPHV01. The sequence goes on from CAVPHV010000005.1 coordinate 222,396, forward strand.
ATCATCCCGCAGCAGCAACCGCAACAATTGCAGAGATAGGAGATGTCGTCGCGTACGTTGTCTCCGGTTTGGGCGAGACCTGCCGCCTTGGCCTCCTCGAGGATCACCATTGCCTCATCGTTGGTGATCGTCTCGGCAATCCCCGACCGCGCCAGCACCTGGGCAGAGCTGCCGAAGGTGAGGCAGGTGCGCATCGGGGCGCCGCAGCTCTCGCCGCGTAACCCGGCATCGGTCCGACACGGGCAGAGGCTCACGGCAACGGTCTCGGCGGTGCGGACCACCTCGGTCGCCCGCTCCCAGTCGAGGATCGCGGCGTCCGCCGGCACCGCCTCCTCGCGCACAAACGAGCGGCCGACCTGGGTGCTGCCGGCGAAGACCCGGCGGATGAACTCCTCATCCTCGAACATCTCCTCGAAGGCTGCGGCGTATTCCTCCATTGGTGCGTCCGGCCGCTCCCGCATGAAGGTGAACTCGAAGAAGCCGATCACCACCGGAGCGGCGAGCACGTACCGAGTACCCTCGCGCTCGAAGTCGAGAACCAGCCCGCGCCGGGCCATCGAGGTGATCTGCTCGTCCAATTCGTCGAGGTCGGCGCCGAGCTTCTTCGCCAGGTCGGGGAGCGATATCAGCTGGGGCAACGAACGAGCGATATGAGCATCCTCGGGGGTGAACAACAAGCGGAGGATGTGCCGCACCGCCGGCGTGTCGGGTGCTCCGGTCACGTTTCGATCGAGCCGCTGCTGGAGCAACTCGTACTCACGATCGACATCGAGCCCCTGCGTGAGCGTCGTATGGGCCATGCCGGTTCCCCTTCGTGTCCCGAGTTGCGCAGCGTTTCGGAAATGATGGCGGAGCGACGGAAACCGTTCCAGGGGCTTCCGACCCCTCTGTCCTCGCAAGCATCGGGGATACCCGGGCACTCGCAAACCACCAACGCAACCGTTCACCGGCGCTACCTTGCCCCCGTGACGTCGGGGTCCGCTTCCACCATCAATCGCCGCATGGGCATCGCTGCGCTCATCGTGGCCGGCGGCGTGCTGCTCTCGCGCATCCTCGGAGTGCTCCGCGACATCATCTTCGCCGGGATGCTGGGAGCCACCGGAGTCACCGACGAATACGTGGCGGCCTTCACGATCCCGGACTTCATGAACTACCTCCTTGCCGGAGGGTTCCTGGCGATCACGTTCATCCCGATCTTCTCCCGCTACCTCGCCGCCGACGATGAAGAAGGCGGGTGGGAGGCGCTCACGGCGGTGATCCGACCGCTGGCCGTCGGCATCCTGCTCTTGGTGATCGTCGGGTGGGCGCTCGCGCCCAGCGTGATCGGTGCGCTGTTCCCCGATTTCACCCCTGAGCAGGCGGCGGCAACGGTGCGGCTCACCCGCATCGTGCTCCCCGCCCAGGTCTTCTTCGTGTTGGGGGCGCTGTTCACGGCCGTCCAATACGCCAAGGGGGAGTTCTTCATTCCGACACTGGCGCCGATCATCTACAACCTCGGGATCATCGCCGGCGGGATCTTGTATGCCATGTTCACCGGAGAAGCCGACCCTGAGGGCTTCATCTGGGGGGCCGTGGTCGGCGCCTTCATCGGCAACTTTGCGCTGCAGTGGTGGGGCGCCCGCCGGCATGGAATGCACCTCATTTGGCGCCTCCCCTGGCGCAACCCGGTCATCCTCGAGTACGCCATGATTGCGTTCCCTTTGATGATTGGGCAGTCGGTCGTGGTGCTCGACGAGACGTTCATGCGCATGTTCGGCAACATGACCGGAGAAGGCGTCCAGACCCAACTCCAATACGCCAGGCGAACCATGCTTGTCCCCGTCGGCGTCATCGCCCAGGCGGCCGGCGTCGCCGCGTACCCATTCCTCGCCCGCCAATTTGCCGAGGGGAAGCTCGTCCAGATGGCCGATACGGTCGATCGAGCGCTGCGCTGGGTTCTGGCGCTCAGCATCGCCGCCACCGCCCTGCTCATCTCGCTCAGCATCCCCGCGATCCGCGTGCTCTTCGAACGCTTCGAGTTCACTCCGGCCGATACGGAGGCGACGGCCTCGGCGCTCTTCTTCTACGCCTTCGCCATCCCGGTCTGGGGCGCCCTGATGGTCGTCACCCGAGCCTTCTACGCCAGGCGCCAGATGTGGCTACCCGTCATCGTCGGCACCGGCGCCGCGCTGCTCGCCGTGCCGTTGTACTTCACCCTGCAAAGGGAATTCGCCATCGAGGGTGTCGCCCTCGCATCCACCCTGGCACTCGGCGCCTACACGTTGACGCTGGCGATCGTGTGGTACCGCGAACCCGAACACACCCACCGCTGGCGACGGGTCCTCGACCCGGCGGCGCGGATCGTGCCGTTGGCTACGTTTGGTGGCGGCGCTGCGTATCTCGTCGCAGCCGGAATCCAGAACGCCCTGCCAACTGGCTTCTTCTCAGCGCTACTCGCCTTGCTGGCGGGCACTGCGGCGTTTGCCGCGGTGGGCCTGGGCCTCGGCAGTCTGCTCTCGCGCCGCTTCTCCCCGACCTAGAGGGTTTTGGCGGACATGAGCGGCACGCGTGTCGCTGAGATCCGCCAAAACCCCGTGTGGTTTCAGTTTGGGGGGTAGACGCCGGTGGCCTTGGACTCTTCGGTCTGCCAGAACATATCCGAGATCGTCGTGATCTGGTCGATCAGCGACTGGGAAACCGCGGGATCCATCGACTTTTTGGCATCACCGGCCTGCTTCATCGCCATCCAGAACACATCGTGGAGGTTCGGGAACTGCTCGAGGTGATGCGGCTTGAAGAAGTCGGTCCACAGCACCGAAAGGTGATGCTTGACCAACTCGGCCCGCTCTTCCTTGATGGAAATGCAGCGGGCCCGGAAGACTTCATCGTCGGATGCGTGGTACTTCGTGGTGGTGTTGAGCACGGACTTCGCTTCGATCATTGCCTGCGCCGGGTCATAGACCCCGCAGAACAGGTCGCAGTGCGCATGGGCTACGCGGTTCGGGCTGAAGAGACCCATCGGTCACCTCCTGTGGAGTGATTGCTGGAACTCGCCTGACACTACACCGCCTCACCGCGGTATCGGCCGTGACGAGCGGCCATAGAATCCGCCCATGCCGACCAACCGTCCACTCACCCGTTGTGCCGTTTCGGCGCTGGCGATCGTGACGCTGGCGGCAGTTGCCGTCTCTCAGGCTCGAACCCGCCTCCGCCGCTACGCCATCGCCGAGCACTCGATGCAGCCGGCGCTCGCCGCGGGTGATTGGGTGCTGGCCCGACGGGTGACCGGCCCGCTGCGGCGCGGCGACATCGTGGTGTTCGAACACCCGGGCCGACCGAGGTTCGAGCTGGTCAAGCGGGTGATCGGGTTGCCAGGCGAACAGGTCGCGGTGGCCGCCGGCGAAGTCATGATCGATGGAGGTGCCGTTGACACCTGGGCGGCGGGACCGACCCTGCCGGACGGAACGTGGCGACTCGGGCTCGACGAGGTGTTCGTCCTCGGCGACAACCGGGCCCTGTCGTCCGGCGACAGTCGAGCCCTGGGGCCCATCCCCGCCGCCGTCATCGGCTGGGTCATCTGGTGCCGGTACCGGCCGTTCCCCCTACGCCGGGTCGGGTGACCCCGGCGGTGCTCACTCCTTGCGGCTGGGCGGGTGGTCCATCCCCATGTAGATCCCGCCGGCATCGAGCTCGTCGAGCATCTGTTCGATGCGTTTGCGCCGAGTCTCGACGCGCTTGGCCCGGTCGATCCAGGCGAGGTAGTCGTTGCGCTGGTAGTACGGCCGCGCCGAGTAGTCGTCGGCCACACCGCGCTCATCGAGGTCTTGCGCAACATCATCCGGCATCGGCTGCGGCGGCCGACGGCGCCCGGTCACCCGCTCAGACCGCCGGTTTGCGGGCCAGCATGGCGACATCGATGGCGTCCCCGGTGACGTCATCGGACTCCACGTGGCGCACCACACGCTCGAGGATCTCGATGTCGAGGTCGACGAAGTCGCCGGCAAGCTGCTCCTCGGTGAACAGCACGTCGGGATCGGGCGGCCCACCGACGCCATGCTCCAGATTGTCGAGATGGTGAGCGATGATGAAAACCACGCCGCCCGGCGCTACGGCTCGAATTGCCTTGTCATGAACGAGGCGGCGCAGCTCGGTGGGGACCTGGAGATACGACAGCAACACCAAGTCGAAAGCCCCGGCTTCCGGTTCCCACTCGAGCAGGTCGGCGGTCACGAAGTCGACCTCGACGCCCGCTTCTGTTGCCACTCCGCCGGCTTGCTGGGCGGCAACCTCCGAGATGTCGACGGCCGTGACCGAATGGCCCCGGGCCGCCAGCCACACTGCATTGCGGCCCTGACCGCTGGCGAGGTCGAGCACCCTCCCCGGCGGGAGATCCGACAGGTATCTCACCACAAACTGGTTGGCGTCGGCCCCCCACAGCGTGCCGCGCTCGGCGTACCGCTCGTTCCAATACACGCGTCGATCGTCTTTGTTGTGATCCGTCATGCGCCCATGATACGAGCGGTCGACCCACCACCGTTCCTGCGGGGTTGAGGCGCGTTTTCTCGTACTGCAGCCACGCCGGAACAGGGAAGGACGGGCGATTTTTGCTCGACACCGGCTGGGCGTAGCCTGCGGATGCGGAGGTGCACATGAACCCGATCAAGAAGGCATTCCGGGCGGCGCTCGGGCGCAGGCTCCCGATCACCGAGGGTGTCTTGGCCGTCGACGGCCTCGAACAATCCGTCACCATTGGTCGCGATCGTTTTGGCATACCGCACATCGCAGCGAAGAGCGACGCGGACGCCTGGTTTGCGCTCGGCTTCTGCCAGGGCCAGGACCGAGCCTTCCAGACCGACATGCTGGCACGGGTTGCCCGTGGCCGGGTCAGCGAAATGGCGGGCAAGGACACCCTGGCGATCGACCGCCTGTCCCGCCGCGTCGGGTTCCGCAGAACCGCAGAAGAAACCATGCACCTGTGCAACGACGCAGACCGCCGCGGCCTCGAGTCGTTTGCCGCCGGAGTGAATGCAGGCCGCACCGCGGGGCTCTCGAGGAAGGCCCACGAGTATGCGCTGCTGCGGTCGGATCCCCTCCCGTTCGAGGGAATCGACTCCCTCGCCATCTTTGCGTTGATGGCGTTCTCGTTGGCCTCGAACTGGGATGCGGAGTTGGCCCGCCTCGCCATCCTCACCCAAGACGGTCCCGCCGCCCTGGCCGACCTCGATCCTTCCTATCCCGAGTGGCATCCGGTGACCAATCCACCTGGAGTGGCGGCGGGTCCGGCCGCCACCGGACTGCTGCAGGACATGGAACAATTCCGAGCCACGGTCGGATTGGGTGGCGGCTCCAACAACTGGGCAGTGGCGGCATCCAAGACGGCCACCGGGCGCCCCATCATGGCCAACGATCCTCATCTGGCGCCGGTCCTTCCCCCACACTGGTACCTGGCACATCTGATGACGCCCGAATGGAGCATCGCCGGCGCCACCCTCGCCGGTACCCCGGGGTTCGCCGCGGGCCACAACGGGCACGTGGCCTGGGGGGTCACCGCAGGTCTGCTCGACAACACGGACCTCTTCATCGAAGAACTCGGTCCCGATAGGCGCACCGTCCGCGAGGGCGACGACTTCGTCCCCTGCGAGGTCCACCACGAACTGATCCACGTGAAAGGTGGTGACCCCGTCGTTGAAGACGTTGTCGTTACCAACCGGGGCCCGATTGTCGGCCCCGGGTTCTCACACACCGAGCCTTCGCTCTCGATGGCGGCGACCTGGCTGGCACCTCAGGACGTCACAGCGCTGATCAATGCGCCGCGGCTGAGGACCGTCACCGAGTTCCGTGAAGCGCTGGCAGCCTGGCATGGCGCCGGACTCAATATGGTCCTGGCAGACGACGCCGGCACCATCGGGTGGCAGATGATCGGCGAGATTCCTTTGCGCAAGAGCGGCAACGGAGCGCTACCCCTGGCGGGCTGGGACATCTCCGCGGGGTGGTACGACGACTACGTGGACTCGACCCGCTTGCCGTCGGTCGAGAACCCCGACGCCGGCTACATCGCCACCGCCAACAATCGACCGGTGCACAACGACGATGATCCGTTCCTTGGCGTCGACTGGATCGAGGGATACCGCATCGCCCGCATCAACGAACTGATCGCCGCGCGCGACGATTGGGACATCTCGTCGACGCTCCACGCCCAGCTCGACACCGTGACACCGGCGTGGGGCGATCTGCGCGAGCACGTGCTCGGCATCGGGCAACGGTCGAGTTCGGCGGCCGCCTACGCGTTGCTGCGCGATTGGGACGGCAATATGCACCGCCACTCGGCGGCCGCTTCCGTGTTTGTGTTGTGGAACACCGAAATGCAGCGACGGGTGGCGTTGGCGCGTGCTCCCCTGTCGGCGGCGGCGGCTCTCGGCCGCGGCTTTGCTCCCGACCTGGTGCCCAACAACCTGTTCGCTTTCAGCCGGACCAGCCACCTGGTCCGATTGCTGCGCGAGCGACCCGATGGCTGGTTCGACGACTGGGACGAGGAGATGGCAGCGGCCCTCGCCGTCGCCGACGCGTTGCTGCGAGTCCGGTTCGGTGACGATCCCGACGGGTGGGAGTGGGGCACGGTGCGCCCGCTGACCCTGCGCCACCCCATCGGCGAACGCAAGCCGATGGGCCACGTATTCAACATCGGCCCCATCCCGTGGAGCGGCGACTTCACCACGGTGTCGCAATCCGGGGCGCCACCGCTCGAACCACTCGCCAACCCATCCGCCATCGCCTCACTGCGCATGGCCGTCGACGTCGGCGACTGGGACCGCAGCCGCTTCTCGCTGCCGGGCGGCCAATCCGGCAACCCGCTTTCGCCCCACTATGGCGACCAGGTCGACCTATGGGCGTGGGGCGTCGGATGCCCGATGCCGTGGACGGAGGACGCCGTCGCCACCGCCGTGGTTGAGAAGCTGCACCTCGTACACACCGTCGAAGAGGACTAGACCTCGAGGTGTTTGGTCGCCTCGCGGAAGCTGAGCCCGGACAGTTCCGCGCGGTGCTCGAGAGCAAAGTCACGCACCCGGTCAGGAGCCGTCTTGGCGTACTCGCGCAGCGACCAGCCGATCGCCTTGCGGATGAAGAACTCCCGCTCCGGGGCTAATGCCAGGCAATGCCTGAAGAGCTGTTCGTAGTCCGTGTCGGCCTTGTGCTTGAGGTGAGCGAGCAACGCGCTGCGCCGGATCCACATATCGGGATCATCGCTCCAGGCATCGATGACCGGAGCCATTGCCTCACGCCGGTTGAGCAGCACCGATCCGACACAACGGGCGGCCAGGTCGTCGACGAAGTCCCACCACGCCCCCTCGACAATGAGACGCCGGTACAGCGGTATTCGATCGAACGTGATGAACTCCCGGTAGCCGGAGGCGATCCCGATGGCGAAATACTTCTCTTCCCGGTGGGGCCGTTGCCACAAGGCCAGCACCGCGGCTTCGTAGTCCGCGGCGTCATCGATCGGATAGCGCCGCTTCATCTCCCGAAACACCGGGGTCCGCGGACCCTTCTGAACGCCGTAGAACGGCATGTCGGTCTTCATGTACGCCGCCATACCGGCCGCCTTCTCAGCATCGGCCAGTACAGCGAGCTCGGCAGCGACAAACTCGACTCGGTCCATCAGATCAATCTAGAAGCCCGTCCAGAAGATATGAGTGGCATTGGCGCCAACCGTCGTTACACTCCCCGCCCGTGAAGCTCATCCGACCCGTTTTGGTCGCACTCACCCTTCTCCTCATCGCAACAGCTTGCAGTGGCGACGACGCGGAGCCCACCACGACCACGGTGCTGACTACGCTTCCGCCGGTCTCGACCGCCGCGCCCGCGACCACTGCGGCGCCGACCACCACTGAACCGACCACCACAACGACGGCGGCCGCCCCGACCTCCCCACTCAACGGGCTTCCGGTCGATGATGCGACCAGCCTGGACCGCAGGGTGATCGCAGTGAAGATCGACAACCATCCCGACGCCCGTCCCCAGAGCGGTCTTCAGGAAGCCGACGTGGTCTACGAACTCATCGTCGAGGGCGGCCTCACCCGCTTCATCGCCATGTTCCTGCAGAGCGACAGCGACTACATCGGCCCGATCCGCTCCCTGCGACCGACCGACCCCACACTGGTCAAGCCGCTGGGAGCAACGCTCCAGATATCCGGCGGGCAGTTCTGGATCCGCGCCATCGCAACCAACGCCGACGTTCCCTTCATCCAGGAGACGACGCCGAACACCTTCCGTATCCCGTCCGACGGACGCGCCCGTGAACGAACCCTGTTCGGGTCAACCGACGGCATGCGGACCAAGGCCGACGAGATCGACGCCCCCGACACACCACCCCAGCCTTGGTTTGCTTTTGGCGAGCCGACCCCGAGCACCACTCCCGCCCGCTCCATCAACATCGATTGGTCCCAGGGCAGCAACGTCACTTGGGCCTACAACGGCGCTCAATACCTGCGGTACAACGGCGACCGATTGCACAACTGGGAGGACGCCGACGGCAGCGTTGGCCCTGTGAGATTCGACACCCTGGTAGTACTGACGGCACAGCAGTACACGGCGGTGCCGCCCGCGGCCGGGCGATCAGTCCCGGCGCTCGAGACCGTCGGCGAGGGCGAGGCGATGGTCTTCTCCAACGGAGTGGTCGTAGAGGGCACCTGGGCTCGGGACGACATCGCAGACCCGTTCGTGCTCACCACCGGCAGCGGATCCGAGATTGTGCTGCCTCCCGGTCGTCTCTGGGTTTCGGTCGTACCGACCGGGCGTCCGATCACCTGGGAATGACATCTCCCCCGTCCGCTCCCTCGATTCACGGGATTGCCCGGGCGGTTGCGGACGGTGAGACCACGGCGGTCGCCGTCGTGACCGCGCATCTCGACCGTTGTGCTGCCGCACAGGATGAGCTCAACGCCTTCACGTTGCTGGACACCGAGGGGGCCCTGGCTGCCGCCGCCGCCATCGACGCCCGGCGAGCGGCCGGTGAGTTCCTGGGACCGCTCGCCGGTGTCCCTATCGGCGTCAAGGATCTCATCGACCAAGCCGGCCTGCCCAACACGCGCGGCGGCAGCTTCCCGCCGGTGATTCCCGCCGAATCGGCGCCTTGTGTCACCCGTCTGGAGACGGCCGATGCCGTCATGATTGGCCGCACCGGCCTCCACGAGTTTGCGTTCGGCTTCTCGAGCGAGAATCACTGGTTCGGCCCGGTGCACAACCCGTGGGACACCACGCTCTCGCCCGGCGGATCGTCCGGTGGCTCGGGCGCCGCGGTCGCCGCAGGCCTCGTCCCCGGAGCCCTCGGCACCGACACCGGCGGGTCGGTGCGCGTTCCGGCGGCGTTGTGCGGGGTGGTTGGGCTCAAGGTCACGCACGGCCGGATTCCGATCCGCGGTGTGTATCCGCTGGCGGCTTCGATCGACACCGTGGGCCCGATCGCTCGCGCCGTCGCCGACGCCGGTCTCCTGTATCGCACCATGGCCGGCGACGATCCCGGCGACCCCTGGTCGGTTCCCGTACCGGTCGAAGCAGCCCGCGGCCCGGCCGAACTCTCCGGGCTTCGGTTCGGCATTCCACTCCCATGGACCGCCGCACCCATGGTTTCCGAGGTCCGCCATGCTTTTGATGATCTCGGCGCCGCGCTGACGGAGGCCGGTGCCGAGGTCGTTGAGATGCAGATTCCCGAACTCGACCTGCCGGGCAAGCTGCTGCCGTCGGTGTACTTCGAGGTTGCCGCCGTCCACAACCACCGCTGGCACGACAGTCCCGACGCCTACGGACCTGATGTCTCGCGGCGTCTCGCCGACGTGTTCACCTATTCCGCCGACGACTACCTCGCGGCGCTCGCCTGGCGCCGCTCCTGCAGGGCGGCCGCCGACCGGGCACTCACCTCCGTCGATGCGCTCATCACCCCAACAGTTGCGGCCCTGCACAAACCCATCGGGCAGGAGATCATCGAGGTTGCCGGGCGCGAGGTCTCCTATCGCTCCCCCTTCTCGCATTTCACGGCCCTGGTGAACCACATCGGTTTGCCTGCCCTCGCCGTGCCGCTCAACACGCCGGGTGCGCCGCCGCCCAGCCTGCAGCTGATCGGCCCGGCCTGGAGCGAAGAAACGCTGCTGTCAATCGGTCTCGCCCTCGAGCAAGCTTCCCTGGTCGCCACCCAAACACCGCCATGGTTCGTGTGAGCCTGCGTCGCCAAGCGCCGTCTCGCAGTGGGCAACCATCCCCCCCGGAGTGCGATGCCTGGAATAGTGCGCTGCTTTGAAGTCTGGGATGCATAGACTGGCGACCGATGCGCTGACGGAGCCGACCTGACGGCTCACCCCGGCCTCTCCGGCCCGCTCCGTCCTTTGGACAACCAGGAGCTCCCATTGGCTGAAGACACTCTTACCGCACCGGTCGAACGCGAGCAGCGCGACCGGGTCGTCATTCGATTTGCCGGCGACTCCGGCGACGGCATGCAGCTCGCCGGAACGCAGTTCACCGCGGCATCCGCAATGTTCGGCAACGATCTCGCCACCTTCCCGAACTTCCCCGCTGAGATCCGCGCCCCTCAGGGCACACTGCCGGGTGTCTCCTCGTTCCAGGTCCAAATCGCCGACTGGGACATCCTCACACCGGGCGATAGCCCCGACGTCCTCGTCGCCATGAACCCGGCTGCGCTCCAGTCCAACTTGAGCGATCTGCGCGCGGGCGGCTTGCTGCTCGTCAACGAGGACGCCTTCGTGGAGCGCAACCTGGCCAAGGCGGGATACGAAGTCAACCCGCTCACCGACGGCAGCCTCGACGCCTTCCACGTACTCACCGCCAAAATGGAGGAACTCACGAAGCTCGCCGTCAAGGACACCGGCGTCAAGGGTCGGGCCACGCTGCGTTCGAAGAACTTCTTCGCGCTGGGGTTGATCTCCTGGATGTTCACCCGGCCGCTGGAACCCGTCATCGAATGGGTTGTTGGCAAGTTCGGCACAGACCAGCCGGTCGGTCTCGCCAACATCGCCGCCCTCAAGGCCGGATACAACTACGGCATCACCACCGATGCCTTCCATCACACCTATGAGATCCAGCCCGCCAAGTTGCCATCGGGCACCTACACCAACGTGACCGGCAACCAGGCGCTTGCCTGGGGACTCATCGCCGGCGCCCAGGCTGCTGCCGTCCCGCTGTTCTACGGTTCCTACCCCATCACGCCGGCGACGAGCATTCTCGAAGAGTTGGCCAAGCGGAAGAACTTCGGTGTGCGCACCTTCCAAGCCGAAGACGAAATCGCCGCCGTCGGCATCGCCCTTGGAGCCTCCTTCGCCGGGCATCTCGGCGTCACCGGCACCTCGGGGCCCGGGGTGGCACTCAAGAGCGAAACGATCTCTTTGGCGTTCAGCACCGAACTGCCGTTGATTGTGATCAATGTGCAGCGCGCCGGTCCCTCAACCGGGTTGCCGACCAAGGTCGAGCAGTCCGATCTGCTCTTCACGCTCTACGGTCGTCACGGGGAAGCACCCCTGCCGGTGATCGCGGTGCAGTCGCCGAGCGATGCATATCAGGTCGCCGTTGAAGCCGCCCGGATCGCCACCAAGTACATGACACCGGTGATGCTGCTCTCCGACGGCTACATCGCCAACAGCTCCGAGCCGTGGCGTCTGCCCGATGCCGAAGCCCTGCCGGACAACCACGTGACGTACACCACCGCGCCGAACGGACCAGACGGCTCCTTCCTCCCGTACGCTCGGGATCCCGAGACGATGGCACGACCGTGGGCGGTTCCAGGCACACCGGGGCTCGAGCACCGCATCGGGGGCCTCGAGAAGCAGAACCTGACCGGCAACGTCTCGTACAACCCTCTGAACCACGAACTCATGACTGAACTGCGCGAGGAGAAACTCCAGCGCATCGCGGCCGACATCCCGCTCGTGGAGGTCCACGGTCCCAAGGACGCCGACCTGCTGGTGATCGGCTGGGGCTCGACATTCGGCGCCATCCGGGCTGGCGTCAACAACGTCAACGCCAGCGGTGCCAACGTCGCCCACGTCCATTTGCGGTATCTCAACCCCTTCCCGATGAATCTCGGGGACGTGCTTGCCAGTTACCCGAAGGTATTGGTCCCCGAGCTCAACCGTGGTCAGTTATCGAGGTTGTTGCGAGCGGAGTACCTGGTCCCCGCATTGAGCTATCCCAAGATCCAGGGAGTCCCATTCAAGGCTTCCGAGATCTCCGCCAAGATCCTTGAGATCCTCGACACCAAGGACAACGCATGAGCGACACCGCAACCCGCTTCGAACGCAGTGACTTCCAGTCGGACCAAGAAGTCCGATGGTGCCCCGGGTGTGGCGACTACACCATCCTCGCCTCGGTCCAGTCATTCCTGGCCACCTTGGATATCGACCGCGACAAGCACGTGTTCGTATCTGGGATCGGATGCTCGTCGCGCTTCCCGTACTACATGGCGACCTATGGCATGCACTCGGTGCACGGCCGCGCCCCCGCCATTGCGTCGGGTCTGGCCACCGCCAATCCGGACTTGAACGTTTGGGTCATCACCGGCGACGGCGACGCCTTGTCGATCGGTGGCAACCACCTGATCCATGCGATGCGGCGCAATGTGAACCTCAACATCCTGTTGTTCAACAACCAGATCTACGGACTGACCAAGGGTCAATACTCGCCGACTTCTGAGGTCGGGAAGCGGACCAAGAGCAGCCCGATGGGTTCGATCGATTACCCGTTCAACCCGGTCAGCCTGGCGCTCGGCGCCGAAGCAACGTTTGTGGCTCGCACCATCGACATGGACCGCCCGCACACGGCTCGCATGCTCCAAGCGGCATTCGAGCACCGGGGATCGTCGCTGATCGAGATCTACCAGAACTGCAACGTCTTCAATGACAAGGCGTTCATTCAACTCACCGGCAGGGAAGAGCGCGACGAGAACCGCATCATGCTCGAAGCAGGCGAACCGGTGATCTTCGGGCCCGACAACGACATGGGCGTAGTGATCGACGGAGCGGTCGCCAGAATCGTCGCCGTTGCCGACGTCGGCCTCGAGGCGATCCACGTACACGATCCGTCGAACCCCAACCCTGCGGTGGCGTTTGCCCTCAGCCGGCTTTCCCACGGCCCTCTCGGACCAACCCCGATCGGTGTCTTCCGAGACGTCGAGCGTGAAACGTACGGCGAGGCCATGCAGCAGCAGTTGATCGCAGCCCAAGCCGCCCAGGGCCCCGGCGACATCGATGCGTTGCTGCGCTCAACCGGCACGTGGACGGTCGAGTAGCACCACTAGGTGGTGAGCCGGGCTAGGTCCCGTGCCCGCTCCATCCAGGAGGGCCCCGCCGACCTGAAGGGCTCGTCGTTGCGTTGCACGGCGATGGCCACCTGCGCGGTGGCGGCTCTGGCCTGGTCGATCAGGCGGTCGGGATAGCGGTAGCGAACCTGATGGTCCAGGAATTCGTCCTCGTCGAGCACCTCGACCTCGCCGCCGGCACGGCGCACCACATCGAGGTCGAGATCGACCATTGTGACCCGGTCACCTTCCCACCTGGCCGGCGTGATGATGTCGACATAGATCTCGTTGCGACCTCCATCATTCCAAATCGCGGTCCACCACGTGTCCTGCGTGATCAGCTTCACGACAATGCGGTTCGAGATCTTCACCGCCTCGTCGCCACGCTGGAACGGCATGCCGGGCGGCGCCCACAGCCAGAGGCCATGCTCGTCCTCGCCGAGCCGGCGCATGGCGAACTGCCAGTGGACCTGATCCGGCCACTTCCGGAAGTCGATATGGACGAGCCTATCCATAGCCCGTGACGCTAGTCGCCTGTTGACCCCGCCTGCCGAGCGAAGTCCCCACGCCGATGGTTCAGGGGGTTCCCCTACCTCAGATCGCCCAGACCGTCCCCGGCTTCGGGGTCGTCCGCAACACCAGACTTGTCCTGGTGCCAGATTTCGTTGCGGGCGGCGCTGAGACCGGCTTCGCTTCCGTAGATGACGTGGACGGCGCCAACATCGACAGCAGTGAGGTCTTCACCGGGAACGCCGACGGCGAGGTCGGCAAAGCTGTCACCATCAAAATCCAGGCCGCGCAGCGTCGTTCCGAAGTGGTCGTAGTTTCCGGATGCTCCGGCCAGGCCGCCGTAGCCCGCCTTCCAGAAATCGCTGCCGGCGGCACTGACCCCGCCAACGCGACCGTAGAGGACAATCACTCCCCCGGCCTTCTTGCGCCCGTTGAGCGTTTCGTCGGGAACCCCGATGCTGAGGTCGTTGAAGCCGTCACCATCATGGTCTGCGATGGCGAGGGCTGCCCCGAAGTGGTCGCCGACCTGGGCGACGCCCTTGACCCAGGTCAGGTCCTGGTGCCAGATCCGGGCCCCGTCGGTGGTAACACCATCTGACCCTCCCAGCAGCACATGGACCTGGCCGGCATTCTGGTCTCCGCCACGCTCTTCACCAGGCACACCGATGGCGAGATCGGCGCTGCCGTCACCATCGAGGTCGCCTACGGCGATGGCGGACCCGAAGCCGTCATTGCTGTTGGGCTGGCCCTTGACACCCTTGGTCGATTGGGACCACCAGTCGTCGCCGGTGGCGGACAAACCCTGCGCGGTGCCGTAGAGCACGTGAACCACGCCGGCCTTGGCCTCGCCGTCGACCTTGTCGCCGGGAGCGCCGATGGCGAGGTCGTAGAAGCCGTCCTCGTCGAAATCGCCCGCGGCGAGCGTCGCACCAAAAGCGTCACCCTTGCCGGCGACCCCGGTCACCCCGTTGGAATCCTGATGCCAGAGCTGGTTGCCGGCATCGTCGAGTCCGTCCTCCGTGCCGTAGATGACGTTGACCACGCCGGCACCGGCATGGCCTCCGGCGCGATCGCCGGGAACACCGACCGCGAGGTCGTCAAAGCCGTCGTCGTTGAAGTCGCCGACGGCCAGCGCCGAACCGAACAAGTCGTTGCTACCGGCGCCTCCGCCGATCGATCCCACGTCCTGATGCCACATCTGGTCGCCGGTGCCGCTCAGGCCGGAGGCAGATCCGTAGATCACGTTGACCAAACCGCCCCTCGGGATGGGAGAACCGATGCTGTCGCCGGGAACACCGACGGCGAGATCAGCGAAGCCGTCGCCGTTGAAGTCTCCGGCCTCCAGCGCTTCTCCGAAGACGTCGCCGTCCTCGCTCGAACTCTCGATGCCGGAACTGTCCTGGTGCCAGAACTGGTCGCCGGCAGCCGACAACCCGTCGTCGGAGGCGTAGAGCACATTCACTGCACCGGCATCCGTACCTGCGCCAACGTCCTCGAACGGAACGCCAATGGCGAGGTCGGCATAGCGGTCGCCGTCAAAGTCCCACGGGACATAGCTGCCGCTTCCCTCGCATTCCCAGTCGGGCGGCTGGAACCAGAAGGTCTCAGATCCACCCTGGTTGCCTCCGAGGTAGGCCCGCAGCGTCCCGGCAGGCAGGATCGAGAGCAGATCGGGGCGGCCGTCACCGTCGTAGTCACCCATGTCGTAGTGGCCCTCCTGAGCGGCCGTTGCGCCGGTGCTGAGGTTCAGCGGGGCATCGTCGTAGCCACCCGCGCCGTCGATCACATGCAGTGCCACAACTCCGTCGACTCGAATCACCACAAGGTCGGGAATCCCGTCGGCGTCGTGGTCGGCCAACGAGAAGCGCCACTTGGCCGCGTCGGCCGTGCCGGCCATCTGCGTCGTCACGTCGACCAGCTTGGTCGTGAATCCGCCGGCGCCGCTCCACACCTCGAGCCGGGTCTGGTTCTTGTGACGGACGACGTAGAGGTCGGGAATTCCGTCGCGGTTGTAGTCGGCGGCGCCGAAGCTCATCACCTCGCTGGGGACAACGCCGGTCGCCAACGTCTCGACCTCTAGGTACTCGGTCGCGTACGGATGCACCCGAATCCGGATCGGATTGCGCGAGGTGTCGATCACCCAGACGTCGGGTCGGGCATCACCGTCGTAGTCCGCGACGAGGATCTCGCCGTCGACGGCGGCACCGTCCGGAACCACGGTCTGCGACACCCCACATTGGAGGAAGTCTCGGCTGGAGCGGGCGTATTCGATGAGCAGGTCTTGGGCCCCGTACGGTTTGACCCGGTAGAGGTCGGGAGCACCGTCGCGATTGCCGTCGAGGAAGCCATAGGAAAGCTCGGGGTCGAGGTTGCCGAACGCGGTCTTCCCGCTGAATGCCAGCTGGGTGAAGTCGCCGGCTGAGGTACTCGGCGGGAAGGGAGCCGGAACATCGTCGTAGCCCGGGGTTGACTTGGGGCCTTTCCACGAGAAGTGCATGGGGTCTTTGATCGTCTGCCAGTCGCCACCCCAGCAGAAGCCAGCGTCGCGCCAAGCCGAGACGTACCACTGGGGCATGTCGGTGATCAATCGGTTGTCGCCTGAATACGGGTTCGTGTCGGAATTGATATCGATTGTGGCGCCAAACGAGTGGGTCGACATGCGGTAGCTGCCGCTGATTCGGCGCCACACAAAGGTCCCGATATACCGGGCTTCGTAGTAGTTGCCCTTGGCCTGCTCGGCGGCGAGATTTGCCGTCACCTGCTGAAAGGCGGGAAGCGCCCGCACGTGGACCGGCCGCACCGCGCCTCCGCTCATCGGAACCGTCCAGTTGACCATGGATCCGCTGACGTCGCCGTAGTCACGTCCGAAGAAATCGCCCCAGGGTCCACGAACTTGGTGATTCGACGGGAGCGAGCGATTCGCCGACGAGTTGGTCGTGCTGTAGGGAGTGCCGACGCCGTCGGGTTCGAAACATCCCTCAGATTCATTGAAGAACGGTGAGATGAGTCCCGACCCGACTGAGTTCAACTCGTCTTCGTGATCGTGCGAGAAGTACCCCTCTTCGGGGTCTTCCGGTGGGTGGCCGTCGGCGAACTCGACCGGTTCCTCCTCCAAGTCGGAGGCGATTCCGGGCGCGGCGCCCACCACGAGCATGAGCACGGCAAGACCGGCCAAGGCTTTGAGTCTGAGTGAGATTCGCATGGTCCCTTCTCGCATTGGATCGGCACACAAAACCTGGACCTGGAGGAATCGGTCCGCAGTTTATCCACTACTCCGGGTATTCGGGTATCTCAGCGTGACAGTGGTGGGATGCGGGCGGTTCCTGCCTGCGTTGACCCGAAGAGAAAACCGGTGCCCCAGGCGAGATGCATGGTCGGAAGCACGACGGGCACCAACAGAGCCCCAGCCTCGCCACGCTGGGCGGAGACAGCTGCGCTGACCAGCACCGCGCCGCCATAGACCCCCGGCACCAACATTCCGAGCCGGCGATGGCCCGCTAGAGCAAGCCCGGCCGACATGCCGAGCCCGACGACAAACGCCACCGGGATGAGCTGTCGCAGCCGAACCGAATCCGGATGACGCCGGGCCACTACCCGCTTCCAGGCTCCGTACTGCCAGTACTGGCGCCACAACCCCAGCCATGAATCACGTGGCTGGTAGTTGACCCGCAGCTCGGGATCGAAGTACACCAATCCCCCGCCGGCCGCGATGCGGTGGTTCAATTCGTAGTCCTGATTTCGCAGCAACGACTCGTCGAACAACCCGGAACGGCACAGACCGTCGCGCCGGAATACGCCGAGGTATACCGTCTCAGCCGGCCCCGGCTCACCGCCGACCCGATAGGTCGCGCCACCGGCGCCGAGTAGTGACCGCATGGCGCTGCCGACCGCTCGGGAGAACGTGCCCCGCCCTTGCGGATCCTGAATCCCACCGACATTGTCGGCACCCACTTTCTCGAGCACGTCGACGGCGCGGGCAACATACCCGGCGGGAAGTTCGGCGTGAGCGTCGCACCGCACGATGACGTCACCGCGGCTCGCCACGATGGCAGCGTTGAGACCGGCCGGCGTGGTGCGATCCGGATTGTCGACCATGCGCACCCGATCGTCGCGGGCGGAGATCTTGGCGAGGGCCGCCCGTGTCCCGTCGGTGCTCATCGCGTCGGCAACGACCACCTCGAGGTCTCCGTCATATTCCTGAGCCAGCGCGCTGGCAATGGCACCTTCGATGGCATCGACTTCGTCGCGCACCGGAATGATCACGGAAACCACAGGAATGCTCTGGGTCACTGGGCGCCGAAGCCGCTGAGGACGGTCCACACGGACTGGCCCAAGATCTGGAGGTCCAACCACGGGGACATGTGCTTCACGTAGTACAGGTCGTACGTGAGCTTCTCGATGGTGTCGGCTTCGTCATCGGCATAGCCGTAGCTGACCTGGGCCCAGCCGGTCACCCCCGGCCGCACGATGGTGCGGTAGGCGTAGAAGGGGATCGAATGCTCGAAGATCTCGGTGAACTCGGGGCGCTCCGGCCGCGGACCGACGAGGCTGAGGTCACCTTTGAGCACGTTGAGCAGCTGCGGTATCTCGTCGATCCTGAAGCGGCGCAACACCCGGCCGACTCGAGTGAGCCGATCGTCGCCGACGGTCGCAAACTGCGGGCCGTGAGGTTCGGCGTCGAGCACCATCGTCCGGAATTTGTAGAGCGTGAACAACTCACCACCCCGACCAACCCGGCGCTGCCGGTAGATGGCAGGCCCTCTGGAGTCCACTCTGACGGCCACCGTGATCAACGCCCCCATCACAGCCCAGATCGGGGCGGTGATGACGGTGAGCAGAATGTCGAAGAACCGCTTGAAGGGCGCGTACTCGTTCCGTGACACCGGAGCCGACAACTCCCAGCCTTCGGCGAGGTGCACCATCGGGAGTCGCCCGGTGTATTCCTCGTACACGGTGGACAGCGGACTCACGGGGTAACCCGCCAGATTCCACGAGGAAACGAACTGCGCCATCTGGTCGGACATCACCGGGCGGAGATCGATCACCAGGGTCACATCCGGCTCGGGATCCGACGGCGGATCGCCCGACGGGTCGTACACCGCAAGCACGTCGGCATGAGCTGCGTTGCGGAGATCGTCGGCGAGGCTCTTTTCGCCAGTGACGAGAATCAGCCGCTCCGTCCACGGGCGGCGACGCCGCAGGGCACGATGGCCCAGGGCACCTATCAGGAAAACGCCAAACGTATAGGCGAGGAAGGTCCGGGAGAAGTAGGTGTCGCGGGCAATGACGAGGCCCGCTGCGGTGAACGCTGCGGTGAAACCGGCAATGGCAATGGCCCGCCCATACGAGGGCCGGGGTGCTCCTTGGGCCCACATGCGGAGACTTCCGTAGGAGCCGATGAGGAGGCCCGCTGCCCCAAGCGCGACCAGGGGCCAGATCGAAGCTCCGCCGGGGGGATTGGCGTCCCACAGCAGCGGAGTCCCGAACACCACCATTGATGCAACCACGAAGCCGAGAACCAGGGCTACCAGGTCACTGATCAGAACCGAGAGCAAGAAGCGTCTGCGCATCAGAGTTCGAAAGAATACCTCGGCATGAAAGGATTGGGTTCACAAACCCCACGCCACCACCTTCGCCGCCGGGTTGATTCCGCTACGCTCCCCTCCGATGCCCCGGGCCACATTCACTCACGAAGTCACCGTCCACCGCTCCATGCAACATGTGTGGGAGCGGCTCCAGGACGCGAACACGTATGCCAACATCGGACCGGTTCAGAAGGTGTGGGATCCGGTCCACGACGACGACGGCATCTTGCAGCGGTACACGTGGAGCACCACCGTTGGGCGCAAGCCATACGAGGGTTCGGCTCGAACCGTCGAGGCCCACAATCCTCACTACCTCAAGATGGACCTCGACGCCGGCGAGGTTGCCGGATCGCTGGCCACCGCCCTGGAGGCCGTCACCGACGAGGTCACAAACCTTGCTGTGACTCTCGAGATCATTTCGAAAGGCACGCTCTCGACATTGTTTTTCCCGGTGATCTCAGACGCGGTCGGACGAGGCCTGCCGGAACAAGTCGAGACGTTCGCCGTTGCCATCGACCAAGACTGAGCGGCATCCAATGTCCCAGATAATGGGGCGACCCGCTTTCGCTTAGTGCCCAGACCGCCTAGCCTGTCACCTGTGAAAGGCGAACGCTGGCGCAACCGCCTCGTGCTGGTTCTTTCCCTGGTCACCCTGCTGAGCGTGTTCGGGATAGCAGGCGCGTCCGGACAGTCCGAAGAGGACGTGGAACGTGCCAACGAAGCTCGTGATGCGGCATACGAAGAACTGAAACGAGTCAACCTTCGGCTCGAAGCTGCGGTAGAACACTACGAGGAACTCTGGGCTGAGCGCAGCATCGTTGAGCATCGACTCAACGTGCTCGACGTGCAGATCACGCGCGATGCCGGTGAGGCAGATGACCTCAGCGACGCAGCCCGGGCGCTTGTCATCGAGGCATACGTGAACGGCAGCGCCGCCGAGGTGAGCACCGCGCTCGGCGCCGAGTCGATTCAAGACCTCGTCAATGGGCAGGCACTACTCGAGCGCACCAATGCGATCAGCGTCGCCACCCTTGACCGTCTCGATGCTGTGTCGCGTGAACTCGATCGACTGACGGAAGCACTCGACGTCGACCGAGCCAGGCTGGTCGAACTCCAAGCCGAGTCCGCGGCTGCCGTCGACGAGATGACGGCTCTGTATGCCGAAGCCGAGGCCTACGCCGCCCGCAAGGACGATGCCGCCAAAGAGGCGCGGAAGCTGTGGGAAGCGGAACTCGCCAGACGCAGGGCAGCAGAGGAAGCGGCCGCCAAGCGCAGGAGCGATTCGGGCGCCGGCCGGATCGGCGGACTCGTCTGCCCGATCGGCAGCCCGCGTTGGTATCGCAACGACTGGGGGAATCCACGTTCTGGTGGCCGTACCCACAAGGGCACCGACATCTTCGCCCCGCGTGGGGTGCCGGTGTATGCCACTACCAGCGGAACCCTCCGTACCCGCAGCGGCGGTCTCGGCGGTATCGCACTGTGGCTCAGCGGTAGCGACGGCAACTCTTACTATTTCGCCCACCTCGACCGCTTCGCCGGCGGCATCAGCAACGGCACCCGGGTGAGCCAGGGCCAGGTCATCGGCTACGTCGGCAACTCCGGCAACGCCCGCGGCGGCGCCACCCACCTGCACTACCAGCAGCACCCTGGTGGGGGCAATCCGATCAACCCCTACCCCACCCTGGTCAGCGTCTGCGGCTAGCGAGGGCCCCGAACAGACGGTGTAGATGCGAACACCAGATTGCCGTGAATCGGGCAGGCCGGCCCGAGGTTACGCCTGCCACGACGGAAGGGACCCAGTTGCCAGAGTTCACCATCACTCGTCACATCAATGCGCCGTAGCAGCCGTGTGGAAAGTGCTCCAAGACTTCGGAGGCATCCAACGCTGGAGTCCGGGCGTCACCAATTCGCACCTGATCTCCGAAGGCCCCGTGACGATACGCAAGGGCATCGGAGGTACGACGAACGGCCTGCAGCGAGAGAGCGAGCGCATCGCAACAAGCGGGTGAGCGGCGGCCCGTCTGCGATATCTACCGGAGGCTGCCCGTGGTCGTAGTCACCGAGGACATCGCAACCCAGGCCTGCCAGCGAGCGGAGGCATCCCCCTGCGAGTAGCTAGATCCATGATCAAACGGCAAGGGGGTTGAGTGCTCATCGCACCACGACATGCCGGCCCGTTCCACCGCACCCTGGCGCCTGCAGACAACGCACGACGCGCCGAGAGATTGCTCCCGGGCCATGTCGAGATACTTCGGATCCGTGACTATGCCGTACAGCACCGTGGTCATGGCTGCTCCGCCCAGAGAGGGACCATTGCAGTGGGGTGGCCGCACCTTCGAGCGGCCGTTCGGAGACTACGGCGCCCAACCTGAGCCGAGCGGCCACAAACGTCACACACCGGACTCGGGCCTTCGCGTTGAGCACGCATACCAAGGACATCGGCAGAACCAATGCCACAGGGATAGGGTGGTTTCAAATGCGCACATTTGCACTAGTCATGACCTGAACGCCGCGGCGCCGGATCCATCCTGCTGGTATGGGAATAGCCCCGTACCGAGTCCAGATACCGGAGACCCGCGGCCAGATTGGGGTGCGGTTCCAAATACGGGCCATTGCGCGGCTCAATGAACTCCCGGCAGAGCGTTCCACTTCGTAGATCGACGCCACTGCACAGGTACCGCGGTGCGGATGCTGTGAGACGGTGGCCCGCCCTACAGCTCCGTCTCTTCTAGGGAACGGAGCTCTTCGGCCAAGCGCATCGCCTCGTCGCGTCCGCCTTCGGTGATCTCGGCCCGGTCGGTGAGCAGCGTGACCTGGTTCTGGAATATCTGGAGGAACCCGCCGTGGATACCGACCGTGGTGGTGACCCCATCGGTGCCGTGGATCTCGACTGCGCCGGTGGCGAGCGCCGACATCGACGCCTCGTGGTCCGCCAGGATCCCGATTTCGCCCTCGGTGGTGCGGGCGGACAAGAAGGCTGCCTCCCCCGACCAGATGATGGCCTCCGGGGTGACGACGTCGACCGTGAACGCTTTGCCTGCCATCAGGCGTTCTCCATCTCCTTGGCCTTCGCCTTGGCTTCGTCGGCACCGCCGACCATGTAGAAAGCCTGCTCCGGTAGATGGTCGAGCTCGCCCTCGAGCAAGGCCTTGAAGGAGGTAATCGTCTCGTCGAGCGGTGTGTAGACACCAGGCTGACCGGTGAACGCCTCGGCCACGAACATCGGCTGCGATAGGAAACGCTGGATGCGCCGAGCCCGTGACACGATGAGCTTGTCGTCCTCGGACAGCTCATCGATACCGAGAATGGCGATGATGTCCTGCAGGTCCTTGTAGCGCTGCAGCACTTGCTGCACCTCGGTGGCCACTGCATAGTGCTCGGCACCAACGATCTGCGGGTCGAGGGCGCGGCTCGTTGAGTCGAGCGGATCCACCGCCGGGTAGATGCCGATGGCGGTCAGCGGGCGGGACAACACCGTTGTGGCGTCGAGGTGGGCGAAGGCAGTGTGCGGCGCCGGGTCGGTGATGTCATCGGCCGGCACATAGATGGCCTGCATCGAGGTGATCGAGCGCCCCTTCAACGATGTAATCCGCTCCTGGAGGACCCCCATTTCGCCGGCAAGTGTCGGCTGATAGCCCACGGCCGACGGCATCCGGCCCAACAGGGTGGAGACCTCGGAGCCCGCCTGGGTGAAGCGGAAGATGTTGTCGACGAACAACAGCACGTCCTGCCGTTGCACGTCGCGGAAGTACTCGGCCATGGTCAACGCCGACAGCGCAACACGAAGGCGCACGCCGGGCGGCTCGTCCATCTGGCCGAACACGAGCGCTGCCTTGTCGATGACGCCCGATTCCTGCATCTCGAGGAACAGGTCGTTGCCCTCACGGGTCCGCTCCCCGACCCCGGCGAAGACCGAAACGCCGCCATGCTGGGTGGCAACCCGGTTGATCATCTCCTGGATGAGCACGGTCTTGCCGACGCCGGCACCACCGAACAAGCCGATCTTGCCACCCTGGAGGTACGGCGAGAGCAGGTCGATGACCTTGATACCGGTCTCGAACATCTGTTTGGTCGGTTGCACATCCTCGAACGCCGGCGCCGCCCGGTGAATCGGCCACCAGTCGCCGGTGAATTCGAGATCGGGTGCGTCAAGGGCCACTCCCCATGCGTTGAAGATATGGCCGAGAGTCTGGTCGCCCACCGGAACCTGAATCTCTTTGCCGGTATTGAGGACCGTTGCGCCGCGCACGATTCCGTCGGTAGGCGCCATGGCGATAGCCCGGACCTTGTTGTGGCCGAGGTGCTGTGCCACCTCACAGACGACCACCTTGGTCTCGCCCTCGAGTTCGAACTCGACGCGCAGAGCGTACAGAATCTCGGGAAGGGCGTGGGACGGAAACTCCACGTCGACGACGGGGCCCGCCACCTTGACGATGCGGCCCAGGGCCAGTGGTGTTGTAGTGGTCACTCTCTCTGCTCCCTACGGTTCCGTTGTTCTTCTTGTTCTTGATGACCGGCCGTGGCGGACTATCCGCCGCTCAAGGCCTCGGCGCCGCCGACGATCTCGGAGATCTCAGTGGTGATCTCGGCCTGGCGGGCCTGATTCGCTTCTCGGGTCAAGATTCTCGTGAGTTCCTCGGCGTTCTCCGTTGCCGCTTTCATGGCTCGCCGCCGAGCTGCGTGTTCTGAGGCCGAGGCCTCGAGCAGGACGCTGAAGACCGTGCCCTCCAGGTAGCGCGGCAACAGCCTGCCCAGGATGGCTTCCGGCGACGGTTCGAACTCGTAGCCGACGACAATTTCGGTGCCATCCGCCATCTCCGGCGGCTCGATCGGCAACAGCGGCCACCGCACCGGTGTCTGCGTCATCGCCGAGACATAGCGGGTGGTGAACACCTCGACCGAATCGACCGCACCCTCCTCGTAGTCGTTGAGCAGGATGTTGGCGACGGCGCGGGCGTCCCCGTACGTCGGCGTGTCCGTGACGCCGAGGAAGGAATGCTCGATCTGATACTTGCGGTAGCGAAAGTAGCCTTGCGACTTCTTGCCGATCACATACAGGCGAACGTCACGGCCCTGCTCTCGGTACTCGAGCAGTTGCCGTTCGGCGAGTCGCATGACATTGGTGTTGTAGCCGCCGGCGAGTCCCCGATCGGATGTGATTACGACGACACCAATCGTCTTGACCTCGCGTGGTTCGAGCAGTGGGTGGGCGAGGCCGCCCGACGCAGCAGCAATGTTGCGGATGACGTCGGCCATTTTCCTGGTGTACGGCTGGGACTGGGTGACCCGGACCTGCGCCTTGGCGATTCGCGAAGTCGCGATCAACTCCATGGCGCGCGTGATCTTCATTGTCGACTGCACGCTCTTGATGCGCCGCCGGATCTGCCTGACTTCAGCCGATGCCACGGTTGGCTACCCCTTGCCCTCGAGGTCGGCGCGGCTCGCCTTGAACTCGTTGATGGCGGCGACAACCGCGTCCTCGTCCATTGCGCCGGTGTCGGCGATGCCTGCCAGCAACCCGGAGTAGCGCGTCCTGAAGAACTCGAGCAACTCGGCCTCGTACGCTTGGATGTCCTGCACGGCGACGTCGTCCATGTAGCCCTCAGTCACCGCGTAGATCACGATGACCTGCTCGGCGACCGGCATCGGGCTGAACTGCGCCTGCTTGAGCACCTCGACCACCCGACGCCCTCTATCGAGCTGAGCCAGTGAGGCGGCATCGAGCTCGGACCCGAATTCGGCAAACGCTTCGAGCTCGCGGAACTGGGCGAGATTGACCCGAAGCGGACCTGCCACCTTTCTCATGCTCTTGATCTGGGCGGCGCCGCCCACACGGGATACCGAAATGCCGGCGTTGATGGCCGGGCGGATACCGGAGAAGAAGAGATCCGTCTCGAGGAAGATCTGCCCATCGGTGATCGAGATCACGTTGGTGGGGATGTAGGCCGAAACGTCGCCTGCCTTGGTCTCAATAACCGGCAAGCCGGTCAGCGAGCCCCCGCCGAGCTCATCGGAGAGCTTGGCGCAACGCTCCAGCAACCGGCTGTGGAGATAGAACACGTCACCCGGGTACGCCTCACGTCCCGGCGGGCGGCGGAGCAGAAGCGAGATCTCGCGGTAGGCCACGGCCTGCTTCGAGAGGTCATCGAAGACCACGAGGGCGTGTTCGCCGCCGTACATCCAGTGCTGGCCGATCGCCGAGCCGGCGTAGGGGGCGTACATCTGCAGGGCGGCAGCCGTCGATGCGGGGGCGGCGACGACCGTGGTGTACTCCATTGCGCCGCCCTCTTCGAGGCCCGCAACAACCTCGGCAACTGTGGATGCCTTCTGCCCGATGGCCACGTAGACGCACTTAACACCGAGGCCCTTCTGGTTCAGAATCGTGTCGACGCAAATGGCGGTCTTGCCGGTCTGGCGGTCGCCGATGATCAGCTCGCGCTGCCCCCGACCGATGGGGGTCATGGCATCGATGGCCTTGATCCCGGTCTGGAGCGGTTCGCGCACCGGTTGGCGTTCCACCACCGAGGGCGCCTGGGTTTCGAGCAGCCGAGTCTCGGTGTACTGAAGGGGTCCCTTGCCGTCGAGCGGGGTCCCGAGCGGGTCGACGACGCGACCCAGCAACCCGTTGCCCACCGGAATCGACAGAACACGGCCGGTGGCCTTTACCTCGTCGTCCTCTTCGATACCCGAGGAATCGCCCATGATCACTGCGCCGATCGAGTCCTCGTCCAGGTTGAGCGCCACACCGAGCAAGCCACCGGTGAACTCCAGCAGTTCGGAGGCCATCACGTTGGGCAGGCCCGATACCCGGGCGACACCATCGCCCACGGAAAGCACATAGCCGATGGTCTCGGCTTCCACCGATGGAGACCAGCCTTCGAGGTTGCGCCGCAGCGCCCCGCTGATCTCCTCGGGATTGAGCGTCAGTTCAGCCATTCGCTATCCCCATGCCTCTCGCAAGTCTTGGAATCGGCTTCGCACCGATCCGTCAAATACCGTGTCGCCAACCTTGGCGACGACGCCCCCAAGCAGTGTTGGGTCGACCACCACCCGCGGCTTGATGCGCCGGCCGGTGACCGACGCCAGTTTCTCCGTCAGCCGGGCAAGGGTCAGCTCATCGAGCTCGAAGGCCGTCCGCACCTCAGCGATCGTGTATTCCTCAGCTTCGGCGGCCATCGTCGCCATCCGTTCGGCGATCGCACCGAATTCCGCGATGCGGCCGGCACCAATGAGCAGGTTGACCAGCGAGATGGTCACCCGCGAGGCCCGGCTGCCGAGGAGATCGTCGACGACCCCCTGTTTGCGCTCGAAGGGTATGAGCGGGTCACGCAACGTCGCGCGCAGTTCTTCGGACTGCCCAAAAGCAGCTGCGACCCGGATCAATTCGTCCGACAGACCATCCGGATCGCCCTCAGCTCGAGCAACGTCGAGCATCGCGGCGGCATATCCATCGATGCGCAATTCGCGACTGGTGGCTTCATCGATCATCGTGTCAGCCCTCGGCTCCGCCTAGTTCTTCGATGTAGCGATCCACGAGCGCCCGCTGGGTCCCGGCGTCCATGCTGGATCCGACGACTTTCTCGGCCACGGCCAACGACAGATCGGCGACCTCGCGCTTGATCTCGGCACCAGCGCGATCGCGCTCGGCGCCGATCTCCTCCTGAGCACGCGACTTGACGCTGTTGGCTTCCACCTCTGCCTTGGCAACGATGTCGGCCTTGACCGACTCACCGGCCTGGCGAGCTTCTTCGACGATACGAGCCGCCTCTTCGCGGGCACCGGCCAGTTGCTGCCGGTAGTCATCACGTAGGCTCTCGGCCTCCGTCTTGGCCGCCTCGGCCGCATCGAGGTCACCTTTGACCGCCTGCTGCCGGTTCTCCATCAACTCTGTGAACGCCGGCCCTGCCAGCTTCCAAATGAAGAAGAACACGATTGCGAAGGCAATCGCACCAGCGATCAGCTCGTTCCACACCGGAAGGAGCAGGTCGGTGCCTGAAGCCTCTTCGGCACCCGCTTCCGTGGCGAAGATCAGCGTTGCGAGCAAGTTCTGCATCGCCGCGCCCTACGCCAAGAAGAAGAGCACGAATCCAATGAGCGCAAGGGCCTCAGTGAAGGCGATGCCCAGGAACATTGTGGTTCGCACCATGCCGGCAGCCTCGGGCTGACGGGCCATAGCCTGAACGGCGTTGCCTGCAACGATCCCAATGCCAACGCCCGGGCCGATGGCCGCAAGGCCGTAGCCGATGAGCGCCAGTGAGCCGCTGATGTCTCCGGTGAGACCTCCGGTGGCTTCCTGCGCAAGGATCTGCACTGCAAGGAGTGCTTCCATTCCGCTATTTCCTTTCTCGCTATGTCTGTCGGATCGACACTGTCAATTGAGACTCAGTGTTCCGGATGTACCGATGTCTGGACGTACACCGCGGACAAGAGGGTGAAGATGTAGGCCTGGAGGATGGCGACGACGATCTCGAACATGTAGATGCCGAGGCCCAGGGCAAACCAGCCAATGCCGATGGGGACCTTCGCCAGGCCGCCTGCGCCGGTGATGAACACATAGCCCGATACGAGCAGCAGCGTCAGCATCACGTGCCCGGCGACGAGGTTGGCGAAGAGCCGGACGGCGAGCGAGAACGGACGAACAAGGAACGTCGATACGAACTCGATCGGCGTCACCAAGAGGTACAGCGCTTTGGGGACGCCGGGTGGGAACAGCGTCTCTTTGAGGTAGCCCAGCCCCTGTTCTTTGAAGCCTGCGCCCACGAAGATGATCCAGGTCAGGATCGAGAGCAACGCCGGGACCGCCCACAGCCGGGACGTGACGGGGAAGTTGATGAGCGGCGATATCTCAAACAGGTTGCCGACGAGGATGAACATGAACAGCGACAGCAGCCAGGGAAAGTACTTCAGTCCGTGCTCGGGCCCGATGATGCCAATGGCAATTTCGTCTCGAACGAACCGGACAATCATCTCGACGAAGGCCCCGAATTTCGAGGGGACCAGGCGCTTCTTGTTGCGGATGATGCCGAAATAGAGCAAGGCGACCACGATGATCACGACGAGTGCAAGCAAGCTCATCGTCCGGTTCCAGAACCCCAAGAAGGGAAGTTCGAACAGTTCATTGACGCTCTCCGGAACGCAGATGATTTCGTTCTCTGCGTCACAGGCTGAGGCGGCGAAGATCAGCTGCTCCACTCCAACTCCCTTTCTGCACCCTTGGCTACGGCGAGTGCTTCCCAAGACAACAGCACGAGGTAGCTCACCACTGCTGAAATTCCCATCGCCAGCTTGTCGATCTCGATGAACTGGGCGATCAAGATCATCGTCAGCATGATCAGCCCGAGACGGAGGAAAAAACCAAACAAGGCGGCGGCATGATACAGAGAAAGCGAGATGCGCGCAGATTTGCTCAGCAGATAACCGGCAAGCATGAAGTTGGCCACAACGATGAGGACTCCGACACCCGCCGCGATGGCCCCGTCGACCCCACGGAAGATCCCAAAGATGAGCATCAGCACCGGCGCAACGTAGATGGCGCGCTTGACCGTGTGCCTGGCCATGATGACTTCGACGTCACGGCCCAGTGGGCTGGGGAGGTGGCGTTCTTCTGAGATGGGGGACGGTGCGCTACTCAATCCGACCCCTGGCCCGAGCCTGCTCCTCGAGGATGCGGGAGGTTGACCACAGCTTGGCGAAGCCGCTGACGAAGCCGGCGATGATGCCGATGATCACGAACACCGGGGCCGTGTTGAAGATCCAGTCGGCACCCAAACCGAGGAGGAGTCCGGCAATAGCTGAGGAGAAGAAGTCCATCCCGGCGGAGGTGCTCTCCCCTATTGCATACTTGGACGTCACAGACTGCCCTTCATCCGATTGGTGACTGTGGGTCCGCTGGTCGTCATCGGCGCCCATGGTACGGGCCTCCTCGCCATTTCGTGAACCCGTTTTCAAGGATCGGGCGGAAATGTAACTGCACCACCTTGCTCCTCAAAATCCTGCCTCTGACTGCGATGCCTGGGCTTTCATACGTGACCGGGGAACGTCTCCGGATACCCGGGAAAGGCCGCCGACAGTTCACTGATCTGGGTCTCCAGTTCCGCAAGCATGCCCGGGCTCTCCCGGTTGCGAAGGACCTCGACGATGAGGCGGCCCAGCGTGATCATCTGCTCCTGGCGCATTCCGGCGGTGGTGACCGCAGGCGTCCCCACCCGCAGCCCGGAGGTGATGAACGGTGAACGCGGGTCGAACGGAATCGAGTTGCGGTTGAGGGTGATCCCGACCCGGTCGAGGAGTTGGGATGCTTCTTTGCCGGTCAGCTCTTCGTCGATGGATCGCACGTCGGCGAGGAACATGTGGTTCTCGGTCTTGCCACTGACAATCCGGAACCCCTCTTCGCCCATCGTGTCGGCAAGGACGGCCGCGTTGCGCACGATCTGCTGGGCGTACTCCTCGTAGTCGGGACGGCTGCAGAGCTCGAAAGCGAGCGCCTTGGCGGCAATTTGACTGTTGATCGAGCCACCCTGGGCGAACGGAAAGACGGCCTTGTTGAGGTCCTTGGCAAACGCTTCTTTGCTCAGGATCAACCCACCGCGGGGACCCCGCAGCGCCTTGTGAGTAGTGGCGGTGACGATGTCGGCATGGGGGACCGGGTTGGGGTGGGCCTTGCCCGCGATCAGCCCGATGATGTGCGCTGCGTCCACCAGGAAGATGGCACCAACTTCGTCGGCGATCTGACGGAAGACACCCCAGTCGATCAGGCGTGAGTAGGCCGAGTAGCCGGCCACGATCATCTTGGGCCGGTGCTCGAGGGCGAGGTGACGCAGCTCGTCGAGGTCGATGACCTCGGTTTCAGGGTCAACGCCGTAGGCGACGAAGTTGAAGAACTGGCCCGAGAAGTTGACGGGAGAGCCGTGGGTCAGGTGGCCACCCTGATCCAATCGCATCCCGAGAATGGTGTCGCCCGGTTCGAGCACCGCGAGGTAGGCGGCCATGTTGGCTTGCGAGCCCGAGTGCGCCTGCACGTTGGCGGCTTCAGCGCCAAAGAGGGCCTTGGCCCGCTCGATGGCGAGGGTCTCGACCTCGTCGATGACCTGACATCCCTCGTAGTAACGCCGGCCTGGATAGCCCTCCGAATACTTGTTGGTGAGGACCGAGCCCGACGCTTGCATCATCGCCGTGGACACAAAGTTCTCAGAGGCGATCAACTGAATCCCGTCGCGCTGGCGGGTGACCTCCTTCTCAACGAGCCCCGCCAACAACGGGTCGACGTCGGCCAGGGAACGAGTGTCGATCATGGAAAGAACCTCCAGCAGGGGGTAACGCGCCGGCCAGAGTAGTCGGCCGGCGGAGAACGATTCCGGGTGCGGCAGCGGATGCCCTCTGTCGTTAGGGGGCTCGGGTGGGGTGGGTGGTGGTGAAGGTGCCGTCGGGGTTGATCCCAATGGTCCATTGCGAGTTGTGAACCAGGGTGTGGTGACGGGCACAGAGACACACGAGGTTCTCGACGTTGGTTTCGCCGCCGTGGTGGGTCCATCCGTAGACGTGGTGGATGTCGCACCATCGGGCGGGACGGTCACACGACGGGAAGAGGCACCCGGCGTCACGGATCCGCACCGCCCGGGTTTGGGTGGGGGTAGCGAGGCGGGTGTTACGGCCCATGTCCAGCACGATGGAGCCACCGGCCATGACGACTCGTTGGATCGTGGCACTACACCCGATCCGTTCCAAGGTGGCTTGAGTGACGGGTCCGACCCCCTCAAGATCACAGCGGGTCTGAGCCAACTCGGGGGTGTCACCGTTCAAGGTGGCGACGTCAACGACGACACCGAGGCTTGGCGGGTTGCCGGCGGGCTCGGCACCTTGGTGGTACCAGTGCACCAACTCGGCGAGGGCGTCACCACGACGCTGCGACAACGAGCGGACCCCGTCGGGGGCGTGCTTCGGGTCGGGGGGTGCCAGATGGTCGAACGTGTCGACGAGTTCGGCGCCGGCTACCGGTTCGAGGCGGCCGTTGATATCGACCCAGCCATCCATCGTCACCGACGCATGCAACCGATTGCGCGGCTGGCGCTCGTCGTGGGTGTCACCAGCGAGGTAGTCATCGGCAATCGCAGCCCAGCGGCGCACCAACACCGTGAAGTCCCTAACCGACAGCGACTCTGCGTGTTCCGCCAGCACCTGTTCATGATCCGGTAGCACGGTGCGGCGCCGATCCGACATCACCCCAGCCAAGGCGTTGATGTGCGCCGTGGTGGTCTCCCCGCCCGCCAACGCCTCACCCAACAGGGGGGCGTCGTCGACGATCCTGGCAGCCTTGACCAACCGCCGCGCCTCCGACGCCCCAACCGGGGCCCGATGCGTCAGCCACGCCACCGCAGACAGGGACCCGTCGGCCTCCCAGGCCCGCTTCCGCCGCCACTGAGCGGTGACCGCAACGATCTCCGCGTCGAGCCGCTCCCGGAACTCGAGCATCCCCACCAACTCTTCAGAGAGGGCATCGCCGGTCCAGTCGGAACGCTCCACCCCCGCCACCGCGGCGAGGGCGCTGCGGAGGCGCACCATCGGATCACCCGAAACGGTAGCCGCCTGCGTGTCATCTATATCGAACATGCGTTCGACACTATCACCACCTACCGACACAAACCCGCCCCAACTAGACACAACCACGCCTATCTCGATGAGACCGATTCCACCCAGGGCGGGGGCGACCGGGAAGGCTTCTAGACCGGCCCCTCGCGAAGGATCAGGGGGCTCTCTTCGGTGAGGTCGATGATGGTTGACGCTCGGCCGCCGGGGGCCTCGCCTTCGAGGTAGACGCTGACGGCATCGCCGAAGAGGGCTTGGGCCTCCTCATCATTCAGAGCAGGAGACTGCCCGGTGATGTTGGCACTGGTCACCGCCAACGGACCCGACCGTTCGAGCAACTCGAGCGCCACCGGGTGATCCGGGCAACGGATACCGATGGTGCGTCGCCCCGGGTGACCCAGCCAATCAGGGGTCGTGGCGAGACGGGGGATCACCAGCGTCAGTGGCCCCGGCCAGTAGTCGTCGGCCAACTCCAGGGCCCGGTCGGAGAGCTCGCCGATCTGCATCGCGGACTCGATGGACGCCACCAGGATCGCCATCGGCTTGACCGCGGGACGGCCCTTCAGCGTGAAGACCATCTCGAGTGCGTCTTGGCGGAACGGATCGGCGGCGAGTCCGTACAACGTGTCGGTCGGCACGCCGACGATCTCGCCTTGCTTCAGGGCAGCTATTGCGGCTTCGATGCTCACATTCACCTCATGCAACGACGACTGCCCCAAAGCTAGCCGAGTCGGAGCCTCCCGAAGCCGAACCGATCCTTCCCGGCCAGGTCTTGCTCGATGTGCGGATCGTATCGGCTGAAGAGTTCCGAGGTTTGCCGGCCTTGGGTCTCGCCGATCTCGAGTGCGATACGCCCGCCCGGCACCAACCAGCGAACCGCTTCGACGGCGATCTTGGCGAGTACCTCATCGCCGCGCTCGCCCGCCACCAACGCGGTACGCGGCTCGTGGTCTCGGACATCATCCGGGAGGGCTGCGACCTCGGCCTCCGCGACATAGGGCGGGTTGCTGACGATGAGGTCGACCCGGCCGAGCAGATGCTCCGGAAGCGGAGCGAAGAGGTCCCCTTCGAGCCAGTTGACCTGTAGCCCCGCCCTAGCGCTGTTCTCCCTCGCCAGCGACAACGCTCGAGGTGATAGGTCTGTTGCCCACACCAGAGCGGAGCGGAAGGTGTACTTGAGAGCCAGCGCCAGGTTGCCGCTCCCGGTACACAGATCGACGATCGTCTTCGGCGGCTCGTCGCCCACCCAGGCTACGACCCTCTCCCAGAGTTGCTCGGTCTCCGGCCGCGGGATCAGCGCCCGCGGATCGGATACGAGTTCGAGCGGCCCAAACTGGACGGTTCCCTCCAGGTATTGGAGCGGCTCCCCGGCGGCGCGACGAGCGACAAGTTCACGGAACGTTGCGATCGCCTTCGGGCTGAGTTCGGCGACCGTGACGAGCTCGGCGCGAGAGAGTCCGGAGGCGACGACGAGGAGCCGTTCGGCCTCATGGCTCGGGAGATCTGTAGCTGCGACAAGCTGACGAGGTGAAGCCATCAGCCGCACCGGCCCTGGCTTCCCCCGACTCGCCGGGGGAGGTGAGCGCCGACGAAGGAGGCGGTCGGAGGGGGCAACTCCCGCGAGTCGCGAACGTCTCGGCGGCGGTTCACGCTTCGGCGAGGGCTTCGGCTGCTGCCTGGGCGCTGAGGTGGGCGTGGAACTCATCGAGGTCGCCGTCGAGGATATCGGGGAGGGAGTGCAGGGTGAGACCGATGCGGTGGTCGGTCACCCGGTTCTCCTTGAAGTTGTAGGTGCGGATCTTCTCGGCGCGTTCCCCGGTACCGACCTGAGCGCGGCGGGCTTCGGACCGTTCCCCTTGTTGCTCGGCGAGTTGCTGCTGGTAGAGCCGAGCCCGCAGCACTCGCATTGCCTTGAGCTTGTTCTGCAACTGGGATTTCTCGTCCTGGCACGACACTGTGAGCCCGGTTGGCGTGTGGGTGATCCGCACCGCCGAGTCGGTCGTGTTGACTGACTGTCCGCCGGGGCCTTGCGAGCGGAACGTCTCGATCTCGAGGTCGTTTTCGTGGATGTCGACCTCAACGGCGTCGACCTCGGGGAGCACGGCGGCAGTAGCGATCGAAGTGTGGATTCGACCTTGCGACTCGGTCTTGGGGACCCGCTGCACACGGTGTGGCCCGGCCTCCCATTTGAACTGCGAATAGGCGCCGCGGCCCTTCACAGCGAACTGGCCGAAGCTGATGCCGCCGCCATCGGACCATGAGAGGTTGATCGGCTCGAGCCTCCAGCCGTGGCGCTCGGCAAAGCGTTCGAACATCCGATAGAGGTCCCCGGCCCACAGCGACGCCTCGTCGCCCCCGGCGGCGGCCCGCAGCTCGACGATGACGTCCTTGTCGTCGTTGGGGTCTTTCGGTACGAGCATGCGGCGCAGGTCGAGGTCGAGACGTTCGATCTCCTCACGATGCTCCTTGGCAACGGTCTGGAAGTAGTCGCGCATCTCGGCATCGTCCTCGAGGCCGATCATCTCCTCGGCCTCGGCCGCCTCGGCTTCCGCCTCCTTGTAGCGGCGGAACGACTCAACCAGCGACTTGAGTTCGCCGTGTCGAATCATCACTTCTTGGTAGAGATTGCGATCCGAGATGACCGCGGGATCGGCCATCTGGACGAGGGTCTCCTCATAGTTCGCCTCGATCTCGCGGAGTTTCCCGGCGAGGCTGTCATCCATCGACGGCCTCGGGCACGTCGACTTCAGCAGCGAGCGCCCCCGGAGCCACGGGACCACGCTCCTTGACGGCAGCGACCTCGTCTTCGGTCAGCGCTCCGAGCAGGCTGGCAATCGCCACGTCGACCATCTTGTCGTCGGGTTCCTTGGTGGTGATCGACTGCAGCCAGATGCCGGGCCGATTCGCCCACGACATCCAACGCGATGTTGCTCCGGCCTTGAGCAACTCATACGAGATGCCGGCAATGACCGGGATGAGCAGCACCCGCGCCGCAACCTGCCACCAGAACGCCAACGGCGCCAGTAAGAGGAACACGAAGAACGCCACCATGCCGACGATCAGGAGGAACGAGGTGCCGCAGCGGGGGTGACGCGGGCTGTACTTCTGGACCGCAGCAATCGTGAGCGGGTCACCGGACTCATAGGCATGGATGGTCTTGTGCTCGGCCCCGTGATACTGGAAGACCCGCTGAATCTCCTTCGAGCGCGATATCGCCCAGATGTAAAAGACGATCATCGCAATCCGGATGACACCGTCGAGCACGACGAAGAAGAACGACGACCCACCCAACTGTTCCTTCAGGAAGTCGGCGATGAGGACCGGGATGAAGATGAAGATGGCAAGCGCCACTGCGACGGCGACGATCATCGTGATCGTGGTTTGCAGCCTGGTGATCTGCTCGTCTTCGTCGCCGGACTTCTGGGCCGACCATGAGAGCGCCCTGAACCCCAGGGTCAGCGACTCGATCAGCACCAGCACGCCACGCATGAAGGGGATCTTGGCCGCCGGCGAGCGTTCGCTCAGTCGCGGCAATTCGTGACGAGCGACCTCGATGATGTCATCGGGGCGCCGCACCGCGACGGCCCAACGGGACGGTGCGCGCATCATGACACCCTCGAGAACCGCCTGGCCTCCGACGGTCGCGCCCGGGGGGCGACTCAACTAGGAATCCGTCGTCGTGGCCTCGGCCCCATGAGAAGCGTCGGCCTTCTTGGCACCGGTTCCGACGTCCATGCCCTTTTGGGCATAGCGGCGCCGGAAGCGCTCGACCCGGCCACCGGAGTCGACCAGGATTTGCTTGCCCGTGTAGAACGGGTGGCTTTCGCTTGAGATCTCGACCTTGGCGAGCGGATACGTCTCACCATCTTCCCACTCGATCGTGTCGCTGGTTTTGATCGTCGAACGAGTAAGAAAGGAGAAATCGGACGAGGTGTCTTGGAACACCACGTTGCGATACTCAGGATGGATGTCTTGCTTCACTCGGTAACTCCTCGGTACGGATCTGGAACTGTAGCGGACCTGAAACGCTGACTATTGCCCGCTCTTGGCGATGCTCGCCAAGAACTCGGCGTTCGACTTGGTGCTCTTGAGACGGTCGATGAGCAGTTCGAGCGCGGCACCCGATTCGAGTGCAAGCAGCACCCGGCGGAGCTTCCACACTTCGACCAACTCATCCTTCTGGAACAGGAGCTCTTCGCGGCGAGTGCCGGAAGCTTCAACATCGATCGCCGGGTAGATGCGCTTGTCGGCGAGCTTGCGGTCGAGCCGCAACTCCATGTTGCCGGTTCCCTTGAACTCCTCGAAGATCACCTCGTCCATGCGGGATCCGGTCTCGACGAGCGCGGTGCCCAAGATGGTGAGGCTGCCGCCCTCTTCGATGTTGCGGGCCGCACCAAAGAAACGCTTCGGCGGGTACAGGGCGGTCGAGTCAACACCACCAGAGAGGATCCGGCCGGAAGCGGGGGTCGCCAGGTTGTGGGCCCGAGCCAGGCGGGTGATCGAGTCGAGCAGGATCACGACGTCCTTGCCGGTCTCCACGAGGCGCTTGGCGCGCTCGATGGCGAGCTCGGAAACCTGGGTGTGCTCTTCGGCCGGCCGGTCGAAGGTGGAGAAGATGACCTCACCCTTCACCGACCGTTGCATGTCGGTGACCTCTTCGGGGCGCTCATCGACCAGTACCACCATCAGGTGGCACTCCGGGTTGTTCGAGGCGATTGAGTTGGCGACCTCTTTGAGCACCGTGGTCTTGCCCGCCTTCGGAGGCGAGACGATCAGACCACGCTGGCCTTTGCCGATGGGAGCAATGAGGTCCACGATCCGGGGCAGGATGTGGTTCTCCTGGCTCTCGACCTCGAGCCGCAGTCGCATATCTGGGAACAGCGGGGTGAGGTCGGCAAATCGAACTCGCTTCTGCGCCTCTTCGGGGTCGAGTCCATTGACCTCGACGGCGCGAACCAGCGCGGGGAACTTCTCCTGGGCCCGTGCCGGGCGGATCGGGCCAGAGACGATGTCACCCTTGCGGAGACGGCTCTTGCGGACGATGTTGGCCGAGACGTAGACGTCCAAGTCGCCGGGCAGATAACCCGAGCAGCGCAGGAACCCGTAGCCCTCCGGAAGGATGTCGAGGATTCCTTGGCGGGTCTCCAGCTCGGATTCGTCGATCGGCTCTTGCTGGCCACGGCCCCGGCGGCGTCGCCGGCGGCCCTCGCCCTGGCCCTGGCCCTCGCCCTGGCCCTGGCCCTGGCGCTGGTCCTGACGCCGGTCACCCTGGCGTTGGCGATCGCCCTGTTGGCTTTTGGGCTTTCGTTCACCGTCACCTCGCGACCCGTTGTCCTCGGCGGCCGGTTCGGCCTCTTCTTTGGGCTCAGGGAGCAGCTTCGCATCGAACTTCTCGGAATCGAGGATCGCGCCGATCAGCTTCGACTTCTGCAGGCCCTCAGGGTCGACGTCGACCTGGTCCGCCATGTCGCGCAGCGCGTCGAGCCCGAGCTCCTGAAGCCTTGCTCTTGTCGTGGTGGTCGTGGTCATGGGTGCTGAGGGCCCCTTTCAGCAGTAGAACGGGCCGTGATCCGGCCTCTCGTGTGCCCGCCTACGCCGCGATCTCGGACGCTGAGGATGCGGCGAGTTGGCCGCGGCGTGGTGAGGGCTTCCACCGCACGGCGACGCGCAAGGCGCCCGATTGGTGGGGGGTTGGAAAAGATCCGAGCTGAATCATAGCCGCCGAACCAGCCTGTGCAAGAGTCAAACGGTGGATAGGCAGGCCGGCTACCAGCCGAGCAGCCCGATCACGGCATCGAGCGTCGGCGCGATCGGGTCGATCGGGTCGTAATCGGCCACTGCCGTTTCGGGGTCTTTGAGGCCGTGACCGGTCAGCGTGCAGACGATGGTGCCGTTCGGCAGATCGTCGCGACACTTGAGGATGCCGGCCACCGACGCCGCAGATGCGGGCTCGCAGAAGACGCCTTCGGTGCGGGCCAAAAATCGGTAGGCGTCGAGGATCTCCTCATCGGTAACGGCTTCGATCCTGCCGCCCGATTCGTCACGGGCCGCGATTGCGCTCTCCCAGGAGGCAGGGTTGCCGATCCGGATCGCGGTCGCCACGGTCTCGGGATGGTCGAAGATCTCACCGGTCACCAGCGGTGCTGCCCCGGCCGCCTGGAATCCCCACATGTGCGGTGCCTTCCCGGCGGCCCGATATCCGGCCCAATAGGCAGTGATGTTGCCGGCGTTGCCGACCGGCAGAGCATGGGTGTGGGGGGCGTCGCCGAGCGTGTCGATGATCTCCCATGCCGCCGTCTGTTGACCGGCGATGCGATATGGATTGATCGAGTTGACCAGGGCGACCTCATGACTCGACGTCAACTCCAGCACCACGGCTAGGGCGTCGTCGAAGTTGCCTTCGATCGGGACGATTGTGGCTCCGTGGGCGATGGCCTGTGCCAGCTTGCCCCGAGCGATCTTGCCTGCAGGGAGGATCACGATGCATGAGATCCCGGCCCGCGCCGCGTAGGCCGCAGCCGAAGCTGAGGTGTTACCGGTGGACGCACACGCCACCGCTTGGGCGCCCGACTCAACGGCTTTCGAGACCGCCATCGTCATGCCCCGGTCCTTGAACGAACCGGTCGGGTTGGTGCCGTCGTACTTGAGGTACACCTCGCGGTCGACCACTTCGGACAGCCGTTCGGCGTGGATGAGAGGGGTGTTGCCCTCCAGCAGCGTGACCACCGGAGTGGCGTCGGTCACCGGCAGCCGGGCGCGGAACTCTTCGATCAGGCCCCGCCAACTCATCGCACCGCCTGCTTGCTCACGCTTCCGGGCTCTCGACCCGGATGACTGAGGCAACCGACCGAACGGTGTGGAGATCCCGCAGGGCCGCCACCGCAGCCTGTTGTTGGGCCTCGGGTGCTCGGTGGGTCACGATCAGCAGCGTGGCCTCGTCACCCTGGCCTTCCTGCCACACCGACTTGATGCTCACCCTCGCGTCACCGAACACACCTGCGATGCTCGCAAGCACTCCGGGTTCGTCGGCAACCTCGAGTCGCATGTACCACTTGGTTTCGACCTCACCGAAGTCGAGGAGAGCGCCGGGCGAGAACCGGATGCGGGGAGCAACCTGGGCCTCAGCGAGGATCTCACGGGCGGCGTCGATGACGTCGCCGAGCACTGCAGTTGCCGTTGGTTCACCACCGGCACCAGGACCTGCAAAGAGCAACTCGTCGATCGATGGGCCCTCGATGAAGATGGCGTTGGTGGCACCCCGGATCGCGGCGAGCGGGTGATCGATGGGCAGCATCACGGGATGAACCCGAACGCTGACACCGGCCGGACTGTGCTCGGCGACACCGAGCAGCTTGATCCGATAGCCGAGTTGATCGGCGAACTGCATATCGAGCGCCGACAGAGACTCAATGCCCTCGTAGTAGACATCGTCGATCCCAACCCAGGTGCCGAACGCCAGGCTGGCCAGAATGGCCGCCTTGGCCGCGGCATCCGCACCGGAAACATCGGCCGTCGGATCAGGCTCGGCGTAGCCGAGCACCTGGGCCTCAGCGAGAGCCGACTCGTAGCTCTCCCCTTCCTCAGCCATCTGGGTGAGGATGAAGTTGGTGGTGCCGTTGACAATGCCCATGACCCGAGCGATCTGCTCACCGGCCAACGTTTCCGACAACGGGCGAATGATGGGGATGCCGCCGCCGACCGCCGCTTCAAAAAGCAGCGGAACGCCGCTGCGCTCGGCCGCCGCGATCAGTTCGTGACCACGAGTGGCGACGAGTTCCTTGTTGGCGGTGACGACCGGCTTGCCGGCGTTGAGCGCCGCAAGCACCAGATCACCGGCGGGGACGCGACCACCCATCATCTCGACGATGAGCCCGACCGACGGGTCGTCGACGACCTCTTGCGGGTTGTCGGTGAGCACACCAGGGCCAACCTCGAAGTTGCGTTTTTTGTCGAGGGAGCGCACGGCGACCCGGCGGACCTCCAGGTCCAGCCCGGTCTTGGCTTCGATCGCGGCGTGATCGGCGACGAGTCGCCGAATCAGCGTGCCGCCGACGGTGCCTGCTCCGAGGATTCCTATGCCAACTGTGGTGTTCATCGCGCGGCGATAGTACCGCTCAGCGGTGACAGTGCGGCCGATCCCAGCTCACAAGTTCAGACGTCCCGCTGCGTCAACTCTTCGTAGGTCTCGCGACGGACGACCTCGCGAACGGCACCATCTTTGACAAACACGACTGGGGGGCGACGGATCATGTTGTAGTTGGAGCCCATGGTGTGCCCGTAGGCGCCGGTGACGGGAGTCGCCACGATGTCTCCAACCGCGAGGTCGGCGGGGACTACTGCGTCGCGAACGATGACGTCGCCGGATTCGCAGTGCTTGCCGACGATGCGGACTCGCCACGGCCTATCGGCCGTGGTCACCCGGGGCAGGAACGCTTCGTAGCCGCTGCCGTAGAGCACGGGACGTGGGTTGTCGCTCATTCCGCCGTCGACGGCCACGTAGGTGCGGACCCCGTCGATCTCTTTGATGGTCCCGACCGTGTAGAGCGTCAGGGCCGCTTGGGCAACGATCGACCGTCCCGGCTCAGCCGCGACCCGGGCCCGGATGCGGGCGGCATCGCAGGCCTCGTGCACGGTGGCCGCCCACTCGGTGATGGTCGGGGCATGCTCGCCCGTCACGTACGCAACGCCGAGTCCGCCCCCAATAGAGAACTCCTCGATATCGAGCGGCGCCACAAACGGCGCCAATGCGGCAATCGCCCGCCGGAACGAATCGACGACAAACACCTGGCTCCCGATGTGGGCGTGGACACCGACGAGTGTGACGGCAGGCGAACGGCGGGCTCGTTCTAGAGCTGCACCGGCCGCCCCGGTGGCGAGGCCAAACCCGAACTTGGAGTCGGCCACCCCGGTTTGGAGGTACTCGTGGGTGTGGGCGTCGACGCCGGGATTGATCCGAATCAAGATCTTGGGAACATTCAACCCCTCCCCGACCAGCGCCTCGATCCGGTCGAGTTCGTCGAACGAATCCACCACGACCCGACCGACGCCCGCCTCGAGGGCAGACCGCAACTCCTTGGTCGACTTGTTGTTGCCGTGCAGAACCAGATGAGCCGCGGGCACACCGGCATCGAGCGCAACAAAGAGTTCACCACCGGTGGCGACGTCGAGGTGCATGCCTTCCTCGTCGGCCAACTG
This sequence comes from uncultured Acidimicrobiia bacterium, assembly GCA_963704825.1. Taxonomy (GTDB): domain Bacteria; phylum Actinomycetota; class Acidimicrobiia; order Spongiisociales; family UBA5794; genus CAVPHV01. The sequence goes on from CAVPHV010000005.1 coordinate 263,544, forward strand.
CGCCATGGCGCGGCAGAGAAACGCTTTGGTGGCGTACGCCACCCCCTCGCCAAAGGCGGATACCGCCTCGCGACAGCGCGCCCGGAGGTGGGCCTCGTCGTAAACGAACAGTGGAGTCTCGAATCGGGCGGCGAGTTCGAGCACGTCGCAGCCGCCGATATGCAGCCGGCCGCCGTCGTCGACGGTCGCAGTGTCGGAAAGAAGGTGGAACGGGAGGACAGACAATGCGAAACCCAGCGTTACATCCGAGCCGGCGTGTCGATGCCGAGCAGATCTAGGAGCAAACGCACCTGGCGCAACGTGAGATCCACCAGAGCGAGCCACGAGGCTTGCCGCGCCGGATCGGTCTCGCTCAGGATATGGCATGCCTCATAGAAGCGGCTGAAGGCGGCAACCAGTTCGTACGTATATTCGGCAAGGTGATTTGGGGCGCGGTGTTCGGCGGCCCGTTCGACCACCAACGGCATGCGCACCAGTTGCAGCACCAGATTGCGCTCCTCCGGCTCGGACGGGGCGAGGATCGACCCCGGCCCCAGACCCTTCGCTTCAGCGTTGCGCAGGATGGACTGCATCCTCACTGCCCCGTACAGGAGGTACGGGCCGGTCTTGCCGTCAAAGGAGGTGAACCGGTCCAGGTCGAAGATGTAGTCGGACGAGCGATGGTTGTTGAGGTCGCCGAACTTGAGCGCGGCAACGCCGACGATCCCGGCTATCTCCTCCCGCTCCGCCGCTGGATATTCAGTGGCGAGGTTGTTCTCGTCGAGGCGCTCAGCAGCCCTGGTCTTTGCATCGCTGATGAGGTCGCGCAAGAGCGGCAGGTTGCCATCGCGAGTTTTGAGCGGCCTGCCGCCCGGCCCGTTGACGGTGCCGACCCCGGCGTGCTCGAGGTGCACATCCGGCGAAGCGATCCCGGTGCGCTTCGACGCCCGGAACACCTGCTCGAAATGGAGCGCCTGGCGAACGTCGACGACGTAGATGATTTCGTCGACATCGAGAACCTCGACGCGGTCTTCGATCGTCGCGACATCCCACGTCGTATACAAGGTGGCACCGTCGGACTTCACCAGCAACAGCGGCGGGATCTCCTTCGTGTCGTCCTCGAAGGAGACATCGATGATCAGGGCTCCGTCGCTCTCGATAGCGGCGCCGCTGTCGACCAGGCGCGAGACCAGCGGGGCCAAGCGGTCGTTGATGGTGCTCTCTCCGTGCCACAGATCGAACTCGACGCCCAGGTCGTCGTAGACGGCCCGAATGGCGTCGATCGACTCGTCGCGGAAGTGCTGCCAGAGGGCTCGATACCCGGGGCGGCCCCCCTGAAGCTCCACGGTGGCTCGGCGCGCCTTCTCGGCGTAGGCAGCGTCCTCCTTCGCCTTGGCTGCGGCTACCGGGTAGATCTCCTGGAGGTCGTCCATCCCGACCGGCGATTCATCGGGGTACGGGCCGGTGAACAGCGGATCGAAGTACGGCCACTCAGGGTGGCGCTCCTCCATCTCAACGATCAACTGGCCCATATTGGTGCCCCAGTCGCCGAGGTGGACATCACCGATGACGTTGTGCCCGACGAAGCGCAGCAGCCGTTTCAAGCTCTCCCCGATGATGGCGGTACGGAGATGACCAACGTGGAGTTCTTTGGCGACGTTCGGTCCGCCGTAATCGACGACGATCGTCTCCGGCGTGATCGGATCCAGCCCAAAACGGGCATCGTGCGACACCTCGGCAACATAGGCGCCGAGGTACTCGTCGGTCAGGGTGATGTTGATGAACCCGGGGCCCGCAATCGACAGGTCGGAGAAGGCACTGGTGTCCGCCACGGCGGCGATGACTTCCTCAGCCAATTCCCGCGGGTTCCGTCCGGCGGGCTTGGCGGCGGGCAAGGCTCCGTTGCACTGGAACTGAGCAAGCTCCGGCCGTTGCGAGACCCCCACCTCGCCAAACTCGCGAGCGAGCCCCAGCGAGGCAAAGGCATCTCCGAAGACGGAGCTGAGATCTCTGAAGATTGACATGGACGTACGGTATCTGTCGGTTGGGTAGAGGGACAAAGGGTCCGGCGACGAGCCCCGCGGTCGGCGCTCGGTACCACTTGACGTGCCCCAGGCAGGATTCGAACCTGCGCACCCGGCTCCGGAGGCCGGCGCTCTATCCCCTGAGCTACTGGGGCGGAACCCGAGAGTGTAACCGACCCGCTGCCGGCGCCGAGGGGCGAGGCCGCCTAGTCGGGCAGCAACAGCGTCAACGCCCAGCTGACCAGGCTGATCACGATCGCCCCGAGCAGCGCCGACCAGAACCCATCGATTTCCAGCCCGGGAGCGATCCAGGCCGTCAGCATCAGCAGCAGGGCGTTGATCACCAGGGTGAACAGGCCAAACGTGACCATTCGAATCGGCAGCGAGACCAGCTTGGCGATCGGCTTGAGCAAGGCGTTGACGATTCCAAAGATGAGCCCGACGAGCAGGACGTCCCAGAAGCCGTCCACCAACGTGATGCCGTCGAACACACGGCCGGCCACCCACAGGGCCACCGCGTTCACCGCCACTCGAATCAGAAACCCGCGCATGCGCCAAGCCTAGAAGACATTCTGCAGAAGACCGGCGCGGCCGAGGACGAGGAGGTCCATGGTGAGAGCGACCGAGACGTGGAGCATGACCCCGGGTACGAAGCTGCGGGCGCGGACCGCCAGGTAACCAAGCACCAGGCCGGCGACGATTGCAGCGGTCGCCTCCGGCATCGGTTTCGTGAAGTGGATCATGGTGTAGGGCACCGTCATCACCACAATCGACAGCAGCCCAAAGCGGCGCAGCAGCCCGAAGGTGAGGAAGCCGCGGAAGAAGGCTTCAACCCCGATGAACTGGACGACGTAGCCCAGCTCGTAGAGCCAGAAGGCGGCTCCCCCCTCGCCGGCACGGTCGTAGAACGGGTAGAAGGTGCGGAACGACTCGAAGCTCGATACCCAGATGAGCACCGGCAGCAGCACGAAATACAGGCCGACGTAGACCGGCAGATGCGACGCGATGCCGCGCAGCCGGAAGCCGAACTCGACCGGCCGCCGCTTCAGGATGAAGACGATCACGACCAATGGGAGGAAGACGCGAAACAACAGCGAACTGAACCCCCACCACAGGTAGCCACCGACGCCGGGGTGTTCGGTGAGCGGGCCGCCCACCGTTTCCGCCATCCAATCGATCAACCCGCTGGTGATGTAGAACCCCGGGCGACCCCAGTAGTTGAACAGCAGCAGCAGGATCGCTCCAGCCACCAGGACGATCGCGGCCTCACGATTGGCGTCGGCGTCCTCGGACGTTTCGAGGTCGGGGATTTGGAGGCGTTCCGGGAGCATGGCGGCGGAGTGTAGAAGGGACCCCTTCCACAGCCCGCTGCCGCAGGCTATCGTTTTCGCGAGCTCATGCCGGACACCACCATGCGATCCATTTGGAAGGGCGCCATCTCATTCGGGTTGGTGACCATCCCGGTCGGCCTCTACTCGGCCGTGTCCGACAAGCGCCCCAAGTTCAAACAGTTGCGCGAGTCGGACCACAGCCCCATTCGGTACAAGCGGGTGGCCGAGACCGATGGCACCGAGGTCCCGTTCGAGGACATCGTCAAGGGCTACGAGTTCGAGAAGGGCCGCTATGTCGTGTTCACCGGAGACGAGCTCTCCGACATCATGAAGGGCCGCAGCGGCGGAATCGTCGACGTGGTCCAATTCGTCTCCCAAAACGAGATCGATCCGATCTACTACCGCTCGTCCTACTACCTGGCGCCCGAGAAGACCGGGGTCAAGGCGTACCAGCTCCTGCTGCGCGCCCTCGAGGAAAGAGACATGGTCGGAATCGCAAAAGTCGCCATCCGCGAACGCGAGTACCTCGCGACGGTGCGAGCCGATGAAGGTGTGATCATCCTCGAAACGATGTACTGGCCGGACGAGATCCGGGAACCTCACTTCGAGAGCCTCGAGGAGAACGTCGAGATCCGCGACGAAGAGATCAAGATGGCCGAGATGATCATCGACAACCTCACCGCCACCTTCGACCCATCAGCCTGGCATGACACCTCGCGGGAAGCAGTCGAAGCAGCCGCCCAGCAGAAGATCGACGGTCAGGAGATCGTCGCCCCCGATGCGCCACAGCCCACCGGTGTGGTGGATTTGATGGACGCGCTCCGGGCCAGCATCGAGGCGACCAAGCAGGCGTCCTAGGGAGGCTGGCGGACGATTGGCGTGCGGGCTCGCCCGGACCCGGCAGGGCACGACCGCCACCTTGGACGCGAGCCCCAAACCGACATGGTTCGGCAGACGACTAGGAGGGGTCGCTATCTCCGTGGCCCATGTCGATGGCAAGACGGGTCGCTGCAACGATGCACAGCAGTGTGACTGCGATGACGATGGACTGCACAACGACCATCTGGCCATCATCGGCAGAATTTGGGACGCGGTTTACCCCAAGATTTCGCGACTCAACCCGGGCCTGCAGGCCCCTCGTTCTCCCACGTGATCGTGGCGGCATCGTCATCGGTGAAGCCCTTGAACGATGGACCGCGGAGCCGACCCGAGCCGGTGAACTCCTTGTACTGCACCACCGCAACCAGGCGGGGCTCAACCCATACCGCATTACCGGGTAGATCGGCGTCGGGGTGAAACGGCGAGTCGGCAACCTCGAGAACGTCGAGTGTTTCTCGGATGGCACGCAACGCGGCGTCCCCAAAACCCGAACCGACGGCACCGATCCATCTCAACCTGCCTGCGTCCCACAATCCGAGCAGCAGCGACCCGAAGGCTCCAGCCCGAGCGCCGTCACCGGGCAGGAAACCCCCGACCATGGCCCTGACCTGCCGAAAACGCGTAATCTTGATCCAATCCGATGACCGAGCGCCGGGCCGGTACCGCGACCCTCGCCGCTTGGCCATGATCCCTTCGAAGCCACGTTCCTCGACCAGTGTCCACAGCCGGGTCGGGTCCGTATCGACCACTGCCGAGGGTACGAATGGCGCCTGCAGATCAAGTGCGTCAAGCCGGCCGCGGCGCGTCTCCCACGGTTTGTCGGTGATGTCGCCGCCATCGAACAAGACGTCAAATACGACATACGAGATCGGAACGGTGATCCCCGCTGCCGCGATCTCACGGGCGCCGGATAGGTTCATTCGCTGTTGGAGCCGCTCGAACGACGGACGAGCGTTGTCATCCAGGGCAACGATCTCTCCATCGAAGACGAGGGGGCGGTCGGCTCGGAACGTACTCAACTCGGGATACTTCGCCGAGATGTCGTTGCCGGTGCGACTGCGCAGCGATACCGCCACTCCGTCCCAACTGAGTAGTGCCCGCACGCCGTCCCACTTCAACTCGAAGACCCAATCGGAGTCGACAAACGGCGCCGAGCGCCGCGCCGCCAGCATCGGCCCATAGGCCGGAAGGGAGCCGGCTATGCCCCGAGCTCCTCACGCACCAGCCGGTTGACCAAAGCGCCGTCGACGTCCCCGCCCGATCGCATCACGTAGCCGATGACACGACCGGTCATCTTGGGATCGTCGGCGCCGAGCTCCGCGATCGCCTCCTGGACGAGCGCTCTCGTCTGGTCCTCGTCGAGCTTTTCGGGCAGCCAGCGGTCGAGATAGGCGATTTCGTAGGCGAGCTTGTCGGCGTTCTCCTGCCCTCGCTCCCCTGCCGCCTCATATTCGAGCCGCGCCTTGTCCATCTTCTTCACGTAGGACTCAATGGTCTTGAGGTAGAGATCATCGTCGGCTTCGCCTGAGAAACCCGGGGCCGACTTGGCGACGGATACCTCGGATTCGATCTGTCGAATGACGTTGATGCGTGGCTTGTCTCGATCGCGCATTGCCGCCTTGAGCTCTATCACCAATTCATCGTGGATACTCATCGTGCCTCCGTTGTCCCGCCGCGAGCGTACCTCACCTCAACGCTCATCGAGGTCCTCCCCGACCGCCTCCTCGAGCGAAAATGCCACATTCCGTAGCCACACTCGCGCGGGTCGCAGTGAACTGGGCCGCATTCTGGATTTTCACTTGGAAGGTTCCAAGAAAGTGCACAAAAACCCTTGCGCGCGGCCGGGACGCGCGCGTATGCTCCTGCAAGCTCTTGTGAAGGCGTTCACAATCGATTCTCGATAGCAAAGGGCAAGAAGGGCACATGCTGACACTCACCACCTGGAGGGAGCTTTCTGCCTGCCGAGACTCTGATCCGAATCTGTTCTTCCCGATAGGCAGTACCGGTCCAGCTGTTGACCAGATAGAGAAAGCCCGAATCATCTGCGGCGCATGTTCCGTGCAGGAGGCTTGCCTCCAGTACGCGTTGGAGACCAACCAAGAGGCAGGCGTCTGGGGCGGATACGCCGAGGACGACCGCCGCCGGCTTCGGAAGCGCTGGCTCGCCGAGCGTCGCCGTCAGCGTCAAGCCAGCTAGGGCACCAGCCCCTCGACTCAGAGAACCCGGCCTGAGGCCGGGTTCTTGTCTATTCCGCAGGTCTGGTCTGTCCCCTCCAGCGCACGCCTCAGAACCCGACGCCGCCCGAGGTCTTCTCGCCTTCGACCTGAACGAATGCGATCTTGGCAACGGCCAGGCCGTGCCGATCGCCCCGGGCATCCTTCACCCACAACAGGGCGCCGCCCTTCGCAATCGCAGCCTCGACGTCCTTGATCAGCTCTTCCCCGTCATCGACGTCGAATTCCAGCTCACGCACCCCTTCGAGCCCGATGCGTACCTTGACCGTGTCGTTCCTCATGTTGAACCGCCTTCGAGGTGTGGGGACGACGTCATCGTAGCGAGGCCACGATCAGACTCTGATCTGGTTGGTCAGCTGATCACGAGTTCGGGATGGCTGCGGAGCCGAGGCCGACGTTCGTCGACCTCCGTGGCCAGATTCTCGAACGCTGCGGCCGCTTCGCCGCCCGGATCGCTGATGGTCACCGGCTGACCATTGTCGGCACCCTCTCGCAGCGCGGGAACGAGCGGGATCTGACCAAGAAGCGGAACATCGAGTTCCTCAGCCAGCTTCGCCCCGCCCCCCTCGCCAAAGATCGGATACCGCTTGCCATCGTCGCCGGTGAACCACGACATGTTCTCCACGACGCCCATGATGTCCTGATTGACCTTGCGCGCCATCAGGCCGGCCCGCTTGGCCACCCGCTGTGCCGTCACCTGTGGCGTCGTCACCACAATGGCTTGTGCTCTCGGCAGGAACTGGGACATCGAGATGGCGATGTCGCCGGTCCCGGGCGGCATGTCAATGAGCAGAAAGTCGGGATCCCCCCAATGGACGTCCGCGAGGAATTGCTCCATGGCTTTGTGCAGCATCGGACCGCGCCAGATGACGGCCTGATCGGGCTGCACGAAGTAGTCCATCGACATCACGGCCACGCCATGAATCTCCGGCGGGATCAGCGTTTCGTCGATCACCGTCGGGTTCCGATCGATGCCGAGCATCTTGGGAATGGAGAAGCCCCAGACGTCCGCGTCGATGATGCCGACGGTTCGGCCTTTGCGCGCCAGGGCAACGCCGAGGTTGGCCGTCACCGATGATTTCCCAACTCCGCCCTTACCGGACGAGATGGCAATTACTCTCGTCTTCGTCCCCGGCTTGCCGATGGTGATCTCGCGCATCGCACCACCACGCATCTCATTGACGAGAGCGCCACGTTCCTCATCCGTCATCGATGTGAACTCGACCGACACGGATTGCACACCGGCTACCGAGGTGGCCGCCGCAGTGACGTCGGCGGTGAGCTTGTCCTTCAGCGGGCACCCCGGAATCGTCAGGGCGACGAGCACTCGGACGGCCCCCTCAGGGGTGACGTCGAGCTCGCGCAGCATGTTGAGTTCGGCGAGGGAGCGGTGCAGTTCGGGGTCCTCGACCTGCTCAACGGCGGCCCGGACGACGGCGAGATCGACCAACGTAACTTCTCCTATCTACGTAGTAGATAGAAACTATAGTGAGGGCCGGATCACAACTATCCGGCCCCCGACGCCGGAAAAGGATGGCGCCGTGGACACGAGGGCGTTCGACCAGCAGATCGGCGATCTCGCCTCAACCCTCGGCGACGCAACCCGCCGCGGCATCTACATTTCCGTGCGTGAAGCCCCCGAACCGGTGACGGCATCACAGATCGCGGTCCTCTTCGAGATCCACACCAACGTTGCTCGCCACCACCTGGATCGCTTGGTTGTCGATGGCTACCTCCAGGTGACCCACAAGCGCCGCTCCGGTCGTCGCGGGCCCGGCGCCGGTCGGCCGGCCAAGCATTACGAGCCCACCGAGAAGGAAGTGTCGGTGCAGTTCCCCGCCCGCCGCTACGACCTGCTCGCCGAGCTATTGGTGCGGGTGGTGCACCGGGTGGCTCCCGATGACGCGGCGATGATCGCCGAAGAGATCGGCCGGGAGTACGGGCGTGAACTCGCAACCGAGATCGGCCTCCCCGAGGACGCCGGATTCGACGCTGCCGTCCAGGCCGTGGCCAGGGCCATGATGGGCGTCGGGTTCGACACGGAAGCCAATTCGGGCGACCGGATCCTGGTGACGCGGTTCTGCCCGTTCGGCGAGACCGCGGCCAACCACCCCGAGATCGTCTGCAAGATCGACCAGGGCATCGTCAAGGGCCTGCTCGAAGCGGCGCAGCAATCCGTGGTCCCCATTGTCACCCCTCACGGCAGCGCCGCAGAGAACTGCGTCACTGAAGTCTGACGGTGCGCAACCCCCGTTAGCACCCTCGATCCGATCGTTGGAGCCCGGCGCACCCCACCGTAGAGTCGGCGGCATATCTCACAGGGAGTGAAACGCCGTGGGCGACACGTTCTATCCGGAGCAGAGCAAAGCTACAACCGTGCTGGTGCTGGGCATTCTCGGTCTCGTGCTCTGCAGCGTTCTGGCCCCGATTGCTTGGTACATGGGCAACGAGGAGGTACGCGCCATCGACGCCGGTAGGCGCGACCCCGCAAACCGCGGCACGGCCAATGCCGGCCGGATACTCGGCATCATCGGTACGGTGCTGGCGGCCATCGGCATCATCCTCGTCATCGTCCTTGTCGCAGGTGGATCCAGCCGATGACCACCCTGCGGCCTCAGACTTCCCGGTTCGTACTGCCCGCCCTGTCGTTCTCGCCGCGGTTCGTTGCTGCCATGCTGGCGATCGCCGCTCTCGGGCTCCGGGTCTGGACACCGACCGACGAAGGGGCCACCACGGTGTGCATCTTTCGCCGCTGTACCGGTACATCGTGCCCCGGCTGCGGGCTGACTCGAGGCATGGCCTACGTGGCACGCGGCGACTTCGGGGCTGCGTGGCGCAACCACCCGCTTGCCATCCTCATTGCCGTCGAGGTGGTCATCGCGACAGCGCTGTTCTGGTTCACCAGTCGGGGTCGGATCCGCTTCGCCTGGTTGCGGCTCGGAACCCTATGGCTGGCCGCCCACATCCCACTTCTCATCGGCGTCTGGGCCATCCGTTTCGTGACCGGGACATTGCCCGCATGACCTACCCCCCGCAGCAGCCGTACTACCAGGGCTATCCGGAGGCGAGCCAATCCACCTTGATACTCGTCCTGGGCATCCTGGGTCTCGTCATCTGTCAGGTCCTCTCCCCCATCGCCTGGTACTTGGGCAACCAGGAACTCACCGGCATCGACACGGGCCGTCGCGACCCCGCCGGCCGAAACACGGCCAATGCCGGCAGGATCCTCGGGATCATCGGCACGGTGCTCCTGATCATCGGCGTGATCGCACTCATCTTCTTCCTGGTGGCATTGGTGGCCTTTTCAGATTCGGTGAACCTGGACGTTGGAGAGATATCCGAGAACGTGCTCGGTGCGCTCGCCGGGTCATAGGTCAGCGTCGGGCAGTGACTCGAACCAGGCTCGAACCGCGCCTCGCGACCGGAGGCGCACCCACGTCTTGCCGGCGTATCCGGGATCAGCGATGAGCTGGGCATACCGTCGCGATACGGGACCGTGGCTGGTCCACGACCACAAGATGATGTTGTCCTCGGGCCGGCGATTCATCAGGCTGCGAAAACGCTCCCGGTTACCGTTCCACAGCTCCTCACGCCGCGCCATCCTGGTCAAAGTGCGGCGGGTCACCGCGGGCATCACAACCCGGCGGGGAAGATCGAGCCACACGATGGTGTCGGCGGCGGCAAAGACAATATCTTGCACGAGTGACCCGTAGTTGCCGTCGATCACCCAGGCGTCGGTATCGGCGATTTCGGAAATGATCTCGCGAAACCGCCCTGTCTCGATCGGCTCCCAACTGGGGAGATGGTGGATCGAATCGAGTTCAACATGCCGATATCCCAAACGCGCCGCCACGGCGGCGGCCAGCGTCGACTTGCCGCAGCCGCTGACACCGACCACTGCGATTCGTCCCATCGTGAGAGTCTCGCGAACCTGCCACCCAAACTGCAACCATCGGCGTACGGTTGGGGTACGACAGGAAAGAACGAGATGAACCTCGACTACGCAGACATCGTCCGCCAGGCTTACGCATTGTTCAACTCGGACGATGCGCACGGGATTCCGGACCTATGGACAGATGATGTCACCTGGCACAGCGGGGGGTCGAATGTAGCCAGCGGCGAGCGCGCCGGCGCCGCCAGCATCCTCGCCATGTTCGGTGACATCATGGCGATCACCCAGGGCACCTTCCAGATCGAGATGCAGAGTGTCGCCATCGACGGCGACCGGGGCTTCAGCCTGCACAGGGCCACGGCCGTCACCGACGACGGAGTCGCCGAGTTGTGGACGGTGCTCGGCTACCGCTTCCGAGATGGCAAGATCGCGGAGATCTGGGCATTCGCCTACGATCAGGACCTGGAAGATCGCGTCCTGTCGTGAGAGCCGCCGGCCCAATGGGATGACGCCGAGAGCACCGATGCGTCCCTAGCCTGGTGGCCATGACAACCGACTTTGCAGTCCAGGCATCCCGCATTCACGCCGACCTGCCCGTGATCGATGGACACAACGACCTGCCCTGGAAGCTGCGTACCGCAGCCGACGGCAACCTCGACCTCGCCGACCCGCGAGGTTCGCTGCCGGGCTACCACACCGATATCCCCCGGATGCTCGCCGGAGGTGTCGGCGCCCAGTTCTGGTCGGTCTACGTCCCGGCCGACACCCCCGAGCCGTTCCAACGCACCCTCGACCAAATCGACCTCGTCGAGGCCATGGTGGCCCGCGACCCGAATCTCGAATTGGCAGGTACCGCCGCCGACGTCCGCCGGATCCGTTCGGAGGGCAGAATCGCATCGTTGATGGGTTCCGAAGGCGGACACAGCATCGAGGGCTCGCTCGACAAGCTTGCGGTGCTGTTCGAACGAGGCGTGCGGTACATGACCCTCACTCACAGCGACACTCTCCCCTGGGCCGATTCCGCCACGGACGAGCCGCGACACGGCGGACTGACCCACTTCGGCTGCGATGTCGTGCGCCGCATGAACGACCTCGGCATGCTCGTCGACCTATCCCACGTCGCCGCCGACACGATGCGAGACGCTCTCGCCGTCTCCGCTGCTCCGGTGATCGCCTCTCATTCGAACGCTGCAGCGCTGGCCCCGCATCCCCGCAACGTCCCAGACGGCGTATTGGCAGAGATCGGCCGGCGCGGCGGCGTGGTCATGGCGGTGTTCTTCCCTGGGTTTGTGGTGGCAGAAACCGCCGCCGCCATGGTCGGGATGTTCGAGACCTGGCGAAAGCTGCGAGTGGAGTTGGCCGGAGACGAAGCCGCCATCGCTACGGAGATGGAACGCATCGAGGGCGGCCTCGACCTCGACGTTGGAGATGTCGGTGACGTGGTCGACCACATCGAGCATATCGCCGCGGTTGCCGGGGTCGATGCCGTCGGCCTCGGCTCGGACTTCGACGGCATGTCCCTCACCCCAGAGGGCCTCGAGGATGTCTCCTGCTACCCCGCCATCACCGAGGAACTGCTGCGCCGCAGCTGGTCAGAACCCGACATCCGCAAGGTGCTCGGTGACAACACCCTGCCGCGTCCTCGAAGCCGCCGAGCTAGCGGCGGTTTGACGGCTCGGAGGTGGCGCTGCCGGTCCCACCGGCCCACCGAGTTCTTGATTGCAGAAGCGATCAAGAACCTCCCGCCATCCGACGCAGCACCATGTGGAGGATCCCGCCGTTGCGCAGGTACTCGACCTCGACCGGCGTGTCGCAGCGGCACCTCGCCATGAACTCGATGGTCGACCCGTCCGGCTTCGTGGCGGTCACCTTGACCAGTTGACGGGGCTGAAGGCTGTCGTCGATATCGAAGGCAAACGTCTCGGTTCCTTCCAACCCGAGGCTGTCCGCAGTCTCACCCGCCGGGAACGTGAGCGGGAGAACGCCCATCATCACCAGGTTGGAGCGGTGAATGCGCTCGAAACTGGCCGCAATGACCGCTACGACGCCGAGCTCGAATGTGCCCTTGGCGGCCCAATCCCGCGAAGAACCCATGCCGTAGTCGTCACCGGCGAGGACAACCAGCGGAACGCCGGCCGCTCGGTAGCTGAGTGCGGCGTCGTACACCGTCTTGACCTCGCCGTCGGTGAAGTCGGTGGTGTAGCCGCCTTCGGTGCCGGGAGCGAGCTGGTTGCGGATGCGGATGTTGGCGAAGGTGCCGCGGGTCATCACCCGATCGTTGCCGCGCCGCGAGCCGTAGCTGTTGAACATCCGCGGCTCGACACCGTGGTCGATGAGGTAGCGGCCCGCCGGCGAGGTCTGCGCAATGGCTCCCGCCGGGCTGATGTGGTCGGTGGTGACCGAGTCGCCGAGCTTGAGCAGGACCCTGGCCCCGCTGATCGCAGTGATCGGCTTCACCTCCAGCCCGAGGTTCATGAAGAACGGCGGTTCCTGGACGTAGGTGGAATCGGGGTTCCACGCGTACAGCGCGTCGTCGGTCGAAGGGATCGCCCGCCATTCCTCCGAGCCCTCGAACACGGCCCCGTACTCGGTGGTGAACTGCTCGGTCTTCACCGAGCGCCCGACGATGTCGTCGATCTCGGCCTGGGTCGGCCAGAGCTCACGCAGGTACACATCGGTGCCGGTGTCGTCCGTGCCGATGGGTTCGGTCGTCAGGTCGATGTCGACGGTTCCTGCCAAGGCGTAGGCAACCACCAGCGGAGGCGACGCCAGGTAGTTGGCTCGAATGTCTGGTGAGATGCGTCCCTCGAAGTTGCGATTGCCCGACAGCACCGAAGCGACCACGAGATCGTGCTCGGCGATGGCGGCGCTGATCTCAACCGGCAGCGGACCGGAGTTCCCGATGCAAGTCGTGCACCCGTAGCCAACCAGATAGAAGCCCGCCGCCTCGAGGTCTTCGGTGAGGCCCGAGTCGTCGAGGTAGTCGGTGACGACCTTCGAGCCGGGCGCCAGCGAGGTCTTCACCCACGGCTTGCGGGTCAAGCCACGCTCACGAGCCTTGCGAGCAACCAGACCGGCCCCAACCATGACATCGGGGTTCGACGTGTTGGTGCAGGACGTGATCGCGGCGATGGTCACCGCACCGTGCTTGAGCCGGAACGTTTCCCCGTCGTATTCGACGAGAGCATCGTCGACCGCGTCGGGGTAGGGCTCACCGAGGACCGGACCGCCCTCGTGGACCATTTCCTCAACGGTTCCCGGCCCGGCCGGCGCCGACTTGTGGAACGTCTCAGCGAGGTCGTAGTGCCATTGGTCCTTCATCCCCGAGAGGTCGATGCGGTCCTGGGGGCGCTTCGGCCCGGCGAGCGCGGCCTCGACGGTCGACATGTCGAGTTCGAGCTTGGCGCTGTAGACGATCTCACGGGAGTCGTCGCGCCACATGCCCTGAAGCTTGTAGTACTGCTCAACGGTCTCGACCAACGCCTCAGAGCGCCCGGTGAGCCTGAGGTACCTGAGGGTCTGCTCGTCGACCGGGAAGAAGCCGACCGTTGCGCCGTACTCGGGTGCCATGTTGGCGATGGTGGCGCGGTTCGCCAGCGGCATGTCGGCGAACCCTGGCCCGTAGAACTCAACGAACTTGCCGACGACCCCGTGCTCGCGCAGCATCTGGGTCACCCGAAGTACCAGATCGGTAGCGGTGGTTCCTTCCGGCAGCTTGCCGGTGAGCTTGAACCCGACGACTTCAGGCAACAGCATGTAGATGGGTTGCCCCACCATCGCCGCCTCGGCCTCAATGCCCCCGACGCCCCAGCCGACGACGCCGAGCCCGTTGATCATGGTGGTGTGCGAGTCGGTCCCGACCAGGCTGTCGGGATAGAGGGTGGTCCCGTTGTCCCACACGACGTGGGCGAGGTACTCGAGGTTGACCTGGTGAACGATCCCGGTGGCAGGTGGCACCACCCGGAAGTTGTCGAAGGCGCTCTGGCCCCACTTGAGGAACTCGTAGCGCTCGTTGTTGCGCTCGAACTCGCGCTCGCTGTTGATCTGCAGGGCCATCCCGCTGTTGAAGGCGTCGACCTGGACGGAGTGGTCGATCACGAGGTCGGCGGGCACGAGCGGGTTCACCTTCTGCGCATCGTCCGGGTTACCCGTCATCCGCACGATGGCGGCGCGCATCGCGGCGAGGTCGACGACGGCGGGGACGCCGGTGAAGTCCTGGAGCACCACGCGCCCCGGCGTGAATGCGATCTCGGTTTCCTCGACTTTGGAGGCGTCGTACTGGGCGAGCGCCGTGACGTCGTCGTCTGTGACGACCCTGCCGTCGTGATTGCGCAGCACGGACTCGAGCAAGACCTTGATCGTGTAGGGCAAGGCATCGATGTCGCCGAGGTCCTTGAGAGCATCGAGTCGATAGACGGTTCGTTGCCCCAGCGGGGTGTCAATCGTCGTTCGAGCTGCAAAGGGGTCGTGTATGTCGGACATGGGGGCGCCTCGCTTCCATCAACCAAGAACCTGAGATCAGTTCAACCATGCTACCGACGGTCCGAGCACCCCTTTCCCAGGTAAACCGCAACGGAAAGCGCACCCGAAGAAAGAACCGCCGTTCTTGCGTGGCTGAGGCGCGGTTTTCGCGCCCCAGCCACGCCAGAACAGGAATGTGGACAGCGGGGAGACTCAGGGCTCGTACAGATCGAGGGTGATGGCGACGATCTCGCCGGCCTCGTTGACGAACACGTCCACGCTGAACCACTCGAGGCAGCTCGTGGCGTCGGTCGGTTGGGTGCTGATCCGAGTGAGACCCTCGAGGCCGATCGGCGCCGCCACCGGTGGCGAGGCACAGTGGAGATGATCGCCCGTGACCACCCGGCGGGGACGCTCCTCAGCCAGCAGGTCGAGAGCAGACGCCGTGCCCGCCCGGGCTCGGAACAGGTCGACATCCATGACCCAGGCAGCCGGATCGGCCAGGTCTCGCGGGTCCGCGCTCCGGATCAAGTCGGGTCCAAGCCCCAGCGCGACCTCGTCGGCGAAGGGGACGGCAGCAAAGTTGGCGGTGCCCGGGGCCGTAGCGAACGCCTCCAACGCTGCAATGAACGCCGCCTCTTGCTCTGTGGCCGGGACCGCAGATTCCTGCGGCGGCCCGGCCCACTCCGCAACATCAAGCGTGACCGGAAGCGAAATCAAGTCTTGGCGACTCCCGTCCTCAGCCGACCTCACATACGCAATGACAAACCCGTTCGACTGGGCCTCGAGAACATAGGGAATCTCGGCGGAGAATTCCCCCCAGCAGCCGCTGCCACAACTCGCCGTCGTGAATCCGCCGGTCACGACGTTGCCTCCCGCAGTGGAAACCTCGAATTCGAGGTTTCCCTCAAACACGTTGGCAACCCCGCTGATCGTGATCGGCGAACCGACCACGGAGCCGATCAGCGGCATATCAACGTAGATGGCCTGGCCATCGTCGTAGTAGTCCTCCCGAGTCTGGGGTCCGTCGAGCACGATCCCCTCGCCGGAGAACACATCGACCACCTCGCCGTCGATCATGAAGAGCACGGAGTCGATTCCAGGGAACTGCGTCGCGGTGAACACAACTTGGGCCAGCCGCGCCGTCATCAGAGCGGTGCCGCCGCCGGATGCGAACTCGGCAGGGAAGTCGATGGTCGCAACGCCATCATCCAGCCGGATGTTGGTCCACGGCGCGTCGCTGGGAACTGCCGTGGAGAAACCATCAGGGAGATCCGCATCGCGCAGCCGATCGAGTGCAAGGCCGGCAAGCTCGTCGGGCAGCAGCTCGGTCTCCAGCGACTCCGTCCGGCCCACGGCCACGAGGGCCGGATCACCTGCCCGTGTAGTGATGTCCTCCGAGAAGAGGTAGACGGCGTAGTCATAGCTCACCGTGGGCGGTACTGCGGTGACCGGTACATCGGTCGTGGGCGGTGTCTCCGGCACGGTTGTTGCGATTGCCGGCGGCACCGTCGTCGGATCGGTGCCACTGCCGGGACCAAACAGCACCAGCGGTACGCCCACCAGGACCAGGGCGACAACGGCGGCGGCCGCAGCCCACACCAGCGGGTTCCTCCGCCGCGGTGACGACTTCGCCTCAGGAGCGGGCGTGAGTTGCACCACCGCGCTCTCCGGATACGGCGGTGCCTGCGGAGACATCTCGACCAGGCGATACGTCAGTTCCCGCAGCTTGGTGTCCATCGGGTCACTCATCGAGTAGCTCCTTGAGCTTGGAACGAGCCCGGGCCAGATGCCGCTTCACCGATCCCTCGGATACCCCGAGGCGGAGCGCGACCTCACTCGGGGCGAGGTCCTCCCAATAGGTGAGCACGACACTGGCGCGCTGTTGCACGCTCAGCTTGTCCACAGCGGCCAGCACATCGACGTCCACCTCGACCGGTACGGTCGCATCGGCAACGGCAGCCCGCTGCTCGCGAACTCGGCGTCGCAGGGTGGAACGATGGTGCGACCGCGCTTGATTGAGCACCGAGCGGTAGAGGTAGGCCCGGGGGTTGGTCACATCGTGCCAACTCGGCGACCCAAACGTCCGCAGGCACGCATCCGTCACGACATCCGAGGCGTCGAACGGTCCGACCAACCCGGTTGCGAATCGCACCAGGTCGTCGGCGTACTTGCGGTAGATCTCCTCGTTGGTCATCTCACCCCTATGACGCCGCCGGAGCTCCCGGTGGGTGACACCGGCTTTGGCTCACCGCGAATACGGCGGACCAGTTGGTGCCCTGCCGGCGAGCGGCAAGGGCCCCGTTCGTGCGTGGCCAGAGCGCGTTTTCCAGTACCCCAGCCACGCCAGAACAGATTCACATGGTGCGGTAGCCGTCGTGCTCGTTTGCCAAGACCCACGCGACAACGGCGCCGATCTCGATCGTCTCCAGTGCGTACCGATCGAGCCGGACATCGTCGGTGCCGGCCGCCGGATCGGGTGGCCCGGCGGCGTGCATTGCAGCGAACCGGTTTTGCCAGCGAGCGAAGTTGGCCGGCCGCAGGTCAACCCATCCCTTGTCGGCCCAGGCATCCCGCTCCGCGGCCGAGACCGGGACGACGTTGGTGCCTGCCACCTCCGGAATCCTCAGTCGTGGACCCCGCCGCAACGCGGCACCGTCGGCGTCCAGGATTCCGATCCCCAGTGAAGTGACCGTGTCGCAAAGGTCGGGCATCGTTTCGAGCCGATCGGCCAGGCGGGAGCTGATCTCGTCCGGCGCGGTTGCCGTCACCGCGGCGAGCCTGCCGAACTCCAAGCGCAGCAATTCCGCCTCCCACAGCAGCTTCGAGAGTTCGGGCGGTCCAAGCTGGCCGAGCGCCACCGAGTGTGTGCCCGTCTCCTCCTCGAGACGACGCAGGACATCGAGCGCCTGATGGCGAAGGACCCCGGCGCGGTACGACGGTCCGAGCACCGATCCGTCGAGCGCCCCAATGACGTCCCGGCCGGTATTCGCCCCTCGGATCTCGGCGACAACCAGGGCTGCGATCTCCTCCGGGGTGACGAACTCCATCTGCCCGATCGAGGTGATGGCCTCGAATTCGCCCTTGGTGAACACGCCATTCTCGCCCGTGTCGACGACGGGTATCTCGACGTCGCCGAGCGGCTCGAATGCCTCAACATCCATCGTCAGTTCGAGCTGATGGTCGAGCGGAATCCGACGCGCGCGATACCGGATCACGGGTTGGCCGTGCTCGCGGATTGTCCGGTGCGCCACGGCGGCGTATCCGATGAGGGCCGCCGGCTTGAGCTCCTTGACGGCGGGCCCCCGGTCGGTACGTGCCATCAGAAACAACAAGCCGGTGTGGGCAAAGGCGACGGCCGTCTTGGTCATCAGTTTGGCCGACGGTCGGTCCTCACTGTGGGTGTAGGGGATATTGAGCCCCATACCCCCGGTTCCGGTCGTCCCTACCTTCAAGTAGAGCCGGGTCCCCGCCTCGCGGGCTGCCCGATGCAGAATCAGGATGTGTCGGATCAGTTGCGGAACAGACTGCGACAGGATCAGCGACTCGACATCACCTTCGATCTCTTGCCAGCGGTCGGACGCGTTTGAGGCAGCCGGACCGGCCTCAATACTCTGCTTTGCCACCACCGAGGCGGTGTACACGTCCTGATAGCTGATCGCCGTTGCGGTATTCACCGCATCGACGACAACGTCGGGCTGGTACCGCTCGAAGAGATGAGCGAGTCGGCTGGCCGCAAAGGCATGGTCGATGGGGCCGAGCAGATCGGCAAAAATCCCCTCCCGAGCCTCCGGATCGGCCAGCAGCTCGGTTCGGCCCCGCCGGGCGTACTCCTCGCGCACGAACACGTCACCCCATTCGCCGACGACGTCGACTCCCGGTATCTCGGCTCGGAGACGGCCGACAGCACGGTCGACACTGGCCTCGGTACGCGACGCGATCACGATCCGCTCCGGTCGCAACTCGGCGGCGATCTGGCGGGCGACTTGGTAGCCAACCAGACCGGCACCGCCGAGCACGAGAAAGCTGCGGTCCATCCCTGCTCCCTGTCTACGCGGCGAAAGTGACTTGCATCACGCTACGAGATGGTCCGTGATGACACCACGGCCTTCCTGCCCTCATCCAAGGGCCTCTCGGCGAATCCAACATCGGTTCGCCGGCGAGTTCAAGAATCTCCCGTTTCCGGCCGATGCTGAGGGAAGGCCGGCAGAAGGAAAACACCGTGGCTACCAAGATCGACGCAAACCCCAGATTCGTCCGGACCACAACGCTTCAGAATCCGCTCGAGTCCATTTCGGAACGGCGTTGGTTCATCCTCGGGTCGATGGTCGGAACCATGCTGGTGTGGACACAGGTCTCGAACCCCGTGGCCTGGATCGCCTTCCTCGCCGGTCTTGCCGGGATGCTCGGATGGATCCTCTATGGCACTGCTCGAGCGACACGTTCGGCCGGCGCGGCTGCGGGAGTCACGCTGGCCGGATTCGCCGTTCTCTTCGCCACAGGCGCGGCGGCGACGCTGGCCGTTTCCTATGCATCTCGCGCCGACGCCCCAACCTGGATCTTCGCCGTCATCGGCGTCGCGGTGATCGCAGCCGCACTCTGGGGGGCGTGGCGCATCACCGCGCCGCTGCGCAACGTTTCCGAGACCTGATCAGACGATTCCCACTATATGGATGGCCTACTTCGAATGAATCCGGACCACTACTACGCTCTCTCGCCGTGAACATCACTGCATCAACTACCTCACGCCTTGCCGCCGCACTCCTCGTGGCCCTGGCCGCCCTCGCCATCGCCCTGAGTGCCGCCACGGGGGCGGACGCAGCAGGCGGGGTCACCTGCCTCGGGCTCCCCGCGACCCATCCGGGAACTGCCGGAGACGACGTCATCACCGGCACCGACGGGCCTGATGTCATTGCCGGCCTCGAAGGCAAGGATGTCATCTACGGACTCGGGGGCGACGACATCATCTGCGGCGGACCGGGCGGCGACCGGATCGAAGGCGGTGGCGGCGCAGACCGCATCTTCGGGGGCCTCGGCCACGACTTGCTGAAGGGTGGCACAGGTGCCGACACCATCAAGGCCGGAATCGGCAACGACTGGGTCTATGGCAATCAATCCACCGATTCGGTCCACGGCATGTCCGGCGCCGACGTCTGCATCGCCGAAACGGAAAAGGGCTGCGAAATGGACTACCGCGGGATCCGCGATGTCGAAGAGTGGCGCGACCTCGTCGACCTCTACTTCGGCGACATGGGCCAAACCGACAATGCGCTCGCTGTCATGGAATGCGAGAGCCGCGGCAATCCCTTTGCGGTTGGTCCGGGGAGCAACCCGCCACTCGGCCTCTTCCAGCATCTCCAGGACTACTGGCCCGGACGGGCCGCAAATGCTGGATGGCCGGGAGCGACGGCCTTCCACCCCGAGGCAAACATTGCGGCGACCTACTGGCTCTACGACTACGACGGCAGCTGGGGCCCCTGGGGCGGCTGCGCACCGGGGTAGTGCGCCGTTGAAATCGCGTCTGAGCATCTTCGAGGCATCGTCGTCATCCGGCACAGCATGACGACGAAGACGCAGTCGGGCACTGCGTCGAGGAAGAGCAAAGCCGGGGGCGTCGAGAGCGGAGAGACACAGCGAGTATCTCTGCGACGGACCATGCGGGCGATCTGACGCCGTCCGGCCTGTGCACAGCGCGAACCGACCACTAACGTCGCGTCCGCATGACCGATCACGACCTCTCCCCTGCACCCGGCGACCCGGATGCGTCCAGGCCACGTCGTCTGCCGCGTTGGGTGATCTGGCTCGCCGGTGTGGTCATGGTCGGAGCCCTGGCCGGTATCGGAGTCGTCCTGTTCAGCGGCGGAGATGCCACCCCCTCGACCACATTCGCCGACCTGTCGTCGCTGGCTGGTGACGGACCGGCCGCCGAGGATCAGGCGCCAGACTTCACGGTGCCGACGCTAGACGGCGGCACCTTCACACTCTCGACCCACCTCGCCGAGGACGGCCGACCGGTGTTCTTGAATCTGTGGGCATCGTGGTGTTTCCCCTGCCGGGCCGAGATGCCAGACATCGACGCCGCGGCACAAGTGCACCAGGACGTGGAATTCATCGGCGTGGCAGTGCAGGACGCAACGGCCGACGCCACCGACTTCGCCCGCGAAATCGGCGTGGAGTACACCATCGGGTTCGATGAGGACGATATGGTCGAGGACGGCTACCCGGCGCTCGGAATGCCATCGACATACCTGATCTCGTCCGATGGCGTGATCCTCGACGTGATCATCGGCGCCATCACCGCCGACGACATCGACGCCTTCCTCGCCGAGAACCTCGGCTGACACACGGGGTATTGCCGATGTAGCGGTTCGTCGCAGATCCTCGCCGTGTCTCTCCGATGCCTCGGAGATACCCAGACGCGGTTTTCATCGACGCACCGCTAGCGTCCCTTCCAGTCTGGGTCGCGTTTACCGATGAAGGCGGCGATACCCTCGGCGGCGTCCTCCGTGGTCCCGGCTGCGGTCAGGCCGATGTGGAGATGGTCGAGCGCCGTATCGAGATCCATGTCCTCGATGGCGTAGAAGGCGCTCTTGCCCAAAGCCAGCGTCGCCGGGCTGTAGCGCAACAGAGCTTCCACAGTCTCGTCGACCGCACTGTCGAGGTCTGCTGCCGGCACTACCCGCGAGACCACCCCGAGACGCATGGCCTCGTCGGCCGAAATGCGCCGGCCGGTTGCCATCATCTCAAACAGCGCCTTTTGGGGAACCAGCGGCTTGAGCACCGCGCTGATCATCATCGGCCACAAGCCGACCCGTATTTCCGGCGTTCCCAGCAACGCGCCTTCGGCTGCGATCACGATGTCGCAGGCTGCCGCCAGGCCGAAACCGCCGCCGAGGGCGTGACCGTTGACGCGTGCGATCGTTGGTTTCGGGCACCGGCGCAAGTTGCGGAACAGATCGGCCAGGGCGCCACGCTCGCCGTGCCGACCGATCGGCGTGTCCATGAATCCGCCGGAGAGGTCGCCACCCGCAGAAAACGCCCTGTCCCCGGCGCCGGTGATGATCACGACCCGGATGGTCTCGTCCCCAGCGGCACGCGTCACCGCCTCCGCCAGTCCCGCCATTGCCTCGTTGGACAGCGGATTGTGGCGCTCTGGGTCGTCGATGGTGACCACGGCGCGTGGCCCGTCCGACTCATACCGCAGCATCCGCGCCCTCCTTCAGGTTCAGCGGCGAGCATACCGAGACCTGCGACCCCGATGTTTCCGGCAGGCTGAAGCCAACAAACCCGTCCGAATCGGGTTCGCAGCACCAGGACGGCCACTAACGTCGGACTATGACGTGGTTGGTCGTCGTCCTCGTGTTCTCCGTGATCGTCTCACTCTTTCGAGGCGGCAAACTGTCGAACCTGACGGAGATCCACGCCAAAGGGTGGTGGCTGCTCCTGATCGGATTTGGGGTGCAGATCGGAGCCAACTACGTGCCGGATTCGAACCCCGACCTTGCCGTCTCGCTCGTGCTGTTCTCTTACCTGCCGCTCCTCATCGTGGTGTGGCTGAATCGGAACGAGGCTGGGATGTGGATCGCCGGCATCGGCGTTCTGATGAACTTCACCGTGATAGCGCTGAATCAGGGCATGCCCGTCCTGCCTGAGGCTGCCGAACTTGCCGGTAACACCGGCGAGTTGGTGTTGGGCGCCAAACACGTGCTGCTCGACACCACGACCAGACTCCCCTTTCTCGCCGACATCATTCCGCTCCCGGGCAGCGTGATCTCCCTCGGCGACGTGTTCTTCGCCATCGGCCTCGGCGTGTTCGTCGAGGATCAGATGCAGCAACCGGTGAAGCTCTTTCGCCACCGAGTCCAGGGTATTCCGGGCAGCGCCGCCGACCGATAGGCGACTCCAACCGACAGCAACTTCGGCGCGCCGACCGATAGGCGACTCCAACCGACAGCAACTTCGGCGCGCCGACCGATAGACGACTCCAACAGCAGCCAAATCAGCGCGGCCATCGCCAGGGAATGCTGCTGAACCGAAGCGGTCAGGCGTTGACGTCGCCGCGATGGACGAGCACCCGGCGCAACGACGCGGCCACCTCGGGATCGAAGTCATATGCCGAGCCGCGATGGATCTGCTCGAGGGCGTCCACCGCCGGCAACCCCAGCTCATGCCGGCCTTGGTCGTAGGCACTGGCGACCTTGATGATCTTGGTGGCCAACGGAAGTCGCGGGTCGCGCTCCTGACCCGCTCGTCGGTATGGACGATGCTGATCCCGCACGAGTTCTGCGACCCGCTCCAGGTGCGGGGCTTCGCCCACAATCTGCGCTCCCCAGCGGGCAATGTCTTCGTCGGTGTACCCCGCTCGCAAAATGGCGGGCTCATTCAGCGTGATCCGACCGATGTCGTGTACCAGCGAGGCGTACTCGAGTTCGGCTACCTGGTGCGGGTGCATGCCCAACTCTCGTGCCACCGCGAGGGAGAGATCGGCCGTCCGAGCCGAATGGCCCGAAGGGGCGAGGCCGGCGACTTCGGGGATCTGGGCCAATGCCCGAATCGTTTGCCCGTAGGTGACCTTGGTGCTGTGATACCGAACGAAGGCGAGGTGGCTGAACGCATAAGGCAGGACGGCTACCGGGATCGCCCAGACTCCCATCACGGGCCACGCAAACCCGAAGAGCGCTCCCGCCACAAATAGACTGACGACCGCCGTCCAGTCCTCGAGGGCCAGCAGCCACAAGTAGCGAGCCGAAATGTCATCGCGCTCGAAGCCGACCAGTGAACGGAGAAAGGCCCTCGCCACATACCAGGCGATCCCGGCGGCGGCGACCGCCAGCAGCTGAGCCCACTCCCCCATCTCGCCGTTGACACGAAAGATCGCCTCGACGCCGTAGAAGACGCCGCCGAAGGCAGCGAGCGCGAGCGCCTCGGAAACAAAACGCGATGAGAGCATGACCCGCTCCTGTCGCCGGAGGGCAAAGACCACCCATGAGCCGGCCATGCCGAGCGCGTAGATGGCAACAACCGCTCCCACGTCATCAACGATCAGAGGTACCGCAACGGCGACTCCGACGCCGAGCGGCAACTGTTCGCCGCTCGGAGCGGGGACGGTGACGATCTGAGCAAGACTGATGGACACCGCACCAACCAGGATGGTCACGATCGGTTCCGTCGTTTGCACCAGAGCGACGACGCCAAGCCCGATCGTCGCAAACCAAACGGTGAGCGAAAGACGGTTGACCTGATACTCAGCCATCCACCTTCACCCCCTCGGCGCGCCGACGGGCTTCGCCCTCGCTGTTGACGTCGGGAGATCCATAACGCTCGCCGCGGCGCGCCAGCACGTCGACAAAAGCCTCGACGACCTCGGGATCGAACTGGGAACCGGAGTAGCGCCGCAACTCGGCAATGGCGTACTCCTGGCTGAGAGCGACCCGGTACGACCGAGTCGAGGTCATGGCGTCGAACGAGTCGGCAACGGCGAGAATGCACGCCTCGAGCGGCGGGTTGTCGGCGTGATCGTGCTTCGTGCCCTTGTAGCCGTTGCCGTCGTAGTGGGCGTGGTGGTTGGCGGCGATGGCCACCATCGGCTGGAGGAAGTCGACCTCGGCCAGGAGGTCTTCAACGAGGTGTACATGCGATTTCATCTGGGCGTACTCCTCGTCGGTCAAGCGCGCCTTCTTCCGGATCAGATCCCGTGGCACGGCGAGTTTGCCAACGTCGTGGATCAGCGCGGCCCAGCGCAGGCGTTCCAGCTGGGTTCCGTTGAATCCCATCTCGCGACCGATCAGTTCTGAAAAGACCGCGACGCGTTCGGTGTGGCCTCGCGTGTAGAGGTCCTTGGCCTCGAGCGCCTTGATGAACCCGCGCAGCGTCGACTCCTGTGCTTCACGAAGCTGGGCATACGACGCAAACGTCATGTGGCCGACGAAGAACACGATGAAGATCAACGGAAGGGTCACCGGGCCGACGAGGTGATACGTGGCGCCAAGCAATCCACCGAGGAAACCCATGCCGAGGAATGGCAGGATCAATGCCGCGGTGTTCGACCATGGCCGAATTTGCCGCTGCCCGAACACGCTGCGAACGACAATCGCCACCACCTGAAAGTTCACGAATCCGTAGACAACGGCTGCGACACCCGAGGCGACCGCGATGGTGGGCAGATCCTCGGCCTGGAAGGGCTGAACGGGCAGAAGCCAACCGAGGGTGAGCATCGCCATGAAGGCGGCCAGGGTGAGTTGGCCCAGATTGACCGCCGGCTGGAACCACTGACGATTCCTGATGTCGGAGGGGGTCACGAATCCCAGCGCCACCATCGAGGTCACACCCAACAAGGCTTCGTCGCCAAAGACGACCGCAGCCGTCATCACCACCATGACGCTCGGACTGGCCGACAGTCGGTCGTTGACCTCGACCGAGTTCCATTCGAAGTAGACAACCGCCAGCGCAAACAATGCCCACAACCAAACTTCGGTGGGGAACGTGACCTCGGGAAGCGCGATCAACAAAGCAAGGATGGCAACACCGATACCACCAACGCCGATGGCGAAGGCGAGACGAAGCCTCGATTGTCTGCGGGGGTCGATGCCGAACATCGCAACTCCATGAAGGACGTGAGGTGGTGACACCCGAGCCGTGGTTCGAGTCAGGTAATCCGGAAAGAAGCCGCACCAGCAACAAGCGCCGCGGCGAGGCTTCCCATGGTCAAGGCGAGCTTCAAAAGCCGCTCTCGCAAGGTTTTCAACCCCAATGATGATTTCTCTTCGCCGGCATCAGGTTCGCCGGGTCAGGAATGAATCCGCTCCGCAGGGTATGAAAAGGATTTGAGTCGTCGGCAGCTCGGGCGCCACACCTCTTTCCCCACGGGTCGGTGACCAATGGGGAAACCTTCGATTGTCCACGTGCACGCCTACCCCCAAGACCCAGCGGTGGCCCGCGGAAGGCCACACCGGACGGGTTTCCGCCTGAGGCACGGGCCCTGTCCCCTGGTGGCCCGACCACAACTTACGGGTCATGGCGAAAGGAAGCAAGCCACAGTTTCGCGAGAAACCGCTACGCGGCGCAGCAGACCACTACGCTACGCCGTGTCAAGGGGTAGATAGAGCTTGCTCAACTTTGAAGAACTGGAAGAAACCCTCACCCGCCTCGACTCGGTCGATGCCGTGCGCGTGGTCGGCGATGGCACCAAGGTCGCCGAAGTACACGTGGTGGCAACATCGACCAAACCCGCCAAACAGGTCGTGCGCGACGTTCAGTCACTGGCGATGGCCCGCTATGGAACCAATATCGATCGACGGGTCATCTCTGTCGTCCAACTCGCCGGAGAAGACATCCGGCGGCACACGCCGGAACGTCCCGTCATCGTCGGCATCAAGGAAGAGCCCGATGGCTCCCGCCTCACGGTGCGGGTAACCCTCGGCTGGCAGGAGAGCGATCATGTCGGCACCGCCAGTGGACCGGCTGCAACCTCGGCACGGCTCCGTCTGGTGGGCGAAGCGACCATCGGTGCCCTCGAATCGCTCTATCCGGACATGCCTCCCCTTGCGCTTGACTCGGTCGGCACTGCGGCTGTTGGCATGCGTACCGCGGTCATCGCGGTCGTTGTCAGCTCGGTGCGCAGCTCCGAGGAGGAGATCGTCGTCGGTGCCGCCCTCTCTCAGGGGGACACCAGCGAGACCGCGGTGCGGGCGGTGCTCGACGCCCTCAACCGCCGGCTTGCCACATTGAGCCAGTGACTGAGGTCCCCCTCCGGGATCCCAGTGCTTCACTCACGACCGGCTCGCGTTTAGCCACGACGCCGATCGCGGTCACCCCGCACCAACTTGCAGGCCGGGCGGCCGAGCGAATCATGGCGGCGGGCGGCAATGCCGTCGACGCAGCCATCGCCGCCAACGCGGTGCTCGGAGTCGTCGCTCCCGACACGTGCGGACTCGGCGGCGATCTGTTCGCCTTGATCCACACGCCCGGGCTGGCAGCCCCGGCTGCCCTCAACGCCTCCGGCCGGGCCGGCTCCGGCGCCATCGCCGCTGAATTGCGCGACCGCGGAATCGACGAAGTGCCGTTGCGCAGTGCCTGGAGTGTGACCGTGCCCGGTTGCGTCGACGGCTGGGAAGCACTGCTCGAACGGTTCGGCACAAGACCGCTCGGCGATCTACTGGCCCCCGCCATCGATCTCGCCACCACAGGCTTTGTGGTGTCGAACGAACTCGCCGATTCGCTGCGGCGAATCCACCCGCTCATCGGAGGACAGGGATCCGCCCCATCGCTCTATCCAGGCGGCGTTGCCCCGGCTGCCGGGGCCCGACTCACCCGCCCTCGCCTCGCCGAGACGTTACGCCTGCTGGCAGCGGCCGGTCGCGAATCGTTCTACGGGGGAAGGGTCGGCGAAGAGATCACGGTGGCCACCGACGGGGTCATCACCGCTGCGGATCTGGAGCACCGCAACACGCAGTGGGTGGATCCGATCTCTGTTGACGTCTTCGGGCAGCGCGCCTGGACGATTCCCCCGAACAGCCAGGGTTGGCTGACCCTGGCCGCCTGCTGGCTGTTCGAACAGATGGACCCACCGCGCGACCCCGAGGATCCTGCGTTCTACCAAGCCGCCATCGAGGCCTACCGTGCGGTCGCCTGGGAACGGGACGAGTTGGTGTCCGACCCCGACACCGCGCCACTCCCCGCCGACCAGCTGGCAAATCCGGATCGCCTCCGTTCTCGCCTCGAGAGGTTGTCTGTCGACTCCACAGCAGATTGGCCGGCCCCGAAACCGGCGCCCGGGGGCACGGCGTACTTCTGCGTGCGTGACGGAAATGGGATGGGAGTGTCGTTCATCCAGTCCAATTTCCATGGGATCGGGTCGGGCCTGTCGGCGGGCGACACCGGAGTCTTCCTCCACAATCGCGGGGCGGGCTTCAATCTCATATCCGGCCACCCGAACGAGATGAGTCCCGGAAGACGCCCGCTCCACACGTTGTCGCCCTCGCTGTGGACGGAAAGCGACCAACTCCGCCTGTTGCTTGGCACCCGGGGCGGTCAATACCAACCACAGCTTCTGGTACAGGTCGCCACCCAACTGCTGTGGGCGGGAGTCACCGGCTCGCAAGCCCAGGTGGTGCCACGCTGGATCGTCGACGGATGGGGTCCAGGTCAGCAACCGCGCCTTCAAGTCGAGTCCCGCATGGCTCTGGTTGTCGCGGCCGGTCTCAGCCGGCGCGGCCTCGACGTCCACCAGGCCGATGCCTGGATGCCGGGGTGGGGTCCGGTTTCGGTGATTGCGACAGATGGGGCGGTCACCGTTGGAAGCGCCGACCCGCGGGTATCCACCGCGTCGGCTATCGCACCCTGATCACGGCCGAAGTCGCTGGCGCCGGTCGCGACCACGGCCGACTCGATCCAACCCGTTGCCAGAAGACGCTCCGCGCGGCCCGAGGCGCCCTGCAGTTCCTCGAGCCCAGGATGACCTCCACCCAGCATCTGGCAGGTATCGGCTTGCCATAGGCGATCAACCAGACCTAGCCTCCAGCGGACAAGAGGGCGCGCCGTGCGCGCGGCACGCCCCCCGGGCACATCCCGGAGTCCCTTCCACTAGGCGGAGTTCCCCAACCTTGCGAGGCAGAACCCCTTTGGCGTTCGCCGGCTTACTCATCGTGGCCTTGGCCGCGGTGCTTGGCTTTGCGGCATTCACCCCCGGCGGTGAGGCGCGAGCCATCGACCGGTACGGCCCTACCGAGATGCCCTTGGCGGCAACCGGCCGGGTTGCCGCTGCAGTGTTTGCGAGCGAGTTGGCCGATGAGCCTCCGACCACCTTTGAGTTGCCGCCGACGTCGACCACGACAACAACGACGACGACAACAACGCAGCCACCCGCTCCTGAGAAGGAGACGGACGAGATCGCGGCGACCACCCAGTCGAATGATTCGTCGGACAGCGCCGACACGACAACGACCGCGGCGCCCCGCACCACAACGACGACCCGGGCTCCTGCGCCAACTACCACTCAAGCTCCGCCGCCGCCGACCACGACCACGACGACGGCTCCTCCGAACGACGGAGGCGGGCCTCGACCGGCCGAAAACTGGCGCGGGCTCGTATCGCAGTACTTCCCAGGCGACCTCGTCGACGACGCCCTGTCGATCATCCAATGCGAAAGCAAGGGCGATCCTTCCGCCTACAACTCCCGTTCCGGCGCTTCCGGACTGTTCCAGTTCATCCCCGGAACCTGGGCCAACGTATCGCCCAAGGCGGGTTGGGGAGGCGCCAGCCCCTTCGATCCCGAGGCCAACATCGCCTCCGCCGCCTGGCTGGTCGACTACAGCATCGATCGCGGCCAGTACCCCTGGTATCACTGGACCTGCCGCCCCTGAACGGCGACCGGGTCCAGCCCGCGCCGGGCGCGGCACCCACCGCTCTACACTGACGCTCATGAAGAAGCTCACTCGCGTCCTCGGAGTCGTTGCAGGAGTCGTTGCCGTGGTCTGGTTGACTCGGGACCGCTTGCTGCCCACCCCAAAGGTGAGTTCGGAGCAGCCACCGCCGTTCCGTCATCACGAGGCGCATCAGCCAAAGCAAGCGGAGTCGGCCGATGGGAAGGCAGCATCCGAAACGGCCCCTCCGACAGCTGACCCCGACGACCTGACCATCATCAAGGGAATTGGCCCGGTCCGCTCCGGCCATCTGGCCGAACAAGGCATCGTCACCTTCGCCGCCCTCGCCGCGGCGGACCCGAGGTCGCTCGCCGAGCAGCTCGACGTTGCCGAGACGACTGCCGCCGATTGGATCGCCGAAGCGGCTTCACGGGGAGGCTAGTGGTGTGTCGTTGAGATAGCGTCTGGGTGTCTCCGAGGCATCGGCGTCATCCGGCACGGCACGACGACGAAGGCGCAGTCAGGCACTGCGTCGAGGAGGAAGGCGAAGCCGGGGGCGTCGAGGACCGGAGAGACACGGCGAGTATTTCTGCGACGCACCGCTATCGACCCGCCGCGGGCGTACGATGGCCCCGTGCCGTATCTGACCGATCCCGACGAGCTCGCCTCACTGCTGGTGGACGAGCCTCGCTTCCGCGCTGATCAGCTGCGGCGCTGGCTCTACGAGACGCCCGTCCTGGACACCTCCGAAATGACCAACTTGCCCTCTGACGTCAGAGAGCGATTGGGCCCCGCCCTGTGGCCGTTCACCGTGGAGATCGAACAGTCCGCAGACGGGGGCACTACCCGCAAGTGGCTGTTCCGCACTCCGCAAGGCAACTCGATCGAGGCCGTCCTGATGGGATACCCCAAGCGGACCACCCTGTGCATCTCCTCACAGGCAGGCTGTGCCATGGCATGCACGTTCTGCGCTACCGGACAGTTTGGTTTTGAGCGCCATCTCGAGGCCGGCGAGATCTTCGCCCAGGTTGCCTACGCCACTGCGTCGCTGCGCCAACGCCCCATGCCGAACTCACCCGGACGCATCACCAACGTCGTATTCATGGGAATGGGCGAGCCCCTGGCCAACTACCCCAGGGTGCGCGAATCGTTGCGCCGCATGATCGACGTCATGGGGATGGGGGCTCGTTCGATCACCGTCTCAACCGTGGGCGTCGTTCCCGGCATCCGGCGGCTCGCCGAAGAGCCATGGCAAGTCAATCTTGCCGTCAGCCTTCATGCCGCCGACGACGAGCTCAGGTCCCGTCTGGTTCCCCTCAACGACCGCTACCCCCTCGAAGATCTCATCGCGGCCGCCGCCTACTACTTCGACCGCAAGGGCCGCCGGGTCAGCATCGAGTGGACGATGATCGCGGGCACCAACGACACCCCCGATCAGGCCCGCAAGCTAGCCAATGTCGCGAGTCGCCTCGGAGCCCATATCAATCTCATCTCGCTGAATCCGACGCCGCTGAGCCCCGACCTGCCACCCACTCGGGACGCCGTCGAGACGTTCATCGACGAACTGAATCGGCGGGGCGCCAACGTCACGCTGCGAGACACCAGAGGGCAGGACATCGATGCCGCCTGCGGGCAGCTCAGACTGCGCGCCGCGACCGAACTGGCGTAGTCAACTGCGGTACGCTGCGGCCTTGCCGATCAGGAGCGCTCATGAAGCTTGCCCCCGGGGACACCGCCCCCTTCTTCTCTCGCCTCGACCACGGCGGCGCCGAAGTCACCCTGGACGACTACGCCGGCCACCGTCTGGTGATCTACTTCTACCCCAAGGCATTCACCCCCGGCTGCACCACCGAGTCCTGCGATTTTCGCGACCGACACGACGACTTCTATGCCGCCGGGTACGAAATCCTCGGGGTCAGCCCCGACCCTGTTGCCAAGCTCGACGACTTTCGCGCCGAGTACCAACTGCCGTTCTCTTTGTTGTCAGACGAGGACCACTCCATGGCCGAGGCCTACGGCGCATGGGGCACGAAAAAGAACTACGGCAAAGAGTACGAGGGGCTCATCCGGTCGACGTTCGTGATCGGTGCCGACGGGTTGGTGGAACAGGCGCTCTACAACGTACGCGCCGCCGGCCACGCCGAACGGATTGCCAACGAGGTCGTCGGCAAGAGCACCGAAGACTGACCAACCATTTCGACCGCATGAGTCGTCCGACCTATTTCCAGCCATAGGCCTTCCCAGTTGCTGCGTGGGTCCGTAAGATCGCGCAGGTGAGGGCTTATCTCGGTGGGGCGAGGTGCCGATGGGAATACTCGGTATCTCAGACGAATGGGGGGCATTCGTGAAAAGAGTCAGAACAGCAATCTTCCCGGTTGGCGGATTGGGCACGCGGTTTCTTCCCGCGACCAAGGCGCTTCCAAAGGAGATGTTGCCGGTCGTCGACAAACCACTTATCGAATACGCGGTGGACGAAGCGCGGGCTGCAGGTATCGAAGAGTTCATCTTCGTCACGGGTCGCGGCAAGAGCGCCATCCAGAACCACTTCGACGGTCACTACGAGCTAGAAGCCACCCTCACGTCACGCGGACACGAAGAGGCGCTGGCGCTGATCAACAGCTCGAAGCTCGAGCCGGGCCAAATCGCCTACGTCCGCCAGATGGAGCCGATGGGCCTCGGCCACGCCGTGTGGTGTGCACGAAACCTCATCGGCGGGGAACCGTTCGCCGTTCTTCTCGCTGATGACCTGATCCTCGGAAATGGCCCATGCCTCGCCGAAATGGTCGAGGTCTACAACGAAACCGGCGGCAACGTGGTCGCGCTCATGGAAGTGGCGCGCGAAGAAACGTCCAAGTACGGCGTCATCGCCCCAGGCGAGGAAGACGGCCGGTTGGTTGAGATCTTGGACCTCGTGGAAAAACCGGCGCCCGAAGATGCCCCATCCAACCTCGCCATCGTCGGCCGCTACATCCTTCAGCCTCAGATCATGGATTACCTGGCGCTGGGCAGTCGCGGCGCGGGTGGCGAGATACAGCTCACAGACTCCATGGTGAAGCTGATCAACGGCGACACCTTCTACGGAATGAAGATCGCGGGCCGGCGCTTCGACTGTGGCACCAAGCTCGGCTACCTCGAGGCAAACATCGCCTATGCGCTCGAACGCAAGGATATGGGCGAGGAGCTGCGCAAACGCCTCACGAAGCTGCTCGACACGCCAGTTTGAGCAGCCGCCGTGGCGACGCTGCGGCCCTGGCGCTTGTCGTCCTTGCTACATTGCGGAACACCTGAGTTCTGAACGCGGTTGCAGCTCGTACTCACCGCGTTCCACCGAATTCGACGACCTCGAAAGGAATCGCTGCCCATGAGCAAGCTGAACGATTTGTACGAAGCGGGACAGTCCGTCTGGTACGACTTCATCCGTCGAGACATGCTGGAGAACGGCGAACTCGACGCACTCGTTGCCAACGGCATCCGGGGCCTCACCAGCAACCCGACCATCTTCCAGAAGGCGATTGCCGCCTCGGCCCAGTACGACGATCAGATCCGCACCATGGTCACCGCCGATCCCGACGTCGACGCCGCTCATCTCTTCGAGGAACTGGCCATCCGTGATATCCAGGGGGCGGCCGACGCCCTCGCCGAGGTGTACACGAGTTCGGACGGGCATGATGGTTTCGTCAGTCTCGAGGTATCGCCGCATCTCGCCAACGACACAGCAGGCACCATCGCCGACGCCCATCGCCTCTGGGACAAGGTCGACCGCCCCAATCTCATGATCAAGGTGCCGGCGACGCCTGCGGGGATCCCCGCGATCGAAGAGCTCATCGCCGCCAATATCAACGTCAACGCCACTCTGATGTTCTCGCTGGAAGACTACGAAAACGTGGCCCATGCCTACCTCCGGGGGCTGGCCAGGGCACAGAATCCCGGTCGGGTCGCCTCGGTCGCTTCGTTCTTCGTCAGCCGCGTCGACACCAAGACCGACGCCGCCCTCGAGAAGGTGGGCACGCCCGACGCCATGGCGCGCCGCGGCCGCACCGCGGTGGCCAACGCCAAGCTCGCCTACCACCGTTACCAACAACTCTTCGAGGGCGACGCCTTCGCCGAAATGGCGGCCCGGGGTGGGCAACCGCAGCGGGCACTGTGGGCTTCGACATCGACCAAGAACCCCGAGTACCTCGACGTGCTCTACGTCGACAACCTGATCGGCCCCAATACCGTCAACACCATGCCTCCCCAGACCGTGGATGACTTCATCGATCACGGCGTCATTGATCCGAGCGCGTTGACCGACGACCTCGATGACGCCATCGAACAGATCGACGCTCTTGGTGATCTCGGCATCGACTTCGACGAGATCACCGCCACATTGCAGACCGAGGGTGTCGTTTCATTCGCCGATTCGTTCGACGATCTGCTCGCCACGCTGGCCGCCAAGGCCGCTGCCCTCCGGACATGAGTGTTCACATCTCGCTTGAGCTCGCCGGCTGGGCCGGCGACGTGGAAAGCCGCCTCCAGAGCTGGGACGCCGCGGAGTTTGCGGCCCGCCTGTGGGCCAAAGACCCCACGCTGTGGGCCGCCGAGCCGCAGCCGGAACTGGTTGATCGCCTCGGGTGGCTTGGCCTTGCGACCCGTATGACCGACCATCTCGAGCAACTGGAGGCGTTCGGGGCCGAGGTGGCCGCCGCCGGATTCCGCCACGTCGTAGTGCTCGGCATGGGAGGCTCCAGCCTCGCCCCTGAGGTGTATCAGGCCACCTTCGGCAATGCGCCGGGCTATCCCGAGCTGTTGGTGCTCGACTCAACCCATCCGGGTTCCGTCGCAGCCATCGCCAATTCGATTGATCTCGGCACGACGTTGTTCATGGTCTCGTCAAAGTCCGGCACAACACTCGAGACGCTGTCGTTCTTCCGCTACTTCTGGGATCGTGTCGGTGAAATCAGCGACGAACCGGGTACTCACTTCGTTGCTGTGACGGACCCCGGCAGCACGCTGGCCGCCCTGGCCGCCGAACGTGGCTTTGCCCACATCTTCCTTGCTCCTCCGGACGTCGGGGGTCGCTACTCGGCGCTGACCGAGTTCGGACTCGTGCCCGCCGCAGCCATTGGTGCCGACCTCGGCGCGCTTCAGGCCGCCGCCGCCGAGGCCGTGGCCAACAGCGCCCCGGGCATCGCCGCCTCCGAGAGCTCCGGCCTGCGGCTCGGTGCCGCGTTGGGAGAACTCACCTTGGCGGGACGGGACAAAGTCACCTTCATCACTGCCGACGGCCTCGCCGCCTTCCCGGCGTGGATCGAGCAACTCATCGCAGAGTCAACCGGCAAAGACCAAAAGGGCATCATCCCCGTCGGTGGCGAACCGGTGGCGGCCGCTTCCGCCTACGGCCCAGACCGAACATTCGTGGTCATCGACTTTGCGGCGGATTCGCTCGACGACATCGCCGATTCCCTCGCGGCGGCAGGTCACCCCGTGATAAGGGTGCGTCTCGACTCCACTGCCGATCTCGTCGGCGCCATGTTCTTGTTCGAGATCGCCGTCGCCGCGGCGGGCGCCGTGCTCGGCATTCACCCCTTCAACCAACCCGATGTCCAGCTTGCCAAGGAACTGGCGCGCCGCGCTATGGACGGCGACCTCGACACGGCCGACGTGGTCGAGCATGACGCCCTGGAGCCCGGTCTGGAAGGGACGATTCGTGAATGGCTCGCCGGCATCGGACCCGGGGAGTACGTCGGGATCCACGCCTACCTGGCTCCGACACCAGAAACGGCATCCATTCTCCAAGAGGCTCGCCTGGCCATCAGGGACAATCGGCGCGTCGCCACCACGCTGGATTTCGGGCCTCGGTTCCTGCACTCGACCGGCCAACTCCACAAGGGTGGCCCCAACACCGGCCGATTCCTGCAGGTCATCGATCACCCCGAACCTGCCATATCGGTGCCCGAGACCGACTACGACTTCGGCAAGCTCGTCGGCGCCCAAGCGCTCGGTGACCATCAGGCATTGCGGGGACGTGACCGATCTGTGCTCCTCGTATGTCTAGGCGATAGCGGCACCACCGGCTTGACCGCGTTGCGGGATGCGGTCGTAGCCGCCGCTCGTGACTGAGACCACCAGCTACACGAAATGGGGATCATCGATTGACGCGTACGTGTCGGCGGAGGCAGGCAGGCTGAGGTCGAACACGCTGCGCTCTTCGTAGCGGTACTCGAGGTCGCCGCCCATAAGCCGAGCCAGCTTGCGCGACACCGTGAGCCCGAGCCCAACCGAGTTGGGTTGTTCGGAGGTGTCGTGGGCTCGGGCATATGCCTCGAATACCTGCTCCCACTCGCCCTGGGGAATCCCAGAACCATCGTCTTCTACGGTGAGGTGTATGTGCCCGTTCTCGCGAGCAATACCCACGTCGACGTGATCGCCACCATATCGGATCGCGTTTGACATCAGGTTCCGAATGATCTGGCGGAGCCGCATCGGATCCGCCTCGGCAAGCTCTCCCTCACCTCCGACGGTGAACTCTTGAGCCCGGCGCGGGGTGAGCCCGTCCATGACGCTGTCGACGGCTTGGCGCACGCAGACGGGCTCGATCTTGACCGATACTCGACCGATATCCGCACGGGCCGCGACGAGCAGATCCTCGATGAGGTCCTGCATGTCTCTGCTCTCCTCAACTACGTGGCCGAGGAGGTCGTTGACCTCTTTGGCGCTGAACTCTTGCCAGTGCTCATTGAGCTCATCGGCCAAACCGGCGACCACCGTCAGCGGAGTACGGAGCTCGTGGGAAATCGACGCCACGAACTCGTCCTTGGATCGCACCAGCTGTTCGAGACGCTCGGCAGCGGCGACCCGTCCAGCGACGGCGGCAAGGATCATGGCCGTCGACTGGAGGAAGTGGACGTCCTCGGAGCGAAACTCGCCGCTGCTGGGCCCGAGGGCGATCAGAGCGCCGACCGGACGTTTCGAGTTGCGGAGAGCGACGGCGACGCCGTTGCCCGGCGCGGTGCCGCCGTGGTCGGCCTCGGCACGAACCGCATTTACCATCACCGGGCTGTCTTGATCAGCCGCGTACTTGGCGAGCCCCTCGAGGCGTGAAAGCGCGGTCGCGTCTCCATCGGTCGGCCATCCAACGGTGAAGGCCGGCTCGTAGGATCCCTCTGCCGTTTGGAGAACAACTCCCGCCATCTGCAGACCCAATTCGGTGGCGACGATGCCGACCGATTCCGCATAAAGCTTGTCGAGGTCGGTGATGTTCGCCGCCGTCTGGCCCAGGTGAGCAAGCGCCTCCTGAAGGCGCGCTTGGGCCCGCAGTCGCGCTTCGCCGCGACGGCGCTCGGTGACGTCGACCAGGGCACCTTCGAAGTAGCGCGCCCCCTCTGCGCCGACGACCCGGGCCGTGTCGCGGGCCCAGAAGGTCGACCCGTCGGACCGCGTCAGTTCGGCTTCCATCGAGACCACCCGCCCATCGTCGCTCATCGCCTTCACCATGCGGGCCCGGTCCTCGGGATCAACGTAGAACTCGGTCGCAGAGCGGCTGCGCAACGCGTCGACGTCGTCGTACCCCATCAGGTCGAGCAGGGCCGGGTTCACGTCGACGATTTCGCCGTCTGTGGCCGTCCGGTACAGCGCCACGGGGATTCGTTCGAATAGCTTGCGATACCGCTCCTCACTCTCACGGAGGGCGTGTTCAACGGCGTAGCGCTCGGTGAGGTCGTGGAGCTGGCCGACAAAGCCGAGGCCTCGACCATCGGCATCTCTGACCAAGGCTACGTTGACGAGCGCTGGGATGGTCCGACCATGATTGGTGACAAAGCGGATCTCTTGGGTGAACCGATCTCCCTCACCTTTGAGTGCTCCTTCGGCAAATTCGGCCAGCCGCCGCGTCTGGTCGGCTGCCACCATGTGCTGCCAGTTGGTTCCGACCACTTCGTCGGGCCCGTAGCCGAGCAGTTCCTGCCCTGCCGGGTTGATGCTCTCCACGGAGCCGTCGAGGTCGAGGAGGACAATGGGAGCGGGTGAGTTGAAGAAGGCAGTACGGAAGCGTTCTTCGCTCGCCTTCAGGGCGATGGCGGCGTCCCGTTCGCCGGGGTGATCGGCAAGCACGATTTGGACGGCGGGCTGCCCGGCGTAGATCATCGGAGCGATTTGGAGCCCGATTCGCAGGCTGGAGCCGTCGGCGGCGGTGAGGGGTTCCCCAACAACGGCGACCGCTTCGTTCGAGGCGACGGCACGCTGAATCGCGGCCCGAGCTCCGGGGACCACAGTATCTGGCACCAGGGTGAAGAGGTCGGTGCCGACGACTTCGGACCGCGGCGCTCCGAGCATGCGGTCGGCTGCGGGGTTGGAGAAGACGACCGCGCCGCCCACGACGACCACCATCGCCACCGGCGAGGCGGCAACAATGGACTGATAGCGCGTTTCGTCGTCGCCCTCGGCACTGCGCCGCAGCCGTTGGGCGCGGGCGAGGGCGCGCGCCGCGTAATAGACGCCAAGCACCAAACAGGTTTGAGCAAGCGCGAAGACGATCTCATCGAACGGCGGCCGAAACATCTCGCTGAGTCCGGCAGCAACCGGCCGCTCAGGACCAAAGACCACGATGAGGATCTTGATGACCTCGAGCGTGATGGCAATGCTCACCAGCATGTCCTCGATGTGGTGACGAGTAGCGACGGCGATGAGCACGACCGCCCACATCGTCATGGCGAGCCCGGCGCCCGGCATGGCAGGGAGCTGCCACCACAGCACAAACCCGACGAGCAGGTCGACACCCGCTGAGGCTTCGAGGGTCCATTCGGGGCGGACCAGCCCTATGAGGAAGGGAACCAGGCCGGCACCGAGCATGAAAAGCGTCAGGCTGAAGCGGCCTCCGCCGGTCGCCCCGGGAGCGGCGAGAGCCAGCAGGTAGACCACGGCGTACACCACGGCACGGACGCGCCACACAACGTCGGGGAGTCCGAGCGCAGAGCGCTGGCTCGGAAGGACCGAGCTTTCGGGGATCATGGGAAGGTATCGGCGCTCTCCGGGGCCTCCTTGACCCTGAGGTTGGACCCGCTCCACAGAGCTCTCCCATTCGTCACACCAACCGGGTAGGTTGTCTGACATGGGCACTCGATACTTCACCCCCAAGCTATTCGGCTTCCTCAAGGATCTGGCCGAGAACAACGACCGTGCATGGTTCAAGGCGAACCAGGACGCGTATGAGAGCTACGTCCGTGAGCCGGCGCTGGAGTTCATCAACGATTTCACGGCGCCACTCAAGGGCATCTCGGAGTACTTCGTCACAGATTCCCGAACCGTTGGCGGTTCACTGTTCCGAATCCAGCGGGACACCCGTTTCAGCAAGGACAAGACCCCGTACAAGACCAACACCGGGATGCAATTCCGCCACATCATGGCCAAGGACGCCCACGCCCCCGGCTATTACCTGCACATCCAGCCCGGCGAGTGTTTCATGGGCGTCGGCATCTGGAGACCCGAAACCAAGGTTGCCTACGCCATCCGGGACAAGATCGACGAGAACCCGGCCGCCTGGAAGAAGGCCGCTCAGGGCAAACGCTTCACCGACGTATTCACGATCGGCGGCGAATCACTGAAACGGCCCCCCAAAGGCTACGACCCCGACCACCCCTACATCGAGGACCTGAAGCGCAAAGACTTCATCGCTTCGACCCGGGTCACCCAGAAGGACATCACCTCCGACCACTTCATGGCCGACTTCACCGCAAACTGCAAACGGGCCACCCCCTTCATGCGGTTTCTGTGCGAAGCCGTCGGAGTCCCGTTCTGAGGGCCGCCGGGAGCCGGCGCAACGCGGCCCGCAAAGATCCCGGCGGCAGTGGGTCGCAGCGACTCAGCGCAGAGACGGACAACCTCCCTACCGCACTGCGCCACACCCTCGATGCCGGCGAACCAGACCTCAGCCTCGATCTGGCGAGCTGACAATGGCGCTTCCGGCAACGCAGCGACCAACTGATCGAGGGCAGGGACCGGCCGAGCCACGAGATCGTGAATCCCCGGGTCGACGTCTTCGGTGAAACCGCGGTCTTCACTTTCAACGTGGAGCTCACAGAACAGGAAGCTGCCGAGACCTTCGCCATCCGGAACACGACCGAAGTTGTCCATCATGTGGACGACCGCTGGGAGCTGGTACACACCCATTGGTCGTTTGCCGTTCCCCCGGCGGATCCCACGGCGACCGACATCCCGCCCCGGGAGTAGCCGCACTCATCCTCACACGCCGACGAGTTCGGGCTCGGGTTTGGCGGACTCGGTCGGTTTGACCATGCCGGTGCCGAGCCGGCGCTGCAGCCAGGTTCCCATCCGATAGACGAAGGGCACCAGTGCCACACAAATGGCGCCGGCGATGGCGAGTTCGACCCACACCGCGGAGAAGGTCGCTCCGCTCACCGACAGATCGAAGATCGGCTGGAGGAAGTAGTAGGTCGGGCTGAGTTGGGCGATCCAGGTCGGCAGGCTCGGCCAGATGTAGAAGACCACCGGGTAGAACAGCAGGATCGCCCCACCCTTGAAGATGGTGAACATCGTGTTGGCATCGCGCGCCCAGGCACCCAGCATGACGCCGATCTCCGCCATCATCACCGCACCGACCACGATGCCGAGGATCACCGCCGCCGGTTCGTTGCCGAGAGCGCTGTTCAACAGCAACGCCATCACGCCTGTCAACGTTGCGAGTACCACCCCAAGCAGCACCTTCGCCGCCATGAACTGATGCACGGTGGTCGGGGTGACCAGTACGGCATTGACCGTCCCAGACTCCTTCTCCCCCACGAGGCTCATCGCCGGCACAAATGCCCCCGCGATCGCCACCGCGTACATCACCACCAAGGGCAGCATGCGCAGGCTGAGGTCGAGCCCGGGCTCTCCGATGGTGACCACGTCGACGGTTACCGGTGGAGCAGCGCCGGAGACACCGCGAATCAGATCGAGGGCGGTGACCTGAATCACGATTCGATCCGATGCCAGGCTCTCGCCGCCGATGTAGAGCCGCAGATCGGGAGCTTCACCGCCGCGCACCGCGGCGTCGAAGCCCGCCTGCAAGACCAGCCCGGCATCGAGGTTGTTCCCCTCGACATCCGCCAACAGAGCTTCGACGTCGTCATAGACGGTGACCCTCATCCCCTCCATCTCGAGCGCAGCCGCGGTCACCTCCGAGTTGCCTTCATCGACGATGCCGAGCCGGGGCTCCGTCTCGAAGAGACCGCCGAACACGCCGCGAATCAGCACCGTGAGCACAATCGGCAGAACCAACGCCCAGAGCACAATCGGTGAACGCGGCCCGAGGGCCAGGTCCTTGCGCAGCACCTTCCACACGTTCGATGCTCTCACAGCGTCGCCACCTTTCTGCGCAGGGTGAACAGGCCGGCCCCGAAGGCCACCAGACACCATGCCGCCAGCATCGCCAGATACGGCAGGATGTCGACGAGCGTATCGTCGTAGGCCGTTGTTCTCACGATGGCCTCGATCAATCCGTAGCTGGGCAGGAGCGCCACCCAACCCGCCGCCGTTCCGGGGAACAGGGCAGCGATGGCGGGAACCATCAGCGGGATCATGAACAGCATGCTCCAGAACAGGATCCCCATGAAGTCCTTGCCGCTGGAACCCGCCACCAGTCCGAGCCCGGTCACGAGGAGAGCACCGAGCAGCAGGGTGATCAGGAGCGCGATGGCGTCTGTTCCCAGCATGCCGATCAGCAGCGCGAGGAGCACGGCTTGGCTGAACGCGAGCAGCGTTCCGAAGATCGCCTTGGCGGTGAGGAACTCGGACATGCGAACCGGGGTGATCAGCACCGCCGTCACCGTCCGGCTCTGGATCTCGGAAGCAACCAAACCCGCCAGCGCAAAGGTCTCCACCATGAGGATGAAGAAGATGAGCAGCGGACCCATGCTCTGCTGTAGCGACACCTGGTTCCCGACCCGATCCTCACCGAGAATGATCTCGTCTTCTGCGAGCAGAGTCACCGGCAGGTCGGACCCGGCCGCCGCAAAGGCGATCTCACGCACCATGCCGGTCATGGTGGACCGTAGCTGTGGGGGGAGATCGCCGGTCACATATACCGAGACGGTGGTCACCTCACCAGCCGCCGCGGCCTGCAGAAAGTCGTCGGGGAACGAGAACCCCATCGCGACGGTGGTCTCGCCCTCTCCGGCGACGGCAGCTTCGACAGCTTCCGGCGAGTCGAAAACCACGAGCCGCATGCCCTGACTCTCGGCTTCGGTGACGCCGCCGAGCGCCTCAGCAAACACCGCCCCATGGACCCCAACCTCGATCGTCTCATTCACGGAGTCGGGGAGGAACCAGTAGATGGCGACATAGAAGACCAGCCCCAAGATCGTCATGAAGAAGTAGAAGCGATCGCGGGTGAAGGCCTTGAAGTCCTTGCGGACGATGGCTCCGACGCGGTTGGCCGCAGCCATTACTCGAGACCTCTCCCGGCGTATTCGATGAAGATGTCCTCCAGCGTGGCTTCCTCGGTGTGGATGGTCATCAACCCCTCAACCGCAACGGCTTGACGGATCTGGTCGCCGGCGTCGGGGGCGTCGAGCGAGATAACGGTCTCCTCGACGGCATCGCCCCTGCGAGCCCGGACCCGGACCCCGCGTTGGCCGTGGGCCAGTTTGAGGTCTTCGGGCGTGTCGAGTGCCAGGATCTTGCCCTCGTTGATGAAGGCAACCCGATCGGACAGTTTGTCCGCTTCGAGCATGTCGTGGGTGGTCAGCACTACAGCGGCGCCACGGTCGGCCTCTTCCCGAATGATGCGGCGGATCGCCTGAGAAGACACCGGGTCGAGGCCGTCGGTTGGTTCGTCGAGAAACAGGACGGTGGGCGCGTTGATGAGGCTACGGGCCACCATCAAACGCTGGCGCATGCCCTTGGAGTAGTCGGCGGCGCGATCGTCACGACGATCAAAGAGGTTGACCCGGCGGAGGAGATCATCGGGGTCGAAGTTGCTCAACCCGAAGAGTCGACCAAAGAAGACAAGGTTCTCACGACCCGACATGTCGAGATAGAGGTTCTTCTCCTCGAAACACACCCCCATGTGCTGCTGAATCTCCTCCTTGTCGCCGGGCATGTTGCGGCCCAGGACCGTCATCATTCCGGCCTGCGGATCGAGCAAGCCGGTCATCATCTTGAGGGTCGTGGACTTCCCGGCCCCATTGGGCCCGAGAAAGCCGAGGATCTCGCCCGCTCCGACGTCAAAGGACACGTCGTCGACGGCGACAACGTCACCGTAGGCGTACCGGATGCCGTCAACCCGGATGGCAGAATCGGCCATGAAGCCTCCTTCTCGGTCCGGCGGTGGCCGCCGGCCGTCACTCCCATGATCGATCACCCGGGGAGCGAGGCGCAGGGGCCTTTGGTCACGGCCGGATGTGCCGTTCAACCGCGTCGTGTGGGGCGCCGCAGAACTCGGTCGAAACGAAGCCTACGCGTTGAGAGACCGCAGGAGTGGCCGGCGCGGCGCGGGTGCCCGGGCGGAGGAGGGATCGGCCCGCCCGGGCCCGCGGCTGGCTTACTGGCCCGTGATCTCGAAGTCGATCTGGGAGTCGGCGATATCGCCAACCCCGGTGCTGAATCCGTAGTCGGTCGTCGATTCTGACACGGACACCGCCGGTGCAGGCAGGTCCGAGCCGCCGGACGTGATCTGCGCCTCGAGCCGTTCGATCCGTTGGTCGCGAGACACCAGAGCCGCTTCCAGTTGCGCAACCGCGTTGGCACGATCCGGCTGTGCCTGCAGTTCCGCCCGGTAGCGCTCGATCTCGGCGCGGAGCTCGGCGAGTTCGGCCTCCCGGGCGGCAACGGTCTCGTCGGAGGCAATGTCGTGGTCGCCGACGTCGAGCACCGTGGCGGGTTGCCCTGCTTCCGACAACGCCACTTCGAGACTGTCGTGAGAAGCCACCAGGATGGCCTTTTCCCCTTCGAGTTCACGAATCGCTTCCGTGGCCAGGTTCAGCCTGCTCTGCAGGCCGTCGGCGGCCCGTTGCGATTCAGACAGCTCCATCTCGAGCCGTTCGACCTCGTCGACCAACTCCTTTTCGAGCCGTTCGACTTCCTCGACCAGTTCGACATCGCTGGGGCTCGGGCTACTCAGCAACTTGCCGAGAAAGAACCCGATGGCCGTCGCGGCCACTATGAAGATCAGAATCTCCCCAAGTACAAACAGAATCCCGCTCATCAGTTCCCTCCTTGTGCCTGTGGTGGCCCGAGGATGAATTCCACCCTTCGGTTCTTCGCTCTGCCTGCGGCAGTTGTGTTGTCCCCAATGGGGCGACTTTCCCCAAGGCCGACGGCGAAGATGCGTTCCGGTGCAATACCCGCCGCGATCAGCCAATTGGCGGCGGCTTCTGCCCGAGCGATGCTCAATGCCATGTTGGTTGCATCGCTACCGAGGCTGTCGGTGTGGCCTTCGACGGTCATCACCAACGTCGGGTTGCGGGAGAGGATCCCCGCACCGATCGGAAGGATCTGCTCGAGCTCGGGGCTGAGCTTGGCGCTTCCGGAAGCGAAGGTGGCTCCGCCCCTGAGGTTGCCGGTGATCAGGTCGTCAACGATCGTGATATTCCACTGCGGCACCGGCTGGAAGAGCGGGAACGTCAGCGGGAGACGGAACAGGGAGAACGTCGTATCGATCCCCTCGGCCACCTCGAGATCGTTGACCACATTCTCAACGCCAAAGACCTGAACACCGATTCCGGCGATCATGTCGGCAACGTCCTGGCTCGGCATGGTGCCGGTCAAGTAGAGCTTGCCGTCACCGGGGGCATCGGCGGCGACCACCGGGGGCTCGAGCCCGGTGATGGTGAAGTCCGTGGTGAGCTCGACCTCCGGTCCGAGCGCCTGCTGCAGCGCACCGGCCAGTTGGGCGGCGCGTTCCTCGGTCGGTGGATAGCCGCGCACGACGGCTGTCTCACCTGCCACCTCGACACTCGACTCCCCCACAATCGGGAGTACGGCGGCGATGTTGGCGACGTTGGGCACCCAGGAGGCAGCCGCAACCGCTTCATCGACGGCAACCTGATTGTCAAGGAATGGGGCATAGACGAGGTCGGCTACGTAGGCGAGGCGACCGGCGGCTTCAGCGTCCGGAATCGTGCCGGCCATCGTGAGGTTTCCTGCGCTCAGGTTGGCCGTGAGCCAGCTCGCGCCATCGGGAACGGTCGTCGGCGGAAGCGTGGTGGTGGGCGCCTGGGTGGTGGTTGTCGTCGTCGTGCTCTCAGGCACCGACCCGGAAGATGGTTCCGAACCTGCCGCGGCCGTCGATGCCGGATCAACGGTGACCCATCGCACCGTCCGAACCCCGGTGATGCCCGCCACGATCTCCTCGGCCCTCGCCTGTTCGCCTGCCCTACCTGTGAGCACCGCATCGCGTCCCTCGAATTCCACGGCAGCAAGCGTGATATCCGCCTCGTCGAGCGCGGTTTGCGCCTCGGCGGTCAGGTCACCCTGTATCGCGCTGACGCCAACGAGGCTGGCAGCGATGAGCACGACGACCCATGCCATCAGGAGCCAACGAATCCTGCGATCCCCTTCGGCGATGCTTCTCATGCACGGCCTTTCTGATCAGAGCTCGGTACGGCGCGCTCCCCTTCGGAGC
Source organism: uncultured Acidimicrobiia bacterium (assembly GCA_963704825.1). GTDB lineage: Bacteria > Actinomycetota > Acidimicrobiia > Spongiisociales > UBA5794 > CAVPHV01. The sequence goes on from CAVPHV010000005.1 coordinate 308,305, forward strand.
ACACCTCAGGTGGGTCATCGGCACGAGGAGCCCGCAAGTCAAGGCGAATTTCCTGTTCTTGCGTACATCGCGGCCAGTAGTGGCCGCCAGGTACGCAAGAACGGAGATTGACCGGGCGGTGCGCTCAGAGGCGGCCGGCCTCGACAATCCGCTGGAGGAATTGCCTGGTGCGCGGCTGCTGCGGGTTGGTGAAGATGTCCTCCGGGGTTCCCTGCTCGAGGATCACACCTTCATCGAGGAAACAAACCCGATCGGCCACGTCCCGGGCGAAGCCCATCTCATGAGTCGCGATCAGCATGGTCATTCCGGTGTCTTTGAGGCCGCGAATGACGTTGAGCACCTCAGCGACGAGCTCGGGGTCGAGCGCCGAAGTGACCTCGTCGAAGAGCATCAGGTCCGGTTCGGTTGCCAGGGCCCGAATGACGGCTACCCGCTGCTGCTGGCCTCCCGAAAGCCGGTCCGGGTAGTCCTGCATCTTGTCGGCAAGGCCGAACTGCTCGAGCAACTCGTGCGCTTTCGCCTCGGCGTCCGCCTTGCTGATCCCGTGCACCTTGCGGGGGGCGAGCGTGATGTTGTCGACCACCTTCATATGAGGAAAGAGGTTGAACGCCTGGAATACGATCCCCATCGTTTCCCGCACGGTATTCGGGTTGACGCCGCCACCCGTGATCGACGCTCCGTCCAACACGATTTCACCCTGGTCTATGGGGACGAGCAGGTTCACGCACTTGAGCATGGTCGACTTGCCCGACCCCGACGATCCGATGAGACAGACGACATCGTGGGTCTTCACCTCGAGATCGATGCCCCGCAAGACCTCCTTGGCGTCGAAGGCCTTGTGGACGTCACGGAGTTCGAGCTTCATCGCCATCAGGCACTCATCGCTTGCTTGCGTCTGCGGTCCCGCTCGGTGTACCAGTCGGTGAATCGTGCCACCGGAACGCTCACGAGAAGGAACAGGAGGGCGGCCACGATGTAGGCGGTGTAGTTGAACGTGCGTGCGTTGTAGATCTGGGCCTCGCGCACCGCCTCACGAACGCCGAGCACGAACACGAGGGCCACATCCTTCTGCAGGCTGACGAACCCATTCAGAAGAGCCGGGATGACGTTGCGAATGGCTTGGGGCACCAACACGAACCGCAACGACTGGACCTGGGTGAGGCCCAGGGACCGAGCCGACATGCGCTGGCTTTCGTGGACCGACTCGATCCCGGCGCGGTACACCTCGGCGGTGTAGGCGCTGTAGCTGATCACCAGCGCGGTGAGCCCCCAAAACAAGGCGCCGGTGGGCACCCCGGGCAACTGCAGCGCCGGCACCCCAAAGCCGAGGAGCAGGATGAGCAGGATGATCGGGATGCCGCGAATCAGGTCGATGAAGGCAATGGCGAGCACCCGCAGCGGGAAAAAGGCCGGGCCACGCAGCGAGCGGATCATCGCGATGATGAGCGCAAAGACCAGGATGAGGACCTCGGCCACCATGAACATCTGGACGTTCAGCCAGAAGCCGGAGAGGACGTCGGGGAACGACGCCTTGAAGTGTCCCCAGTTGAAGAACTGCTGTTGAACCGCCGGCCAGGCCTCCGACGTCAGGATGAAGTACAACGCGAGGCCAAAGAACACGATCGTCGAGACGAACGCGATCAGGGCCCCGCGCGCCCCCTCCTCCTGGAGGAGCGAGGTCCGCCGGGACCCCGGGGGTCCAGGCCCCGGGGTCCGGCTCAGCCCTACGGCCGAAGGCGGTTGTGGTTCGGTCAGAGTGGTTCGCTACCGGTCAGCCGGTGATAACGAAGATGCCGGAACCTGCGGTCAGCCACTGCTCTTCGAGCGCAGCAAGCGTTCCGTCGGCCCTCATCGCTTCGAGCACCGGATCGATGCATTCCTTGAGCGGATTGCCCTCGGCGAACAGGAGTCCGTACTCGTCGGGATCCTGCGACTGGGCAGCAAACGCCGCCGCAATGATCGAGCCTTCGATCTCTGCCGCCGTGATGTAGAAGCCCGTCGGGAGGTCGACCACGATGCCGTCCAGTTGACCGGCATCCATGGCCGACTTGGCATCGACGTTGGTGTCGTACACCGCGGCCTCCTGATTGGGCTTGATCACGTCTTCGATGAAGTCGAGGCTGGTCGTCCCGATCTGTGCCCCGAGCTTGGCGTCGGCAAGGTCGGCCAGGCTCTGGGCATTGGCGTACGGTGAGTCCTCAAATGTGACGAGTGCCTGGGTGGTCACGTAGTAGGGAACGCTGAAGTCCACGACTTGGTCGCGTTCATCGTTGATCGAGTACTGCTGGATGTTGAAGTCGAACGACTTGGGCCCGGGGGCGACGGCCTCGTCGAACCCGGTGCGGACCCAAACCACCTGCTCCTCGCCGAAGCCGAGTCTCTTGGCGATCTCATAAACGACGGCCGATTCGAACCCGGTTCCCGATTCCGGAACATCAAAGGTCGCATCATCGCCGGTTCCGACCCAAGGCGGGAAAGCCGGCTCGCCCGTCGCCACTGTGAGGGTGCCGGGCGTGATGAGCTCCAGGCTCTCCACGGCGCAGGCAGCAGCGGTCGCTGCGGTTGTCGTCGTCTCGCCGGCTGCCGTGGTCGTCGTCTCCGCCGCTGCCGTGGTCGTGGTTTCCGCAGCTGCCGTGGTTGTCGTATCACCGGCCGCCGCGGGGTGGTGGTGGTGGCGTCGTCGTCCCCGCAGCCTGCGGCAACGAGTGCGAGCGCCACGAGGACAAGGATGATCTTGAAACGCATAGGTATGTTCCTCCTCGGGGTTACCCACGCGGCAGGCTAGCAACGGTGCTGTTCGAGTAGGTCGCTCACCGGGTCTCGGCGGCTGCCGACGACCACCACGCGTCCTGGGCACCATGGAGCCGCCGCCGGGTCGTCTCCGGTGCCCACGAGGCGTCGATCGCATTGGCCGCGATGCGGCGGACGACCCCGAGGTCGAATCCAAACCGCGAGACAAGCACGTCGTACTCGCCGGCCAACGAACAGTGAAACATGGCGGGGTCGTCCGTGTTGACGGTGACCAACGCCCCCGCTTCGATCAGCGCCTGCGCCGGGTGAGCCCTCCAATCGGCCACCACCCCGGTGCGCAGATTCGATGTCGGGCAGACCTCGAGCGGAACCTGGTGGTCGACCAGATGCTCGACCAGAGCAGAGTCCTCAACGGATCTCACCCCGTGTCCGATCCGCTCAACACCAAGGGACCGCAACGCTCCCCACACGGACGGTGCCCCGGCCGCTTCCCCGGCATGCGCCGTCAGTCGATAGCCCCGCTCGCCGGCCGTTCGATAGACGGAAGTGAACAGCTCGGGTGGGTACTCCGCCTCCGAACCGCCGATCCCGATGCCGATGACCCCCGCTTCGGAGGCAACCTTCGCAACCTGATCAAACGTGCGGGCCGCGGCCCCACTTCCTGTATCCCGCACGAGGTCGGCGATCAAGGCTATCTCGGTGCCGGTGACCTGGTCGAGGCCTCGACGGATGGCGAGGGCAAGTTGGGCAGGAGCCAGTCCGAAGCTGCGGAAATCGGTCGGTGAGAAGAACGCCTCTGCATACACGATGTTCTGCTCGACAAGGTGCCGTGCAACTGCCGCTGCCGCATACTCAAAGGCTTCGTATGTATTGAGAAACCGGTTCTTCCACACCCAGGTTTCGATGAAGTGAGCGAAGTTGGTGTAGGCAAACCGATCGACGAGATCCTCGGGCGTCGTCACCGATGGCTCTCCCCCGTGGCGCTCGACCAACTCCCACATCGCCGACAACGGAATGGCCCCTTCGAGGTGGAGGTGGAGCTCCACTTTCGGCATGGTGGCGAATAGCGACGTCATATCTGCGCCAGGCTATCTCTGATGTCGCGGAGAGGCGCGCTCCTAGCCGGCACTCGATTGAGCTTGTTGTCCGTGCCCAGGACGTTCTTGGACTAGATTCTTTCGCCATGACGACGACACCCGAGGCCATCACCACCGTCGCGGCTGCGTTTGCGGACACACCGCGGCCTACCAACGTCGAACTACTCCACCCGGAGTGCCACGACGACATGGACATTCGCGGGCTCTACCCGGTTGCGCGTTGGCAGGACGCCGACGACACCCTCATCGAATACGAGTACGCCGCTCTGTTCTTTCTCAGTCCGGGCGGGTTTCGCTTCTTCCTTCCCACCTACATGACCTGGGTTCTGAAGCATCCCTATTCGGAAGCGGCCGTTGTTGACTCGACGATCCGGGCACTCACGCCCCAGCCCGGCGACTTGGAGGCGTTCAGCCTCTCGAAGTTCACGGAGCTCGACGACGAGGAGCGAACAGCCGTCTTGGCGTTCCTCGACGCGATGACCGTCAACAAGGAACTGGAGATCACGGGTGCGTTGGAGTACTGGCAGGGAGCCCAGTAGCCGGCACTCGGAAGCGGAGCATGCCGGCGGTCGGTGAGCTCTAGGCCAGGCGGGGCCGGACTTCTTCGAGCGCTTGGCGCGCTACCGCCACTGAGGCGTCCTCGAACACGCCCCGCTTGTCGGGTTCGCTGTAGACGAGGTCGCCGCATACCTCGAACCCACCCATCAGGCCCTTGATCGCGGCGTGGCTGAGTCGAGTATCCCGGGCGAACACATGGACAACGGGTCGCTCGACCGACCCTGCCACCAGCACGTTGACTCGGTGATGTTCAGGGTCGCGGTTGATCCAATCATCAACCGCCTCGATGGCTTCTGCCGTGCCGTGTCCATCGATTTCTATCCGCTGCAGCGCCGCCGGGTACATGGCTTCGCGCCCCGGTGGCAGCATCTCGATGGGGAGTCGCTCCGTTGTGATCTGATAGTGGAGATGCCACGGGATCGTCGCCCCGGCACTGGCACCGTTGTACAAAACGCGGAACTCGCCACCCGTCCTGACGAATAGCTCGAGCATGGCATCGATCACGTGCGGGGTGAAGTCCTGGTCGAGATGCTCCGTCGCCATCACCGTGTAGTGGTTGCGCTCGATCCATGCGAAGTTCGCTCCGGCGGCATACGCCCTGCCGGCCAGCTCGATGAAGACCAATTCCTCCATCGGATTGCACTCGGTGATGTTGCGAATGCACAGAAAGCACTGGCGCCCGTTGGGGTCGCGTGGGTCGCGGTACAGGATCGACTCGTCCCGATTGGGGTTGATGATTCCGCGCCGCTCGAGTTCTGCGACATCAGTCCGCAGCTCACGATGCGGCATCCACCGAAACCGAAAGTCGACCATCGAGATTTCGTCGTGGACGATGCGTTCCTCGATCGCAGCCTCATCGGGATGCACCAACAGAAACCCTTCGGTCGCCTGCCGCTCCCAGGTATCGATCAGGAACCGGCTGAGCCGGCCGGAGTTCGGATTCACGACGGAGCAGGTCCCGGCGCCGGCAAGCCGAGATCGTCGAAGAGGTCACGGGTCCGTGCCGCCCAAGTGAAGTAGGGCACTGTGATGTCGAGGGCGCGTGCCCCCATCTGATCGCGGCGGTGCTCGTCGGCCAGCAGCAACGTCAACGCTTCGGCAAACCCCGCCACGTCGTCGGCAGGCACAACAATGGCCCCCTCCCCGATCAGAACCGGCTCGCCAGACGTTGAACCATCGACCGTCAGCTCTTGAGGCGCATTGCCGAGCAGGTACTCCCGGGTGTAGGGAACCAGATCCGAAGAAACCACCGGCTTTGAGGTGGCCGCGGCTTCCTGGGCACTCATCCCGAAACCCTCCATGACCGACGGGGTGCAATACACCGAGGTCACGGCGTAGATGCAGGGAAGCTTGTCCCACACCGAGCCGAGCACGATTACGTCGTCCTCCAAACCGAGTTCTTCGATCAGCGCCATCGCTTCGTCGTAGGCGGCTCCCGCTCGCGGATCCAGCGAGACGGCAAGGGCCGCCGCCGGCACGATCTCTTTGGCCCTGGCGAAGGCACGGATCAGGATGTCTTTGCGTTTGGTCCGATCGGTGCGGCTGATCTCGGTGACGATCAGTCGCTCCCGCAGGGCATCCGCCGTGAACGAGCTGATCTCGGCGAGGAAGTCGTAGATGGCGTCGCAGTCGGCCGCGGCGCGAGGCCGATAGCGGTCGATGTCCACGCACGGCGGCAGGAAGTACTTCGGTTCGTACCCGTAATCATCCACGAAGGTGTCGTGGATGGCGCTCGAAGTGGCAACCGCGCCATCGAGGCGGGCGATCAACCGGCGTTCCTGCTCGATGCGCTCGTCGATGCGCAGATCGGCCCAAGTCGACGGGTCCATATTCCGTTTCTTCAAGGCGCCGAGGGAATGGGGCACCCACACATGTGGCGCCTTGCGCCCCGACCGGTCGTTCAATTCGACGCCGAGGGCACCGGCATCCCAGTAATGGGAGATGATGAGGTCGTAGGAATCGTCGTCCTCACGCAACACCCGCTCGAGATCGGCGGCAAGCGCCGGGATGTACTCCGCCATGTCCTCTTTCCGGACGAACTCGTTGTGGCCGTCACCGAGGTAGAGGATTCTGGCCCGACCGCTCGGATGCATCCTGACGCCCACTTGGGGCTCGCCCGTCGTGGGATGCGGATAGCCGCCCCGGTTGACAATGGTGACTCGATAACCCTGAGCCACAAGGGCCTCGGTGAACTGGTTGACGTAGACGTTCTGGCCGCCGGTGTCGGGGAGTCCGGGGACGACGTCCCATTCGTGGACGCCGTGATTGGTGATCATCAGCACATGGGTGCGATCCGGGTCGCGGAACTGGGCGGGGTCGGTCACTGGGCCTCCTGTGCTGGGTTTGGTCCGGCGTCATTTGACGCGGCGGCGTCATTTGACGCCGGTAGCCATCCGTAGTGGACGAGTCCCTCCCTGATGCCGGCCGCATAGGGAGCAGACGCGTGGTAGATCTGTGGCTCGCGGACCCGGCGCAGCTCCTCCGCGGCGTTGCCGACGGCAATACACCGGAAGCCCAGGTCGTGGCGCATCATGTCGAGATCGTTGCCGGTGTCTCCCGAGGTGACCACGGCGCCCGGCGGGACGCCGAGTTGCTTGGCCAGATAGGCAACGGCGCCGCCCTTCCCCGAGAAGTGCGGCAGCAGGTCGAGGAAACGGCCCGCCGAGTAGACGATCTTCGCCTGCAAGTTGCGGCGGTCGAGTTGGTCGGCGATGTGTTCGAGCGAGGCGTTGACGTTCTCTTCGAGGTAATAGCTGCTCTTGAACTCGGACTGCCACTCTTCCGCTTGCATGGTCACATCTGGGAGTTCGTTCAAGATGGCCTCGACCGCCTCCTTGTCCCAAGCGTCTGAGATGTGCTCACTCCAGCCGTCGTCGCGTTCGTAGCTGCCATCGACTCGCCACCACAGCTCCGTGCCCACCATGCAAATGCATGCATCGGCCCGCCGGGTCACGTGTCGCTCGGCATAGAAGTCCTCGATCGACGGCAGGTGACGGCCGGTGGAGAAGGCGACGAAGACGTCGGCGCCGGCCAAGTCGTCCCACAGGCTGTGCATCGCAGCATCGTCGCCGATGAACGTGCCATCGAGGTCGGTTGCGAGCACGCGTTGCGCGGTCATGTTGGGTCCCATCGGTAATTGCCGGCTGTCTACCCTATCGGACGATCCCCGCGTGGCGCCGGTTTCCTGCCGGACTTGGTCGCCGTTCTTTCGAGTCTCCGGCCCGCCGCGATCAGATTCCTTCGTGGTAGTCCCAATCGTGGGTGCTCTTGGCGCGGTCGAAGACGTTGAGGGTGCGCCGGGCGATACCTCTCCAGCCGAACATGCGCCGAGCGAAACGGCCGCCTGCAATTGACAGCCGCTCACGCAGCTGCGGATAACGCAGCGGCATGGAGAGCATGACCGCGAACTCCCTCGGTCGCTTCGGGTCCGCAAAAAGGGCGTGCGAACCGAAGTCGAACATTTCCTCGAGGCCGCCGTGGATCGTGACCACACACGGCGTCCCGCAGGCCATCGCCTCGACGGCGGTCATTCCAAACGGCTCGTAGCGTGACGGCAGGGCGAACACGGGCGCCGCCCGGTAGTAGTCCGCCATCGCTGCCTCAGGCACGTAGCCAAGCCAGCTCACGCTGTCCGCGACCCCGAGTTCACCGGCGAGTGCCTTCCATTTCTCGACCTTGCGTTCGTCGGCTTTGGAATTGGCGCCGACGGCCAGCTGGAGCCTGGCATCGGGCACTTGCTCACGGAGTTCCGGCAAAGCACCGATCAACAGGTCATAGCCCTTGTTGGCCGCCGCCCGGCCGACCGTGTAGACGTCGTTCTTGCGGAACTTGAACTTGCGGCGCCGGGACTGCGCCTGAGACCGAGTCACGGGGGTGTACCGACCCTCATCGATCCCGGGGGGGATCATCGTGATGTGACCGTTCGGCACGTCGTACTCATCGACGAGAATCTCAACCTGCTGGTTGGTGGTCGCGATGACGTGGTCGCAGCGCCGGAAGGTGAGGAATTCCTTGCGGATCCGCTCCTCGAATCGGTAGTTCGATTCGATCTTCTGCCGATCGCCCGCCATGTCATGGCGCTTCCATGCCCCCAACGAGTGCGGAGTGTGGACGTGGGCGATGCGGAGCTCCTCGGAGATCCGCTGACCGACATGGCCGGCATCCCAGTAGTGCGAATTGACGACGTCGTAGCCGCTGCCGCCGTCCTGGGCCAGTTCGAGGAACGTGCGCACGAACTCGTCGAGGTGATCGTGCATGTCCTCTTTGCGGATGAAGCTCGACCCGCCGAAGGGAATGCGCCACACCCTCAGGTTGTCGCCCATGTCGTCGAATTCGGGCTGATCCTCGAATCGGCGGGTGACGATGTCCACGGCGTGGCCAAGTTCACGGAATTGCTTTGCCAGTTCCAGCACGAAGACCACCTGGCCTCCGGTATCGGGAAGTCCGAGCTCAGGCTCGGCGCCGACGTATCCGTGCAGCGAGAGCATGAGGATCCTGGGTGAAGCCGTGTGGGGTGCTGCCATCGCGTTCCTCCGTCCTACGCCCCGCACCGGGCGCCGGGAAGCGTTCCCGCTGTAACCCTACCGGAAGTCGCCCGCCACAATGCAAGGACCGTCGGCGCACCTTCGCCCTGGGGCCTCTGCGCACCTCGTCGCCGCCTATAGCGGTCGGAACGCGCCCCAGGTCTGCGGCCCGGCGATCCCGTCGACGGTCAGAGAACGCTTCGCCTGGAAGTCGAGCACGGCCCCCTCGGTGCGCACCCCGAAGATGCCGTCGACGCCCCCGGGGTCGAAACCCTCCGTGCCAAGCACCTGCTGGAGCTCACGCACCGAGTCACCGCGGTCACCCTTGCGGACGGTCTGTCGGGAGGTGGTTGCGCCCGGAGCGGGGCCCCCGCCGCCGTTGTCGAGAGCGTTCTTCAAGGCGTTCTTGGTGCCCCGGCCGACGGCCCCGTCGGGCCCGAGACCGTTGTTCTGCTGGAAGGCAACAACGGCCGCCTTGGTGGCGGGGCCAAAGTCTCCGTCGATCCCGCCCACGTTGTAGCCGATGGTGTCGAGCACTTGCTGCAGCCGACGGACGTCGTAGCCGTGGAGGCCTTTTTCCAGCGTCCGTTGGTTGTCGAACAGCGGATCGTCCAGGCCGCCCTTGCCGTTGCCGCCCGCAGCAACCAACGCGCTGAACGAGTTCACCAGAATCCCGGACCGGTTCCGGAGTTCGAAGTGAAGGTGCGGCGTCGTGTCCTCGGATGTTCCGCTGTCACCTACCCAGCCGATGAGTTGCCCGGCCGACACCCTGACCCCGGGAGCAATGCCGTCGGCAATCCCCCAGCCCTCGCCGTCGTCGGTTCCGGGTGTGTCGTTGTTGAGGTGAATGTACGTGCTCTGCCAGCCGTCGTCGTGGTCGATCACGATGCTGCAGCAACGGGCCGGGTTGAGGTCGGCGCTTCGGCTCCAGTTGACCAGTCGAACTCGACCGGCGGCGGCGGCAACGACGGGCACCATCTTCCGAGCGAAGATGTCCTGAGAAGAGTGCAGTCCGTGAGAGCGCGCATCCCAGAACGTGTCACGAAAGTCGTTGTAGCCGTCAACTGGGAAGGTGAGGTCGTAGTCGACCGGTTCCCCGAATTCGCTCGCCAATGCGGGCACGGCTCCGGCCACCAAGATCGTGGCGACGATGGCAACGGCAATGAGTCCTTGAGTTCCCCTTCGCAGGGAAGACATGAGTATTTGCATTCGGGGTACATCGGAGCGAGCGGCTCCGACCTGAGGATTTCGCGGACTCGAGTCCTGCCGCCTGGCCCGGATTAGGGGACATCCCCCCTACCGACCCACCGGCGGAGCCCATAGCGTGGATCGGAGAAGGGGAGCTACCAGAGGAGGTGTCCCATGAAGCGTCGATGGATCGCTCTCGCGATCGTCGCCACCCTCGCCGTCGGCTTGATCCCGGCACAGGCGGCCGCACACGGCGCCGGCGAAGATGAACCAAAACCGGTCTATGTATCGCTCGGCGACTCGCTGGCGGCCGGATCGCTGGCCGATGCCGATGGAAACACAACCGACGAGTCGAACAAGTCATACACCAACCAGCTCTATCGGTGGATGCGGTGGCATGTCGATCGCGACCTGCACCACAAGAAGCTCGGCTGCCGCGAGGAAACCGTGGCGACCTTCCGAAACGGAGGCGGTCCCTACTGCCAGGATCGACCCGCCAGTCAATACGACATGGCAATGGCAGTGCTGACCGACCCAAACAAGGACGTCAAGCTCGTCACCATCAACCTCGGCGCCAACGATCTGTTTCGACACCAAGATGCGTGCTACGCCAAGGCTGCAACGGGAGAGATCCCGCCTGAACAGGTGCCGGCATGCATCCTCGGAGGGTTGGAGGGCATTGCGGTCGACGTAGCCACCGTGGTCTACGAACTGCGGATCGCCGCAGGCGCAGATGTGCCATTCGTGGCGATGAACTACTACAACCCGCAGGTAGCCGCGTTGGCCGGCTACGTCAGTGGGGTGCCTGGTCCGGTGTCGGACGACCCGCTCTCGGACCCGGGCCTGGTCCAAGTGGCAGGCTTCAGCACCGCGGTGCTCTACGCCTTCGGTGAGGCGCTCGAACAGGCACTCGGGACCGTCGGTGTTCCCGTGGTGGACGTGTTCTCTGCATTCCGCGCCGGCGACGTGACCGCCGCCTACTTGCCTCCGCTGCCGCCCGAGTTGTTGCCGCAGGTCGATCCGGCCCTCGTCGACAACTGGCCTCGCAACGGCCAGGACGACGCCGCCGACTTCGCCTGCAGGCTCACATCGATGTGCCCGAGGCAGGAAGGCAAGATCGCCAACATCCACCCGACACCGATCGGGTATTGGGTGATCGCCCGCACCTTCATCCGAGAGGCCATCCGCGACCTGTAATCGCAAAGATCCCAACGTGAATCGGGTTTTGGCGGACATGAGCGCACCATGGTGCGCCATCGTCCGCCAAAACCCTCGCAAGCAAGAAGAGGAGGGCCCATCGACGCATCGGACAACCCTATCGCTCTCGCCGCGGCACGCAGGTTCTCAATCACTTCGCAGCATCGTGAGGATCATGATCGTCGGCACGAGGGCCCGCACGGAGTGGGACGCGTTTGCCTCCATTCGCAGCCAGCCGTCGGGACCCAACTCCATCGTGTCGGCCTCGAGCGTCACGCTGAGCCTGCCGGTCACCACCTGGATGACGACAGGAACGGCTGCCGTGTGCTCGGTGAGTTCTTGTCCGGTATCGAACGCAAAGCCAACGAGACGGAGCTGGTCGTCGCGGTAGAGCACCTTGCTGAGCGTGCCGTCCTGAGGGATCTCCAACTCTTCTGCTAGATCCGAGATGAACGTGTACGCCATGGCGACTCCTCGATTCGTCGACTCTCGCTGACCCCAAGGTAGTGACTCTGGCTCAGCCGGCGAGCTCGACCCCCGCCCGGAGGGCTACCGCGGCCAGCCAGGCCGCACCCGTCCGCAATGCCTCATGGTCGAAATCGAGAGTTCCTCTGATGGCAGCAAAGCTGCTCCAGCCGCTTCCACGCTTGACCTCCGGCGTCGACATTTCGATGGCCCACACGGTACCGCTATCGCCACCGACCGCCTCAGACCTGCGGGCATACCATCAGCCAAGCAAGTCGGCCAGGGCTCGCTTGACTCGTTTCTCGCTCACCTTGCCACGGGTGCCGATCGCTTGGGCGAACAGGCTCACCCGCAGCTCCTGCAACATCCAGGCGATCTCGACCACTTCGGGCGAGGGCGGGAGCAGTGCGGCGAGCCGCTCGTACTCGTTTTCGAGCCGGTGCACCCGGTCCATCATCTCGAGGTCGCGGCCGGGGTTGCCGGGGAGGTGTTCGAGACGGTATTCCATCGCCCGCACATAACGATGCACATCGGCGACGCGCTGCTCACCCACTCCGGCCAGCAAGCCGGGGTACATCAGCATGGCGAGCTGGTCATCCACGTCGGCGACGCTCTCTCCGAATGCGTCAACCTCGAGCCGCGACGCCAAGTCCGACACCCTCTGCACCGCTTCGAGCAGGGCCAACGACTCGGAGCCGATCGCCGTCGCCCTTTCGCCAAGCAAATCCCGCGTGAAGGAGAGCAGCTCGTCGAATCCCGGGGCGTCCCACGCCGGGCCCCCATGATCCGCCATGACGCCACCCACTGCACAAGCCAAGCAGTCGTCGACCCACTCGGCCGCCGACCGATACGGTCCCGCCTTGATCATCAGCTTCGCATCGTTGCTGAGCATCGGCCGCAGCAAACGGTCGGGGGAAGGAAGGTTGAGCAAGAGCAGCCGTATCGTTCCAGTCCACATAGCGTCGGCCTGCTCTTCGGCGGTCGCCATCAACCGAACGGCGACACTGTCGCCCTCATCGACCAACGCCGGGTAGGCCCGCGCGCGCGACAGTTCGCCCTCGATGTCGATCACTCGAGGCAGTTCGCCGATACTCCACGCAGTCAAGCCGTCTTGCTCGATGTCGTGGCGGCCCGCCGCCAGCGCCGATCGAGCCTCGGCCACCAACCCGGCTTTGATCGCCGCCAGGTCCTTGCCCTCAGCGACCACACCCCCCTCCTCGTCGACGACCCGAAAGGTCGGCCGGAGATGGACGGGCAGGCCGTCGAGGTCGAGCGCGTCGGGGGGAACTGCTTTGCCGCTGCGCCTCGTCAACTCCCGCCGCACGACCTCGGCGATGCCGCGACCGACGGACGGGTCGAGCGATGCGACGATCTCCCTTGCCGTGTCGGGAATGGGAACAAACTCCCTGCGAATCGCTTTGGGGAGCGAGCGGATCAGGGCCACGACCAAGTCCTCGCGCACCCCCGGCACGTTCCACTCGAACACGGTCGGGTCGACTCGTCCCAGCGTGGCAACCGGAATCTCGACGGTGACCCCGTCGGTCGGGCTGGTTGGATCGAACTCATACTCCACCTGCATGGCGAGATCACCGTGGTGCCAGACCGCCGGAAAATCAGCCTCGTCGGGAGTTTCGGCCTCCGGTGCGAGCAGGTCGGCCACACTGAGGTCGAGCAGACGCGGCGTCGTCTCTTTGGCATCGCGCCACCACCGATTGAAGTGCTGCACCGAGGTGATATCCGCCGGGATCCGACCGGCGAAGAACTCCACCACCACATCGTCGTCGACCAACAGGTCGGTGCGCCGTTCCCTGGCTTCGAGCTCCAGCACCTCGTCGATCACGGCTCGGTTGTGTGCGGCAAACGCGTGGTGGGTCTCCCACTCACCGGCAACGAGGACATGGCGGATGAACAGGTCGCGGGCGCCATCCGAGTCGATCCGCCCATAGAGCACCGTGCGGTCGGTGACCAACGGCAGCCCGTAGAGCGTCACCGTTTCCTGCGTCACGGCAGTGCCCCGCTCATGGTCCCACCAGGCGTCGCCGTGGGAACGGTGCACGAGGTGGGCGCCGACTTCCTCGATCCATTCGGGCGGAACGCTCGCCACCCCGCGAGCCCACAGCCGGCTGGTCTCAACCAGGTCGGCGGCCATCACCCACTCTGGCGCCCGCTTGAACAGCGTCGATCCCGGGGCGATGAAGAAGCGAGCGCCGCGGGCTCCTCGATACTCGTACCCGTCGGGGTCCTTCTTGCCGACGTGCGAAAGCAGACCGGTCAGCAGGGTGCGGTGGATGACATCGGGGTGGGTGGCCTGGCGGTTGATGACGAAGTCGAGCTCGGCGGTGACGTCGCGCAGTTGGGCGTGGATGTCCTGCCACTCTCTGACCCGCCGGTAGTTGAGATACTCCGTGCGACACATGCGTCGGAATTGGCTCGAGGACCGATTGCGTCGCTTCTCGTGCAGGTAGCGCCACAGATTGAGCCAGGTGATGAGGTCCGACGCCTCGTCGCGGTACCTGGCGTGCATCTGATCGGCTTGCGCCTCGAGCCCCTCGGGACGTTCCCGGGGATCCTGAATCGACAGAGCAGAGGCGATGACCAACACCTCACGCAGGCAGCCGGCCCTGGCGCCCTCGATCACCATCCGGCCCAGCCGGGGGTCGAGCGGGAACTTGGCGAGTTGCCGGCCCAGCGGGGTCAACCAGCGCCGGCTCCCCTGTTGCTCTGGGTCGACGGCGCCCAATTCGTGGAGCAGGTCGATCCCATCGCGGATCGTGCGGGCGTCGGGCGGATCGAGGAACGGGAATGTCGCCATCTCCCCGAGGTCGAGTGCCGCCATCTGGAGCAGCACCGAGGCAAGGTTGGTTCGCAGGATCTCCGGCTCGGTGAACTCGGGCCGGGCCAGGTAGTCGTCTTCGGCGTAGAGCCGGATGCAGATGCCGGGGCCGAGACGGCCGCACCGCCCGGCCCGCTGATCCGCCGAAGCCTGTGAGATCGCCTCGATCGGAAGCCGCTGCACCTTGGTGCGGCGACTGAACCGTGAGATCCGCGCCGAGCCGGGGTCGACGACGTAGCGAATTCCCGGCACCGTGAGCGACGTCTCGGCCACGTTGGTGGCGAGGACGATGCGCCGCCCGGTGTGCGGCTGGAAGACTCGCTGCTGTTGCGCCGCCGGGAGCCGGGCGAAGAGCTGAACGATCTCGGTATGACGCAGGTCGAGCGATTCGAGGGCGTCGGCGGCATCACGAATCTCCCGTTCGCCCGAGCAGAACACGAGGATGTCACCCTCTCCTTCGGTCCACAGCTCGACCACTGCGTCGCAGATGCCCTGCGGCTGATCCCTCGGCTCGGACAACTCGGGGTCGTCGAGGGGCCGGTAGCGCATCTCGACCGGGTACGTCCGCCCCGACACCTCGATCACCGGCGCATCGTCGAAATGCCTGGAGAAGCGCTCGGTGTCGATGGTGGCTGAGGTGACGATCAGTTTGAGGTCGGGGCGTCGCGGAAGCAGCTGCTTGAGGTAGCCGAGCAGAAAGTCGATGTTGAGGCTGCGCTCGTGGGCTTCGTCGAGGATGATCGTGTCGTACCGGCTGAGACGGCGGTCGCGATGGATCTCGGCGAGCAGAATGCCGTCGGTCATCACCTTGATGAGCGTGTCCTCGCCGACCTGGTCGGAGAAGCGCACCGTGTAGCCGACCAGACCGCCGATGTTCGTGCCGAGCTCGTCGGCCACCCGAGAGGCAATGGACCGTGCGGCGATCCGGCGGGGTTGGGTGTGTCCGATCAGGCCCTCGACCCCCCTGCCCAGTTCGAGGCACAGCTTGGGAAGCTGCGTGCTCTTGCCCGAGCCGGTCTCTCCGGCAACGATCACCACTTGGTTGTCGGCAACGGCGGCAAGCAGTTCTTGCCGCCGGTCGGTGATCGGAAGGTCTTCCGGGTACGTCAGTTTGGCCGGAGTGCTTCCCCGGCGCCGATCGGCACGCTGCTGGGCGGCGTCGATCTCTGCAGTGAGGGTGGCGACCAGCTGTCGCTGCCGTTTTGGGTTGGTGATCTTTGCCGCCCCGGACAGGCGGCGACGAAACCGCTGCCGGTCGGGCCGCAGCAAGGTGTCGGTTCTGCGGCGCAGGTCTTGAAGGGTCGTGTCCATGCGGCACACCAGGCTATCCATCTGATTGGGACTCGCATCACCGGCCTGCTCAAATTGGCCCGCCCCGCCCACGGAAGGCCAAATGATGATCGTCGTCACCGGAGCATTCGGGAACGTCGGTGGCGCTGCGGCCGACGCCCTGCTCCGCAGTGGTGCTGCCGTGCGAGTGGCCGACGTCGACCTCGACGCCCTGGCGGGTCGGTTCGGCTCCCACCTCGAAGCCGCCCGCCTCGATTTCTGGGACGTGGCGACATTCCCCGACGTGCTCGCAGGGGCCACGGGTGTGTTTCTCATCCGCCCGCCCGCCGTCTCTCGGGTCGGGCCGACGCTCAATCGATTCATCGATGTGGCCGCCCGCATGGGAACCCAGCATGTGGTGTTCTCGTCGGTGGCAGGCGCTGAAGACAATCGGATCGTGCCGCATCACCGAGTTGAGAAACACCTACTGGCCTCAGGTCTGGCGTGGACCATCCTTCGACCGGGATTCTTCTCACAGAACATCGGCACGGCGTATCGACGCGACATCATCGACGCCAACCGTGTCTTCGTGCCGGCGGCCGACGCAAGAGTGGCCTTCGTCGACACCCTCGACATCGGCGCCGTCGCCGCGCTGGCGCTGCTCGACAAGGACCTCAGGATGAAGACCTTCCATCTGACCGGACCAACCGCCATCACGTTCAACGACGTCGCGTCCATCCTGACCGATGTCCTGCAGCGTGAAATCGTCTACGAGCCCGCCACGGTGCTCGGCTACTTCCGCCATCTGCTTTCGCAGGGTTTGGTCCTGCCGCAGGCTCTCGTCCAAACGGTGCTCCATGTCGGCCTACGGCGCGGCGATGCCGAGGCCGTGACGCACACCGTGGAGAGCCTGCTCGGTAGGCCGGCACGGACCGTGCAGGAGTATGTCGAGACCAACGCACCACGATGGCAATCGAACTGAGACCTGCTACAAATGCTTCGAGCAGACCACCGAGGGAGTAGCTGATGGCTGGAGATTGGAAGGTCAACGCCGGGCGCCTGTGGGCGGTCGGTGCAACAACGGCGGTCGTCGCCGGCCTTGCAGCCGTCCTCGTCTGGCTCTTCGCCACCCAGGTCTTCAACGAGACGCTCTATACGAGCACACCGAGCGATTCGGGTCTCGTCGAGCTCTCGGCGGGCCAGACGTTCATCGTCGCTTTCCTCGCCGGCATCGTGGCCACGGGAGTGATGCACCTCATGCTCACTTTTGTCCCGCAGGGTGCGACGTTCTTTGGCATTCTCGCCACCTTGGTCCTGTTCGCCATGTTCATTCCGGTATTGACGCTGCCGGATGCCACCACCGCCAACATGATCTGGCTGTCGAGCATGCATGTGGTCGTGTACCTGGTGATCGTCCCGACGCTGACCGGCAGCGTCTCCAGCGTGGCCAAGGAGCTCGAACCGATCCCGCCCCCGCCGCCGGCGTAGAGGGGTTCGGCGTAGGAAACCGACACATGTGTCGCTCATGTTCGCCACAACCGGAGCAGCCATGACGGACGCTCGGTACGTACTTGCCATCGACCTTGGGACATCGGGCCCCAAGGTTGCCCTCGTCTCGGATCGCGGTGAACTCGTCGGCGACGGGTTTGCGCCCGTCGACCTCCACCTCCTCCCCGGTGGCGGCGCCGAACAGGATCCCAACCAATGGTGGAAAGCAGCCAAGACCGCGACTCATCAAGTTCTCGCCGACGAACCTGTGCCGGTGGAATCCATCACCGCGGTGGCGGTGACGAGCCAGTGGTCGGGAACGGTAGCCATCGATGCCGACGGGAAGGCCATCGGGAACGCCATCATCTGGATGGACTCGCGGGGCGCGACCCAAGTCGAGGACTTCATCGGAGCAAGAGTGCGGGTTCAGGGCTACCACCCCCGCAAGCTCCGCAAATGGATCCAGCTCACTGCGGGGGCACCAAGCGGCTCCGGCAAAGATCCCATCGCCCACATCCTCTACCTGCGCGACCGGCACCCCGACGTGTACGCCGCCACGACGATGTTTCTCGAACCGAAGGACTACCTCAACCTGCGACTGACCGGCAAGCAGGCGGCATCTTTTGATTCGATCGCGCTGCATTGGGTGACCGACAACCGAGACCCGAACGCCGTCTCCTACGACGATCAGTTGCTCGGCTATGCCGGATTGTCTCGGGCCCAGCTCCCAGAACTGCGGCCCGCCACCGATGTGCTCGGAGGCTTGACCGCAGCGGCTGCCGCAGATCTCGGCCTGCCGGCGGACCTCCCTGTCGTCATGGGCACTCCCGACGTCCACTCTGCCGGCATCGGTGCCGGCGCAACCGCCGACCTGTCTGCTCACCTCTATGTCGGCACCTCTTCGTGGCTGACCTGCCACGTGCCCGGCAAGAAGACCGATCTGATCCACAGCATCGCCACGCTCCCGGCGGCCATTCCCGGCCGCTATCTGGTCGCCAACGAGCAGGAGACAGCAGGCAAGGCATTGGAGTGGCTCGCCGCCATCCTCTACCCGGATGCCACCGATCGTGGCGCCGTCTACGCCGACATGAACCAGGTTGCCGCCACCGTCCCCGCCGGGAGCAACGGCGTCATCTTCACCCCATGGCTGTATGGCGAACGAACTCCGGTCGAAGACGACACCGTCCGTGGCGGCTTCTTCAATCAGTCGCTCGACACCGGCCGGCCCGAGCTCATCAGAGCCGCCTTCGAGGGCGTCGCCTACAACTCGCGCTGGCTGCTCGGCTACGTCGAGCGATTCGTCAAGACCACCCTCAACCCGATCGTGATGGTCGGCGGCGGAGCGCAATCGGATCTGTGGTGTCAGATCCACGCCGACGTGCTCAGCCGCACGATTCGTCAGGCTGCCGACCCGATCATGGTCAACGTGCGCGGGGCGGGGTTGCTCGGCCACGTCGCCCTCGGGCACATCACCTGGGCTGAGATCCCCTCACTCGTTCCAATCGCACGCTCGTTCCGGCCGAACCCGGCCAACAAGGATGTCTACAGCCCGCTCTACGATGCCTTCCGGCAGATCTACAAGGCCAACCGCGGTATCTATCGGAAGCTCAATCGACAGCGCGGGCAATCAGGAGACGCATGAACCTCACCTCGATGTCCGACAAGGTTCTCGGCAAGCTTCCCGGGTCGATGGCGGGCGCCGTGTACCGAGGCGCCTCCCGCATCCCCCGGCTCCGCCGCAGGCTCGACAGGGAGTACGAGACCATGCTGGCGAGCGTGCCCGGTGTCGTGGTCGGTGCCGACGTCCCCGTCTACGCCGAACTCCCCACCGCGCCCCGATCGCGCGACGAAATCCTGGCTGATATCGCCGCGATCGCTGCGGTTGAGGAGGCAGATTGGAGCGAAGGGCGGGCCTCGGGCGCCGTCTATCACGGCGACGCCGACCACATCGACTTCCTCAACCAGGTCTACGCGCTGCAGTCGCAGTCAAATCCGCTCCACATCGACTTGTGGCCGTCGGGGATGAAGTTCGAGGCCGAAGTGGTCGCCATGACGGCCGGCATGCTGGGCGCAGCCGAGACCGCCGACGAGATCGTCGGCACCGTGACCTCCGGTGGCACCGAATCGATCATCATGGCGATGAAGACCTATCGCGACCGGGCCGGCATCGCACAACCCGAGATGGTCCTACCCGACTCGGCCCACGTTGCCTTCGACAAGGCGGCGCAGTACTTCGGCTACCGCCAGGTGCGGGTGCCGGTTGGCGCCGACTATGCCGCCGACGTTGACGCGATGGCCCATGCCATATCGAAGCGGACCGTGGTGGTGGTTGGATCGGCACCCGGCTTCCCGCACGGCATCGTCGATCCCATCCCCGAACTCTCCGACATGGCGCGCGAGCGCGGCATCGGGTTCCACACCGATGCGTGTCTCGGTGGATTCGTCTTGCCGTGGGCGGAGCAACTCGGCTACGACGTCCCCCGGTTCGACTTCCGGCTACCCGGCGTGACCTCGATGTCGGCCGACACCCACAAGTACGGATATGCCGCCAAGGGCACCTCGGTCGTTCTCTACCGGGGTCGAGAACTGCGCCGCCACCAGTACTACGTAGCCACCGAATGGCCCGGCGGTCTCTACTTCTCCCCCACCATCGCCGGAAGCCGCCCCGGCGCCCTTCTGGCGTCGGCATGGGCCGCCATGCTCTCGATGGGTGAGGAGGGCTACCAGAAAGCCGCCGCCGCCATCCTGGCGACGGGCGCCGAGGTCCGCGACGGAGTCAACGCCATCCCCGAATTGAGGGTTCTGGGCGATCCGCTGTGGGTCGTCGCCTTCGCTTCGGACGAAGTGAACATGTACGAGGTCATGGCTCGCATGGCCGAGCGAGGCTGGAGCCTCAATGGCCTCCACCATCCCGAGGCCGTGCACCTCGCAGTTACTCTGCGCCACACCCAAGATGGCGTCGCCGATACCTTCCTCCAAGACCTCCGAGCTGCAGTCGAGGCCACCAAGGCCACCGGACTCGAACCCCACACCGGGTCGGCACCGATGTACGGCATGGCCGCCACTTTCCCAGCCCGCGGTGCGGTCGCTGAGTTGCTGCGCCGCTACATCGACCGCCTGTACGAGGTCACACGGAAGGACTGATCTCCTTCACCATGTCCACCAGGCGGTGCTCTTCTCGGAAGCCGAGCGCTTCGTAGAGATGGAAAGCACCGGTCGGACTGGCCGCATCGACCCCAATCGACGCAGCGTCCAAACCCTCATCGGCGAACGATCGAAACGACGCGTTCACCAGCGCCGAAGCCAAGCCCTTCTTCCGCCAGGCCCGCCTCGTACCGAGGCTGTCGACCCAGCCATCCTTGCGGCCGATGACATCCCAGTCCTGGGGATATACGCCGTTCAGGCAGTAGGCGACCACCTCGCCGTCGGCCACTGCCACGTGGGAGAGATCGAGCCGGCACCCCGGCCTGGCCAACCGATGTTGCCAATCGTCCCAGCTGCGCGGCACCCACCCGTAGTGGTCTTGGAAGGCCTCGGCGTCGGTATCGAAAGTCGACCGTAGCCACCGGTCGCCCCACGGCAGCAGCTCCACTCCGCGGGGCAACACCGGGTCTGGGAACGGCTCGGCCAGTGACCGCACCATGTCGACGAAGTAGCGCACGACCCGGTAACCGCGGGACTCGTAGCGGGCAATGCGATCGGTCACGGTGGTCGCGCTGAAGCTTCGAATCACTTTCGGCAGGTCGTCATCGATTGCGGCGAAACGTGCTCTGACCTGAGTCTCCGCCCAATCGATGGCATCGAGTTCCAGTTGACCGTGCTCGGCCCGTGCGGTTGTGATGATGAATGCCCGGTGCTTGGGCCCTCGGCGGAGAGACAGATCGATCCACACCGAGGCGAGAAACGTACCGTCGGCCGCAACGGCGGCGCGGGTATCGGTCGCCAGGTTTGTCTTGGGGCCGGCCATGTCGTGGGCGAGATCCTCCCGAGAGGTCCGGGAGGGGAGGTTGTATTCGGCTTCGAATTGGGCATGGAGTTGATGAAGCGCGTCGACGTCGCCCTCGGTCAGGGGACGCCACACGATGTCGGGATCGGGGCCGGTCACCCGCCGCAGTATTGAGCACGCCGCACGTATCGCCAAGCGATTCGGTGCCACGGCCACGTAGACTCACGAGCCGAGACCTCGAAGGAGCACCCGATGCCGACCAATCAGGAACTGCGCGAGCGCCATCGACGGGTCACCCCTTCGTGGCTCGCGGTCTACCACGACGAGCCCATCGCGATCGACCACGGTGAGGGGCGCACGGTGTGGGACGTCGAGGGCAACGAGTACCTCGACTTCTTCGGTGGGATCCTGACTACGATGGTCGGTCACAACGTCGCCGAGATCACCACCGCGGTTCAGGACCAGGCCGCCAAGATCCTGCACAGCTCGACGCTGTACCTCAGTGAGCCGATGATCGAGCTGGCCGAAATGATCACCGATATGTCGGGTATACCCGACGCCAAGGTGTTCTTCACGACCTCGGGCACGGAAGCGAACGACGCCGCACTGCTGCTGGCGACCTCGTACCGCAAGTCGAACCAAGTCATCGCATTGCGTAACAGTTACCACGGGCGATCCTTCACCGCGATTGCCATCACCAGCCACCGCTCATGGTCGCCGACTTCGATCAGCGGGCTGAACGTCAGCTTTGTCCATGGTGGCTATCCGCTGCGCTCCCCGTTTCGGGATCTCGACGATGCGGCCTATATCGAAGCGTCGGTCGATGACCTCGAACAGGTGCTCGACATGATGACGTCGGGTGACGTCGCCGCTTTCATTGCTGAGCCGATTCAGGGCGTCGGCGGGTTCTCGGTGCCGCCGGACGGATTGCTCGGGTCGCTGCAGAAGGTGTTGACCGATCAGGGCATCATTTTCATCTCCGACGAGGTGCAGACCGGGTGGGGCCGAACCGGTGAGCACATGTGGGGCTACCAGGCACACGGCGTGACGCCCGACCTGATGACGTTCGCCAAGGGTGTCGGCAACGGACTGAGCCTCGGTGGCGTGGTCGGCCGGGCCGATTTGATCGACTCGATGCCGGCCAACTCGATTTCGACGTTCGGAGGGAACCCGCTGTCGAGCGCCGGAGCGTTGGCCACGCTGCGCTACCTGCTCGACCACGACCTGCAACACAACGCGCTCGTCACCGGCCGTCAACTCCGCGACCGTCTCGACACTGCCGCCGACGGGGTCGACTGGATCGCCGAGGTCCGGGGCAAGGGCCTGATGCAGGCGATCGAAACCGTGCGGCCCGGCAGCCTCACCCCCGCCCCCGAACTCGCCGCCGAGGTCCATGAACGCTGCAAACAGTCCGGTCTGTTGATCGGCAAGGGCGGCCTCTACGGCAACGTGCTGCGCATCGCTCCCCCGCTCACGGTCACGCCGGCCGAAGTGGATCAAGCGGCCGACATCATCGCCGGCGCCATCGCGGCGACCACTACCTCCTAGTGGTGCGAATCTCCAACGTGGCGACGTGAAGGTCGATCACGAGGCCACACTTGTCGGGCCCGGGGCACGACAGGGAGCAGCTTCCCGCTGAGTCGCAGTCGCCCGCTGGAGGCGTCGCGGTGCCTTCGGGCACCAACCAGCCGGAGGCACGCAGGGCGACCAACATCGCGCCGATCTCGGCAGGATTGGTGTCGAGGCGCTGGGCCAGCTCAACCCCCGTGATAGGACCACCGGCCGCTTCGATCTCCCGAACCAGGGCGGCGAGTTTCATCCCAACCCCATCAGGCGTCCACCCTGGAACACGATGAAGGCGCCGGCCCAGGCAACCATGAACTGGCCGACGACGCTCGCCCACATCCACCCGGTGCCGAACTCATGCCGGAACGCGGCGACGGCGGCCATGCACGGCGTGTAGAGAAGGACGAACACCATGAAGGCCAAGGCGGCCAGCCGGCCGTAGCCCCCGCTGCTCGTCTCGAACGAGGTGCGGATCGCCGACTGGAGTTCGCTCGACGGCCCGGCGTCGACCTCGACCAGATCGAGCCCCACCACCGAGGGGATGGCCCGGACCGTGCCACCGGTCGCCGTCACGAAGGTGGTGCCGATCTCACGCAGATCCTCACCAAAGCCGCCCGAGGTCAAAGCCGCAGCGGGTTCCTCGACCGAGTAGAGCTGCGCCATGGTGCTCACCACGACCTCTTTGGCGATGAACCCGGTGAACAACGCCCCGGCTTGTTCCCACTCGCCGAACCCGAGCGGCTCCATCACCGGCGCCACCGCCTTCGAGGCGGCCCCGAAAGCGCTGCCTTCGACGTCGGTGTCGGCGAATCCGCCGTCGCCCCCCACCGGGATCGAAAGCAGCAACCAGACGGCGACACTCGTCACCATGATCACCGTGCCGGCACCCCTGATGAAGTCGCCGGTGCGCAGCTTGACCAACGACCAAACCGTGCGCGGGTTGGGCAGCCGGAACTCCGGCATCACCATCACAAAGGGGGCGGGCTCCTCTTCCAACAGCACGGTGCGAGACAGCACAAACCCAACCGCAATGGCAACTCCAATGCCGAGCAGGTACATCGCAAACACGACCGCGCCGGCCCTGCCGGCGAAGAACACCGACGCCAACAGGACGTAGACCGGCAGCCGGGCGCCGCAGGACATGAATGGGGTGATCAAGCCCGTGAGGAGCCGATCACGCGATGAATCGAGAGTACGGGTTGCGTAGATCGCCGGCACCGTGCAGCCGAACCCGACCATCATCGGCAGGAACGCCTTGCCCGGAATGCCGAGGGCCCGCATCCCCCGCTCCATGACGGCCGCGGCTCGTGCCATGTACCCCGAGTCCTCGAGCAGGGCGAGCATCAGGTAGAGGGCGAACAGGACCGGAACGAAGACCAGAACCGCACCGACGCCGGCGAGGATGCCGTCGACGACCAGGCTCTCCACCCAGCCGCCGGCGAGACCGAAGAACCCGAGGACCTCGACTGCCCAGCGGCTGACCGGGCCGCTGATCACAGCCTCCACCCAATCGAGGTACGGAGCCGTCACA
Source organism: uncultured Acidimicrobiia bacterium (assembly GCA_963704825.1). Taxonomy (GTDB): domain Bacteria; phylum Actinomycetota; class Acidimicrobiia; order Spongiisociales; family UBA5794; genus CAVPHV01. The sequence goes on from CAVPHV010000005.1 coordinate 332,717, forward strand.
TCTGCGGTGATCTGAAGGACGATCCACATGACGGCCAGGAACACCGGCAGACCGAGCCAGCGGTGGGTGAGTACTCGATCGACCCGATCGGACCACACGGCTCCGGTGCCTTCCGATCCCGTTGCAGTTGCGACGAGTCGACTGATCCAACCAAACCGCCGTTCGGCCAGCACCAACTCGACCTCGAAACCGGTCTCCTGGGCGATGACGTCACGGTTGGTTTGGGCAATGACGAGCACCTCGTCTCCGCCGGCGACGGCGGCCACTCGGGCCCGCCACGCCTCGTCTCCGGCGAGGAGCTGCAGGGCTATCCAGCGTGGCGCGCCGAGTTCCTCGACGCTCGGGTGGGCGATGATGGCGTCGACCATCGCGCTGAGGTGGCGTTCGACAACCGGCCCGTAGTCGATGACCAGTGGGCGGGGCGGATTCTGAGCGGTCGCCGCGGCGGCAATCGCGCTCTTGAGTTCATCCACACCACCGCCGCGCCGGGCGATGGTCCGAACCACCTCGGCACCCAGCATGTCGGAGAGGGCCGCGTCGTCGATCTCGATACTGCGCCGGTCCGCAACGTCGCACATGTTGAGGGCGACGATCTGGCGCAGCCCGGCCTCGGCAATCTGGGCAACGAGGTGCAGGCTGCCGGAAAGATGGGCCGCGTCGGCAACGGTGACGACGACCTCGGGGTGTTCGTCGGCCAAATAGCCGGTAGCGATGGCTTCCTCGGCCGAGACGGCGACGAGGCCGTAGGTCCCGGGGAGGTCCACGATTTCGAACTGGTCGCTGGAGACGGTGAACGTGCCGGAGTAACGCTCCACGGTCTGGCCCGGCCAGTTGCCGACATGCTGGTGGGCCCCGGTCAACTGGTTGAACAGCGATGTCTTGCCGGCGTTGGGGCTGCCGGTGATGGCAATGGTGGTCCTCACCCGATCACCGCCTCCACTTCGATGGCCTGGGCTGCAGCGCGGCCGACCGCAATGCGAGCGCCCCCGACCATGATCAGCGCCGGGCCGCTGGGCCGTACGACGGTGAGCACCACCCCGGGTACGACTCCGAGCGCGGCAAGGCGATGCACCAGCCGACGTCCGCCGGACACGCCGACGACTCGGACCCGGGCGGAGCGGGCCGCGTGGTCCAAGGTGAGCGGACCTTCCGCGGCGACTGAGGGGTCGGTGCGAGAAGGCATCAGACCCTACCCCTGGGTTCGACCTCAATGGCCTTGGCCAGACCTTCTGAGAGATGGACCACGGTGCCCCCAACCGCCACGAGCCGACCCGATCCGCCGGCGCCGCTCACGGTGACCACGGCTCCCGGGACGAGACCCTCGGCGTTGAGAAACTCGAGCGCCCGGTCGGCGGCTCCGATGGCAACGACTTCAGCGACTCCGCCGACTGCAAGGTCGGCAAGCCGCAAATGGGCTCGACGCGGCTCCGGCTCGGAAGTGCCGGCCGGGATCGGGCGGCCGAGCGGGCCGGCTTCGGGATTGCCCAAGTAGGCGGCAAGCCGATCGGCCGCCTTCGCCGAGGTGACGTGCTCGAGGTGGCAGGCCTGGTCGTCGGCGTCCCCCGGGCTGAAGCCGAGGTGATCGGCCAGGAAGCTCGCCCACAGCCTCCGAGTCCGCAGCACCCGGTCGGCCACCCGGTGGCCGTCGTCACTGAGTTCGACCCCGTGGTACGGCTCATAGCCGAGCAGGCCGCGGTCGGCGAGCTTTCGGATCATCTGGTTGGCCGACGCCACCGACACCGACAGCCTGGCGGCGATGTCGGCAACCGGAACCGGGCCGGGACGACCGTCTTCAACGGCGCGGGCCACCGTGATGAGGTACATCTCCTCGCTCTCGGACGTGTGTGCATTCTCAGGCGAAGGTACAAAGGCGGGGGCAGAATGTTCAGGCATGCCTGAACATTCTGCCCCATGAGACATCGCGTCCTCAGGGCCAAAGGTCCTTAGGTTGAGGCCCTTCCGCTCCGGTAGTGAACCCGCTGCGACGGTGCGGCGCTAGGAGTCTGCTGAACAATGTCGGTTTGGGCTCGCGTCCAGGGTGGTGGCCGAGCCTTGTCGGGTCCGGTCTGCCCGCACGCCAGTGGTTCAGCAGCTGTCTAGTCCGTGTCGTTGCGCGAGGTCAACAGAGCATCCATCTCGAGCCGGGCGGCATCGAGCTTGGCGCGAGTGCTCAGAATCCTCCGATCGAGGGTTTGGAGCCGCAGTTCGGCGGCATCGATGTCCTCCGCCGCCGCATCGGGTGACTTTCGGCGCGCCTCCAATTCGCTCTCGAGGCGAGGGCGTTGGTGCTCGAGGGTCCTGAGTCGTTGCGCCGCAACCTGGATCCGCTCTTCCACGGCACGTAGCTTGGCGTGCTCCTTCGTTTCCGGCCCGGCCACCAAGTCGAACGGCGCACCGGCGATGACGGCCGCACTCATCGGGAGCCGTGCGAGGACGTCCGCCGTCTTCAGGCCGAAGGGTCCAACAAAGTCGGCCCGGCGCAGCTCCGTGGGAACGAACACGAAGGCCGCCCCCGCCGAGATCTGGGCGATCTCAACTGCCTGGGGTGTCACGATGCATTGCACATCGGCAGGGATCCTCGCATCGCTGATCGTGGTCCGCAGTTCCTGCTCGGCCGCTTCGCGGGTCATGTCGGCTTCGGCCACACCAATGATGCGGATACTGCTGCGGGACCATTCGGCGGTTCGGGTGAAGAGATACGCGGTGAGGAGCGCCAGTCGACTGGCGTCATCGCCCTGCCACCAGACGTCGATCCGGCGGTTCTTCAGCGGCAAGGCGGCAAACGCCCCCCAGCGGTGTTCATCACTCAACATGCTGACCACGTTGACGCCGAGCCGATAGATCTCACGAACGGCTTGGGCATAGCCGACGAGATGATGCTCCTCGGTCTCCTCCGGCCAACCGAACAACACGGTGTTCGCCTTGAGCGGCCCGAGCCCAAACGACTGGACGATAACGGGGAGGGCCTCCATGGCGTCGGGGGCCAACACTGCGCGACCGTGCACGTCGAGTTGGAGCCGTGCAATCTGGGCCTCGAGCAGCTCCTGCTGCTCTCGCCGCTCTTTGCGCTTCACCGCTCCCTCTCCGACGACGATCTGTACGGCAGCGGTCAGACCGCTGGCTCCCTCGAGCCAGGACGCAAACTCCAAAAGACGCTCGCGTCGGCGCGGATCCGCCGAGAATGCGAGGACCTGGGGTCGCCAGCTGCGAGGATTCGCCTCCTCCGCCGTCATGGCTCTGATACTCTCCTTGGCCCGCTGGAAGTAGTACGAACGGCTGGCGTCCGCCCACCGCTTCGGCCGGTCCAGGCGCCGCAGATACTGGTGGATCCCCAACAGCACCAAGATCGCAGCAGCCCCGGCAACGGCGTTGATCGCCAACATGGCGCCGACGCACAAGATGGTCCCCAGCAGGCTGAGCCGGCGGTCGAAGAAGCGGAAGCGGGGACGGAAGGAAGGGCTCGCCGCCCTGGCTTCGTAGTACGTCGCGTAGTTCAGCAAACCGTACGAGATCAGGAAGAACATCGACACGATCGGGGCGATCGCATTCAGATTCCCGATGGCAACGGTACCCAGAGCAATTGCCAGGGAAAGGAGAACGGCGCGGCGCGGATTTGATGTCGGACCGTGGCCCTTGGCGAAGATATTGAGGACGGGAAACACCCGGTCGGACGCCAGCGACTGGAGGATGCGAGGTGCTCCCAGGAAGGACGCCATGGCCGACGAGAGCGTTGCGGCGACGACCCCGGCACTGATCAGAGGACCGAACCATGCGATGGAACCCATGATGCCCGTGTCTTCGATCAGCTCCTCCGACGAAGCGTTGCCGGCCAGGAGCACCGCGACGGACACATAGATCACCACCGACACGCCGACGGCCATGAAGGTACCCAACGGCAGGCTGCGTCCGGGATCTCGGAGATCGCCTGACATGCTCACACCTTGGGTGAAACCGGTCACGGCTGGGAAGAAGATCGCAAACAGAGCCCAGAACCCGAGTACCGAGGCGGGAGGAGACCAACCGCTTGAAGCCGTCGTGGGGTTGAAGCCGGAGATGCCACCGAGGTAGAAGGAGGCGAGCGCGGCTACGAGGAACGCCATCACGACAAACTGGAACCGACTGGCCGCGTCTGCGCCGAGCCACGAGAAGCCGAACAACACCATGACTGCGGCGACGGCAACGACCTGGGGCGCCTGGCCCGCCTCGATGCCGCTCATCGACGCGACTGCCTCGCCGAAACCGACGGCGTAGAACGCGATCGACACCGACTGGGCAAGGAAGAGCACGATGCCGATCGCTCCTCCGAATTCGACCCCGAGCGTGCGCGAGATCATGTAGTAGTCGCCGCCACCCTTGACATCGATGTTGGTCGCGATCGCCGCAAGCGAGATGCTGGTCAGCACCGAGACCGCGTTGGCAATCGCAATGATGATGAGAGCATTTCGCAGTCCGGCACTGCCCACCACAAAGCCGAGTCGCAGAAAGAGGATGATGCCGAGAATGGTCAGGATCGACGGCGTGAAGACGCCGACAAAGGTGCCGAGCGTACCTTGGGTCTTCTGCTCGGTCACAAGGCGTTGGACCTTCCCGGGGCCGCACGACGGATTCGCGCAGAGCGCGCCGAATCGTAGATGAAACGAACGGCACTTGGCGGGACCACGGTCCAGTATCTATGGACCGCAGTTCGTCGACCACACCCGGAGCACGGCAACCGCGCCCGAATCATCGGCGTCTGGATCAGGGTGTGTAGGCGTCACCCCAGTTGAGGCTCACGAACTCGATGCCGTCCTTGGCCAGTACGGAGCCGATCAGGCCGTAGAGCCAGCCCCGGCCGGGTGTGGTGAGGTAGAAGTCGTGAACCGGCACCACCTGCTGCGGAGCCAGCCGGCGGGCAAACTCAACCGATGCGGTCGCCGATCCCCACGGCGTCATCAGGGGCAGCGCAAGCACCCGGCCGGTGAAGGTCGGCTGGTAGCTGTCACCCGGCTGGGTATAGAGATCGCCGACCGAGTAGCTCCGGTTGGGTGGGCGTGCCCCCGTCGGGACTTCCTCATGGAGCACATCCTCCGAGAGGACCCCATCGGGATTGGCCGTCACGACTTCGATGCCGTGCGGCTCGAGCAGCGCCCCCACGGCCTCGTTGGAGTGGACCTCCACGTCGTTGCCGCGGTCGATCACCCACTTCACGAACGCGGGACTGACATGGTCACCGTGTTCGTGCGTGATCAAGATTCGATGGACGTCGCCGATCGTGTCCAAGTCGATCTCGCCCGATTCGAAGGTGTGGAACCCCGGATCGAACATCGTGATCACACCGAAGTCATCGGCGACCAGCACACAGGAATCGGTCAACCGCCGTATCTCAGCCATGGTTCTCTCCTCGTTGGTTCACAGTATGTGGGAGACCGTCACCTGGGTGATGATCCCTCGTTCCTCGAGTTCCTTCAGGAACGGCTCGGGTTCAAAGGCACGCTCTGGAGGATGGACACCTGGAGCCACCTTGCCGGCCGCCATCCATGCCGCGGCGCGAGCGGGTAGCACCCCGGTGGGGAGGGCGCCCTTGAGGGTCAGCATCCCCATGCGGAAGGTCACCGGCGCACCGTCGGCCGTCCCGGAGACCTCAGATACGATCTCCTTTGCCCAGTCGCCGGGAGGATTCTCCGGCGCCGTCAAGATCGCATAGGCAGACGGAACGAAGTCGGCCATCATCGCAATCATCACATCACGGGGAACCACGGTTTCGCCACCGACGGAGACGGGTTCGGTCCGATCGAACCCGAAGTCGGCGAGCACCCTGACCTTCTCTACCGTCTCGCGGTCCATTCCCCAGAAGTTGATCTTGAAGAACACGTCACGAACGCCCTTGGCAGCGAAGCTCACCGGCAACGTAGCCACCTCGGAATGCAGCGACAGGTGCATCGGGAGGATGCCGAGTGGACCGGTGAACTGGTAGTCCTCAAACTCGGTCAGCGGCTCGCAGGACACGAACTCGCCGTTGCGGTACACCATCGGCTCCTGCGTCATCTCGTCGATGATCGTCGGCACCGCGTAGGTGAACCGCATGGTGCCAGGCGGTGGTGGCTTCACCCCGTCGTAGATGCGGATGGCGTCGATGGTGTCGAGGCGGTCGGCGGCGTAGCGGGCCAGGATGTTGGGTGCGCCCGGAGCCGAGCCCATGCCGAGCACCGCAGACACACCGGCGGCGGCAAACCGGTCGTTCAGTTCCAACTGCTTGCGAGTGCCGTGGAACAGACCGCCGAGGTCGACATAGTGCGTGCCGGCCGCCAGGCAGGCCTCCATCACGGCCAGATTGGTGTAGTAGACCGTGGCGTTGACACAGGCGTCGGCGGGTTCGAGCAGAGCCACGAGGCCGCCATGATCGTTGAGGTCGACCTCGACCGTCGAAAGCGTCGGACTGTCGAGGTAGTCGGCGACCGCGGCCGCCGCCTCCATGTCTCGGTCGGCGAGCACCACCTCGTCGACCCGGGGATTGATGGTGAGGTCCTCAACGGCCAACGCCCCCATCTTCCCAGCCCCACCGAGCACGACGATCCGCATCAGGCACTCCTTGATCGAAGCCGAACCACGACGCGATGCTACCGCCAGGTCGGGGCGGTAGCGTCGTGCGGGTGGCTGGGCCAGATCGGCTGAAGTCCCAGGTCGGCGGATAGTGCCACAACGCGACTCGGGCGATCGGGACGCTGGGTCTAGGCTGGCAGCGACCGGCCTCGAAGCCGGTGATTGCGCTGGCTCACGGTCTCGAGAAGGAGAACCAACAAGATGAGCGGACGACGTTGGGCACCGTTGTTGATATTGCTGGTTGTGTTCGCCATGGTTGCCGCCGCCTGCGGCGACGATGACGACGCCACCACGACCACCGCGGAGGCTGGAGGCGAAACCACCACCACCGCCGCAGGTGGAGAAACCACCACCACCGCAGCGGGTGGAGAGACCACCACCACTGCTGGCGGCGAAACCACCACCACCGCCGAAGCAATGACCGTCCCCGAGGACTTCCAGGTCGGCATGATCCTGGTTGGTCCCCAGAACGACCGCGGCTGGTCGCAAGCACACTACGACGCCGGCCTCTACATGATGGGCAAGCTCGGTTTGCCAGAGTCGAACCTCATCGTGCTCGACAAGATGAACACAGCGGATCGTCCCGAGACGACGATTCCCGACGTGGTCGCCGACATGGTCGACCAGGGCGCCGACCTGATCTTCGCCACCTCCGATGACATGAAGGACGGCATCGAAGAAGCCGCCGCGGCGTTCCCTGAGGTGCCGATGGTCTGGTCTTCGGGCGACAACGCCTGGGTCGAGGGCAAGGACTATCGCGCCGACCTCACCAATCTGGCCAATATCATGGGTCGGATGGAGTACGGCAAGGCGATCGCCGGCTGCGCCGCAGCCCTGACCACCGACACCGGCAAGATCTCCTACCTCGGACCGCTGATCAACGACGAGACCCGTCGCCTGGTCAACTCCGCCTACCTCGGAGCGCAGTACTGCTACGAGAACTACGCCGGCGGCGACCCTGCCGCGCTGGGCTTTGACGTCAAGTGGATCGGCTTCTGGTTCAACATCCCGGGCTTCACCCTCGACCCGACCCAGGTCACCAATGAGTTCCTGGCAGCCGGTTCGGATGTAGTGATCTCGGGCATTGACACCACCGAAGCGCTGGTCCGTGCCGGCCAGGCACAGGAATCCGGCGAAGCCGTATGGGCGATCCCCTACGACTACCAGGATGCCTGCGCTGAAGCACCGGACGCCTGCCTGGGCGTGCCCTACTTCCATTGGGGCCCGTCGTACCTGCAGACCGCCAACAATGTGCTCGACGGCACCTTCAGCAACGAGTTCTGGTGGCTCGGCCCCGACTGGACCGACATCAACAACCAGGACACGACGGCGATTGGCTGGGTCACCGGAGCCGGCCTCGCCCCAGAGGCGGCGACGACGCTCGACACCTTCATCGCAGGTCTGGCCAGCGGCGATATCGACCTCTGGGTCGGTCCGCTGAACTACCAGGACGGTTCGGCATGGCTCGCCGATGGCGAGAAGGCCAGCGACTTCCAGGTGTGGTACACCGAGCAGCTGCTCGAGGGCATCGTGGGTGCCAGCGCTGCTGAATAGCGGGTGAATCGCCAGGCGGGAGATACTGCAGCGCTTCAGCTGCGGGACATCCGCAAGCGCTTCGGCGCGGTGCGGGCGGTTGATGGGGTGTCCATCGACGTCCAAGAGGGTGAGCTGCACGGCCTGCTCGGCGAGAACGGCGCGGGCAAATCCACGCTGATGAAGATCCTGTCGGGGTTCATCGAGGCCGACTCCGGCGAGGTGATCCTCAACGGTGAGGTGGTTCGGCTGCAATCGCCGGACGATGCCATCGCCGCCGGGATCGGCATGCTGCACCAGGACCCCCTGGTGTTCCTGCCGTTCACTGTGTTGGACAACTTCCTGTTGGGCGCGCCGGGCAAGGTGCGGCTGGATCGCAAGAAGGGCGAGCAGATCCTGCGCGAGGCAGCCGACCGCTATGGGTTCACGTTCGATCCGCAGGCGTTGGCCCAGACCCTCACGGTCGGTGAACGCCAGCAACTCGAGATCACCAGACTGCTGTGGCTCGGCGCCCGGGTGCTGATCCTGGATGAGCCGACGACCGGGATTTCGGCATCGCAGCGTGAGAAGCTGTTCGAGATCCTGCGCCGACTCGCCGCCGACGGGATGATCGTCATCTTTGTGTCGCACAAGCTCGAGGAGATCGAGCAGCTCTGCAGCCGGGCCACCGTGATGCGGCGCGGCAAGGTGATCGGGCAGGCGGAGGCGCCGTTCTCGGCGGCCGATCTGGTTGAGATGATGTTCGGTGAGATTGTGGTGGCGGGCGAACGGCCCCCAGCAGCGATCGGTGCCACCAAGCTGGCTTGGGACCACGTCACGGTGAGCGAGCGACTGATCACCGTCGACGATCTCTCCCTCGAGGTGGCCTCGAGCGAAGTGCTCGGTCTGGCCGGATTGGAGGGCAGTGGGCAACGCACCTTCCTGCAGGCCTGCACCGGGTTACTGCGGCCCAAGAGCGGCACCATTTCGGTCGACGGCATCGACCTCACCGGCAAGCGATATCGCGACTTCATGCGTGCCGGGGTCCACTACCTCCCGGCCGGCCGCCTCGAGGAGGGCCTGGTCGCCGGAATGACGATCACCGAGCACTTCGAGTTGGTGACGACGGACCCATCGTTCTTCATCGATTGGAACGCCGGCGGGCAGACGGCCGAGTCGGAGATCGAAGCCAACTTCATCAAAGGCACCCCCGAAACGATGGCCGAGTCTCTCTCGGGCGGCAACCAGCAGCGCTTGCTGCTGGCGATGATGCCTGCGACGATTCGGCTGCTGCTGATGGAGCACCCGACCCGTGGGCTCGACATCGAGTCTGCCGATTGGGTGTGGACCCAACTCCTCGCCCGGCGCAGTTCCGGTACTTCGATCGTCTTCGCCTCAGCCGACCTCGACGAGTTGCTGCGCTACAGCGACCGGGTCGCGGTCTTCTTCAACGGCAACGTGCTGCGGATCGTCGACGCAACGACGGTGACCCCCGATGAACTCGGGTTCCTGATCGGCGGCAAGGACGTGCTGGCGTGAGCGACTGGTTCTCCCGCGCCAAAGGCCCGCTGCTATCCGTCGGGTTGGCGCTCGCCGCCACCGTGGTGCTGCTGCTCGTCGTCGGTGCTCCCCCCTTCGACGCCTTGCGTCAGGTCTTCGACGGTTCGCTGGGACGGCTCTCCAAGATCCCCGACACCCTGCTCGCCTGGGTGCCGTTGACGCTGGCGTCGGCCGGGCTCATCGTCACCTTCCAGGCCGGGATGTGGAATCTCGGGGTCGAGGGCCAGATCGTGATGGGGGCGATCGGCTCGGCCTGGGTGGTGAGAGAGATCAGCGGCCCGGCCGCGTTGGTGATTCTGCTGGCCGTCGTGGTCGGAGCCCTGTTCGGCGTTGGCTGGGCCCTGATCCCGGGATGGTTGCGAACCCGGTTCGGCGTGCACGAGATCTTCTCCGGCGTCGCGCTCAACTTCCTGGCCGGTTCGCTTGCGGTGTTCCTGATCATCGGGCCGTGGTCTCGCCAGGGCATCGCTTCGACCAGTGGAACGGATCCGTTCAACGAGTCGTACTGGCTCCCCACCGCCGGAGCGGACGACTACTCGTGGCTTGCCATCCTGATCGCGATCGTCGCGGTGATCGGCGTCGCCGGGTTGATGGCGGGAACCCGCTACGGGCTGCGGTTGAAGGCGGTCGGCAAGAACTCCAACAGCGCTTTCCTCATGGGCATCCCGACCAGCGCCTACATGCTATCGGCCTTCGCCATTTGCGGGGCGCTCGCGGGCGTGGCCGGGACCGTCCAGGCGCTCGCCTTTCACCACAAACTGGTGCCCTCGATATCGGGCGGCTACGGGTTCCTTGCCATTCTGGTGGTGCTGTTGGCCGGGTTCCGGGCGGTCTGGACTGCTCCCATCGCACTCTTCTTCGCCGCGGTGCTGGTCGGCAGTACCCAACTGTCGCTGCGGCTCGACATCGACTCGTCGCTGGCCGGCGTCATGCAGGGCATGCTGGTCCTGTTCATCCTCCTCGTCGGTGGCTGGCAGGCCCGCCGCACCCCGGTTCCGGGCGGCGAAACGCTCGAGGTGACTCCTGCCGACGAGCTCGGGCGGAGCTGACAGACATGGAAGTCCTCGCCGCCATCATTGCCGCCGCCACCCCGCTGGTGTTCGCTTCCATCGGCGAGACGATCACCGAAAAGGCCGGTGTGGTGAACCTCTCGCTCGACGGCAGCATCCTGCTGTCGGCCATGACCGGGTTCGCCGCCGCCTATGCGACCGACAGCGTGATCGTCGGCTTCCTGGCGGCGATGGCGGTCTCCGCCGTGGTCGCCACCCTCGTTGCCTTCTCGAGCATCAATCTGCGGCTCAACCAGATTGCGGTCGGGTTCGTGCTGTTCCTGCTGACACGGCAGCTGGCGTTGTTTCTCGGCGACTCGTATGTGGGCGTCAACGGCCCCAAGGTCCCCGCCTGGGACATCCCACTCCTGTCGGACATACCGTTCTTTGGGGCGGTGCTGTTCCAGCACAACGTCTCGGTCTACGCCAGCTTCATCGTGATCGCCCTGGCCTGGTGGTTCATCTACCGAACCAGACCAGGCCTGGTACTCCAAGGTGTCGGGGAGCGACCGGAGGCGGCCTTCGCTCGTGGGGTCCAAGTCAACCGGCTGCGCTATGTGTACACCATCGTCGGTGGTGCGCTGGTCGGGGCGGCGGGCGCCGCAGTCTCACTTGACCAGATCGCCGGCTGGCGCGAAAACCTGACCACCAACCTGGGATGGATTGCGTTGGCCTTCGTCATCTTCGGTGGCTGGAACCCGCTGCGCGTGGCGCTGGCCTGCTACCTGTATCGGGGCTTGTTGTTCGTCGCCGGCGAGTTCCAGGTCGAGTTCCCGGACTGGATCCAGGTGCTCACCCAGCTCCCCTTCTTGCTGATGATCCTGATGATCACGGTGATCAACACCGATTGGTTCCGCCGCCTCGGTGATCGCTACCCACGCTGGCGCAACTTCCTGGCCTCGGCCGCGCCATCGGGCCTCGGCCAAGTGTTCGTGCGCGAGTAGCGGGTCAGCGGGACGGGCGATCGAACCTCGGGACCGGATCGACTCGAATGTCATCGCGGTACCGGCCAAACGGGATGGCCACGTGGCCTTCGGCGGCGGAGCCAAAGAGCCGAACCCGCTCCTCGCCATACCGATCCCATACCGCGGCGATCCACGCACAGAGCCGGGCGTCAAGCCGATCCTCGATCGACTTGAGCCCACGGCCCCGGGCCGAATCGGGAACGTCGACCGCCGGACCGCGCAGCGGTGGGTCGGCACCGGCAAGCCCATCCAAGAGCCGCGCCAGGTTGCGCAGCCCAATGCGGCGGCCGTCGACGCTCACGCCCCGCTTCGCCTTGTAGAGGAGCCGCTCCGGCAGACCGAATGCCTCGATCAGCGTCGGATGGGGGTAGACCTCCAGCAGCGTGCGCGGCCCGCCCGACCATGGATCCGCAAAGTCGAGTGCGGCGAACCGAGCTGCAAGCTCTTGCCCCCGGATTCGACCGTAGCGGGAGAGGAACAGCGTTCGGTTCGAGGGATGCGGTCCGGCCTTTCGCCCGCTGTACACCCTGGCCACGTCCGCTTCACTCTGCCGCCGCCCGGTCGAGTTGGGCACGAGCAGCGGAGCATCGACGGCCACCACAGCGGGGCCGTCGAGTCGCTCGACGAGCCAGTGGACGATCTCGTCGTCGGACCCCAGTTCGCGCTCGTCGACGATCCATCCTTCGGCGTCCAGCGCGCAGACACCGGAAGGGTTGCCGTCCGACCAGGCAAGGTCGATACCAAAGCAGCGGGCAGTAGAGACCATCGCAGGCAGGCTACGACGATGCCCGCCGGTGTGATTCTGTTCGTGCGTGGCTGCCGGCGCGCCGATGCCCGGTGCGTCACCCGTGACGGAACTGCAGATCAGACTCGTTTCGGGATGTTCTTGGTCGGGGCGAGCATGATCTTCATCACCTTGTGGCCGAAGTCGGCAGTCGGGTCGAACATCAGCGGGCAGCCACCGTCGATCACTGTGATCCCGTGCTGCCGCCCGTACTCTGCGGCCTCGGGAGAAACGCTGCCCCCGCCAAATCCGCGGTGCATCCAGACATACCCGATACCGACCTCGGCGCACTCCTCGATCGTGGACTGAGCGGTTGACGGCCGGGTGCCGATCACGACGGCGTCGACGCCGCCGGGGATCGACTTCAGGTCGCGGTAGCAGGGATCGCCGTCGATCTCGTCGGCATTGGGGTTGACGGCAAACACCTCGTAGCCGCGCTCCTTCAGCCGCTGGTACACGATGTTGCTCCCGTGTCCCTTCGGGTTGCGGGAAACTCCGGTGACGCCGATTCGCTTCTTGGCGAGGAACTCTGCGGTTGCGTCCTTCATGGTGGGCATAGGTGCTCCTAGGTCGACCGCCTCCAGGATGGTCCGGAAAAGAGGCCGCTTCCAGGGCTGAAGGCCTCCTCTGTTCGTGCGTGGCTGAGGCGCGGTTTCTGGTACCCCAGCCACGCCAGAACAGGTTGGGACCTCGGCTCTGCCAGAAGGGGGCGGCGAACGCGAGCCTGAAGCTGGATGGGGATGGGCGGGTACTTCTTTGTCGCGCCTTGTGGACATATCCCGGTCATCCGTAGCGTTGGCCAGTTGCGTACGCTTCGTGAAGCACCCGATCCGAAAGATACGACCAGATGACCGATCCCGTCCTCGACCTTGTTGAACTTGGCTTCCCGTGGGAAGGGCTCGACCCGTTCATCTTCACGGTGCACCATGTGGACCACTACCCCGCCGGCAACGATCTGCTCGGCCCAATTACCTCGATGGCGGGCCGCCGCATCGGGTCGGACTTTTCCTACCAAGACGGTTGGAGCATGTACCACGGGGACGTGGTCCCCGGCTTCCCGCAGCACCCGCACCGGGGCTTCGAGACGGTGACGGTGGTCCGCCGCGGCTACGTCGACCACTCCGATTCGCTGGGCGCTACCGCTCGTTACGGGCAAGGCGATGTGCAGTGGCTGACCACGGGCAGCGGGATCATGCACTCCGAGATGTTCCCCCTGATCGACGCCGCCGGACCCAACCCGCTGGAGCTCTTCCAGATCTGGCTCAACCTGCCGCCCGAGTCGAAGATGGTTCCCGCGCACTTCGGGATGCTGTGGGGCGAGGACATCCCCACCATCGTCGGTGCTCCCGGCGTGACGGTCGACGTGATGGCAGGCGCCATCGATGGATTCACCGCCCCGGCACCGCCGCCGGACTCGTGGGCGGCACGACCGGAATCGCATCTGGCGATATGGCTGATTCGCATGGAGCCCGGCGCCCGGTGGGACCTGCCGGCGGCGCCGGCCGGCGTCAACCGCATGCTGCACTGCTTCGAGGGAACCGACGCTCGGATCGGATCGACCCGATTCGAGGCCGCCAACGGCGTCAGGCTCCGCCCCGAGATCGCCACGACGCTCGAGAACCATGGTGGTCCCGCCGAGTTCCTGCTGCTGCAAGGCCAGCCGATCGGTGCCCCCGTGTTCCAGATGGGGCCGTTCGTGATGAACTCCGCCGAGGAGCTGCGCCAGGCCGTCGACGACTACCGCCGCACCGAGTTCGGTGGCTGGCCCTGGTCCACCCGCAGCCCGGTCCACGCCCGCACCGACGGCCGCTTCGCCATCCACGCCGACGGCCGAGTCGAGCACCGCGACATGATCCCCACCCGCTGACCTCTAGTTGCGGTCGATCACTGCGGGCTCGGTGTGGCCGTCGCCGTCGATATCCACGCAGCCGATCGTGCCGCCCCCGGCTAGCTTCGGAGCGAGGGTGAAGCCGAACCCGTTCCACACTCCGGCGCCCACCGCCACGATCTCGGGATCGTCGATCTCCGAGTAGGCGAGGATTGCCGTAGCGTCACACACGGCAAGATTGGCGACTGGAGCCGGCGGACGGTGCGACATCCAGATCGGCGTTCCGTCCAGATCGAAGACCCCGATGTGGGTGGTCCGGCCCTGTTGATCCACCTCGCGGGGACGCGGGTCCCACTCGTACTCTCGCATCTCGTGTCGATACGAAACAAGCAGCTGCTCGGGACCGTCTGCCGAGAGATTCCCGGTGGACGCAGCGACCACGTCGCCGTGCTCGAATTCGCCCACGTCGGCGCGGCCGGATGTGGTCTCGACCCGCCGCGCCACCGACCACCAATCCCCGTCAACCAGGACGGCATCGCCATCGGGGATCAGCCACTCCTCGAAGTGAACCCGCAAGTCGTCGCTGCGAGAGCGCCCGAGGCGCCAAGCCACCAACCCCTGGTCGTCGACCATCGTTTCAAGGACGAGCCCGATGCTGTTGGGCTCGTTCTGCTGATCGAACAGGAAGTTGCCAAGACTCGTCGCCAGGACCGCCGTCCTGCCGTCGACACCTTCGACCGTCACCACCGGTTGAGCCACATGGGGTCCGTGCCCCCACACAATGTCGGCTCCCCACCTCGCAAGATCCCGGGCTACCGGGTCGAGGACGGGATCGGTTCCGGTCCACTCGTCGGCTCCGCCGTGGATACCGACGACCACCACGTCGGCGTTCGCTCGGGCTTCGGTCACCGCCGCTCGAACTCGGTCGGGGTCCCATGCCGCGATGCCGGGGCCGGCCCCCGCGGCGAGGCCTTGCGCGCTCACGTCAACGGCCAGCACGGCAACCCTGGTCCCCTTTGACTCGATGAATGCCGGTTGCCACGCCGCATCTACCTCGGCTCCGCCGCCGGCCACCCGCATACCGGCAGAAGACACCGCGGCGACGGTATCCAGGACGGAGTCCGCCCCAGCATCGCCTGCGTGGTTGTTGGCGATCCCGACAATGTCGAACCCTGCGTCAGCGATGAGCGCCGCAAGCGCGGGATCTGCCTCGAGTTGGTGGGGATTGGCGGTCAGGTGGGAACGGGCCGTGAGGGGGGACTCCAGATTGGCCAAAGCGACATCGGCCCTGCCAACCACGTACCTCACGTCCTCGAACACCGAGAACGGATCGACGGCGGCCAATACCCCGACACGGCGCCCCAGCATCACATCCCCGACGAACAGCAGCGTCGTAGCCTCCAGCGGGTCTGAGACCGTCGCCGCCCGCTCTGGCGCGAAGGTCGTGGCGGGCGGGGCCGCACTGGTTGTTGTCGTCGCCGACGCCGACGCCGCCACGCTGTCGGCAGACTGGATCGCAGTGTCGGGAACGGCGGCGCCACAGGCCGCGCATCCAAACCCGACTACCAGCAACGCTCCGACGAGGCGGCGGCGGTATCGACTGCTCAAAGGCCCAGATACTCCTGCACCCAGAAGGGCCTCGGCGGTAGTCCGTCGTTCTCGATCATCTCCCACCACTGTTCGTCGCTGAGCCGGTCTGCTCTGGGCTGCCAAAACTCGTAGTACGAGTAGACCGCCCCGGTGGCGACTTGGAACCCTCGGGCATCGGGCACAATCACGTAGATGAGGTCGTAGCTCCCTGTGCCTTCTTCGAGCACCTCATTTGCATCACCGTTGAGGAAGATGTCGGCCACGATCCCGCCGTACGGGTCCAACAAACCGTTGTCGCCGGTTGCGTCGAGCAGTTGTCGAAGTCGACCCCCAGTCGATTCGAGCCACTCAGAGTCTGCGTCAGTCGGGCGACCTACTGCCAGCTCCCGCTGAGCAATCGGGCCAAGCCGGGACGCCATCGTGATGAAGCTCTCGAGAATCCACCTGCGAGACCAATAGCCTTCGTCGGGCAACAGACCCTGATCCTCGAGAACGTCGCGAAACAACCGCGCAGTAGCGGTGATCCGTTCGAAGGTCAGCGGATCGGGCTCCACCCAGTGCAACACCTCGCGGACAGGCGGACCATCCCCTTCCGCAGTGCCCTCTTTGCCGTAGAGAATGGTGTCGTGCTTGAGTTCGGCGTACGAGCCAAACCCACTCTGATGCGACTTTGCTTGCCACTCATCGGTGCGCATGAACGGTGGGGCACCGGCCCGATCCGGGCTGAACGATGGCTCGAGAGCAAGCAGCCAAGCGTCGTACACCGTTGCGTTCCAGTCTTCAGCCGTCCGGCCCACGACTGCGGCTCGCATCTCCGCCATCTGTTGCCCATATGACGGTGTCGTCGTGGTCGGATCGGCTTCGTGCTGCAGTTCCAGCGCCCAGTCGCTGCCGAACGCGGCGGCCACATCGAGTGCGCTCGGCGCGACACGATCGGGTACATCCGGATCCGTCAGTTGGTCGAGAACATAGGAGTCGAAGATGAACCGCACCCCCATCGCCCGCAACGACGCGGCCCCGGGATCAATCAGCACGGTACGCATCGACTCCAACTCATCGACCACTGCCTGAACGGTGGGATCCGATGCGAGGTCGGCAGGATCGACCGGCCAATCCGGCACGATTGCTGCAGCCGCCTGATCGGCCTCAAATGGCGTGTAGTCGTCCGCGGCGCCGACGATGACGGCTGTTGCCTCATAGATGCGCTCCCAGGACGCGGTGACGCCCGCATCGGTGACGATGGAGCGGGTGAGCAGAAGCCCGACGCGGAAGGGATCCGGCTGAGCGAGCACGAACCCGATGTTGCCGAGCATCGACATCGCTTTGAAGTAGCGGGTGAGCTCGGCCGACCGCGTGTAGTGACCACGCGGCTTCATGCGCGAATAGTCGACGCAGGCTTTCGGGCATTCGCCTCCAACGGTCGGCGAAGTCTGGTAGGCGACGTGTTCGTTGACGAGCTGCACCTCCGCCGCAGCGCGGTTTCCGATGGGACCTACGTCCAGCTCGAGCACAGTCGCCACGGCTTCGACATATTCCTCCACCCGAAGTGCGGCGTCTTCCAGATCAGTGCCGTCGAGTTCCAAGGTCTGTGTGCGGGCCTCCGCCAGAAGATCCGCGATCAAACCCTCGAGCAGCGGGAGCAGGGTATCCTGCTCCGTGTCGCGCAGAACCTTGTCGAACACGAGGTGCCAATGGTGGTATGCGGCATCCGTGGTAACGAAGACGGATCGACCGTCGTACCCATAGATCGACTCGTAGATCAGCGCCATGTACCGTCCCTCCTCCTCTTCCGCAATGACAAAGCCATCGCGTTGGAGCCGGGGACGCAGTTCAGCAGGCACCTCGTCCGCGAACCTGATCTCGTCGAGCGAGGGCCACGGCAGCGGCCCCCACACCGAGTCTGGGGTGGTCTCGCAGGTGGCGTAGCTCTCACCCGACCAGCACGAATCGGTGCCTCCGCCGCCGTAGAGCTCGTCGAAACCACCGCCGCCGTGGAGTAGGTCGTCGCCGAACCCGCCGTGGATCACATCCGGTCCGGCCCATCCGTATAGCTCGTCATCGCCGGCGTCTCCCCACAGGTCGTCGGCACCGCGTCCACCCGAGATGAGGTCGGCGCCCCCGCTGCCGTGAATGAGGTCGTCACCGTCGAGGCCAATGATCTCGTTCCGACGCGAATCCCCACGAATGGTGTCGCCTCGGGACGTCCCGGCGACGTTCTCAACGCCTTCGAGGACGTCGGATCCCGACCCCGCTGCCGTTCCGGCGGTCAGATTCACCTTGACGGAAGTGGGCGACGGTCGGTAGATCACCCAGTCGGTGCCCGCGCCTCCGCTGACTGTGTCGTCGCCGCGACCGGGGAGCACGGAGTCGTCCCCGCCACCTCCCAGGAGCTCATCGCTGCCGGGACCACCATCAATCTCGTCGTCTCCCGCCTGACCGGCGATCGTGTCGTTGCCACCGCCACCTCGCAATACGTCGTCGTCGAGGCCGCCCCACAACTCGTCCGAGAGCTCACCGCCCACCACCAGATCCGCGTGGTCGCCGCCGAACAGCTCGTCGTGACCGTCGGCACCCTTGAGTTCATCTCTGCCGTCGCCGCCAATGAGCGTGTCGTGACCGGGCCCTCCGCGCAAGATGTCGTGACCGAAGGAGCCGTCGATCGTGTCGTCGCCCGACTTGCCATCGATGGCATCACCGCCGCCGAGTCCCGCCAGGTGGTTTGGTCCGGCGTTGCCGACGATCAGGTCGGCGAACCGCGAACCGATCACGTTGGCGAACCCAACCACGGTGTCTACCCCCTCGCCATGGGCGCTGCCGACACCAAGGTCGATTTCAACCGCCTGGGGAGCCAAGATGAAGCTGATGGTGTCGACCCCATCGCCCCCGGTGACTGCGTCGTTGCCGGATCCGGGTATGGCCGTGTCGTCGCCGGCCCGACCCTGTAACGCGTCGTCCCCGGACCAGCCCACCAGCGTGTCGTGCCCATCGTGCCCCACCATGACATCGTCGCCGGCTCCGCCGAGAAGGTGGTCGTCCCCCGGGCCCCCGAGAAGCTGATCGGCGCCGCCTCTTCCGACAAGCCGGTCGCTGCCTCCGTTGCCCCGGATCACGTTTGGCCCGTTGTCACCAACAAGCGCATCGGGGTGCCTGGAGCCGATCAGGTTCTCGATGGACCGCAGCTCATCGGATCCCCATCCCGTGGCGGCGCCCAGAGAGAGGTCCACCTCGACCGCGGGAGCTTCCCCGAATGCAGCCCAGTCGGATCCGTCTCCGCCAAGCAGAACGTCGTCACCAGGCCCTCCAACCAGGATGTCGTCGCCGTCCTTGCCGCAGATCGTGTCGTCGCCCCCGAGGCCCATCAGCCGATCATCCCCAGCCAAGCCGATGATCACGTCGTCGGATTCGGTGCCTTTCAGGACGTCGTCGCCAGAGGTGCCGATGATGGTCGCCGGCAAGCCGCCGCACAGCTGCGGCGCCGCCGCCGTGGCAGCGCTGCCCGGGATCACGAGCAACATCCCCACCACCAGATAGAACGCCACGCCGGCCCGCAGTCGCTTGCTGCGCTGCACGAAGGTCATCACCGCCCCCTTCCGCAAGGTGAGGGACAGATGGAACCTCGACGGGTCGGGACCCGAGTCAGCCAGCCGGTCCCTCTCAACCTCCAGCGTCGCGCCACCACACGTGCAGCCATAGAGGCTTATGGCGGACCCGCGGCGCGACCATCGGCCAGGACGACCCACGTGGAGCCTATGGTGGGTGGCATGGAGCAGCGACGTCAGCAATCATTCGGAGATTTCGAGCTTCCGGTTCCCGCGGCCGAGGCTATGTGGCTGTTCACCCCTGAGGGTGAACGGGAGTGGGTGCACGATTGGGACCCCCGCTATCCGGACGGCCAACCGAGTGAGGAACGTGGGACCGTTTTCAGGACGAGCACCGACGGCGTCACCACCATCTGGGTGATTGTCGAACTCGACCGCTCGCAGCATCGTGCCACGTATGCCAGGGTCACCCCGGGAGTCCACGCCGGCACCGTGTCCGTCGCGTGCGTGGACACTCGCCCCGGCCACTGCCAAGTCTCAGTCGGCTACGACCTGACCACGCTCGGCAATGCCACCGCGCTCGATCCGTATCGACCCGAAGCCTTCGTCGACATGATGGCATCGTGGAACGCGCTGACCACGGAGTATCTGAGCCGCAGTCCGGCCTGACTCAGGCGGCTACGGTCTCGGGGGCCTCGAGGCCAAGATGGGCCCAATCCAAGGCACGACGTTCGCCGGTGTCGATGTAGGTGACACCCGGCAATTCGGGCAGGTCACCGCAGAATTCGCCGATCCAAGCCACACAGCGGTCTTCGGCCACCGCCGCCTCGACGAGCGGCCGAGCTGCATCAACCTTCCACTTCCAACCAAAGGCGCCTTCCCCGTCGTCGATGACCGGAAACGGTCCGACACCGAGATGCTTGGCGATCTCGTCGTTGGCCTGGCCGCGCCAGTTGGAGCACCACCACGTCTCGAAGTGCGCGGTGAGTTCCTGGATCAGGTCCGGCATCGTGTGCGGAATGGCGAGCCAAAACCCGTGCGATCGAATGAGATCCACGTCGAGCTCTGCTGCTCGCTCCTGAGCGTCCGACCCAAAGGGCCGAATCTTCATGACCGCCTCCAGGTCGTTGACGACCCCATCGACATCCAATAGGAGCAATGGCTTGTGGTAGGTAGTCATCCCCTGTGTATCGGCAGGTCAGGACAGAATCCTCACCCCATTTCGGTCGAGGAGATCCTCCCCGATCCACCGGCCGAGCAACAGCAACCTTGCCGTAGAATCCACCGATTCCGTAGATGGCATCAGAAGCCAGAGCGCACCCTCCTCGACACCGACCCGCCGATGGCGACGAACCGGCCCGCGAAGTGGACGAGAGGGCAAGCAGATACGACTGAACGACTCGTGGATCGCAGCCACCGCCATCGCCAACGGCCTGCCGGTGGCCAGGCAGGACACCGACTTCGAAGGTGCCCCCGGTCTCGATGTGATCCGGCTCTAGTGGTTAGTCGCAGCCGACCGGCTAGGACACCCATCGGGTGGGTATGGCCACCGTCTCGACATAGACAGTGTTGTGGACCGCCTCAGCCGTCCCGTCGACCTGGCGGGTGGCCGGTTCGCCGTCTGCGATGAGGAGCCGCAGCTCGCCATCACCGACCGGCAGCACCATGGTCCCTTCCCACTGCGCCCCGGTGGCCAGCGGTTGGCGCGTCAGCTCAACGGGGGCGAGGAGGTCCTCCCACCTGAGATCGGGATCGGCGATGTCGGGATTGGCCTGCTGGACCGTGACCGTCATCACGTTGCCGGCGTCGCCGCCAATCACCGTCACGGCGGCTCCGTCATCCTGGCGGTCTACGATCACCAGGCGGGTCGGACCGAGACGCACCGGGTCGGGGCGCACGATCGACGACAGATGAGCACCTGCGATCGACTCCGGCTGGTACCGGGCGAGCGCCAGTGCCACAAATGGCCGGTAGCCGATGTCTCCGCTCAATTCGATATCGGTGAACCACAGGCCGCGCCCCTCGTCGAAGGTCATCTCGTGACCGGCGACGTCGTGGACGGCATCGATCGCAACGGCGGTCTCGGTAGCACGGGTCCAATCGTCGAGCGCCAACAGCTGCTCGGTCCCGGTACCCGCGACGAGTGGGTCTCGCCCGATCCGTGTCGACTCGGGCAGGACTCCGGCCACCGCGCCGGTGTCGAGCAGAACGCCGAGCGTCTCTCCCCTTCCGGTCGAGAACCATGGACGCCGCACATAAACCCGCAGCACGCTGCCGCTGTGGGTCACCCGAATCGAGTCCTCGGTCTCCACCACAGTGCGGGCGAAGGCCGGCACGATCTCCTCGACCTGGGGAGGCAGCGGCGACGACGCGTTCGGCACCAGCACACTCGTTGTCTGCCCGTCTCCCTCGGTGGCGAGCCTGCTCACCGGCCGCGGGATGAAGGTGACGGTGAGCGGTTCCCCTACCGGAATCGCTCCATTGGGATGCCGGGTAATCGTTCCGGTTGGCCCGTCGACTCGGAAGTCGACCTCCCGTGTATACACCGTTCCGGCAGCATCGGTGACGGTCACTTCGGAACCGACCACGCCCCGCTCGTCGATGGTGACCGCCTCATCGGCGAAGTCGAAGGCCAGCTCGGACTGCTCAGTGAAGTACCGACTGAACCGGCTGAAGACCTCCGCAACGAGGTCGACCTGGTGCCGTTTGGTGTCGTGCACGTTCAGGTCGAGCCCGGCGAACGGTTCACTCAGCGGATCACCTTCGAGTGCGACGGGCAGCCGAGCCAACACCGCCTGGGTGGTCACGTCGGTCGGCGCGGACTGCGTCGGATCGTCGACCGGGTCGGTCCAGGTGGCGTGCAGCATCAAGCTCTCGGTGCTCTTGCGATCAATCGTCGTCGCACCGTCGAAGGTGGCGACCAGCGAACCGAGGGCAGGCCGATCCGCGGAGAGGGTGTGGATCTCGGGTCGAGTGAGCGGGAGCCGCACCGCATGCACCAGCGTGATCTGGTCGCGCGCCGACACCATCCAATGGCGTCCATCGAGGATGAGTTGGCGCAACTCGATCTGCTCAGCAGTCGACATTTCGTGCCAGAGCTTGAAGTGACCCACCACGTCCTCGGCGATGGCGCTGCTGACTTCAACGGTCGTGACGCAAGCCTTCGGCAGCCAGACCCGCACAGAGGTCGGCGAGTTGGGCTGGAACACCCGCGGTTCGCGGTCGCCGCCCCGCAGCTCAAAGCGGATGGCCCTGGACTTGGGCCAGCTACCGCCGTAGGGAACCACGACGGCCCCGCCAGCCGCGGGGAGACGCTCGAACGTGACTCCCGCCGCGGCCGGGTCGACCAGGTAGTCGGCCTGAGGCCGCTTTGACCCGGGGACGATCTCATCGCCGATGAGTTCCCCCGCAACAAGCTCGTTAGTGAAGGGGTCCGCAACAGTCTGTGCGGTGAGGTCGAGAGCATCGCGGGTCGCAAAGAAGCCGTAAGCGGCCGGGATCAGTCCGCCCTTGGGCCGGTCGTGCAGTTCGACGCGGTGCTGGGAGAGACGCGGCGGGAACAGCAGTCGCTCGGCTGGTTCCACCGACCCGTCGGACTGATCGTGTTCGCTCTTGATCACGATGGTGGAGGTGGTGTCCCCCACCCCCGGAGTGGGACGGGGTGAACGTCGCACCGGTGCCGGTGGCTCGACCGGTTGGAGGCGCCCAAAGGTCTCGGTGATGACCGCATTTGTCGGGTTGGGTTCGGTCACTTGGCGTGAGTTGCCGGCGAAGTCGACGCAGCGGGCCCGCATGTCGTAGGTGTGCCCGTAGCGCAGCCGGGGCAGCGTCCCGGGGACCGGCCGGTAGTCGACCTTGAACTGCACCGGGTCGGTCGGGCGCGGCTCGTTCTCCTGCTGGTCCTCGGTTTCGCCGCTGGCCCCGTCGAGCATCTGGCCCGGCATGCGCGTGACGGCACTCCACCCGGTCCAGCGGAAGACGGAGTCGTTGATCCGTTGTGGCGTCAAGTCCCGGGGTGGTTCCTCCCCCTGCTGCTCGATGATCGTCTCGGCCTCGGTCATCAGGGTGAACCCGCGCCATCCCTCGTCGGGCTTGGGTAGCAGATCGAGTGGCGGAATCGAGACGTCGGCAGGGAATTCGTACCCGGCAGGGGCTTGACGGTCGAACAGCGACCGCCATTGGGCCGTCCCGGTATCACGGGCGTCATAGCGCTGACCCTGCGTGATGTCTTCGGCGAACAAGGCGACGGCGGGCTGTGGTGGGTTGTTGAGCTGGTCGGCGATCTCTTCCTCGATATCGGCCTGGCGGATGAACTTCTGCTTCAACACCTTTGTCATGTCGTTGCGGATGATCGAGATGCCCTGTTCGCGCAGTGCCGGGAGCGGACTGACCGAGCCGTTGCCGTTCAGGCTGCTTCGGTAGCCGGCGAGCCGTTGGGCACCGACCAGTGGATCCACGCTGGTGATCGAGTATTCGCCGCCGGCAAGCGGGAGGAAACCCTCGAATTGATCCCGAAATCGGGGATCGGGATTGGGCAGGGCGCGGAAGTCGGCGTCGACGTTGGTGAGGAAGCGGACCGGCATGCCCGGTCCTGCTGCCCCCGGGAACATGGCCGCGTAGTTGGTGCTCACGGTGACACCGGTTGGGGGCACCGCCGGCAACTGGAACTCGACGTCGACGACAAGACCGAGATGCCTGAGCAGTTCAGGATGTGCCGCCAGATAGGTGATGACGGCGTGGAACTCGAAGCTCGGCTCCTCAGGTTCGGAAGTAGCTTCGGGCTCGAGCGGCTTCATGAACTGCATTGCTGCATCGAGGTTGGCGCCGAGCAGGCTCTGAACCGTGCTGATGGCCCCCACTTCACCACCGGTGGGGGGCGACTCGGCATGGTCAACCGCCACCTGTCGGTATACCGCGAGCGCGTCGGACGTGAGCTGCGCTGGCGAATACGGCGCCGGGAACGGCGTGTCGGCTCGGTTGATGAAATGCCACGGCTCGACTTCTACCTGGCTGGTGGTCGGGTCGCCGAAGACGGCCGCCCACACCGCAGAGTCAGCCGGTGGGCTGACCACGTTGAAGACCGGGACGGGACCGCCGTCGAGCACCACGGTCAACCCAAACGCCGCATCGTTGACAACCGCGGGCCAGTCGCGCCACGGATAGTCGCGCAGGGTTCCGGTCGGTCCGAGTGCCACCAGGCGTGGGCTGAAGAAGATGGACATGGTTCCGGTGTTGCCGACCCTCCCGGTGGGGAGCGGAATCGGCAGAAGATGGTTGGCAGGCATCAGGCAAACGCTCCTGTGTATTCGAGCCAGTCGGCTGTGGTGAATCGGTCGGCGAAGGAAGCGCCGCCGGTGGGTGAGGGGGCGAAGGCGAGCGCCCGCGCTGTGTTGGCGTCGCCACCCGCAGCGCCGAGCGAGTAGGTGATCTCGCCCAACGACGTCGACCCCTCCTTTGGCTTGGTGAGGATCGTGTCGACCGAGTACGTGATCCGGCCGGCGGCAACGAGGTCCTTGTCGTCGGCGAAGTAGGTCAGCGAGCCGACGACTCCGGCGGAGACGCTGATCACCCCGAGCACGTCGAGCACACCCTCGAGCGAGATGGCGCCGCCAAAGCTAACGGCCCCGTTGTTGCTCGTGAAGAACCCCGAGATCCCGAGGTCGATGGCGGCCTTGGCGACGACAACATCGATGCCGAAGAGCTGCACGTTGGCCTCGGCCGAGATCGACACCAGTTGCAGGACGGTGGGCGCACCGCCTATCCCGAACAGCATGTAGAAAGAGCCGTCGAACCCGACCAGGCTGATATCGACTGGCCGGTCGGGTCTGCCGACGCCGGCGCTGATGGCAATCGGCGACCCGTCGAGCGGGAGAATGAAGCCGGCGTAGATCTCGAAGTTGCGAACGCTCAGAACGCCGAGAGAGATCGCCGGTGGGGTGTATCCGAGGGCAACGTCGAGAGCGTTGTCGGTGATGTCGACGCTCACACCACCTCCGACCGCTTCGAGCAGGTCGAGCAGTGGTTGCAGCCAAGCGAGTAGCTCCTCGAGTTGCCACCGGTCGAGGTCGACGTCAACGTCGACCGATCCATCCGGCGGGATCACGATCCGCACCTTGTTGAAGAAGAGCGTGACCGCAGAAGCCGCAGGTGGCATGGAGAGTGCTACGTCGCGGACTTCGAATTCGGCGGTGGTCGCCGGCGTGGTTGCGCCGTCGATGCTGATGACCGTCTCGATCTCCACTTTGGCCGTGGCGTCGTCGAGGGCGAGGAAACCGTCGATCGACTGCAACTTGGGCGAGTACGAGAACGTTGAGACGATGGCACCGTCGCGATACGTGACGTCGAAACCGGGAATGTCGATACCGGGGACGGCGTCCTCGAGGTTGATCTCCTCGGGCAGCAACCGTTTGAGCAGGAACGCGCCGAGCAGCTTGGAGCCGTCGCCGAAAGTGGTCGCGGGGTTCCAGGGCACCGCAGGATCCCAGTCGGGCCCGGCGCCCGTGGTCTGGTTGAAGACTTCGGCTTCGAGATCCAAGGCGACCGCGGCCCGACCTAAACCGCCGAGGGGAAAGTTGGTCGATTCGACCAGTTTGAGATAGGCGCCATCGAGGTTTTCGGTCGGGTCGTTGCCATAGTCGATCCAGCGGGCGTGCGGCACCACCTCGATGGCGGAACCGACCTCTCCCTGGGTGGAGGCCATGGCGTCGTCGATGACCCAGGCCCGCTCAACGACCGGGAACACGTTGGGCTGCCGGTCGGCCAGCAGCTCCGCTTTGGTGATCTCGTCGTCGGCCGCGTTGAGTGCTTCGAGGTTGAGGTGGACCCGTTCGGTCACCTTGACCGTGATCTGTTCCGAGCCCGGCTGGGCTGGGTCGGCCCCCCAAGCGATGGCGCGCCCGCCGAGATCGATCGCACGGCGCGCCAGCGATTCGGGTGCGGAGTAGTAGGCAGCCAGGTTGGCGGGTGGCGCCGACCCGCCAACGGCGAACGCGTTTTCGTACTCGATGAACGTGGCCGGAAGTTCGAACGTCACCGGCGGGTTGGCACCGTCGTCGGCTGTGTAGACGACCATGAGGTCGTTGCCGTCCAGGTCGACGACGTTCCAGGCGTTGTCGATGTTCATGTCCCGTTCAACTCCTGCCGCGTCGGTCCACTCGATCTGGCCTTTGTCGACGGGGGTCCACCCTTGGCCGGCTACCGCCACCTGTTGGAACGGGAACTGCCGTCCAGCGTTGCGGGCGTGGGCCCGCGGGAAGGTAACCATCGCATCCGAGACCGAGAGGTAGGTCTGCTGCACGAGCACGGCCACTACTTCGTCATCGACATCGGGAATGAATTGACGTTCGGTGATGGTGAGCATGGCGGCCTTGTGGCCGAACGGGGCCAGGTAACCCCGGGTGGTCACCTCGACGCTGAGGTCGCGCCCCGTGACGGCGCGGTGCATCCAGCGCACCACATTGGTGAGCAGTCCGCCGGTTTCTTCGTCGTCCCACTCGCCGAGCAGGTCAAGGTAGGCACCGTGAAGCGAAAGCCAGAGCCGGCGGGCCTCGGCGGGAGCCACGGTCATGGTGAGTTGGACGAGATCGTCGCGCTCGCCGGCCGTGGGGCTCCTGGTGAGGAGCACGTCGGCGTGCCGGTTCTCAACGACGACGAGCTCGGCAGGGCTATCGAGCCGCGCCGTCCACAGCTCGCTGACATCGCCTTCGGTATGGGGCGCGACGGCGGCCGCAAACCGCGTCCCCGCCGTCGGTGCGATGACCAGCGCTTCGGGCACCTCGAGAGCGGTTTCGCGTTCAGACGGCGTCTGCCCGGTGGTGGGAAGCGCCGGCTCCCACTGCCCGAGATCGAGCAGTGTGGCGATGTCGAACGCAATGGGCGGCACGACCGGGAACACGATGCGGCTTTCACCAGCACTGCGGGAATCCACCGGCGTCGACCCGGGAGAGGCCCCAGCGGCGACGGCTTCTTCTGCGGTGTGCTGGGAACCCAGCACCACCCGGATTGCCGGCTCGGCGTCGCCGCTGGTAGCAACAAGCTCGTTGTCCACCAGTTCGAGGTCGAGGAACTCGTAACGCAGGTGCAGCTGATCAGAAGGCCGAACCAGAGTCACGGTGAAGGTCGGCGCCACAGCCGCGGCGCCGGTATCGGCGCCCGACTCGGGTCGTCTATTGAGCGCGACCATGGCTCACCTTCTCAGCGACGACCTCGGCGAGGTCGACGACTATGACCTCATCGAGCGGCGCAGCAGGGTCCGACTTCGCCGCCGGCCGCGCCGGCGGCACCTCGGGCGGTGTTGTGGCGCGGGTCGCTCGCAAGCGCCGCAACTTGCTGCGAAGTGTGGCGGCCTGCGGAGCGGCCTCCTCCACGACCCGGTCCTCACGTTTGTTGCGGGTGACCCCGCCGTTGACGAGGGAGGCCATCAGCCATCCCTTGCCCATTCCAGTGTCCATCTCACAACCCCCCGAGTATTGGGCACTTCTTCGGTCTGAGATGGACCGTATTGGGTCAGGGAGTGGGGCGGTAGCGGGGAAACCCTAGAAGGCCCCGGAATGATCCGATGGGTCCGATTCCCCCAGCTCAACGGCACCTTCCAGCACCATTCTGGTCAGCTCGGTACGGGATCGGATCTCCAGTTTGCGGTAGAGCCGGGTGAGATGGGCCTCCACGGTGGCGACGCTGACGAACAGGGAACCGGCGACCTCGCGGTTGGTCGCCCCTTGGGCCACCAGGGCTGCGATCCGCCTTTCGGTGTCGGTGAGCACCCCATCTGAGCGCCCGGCGCTGGCCCGCTCGAGTTCGGCAGCCACGGTCTCCTCCCATCGCGCCGCCCCCATCGCCGCGAACCTGTGACGAGCCGCGTCGAGGTGGCCGGCGGCGAGGGTGCGCCGGCCGGCCCGCAATGCGGCTCGCCCCATCAGGAACTCGCACCGAGCGGTATCGGGTGCCAGCCCAAGTCGATCGAAGGTCCCGCACCCGGCGGCGAGGAGTTCGAGCGCAGTGTCGTAGTCGCCCTCGGCGGTGGCCACCGCTCCTCTTGCGTGACCGAGCATCGCCCACGTTCGATCGAGGTCGAGGGCCTCAGCCTGCGAGGTCAGGGTGACAAGCGCCTCGTTGGCGGAGTCGAGGTCGTTGGCGAGTGCACAGGCGACAACGGCGTCGGAGAGCACAGGCAGTGCCCCGGGATGGCCGATCCCGATGTCGGCGGCGAGGACAACGGCCTCACGCAGAATGGCTGCTGCCCGGTCATGGTCGCCGCGGCACAGGGCAACGATGCCGAGCACGCTCAGCGCTCGGGCCCGACCGAGGATGTTCCCGGCCCGACCGGGATACTCCATGAGCCGATGAGCCGTGTCGGTTGCTTCTCTGTCGTCGCCGAGCCAGGCGGCAACCAGTGCGGCCGGGTACAGCATCCAACCCTGGATGTCGGCGTTCTCGGAATCGTCGGCTGCCTCGATGCCGGCACGGACCCGATCACGCGCTGCGGCCAGATCGCCGGCGGCGCAACTGAGGAGCGCGGCATCGTAGAGCCGGTAGGGCCGACCGATCTCGAAGCCGCGGGCCTCGTACGACGCCATGACCTCGTCCAGCAGTAGCTGGGCGGGAGCGAGCTCGCCGGCCCAGATCAACTGCTTGGCCCGCCATGCGGCCGGGCCACCACCGAGGTCGGGCTTGCCCTCTGCCTCGAACGTCGCCGCCAGCTCTTTCATCAGTTCCGGCTGCGGTTTGCCGGCGAATGCCTCCATGTGAGCGAGGTGGCCTCGCGCCCACGCCTGGAGACCGTGGTCGTTGGTGGCCGCCAGTACGGCAACGGCCTGCTCGGCCGCCAGGATCCCCGCCCTGAGGTCGCCGCGGAACACACCGCGGTGCCATCCGAGGAGGTCGAGCACGCGACCGGCAAGCAGCGGATCGCCGACGGCCTCACCGAATGCCTGCTCGAGAGTGGCATCGGCAACGTCGACGTCATCGTTCTCAACGTAGAAGCGAGCCAGCAGCACCTCGGCCCGGGCAGGTCCCGGCGGGAGATCGTTGACGAGCCGGTCCACGATGATCCGAGCCCGGCTGATCTCGCCTGCGGCGGCAAGTACGGAGGCTTCGAGCAAGGTACGCCGGGTGATGGCGTCGGCGTCATCTGGTGGCGTGAGGCGGGCACTGTGGCGGGCGAAACGGGCGGCCATGCCGAGGGCGCCGCGGCTGCGTACGGCTCTCCCGGCATCTTCGAGTTCGGCGGCGATGGCGGCGTCGGGCGCTTCGGTTGACAGGGCGAGGTGCTGTGCTCGGACCACGGGATCAGCGGCGTGCTCGGAGAGCCGACGATGCAGGTCGCGGGCCGCCACCGGGTTGATGTGACTCTCCACCGCCGAGGCGAGGAGCGGATGGGCAAATCGGATCCGGAGCTGCTCGTCCCGTGTGATCAGGCCGAGATCGCGCCCCGCAGCCAGCTCGGCACCGAGGTCGACGCCGGGCAGCTGCGATTCCAAGGCTCCAATCGTGGCCGGCCCGGCGACGGCGATGAGCTCGAGCACGCTTTGTAGTTCGGGGCCGACGATACCGAGCCGTTGTTCGATGGCGCCGCTCAGCGAGTCGGGCAGCCGGACGTTGCCGGCGATGCCGACGGCAAGCTCTTCTTCGGTCAGTGCTTGGGCCAGTTCAATCGCGTACAGCGGGTTGCCGCCGGAGACCCGGGCGATAGTGCGCTGGGTGAGCGGCGAAATGCGTCCCCATCGCCCGACGAGAAGGTCGCGGAGTTCGCTGCGGGTGAGCGGAGCGAGGTCGAGACGGGTCACCCGGGCGTGGGGAAATGACAGCGGCGAGACCGGGACGTCATCGGTCGAGCCGGTACGCCAGGTGGCCGCCAGGAGCACCCGCTCGTCCTCGAGTCGGCGGAAGGCGTAGCTGAGGGTACGGGCCGAGTCGAAGTCGAGCCATTGCAGGTCATCGATGGCGATCAGGACGGGGGCGTCGGCAGCCAGGCGGCGCAACGCCTCCAGCAGACGGCGGCCGCGGGAGAACGGGTCGAGTTCGGGTTCGAGCACGGAGCCATCGATGTCGGCCCGCTCGACGAGATCGACGAGACCAACGAGTGCGCCAAGCATCTCTTCTTCGGATGGCCGGGCAGTCAGCACGTGGTAGCCGCGGCCGCGGGCGTCTTCGATGATCGTGCGCCACAACGCCGTCTTGCCGATTCCGGCAATCCCACTGACGACGAGGGCCACCGGGCCGGTCGCACCATCGACGACTATCTGTTGTGCCCGGGCGACTTCGGCGTCCCTGCCGACGAACCCGGGTCCGAGCGTCGCACCCATTGGCCAATGATGCCAGCCCCACACCCCGGTTGCGGAGGGTTTCTCCGGGCGGCCGAGCGGCCGTGGTGCGCCTCGCCAGCTCGCCGTGCGCGGCTAGCTGAGAAGCAGTTGCGGCCCGGTCGCCGTTACCCGGATCTGTTCGAACATGGTCGCCTCACCGAAGTCGGTGAGGCGCAGCGTCCGCGCCTCCCAACTGCCGCGGACGACGATCCCACCGAGGACCTGGAGCGTACGTTGCGTCGGCCACCACGCATATCTCACCGCATGGTGATCGGGCCGCTGCTCCCCGTCTCGCCAGTCCGGTGCAAGAACCGAGGCCGCCACCTGCTCCATCTCGGTTTCGAGGCGTTCGCCGTCGACCAGCAGATAGGAGAAAACCTCGGCCACGGCGCGAAGCCAACCCGCCTCGCTGAGTCCGGCGGCGACTTCCCGCCAGGCAACCGCCTCGTCGGACAGCATCCGCCTGCCCCGTTCGGTCAGCTTCAGTTCCTTGCCGCGCCGGCGGACGGCACCGATGCGGTGCAGCAGCTCATCGATCTCCATCAAGGGTTCGAGTTCTGCCTGGCTGCGCGGCGGCCGGTCGGTCCAGCCGAGGCTCCAATCGAAGTGATTCGCCGCCTCCCGCACCATTGCGGTAGGGAGATAGCCGGCCGCAGTGAGTAGCACGCCGGCGTCGACCGTTTCGAGGAACCAGGTGACGGGCTCGAGTCGTTCGACCATGTCGGCGGGGGGCGGAATCGGGTGCAGCAGACGATTGGCGTTGTGGCTCCGCAACGCGTGCAGCTTCGTGCTGCCTTCCGTACGGCGGAGCCAGTGCTCGAGGCGCTCGGTCAGGATGACGTCCCGGTAGGTCTGACCCAACAACTCGGGACGAGCGACGTCGAGAGCTTCGGTGGTTACCTCCCGCGCCGCCGTCTTCCAGCCGGACCGACCCGGGACAAACCGCCCCGCCACGATCGCAGCTTCCAACTCCCGCGAGGTGAGGCGAGCCGCCTCCACCTCCTCCATCGCCATCACGTCGCCCCAAGCAAAGTTGTCGAGATCAGGCGGATCGATCCCAGAGGCCTTGAAGGCTTTGGTGAACGCATCAAAGCCTTCATCGGGCGATGCAGCGTACGCATCGAGGATCGCCCGTGTTTGTGGGGTCCGGCATACCTCGGCGTAGCGAGCCTTTCCCACCCGCTCCAGGACCTCGCCGGCCACGCGGACGATCTCGGCGACTTCCTCGGGCGCCCCCAACCACTTGTACGGCAACTCGTACCAGACCAGGCGCTCAACCGTGGCAAGACCAACCTCGTCGAGACCGCCGGCGGCCTCCACCCACTGCACAACCACGTCGGCCGCGGGCGCCAGCGAGGGGTCGGCGGCAACGATGCTGTCGACGGCGGCGAGAACAGGATCTTGGGTCATCTGGGAGAAGGTTACCGAGGGACGGGTATCGAGCGGCTGCCTCCACCGAAACTCGGGAACTTCTTCGCCGCATTTGGCGTCCTACTCACGAAAGTCAATCTGTTGCGCGGATCCATGAACCACCCTCACATCACCTCCACCGCGCCTGCCTCGGGCAGGTCCTGCCCCGCTCCGTGGGGGGTTCGTTGATGCGCATCCTCGTTGTCGAGGACGAGCACGATCTCGCCTCGGCCATCGCCACCAGCCTGCGCCGTGACGGCTACGCCATCGATATCGCCATCGACGGAGCTTCCGCGCTCGACCGGGTCTCCGTCAACGAATACGACCTGGTGTGCCTCGACCTCAACCTCCCCGATGCCGACGGCCTCGACGTCTGTCGCGAGGTCGTATCCGGCAACGGGTATGCCGCAGATCACGGCACTCCGACACCGAAGATCATCATGCTCACCGCCCGCGGCAGCATCGACGACCGGATCCGGGGTCTCGACCAAGGCGCCGACGATTACCTGGTCAAGCCGTTCTCGCTTGGGGAACTCGGGGCACGCATCCGTGCCCTGCTGCGGCGCGATACCGCAACCGGTAGCTCTGTGATCGGCGCCGCCGGAATCGAGATGGACACCGCCCGCCATGAGGTCACCTACCAGGGCACGGCGGTCGAGTTGACCGTCAAGGAATTCAATCTGCTCCGCTGGTTTCTGCTGCACCCCGGCGACGTCCACAGCTCCGAGAGGCTGCTCGAACACGTCTGGGACGAGCACGCCGACCCGTTCACCAACACGGTCCGGGTGACGATCTCGAACTTGCGCCGCAAGCTGTCGGAGGCGAGCGGCGACGGCCAACCCATCGAGACCATCCCCGGCCGCGGCTACCGCCTCCGCGCCGGATCATGACCGACCGGGCCGCCGCTCCCCCGCGCCGCAACCGGGTTCGCACCCGGCTGGCGGTCGGCCTCACCGTCTCTACCCTGCTCGTCGCCGCCGTCGTTGCTGTGGCCGCCACCGGACTCTCCGCCTGGCAAAGCAATGACGACGCTTCGGGCACCCAGGCCGGAGCCGCCCGAGTCGGCGAGGACGTCACCGTGGTCATCGTCACCGACGACAACGCCAACGCCGCCGCTGCCCAGGCGCGCACCGACACTCTGCGCTGGGCGCTCATCGCCCTGGCCCTTTCGGTGATCCCCGCCATCGGGGTCGGCTGGTTCGCCGCCGGCCGCATGCTCGGCACCGTCGACGATGCGCTCGCCAACATCGAAGCCGCTGAAGAAGAGCGCCTGCGCCGCCTCCAGGAAGTCGTCCACGAACTGCGCACCCCGCTTGCCGTGATGGGTACCAACCTCGAACTCGCCGCCACCGAACCCGACGTCGACTCCGAAACGGCGTCGTTCATCGACGCCGCCCGCCGCGCCGTCGGCCGTATGGAGCGCACCGTCGACGACCTCGCCGGCAATGGCAGACTCGAAATCGGCGCTGCCGGTCCGGTCGACGTTGCCGCCCTGGCCCGAGAAGTCGTCGCCGAGCACGCCGGGCCGGCGCAGCACCGCGGCATCCATCTCATCATCACCGGGTCCACCCCAACCACCGTCCCGACAGCCGATCAAGCCGCCGTACAAACCGCCCTGGGCAACTTTCTCGGCAACGCCGTCCGGCTCGCTCCGCGCGGCTCGGCCGTGGCGGTCGACTGGGGAGAGCTGTCCGGCTGGGCATGGGTTGCCGTCACCGACGAAGGCCCCGGTCTTGCCCCCCAATTCCACGCTCGCGTCTTCGAGCGCGGTTGGCGGGGCCGCCACGAGCGTGACCGCAACGGGGACGGCGGGGCCGGGCTCGGGCTCACCATCGCCCGCCAACTCACCGAAGCCCAAGGCGGCTTGCTGACCGTGACATCAGAGGAGGGCGGCGGTTCGACCTTCACCGTATGGCTGCCCCTCGACCCCGGTGTTGCGGTGGCCGACATCGTCGCCGCCGACGGTGTTCATCCCGCTGCTCAACCGTGGCGCAGAGATCTTCTCACGTCTTGACGCCGGCTTTATGCCGCCCCACGTAGTTTCGCCTCCGAACACCGATTTTGGAGGATGTTTTGACGCAGCTCGACTCCGGCACCCGGGAGGCACGACCCAGGCACCGCTCCTGGCGTGACCTGCCCGCTTCACCGCCGCTGACGGACCAGATTCCCCCCCTCAGCCTCACCATCGACACCGAAGAGCCCCCGACGGTTGAGCTCCCCGATGCTCCTGCCGTTGCGGCTCCTCCACCACTCGAGCCTCACC
The DNA here is from genome assembly GCA_963704825.1 of uncultured Acidimicrobiia bacterium. Classification (GTDB taxonomy): domain Bacteria; phylum Actinomycetota; class Acidimicrobiia; order Spongiisociales; family UBA5794; genus CAVPHV01. Next base: position 367,099 of record CAVPHV010000005.1, read on the forward strand.
CCAAGCGGAGCAACACTCGCTACTGGGCGATGGGTGGTGTCTTTGCTGCGTTGCTGATCGGTGCCATCGCCATCGGGCTCCGGCTCGGCAACGGTGACGAGACAACGACCCCGACCCTGGCAGCGGGTGAGGTGAACAGCCCGGCGGACATTGCCATCGCGCTGGGGCCGGCCGTGGTCCAGATCGACCTGTTCGGCGGCCTCGAAGCCGGCGGGGGCGTCGGCTCCGGCGTCATCTACGACACCGGTGGCCTGGTGCTGACCGCCCACCACGTCGTGGCCTTCAGCGACGAGGTCCAGGTGAGGACCGCCGACGACCGCACCTTCACCGGCCGCGTCGTCGGGCGCGCTCCCGAGCGCGACCTCGCCGTGGTTGCCTTGGTGGATGCCGACCAACTCATCGCGGCGCCCATCGCCGAGCCCGACTCAGTCGAGGTGGGCGAACCCGCCTACGCGCTGGGCAGCCCCTTCGGGTTCCAGCAGTCGTTCACCGCCGGCATCATCTCCGGCCTCGACCGTGAGCTCGATACGCCGGTCGGACTGCTGACCGGCCTGATCCAAACCGATGCTCCGATCAACCCCGGCAACTCGGGCGGACCGCTCGCCGACGCTGAAGCCAAGGTGATCGGAATCAACACGGCCATCGCATCGACCTCGGGCGGCAACGATGGCGTCGGTTTCGCCGTCCCGGTCGAGGACTTCACCGACCTGCTGAACGAGGTGGACGCCAACGGTGGGATGGATGCTCCGACGGTGCCGGCACCTGAGGATGCCGGTGGGCTAGGCGGTCTGATCCCTGGTCTCGACCAGCTCCCCGGTTTGGACGAAACGCTCGACCAACTGCTCGACGAGTTGCTGAACCCCGGTGGGACCGGCGGGCAGGGCCTCGATGAACTACCCGGCCTCGACGAGATGCTCGACGACATGCTCAATGAGTTGTTCGGTACGAGCGGGACTGCCCCGCAGGACCCCGGCCAGATCCCCGGTTTGGATCAGCTGCTCGACGAGCTGTTCCGGCCCAGCCCGTCGCAGCAGGACCTCAACGACCTTCCCACACTCGATCAGCTGCTCGAAGACCTCTTCGGGAGCGACAGCGTGCCCTCGGAGCTCGACCAGCTGCTCGGCGACCTGTTCGGCATCCCGGCCCCGAACCCGACGCCCGAAGAAGGAAACAACACATGACGACCACCAACCAACCCGTCCTCCCCCCGTACCCGACGGCCTGGCCGGTCGAATCACTCCAGGTCGTCCAGCTGCGCGAGGTGCTCGCCGAGCTGCAGCGGGTGATCGTCGGCCAGGAACGCGTCCTCGAGCGCGTCATGGTGGCGCTGCTGGCGGGCGGCCACTGCCTCCTCGAAGGCGTGCCCGGCCTGGGCAAGACCCTCACGGTGTCGACGCTGGCCAAGACTCTCGGTGGCACGTTCACCCGCATCCAGTTCACCCCCGACTTGCTGCCGTCTGACATTGTCGGCACCCGGGTGTACCGGCCGTCAACGGAGAGCTTCGATGTCGAACTCGGACCGGTGTTCGCCAACTTCGTGCTGACCGACGAAATCAATCGGGCACCGGCCAAGGTGCAGTCGGCGTTGCTCGAGGTCATGGCGGAGCGCCAGATCTCGCTCGGCGGCATCACCCATCCGCTGCCGTCGCCGTTCCTGGTGCTTGCCACCCAGAACCCGATCGAGTCCGAGGGCGTCTACCCGCTTCCGGAGGCGCAGCGCGACCGGTTCCTGATGCGGATCCCGGTGGACTACCCGACCGCCCAGGAGGAGCACGACATCGTCGAGCGCGCCAGCCGGCCGGCCGCCGAGCCGAATCAGATCCTGTCGATCGAAGACATCCAGAACCTGCAGGCCGCCGCGGCCGCCGTGTACGTCGACCCTGCGGTGCAGGACTACGCCATTCGGCTGGTGCTGGCGACCAGACGGCCCGCCGAATATGACGTGGAAATCGACGGCCTGCTCGCCTACGGGGCCAGCCCCCGAGCCAGCATCGGCTTGATCCACGCCGGCCGGGCACTGGCTCTGCTGCGAGGCCGCGACCACTTGCTCGCCCAGGATGTCTACGACGTTGCCTACGACGTGCTCAACCACCGCCTCGTGCTGTCGTTCGACGCCGTCGCCGACGGGGTGACCGTCGACGATGTGCTCGTCGAGGTGCTGACCACGGTGGAGGCGCCCCGCCTGGCGACCTCTCAGCTGGCACCCAGAGCTGCTGCGGCGCGGAGCTGACGATGACACGACGATCTTCCGGCGCTCCCGCCGGCGTGCAAGAGCTGCCGAGTCCGCCCCGGGTGACGGCACCGTCACAGGTGCCGCTTGATCGACTCCGGTTGACGGTGCTGCGCCGCATCAACGGCCTGCTTGCGGGCGACCACGCCGGGCTCTTCCCGGGGCACGGCACCGAGCGCGGTGAGGCCCGGCCCTACGTACCGGGCGACGACCCCCGCCACATCGACTGGGCGGTGACGGCCCGTACCCAGGAGCCGTACGTACGCGACACCATCTCCGACCACGAGCTGGAGTTGTGGATCGTGCTCGATACATCCTCGAGTTTGGCGTTCGGGACGGGAATGGCCACCAAGCACGAGCTGGCGTGGTCGGCGGCCGGCGCCTTTGCGCTGCTCGCCTCAGACGGCGGCAACCGGGTCGGCGCGGTCCGCACCACGCCTGCCGGGAACCTCACTCGGCCGCTGCTGGTCCCGGCCCGCAGCGGCGCAAGCCACGCCGGAGTGGTGCTCGCCGCACTGCGCCGCCCACCCCGAGACGGCGAGGCGGGTGACCTCGAACGCTCGATCGAACTGGTGCGCCGCTCCGCCCGTCGTCGCGGGATGGCCGTCGTCATTTCCGATTTCCTCGGGGAGCCGACGTGGGAGCGTTCACTGCGTGCCCTCAGCCACCGCCACGAAGTGATCGCCGTCGAGGTGAGCGACCCCCGCGAGATCGACCTGCCGGACGTCGGGCTGATCTCGGTGATTGACCCGGAGACGGGACGCCGCCGACTGGTCGATACGTCAAACACCAGGGTGCGGGAACGCTACAACGAACTGGCCTTCGAGCGGAGGGCCGATGTGTCCAATCGTTTGGCGAGCTGCGGCGCCGACCATCTGGCGCTGCAGACCGATCGGGATTGGGTGCTGGACTTCGTGCGATTTGTGTCGGCCCGCAAGACCCGAATGCTGGCGGCAGGGAGGTCCCGGCGATGAATGACCTTGGATTCCTGGCTCCGGTTCGGCTGGCGTTGCTGGTGATGCCGGTCGCATTGCTCGTCGGGTACGTGCTGGTGCAGGCGAGGCGTCGCCGGTATGCGCTCCGCTTCACGACGTTGGACATGCTCGATGAGGTTGCTCCCGACCGTTCGGGCTGGCGTCGCCACCTGACCGCGGCCGGGCTCATCCTGGCGGTGGTGGTTGCCACGCTGGCGTTCGCTCGCCCCGTGGTCGCGGGAGAGATCACCGAAGCTCAGCAACTGGTGGTGCTGGCGATCGACACTTCGCTGTCGATGGAGGCCGAGGACGTGTCCCCGTCGCGGGCGGAGGCGGCTCGGGAAGCGGCCGGAGCGTTCTTGGACACCGTGCCTGAGGGAGTCGCCGTCGGTGTGGTCGGATTTGACGGCCGCGCCAAGCTGCTGATCTCGCCGACGACCCGTCTCGATGCGGTGCGGCGGACGATCGAACGTGAGCCCGGCCTAGGTGAGGGCACCGCAATCGGCGAGGCGGTGTTCTTGTCGCTCGATGCGATCGACGATGCCGCGGTACGCGCCGAGAACGAAGGCTCCGAGGGCGGCAAGCCGGTGGGAACCATCGTGCTGCTGTCCGACGGCGACACGACCCAGGGCCGACCCAACGATGAGGCCGCGAGTGAGGCGAGGGATCGCGGCATCCCGGTGCACACCATTGCCTTCGGAACGGACGCCGGATACATCGAGGACCCGATGGGGGGCCGCATCCCTGTCCCGGTCAATGAGCAAGCGTTGGAACAGCTTGCCTACCAGACGGAGGGCCGCTCACTGAGCGCGGCAACGGCGGAGCAACTGGCCCAGGTCTACGAGGACCTCGGCCGCTCCGTTCAGGTCGAGGAGGTCCGCATCGAGGTCACCGACTGGTTCGCCGGCATTGCGCTGCTGCTGCTCTGCTTGGCGGCGGCGGGATCATTGCTGTGGAGTGGGCGCCTGCCCTGAGCGGGTGGGACCTACTCGACGCACTCGATCTCGAAGCTGCCGGCCAACGACAACGGTTCGCCGCCGGACAGATACGCGTTGAGGTCGAGAAAGGTAGCCGTTCCCTCGGCTCGTCCGGCCTCGAATGTCCATGCCACGAGTTGGCTCTGTCCGGCTGTGATGCCGCTGCTCTCCACCCCGCCGGCTTGCCATCGCAACCCGGTCGCCCGGTCATCGAGCGAGATCTGCGGCGGCTGGAGCCCCCGGGCCTCCCAATCGGGCAAGGGGATGATGAAGTTGACCTGAAGCGCGACGTCAACCGAGCCGGCGTCGATCGGGTTACCGGCGGCGTCGACGGCAAACGAGGCCCCCATCACGTCGTCACGAAGTGTGCACGCCCCGGTGGTGTCATCCATCTGCAACTCGTAGACCGTGTCGCCGACCGTGACGAAAGCGAAGCTGCCGTCGACCTGCGACGGCAGCGCGCCGCTGGTGTCGGCCGGTGGCTGGGGCTCGCTGGGCTGTTCGTTGTCCACCGGTGCGGTGGTGGGGCGGGTGTCGGTGGGATCGATAACGCCCTCATCGCCGCCGCCACAGGCACCAAGCGCCATCGCCACAAGGGTAAGCCACACCGTCGTCCGGGCAATGGGTCGCATTGACTTCTCCAAGCTTCCGCGGCCGACCTGTCCCTGTCGACCCTACGCGTCGTGAACACAGGCGTTGTCTCGCGCGCCGCGCCTACCAAACAGGCAGAAGGCCGGGTCGCGAAAACGTTCCTTGATCCTCCCTTCCACGGACAGGTCTGGTGCGTAGCGTTGTGTCCTGGGGTCACTCGACCCCACAAAACAAGAGGGGATGGATATGGGAGGAATGAAAGGGCGCCTATTGGCGCTAGTCGCGGCGTTCATGTTGATCGCAGCGCCTGCTATCGCCACCGGAGGCGTCACGTTCGACGGACCCGTTTTCGGGATATCGCGGGGGCCACACGGCTCCGTGCTCGTCGCCGACGCCAGCAGCGGTGTCAAAGCGATTGCCGATGGTTCGGTGTACCCCGTCGCAGAGTTGCCGGGCGTATCAGATGTGAGCTACCGGCGTCACGCCACGTGGGCCGTCACCGGACCGAGTGAGGAAGGGGCACCCGGAAGCTCGTCCGTCTACCTCATCAAAGACAGCGAGACGAAACTGATCGCCGATCTGTGGCAGTGGGAGCAGGACAACAACCCCGACCCGGCTGAGGTCGATTCCAACCCATTCGACGTGGAGTCGATGGGAAGGCAGGCGCTGGTCGTCGATGCAGGCGGCAACGACTTGCTGAAGGTGAAAGCCAACGGCAAGGTCAAGCTGCTGGCGGTCTTCCCCCAGGAATTGGCTTCGACTCAGAACCTCAAGGACCTGGTGGGATGCCCGGAGCCTGCCATTCCTGACTTCGCCGAGTTCTGCGGCCTGCCGGATCAGATCCCGGCTGAGGCGGTTCCCACCAGCGTTGCCATCGGCCCCGATGGCTACTACTACGTGGGCGAACTGAAGGGCTTCCCGGCTCCGGTCGGCGAGTCGAATATCTGGAGGGTATCGCCGCACGCTCGTGGGGCAGAGTGCCCCAGCGCCGATTGTGTCAAGGTGTTTGACGGCGGATTCACGTCGATCATCGACCTGGCCTTCGACAAGCACGGCAACCTGTACGTTGCCGAGATGGATGAGGCGTCGTGGTTCGCCGTCGAGGTGTTGGGTGGCGGCGACGGTGGCACGATCAACAAGTGCAACGTCACCACGCTTCATTGCTGGGAGGTCGCTGAGGAGATCCCGATCCTGACGGCGATCACCTTCACCAACCGGAAGCTGTGGGCGACACAGAACGCCCTGATCCCGGGCGCCGCCGAGGTGTTCCGGGTCAGGTAGACGATCGGTGTGGGTGGGTGCCGTGGTCAGGCGGCACCCACCTTTGCCGCACCGGTAGTCGTCAGACCAATCAGATCGGCTCAACGGCGCACGGCAGACCAGGGGCAGCGGCCAACTTGCGGTCGGTGGTGATCAGCGAAGCCCTCAGCACGGTCGCCAATGCCACGTAGGCGGCGTCGTAGGGCGCAACGGTGTCCCGCATCTCCCAGATCATGCCGAGGAGTGGCGTGTGGGGGTGGCGATGGATGTCCGCGGCTCTCAGTGCAGCGAGCGCAACCACGGCCCGCGATTCTTCGAGCTCACCGGCGACGACGAGGCGTCGTAGGGCGCTCGCCACTTCGACGTCAAGGAGGTGAGGAGCATGGACATCCTCGCCCTCGAGTCGTTCCCTCACCGTCTGGTTGCCGAGAATCCCATCGACGTAGGCGGATGCGTCGAGGACGATCACTCAGGCCGCCCGGCGCGCACCGCCTCGGCCGCTTCACCTGGCCGCAGGGCCGAACCGGGCGGCATCTCGGCCATCAGCTCTGCGAGCGGCCGACGGGTCGCCAACCGCACCAACTCGGCGTTGAGGAAGTCGGACAGGCTCATCCCCGATTGTGCAGCTCGCACCTTCAACTTCCGGTGGATGTCGTCGGGCACATTGCGAATTTGGATCATCTTGGTCACCCCAGAACTCTACTGCATGTGCGGCACATGTGCTCATGTCGAGCACATGACTACATGATGGAGGATGGGCGCGACACGTCCGGCCGCGGACCTGTTGCGATTCCTGGAACCAGACGATGAACGGAGTTCGTTGCACATGTAGAGAGGGGGCTGACCCCCGCACCTCACAAGGCGGCACTCGTGTTCGGTCGGTGGATGATCGGGTTGGTCGCCGTGGCGCTTGTCGGCGCGGCGTGTTCCGGTGGAAACGACGCCTCCGAGCCGACGTCGACCCTGCCGGGGACAACCACCGCATCCCCGATCGAGTCGACATCGTTGGCGCCCACCGTGACCTCCTCGACTCTTTCGCCCGCCGCAGTCACGCCACACGCACCGACGACGATCCCGCCAGCCTCGAGCACGACACTGCCGCCCCGGCCATCACCGACATCCGACGCTACGACCTCCACGACGGTGGCGCCGACGACAAACACGACCATCCCGCCGCCGAAAGAGAAGGTGGTCCTCGTGACCGGCCGAGACGGGGTGTACCTCGTCGACTCCGCCGAAGTTGCGAGACAGCTCATCGAGGGCGAGGTGGCCTTTGCCGTCGACGACGGTCGCGGCGGCTTGCTCTACCAACTCGATCGAGGACGAAACTGGGACGACGACTCGGGATGGTCGACGGTTGTCTGGTGGGTTCCGGCCGGATCTGCTGCACCGCGTGAACTGCTCGTCCCGGGACCCGGCTCCGGCCACCAACTCTCACTCCACGATGCGTATGCAACCGGAGACGGATTCGCCGTTGTCTACACCCGTCACGAGGGGTCCATCCCGGACGTCGACATGGAGCGACCGGCTGCGCAGCTACGGCGTGGTCACCCATGCGACAACCGACCTCTTCTCCGTCGGCGGGTTCGAATCGGGAATCGGCTTGGGTATCTGTCGACGCCGGCATCGTGTCGCTCACTGCATTCGGACAGGTGGGAGGGGTCTGCGATTTCGTCGACACGAGCGGCAACCCACGGTCGATTCCCGGCTACGTGCCCGAACCCGAGTGCGACTTTGGCTGCCCCAGCGCCTGCGTCGTCTCAGATGACGGAAGGCACATGGCCTTCCATGAGGTGCACGAGTCGCCCCTAGCCGAAGTCGACATCACCGTGATCGACACCGCCACCGGAACATCGACCGGCCAACTCGCCGTCCCTGCGCAGCCCGCACAGTGGAGTCCGCAGAGCCTGGACATCAGCGGGAGCCGGGTACTGCTGAATCGGCGGTGGGAGTCGGCGTATGAACCCGCTTGGGTCTTCGACCTCAACGCCCCGGAAGAACCGAAGCGCGAAGTGCCTGTCGCGGGCCGGGCCACTTTCGTCGAAGGCCCCATCGACCTTCCAGCCCCAGTGCACCTCAACCGTGGAGAGGCGCCGGGCTCAAGCGATGAGGTCTCGGTGCGACCGAGGCTCAGCGCAGGGACCTTCGGCCGGATAGTCGCCGGCTACCCGAACCGGGTCACTCGGCACTCCCTGGTCGCTCGGGCGAATTCGGCCATCCGTCCTCCAAGACTGTGCCATTGGACGCTGGTCCGCCATTGGCGAATCCGGTGGAGTGACGATGACGAATACCCATCGGGAGGTTGGTCGTGGAAGCACAGTGGCTGCAGTTGAGCGATGAGCTCGGTCCGGAGAAGGTGATCCTGCTGACCGAGCCGTCGACGGGCTTGCGGGGCATCCTCGTCGTCGACAACACCGCGGCGGGTCCTGCCATCGGCGGCATCCGCATGGCCCTGGACGTGACCGTGGACGAGGTCTTTCGCCTCGCCCGGGCGATGACGTTCAAGAACGCCGCAGCGGGGTTGCGTCACGGCGGGGGCAAGGCCGGCATCATCGGCGATCCCGACATGCCCGCCGCCGACAAGGAGCGGCTGGTCCGGGCATTTGGTGTCGCCATTGCGGACATCATCGACTACATCCCCGGTCCGGATATGGGCATCGATGAGGCGTGCATGGCCTATCTGTTCGACGAGATCGGCCGGGTCGTGGGCCTCCCCAAGGTGATGGGTGGCATCCCGCTCGACACGCTCGGTGCGACCGGCTTCGGCTTGGCGATCGCCGCCGAGGTCGCCGAGGAACTCGACTACGTTCGACTCGATGGTGCCAAAGTCGTGGTCCAGGGGTTTGGCGCCGTCGGGACTCACGCCGCCCGCTTCCTCGCCGAACGAGGCGCCGTCATCGTCGCGGTCTCCGACAGCCGGGGCGGGGTGGTGAACGACCACGGGCTCGACCTCGACAAGCTGTTGCTGTGGAAGGCAGAGGGACATCCGGTCAGAGAATTCGGCGGGGGCACTGCCGTGTTCCCTGACGAGCTGGTCGGGCACCCTTGCGACGTCTGGATCCCGGCAGCCCGTCCCGATGTCTTCACGGTCGACAACGCCGGCGAAGTCGACGCCAAGGTGATCCTGCCCGGCGCCAACATCGCCGTCACCCCGGCCGCCGACCAGGTCTTCTTCGATCGTGGGGTCCTGTCCATCCCCGACTTCATTGCGAACGCCGGCGGAGTCATCTGCGGTGCCGTCGAGTATCACGGTGGTACGGCCACCCAGGCCTTCCAGGTGATCGAGGAGAAGATCCGGGCCAACACCCGCGAGGTACTGGTGAGCGCCCGCGATGGCGGCGTCCTGCCGAGCACCGCCGCCGCCGATCTGGCGAAACGACGCGTCCTCGAGTCGATGAGCTATCGGCGTAGCTTCTGAAGCAGCCCACAGCGGAGCGAACGGACCGAGGAGACGGGTTCCGTGTGACCTTCTGCCCTGCCGCGCCGCCGGCCAATCCGTGACGATAACCCCATGCGCCGATACAGCATGAACGCGGTGCTCTGGAGTAGCACGATCGGACTCGGAACGGGTCTCGCCATTGGCCTCGCGACTGGAAATCCGTTCGCCGGGATTGCGGTGGCCGTCGGCACCGTCCTCTTGTTCGTTCGCATACTCAACCACTGAGCCCGCGTCGACGAACAACCCAGCCGTGCCGTTGAGCCCTATCGGCGCAGAATCGCCCTGACATACGCTGGTTGCCGGACACAAACCCTCTGAAGCGTCCAGAGGAAGGTGATGGAGACGGAGCTCGCCGAACAGCGATTTCGGGAGATCTACGCGGCAAACCAACGCCCCATCCTGGGGTACTTCCTGCGCCGCACCGACGCCACCACGGCCCGCGACGGTGCCGCCGAGACGTTCCTGGTGGCCTGGCGCCGGATCGACGAGGTCCCCGACGATGACCGCTGCCTGTTGTGGCTGTATGGCGTGGCCCGCAAGGTGCTCGCCAACCAGCGGCGCAGCCGAAAGCGGTTCGCCGCCCTCGGCAAGAAGCTGAACCAGGTCGGCCCGGCCGAGGACTCGTCGCCGGAGGTGGTCGTGTTGCGCCGCGCCCAGGACGAAGAGATGCTCGCTGCCGTTGATCGGCTCCGCCCCGAGGATCAGGAGATCCTTCGCCTTGCGGTGTGGGAGGAACTCCCCCACGCCCAAATTGGCGAAATCGTCGGCACCTCGCCGCATGCCATCACCCAACGGCTCCATCGCATCGGCAAGCAACTCGCTCGCGATCTCAAGCGGCCCACACAGACCACCGGGCGCCGCACCGCGCCACGATCATCGGAAGGAGGTGGCCGATCATGAACACCCACGACGACATCCTCGAGCGCATGAGCAGCGCCAACCCATTGGCCGACCCCGAAATGATCACCGATGGTCAGCTCGCCGAACTCACCCTCCAGATCGAAGAACAACGCCGCACATCCTCGGAGCTGCACGACGGCCGGTCCAGCGCGCAGCCAGGGCCAGGGGCCGGCGTTTCGTTGCCCAGGTGGCTGCGACCGGCGCTTGCGTTCACGGCTGCCTGCCTCCTCGTGCTCGGCACGATCGGCGCGGTGACTCTGTTCCAAGGTGACGAGCCTCTGGTGATCGACGAGACGCCGGCCACCACCGCACCATCCACGACGACCCCGACGCCAAGCAGGACACGGCCTCCAGTTGATGCGATTCCCATCTCCAACCCGCTCAACCAGGTGTTCGACATTGCGGTGGCTCCCGACGGGACCCTGTGGACGGCAACCTCGGGTGGGATCGTGCACTGGGATGTCGCAACGCAAACTCCTACCGTCTACACCGCCGAGCTCGGCCTCCCCATCGGCAACGTTCTTCGGCTCGTGGTCGACGCAGCGGGCACGGTATGGACCGGTGCGGACGGCTGGATCGCGAGCTACGACGGCTCGTGGACCATCTTCTCGGCGCCTCGCGACTCCGGGGGTCCGCTGGCGATTGGACCGGATGGCTCGGTCTGGGTCGCCTTCGGCGAGTATCAGCTCGGCCGGTTCGACGGCGCCGAATGGGAGTATTACCAGGCGCCGCTGTCGTGGACCGACAGTGTTGGCGGTCCGTGGACCTCGTCGCTTGCCATCGATCCCAATGGGACGGTGTGGGTGGGGAACAACTTCCCAGACTCGAATGCCTCCGTGGCCACGGTGTACGCCTTCGACGGTGCATCGTGGACGCCGTACTCAGCGGGTGACGGCATACCGGACCGGGTCGGATCGTCCGTGGCAGTGGCGCCCGACGGGACCGTCTGGGTGGGATCATTCAGCTTCGCCGATGGACCCGGAGGCGGAGTAGCCCGCTTCGACGAAACGACATGGACCACCTACACCACCGCCGACGGACTGGCTTCGGACAACGTCGAGGTGGTAACCGGGCCCGATGGTTCGGTCTGGAGCGTCGGAATCGTCGGCGTTTCGCGCTTCGACGGCACCAGTTGGATCCCCTACCCGACGGTGAGCGGCGATCGGCCGGGGCCAGCCGTCGACGCCGCCGGCACGCTGTGGATGGCGGCCCGCGGACCCGAGGGCGGGATCATCGGGTTCGACGGAACCACCACTACCCGGCTGGTCGCGCCCACTCGCGATCCGATCTCGATCACCACGACGCCTCCGGTCCCCGCCGACGGTTGGAGCCCGATCCTGGCCGAGACGCGGGCTGGCCCGGCGCCGCCGGCGGCCACCTGCCCATCCGGCACCGACCCGAGCACCCCAGGGCCTGCCAGCCAGTCTCGGCCTGCAGCAGAATGGGCCGGCGTGCAGGCCGGCGCGTTCAACACCCACACCGGCCGGATCCTCTACGTCGACACCCTCGGCAAGACCTGGACGTTCGATGTGTGCACGAACACCTGGGAGCAGGTGAGACCGGACGGAGCGATGCTCGGCAGCCTCAGCGGCGGCATGGTCTACGACATCGACTCGGATGTGACCGTCGCCTTCGCCTGGGGAGCCGTCTCCGCCTATGACGCCACGACCAACACATGGGTGTCGCGCCGCGCCTTCCCCGGCACGTCCCCGTTCGGGGCGGTCTACGACCCACTTTCCGGCCTCATCGTCACTACGAGTTTCGAAGGCGAAGAGGGTTCTACGACAAACCCGACCCGGCTCGAAGCGTGGGCGTTCGACGTCGATGCGGACACCTGGACGTATCTGGGTCGACTCCGAGTCGAGGGAGATGAGCCCTTCTGGGAGGACCTCCTCGGCTACTCACCGGAACTCGACCGGCTCATCTTCGGCTCTCTGGGCGACGTCACCGCATTGGTTGATCCCCGCAGCGGGGAGCGAACCGAGTTGGCGACGCCAACACCGGGGGTCGGCTTCGGGTGGCCGATGGCCCAGTTCGGCCCAGCAGGTAACACGGTGTTCGTTGCCAGAGGGGTGACGCGCACGGACATGATTGTCGATCAATTCGAAGACCAGATCTGCGGGTTCGACCCGGAGACCTCGGCGTGGTCACGATGTTTCGGCATGCCGGGCGGCCCCAAGTACGCCGCCTACGGCGCCATGGTCGGCGACCCGATCAACAACCGGCTGGTACTGATCCACGGCATCTACGGCAACTTCTGGGTCGACTCCGATGACGCCGTGTGGACGATCGACCTCGACACCGGCAAGACCACAGAGCTACTCGGGCAGAGCGGCTGAGATCACCGCGCCAACTGGCGGCCGACGCCGGAATAGTCGCTGCCGACGGCCGGGGGGCGTGCCCGGGCTCACAACTCCAGACGGCGGTACACGAGCATCGACCCGAGGAGGAACATCACCGACGCCACTGCGGTCCAGACCACGGCGCTCATGGCGGTGAACGGCTCGCCGTAGACGAGTTGGGTCAGCGACGACCACCCGTTGAGGTCGGTGGCGATGAGCCCGGTTGGCGTGAATCGATCCCAGTCGTCCCACAGGTTGCGCTGCGGCTCACGGAGAAAGAGGTAGGCGATGAACACGATCAGCGCCACCGCCCCGCGACGGCGGATGAGGACCGCAAGCAGCGCGGTGAGCATGACGAAGAACCCCACCACGAGGCACAGGACCAGCAGCGCCCCGACGAAGCTGTCGAGCGGCGGCGCCTCGGGCCGGACGAACCGGTAGGGGGTCACCTTCGGCAGCCACCAGTAGGCGACGAGACCGGGGATGATCACAGCCGCTACCGACAACCCGATCCAGAGCCCGAGCAGCTTGCCGGCGAAGTAGCCGCTGCGGGGCACGGGCTTGGAGATGGTCCAGGCCGCCACCCCGCTGCGGTACTCGCCGAGCACGGTGGATTCGGCGGCGATGATGGCAGCCAGCGGCGGGAAGACGGCCAGCATGTTGATCAGCGTCTCATACCCGAGACCGCCGAACGGCATGTTCTTGGTGACCACCGTGTAGTAGAGGATGCCGTTGATCACGGCCACCCACAGCACCATCCTGATCAGACCACGCCAGGTCAGCCACCCGCTCAGCGTTCCCCGCAGCACGCCCCAGGTCCCGGTGGCGGCAATACGGGTGGCGGATGCGTCAGTCGCCATTGCCGGCTCCCACGATCTCGAGGTACGCGTCTTCGAGGCGGCGGTCGCTGGGGTGGAACTCGACGACGTCGCAGCGCTCATCGGCGAGCAACGCCGCGACGAGTCGATCGGGTGCACCGGCCCCGTCGCCGACCCGGACCTGCCACTCGTCGGTCTCGCCGGTCCGCCGGGCGTCGATCGCCTGCACCCAGGGCTCGGACCGCAACCGCTCGAGGGTGGCTGCGGTCTCGCCGCGCACCCGGACGGTGAAGTCGTCGTCCGATGCCTGCAGGATTGTGTCCAGCGGGCCTGCGGCAACGGCGCGCCCGCCGGTGATCATCACGACGGTGTCGCTGACCCGCTCGACGTCGTCGAGGATATGGGTTGAGTAGAACACCGTGGCGCTGCCCTTGAGCCCGGCGATGAGGTCGAGCATCGCCCGACGCCCCATCGGGTCGAGCCCGGCGGAGGGTTCGTCGAGGATGACGAGGGCGGGGTCACCGACCAGGGCTTGGGCCACGCCCACCCGCTGGCGCTCACCACCGGACAGCCCGCGTATTCGGCGCCGAGCCTTATCCGTCATCCCGACCTGTTCCAACAACTCATCGACCCGCCTGCGCAGCGCCTTGCCCTTGGGGTGGCCCGGGTAGAGGCGGGCGGCGTACTTGACGATGCCGCGCACCGTCTGGTCGGAAGGAAAGACCGGGTCCTGGGGCAGGTACCCCACCCGGCTACGGGCAACGAGGCCCGAGGTGCGGACGTCGTGGCCGAGCACGGCGGCCCAGCCGCCGGTGGGTCGGATGAGGCCCATCAGGATCCTCATCGTCGTGGTCTTGCCGGCACCGTTCGGTCCGAGGAAGCCGCAGATCGACCCGGCCGGCACCTCGAGGTCGAGCCCGCCGAGCGCTTCGACCTTGCGATAGCGCTTGGTCAACTGACGGGTTTCAATGGCAGGAGGCGTCACGACAACTCCCTCCGGCTGAAGCGCCCCACCGCCAGCAGGAGCACGACGAGAATCCATAGCGTCGTAGCGAGCAGCGGCGCGCTGAGGTCGAAGGGTTTGTCCTGGAGAGCATCGGCGACGCCGCCGATGAGTCCGGCGGGCGAAGCCTCCGCCCCCGAGCCGGCCGCGGCGACGCCACCGAACACACCGGCGATGATCAGGCCGAGGCCGAATACGAGGGACCGCGATGACAGCAACGTACCGAGCAGCATCATCAGCGCGGCGATAAACGAGAGCAGCATCGCCACGGCGACCAGGATCACCACCCAATCACCAAGTTCGGGCAGGGTGGTGAAGGAGCCCCACATCCCGATCGGGGCCGAAAGGGTCTCGGTGAGTTCGCCATAGGAGAACTTGGTCACACCCTGCTGTGAAGCGGAGTCCAGCAGCGGATATGTGCCAACACCGACGGTGAACACGATTGTGGTGATGCCGGCCGCGGCGGCAGAAAACTTGGCGAGGATGATGGACGGCCGGGCGATCGGCAGGGCGGCCATCCAGGCGGCGGTGCCGTTGTCGATCTCACCGAGCACGGAACCTTCGGTGAGCGACACGACGGCCAGCAGCATGACTGTGAGCCAGAGACCGAAGAATAGATAGAGCAGTGGGCCGAGCCGGTTGGTGGCGGTCGCGGCCCACGGCAGGTAGATGAGGGCGAACACCCCGAAGCCCGCTGCGCTGAGGATCAGCCAACGCCACGGGAACCAGACCCGCAACTCGCGCCGGAGCACCCCGCCGAAGCCGCGTAGCGGGTAGACGGCCTCGTTACGGCGCAGGGCACCGGTGTCAGTCGTCACCTTCGGCCTCCTCCCCGAATGCGGCGGCGCCGACCAGGTCGAGGTAGATCGACTCGAGGTCGACTCGACGGGGACGCATCTCGGTGACCCGGGTTGCGCCAACGCTGCGCACGAGCCGCAGCAGGTAGTGCTCGGCGGCGCGGCGATCGGTGGCTTCGATCTCCCAGATACCAGGGTCGATGCCGACCGCGGCGGTGACCCAGGGTTCGCGGGCAAGCCGGTCGATGGCAGCAGCCCCGTCGCCATCGAGTCCGACCCGATACACCGCGATGCCCCCGGCGAGGTAGGCCTCCATCGGGCCCTGTTCGACGACGGCGCCGTCGTTGACGATGACGACGTGGTCGGCGATCCGCTCGACGTCATCGAGGATGTGGCTGGAGTAGAAGATCGTCATCCGGTCTTTGAGGAGGTCGAGCAGATCGAGCACGTCGCGGCGGCCCTCGGGGTCGAGCCCGACCGACGGTTCGTCGAGGATGAGCAGGTCGGGATTGCCGATGACGGCCTGGCCGATGCCGAGCCGCTGCCGCTCTCCCCCGGACAGCCCCTTCACCTTGCGCCCGTCCCGCGCGGTGAGTCCGACCAGGTCGAGGGTTTCGTCTACGGAAGCCTCGATGGCGGCTCGGGGCCCGGTGAGGTAGCGGCGAGCAGCAAAGCGGAGGATGCCCCGCACCGTGGCGCGGGGGAAGAACGCCGGGTCCTGGGGCAGGTACCCGATGCGGGAGCGGCGGGCGAGTCCGGTGCCGTCGAGCTCCTCGCCGAAGACTGAGACCCAGCCGCCCGAGGAGCGGATCAACCCCATCAGGATCTTCATGGTGGTCGTCTTGCCGGCACCATTGGGGCCGAGGAACCCACAGATCGAGCCTTCGGGCACTTCGAGGTCGAGTCCACGCAGCGCCTCAACCCGGCGGTAGCGCTTGGTCAGCTGGCGGGTTTGGATGACCGTGGTCACGGACACTCCCCCAGCTCGGGCAGCGCAACGACGGTGTCGCCATCGACGTCGACGGTGGCGGAACCACACCAGAAGTCCTCTCCTTCGGAGTCCTCGCTGGCGCACAATTGGTAGACCACCACGTCGTAGCTGCCGGCGGCGAGCGACACGGGGTCGGCGAAGTGCGAGTCCCAGGTGCCGTCGTGATCGAAATGGGGCGGCAGCATCATCTCACCGGTGCCCGACGCCGGCATGGCGAGGATCGGGACCAGGCCGGGGTTGGCTGCCCAGCGCAGGTGGTCCCCCTCCATGTGGCGGGGCATCGCCATGTGGAAGTTGACGAGCCCGGCCGGCCAGACCTCACCGCGCCCGATCTCGTTGAGTGTGGTCCCCGCCGCCAGCACGTAGGCATCCACCCGGCAGAAGTCGTACCCATCGCGACCCAGGGCGCTGTCGAACTCCACCCACAGTCGGCCGTCGGCGTTTTCCGGCGGCAGAGTGCGGCGGGCGATCTCCTCGGGTCGGCCGATCGGTTCCAGATTGCACGGCTGGAGCTCAGGTACGTCGACGATCGTGTTCCCGTTGACCCCGACCGGCACCTGGAGGCAGTAGTCGGGGGCAGCCAGGTACTGCTGATACGCGCCGGGCCCGCCGACGTAGGCGCCGACGAACAGTTCGTAGGCACCGCCGGGCATCACCGCTTGCTCATCGTGGCGGATGAGGTTGCAGAGGTTGGCCTCGAAGTACTCACCCTGCCCGGCGATAGGGCGGAGGGTCTCCGCGGGTACGTCCTGCTGCCGCATCTCGGGTGGGAAGTCGCCCACGTTCGAGCATATGGCGGCCTGGTAGGGCTCGATGCTGCGGACGTCGGCGAAGTCGGTGCCGGCCGGCAGCAGCACGGACAGCAGCGTGCGGCTGCCCAGTTCGGGTTGGAGCGGGTAGCGGACCGCAACGGTGCCGGGAGCGCCGAGGGTGAGCACGGATGTGTCGCAGTTGGCGTCTGCCCAGGTTTGGATGTCCTCGAGGGCCGTATCGGAGGCTGCCTTGGCTTGGTCCCAGGGGATGACGCCCCACTCGGCACGGGCGGTGGCCTCGTCGACGTCGAGGCTGAAGTTGTTGTCGCGGAACATGGTCATGCGGCGCCGCTGGATGTCCACCGCGACCGCCCAGTCGGCCTGGACCTCGTCGGGGACGAGTCGATCGCCGGCGGCGAGCGCAAGTTCGTAGCGGTCGAGGTTCTCGAACCAGATGTGCCCATCGAAGTGCTCCTCGTACCGGAGGATGTATTCGAACTCGGGCCAGCGGGCGCAGTAGTCGCCGCAGGCCTCGATCGCCCAGTCGTCGATGGCGGCCACCGCCTCATCGGCCCGGGTGACGGTGGCCTCGTGGCCGCCGGCGCCGTAGGCCATGGTGGTGTGGGCGAGCCGCAAGACGAGGTCGCTGTAGTTGGTGATGAAGAGGAGGTCGGAGGTCGCGGTGTAGGCGCCGTAGAGGGTGTCCCAGTGGCGGCGGATGGCGGGCGGTACGACGGCGTCGACCTCCTCCATCGTGAGGTCGTGCGAGATCATCGTCTTGCTGACGTCGGCGGTCGGGTCGCCGAGCAGATCGAACGAGGTCTCGCCGCCGACGGTGCCAAGCAGCGTGGTGCGAGCTTCGGGCCAGCGGGCACAGAACTGGGCGACATTGCCGGTCGGGATGGGCTCATCGACGGGGTCGGCTGTGGTGTCGGAGGCGCACGAAGCGAGGACTATCGCCATCACCCCCATGGCGATCCCAGCCCGTTTCAGCCCCGCATCGCGCATTCCCGACCCGACCGTAGGCGGACGGCCCCGCGGCCGCTAGGGACGAAAGGCCCGGAGCCGGTTCTGAGAAGCGGACCAATGGGGAGTGCCGGAGCCCCACCGCAGCGCCTTCAGGGTGGTCAGGGTCCAACCAGGGGATCACCCGATGGTGCCGACGGCCGGCCTGCTGCACACTCGAGGTATGGAATTCACCCCAACCTCCGTCGCTGAGAGGAAGTGTTCGTGATGTTGATCTTCTTGGCCTGGCTCGCCCTCGCCTTTGTCTCCCTGCCCGTCGCCCTCTTGGCGCTGGTGCTCTACCCCATCGTGTGGGTGCTCGCCCTCCCGTTCCGCCTGATCGGAATCTCGGTGGCGGCCGTGTTTGATCTGATCGGCGCGCTGGTCAGGCTGCCGGCACGGCTCCTGCGCGGCTCAGCGGCCTGAGGCTGATCGCTCACAGATTTGGGGCCCCGTTGCCTGCCGGTACTCGGCCGAGGAGCGCAAGCGTGGCGAGACGCGACAGCATCTCTGCGGTCTGGCTCGCCGCCGGGGCGTCGGAAAGCCCCAGTCTGTGGCAAACCTCGAGCAGTTTGTGGAGCTGCCCGAATTGGCGGAGGTGGATGTGGCGTCGCACGGCGATCGTGAACAGCATTCCTGCGATAGCGTCGCGTTCTTCACCGCTCAACCGGCGGAACTCGACCATCCAGTGAAGATCAGCTGATCCATCCTCGAGAAAGGGAAGGATCTGCGCGGCACTGCCGGCCACCGCGCCGTCGACCGGGATACGCACCGGAGGAGCCTTCCCCGGTTGCAGGCTTGTCGCACAGAGCAATCCCATCACGTATGCCGTGTGATAGGCGGTAGCCAGCAGGTAGTCGCTGCGCTCGTCGCCTTGGAGGCCCTCGAGACGCTCCAGGCGGGTGGATGGCGCCGCAAGGAACCCCACCTGGTCTTCGACGCCCGCCAGCACGCGAAAGCCAAAAGTGGCCGCCGCGCTCCACGGCTGCCCGGTGAGTGGCCACGCCAGGAGCACTTCGCCGCCAAGGTCGTAGTCCTGCTCATCGAGACATCTCGCCACCGCCGCCTCCGCCTCGCCAAGGATGTCGTCCGTTGGCCTGGGCCAGCCAGTGGGGTGCACATTGAAGTCGGCGATGTACATCAAGCCGTGGGCAAACGCGTAGACGTCCTCGCGACTGCCGCTCAGAACATCCATGGGCTGGTTCACGACGGATCCAAGAGCCGCAAGCGAGGGAGCCGCCACCCACTCAGCAGACTTGTCGTGCCAGTTGTTCTGCAACCACTCTTGTTCGAGCACCCGGTAGGGAACCCGCTCCCGGCCCGACCGGGGCTGTGCTCCGGCTGCTTGTCCCAGGAGCTGGTCAAAACCGGGATCTGGGAAGCCAATGCGGGTGAGAAGGACGTGCGCCGCGGCGTAGTCCCACGCCAGGGCCGGTTCGAGACAGACCCCAAGCAGCATGCGCTCGTCGCGGGCGTAAGGAATCAGCTCCTGGGCCAACTCGTCGACGGTGGAGCGAACATCCTCGTCGCTGTCCGCGGTGCTCGCAGCAAAGAGGAGCAGTGCGGTTTCCGAGATCAACTTCTCGGGCCGCAAGTTGTTCACCGGCTCAGCCGGGTCCGTGTAGCCGTCTGGGACAAGGCGATCGATGACCTTGCGGGCGATCCCCAGCACCTGGGTCAAGCGCCGCGCAAGGTCATCGTGCGGCCACGTGGTCTCGTCGTGGCCCTCGGACTGCGCGCTCATGTCACCGCGTAGTTTCGCCTGTGGATTCGAGACGTCAGCCGCGAAGGTTCCCCGTTTCCTCATGGAGCCGGTTGAGATCCTCAAAGATCGGGCCCGGCCCAGGACCGAGGATGAAGAGCCGAATGAAGCCCCTCATCGTTCCACAGAAACTCTCCCATGGCTCGTCTGCGAGCGAGAGGCTCGGTCCGGACTGCGCGAAGGCCTTCCCGATGGCATCGAAGTCCACCGCTTTGGTCTCGAGTAGCTGACCGACGATCTCTTGGTGATTCACCCGTTGGGCCATCTCCTCATCCCCTTCTTTCTCCCGCTGCCTTTTCGGCTGCGGACTGTCGGCTGCTTTAAGCATATCCCCCGCCACCGTCGGTTGTGGGGTGCTTGTAGCAGGTTGCGACGGCGCCGGTTCGGGCGCACGGACCGCAACGTACCCACGGCGAGATACGGTTGGGGGGCCGGTTCGCCCCCATCCACTTCGCTGGGGCGGCCGGCGATCGACTCGGCTCGGGACCTCAGCCTCTGTCGCTCGCGGCCGTCGTGGATGAAGCTGTGTGAGCGGCAGGGTTCGGCCTCGACGACCGCTGATTCGGTGGAGCCGGGGATTCACCCCGCTTCAACGCACGAGCCGAGTCCAACGGATGGAGGGGATTGGCCATGGGCAAGTGGGTAGCCGGAATCGCGGCCAGCGTCATTGCCGCACTCATCGTTTGGCAGGTGATCGAGATCCTGGACAAGCCCGATCCGAGCGCACCAACTCTGAAGGTGACCGCCTGGTCCACGCCGGAGGAAGTGGACATCGGCAAGACCATGGAGATCTTCGTCAAGGTTCTCGAGGAGGACGACACGCCGGTGCCGGATGCAAGTGTTCAGCTCACACCAACGTCCGGATCGTTCCTTTGGGCGGCTTCAGGTACCGATCCGATCCGAGGGACGACGGATTCGAACGGGCTCTACTCCATGACATTCCAGACCGTGGTGCAGGTCGGCATCATCGGCGGCGATCCACCACCGGCCAACTCGAAGACCGGAACGATCAGCATCCTCGTGCGCCAAGACGGCTACCAGGACGGCCACGCAGACCTGACCGTGAAAGCCAAGGAGTGAGTTCGCCGGCGGACGAGGCGATTCGGTGTGGCGTGCGGGCCTTTTGGCTCTGGGAACGCCCGGGATCCCGGTCGTAGGGTTGCACCTGAGATCGAAAGAAGGTGCGATGGCCAGGAAGCGACGTGGGTTCGATACGGAGTCGGTGCACGCGGGGACCCCGCCGGATCCGTTGTATGGGGCGGTGTCGGTGCCGATCTACCAGTCGTCGACGTTTGCGTTCGACAGCGTCGACCAGGGAGCGGGCCGCTTTGCGGGGACTGAGGATGGGTACATCTACACCAGGATGGGGAACCCGACGGTGGCGGCGCTGGAGGAAGCGGTGGCGCTGCTCGAGGGCGGGTACGGGGCGCTGGCGACATCGTCGGGGATGGCGGCCATCAGCAACGTGTTCTTCACGTACCTGGAGGCGGGCGCTCACGTGGTGGGCACGGACTCGGTGTATGGGCCATCACGGGTGGTGGTCGAGAAGTACTTCAGCCGGTTTGGGGTCGAGTCGAGCTTCGTGGACACGTCGGATGTGGAGAACATCAAGGCGGCCATCCGGCCCGAGACGACGATGCTGTACGTCGAGACGCCGGAGAATCCGACGATCCGGCTGACGGATATTGCGGCGTGCGCCAAGGTTGCCCGGGAGCATGGGCTGCTGCTGGTGGTGGACAACACCTTTGCGACGCCGCTGCTGCAGCAGCCGTTGGAGTTGGGGGCGGACATCGTGGTGCATTCGATGACGAAGTTCCTCAACGGGCATGCGGATGTGGTGGCGGGCATCATCGTGACGTCGACCGAAGAGCAGTGGTACCGGCTGCGGGTGGCGCTGAATCACCACGGCGGATGCATCGATCCGCACCAGGCGTGGCTGGTGCATCGAGGCCTGAAGACGCTGGGGTTGCGAGTGCGCCAGGCGCAGGCCAACGCGATGGCGATCTCAGAGCTGCTGCATGCCCACCCTGCGGTGGAGTGGATCCGCTATCCGGGGGCGGAGGATCACCCGCAACGGGAATTGGTGCAGCGCCAGATGGACGGGCCGGGTGCGGTGCTGTGTTTCGGGGTGAAGGGCGGCCTCGAGGGCGGCAAGCAACTGATGCAGAGCGTGAAGCTGGCGACCCTGGCTGTGTCGCTCGGCGGAGTGGAGACGCTGATCGAGCACCCCGCCTCGATGACCCACGCCAGCATGGCCAAGGAAGCCCGCGAAGCCGCCGGCATCACCGACAATCTGATCCGCCTCGCGGTCGGCTGCGAGGACGCCGCTGACCTGGTGGCAGACTTGGAAGCGGCGTTGGACGGGTTGACAGCAGGGCCGCCGGTCGACGTAGGTGCAGATGGGGCGCCAAACTAGGGAGAGCCACAAGTCAACTCGCGCTCACGCTCGCGCCCGGCGTAGCGTGCCGATGGGCGCTCACGAGAATGAGCCGATTGCCCCTACGCCCGTCGGGCCACCAGCAGGAACATGGATGGTGGAGGCCGGCCATGACGACTCGGTGGATCCAGGTCTTGGTTGTTCTGGTGGTACTGGTCGGAAGTTGCAGCAGCACTGATACCGGCCCAACTACTTCGTCGTCCGCGCCCGAACCGGTCACGACCTCTACGGTTCCCACCGCCACCCCGCATCCCCCCACAACCACGGCAACCTCTGCGGCGGCGCCCACCATGACGAGTTCGACCACCACATCGACGACGTCTCCGGTGCCGCCGATGTTGCAGGTCACCGACCCACTGAACGGCACCACGGTTCACCACGGGGCCTACACGTTCAGGGGTGTCACCGACCCGGGCTGCACGGTCAGCGTCGCAGATCGCTACCACGCAAAGGTCGAAGCCGATGGGACCTGGGCTCTCGATCTGGTGCTCCATCTCGGCGACAACGCCACCACGGTCGTGGCCACCGATGGGAACGGCCTTGACACCAGAACCCGAATCACCGTCACCTACCAACCCGACTTGACCCTCCGCGCCGATGGGTTGGGACCCTTCAACTTCGGCGACCCTCTCGACGAAGTTGCCGAAGGACTCACTGCTCTCCTCGGGCCATCGCTCATCGACCTCAGCAAGCCACCTGATGGGGACACCTGCTGGGCCGAAGTGGGCTGTCTCGCATGGGACGGCCTCTATGTCGAGTTCAATGGCGCAGAGTCCTCCGAGGAATTCGACGTCGATCACTTCGGCGGGTGGTCTACATGGAGTGGCGAGGATCTCCGGCTTGCGACGGCGAACGGCATCGGCCCCGGTGCAACGGCCGGAGCAATGGCAGCCGCGTTCGGCGATGGGCTGGATTGGTGGGGGGACCCCGAGCAGACCATCTGCTGCGGCTGGCGCTGGAGCGTCGAGGATCCCACGACCGGGAGGCTCCTGTTCTTCGGTTACCTCAGCGGAAGCGAACAAGACCCGTCAACCACGATGACCTGGATGGGCAGCGGATCGACCTTCTGGAACATGCACTGACGCAGCTACCGGACCGGCTCCGACGCCAGCACCAGGTCGACAACAGGGTGTCTGCACGACACCGAGCGGCACCGACCGCTGACCCGGCCAGGTAGGTGGAATACATCACATCGCGCAGTCAACGACGCGAAGTCCTGTCGAAGGGGTTGTGCTGGGGTTGCGGGTGCGCCAGGCGCAGACGAATGCGATGGCGATCTCTGAACTGCTGCACGCCCATCCCTCCAACAAAGATCACGCCGTCGTTGTTGGTGAAGACAGGGATCTCGGCGCTGGAGCCTTACGGGGTGCGGATCATCTCGGCGGCTGCAGCCAGAGCGTCGCCACACTCGGGATCGGCCGGGTACTTCTGGACAGGACACCGGGGGCCGGCCCAGGCGTGGGGATCGAGGAGCCGAGTGGCGCCAGCACCACCAGCGGTGTGATCGTGAATGCCAGCCCGCCGTCGACAGCAACGGCTTCCGGGTCGATCACCACACGCAGCGGTTGCCCGGTGGTCTCGTCGTAGACCACCTCGACATCGGTACCGTCCTGGATTGCTCGATCGATCAGGTCGAGGACCTGTTCGATCGTCGGTGTGTCATAGAGAGCGCTGTCCTGAAAGGCTCCACCTGGAGGCGCGGCACCCGACCAGAACTGGTCGTCGCGGACCGTGACCTCGAAGGGCCCGCTGGCCGATGCCGGACATTCGCAGTGATACTCGACGGCATACCGGTAGTCGGTGAGCCCGGCGGCTGCCCACCGTGAGCTCGCCGCAGCGAGTTCAGCGACGTCGCCCTCGTCGACGGAACTCGCAAGTTTCTCGATCGGCCCGATCAGGTCGGTGGTGACCACGATTTCGAAGCGGTCCGTCAACGGCCCGCCGTTGTCGAGTCCTTCGGCGACGACCCGGAACCAGCGTGGGTATCCGAACTCGGGGTCGATGCGAACATCCACCTCGAGGATTCCTTCGTCAACCAGGGCGGCAGAGTCGCTGAACCAGTCCTCGAGGTCGTCGAACGCAGCGTCGAGTGAGCCCGGGAATAGCCGGCGGGATTCCCGGGCTGCCTCATCCAACGGCCGTTCTTCAGTGACCCGACCGGCCCGAACCGTGACCTCGAAGGTGCCCTGCTCGCCGCACGTGCAGTCGGCCCGGAAGAGGAAGCGGTGATCCTCCAGATTGAGTGCTTCCCACCGCCGGCGAGCCTGCATCAGCTCTTTCAATGTGGCAACGATGGGCATCGCTTCGAGGTCGTCATATCGGTTGTCAACGTCGAGGAGGCCGTCACGGTCGTTGTCGATGGCGACGGCGATCGGGTAGCCAAGGTCGCGGTCGTAGCTGACCTGGACATCGGCGCCCCCGCGGATGGCTGCCTCAACTTCCTCGAAGACATCATCGACCGTGGTCTGCGTCTGGGAGGCCAACGAGACGATTTCCCCGGCGCGAACGGCAACGGTTTGGCTGGTGCATCCGTCGCACCTTGCGGTGAAGGTGTAGTCCGCAGGTGCCGACGCCTGCCAAACCGCTCGGGCGTCGCCGAGGGCGACGAGCGGCTCGACCGGCGAACCGTCCGCTTCGGCGGGCACGGTGCTCGACGGGGTGTGGTCGACGGCGCACGCACTTACGAGCATGGCCACGACAAGCAACACAACCGACGGCTTCATGGAGTTTTGATGTCGCGACCCGTCGCTTCGGTTCCTCGAATCACACCTCTTGTCGGCACGGCAGCCGGGCGGCAGGGGCTTTCTGACTTCACACCCTTACAGCGTTGCGATCAGGAGCGGGCAGCACCGAAACGCTTCGAGGATCCACGCGACAAGCGGTACATCTTCGTCGACGGCCAGCACACGCCTGACGAGGGCAGAGCCGCGATGGTCGATGTCCTGCACGCAGCGGGTACGACCAAATCGGGGGTTGATCCACCTCACGACGCCGGCGGGCCGTGCCGATCGGGTGGAGGCCTGCGATCGCCTCGCTGCATGTTCGCTTCGATGAGCCGACCGACGATGAAGGCGACAAGTGCAGCGACGAAGACCGGTGGGGCCTCGGTGGCACCGATTCCGCCGATCAACAGGGCGAGCACAGCGAGGCTGAATGGTGCGGGGATGACCGCAGACGCAACGGCAGCCATCAGCGCAGTCACCGCGAGCGCCTCCGGCACGTCTGGAGCCGCAACAAAGAGGACGGAGCCGAATGCCCCGCCGGTGAACAGCAGCGGAAAGGTCGGTCCACCGATGAACCCGAATGACAGCGCACCACTGGTTGCGATCAGTTTGACGATGGCACTCACCACGATGACGCCGATCCCGATGGCGCGCGGATCCTCGGTGACCTGGGTGAGCCCTTCGGTGCCGAGAAAGAGGGTGAGCGGCAGGGCAAACCCAACCAGCCCGAGCACGAACCCAACCATCGTGCTGCGAATGATCGGACGATCGTGCAGAGGCGCAGCCAAGGCCCGGGTCGCCAGCGCGCTGATCTTGAACAGCGTGCCGAGAACCGCACCGGCGACACCGAGACCGAACGCAACCAGGAGATGCCAAACCTCGAGGTTGTATGGCGCCAGCGAAAGGAAACGCAGGGTCTGGGACCAGCCCGACTCGACCGCGAAGAACACGCTGAACCCCACCACCGCCGCCGTGGCATCCGCCGCAATTCTGCGCCAGTCCAGGATTCGCGCCCCTACGCTCAATTCCACGCCAAGCAGCGTTCCAACGAATGGCGTTGTGAACAACCCGCCCCACGCTCCCGTGATCGCTGCAGTGGTGTCGGCGTGCATTTGGCTCTGGGATCGCCCACGTCTCCGTCCCCACCAGGTGGCTATCCCGCCTGCCGCCATTCCCGTCGGCACCTCAGGGCCGAGGCTGAATCCACCAATCAGGGACACCACTGAGATGAGGACGCCACCGGGCACGGGTCGTGGGTCGATGCTCCCGGTGCCCAACGCGACAAATGCGTTCTCCTCCCGAGCCGTGGGGTCCAGCCGGTGAATCACCCCGACGAGCAGACCGGCCCCGGTCAAGATCGCAACAATGCGCCACGAACCTGAGAAGGCAGCCGGGTCCACCTCGTCGGCCCACAAGACACCCTGGCCGGCCGCAACCACCGCCGAGAAGGCGAGGGCAACGATGGCGCCGATTCCGCCGATCACTGCGGCCGATGCGATGGTAGGCAGCCAATCTGCGTCCGTCCCGGAGATCTGCGGCTCGGTCATGATTGGCGCACCTTCGCCGGCCGGTAACCGGGAGCCAAGCGACCGTAGCCCGTCACAGCGCCTCGTCTCTCACGGAGGCGAGAGCCGCCTCCGGACCGTAGAGGATCAATTCGTCTCCAGGCATGATCTGCTCATTGGGCGAGGGATTGGCCACGTAGCGAAGGCCATTGTTGTCGGTGCGCTTGATACCCAACACCGTAACGCCCGGACCTCCCAGCGACCGAGCGCCCAGTCGGTGATTTGCCAGGGGATTGGCCGGTGAGATCCGTATCGCGGCAATCGCATAGTCTGCGATGACCGTCCACATCAACCCAGGCTTGGTCCGGAACAGCGTTCTGGCTATCGCACGGGCGGGCCATCGCAGCAGCACGGCATTGACTCCGAATCGTTCGAGCAGAAGGAAAAGGGCGACCAGCACAGCGAGAACGGCTCCACGGATCCCGAAGTCCGATGACGACGGGAGGAAGAACCCAAAGCCCAACAACCCGAGAATGGTCATTGGTCCCACAAAACCGACGATCATCAACATCGAGGCCGCTTGCCGGGAGGCCGGGTCGTTGACAACGATCTCGGCCTCCCTCGTGGTGTATCCGGACCCGGTCAACGCCGACCTGGCTTCGAACGCTGCGGCGGTCGGGAAGAGGCCGGCAGATTCGAACACCTCGGCGCCCGTGAGCACCAGCAACCTCCACAAGAACACAACAACGATGATTCCGACAACTGCCAACACGTCGTGCCTCCTCGGTCCACCCGGCCTCTGCTACGAACAGTATGTCGCACGCCATTGCGAACTCAGCGAACTGCCGAGAACGGCGTCGCCCTCGGCGCGCGCCGGCACATGGAACACGCGCCAGTGGGTTGGGTACTGCGGCCGCCGTAACGCTACCGCGCCGATCAGGCCTGTTCGGGCCGTTTGACCTCGGTCTGGATTGTTCCCTGCGCGGCGCCAGAACCGACTCTGCCCCCGCCGCGGCCGCGTAGCAGGTAGGCGAAGCCGACCGCGATCGCCGCTCCGATGAGTGGCCCGGCGACGTACACCCAGTAGCCCGTCCAGTCATTCCCAACCAGGTCGGGACCGAACGTGCGAGCCGGATTCATCGAAGCGCCCGAGATCGGGCTCCCCCACAAACCGGCCAGCGCGATGTAGCCACCCACTCCTAGAGCCCCGACGATTCCGATGTTCTGTGCCCCGGATGCTGTACCCAAGATGACGCTGACCAGCCCCAGAGTGAGCACGGCCTCCATCAAGAACGCGGCGCCATCCGAATAGCCAGAAGCCGGATAGTTCGATCCGTGCGTGGCCGACACGTCGATGACCGCCTGCAGAAACAACGCTGCGAGCGCCGCACCGGCAAGCTGCACAACGATGTAGCCGGGCACGCGCCGCCATGGAAAGTCTCCGCGGAGTGCGAACGCAAGGCTGACGGCGGGACTGAGATGCGCCCCCGACACCCTGCCCATGAAGAGAATGATCGCCATCACCATCACACCTGGCGCCACCACCTGAGCCGCCCGGCTGATCGTGTCGGGGAACGCTTGGGCCATCATTCCGCCGCCCGCAGCGACGAGCACGAGAAAGAACGTGCCGAGGAGTTCCGAAAAGAGGCGCCGCCACTCTTGGTTCGGATCCTGGAAGTCCTCAATCCGTTCCGTCATCCTCAGCTCGACCGATTCGACCCAATCGACTGTGGCAGCCATTGCTCAATGCCCTCCTTCTCGCCGAACCTCGCCTCCCGCGACCCGCCGATGACGGCATTTCGAGATGATGGCCAGATCGTACTCAAGCCACCCAAGTGCGCGCAACGGCCGAAAGGGCGGGAGCATTGCCGCCCCGATTACAGTATCCAGAATGTCGCCTCTGGATTCCGACGGCCCGACACTCGACGGCGGAGAAGCCATCGCCGTAGCTTCACCGGGGCGGGATGAGGGGAAGCGATCCCGACTCTTCATCTCGTCGCCAGATCAACCGCGGCCCCGCCGTGCCGGGGATGTTGTGTTGCTCGTGGTCGGCATCGCGGTGCTCATCCTCAATGCTGCGTTCGCCGCCGAGATCACGCAGATCGAGGAGTCGTTGGTTGGTGTGGTCTCGGCTCTGCCGACCTGGGCACACGAGATCTTCGCGGTGGGTTACGCTCTCGCTGCGTTGTTTGCGATCTGGCTCGTGGTCGCTGCGGTTGTGGATCGTCGATGGGACGTCTTCGGGTACCTGCTCTTGTCCGTGGTGCTCGCGGTGGTCGTCGGGCTGGTCCTGTCCCGACTGATCGATGGGGCCTGGCCGATCGTCCTGCCTGAGTTGGGAGGGGCAGAAGCCGTTGCCCGCTTCCCCGTCATCCGGGTAGCGGCGGTCACGGCGATCGTGTTCACGGCGAGTCCGCACATCGCACGACCGGTGAGGTGGTTGGGATGGGTCGTCATCAGCCTGGTTGCCGTTTCCAGCATCGGGTTGGGACTGGGGTTGCCAACCGACGCCGGTGGGGCGATCGGGCTCGGCATTGTCGCCGCGGGTGGCGTACTGCTGCTCCTCGGATCACCTGCGGGCTATCCCCGCACCGAGGATGTCAAGATGCAGCTCGCCACCTTGGGCCTCGTGTCGCCAGACCTCGCTCCAGGTAAGGATCAGACGTGGGGCGCTCGCACGCTCCTCGGAACCGATCAGGACGGCCGATCGCTCGCCGTCAAGGTGTACGGGCCGGACGCTCGGGACGCACAAGTGGGGGCGAGAGCGTGGCGGTTCCTGTGGTACCGCGATACCGGACCGTCGCTGCCCTGGTCGCGTTTGCAGCAGGTCGAACATGAGGCGCTCGTGACCGTTCTCGCCAAACGGGCCGATGTGCGGTGCCCCGAGGTCATTGTGGCTGCGACGGCTGAGGATGGTGACGCCATCCTCGTCACCGACCGTCGCGGCGTGTCGCTGGCTGAAACGGATCCCGATCGTCTGTCAGACGAGTTCCTCACGGCGTTGTGGGTCGAGGTCGGAAAGCTCCACGGTGCAGACATTTCGCACGGTGCGCTCAACGTGACTTCGGTCTGCATCGATGGTGGTGAGCCCGTCATCACCGGCTTCGAGGCTGGGTCGCTGTCGGCCGGCCAGGCACGTATCGGCATCGATGTGGCCGAGCTGTTGGTTTCGCTGGCGGCGACGGTCGGTGTGGAGCGGTCGGTGCAGGCCGCGAAGGCCGGGGTCGGCGACGTCGCGCTGGCCGCGTCGGTTCCATATCTCCAGCTGCCTGCCATCAGCTCGACCACTCGCCGCACCGTCGACAAGGCGGGAAAGCTCGTCAAGGAAGTCCGCAGCGCGGTTGCCGAGGCGACCGGTGTTGCCCAGCCCGAGCCCGAGAAGCTGCGTCGAATCACCTTGAGGGACGTCGCGACCACCGCCCTGATCACTCTGCTCGCCTACTTCATCATCAAGCAGTTCGCGGGCATCGACTTCTCGGAGGTTTGGCAGTCTCTGCAGGGCGCCACATGGGGCTGGGTGATTGCAGCTCTGGTGACGGCCCAGCTCATCCTGGTGCCGAACGCCACCTCGCTCATGTCGGTGGTGCGGGCCCCGATTCCGTTGCGACCCACCGTCATCCTCCAGTCCGCCATCCAGTTCGTGGGTTTCGCCGTGCCGAGCACTGTCGGGCGTATCGCGACGAATGTCGCCTACCTGAGCAAGTTCGGCCTGACGCCGACGGCCGCGGTCACCCAAGGCGCCGTCGACAGCTTCTCGGCGTTCATCGTGCAGGTCGCCATCCTGCTGGTGGGGCTCGCCTTCGGTGATGTCAACTTCGGGTTCAGCGCCGGGTCTTCCAGCGAGAACTGGGGCCTCGTGCTTCTGATTGCGGTGGCGGTGGTGGTCGCCGGCGTCATCGTGGTCGCGGCCGTCGAGAAGCTCCGCACTCGCGTGCTCAAGATGCTCGGCGAGGCGCGCCACGCGTTGAGCGTTCTCATCGAAGAGCCACGGCGAGCCGTTGTCCTGTTCTCCAGCAACTTCGCTTCGCAGCTGGTGTTGGCAGCCACCATGTGGCTCTCGGTGATCGCGGTTGGTGGAGATATCGGACTCGGCGGTGCCTTGGCCGTCGTGGTGGGTGCGGTACTCCTCGGCGGTCTCGCTCCGACGCCGGGAGGTATCGGCGTACAGGAAGCTGTGCTCGTCGCGGGACTCGCCGGATTGGGTGTGTCTTCGAGCGAGGCGACAGCCGCAGCCGTCATCTACCGCATCGTGACGTTCTTCTTGCCGCCAGCGTGGGGTCTGTTCTCGCTCAGATGGCTACAACGGAACGACTACGTCTGACGAAATGCCGCTCGACGACCGTTCTCGTTCGACCGAGCGAGGCTCGCCGGTGGT
Organism: uncultured Acidimicrobiia bacterium; assembly: GCA_963704825.1. Taxonomy (GTDB): domain Bacteria; phylum Actinomycetota; class Acidimicrobiia; order Spongiisociales; family UBA5794; genus CAVPHV01. The sequence continues at coordinate 397,980 of CAVPHV010000005.1, forward strand.
GTTCATCCAATCCGGCATCACCGGCGCATTCACAGGGATGCGTCCTGGCGAACTGCGCGCGCTCCGAATCGACACGTCAACATGCTCGCTCGCACCGTCCAGATCTCCACGCGCCGGAACCCTTGCTGTGTGAGTTCCCGGCGGTGGGCTACTGCGTTCGAACCAGTGACCTCGCCGTGTGAAGGCTTCTGAGGGGGTTTCAGCGCGCCCGGCGGGACGGGCAGATTCTCGAGAGTCCCCCGGTCAGAGTCACTTTTCGGTATTCATCGCCTTGCGTTGTTTCGCTCCAGTCTTCATCATCTTGTGCGCGCGATGTGGACGCGGTCTAGACATAGGTGGATTGACCCAAGCTTCGTTCAGACTACAATTATGGTCATGTCAAGAACGCTCCCGCTTTCCGAAGTCAAGGCCAAACTGTCAGAGGTCGTCGACGAGGTCGTCACCACTCAGGAACGTGTCACCGTCACCCGAAACGGACGTCCGGTCGCTGTTGTGCTCAGCACAGACGATCTGGAAGCCATCGAAGAGACACTGGCGATCCTGTCGGACCCGGCGGCGATGCGCGAGATCCAGCAAGGTCGCGCGGCCATCGCCAGCGGTGACGTCGTCACCAAGGACGAGATCGAGACGCTGCGCGCCCAACTCCGCTCCAAGACGGCGTGACCGAAGCGCCTTGGGACCTGGTCGTCGCCGGGCCAGCCCGAAGAGCTTTTGACCGACTCCCCGAAAAGATTGCTCTAGCGGTCATCGACTACCTCGTCGGTCCCCTACTCCAGAACCCACAACGGGTCGGCAGACCATTGCGAGGCGACCTAACCGGACTTCACTCGGCGAGAGTTGGCGCATATCGCATCATCTACGAGATCGCCGAAGCCAGTAGGACAGTCCGAGTCATCTACATCGACCATCGGGCAGACATCTACCGACCCCGATAGCTCATTGAGGTGCGTCTGTGGGGTCACCCACATGGCCTGCCAGCCGACGGCACAACTGAGAGCGTTCGACGGGCTGAGCGGATAGTGCCGCTCGGCGTGGTCGGGGGGCGCGGCGATATCGACCGTGATGCGCAGGTGCGCCTTCGGTACTCCAAACGGCTCAACGAGCCACCCCGAAGCGTTCGCGCCAGTGCCTCTTGAACTAGGTCGTTGGGGTCCTCCTCAGCGGGGGCGACCACAGAGGCGAATGCCCGCAACGGGGGATACAGCTCGGCGATCAACCTCGCCTCCCTGTCCTCGAGCTGCGAAGCATCGAACCCCGAAATGTGACCTCATGTCAACGCCGGTCGAAAACTGCGCGGTATTTGCCGGTTGAATTCTGCGCGGTTTGGGTGGTTTCTGCAGTGGCCACTACCTCCTGTTGTTTGTCTTTGAGTCGGTAGCTGTCGCCTTTGAGGACGAGCACGTGGGAGTGGTGGACGAGGCGGTCGACCATGGCTTCGACGGCGACGGCGTCGCCGAAGATCTCGGCCCCGGCGGAGAAGCCCTTGTTGGATGACACGATGAGAGCGGACTGTTCGTAGCGGGATGAGACGAGTTGGAAGAACAGGGACGCCGCGTCGCGGTCGAAGGGGATG
>CAVPHV010000006.1:0-166816 GCA_963704825.1 uncultured Acidimicrobiia bacterium
ACGTTGGGGTCATGTTTGGATCTACTACCTCTGTTGCGCTGGTCGGGGTCGACCCCCGGCCGGTCGAAGTCGAAGCCCATGTGACTCGGGCTGCTCAGTCCAAGTTCATCCTGGTGGGGTTGCCGGATACGGCGATCCGCGAGGCGAGGGAACGGGTGCGCTCGGCGTTGGTCTCGTCTGGTCACCATTTCCCGAGCCGCTGCGTTGTCGTCAACCTGTCGCCGGCCGATCTCCCCAAATCCGGCTCGGCCTATGACTTGCCGATGGCGATTTCGGTGCTGGCTGCGTCGAAGCTGTTGCCGGTGGGCGCTGAGCCGGTTGTGGCGCTGGGGGAGTTGGCGCTCGATGGCAGCATCCGGCCGGTGCGGGGTGGGCTTGGTGCGGCGTTGGTGGCGCGTTCACTGGGCGTGCCGTGTCTGTTGCCGCCTGAGTCTGCTGCGGAGGCGGCGTTGTTGGACGGCGTCGACATTCGTCCCGTTGCCGATCTCGCTGCAGCGGTGCGGGCTACGGCCGGTGCCACCGCCACGGTGGTGGTGCCACCGGCACCTCCGCATGGATGAGGCCGAGTTGGATCTTGCCGAGGTGCGTGGCCAGATGGCGGCACGACGGGCCCTCGAGATCGCCGCCGCCGGTGGCCATCACCTGTTGATGACCGGAGCTCCGGGCTCGGGCAAGACGATGCTGGCGCGGCGTCTCCCCGGGGTACTGCCGCCGCTCACGCCGGAGGAAGGCTTTGAGACGGCACTGGCGTGGGCTGCCGCCGGCCGGCCGCGAGGTCGGATCGACTGTGCTCCGTTTCGGTCCCCGCACCATTCGGCGACCTTGGCGGCGATCGTCGGGGGAGGTTCCGGGGTGCCGGTACCCGGGGAAATCAGCCTGGCGCATCGTGGGGTCCTGTTCTTGGATGAGGTCGGGGAGTTTCCACCGCACCTGCTCGATGCCCTGCGTCAACCCGTTGAGGAGGGGAGCGTGGTGGTCGCCCGCAAAGGTGCCGCCGTGCGCTTTCCCAGCGCCGTGCAGTTGGTCGGTGCCACCAACCCGTGTCCTTGTGGCTACGCCGGCGATCGTCTGGTCAGCTGCCGCTGTAGCCAGCGGGCAGCCGATCGCTACAAGCAGAGGCTGTCCGGTCCGCTGCTCGATCGTTTTGACCTGCGGGTGCGGGTGACCCGACTCGAGGCGGGGGAGTTGGCGGGTCCGCCGGGAGAGGCGAGCGCCGAGGTGCGGCGGCGGGTCGTCGCCGCACGCAAACGGCAGCACGTCCGAGGGCGGCTCAACCGGGAGCTGGCCGGGAGAGCGTTGGATGCAATGGCGTGGAGTCCGGAGGCAAAGCAGTTATTGGCGGGTGCAGTCCGTCTTCAGGCCCTCACCGGCCGGGGCTGGGATCGAGTTCGCCGGGTGGCGGTGACGGTGGCCGACCTCGATGAGTCTGAGCTCATCGGGGAGGATCACATGGCTGAGGCGCTGGCATTCCGGGGGTCGCCATGAACGCCGAAGACGCAAGGCTGCAACTGGCGTACGGGGGACTCCACCCCGATCGGGCTGCTGACCTCATGGCGGAACGTGGATCAGCGGCCGCGGTGGTTCGTGCGATCGGCACAGGGTCGGTCCGGACCACGGACCGGGTTCGGGCTGCGGTGGCGGTCGAAGCCGCAGTGCGCAGGTCGGAGCTGCTGGCGCTCGGGGTTGACTTCGTCGCCAAGGGGCAATCGGGGTACCCGGAGCATCTGGCCGAACTGCCCGATGCCCCCGACGCGCTGTTCGTGCGCGGCGACCTTCCGTCGACACCCGGCGTGGCGGTGGTGGGGACGCGGCGCTGCACGACCTACGGCAAGCGACTCGCCGCCGCCTACGGCCGAGCCATCGGGGAGGCCGGATGGTGTCTGGTGAGCGGTCTGGCGCGAGGAATCGACGGCGCCGCCCACGAAGGCACCGTCGCCTCGGGAGCGAAAGGTGTTGCCGTCCTCGGGTGCGGGATCGACGTTGCCTATCCGCCGGAGCACGCCTTCCTCGGACGGCGACTGCTGGATCTCGGGGGAGCCATCGTCACCGAGTATCCACCGGGGACACCCCCCGAAGGATGGCGGTTCCCTCCCCGCAATCGGATCATCTCGGGGCTGGCGGCTGCGGTGGTGGTGGTCGAGGCCGGGGTCAAGGGCGGTGCCTTGATCACGGCAGGAACCGCCCTCATCCAGGGGGTTCCGGTGTTTGCGGTCCCGGGAGACGTCGGCCGAGCGTCATCGCAGGGGACCAATCTGCTGATACGAGACGGGGCGCACCCGGTGCTCGACGCCGATGACCTGATCGCCGAGCTGGAGTTGATCCTCGGTCCGGTGAAACGAACCGCAGCGGCCAGTTCCGCACCCGCCGAGGTGGGCCCGGTGCTGGCCGCGCTCGAGGATGGAGCCAGCCCGGATGAGTTGGCTGCTCGCCTCGGCATGGGTCCGGTCGATTTGGTCCGTCTGATAGGCAGGCTGATCGCCGGGGGGTGGATCGCAGAGGAAGGTGACCTGCTCGTGCCTGCGGCGCCGGCGCCGGTAACGTGACGAGATGGACAACACCTGGCTGGTGAGGTGGCGCGGGGTCGGAAACTGGCCCGCGGTGGTGAGCGCGGCCCTCGCGGAAGCGGATCCGGTCGATCCGAAGGCCCGTCACATCTTCTCCCGTGAAGTCGACGGAGATCAATGGAGTCTGCTCCTGGAGGCCTACACCAAGACAGAATGCGGACGAGTCGTTGATCCGTTGAGTGCCGTGTGGGAAGCGGGCTCGATCGCCGTGGTCACGGTCCCCGAGTCTGCCGTCGCCGAGCTCCACCCCGTGGCGGTCGCGGGGTTCGGAGCAGCCGCCGAGGCCTACGAACGTGGCCGCCCCGACTATCCGGCCGCGGCGATCACCGCTCTGGTCGAACGGCTCGAGATCGGCCCCGGCGTCGTCGTGGTCGACCTGGCCGCCGGTACCGGCAAGCTCACCCGAGACCTGATCCCGACCGGTGCAGAGGTGATTGCGGTCGAGCCGATCGACGCCATGGCGGCCCTGCTGGCGCGGGCGGCGCCGACGGCCCGCCTGTTGCGCGGGACGGCGGAGGCCATCCCGCTTCCGGACGACTCGGTGGACGTCATCACCGTTGCGCAGGCGTTTCACTGGTTCGATGCGCCCCGTGCCGCCGCCGAGATGCGGCGTGTCCTTCGCCCGGGCGGGGCCGTGGTTGCGCTGTGGAATACGCGGCGCAACGACCTCGAGCCGTGGGCCACCGTGGATCGGATCACGGCGCCGTATCGTGATCGGTCCCCGCACTACAGCGAGGACGATTCGTGGCGGGGTGCCCTCGAAGCCTCCGGCTTCGGGCCTATCGAGGCGTCGACCTTCGAACATGTTCAAGTTGTCGACGCGTCCACTTTCGTCGATCGGGTCATGTCGACCAGCTACATGGGGGCACTGCCCGATGAAGAGGCGGCCGCGGCTCGGATCCAACTCAGGGCACTCATTCGGGGAGCCGACACCGTGAGGCTGCATTACCTGACCGAGGTCTTCGTGTCGTTTTTGGGAGATGATCGTTGACGGCTCCCCCCGGCCGGGCAACCATGCGCCCGTGACTACAACCCTCGAAGCCAGCCCCTGGGCCGACGAAGCGGTGGCCGGATATCTCGGACGCCTCGAAATCGAGCGCGGCCTCTCGGCGCACACCGTTGATGCCTACCGGCGCGATTTGGCCCAGTTCTTCGGATTCTGCGCCCGGCTCGAGATCACCGACGTGTCCGAGGTCAACCGCCGCACCATCAGACGCTTCATGGCGCACCTCGCCACGCGCGGGTACGCCAGACGGTCCGTGGCCCGCAAGGTCTCGGCGGTCAGGGCGTTCTTCGCCGACGCGGCACGACGCGGTCTGGTGGCTGCCAATCCGGCCGCGGGTGTCGCCCAGCCCAAGCGGCCCCAGACCCTTCCCAAGGCGATTCCTTCTGCCAGCCTCGGGCGCATGCTCGACGCTCTCGACGGTGACGAACCGGTCGACCTCCGAGACCGCGCCGTCCTCGAGATGATGTACGCCACAGGCTTGCGTGTGTCGGAATTGGCCTCGCTACGAGTGCAAGACCTCGGCGATTCAGACTTTCTCACCGTGACCGGCAAGGGGTCAAAAGACCGGGCCGTCCCCCTCAGCCGGGTGGCGAGAAAGGCGGTCGGCAAGTACCTCAACGATGGCCGCCCCAAGCTGGCTACGGCCCACGCCGGGGATGCGCTGTGGGTTGGTGTGCGGGGCGGAGCGCTCGATTCCCGTGGTCTGCGCCGTGTCGTCAAGAATCGCCTCGGGACCTTTCCCCACGCCCTCCGACATTCGTTCGCCACGCACCTCCTCGAGGGAGGCGCCGATCTTCGTGCGGTGCAAGAGTTGTTGGGCCACGTTGAACTGGCCACCACCCAGCTATACACTTCCGTGACCAGGCAACACCTCAAGGCGACCTATGAGCGAAGCCACCCGCGTGCATGAGCGCGGCGAACAAGAGCTCCACGAACTGTGGGAGCGCTTCAAATCGACCGGCGATGCCGCGGCGCGTGAAGGACTCATCCTTCACTACTCCGCTCTCGTCAAGTTTGTCGCGGGCCGCCTCCGCGCCGGATTGCCGCGCAACGTCGACCCACAAGATCTGGTGTCCTACGGCACGTTCGGTTTGATCGACGCCATCGACAAGTTCGACCTCGAGCGCGGCTACAAGTTCGAGACCTATGCGGTCAACCGCATCAAGGGCGCCATCCTCGACGAATTGCGGGCCCTCGATTGGGTGCCCCGATCGGTGCGGGCTCGAGCCCGTGAGATCCAACGCAGCCTCGCCGAACTGGAACACGGCTTGCAGCGTGCCCCTACCGACGAAGAGCTCGCCGAACACATGGAAGTGCCGTTGCCCCAACTCCAGGAGCATCTCGGCGAGCTGTCCACCCTCGGTTTTGTCGCCCTCGACGAGTTGCTCAACCCGGGCGAGCGTGACTCTGCCGCGGTCGGCGATCTCATGGCCGACGCCCGCGCCATCGATCCCTCGGGCTCGTTCGAGCGCGAAGAAACGCGCTACATGCTCGCCGATTCGATCAACCGGCTCCCTGATCGGGAGCGTCTTGTCGTCACCCTCTACTATTTCGAGGGCCTGACCTTGGCCGAGATCGGGAAAGTGCTGACCGTGACGGAGTCACGGGTCTGCCAGATCCACACCAAGGCCGTGCTCAGCTTGCGCAACCGGCTGATGGAGCCCCCGTACAGGAAGTAGTACCCAGCTTTCGGTTGCCGACGGCCTCCGTTACACTCGCTGCGCAATTCACACGCTTGCCGCAATCTCCTGTGGTCGGAACGCTTCTGGTTCTGTGGAGGCTCAAAGGGCAGGCGGAGGAACCTAACCCGAACAATCAGGAGGAAGCACGTGGCATTCGTCACGATGCGGCAGCTGCTCGAGGCCGGAGTTCACTTCGGTCACCAGACACGCCGCTGGAACCCCAAGATGCGTCCGTTCATTTTTGGTGAGCGCAATGGCATCCACATCGTCGACCTGCGGCAGTCACTCGACCAGATCGAGCGCGCCGCAACATTTGTCCAAGAGACCACCGCCGCCGGCGGCTCCGTGCTTTTCGTGGGAACCAAGAAGCAAGCCCAGGGTGCGATCAAGGATGCGGCGGACTCGGCTTCGATGCCGTACGTCAACCATCGTTGGCTCGGTGGGATGCTGACCAATTTCCAGACCATTCACAAGCGCATCCGCTACATGCTCGAACTCGAGCGGATGGAAAGCTCCGGCGAGATGGAATTGTTGCCGAAGAAGGAACGCCTCAAGCTACGCCGCGAGCTGGTCAAGCTACAGGCCGTGCTCGGTGGGGTGCGTTCCATGAACCGGCCGCCCGAGGTCGTCTTCATCATCGACGTCAACGCAGAGCACATCGCCGTTGCCGAAGCGAATCGACTCAACATCCCGATCGTTGCGGTCGTCGACACGAACTGTGATCCCGACAACGTCGACATGGTCATTCCCGGCAACGACGATGCGATCCGCGCCTCACAGCTGCTGGCCGGGATCATGGCGGATGCTGCCAGGTCCGGGCGAGAATTGAATCAAGCCACCCGAGCTGCCAAAGCCGCCGATGCCGCCGCGGAACTCGAAGAAGCCGCCTCGCGCGACGAAGCGGTTGCGGTCGCGGCCGAGGCCAAGGAGTAGAACCGCAGATGAGTATCACCGCAAAGGACATCCAAACCCTGCGCCAGGACACCGGCACCGGGATGATGGACGCCAAGCGCGCCCTGGTCGAGGCCGACGGCGACCTCGAGCGAGCCAAGGAGATCCTTCGGGAGAAGGGCATCGCCGCCGCAGCCAAGCGGACCGGGCGAGCCCAGACCCAGGGGAGCATTGGCTCCTACCTGCACATGCAGGCCGGACGGCCCGTCATCGGGGTGCTGGTCGAGCTGGCCTCTGAGACCGACTTCGTCGCCAAGGGCGAGGAGTTCCAGGAGGCAGCCAACGACATCGCCATGCACATCGCGGCTGCTCGCCCCCGGTGGGTCAGGAGAGAAGACGTGCCCGAGGAGCTGATCGCCAAAGAGGAAGAGCTGATCGCGGCTCAGGCTCGCAACGAGGGCAAGCCCGACAACATCATCGAGAAGATCGTTGAGGGCAGGATTCGTTCGTTCTACGAGGACAACGTCCTGTACGACCAGGAGTTCGTGCGCAACGAGTCATTCGAGGGAACCGTCGGAGAGATGGTTCGCCAACTTGCTGTCACGATGGGCGAGAACATCTCGGTCAATCGATTCTCACGGCTCATGGTCGGCGAGAGCGCCGAGTAGCCGGTGGGGAAACGAGTCGTCCTCAAACTCTCCGGCGAAGCATTCGCCGACTCCGAGACCAACTACGGGATCGATCCGGCGACGGTCCAGAGGGTTGCCGAGGAAATCGCCAAGGTGCACAGTGAAGGCTACGAAGTGGCCGTCGTTGTCGGCGGCGGCAACATCTTCCGCGGTCTGTCATCGGCTGCCGCCGGGATGGATCGGGCCAACGCCGACTACATGGGCATGCTGGCGACGGTTATCAACGCCCTGGCGCTGCGTGACGCCCTCGAGCGCGCCGGTGCGCCGTGTCGGGTGCAGACGGCCATCTCGATCCAGCAGGTCGCCGAGACCTACATCCGGCTACGTGCCATCCGCCACCTCGAAAAGGGTCGGGTGGTGGTGTTTGCCGGCGGTACCGGAAACCCGTTCTTCACCACCGACACGACCGCGGCGCTCCGGGCTGCCGAAATCGGTGCCGACATCGTGCTGAAGGCGACCAAGGTCGACGGCGTCTACGACGCAGATCCTGTGACGGTTCCCGAGGCCAGGCTCATCGAGGACGTCACCTACATGGAGGTCATCGCGCAGCGACTCCAGGTGATGGACACGACGGCCATTACGATGTGCATGGACAATGATCTGCCGATTCGGGTCTTCAACCTGCGGACACCGGGCAATGTCATCCGGGCCGTTCAGGGTGAACCCGTTGGGACGCTAGTGCACTGAGGTGGCGCCGTGATCAAGGAATTGCTTGAAGAAGCCGAGCTCAAGATGGATCAGGCGGTCGAGCACACGGCCGGTGAGTTTGGGTTGGTACGTACCGGGAGGGCCAACCCCGGCCTGCTGCACCGGGTGATGGTCGACTACTACGGAACGGCGACTCCGCTGCAGCAGATCGCCGGGTTCTCGGTCCCGGAGGCGCGGATGCTGATCGTTCAGCCCTACGACAAGTCATCGATCACCGCAATTGAACGCGCCATCCAGGAAGCAGACTTGGGCCTCAACCCCTCAAACGACGGCAACATCATCCGGTTGGCCTTTCCGCAACTCACCGAGGATCGGCGCCGGGAACTGATCCGTCTCGTCCGGCACACTGCGGAAGACGGACGGATCGCGATCCGCAACGTCCGGCGCCACTCGAAGGACGACATGGAGGCGCTGGCTGGGGAGATCTCGGAGGACGACATCAGGCGTGGCGAAAAGGTGCTCCAGGAGCTGACGGATGCGCACGTCCGCAGCATCGACGACCTTCTGGAGCACAAAGAGCAGGAACTGCTCGAGGTGTAGGGCGCTCCGGGTGGCGAGTGTCACCGCGGGAGCGCCGGATCGTGCCAGAATCCGTGAGTTACCGGCCATTCGGTAACCAGCGATGGAGGAGGAGCCACAGGTGGAGCGAGACGTACCGGGCGGAGAGCCCGGATCGTTCGATGAGCCTGGGCAGGTCTCAGCTGAGACATCGGGGGATGCCGCAGAGCCAGACGAGTGGACCGTTGAAGACTTCGACCACTTTGAGTCGTTCGACACCGACGCCGACGCCGACGTCTTCGGTGATGTGCCTGCTTCCGAGCCCGACGCAGGACAGCACAGCCCTGGGCCGCAGCATTCCGACGATTCCGCCGACGTAGAGCAGCCACCGCTCGATCTCGGCTTCGGGGAAACGCCCCAACCGCCCACCGCGCCGCCGCCGGCCCCACCCGCCGCGGCGGGGAGCGCGGAGCCGCAAGATCTCGAGCCGATCGTCTCCGACGAACCCGATTGGTCTGCTGTCACCGCCGAGTCCGACGCCGACGCCGAGTCCGATACTGACTTCGCCGCATTGTGGGACGACGATGCGGTGCCGGCGCCTCCGCCCTGGGACACGCCGCGGGGCGCCGACCAACTCCAAGAGATCCCGATCATCGTGCCGCCGGCCCCGCCGGCGACCCCGGCCCCGGCACCGACCCCGGCCCCGGCACCGACCACGGCTTCCTCGGACGAGTCGCCGCCTGTCTCACGTGAGGAACCGAGCCCGGTTTCCTCTGAGGAAGCGGGCCCGGTTTCCCCTGAGGAAGCGGAGTCGCCCGCAGGCCGCCGACCGGACTCGGTGGCGTCAGTCGGAGAGTCCGTGCCCGATGGGCCGGCAGAATCTGTCGCGGAGGACTGGGATGACGACGCCGACTCGATTCCCGACTTCGCCCAGTTCACCAGCGAGAAATATGTCCAGGCAACGACACAGGAGTATGCCGGTCTTGCCGCCGACATTGCCCGGTCGGCCGGAGAGCCTCATGAGCAGATGGCGGTGTCTGCCGACATCCCCGGGATCGAGAGCGGGACCGTCGGCCTCGAAGACGTTGTGGCCGCGTCCGGTGACGATTCGGTTGCCATCCAGGCTCCCAAGCCATCGGATCTGCCGCTTCGGGTCCTCACCGCTGTCGGCCTGATCGTGATCTTCCTCGGTTCGCTCTATCAGTCCTATCTGATCGGCGCCCTCATCCTGATTGTGCTCGGCCTCGCCGCCGGCGAGATCTACACCGTGCTCATTCGGGCCGGTCATCACCCTCTTGCGATCTTTGGGTTCGCCGGGGTGGCCGGAGCCATGATCGGCACGTGGATCTGGGAGCCGGTGGCGATCCCGATGGCGATTCTGATCACGCTGGTAGCCACCCTGCTGTTCTACGGGGTTGTTCCCGACAGGAGCCGGCCCCTCCACAACACGTCGCTCACCATGCTCGGCGTGCTCTGGATCGGCGGACTGGGTGGCTTTGCCTTCGACATCGTCAAAGCCGACGACTACGCGTGGCTGGTCGCCGCTCTCGTGGTGACCGTCGCCCTGATGGACATCGGGCAGTACTTCGTCGGCCGCCGCATCGGCAAGAGGGCTCTTGCTCCGGTCGTTTCACCAAAGAAGACGGTTGAGGGACTGGTTGCGGGCGTGCTCGTTGCCCTTCTGGTTGGTGTCGGGTTCAGCTATTTCGGGCCCTTCGACCTCGGCTCAGGCCTGTTGATCGGCGCCGTTGTTGCGGTCGTTGCCCCCCTCGGCGACTTGGGAGTCTCCGTTCTCAAGCGGGCGATCGGCGTCAAGGACATGAGTTCGATCCTGCCCGGCCACGGCGGGATCCTCGACCGGATCGACGCCATGATCTTCACCATCCCGGCGATGTGGATCGCCTACTCATGGCTGGGGCTGTTGGCCTGACCCGGCTCGTTGTCCTCGGTGCGACCGGATCGATTGGGAGACAAACGCTCGAAGTCGCTCGGCGGCTCGGCTTGGAGGTAGTTGGACTGGGTGCCCGACGAGGCTCCGCCGACCTCATGCAGATTGCCTCCCAATGGCCGCAGGCGCGGGTCGTCGCTGCCGAGCCCGATACAGTTTCCGACGATATCACCGCAGACCTCGGGGCCCGTTTCGAACGAGGGCCGGAGGCGTTGACCGCGTTGGCCGCCACCCCGGACACCGTGGTCGTCAACGGTGTTGTGGGTGCCGCCGGGCTGGCGCCTTCGGTTGCCGCACTCGAAGTGGGGAATCGACTCGCCCTCGCCAACAAGGAGAGCCTCGTCGCCGGCGGCCCCGTCGTGGCTGCTGCCTTGGCGCAAGGCGGTGGCGAACTCATCCCCGTCGATTCAGAGCATTCAGCCATCTGGCAATGCCTGGTCGGCGAGCCGGAAGATAGCGTCCGCCGGATCATCCTGACCGCCTCGGGTGGACCGTTCCGGGGTCGAACCCGTGCCGAGCTCACTGCGGTGAATCCTGACGATGCCCTCGCTCACCCGACGTGGGTGATGGGTCCGCGCATCACGGTTGACTCGGCGACCCTGATGAACAAGGCGTTCGAGGTGATCGAGGCCCACTATCTGTTCGCAGCGGCCTACGACACCATCGACGTGGTCGTTCACCCGCAGAGCATCGTGCACTCGATGGTCGAGTTCTGCGACGGCGGTGTGAAAGCCCAAATGGGGGATCCCGACATGCGTCATCCGATTGCCTACGCCATCACCTATCCGCAGCGAGCTCCCTTGCAGAGCGAGCCGTTTGTTGCCGCCGGGCGGACCTTGACCTTCGAAGCGCCGGATCTGGAGGTCTTTCCCTGCCTCGAGTTGGGATATGAGGCGGGTCGGATGGGGGGCTCGGCGCCCGCGGTGCTGAACGCGTCGGACGAGATCGCCGTTGCGGCGTTTCTCGCCGGGCGCATCCCGTTCCTGGCCATTGCCGATATTGTCGCCGCGACCCTCGAGATCGTCGAGCAGCGGGCCGTCGCCTCAGTGGCAGACGTGCTGGACGTGGATGCCGAGGCCCGTGCCGTTGCCGCTGAGGCGGTAGCACACGTCGCCTAGCCCGAACAACCAATGCCAACGATTGTGCCCGAGTAGCCCATTCGCACCACTACCGTACGTGCCGAAGAGGTGCTCGGCGACGCGTAGTCGGGGACCGTCCCAGCGTTCGATAGTGGGTCGGTCTGTGACGTCGATCCCAAGCCAACACCCCGCTCAGTCGTCCTAGATCTACCACCAGGAACCGGATACCCGCATGGGAGCATTTGTCATCATCGTCGGCGTCGTGCTGATGGTGGTCATTCACGAAGCCGGTCACTTTGTCGCCGCCAAGGCCTTTGGGATGAAGGCGACCGAGGCATTCTTCGGCTTCGGTCCGCGGATATGGTCGATGACCCGTGGGGAGACCGAATACGGTCTCAAGGCGGTTCCGCTCGGCGGATACGTCCGAATCATCGGGATGAACCCGTTCGAAGAGGTAGCTCCTGAAGACGAGGGCCGCACCTACCGCGAGGCCCCCTTCTGGCAGAAGTCGATCGTGGTGCTGGCCGGCATCTTCAGCCACTTTGTCGTGGCGCTCGCCCTCTTCTTCGCGCTGGCAATGGTCTACGGCGTCGCGGAGGTAACGACCGAAGTGGACGGAGTCAGCACGATCCTGGTCAATCCGAGCGGTGTTGCCGACGACGACAAGGTTCCGCTCGAACTCGAGTCGGGCGATACCGTCATCGCCGTCGACGGTGTTGCGGTCGAGACGTTGACGGCGGCGGAGCCCAAAGCCACCGGCGAGTTGACCACGGTGACGGTCGACCGAGAGGGAGCCCTCGTCACGTTGGAGACGACCGAGATTGTCGAGATCGCCCCGGCGTTCACCTCCGGAATCCTGGTGGGCGATGTGCTGGCCTCGGTCGACGGGCAACCGGTCGAGTCGTGGGAGGACTTCGTCGATGTTGCATCGGTCAATCCCGGCGAGTCGGCCACCATCGTTGTTGACCGCGGCGGTGAGCAGGTGGTGCTCGAGACGTACTTCACGGCTCGGGTGGTAGCCGGGGAGCCCACCGGATTCTTCGGGATTTCTCCCCGCGGTGTGGTTGAGTCGGTGGGCCCGATTGCCGCTGCCGGTAATGCGCTTTCGAACCTCTGGACTGCGATCGGGCTGAGCATCCGCGGCTTGTGGGACCTCGTGACCAACTTCGGCGCACTTCTCGGCGCCGCATTCGGTCAGAGCGATGAGGTCCTCGAAACGGTGCGTCCGATCAGCCCCGTTGGGCTCGTGCGAATCGCCGGGCCGGTCGAACTCAGCCTCGGACTGCTCGCCCTCGTCAATGTGTTCGTCGGCGTGCTCAACTTCGTGCCTCTCTATCCGCTCGATGGCGGGCACTTCGCTGTGGCGGTATACGAGAAGATCAGGGGCCGCGCCCCTGATGTGCGCAAGCTGATGCCGGTGGCGGCCGCCGTGTTTCTCTTCATCGTGATGCTCGGGTTGCTCGGCATCTACTTCGACATCGCCAACCCGCTGCAACTGCCGGAGTGAGCGGGTGGCGCGACTGAGGCTGTTCGGTGATCTCAGGGCCTAACGCCACTGGTGGCGAACAAGCGGTGCGGCACCGACAGTTCGACCGGAAACTCGCAGGCCAGCAACTCCGCCAACTCCGAATCGAAACGGCCGACTTGCTCGGCGTCGAGAGCCGAGCCGACGCCGTTACAGGTTCGAATCCGGCCACGCCAGCCGGCGCGGGTGAAGGTTACGCCCACCGTGTAGCTGAAACTCTCAACCTGCTCGAAGCCGCCCCGATCGAGATCCTGCACCTGTTCAGGGTGGATGCCGTTCCAGCCGGCCTTGGGCCATCCCGGGTTGTGTTCGAGGACGAGGTCCTCGGTCCGCTGCGCCACGTTGCCCGCCAACGGCAAATAGCTGAAGCTGCAGATCAGGAGGCGGCCACCAGGCTTGAGCACTCGCTTGGCTTCCCGGATGGCCTGGTCCACGTCGAACCACCACCAACACTGTCCTGCGCTCACGACGTCAAAGCGGGCAGTGTCTTGGCCGGTGGCCTCGGCGCTGGCTACAACGAACTTCGCAGTCAGTTCTCGGTCGATGGCGGCCGCGCGAGCCGCATCGAGCAGGCTGGGGGCGATGTCCACGCCCACGACGTCGAGGCCGCGGGCGGCGAGTCCGAGGGCGACCGACCCGGTGCCGGTCCCGAGATCGAGGGCCCGCTGTCCGCGCCTGATCCATCCTTTGGCTTCGAGAATGTCGAAGAAGTCGTCGGGGAAGCCCGGGCGATGGCGCTCGTAGTCGGCCGCGGTGCAATCAAAATCGATCGATCGGCCCTCGTGGTCGCGGGGTCCGGTGTTGCCGTTCACGACCGCGAATCTACCTCTCACCCTCCGGAATCTCTGCCGTGGCGAGCGGGTTGGTCGACCGGCGGGCCCGTCCACCGGCTTCCGATCACCGGACCCCTAGGCTTGGCCTCATGACGATCGAGCGGCGCCCCTCGCGCCAACTTCATGTAGGGCCCGTGGCCGTGGGCGGAAACGCACCGATCGCGGTGCAATCGATGACGACGACCAAGACGGCAGATGTCGACGGCACGCTGGCTCAGGTCTATGCCCTGTCGGGCTCGGGGGCCGACATCGTGAGGATCACGTGCAACGACGTGGCCGCAGCCCAGGGCCTGGCCGAGATCGTGCCGAGATCGCCGGTGCCGATCATTGCCGACATCCACTTCCAATACCGCCTGGCCCTGGCGGCACTCGAAGCGGGAGTCGCCGGGCTCCGGCTCAATCCGGGCAATATTCGCAAGGAAGCGCACATCAAGACGGTCGCTCGCGAAGCCATGGCTGCCGGTGTTCCGATCCGGGTCGGTGTCAACGCGGGATCCCTCGACAAGGACTTGCTCGACGAGCATGGCGGACCGGTGCCCGAGGCACTCGTTGCGTCTGCCCTCAAAGAGATCGCCTATCTCGAAGACGTCGGATTCACCGACATCAAGATCTCGGTGAAGCATTCCCACGTTCCCTCGATGGTGGAGAGCTACCGCTTGCTGGCCGACCGGGTCGACTATCCGCTCCACCTTGGGGTGACGGAGGCGGGGCCCCCGCCCGGCGGGCTGATCAAATCCGTCGCCGGTATCGCGACCCTTCTGCTCGAGGGGATCGGCGACACGATCCGGTTCTCGCTGACGGCCGACCCCGTCGAGGAGGCCAAAGCGGGGCGGCAACTGCTCGAATACCTCGGGCTGCGCGAACGCACCACGCTCGACCTGATCGCCTGCCCATCCTGTGGCCGAGCCGAGGTCGACGTCATCGAAGTCGCTTCGGCGGTCCGTGATGCTCTGGAGGCCGAGGGGCTCCCCATCCAGGTTGCGGTGATGGGCTGCGTCGTCAACGGGCCAGGCGAGGCACGTGAGGCGGACATCGGGATCGCGGCCGGCCATCGCAAAGGCCATCTCTTCATCAAAGGACAGGTCGTCAGGGTGGTTCCTGAGGACGAGATGGTCGCCGCCCTGCTCGACGAAGCTCGACTCCTTGCTGAAGAAGGCGTGGAGGCACGCCTCGCCGCGGCGGATGTCACCGCCGCCGATCTAGCCGCCGAGGAAGCGCTCGAACTGCGTGGTCTGCGCGGCGACGCCAACCAAGCAGAGGCACGACGGGCGGCGGTAGCAGAGATCGCCGAGGGGAAGTAGCAGACCCGGCGGGTTGGCGCGATGTGAGCCGCGTCGTCCAGTGCCCCCCCTCACCCGAAGCGTAGGGAGGCGCCCACCTACGCGGGAGGGGCGGCGCCGACGTAGGCAGGGGCCGGGAGAAGCTTGGGCCTGCCCCTGGTATACTCTTGCTCCAACTGAGATCGGTATCGAGGTGGGCCGGGGCCCGCCTCGTTTGCTGAGGAGGCCGATAAGACCACGGAGGAGGAGCGGTGAGCGACACGGCTGAGCGTCTATGGGGCGTTATCGAGCCGTATGTCGCCGCGGAAGGCATCGAACTCGACGACTTCGAGGTGCTGGGACATGGCGCCGGAACGATCGTCAGGGTGACGGTGGACGGGCACGACGCGATGAGCGTGGACCGCATCGCTGAGCTGAGTCGGGGCATCTCCCGCCTGCTCGACGATGACGATCCGGTGAGCGGGTCCTACACCCTCGAGGTGAGTTCGCCTGGGCTGGAGCGCAGGCTGCGCCGCCCTCGCCACTACGAGAAGTCGTTGGGACGAGAGGTGAAAGTGAAGACCAATGGCCCCGTTGCGGGGTCCATCAACCACACAGGTCAACTCCTCGAAGCCGACGACACTGGATTCGTCGTCGATACCGAGGCGGGTGCGCACCGCATCGCCTACACAGACGTGGCCTCCGCCCGTACCGTGTTTGTGTGGGAGAAGGCTGCCAAGCCTGGAACCGGGCACTGAGAAGAAGGACGACGAGATGGATTACAACCTGCTTGATGCGCTTGACCTCTTGGAGCGCGAGAAGGGTGTCCCGGCGGATACCATCCTCGACGCTCTTGCCAACGCGCTCGTGTCGGCCTACAAGCGCACGCCCGGGGCTGCGGAAGAAGCAAGAGTCACCATCGACCCAGACACCGGTGAGATCACCGTATACGGGCAGGACCTCGACGAAGACGGCAACGTCACCCGGGAATGGGAGGACACGCCCTCCGACTTCGGACGGATCGCCGCTCAAACGGCCAAGCAGGTCATCATGCAGCGCCTGCGCGACGCCAAGCGCGAGCAAGTCTTCGACCTCTACGAGGGTCGCGAGGGTGATCTTGTGACGGGCATCGTCCAGCAGTCCGATCATCGTTACGCCATTCTCGACCTCGGAAATGCCGAAGCGATCATGCCATCGTCGGAGCGGATCCCCTATGAGCGACTCGAACGGGGCAACCGACTCAAGGCCTACATCCTCGAGGTGCGCGGCGAGGGCAAGGGACCGCAGATCGTGGTGAGCCGCAGCCATCCCGAGTTCATTCGGTCGCTGTTTGAGCTCGAGGTACCCGAGTTGGTCGACGGTGATGTCGAGATCCGGGCGATTGCTCGTGAACCCGGTCACCGCACCAAGATCGCCGTTGCTTCGAACGACCCCAATGTCGATCCGGTAGGTGCCTGCGTCGGTGCCCGGGGTTCCCGGGTCCGCCAGGTCGTCAACGAATTGCGGGGCGAGAAGGTCGACATTGTCGAGTGGCGTGATGACACGCAGTCCTTCATCGCTGAGGCGTTGAGCCCCGCCCGGGTCAAAGAAGTGCGTCTCGACGACGAAGCCATGATCGCCACCGTGATCGTTCCCGATCACCAGCTCTCACTGGCCATCGGCAAGGAAGGTCAGAACGCCAGGCTGGCTGCCCGGTTGACCGGATACAAGATCGACATCAAATCCGAGACTCAAGACCTCGGGCTCGACCTCGAGGACGAAGAGCCCGAAGAGGCCGTTGAAGAGGCCGTGGTTGAAGAGGCGGTTGAAGAGGCGGTTGAAGAGGTCGAGGAGCTCGAGGAAGCCGCCGAGGTTGTCGCCGCCATCGAGGAGGCCGCAGTCGAAGCTGAGGTCGAAGAAGCGGTGGAGGAGCTCGAGGTCACTGCTGAGGCTGAAGAGTTCGTGGCTGAGGCCGAGGAGGCAGAAGATGCCGCCGAAGCCGAGGTCGTGGCTGAGGCCGCCGGGATCGTGGCAGAAGCCGAATTGGCGAAGGAAGTTGACGTTGAGAGCGTTGACGATGAAGAGATCACAGACCAGACAGACGAGAACACAGACGCGGATCCGACCGCCTAGACGGTCGGGCACAAAGTCCGCGCGGAGGTAAGAGTGGCCAAGCAGCGCATATACGAACTCGCTCGCGAACTCGGGCTCGAGTCCAAGGATGTTGTCGCGCGAGCCCTGGAACTCGGTCTCGAGGTGAAGACGGCCTCATCCGGCGTCGATGAGGACGGAGCAGCCCTCGTTCGGCTCTCCTACCAAGAGGACGGCGAGACGACCCCCACCGCCCCGGTGGCCGAGGCAGGGGCGGTAGCCCCAGCCGACCAGCCAGAGCCGGAGCCTGAGGTAGCCGAAGTAGCACCGGAAGACGAGGAAGCCGGCGAAGTCGAAGCCGAAGAACCGGTCGATGACGAGGGTGCGGATGAACGCCGATTGGTCGTTGTTCAGCAAGGCATCACCGCCCACGAGTTCGGCCGAATCGTCGGGGTTCGCACCGGAGACGTGGTCCGCCAGCTGATGTCGATGGGCGAGATCGTGCCCGGAGGCGGGACGATCCCATTTGATGCGATTGAAGCGTTGGGCGACTTCTTCGGCATCGACGTCCTGGTCGAAGAGGCCGAGGTCGTCGAGGAAGAAGAGGGCACGCAGCGCTACATCGTCGAATACGACGATGACCCGGCCAGTCTCAAGACCCGTCCGCCGGTGGTCACCGTGATGGGCCACGTCGATCACGGCAAGACCCAGCTGCTCGACACGATCCGCCGCGCCAATGTGATCGCCGGAGAAGCCGGTGGGATCACCCAGCACATCGGGGCGTACCAGGTACACCGCGGCGACAGCACCATCACCTTCATCGACACTCCCGGCCACGAGGCCTTCACTGCTTTGCGAGCCCGCGGTGCCGACATCACCGATATTGCGATCATCGTGGTCGCCGCCGACGACGGTGTCATGCCGCAGACCGCCGAAGCCATCAGCCACGCCAAGGCCGCCGACGTCCCCCTGATCATCGCGATCAACAAGATGGACCTCGAGGCTGCCGATCCTTACGCGGTGCGCGCCGATCTCACGAAGCACGAGATCCTGGTCGAGGAGCTCGGCGGCGACGTCGTGTCCGCTGAGATCTCGGCGCTGCAGGGGACCGGTATCGAAGATCTTGCTCGACTTGATTTCGCTCGTGGCGGAGGTCGAGGACCTGAAGGCCAATCCGGGGGCACCGGCGGTCGGTACCGTCATCGAGGCTCAGCTCGAGATCGGGCGCGGACCCGTGGCGACCGTGATCGTCCAGCGTGGCACGCTCAAGCGCGGCGACGCCATTGTTGCCGGAGGTACCGCAGGCCGGGTCCGGGCAATGTTCGATGACCAGGGCCAGCAGGTGAAGGCGGCAGGACCGAGTACTCCCGTACTGGTCATGGGTTGGGACGAGGTGCCGCTGGCCGGCGATATGTTCCAGGCGGTCAAGAACGAGCGGACAGCTCGCAAGATGGCCGCCCAACGTATCGCCGACGTTCGCGCCGACGAGATCACTGTTCCGACGTCAACTGAACGTCTCGGCATCCTGCTCGAGCAGCTTCGAACCGCCGAGCATGCCGAGCTGCGTGCCATCGTGAAAGCCGACGCCCAAGGCTCGCTCGAAGCTATTCGAGACGCCATCGCGAAGATCGAACGCGAGGACGGCAGGGTCACCATCATTCATGGCGGCGTCGGTGGTATCACCGCCAACGACGTGATGTTGGCTGAGGCTTCCGAGGCCATCATCTACGGCTTCAACGCCCGCCCCGATGCCGGCGCACGTGCCGCGGCCAAAGAGGCCGCGATCGACATCCGGACTTTCTCGATCATCTACGAACTTCTCGAAGACGTTGAAGGCCTCCTCGTGGGCGAACTCACCCCCGAGGAAATCGAGAGATTCCTCGGAGTCGCCGATGTGCGGGCGGTGTTCCGGGCTCCGCGGTTCGGTTTCGTGGCCGGCTCATATGTCACCGAGGGTGAGATCAACCGCAACGCCCGGGCTCGGCTCGTTCGTGACGGAGTCGTGGTCTACGACGGCAAAATCACCTCGTTGCGGCGCTTCAAGGAGGACGTCCCGTCGGTGGCTGCCGGCTTTGAGTGCGGTATCGGGCTGGAGAACTTCCGGGACATCAAGGAAGGCGACACGATCGAGTCGTACGAGTTGCGGGAAATCGCTCGGACCTGACGACGCCATGCATGTCGCCGCCCTCCGGGTCGACCTCCGCATCCGCAACGTTCAGTCGTTGAAGGAGAAGCGCGCGATCGTCAAGTCCGTCATCGCTCACCTCACCAAGACCTTTGATGTTGCCGTCTCCGAGGTCGACCACCAGGAGCTGTGGCAGCGCGCCACGTTGGGGATTGCGGTTGTTGCACCACAAGCCGGTCAGGCGGACCGTATCCTGCACTCGGTGCGCCGTTCTCTCGACCAGAGGGAGGACATCGAGGTGCTCGACACCCGTACCGCTTATCTGGAGGACCCGGCATGAGCCAAGGCAGAACCCCTCGGATGCGCAAGGTCAACGAACAACTGCGCGAAATCATCGCCGAAGAAGTCGGCGGGCTCAAGGATCCCCGGATCGGTTTCGTGACGATCACCGGGGTGGACACCAACCCGGATCTCCGCCATGCCATCGTGTACTACACGGTCTTGGGGACTCCCGAGGAGGTCGAGGAGACCGGGGCCGCCCTGCAGCACGCCCACAGTCGATTCCAGCGCGCAGTCGCCTCCCAGGTTCGGATGAGGTACACCCCCGTGCTGGAGTTTCGAGTCGACGAAACCGTCGAACGCGGGATACGAATCAGTCAGATCCTTCATGACCTCGAGGTGGAGGAAGCCGAGCAGGGGAGAGTCGATGAGGAATGACTTCACCGCCGATCTGCGACGTGCCGCCGCCGCCATCGGGGAAGCCGAGACGCTGGTCACGCTGGGCCACATCGGTCCAGATGGCGATGCGCTCGGTACGGCCCTCGGGATCGCGCTCGCCGCCCGCCGCGTCGGCAAGAAGGCTTATGCCTCCTTTGGCGAGCCCTTTGTCGTCCCCGTGCAATTCAGGTTCCTCGACCAGGTGCCCCTGTGCAGCCCCAGCGCACTCCCCGACGAGATCGACGTTGTGGTCGCCTGTGACACGGCAGCTCTCGACCGGTTGGGAAGCGCTGCCGAGGTCTTGGAACGAGCCAAAACTGTGGTAGTGCTCGACCACCACCGCTCCAATGACGGTTTCGGCGACATCAAGGTCATCGACCCGGACGCGGCGGCGACGGCGCAACTGGCCTACTACCTCCTCCAGGAGCTCGGGTGGCCGATTGATCCGGCAGTGGCCATTGCGTTGCACACCGGCTTGGTCACGGACACCGGACGGTTCCAGTACTCGGTGACCACTCCTGAGGTGCTGCGGGTAGCGGCTGCTTTGGTCGAGGCAGGCGCCACGCCCGAAGTGGTCGGCCGCCACGTGTACGAAGAAGCTCCGTTTGGGTACCTGAAGGTTGCCGGCGCCGTGCTCGAGCGCTGCGAACTCGATCGAGACCGACGCCTGGTGTGGTCGGTCGTGCTCCAGAGTGACCTCGAGGCGGCAGGGATCGGCTACGAAGAGGCCGACGGTCTCATCGATCTGATCAGGATCGCCGCGGAAGCAGAGGTCGCCTGCCTGTTCAAAGAGGTCGGCAAGGACACCACCAAGGGCAGCCTGCGTTCGCGCGGCGAAGTGGATGTGGGCGCGATCGCAAGCAATCTCGGCGGGGGAGGTCACCACAACGCGGCGGGGTTCACCGTGCGCAAGCCGTTTGGGGTCGCCATTGAAATGCTCCGCGACCAGCTGCCGTGACTGCGGCTCCCGCCGCCGGGTTCCTTTTGGTCGACAAACCGTCCGGTTGGACATCGCACGATGTCGTCGCCAAGGTCCGCAATCTGCTTGGCGTCAAGAAGGTCGGCCACGCCGGGACGCTCGACCCCATGGCGACGGGGTTGTTGGTGCTCGGCCTCGGCCGAGCCACCCGTTTGCTGCGCTTCGTCCAGGAGGCCGAGAAGGAGTACGTGGCGCAGGCCCAGTTCGGGGTGGCGACCGACAGTCTTGATGCCGATGGAGCCGTGCTGACTCGAGATCCGATGGACATCGAGGAGCGTGATGTCGAGGCGGCTATGGGGCGGTTTCGCGGATCGATCATGCAGGTTCCCCCAATGGTCTCCGCCCGCAAGGTGGAGGGACGCCGTCTCTATGAGCTCGCTCGCGAGGGGCGGGAAGTGGAGCGTGAGGCGAGCCCGGTGACCATCTACTCGCTCGAGCTGACCGACTTCGCGCCGTCGGACTATCCGCAGGTCGAGTTTCGGGTTCGGTGCAGCAAAGGGACCTACGTTCGGACGCTGGCCGACGACCTGGCCCGAGCCCTGGGAGGCAGGGCACATCTCACCGAGCTGCGCAGAACCCGCAACGGTGGGCTGTCGGTGGCGGACGCACATTCGGTGGACTCCATCGCCTCGGCTGCTGCGGAAGACGGGTGGCGATGTCTTGTGCTCGACCCACTCGATGGCCTGCCCGACCTGACGTTGGTCGAAGTCGACGCCGGCGTTGCCGAGGCGGTTGCCAACGGAGTCCCGCTGGCGGGAAGCGTCCTGACGGGCGCCGAAGCGGGTTTTGTGCGCGTGGCAGGTCCTGAGCATCGCCTCCTCGCTGTATACCGTGTTGAGGGCTCCCACGCCGTTCCCGAGGTGGTCATCTCATGAAGGTCTTGGAGGGCGATTATCGGGAGTGGTCGGTCGCAGCCCCCGCAACGGTTCTCACGATTGGGGTATACGACGGTATCCATCTCGGCCACCAGGCGGTGCTCGCGGAACTCCAAGCCAGAGCGCAGGGCCGCCCGGTGGCGGTGGTCACCTTCGAGGGTCATCCGTTGACGCTGAGTGCGCCCGAGCACGCCCCGCAGCTGATCACGAGCCGTGACCAGAAGTTGGAGCTCCTCGCCGAATCGGGTGTTGACATCGTTGGGTTTCTGCGGTTTGACGCAGATCTGCGCCAGATGGCACCCGAGGTGTTCATCGACCGCATCCTCGTCGGCACCTTTCACGCCGGGCTGGTCGTCGTCGGCGGCGACTTCCGGTTTGGCTACGAGCGGGCCGGTGACGTCGATCTGCTCACCCGGGAGGGGCTCAGCTACGGCTTCGAGGTTGATTCCCTCGATCTGATCGGGAAGGGAGCCCCGTTCTCGTCCACGGCGGTGCGACAGGTGCTTCAAGCCGGCGACGTGGTCACCGCTGCGGAACTGTTGGGGCGGCCGTTTGCGCTCCGCGGCACCGTGATCGACGGTGACGGTCGGGGCCACACCCTCGGGATGCCGACGGCGAATCTGGGCATTCCGCCTGCTCAGGTACTTCCGCGCCACGGGGTGTACGCCGCCATGGTGACGAGTGTCCACGGCCGTTTTCCCGGTGTGGTCAGCGTTGGAGTGCGGGCCACCTTCGGTAGCCACCGCGAGGTCGTCGAGGTCCATCTGATCGGGATGACCGGCGATCTCGTCCGAACTGAACTGACAGTCGAGTTCCACAACCGAATTCGCGACGAGGAGCGATTCGGAGGCGTCGACGAGGTCGTGGTCCAGTTCGAGCGGGACGTTGCCACGGCCCGGGAGTTGCTGTCCGGCAAGATGTGACGGTGACCTTCAGGTGGCCGGGGCCGTCTCCAACGGCAGGTCCTCTTCGGTCCATTTCACGATGCCGCCGACCATGTTCCACACATCGGTGAATCCGGCTTGCTCGATCAAGGCTCGCACCACCTGGTCGGACCGCCTCCCGGTTCGACAGTAGAACACGATGGTCTGGTCCTTGGGCAGGTCGGCGTACCAGTCGTTGATGGTCGACATCGGCTTGAGCTGACCGTTCGGGATGTGGGCATAGGCGAATTCGTTCGGTTCGCGCACATCGACGAGTAGGGCGCCCGCCTCGACCTTGGCGGCGGCCTCCTGCGGGTCAACTTCCGGGATGGGTTTTGGGGCAGAGCGAAACATGGTCCCAAGAGAGTAGTCCGGAAGCGATGGCGGTAGTCTGCGGGCCATGACCGATGCGACCGTCATATCGGGCTCGCCCTATGAAGAGCGGTATGGCTTTGTGCGAGGCCGCCGCATCGGGAATCGGGTCGAGGTTGCCGGAACGGCCCCGGTCCCTCCGGTAGGGGAGCAGGTCGCCGAAACCGCCTACGGCCAGATGCTGCGCTGCGGGCACATCGCACTTGCAGCATTGGCCGACCTCGGAGCCGAGGTCTCCGACGTGGTTCGCACCCGGATGTTCATCTGCGATCCCGCCGACGCCGACGAGATCGGCCGCGCCCACCGAGAGTTGTTCGGTTCGCACCCCCCAGTGGCAACGATGGTGGTAGTCGCGGCCCTTCTCGACCCGGCCTGGAAGGTCGAGATCGAGGTCGAGGCCATCGTGGCGGGTTGACCTTCCCGTAGTGGGTATTCGTGACCGCAAAGGAAGGGGCTCTGTTGGAGCCCCTTTCACTTGCTGGGCGGGGAGATGGGCCGGTTCGTGACAGAGCACGGAATGTGGTCCCGAGCTTCTTCTTCGCTCGATGAAACCCGCTGGGCAGCGGCTTCGGGCGTGCATCCGACGGTCTCAGCGATCTGTTCGTTGGAGAGCTCCTCCCAGGCGGCCAGCAGCAAGACCTCGCGGTCCTTCGGCCTCAGGGCCTCGAGCGCGGCGTGCACCCGGCTGTATTCGGCCCGTTGCACCACCTCCCAGTCGCGCTGGGTGGGCACACGCGGCCGAATGCCGGATAGCAGGCTCGCCAGACGTCCTCGCCGGTTCTGTGACCGGTAGTGATCGGAAACGATCCCTCTCGCCACGCCGTACAGCCACGGCAGCGCCATCTCGTCCTTCGGAACGTCGTCGATCCGACGCCACGCAACGGCGACCACCTCTGCGACCGCATCAGATGCACCATCATCGCCGATGCGACGCAGGCAATAGGCCCGCACCGCACGGTTGTGCTTTCTCCTACAGTTGGGTGAGCCGGTCGTCTTGGTTTGGCATCCTGGGTCAATCCTCCTCCCGCTACACCACTTATGGCCGGCCAATCGCGATCTTGACAAAATGTCCAAAACAGAACGTGTTGAGCCGCGGAAGGATCCGATCACGGGATTCGGCGGCTCGGGCGGGCTACTGTGGCCTGTCGGGGCGGACCGGACCGCACCACGACTGAGAAGGACTTGGAGAAGCCATGACGTCATCGGCCACGACCCGTACGATCACCATCACGAGGGCGCAGGAGATCTTCTTCTCCTGGACACTCAGACGTGTTGATCTACACCATTGTCCTCAACCTCTTCGTTGAGCACGTGGACGCGGTGGTGATCGATTCGTTCACCATCTCGATTCTGACCGCGGTGCTCTTGAAGATCCTTCTTGATGTGGTCATGCACTACGAGCACGGTGTCCGCAGCTACTTCGCGACCAAGGAAGGCGCATTCTTCAAGGTGGCGGGGACGGTGTCGTTGATTGCGGTCCTGTTCTTGGGGAAGCTGGTCATTCTCGAAGCGGTAGACATGGTGTTCGGCGACCATGTCGAACTTGGCCACTTCATCGAGGTGGTTGCTCTCGTTCTGGCATTGATGATCACCCGGCGGCTCTTCGGTGTGCTATTCCAGCGGTTGGGGGGTCCAGATTCGGGCGAGGCCACCATCGATGAAGCCGCCGCCGACGAATAGGCGGCTGCTGAGCAATGTCAGTTTGGGCCTACCACGGTGACCGTGTCAGGCAGTTGGGCGCCGGGGTGAGCCCGCACGCCAATTGTTCAACACCCCCCAATAGGCTCTGCGCTTGGCACAGCAGCGCCACTGCGTTACACTTCCGTTCATCCGGACGGTCGTCCGCGCCCCGTTTGCCAAGTCCACGAAGGAAAATGCCTGCGTGAAAGACACAAAAACCATCATCGAAGAGTTCGGTACGCATCCGAGCGACACAGGATCTCCCGAGGTCCAGGTCGCGTTGCTCACCGAGCGAATCAATCACCTCACCGATCACCTGCGGTACCACAAAAAGGACCACCACAGCCGGCGAGGCTTGTTGATGATGGTCGGCAAGCGCAGACGACTGCTGGGATATCTCAACGACCAGGACGTTCAGCGGTATCGATCGTTGATCGCCCAACTCGGTCTGCGGAGATAGCGACGGAGAATTGGCGGCCTGCGGGCCGCCTTTTTGCTGTCAGTCATTCGAATCGGGAGTAGCGGTTCAGTTGTCAGTGGCCGCAGCTCGTTCATCCAACGAGATGCGACCACTGCCAATTGAGCGCTCTCCCTCACTCAACAACAAGGAGACACGCGTGGCAGAGACCACCGTACGCGGTCAAGTAGGCGACGCTGAGATTGCCCTTTCGACCGGAAAACTCGCACGACTCGCCGGCGGCGCCGTCGTGATCAAGGTCGGCGGCACCGAGGTGCTGGTGACCGCAACTGCTAATCGCAGTGGCCGGGAAGGCCTCGACTTCTTCCCGCTCACCGTGGACGTCGAGGAGCGGATGTATGCCGTTGGGCGCATCCCGGGCTCGTTCTTCCGCCGTGAAGGCCGTGCCACGGAGAAGGCGACTCTCACCTGTCGCTTGATCGACCGTCCGCTGCGGCCTTCGTTCGTCGACGGCTTTCGTTCCGAGACCCACATCGTGGCGACCGTGATGTCGGCCGACATGGTCCACGATTACGACGTTGCAGCCCTCAATGCGGCATCGGCCGCTCTCATGATCAGCCCAATCCCATTCCTCGGCCCACTTGGCGCCGTGCGCCTAGCGCTCAAGGACGGAGAATGGGTTCCCTTCCCCACCTACGAGGATCTCGGCGAATCGGTCTTCGAACTCGTCGTCGCCGGCAAGCGCAATGCCGCCGGTGAGGTGGACATCGCGATGGTCGAAGCCGGTGCCACCGAAGAAGGCCATCGTCTGGTCACAGCCGGCGCTCCGGCCAGCGACGAGGAGACCGTGGCTCGCGGCCTCGAAATCGCCAAGGAGCACATCGGCACGCTGATCGACATGCAACTGGAGCTCGCCGAGCAGGCCGACGCGCCGACCCCGATTGAGTATCCGTTGGTGGTCGACTACTCCGAAGAGCTCTTCGACCAGGTTGCCGGAGTTGCCTGGGACCGCCTCATGGCCATGGGCACCATCGTCGACAAGCACGAGCGCCAGGACGCCGAAGACATCCTGCGCGAAGAGGTGCTCGCCGAGTTGGCCATCGCCGAAGACGATGAGGCCACGCTCAAGGCTGCCAAGAAGGCCTTCCGGGCCGTGCAGAAGAAAGCCATGCGCCAGCGGGTGGTCTCAGAAGGTGTCCGGATGGACGGTCGTGGCTTGACCGATATTCGGCCTCTGATGATCGAGGTCGGTCTCTGTGTCGGAGGGGCACGGCTCAGGCCTGTTCCAGCGTGGCGAGACCCAGGTCTTGAACGTCACGACGCTCGGCATGCTGCGGATGGAGCAGATGCTCGACACGATTGATGTCGAGGACAGCAAGCGCTACATGCACCACTACAACTTCCCGCCGTTCTCGACCGGCGAGACCGGGTTCATGCGTGGTCCGAAACGGCGTGAGATCGGCCACGGCGCTCTGGCCGAAAAGGCATTGCTGCCGGTCATCCCGTCGGCGGAGGAGTTCCCGTACGCCTTCCGACTCGTGTCCGAGGTTCTGATGTCCAACGGATCGAGCTCGATGGCTTCGATCTGTGGGTCCTCGTTGTCCTTGATGGATGCCGGGGTTCCGATCGAGGCGCCTGTGGCGGGTATCGCGATGGGTCTCATCCATCACGACAACCAGTTCATCACGCTGACCGACATCCTGGGCGCTGAAGATGCCCTCGGTGACATGGACTTCAAGGTGGCCGGTACTCGCAACATGATCACGGCTTTGCAGCTCGACACCAAGATCGAGTCGCTCCCCGCCGATGTCCTGATCCAGGCGATGGGCCAAGCCCGCGATGCCCGCCTGTTCATCCTCGACGCCATGGAGGAAGTTATTCCCGGGCCGCGTGAGGAACTCGCTCCAAACGCTCCGAAGATCGAAACCATCATGATCCCGAAGGATCGGATCGGCGAGGTCATCGGGCCCAAGGGCAAGGTCATCCGGGAGCTCGAGGAGCAGACCGGCGCCACCATCGAGATCGACGACGACGGCGCCATCCGTGTCGGCGCTTCGGATACGGCCTCGATGCTGCTGGCCAAGGAGCGGATCTTGGCAATCGGCTTCCCGCCGGAGGCCGAGGTTGGCGCCGACTACGAGGGTGAAGTCGTCAACATCACGAAGTTCGGCGCTTTCGTCAACATCCTCCCGGGCCGCGACGGACTCCTCCACATCTCCAAGATGGGTGGCGGTCGTCGTATCGAGCAGGTCGAAGACGTGCTCTCGCTCGGTGACAAGGTTCAGGTCGTGGTCCGCGAGATCGACGACCGGGGCAAGGTCAGCCTCGACCTCGCCGAGGGTGTCGAACTGGAGCTCCGCGAAGGAGCAACCGCTTCACCCAAGAGCGACGGTGGTGGCCGTGACCGCGGCGATCGTGGTGGTCGGGATCGCGGTCGCAGTAGCGATCGTGGTGGCCGTGACCGGGATCGTGGTGGCCGCGACCGTGGTCGCAGTAGCGATCGTGGTGGCCGTGACCGCAACCGCGATCGCGATCGGGCCGGCAGCGGTGGCGACTCGTCGAAGCCGGGGCGCACCGTGGTCTCGTTCGAGGACGAGTTCGAGTCCGGCGAGTAGCCCCACTTCAATCGACAAAGTAAGAGGGCCCCGGATCATCCGGGGCCCTCTTTGCTTGATCAATGCGCCGCGATCAGTCCTCGAGGAGGAACGTCAGCTTCATGTCGAGCCGGAAACGCTTGGTCGTCCCATCGTCGGCGAGTTCGACCTTCTGCTCAGAGATCCAGGCACCCCAAATGCCGTCGATGGTCTTCTGAGCTTTGGCGAACCTCACGGACGGCGCTTCGGTTCGATCACGCGGCAGCGATCTCTCCGTAGGTGATGTCGATTGCCGCCGCGAGGGACTCGGGGGAGAGTTCGACGAGGAAGCCGCGTTTGCCGCCGTTGACGTAGATCACCGGAAGCTGACGCAGCGTCTTGGGGGCATAGACCTGCATGTTCCGACGGGTCCCAAACGGGGAAGTGCCGCCGACGAGATACCCGCTGTGCTTTCCCGCAACGTCGCGATGGCATGGTTGGACGCGACGGCATCCCACCAGGCGAGCGAGGTTCTTGGTGGAGACCTCACGATCGCCGTGCATGAGAGCAATCAGCGGCTCGCCGGTTTCGGTCTCCATGATCAGGGTCTTGATGACGTGGTGAGGGTCGACGCCAAGCGCCGCCGCTCCGGCCGCCGCTCCTCCACCCGGCTCGTACCGGTAGAGATGGGGCACGAAGTCGATGCCGGCGCCACGAAGTGTGCGAACGGCCATGGTGGCGGGGATCTTCATGACAAGAGCGTACCGATTCGCCGGCGCCGTTCGGCGAGGCGAATTGGACCTTGATAGCCGGATTTGGAGGGCACAACCATGGCGCCGGCACCTCGGCGACACCGCTTTGACTCTTCCCTGGGGAGAGGCCCCACGATGGAGGGGAACGGAGGTACAAAGCGTGAATCTGATCCCCATCGGTCGATTCTCGAAGATGGCCCGTTTGTCGGTGAAAGCACTGCGCCCTCTATGACGAAATCGGCCTGCTCGCAGTTCAGATCGTGTCCGGATCTTCGAGGGTTGCATTTCCACTCTTGACATCGAACATATGTTCGATAGGGTGGGGTTCCGAGTGGCAGTGCTGGCGCTCGGGGTTGTAGAAACGGAGCGGGTGGCAGGTGGCGGCGACAATCGCATCGGTAGGGGACTCCGTTGCTACCCCCGTTGAGCCATTGGGGCGGGACCTGCTCACTCCCGAGCCGGGAAGGGTCACCGCGCTCATCGGGCACCCCGGTTTTGGGCTGACCCGGATCGGACTGACGATGCTGGCGCGGCGAGCCGCGGCCGGACCCATCGTGTACCTGGACGCACGGGGCTGGTTGTGCCCACCGGCAGCGTGGGAAGCCGGCATCGCTCCGGAGCGACTCATTGTCGTGCGGTGTTCCGACCCGGTGCGTTGGGCTCAGGTGGCCGCCACCCTGCTCGAGGGGATCCCGGGCCTCTACGCCGAGGTCCCCCGGGGGGTAAAGGACGCCCAACTGCGCAAGCTGGCGGCGCTGGCTCGCAGCCGCCGGGTGCCGGTGGTGCTGCGTCCGGTCCGGGGTGAGCTTGCCTCCGGTATCGCCCATTTGCGACTGGAAGCTCGTGAGGTGCGTTGGGTCGGTACCGATGCCGGACATGGTCGGCTGCAGCACCGCCGGCTCATCTTCGAGGCTTCGGGGAAGGCAATGCGGGGTATGGCGCAGACGATCGAGGTGGAGGATCATGGAGCGGACGCTGTGCGTCTGGTACCCCGACTGGCCGCTACGCCGGCCAGACGCGCCGCCGGATAGCCCCTGCCAGGCCGTTGGTGAGGACAACCGGGTCATCGCCCTCAATCC
The DNA here is from genome assembly GCA_963704825.1 of uncultured Acidimicrobiia bacterium. Classification (GTDB taxonomy): domain Bacteria; phylum Actinomycetota; class Acidimicrobiia; order Spongiisociales; family UBA5794; genus CAVPHV01. The sequence goes on from CAVPHV010000006.1 coordinate 29,246, forward strand.
GCTCGCGGCGGATGCCGGGGTCCAGATCGGTATGCGGCGCCGTGAGGCGGAGGCGGTCTGCCCGGTGGTGTTCACCGTCGTGGCCGACCCCGGTGCCGACGCGGTCCGCTTCGAACCGGTCGTCACCGCGATCGAAGGGCTGATCCCACGTGTTGAGGTGGTGACACCCGGCTTGGCGCTTGCTCCCGTCACCGGAGCTGTTCGCTACTTCGGCAGCGAGGAAACGCTGGTGACGAGAGTCGCCAAACAAGTCGATGCCCTCACCGGTCCCGGGTATCGGCTGGGTCTTGCCGCCGGGCCATTTGCGGCGCGCCGCGCCGCCGATCTCGCCACGGCTACCGACCCGATCTATGTCGTCACCGACGACACGGCCTTCCTTGATTCGCTCGACATCGCCACACTCGGTAGGGAGGAGCTTGCCGCGACGTTCCGCTGGCTGGGGATCACCACGCTGGGAGAGTTGTCCCAGCTGCCCCGAGAAGCCATCGTCTCTCGCTTTGGTCCCGATGGGTTGGCCGCGCACCGCCTGGCGCATGGCGATGATCGCCCGGCCAACCCGCGTCAGATTCCACCCGACCTAGCCGTCGAAGACCGGTTCTCCCCGCCGTTGGAGAGCCTGGAGCAGGCCGCGTTCGAAGCGCGCGGACTCGCTCACCGGCTCATGATGGAGCTCGAGGCTCACGGGGTTGCTCCCCATCGGGTAGAGATCGAGGCGGAAGCCGATGACGGGTCGATCCGGGTTCGAACCTGGCGCAGCTCGGATCCCTTCACAGAGGAGGCCGTCGCTGAGCGAGTGCGCTGGCAGTTGCGGGCCTGGCTCGATCATGCCCGGTTTCACAGCGGGCCGGGGATCCGCGGTGGCCTGGTTCGACTGCGGATCGCACCCGCTGATGTCTCTGGAGAGGGCCGTCAGCTGGCGCTACATGAAGACGCCCGGAGTGCGGCAGAAGCGGATCGGGTCCTGACCCAGACCCAGGCCATCGTTGGCATGGACGGAGTGCTCCAGGCAATCCCCCAAGGGGGTCGTGATCCCGCACAGCGGGTGGCTTGGTACCGCTGGGGAGAGGAGGTGCCGCAACCCGAACGTGACCCGGCGGCTCCTTGGCCGGGGAAGACGCCCTCGCCGGCTCCGGCGTTGGTTCCCCCCGAGCCGGTGCCACTCGAGGTCGAATGGGAGGCGGGGATGCCGGTTCGGGTCCGATTGGGTTCACGCTGGGAGCCGGTGCTGTCGTGGGCGGGACCGTGGCGGCGGGTGGGGCGTTGGTGGCAAGGTGAGGGACCCGGCGACCGATATCAGATCGTGACCTCCGTTGGGGCCTTCCTCTGCGAAGTGAGCGATGAGCGCACCTTCCTCACCGGGGTATACGACTGAAGTCCACGGATTCCTCAACCCGTCGGGGTGACCGGTCGATCACATCACCCTGAGCACGATGAAGGGGAGACTCACGATGCGCACTGTTGCCACCACGGTCCTTGTCCTGGGAACAATGCTGGCGGGTGCTCAGCTCTATCTCGTGCTGCTCCCGCGTAGCCCGGCGCTCGGCGTCGCCGTCGTGATCGGCACCGGTGCAGCCCTCGCCGCCGTTCTGTTGTGGATCGATCAGATCGTTCACGAACGCCGCGGCGCCACAGTGGATCCCGCGGTCGACACGGCCGCCGACTCCATCGACTGATCCACGCCCGGCGGTCAATACGGGCTAGTCCGCAGCCTGCTCCCGCATCTCGTTGAACGAGGCCTCCACGATATTGTGGGTCTGTTGGCGTACCGTGTCGATATCGGCCACCGTGAGCCCCTCAACCGGAATCGGCTCGTGGATGACAACCTTGGCGCGGCCCGGGTAGAACACCCAGGCGCCTGGTCGCCACACCTCCCAGGTCCCATAGATCGTCACGGGGACGACCGGGAGCCCATTGGTGATGGCGATGCGGAACGCCCCCTTCTTGAACCCGTGGAACTGTCCGTCGCGAGCCCGGGTCGCCTCGGGGAAGACGATGAGCGAGTAACCCTGCTCGGTGGCCGTTTGAACGCCCCGGTTGATTCCGGCGTGGGCCGCCCGGCCGGCGCCCCGATCGATCTTGATGATGCCCACTCGGCTCATGGCTTGGGCGAGGAGCGGGATCTTGAAGAGCTCGGCCTTCGCCATGTAGCGGATGCGGTTGGGTATGGCGCGAAACAGCAGCGGGATGTCGAAGTTGGAGAGATGGTTCGACACGAAGATGTACTGTGCATCAGGGTCGATTCGGTCGAGCCCTTCGACCGACCAGCTAATGGGAGCGATGCTGAGGAACAGTCGCGACCACACCTGGATCACGGTGTCGACATGGGGGCTGTGGGGTCGGATGGCGACAACGATCAGCACGTAGCCCGACGCGGCCAACGTGAACACGAAGAACGTCGGCACCGCAATGATGGTGCGAATCGTGGCGAGCCCCCGTTGTTTCATGCAGGTAACTTAGCGGCGCTCGTCGTCGCTATCGGGACAGAAACCGCTGTGATCACCATCCAGCCAAGCGTTGCTCGGCGCATCGCCCTCGCCGCCCAGGGCTTCTCCACGGCGCGCCCTGAGGGGCGGATCGACATTCGGCACTTTCGGCGAACCATGGCGGACGTCGGGGTGCTCCAACTCGACTCGGTGAACGTCTTGAGTCGTTCGCACTACCTGCCCATGTTCTCTCGCCTCGGTCCTTACGACCGCGACGCCTTGGATCGATACACCGCCGACAGTGGCGAGATCTACGAATACTGGGGTCACGCCGCCTCGCTGCTCCCCGCCGACCGCTACCGGCTGTTTCGCTGGCGGATGGACGCCATTGAGCCCTGGGATCGGATTTCCAACTTGGAGGCTGAGCATCCCGGCTACATCGACACGGTCTATGACGAGATCGCGCAACACGGACCGATCACGGTGGCCCAGCTTTCGGATCCGGGGGCGCGCACCGGTCCCTGGTGGGGTCACGGCCGGGGCCGGGTAGCGCTTGATTGGCTGTTTGCCTGTGGTCGGGTCACCGCCTACCGGGACCGTCGGTTCGGCCGGGTCTACGACCTCCCGGAGCGGGTGATCCGTGCCGAGTACCTCGCGGCACCGGCTGCGACCAGGGACGAGGCCTACCGCGAATTGCTGCTCCTGGCGGCCGGCCATCATGGCATCGGCACGGCCAAGGACCTCACCGACTACTACCGATTGAAGGTACCGCCGGCCCGACCGATCCTGGCCGAGTTGGTGGCATCCGGTGAGCTCATCGCAGCCGAAGTCCCTGGCTGGTCCCAGCGAGCCTTCCTCCACCCGGCGGCAGTCCGGCCCCGTCGGATTCGTGGTGCGGCGTTGCTCAGTCCCTTCGATTCGCTCATCTGGGAGCGGGACCGCACCGAGCGGGTATTTGGGTTTCACTATCGAATCGAGATCTACGTTCCGGAGCCGGACCGTATCCACGGCTACTACGTGCTGCCCTTCCTGTTGGACGGAGAGCTGGTGGGTCGGGTCGACCTGAAGGCGGATCGCGCGACGAGTCGGCTCTGGGTGCGTGGTTCCTTCGTTGAACAAGGGTTTGATCCGACGGCGGTGAGCGGCGGGTTGGCGACAGAACTCCGAGCGATGGCGGGCTGGCTCGACCTAGGCGATGTCGTGGTTGAAGATCGCGGGAACCTCGCAACGCAGCTGCGGGCGTCGCTCGCCTGAGCCTGCTTTGGTGGTGAAGTCGATCAAATCGAGCATTGGGTCGGCCACACAACGCCGATCCGCCGGAAGATTGGTGGCTGCGATGGCGGCGGGCGCAGGGGTTGAGCCATGCGGCCCATGGTTGGGGGAGTCTGATGGGCACTATCGTGCAGAAACGCACACCGTCACATGGGGAGGGCCGATGATCGATTTCCAGGACCGTGTCGCCGTGGTCACCGGCGCCGGGGGCGGCTTGGGGCGCGCTCATGCGCTGTTGTTGGCGAGTCGAGGCGCGGCCGTCGTGGTCAACGACCTCGGTGGGTCGGTGCACGGTGAGGGTGCCAGCAGCTCGGCCGCCGACGATGTGGTCGCTGAGATACGTGAGGCGGGTGGTGAAGCTGTTGCCGAGTACTCGTCGGTCGCCACGCCCGAGGGCGGGGCTGCCATCGTTGCCAAGGCAGTCGATGAGTACGGGCGAATCGACATCGTGGTGAACAACGCTGGGATCTTGCGCGACCGGTCATTCGCCAACCTGGAATGGAGCGAATTGTATGCCGTACTCGACGTCCACCTGCGAGGTGCTTTCTACGTGACCCAGCCTGCGTTTCGTCACATGAAGGAGGCCGGCTACGGCCGCATCGTCGTGACGTCATCGGCGTCCGGGCTATTCGGCAACTTCGGCCAAGCCAACTACGGGGCCGCCAAGGCCGGACTGGTTGGGCTCATGAACGTCCTGAAGCTCGAAGGCGCCAAGTACAACATCAAAGTCAACGCCATTGCCCCAATCGCCCACACCCGCATGACTGAGGAGTTGTTGGGCGAGATGGCGGATCGCTTTGATCCTGGGTCGGTCGCGCCCGCGGTCGCCTACTTGTGTTCCGAGGAATGCGAATGCACGGGAGATGTTTGGTCGGTCGGCGGCGGATCGGTGAGTCGGATCTTCATCGGGCTGTGCGACGGCTATTTCCAGCATCCCGACCGCGAAGGTCCGTTGACCATTGAGGACATTGTCGAGAACCTCAACCTGATCCGGAGCGAAGACGGCTACGTTGTCCCCTTCTCCTCGCAGGATGAGTTCGCCAAGCTCGGCCCCCGCCTGCTGGGCTGAGGTGGTCGCGCAACCGTCACCGTCGGCCGGCAAGGAAGAATGGAGAGACTGGGCCCGGGCAACCCGAGCCGAGTTGGACTTTGCCAAACTCTCCGAGCTGGTTCGCTCACATCTCGAACAGTGGGTGCCCCTGCAGCAAGCATCCGTTGCTCTTGTCTACCTTCCGCTTGCCGGCGAAATCAATCTGGTCGACCTCCAAGCAACCGAACTGGGCTGCCGGTTTGTGGCCACGCGCACTCCCGATCGAGAGGGGGCGCTCACCGTGCATGAACTGGGTGGCCCGCTCGAGGTGCATCGGTTCGGATTCCTGCAGCCCCACCGCGCCGCACCTGAGGTCGACCCGAGTGACATCGACGTTCTTCTGCTCCCGGGGCTCGCCTTCGATCTGTGGGGAACGCGGCTCGGTCGCGGTGCGGGGTACTTCGACGAACTGCTGAGTCGGCTGCCCGCCCGCGCCGTCACGGTTGGGGTGTGCCCGGCAGCACTGGTGGTTGACCGGCTCCCTCGTGAACCGCATGACCAGAAGGTGCAGTTTCTCGCTACTGATGAGGGCGTCATCGCCACGGCGTGAGGCCGGGCAAGAAACGCTTGGCCAGCCCGAGGGAGTGCGCACTAGCGTGGTCATCTGCGGCACGTTCTACCCGAGGAGGCGTCGAGACCGTGAGTGATTGGGCGAACAGCACTGCGCTGGTGGTGATCGACGTACAGAAGGGCTTCGATGACGAGGCTCATTGGGGACCACGGAACAACCCCAATTGCGAATCCAACATCGGCCTCTTGCTCAAGGCGTGGCGCAAACAAGGCTGGCCGGTGATCTTCGTACGGCACGACTCCACCTCGTTGAACTCTCCGCTTCGAGCCGGCACCAAGGGCAATGAGTTCAAGGGCGTCATCAAGGGCAAGCCCGATCTTCTCGTGTCGAAGTCCGTGCACTCGGCGTTCTTCGGCGACCCCGATCTCCACTCATGGCTCAGCCAGCACGGGATCAACGCCATCGCCATCTGTGGCATTCAGACCAACATGTGCTGCGAAACGACGGCTCGGATGGCTAGCGACATGGGCTACGAGGTGCTGTTCGTCATCGACGCAACCCACACCTTTGACCTGTCCGGGCTGGATGGAAAGATACTGCGGGCCCGCGAGCTGGCCAGGGTGACGGCGCTGGAACTCAACGCGGAGTTCTGTCAGGTCGTCTTCACCTCGGAGCTGGTTGACTGACGGACCGACCGGGACCAGCCCTCTCCGCGGGCCGTCCGGCTCAGCGGGTGAGGAGGATGAAGCGGCTTGGGTCGACGGTCACGCCGATGTCAGTTCCGGTGGGTGTCGCCGTGCTGCTGCTCACCATGATGTCGTTGCTGCCGAGCCGAGCTCGAATGTCGTAGCTCCCGCCGCGATACGAGGCCGTCCGCACGGTTGCTCTGATGTCGGACTCCGAGTTGAGTGCAAACGCTTGCGGGGGCAGCACGATTCGATACTTGCCGTCGGGCGCAGGGGAGGCGAAAGTTCCCCATCCGAGGTCGATCTTCCCATTCCTCACCACCGCCGTGCTGATGGTGTCAAGGCCGATGAACCGGGCGACGAACTCCGTTTGCGGATCCGACCAGATCTCCTCCGGGGAACCGACTCGCTCGATCCCGCCGTCTCGCATGACCGCGACCCGATCAGCGACGGCGAAGGCTTCGCCTTGGTCGTGGGTCACGTACAGCACGGTGAGGGCCAGCTCGGCGAACAGCTCTCTCATCTCTGTGATGAGTCGATCTCGCAGCGTTCGGTCGAGTGAGCCGATGGGTTCGTCGAGCATGACCAGCCGCGGTGACGGTGCCAGCGTTCGGGCCAGCGCCACCCGCTGCTGCTCTCCGCCCGAGAGGTTGCCAATGCTCCGGGCGCCGTAGCCGGTGAGACCCACCTTCTCGAGTGCTTCATCGACACGGGCCGTGACGTCGGTGGGATCGGTGTCGCCCATGCGAAGCCCGAAGGCGACGTTCTGTGCGACGGTGCGATGCGGGAAGAGGGCGTAGTCCTGGAACATGAGCCCAAAGCCACGTAGGTAGGGGGGCGTGCCGTCAAGCGAGGTGCCGTCCCACGCAGCAGATCCGGCCTGAGGGTCCTCGAGGCCCGCTATGACCCGTAGCAGGGTGGTCTTGCCGCACCCGGAAGGTCCCATGACCGCCAGCACCTCACCATCCGATACGTCGAGGTCGAGGTCGGCCAGGGCGGTGTGCTCGCCGTAGCGGACGGTGAGTCCTCGGAGTTGCAGCATCAGAAATCACCCAGATCGCCGATGCGGAGCCGATCGATGCCGGCAACGACGGCGCCAGTCAGGACCATGAGGATGGTGGCGAGTGCCATGGCCCTGGCGAAGGTGACGGATCCCGGTTGACCGAGCAGGCGAAAGATGGCGACGGGCAGCGTCGGGGAGTCGGGGCGGGCGATGAAGGAGGTCGCTCCGAACTCGCCGAGCGAAACGGCAAATGCGAAGCCTGCCCCGACAAATGCGGCGCGAGCCACGATGGGGAGGTCCACCTCCCTCCAGGCAGCCGATGGTGACGCTCCCAGCACGGCGGCGGCTTCACGCAGCCGATGGCGGACACTGCGCATCACCGGCACCGTGGTGCGCACGACGAACGGGATGGCGATGAGGGCGTGTGCGATCGGCACCAGCCATATCGAGGTACGTAAGTCAATCGGTGCGTCTAGTGCCACCAGGAAGCCGAACCCGATGGTGACGGCCGAGGTGCCGAGGGGCAACATCAGCACGGCGTCGAAGGCCCGGGTTGCCGGCCCGGACCGATAGGCGATCACGGTTGCGGCCATCATGCCGATGAGGAGGGCGATGAAGGTCGCGGCTGCAGCGAACTCGAGCGAGTTGAGGATCGCCTCGACGGGCGCCACGAACAAGGCGCTGCTTGCCTCGTCGCCGAGCCCGCGATAGGCGTCGAGCCCGAAACGCCCGCTGATTCGCAGTGATCGCACCACCAGCACCACGAGGGGACCGGCCAGCAGAAGGCCGAGACCGCTCAGGGTCACGGCCACGAACGCCCACTGCTTTGAGTTGCGGGGGCGCCGCGCCGTCTCGCTCGTGGGCCGGAGATTCAGTTCGATGGCGCGGCGTTGCTGGTACCGCGAGTAGAGCAGCAGCATCGCGCTCACGGCCAGCAACTGGAGGATCGACAGAACCGCGGCAATCGGTAGGTCGAGGAACGCAGTCGTTTGACGCCAGATCTCGACCTCCAGGGTGGCGTGACGAAGGTCACCGAGGATGAGAATGACACCAAAGGACGTGAAGGTGAACAGGAAGACGATGGATGCGGCTGAGGCGATGGCCGGAGCGAGGAGCGGCAGGGTCACCTCGCGCAAGGCGCGCAGCCGTCCCGCCCCCAACGTCATTGCCGCCTCCTCCAATCGGGGGTCGAGACGCTCCCACATCGAGCCAACGGTGCGCACGACGACGGCCACATTGAAGAACACGTGAGCGAAGAGAATGGCCCAGATGGTGCCGCGCAGATCGACGCCGAGGGGACCGCTCGGTCCGAGCAGCGCAAGGAAGGCGGCCGCGACGACCACGGTTGGTAGCACAAAGGGGATCGTCACCCCGGCCCTGACCCACGCCTTGCCTGGGAAGTCGTATCGGGCGATGACGTAGGCGGCGGGAAGGCCGACGACGAGCGTCAAGATGGTCGACACCACGGCCTGCCAGAGGGTGAACCACGCAATCGACTGGAAGGTTGGATTGGCGACGACGTCACCGAAGACGGCGAGGTCGAGGCTGCCGTCGAGGGTCAGGCTGGTCGAGAGGATCGCCAGGAGCGGATAGACGAAGAAGTAGCCGAAGAACAGCAGTGGCACCGTCACCATCAGGGCGGTCAACCATCGGCGCTGTGGTCCCGGCGTCACCGTACGAGCTCGATCCATTCGCGCAGCCACCGTTCACGGTTGGCGTCGATGACGGCAGGGTCGAGAGTTCGGGTGGCGGTGGGCAAGGTGGTGTGTTCAACGAACTCGGGAGGCAGTTGGGCGTCTGCGTTTGCGGGGTAGACGAACATGCTGAGGGGGATCGCCTCTTGGAACGTGGGCGACAGCATGAAGTCGATCAAGTCCTCGGCCGCCGCGCCGGCGGCAGCGCCCTCGAGAATCCCGGCAAACTCGATCTGGCGGAAGCACCCGTCGGTGATGACTCCGGTCGGCGCCTCAGCGGGCTGGGGGTCGGAGAAGATGACCTCGGCAGGGGGGGAAGAGGCATAGCTGACGACCAACGGCCGGTCGCCTTGGCCGGAGCCGCCGGAGAACGAGCCGTTGTAGGCCTCTTCCCATCCCGAGGTCACCAGGACGTCATTGGCGATCAGCTCGCTCCAGTAGGTCTGCCATGTGTAGTCGCCCTCCTCGCCAAAGGCGGCGATGGTTGAGAGCAAGAACGCCAAGCCCGGGGAGGACGTCGTCGGATCCTGAACGACGAGCATTCCGGCGTAGTCGGCCTCGGTGAGTTGGTCGAGCGAGGTCGGCACCGCGACGTTGTCTCCGCCAAATGCCGCCTTGTCGTAGTTGAGGCACACGTGGCCGACGTCGATCGGAGTCACCCGGTGGGCAGCGTCGATTTGGAGATCAGCGGGGACACTCTGCAGCCCGGGGGACTCGTAGGCTCGAAAGATGCCGGCGTCGAGCGCCCGTGAGACGAATGTGTTGTCGACGCCGAAGAGGACGTCGCCGATCGGATTGTCCCTGGTCAGGATAGCCTGGTTGACGGTGGCCCCGGCATCGCCGGAGCGCAGCACCCGCACGGCAACGCCTGTCTCTGCTTCGAACGCGGCGAGCACATCGTCCGGAATGGCGAATGAATCGTGAGTGACAAGAACGATTTCTTCGACGGTGACGGCCTCGCCTGAGGCCCCGTCATCATCACCGCACCCGGCGAGCATGGTTGCGGAAGCGATGAGCGCCAAAGCAGCGAGCAGGAGCCTGTGCGTCACGTTGGGGTTCCTTCGTGGATCAGGAGCAGCACTCCGGATCCGATGGTGACGTGAGCCGCGCTGCTGGTCAGCTCGTTGGAGATGCCGCGGGTCGAGCCCGGGGCCAGGGTCTCGTGGTCGAGTGGCCAGCGCAGGCCCTCGGTGACGATGCCGTGGGCCGGGCCGCCGACTGCAATCAGCGACACCACATCACCGAAGGTGCCGGCGAGACGGGTGCGCTCCCCGGATCGCGCTACCACGACCCGGGTGTCACGGATCCACCACTCGATGTGCAGGGCGCCAAAGCGATCGGAGGCCAGTACGAGAGCGTTGCCGAGCAGGTGGTCGAGTCGTCCACCGTGGCCTCCGATCAGGATCACGTTGCTGTGTCCCATGGAGGCGGCACGATCAAGGGCCAACTCGAGGTCGGTGGCATCTTTGTCCTCGGGATGGCGTTCGACGGGTACATCCGCAGCCTGCGCCTCGGCCAGGTCGATCGGGTCAACCGAGTCGAGGTCACCGATCACGAGGTCGGGGGTGAGGCCAAGCAGTCTGGCCTGCGCCAAGCCCGAATCAGCTGCGATGATCCTGGCCTCTGCCGGGAGGCGGGTGGCGAGTCTGGGATCGACCGGATCACCGCCTGCGAGCACGATTGCAATACTTGGTGTCGGTGGTGGTGACGGTTCCACGCGCTTCCTCCGCTGGGATTACCCAGTTCAGGTTCCACGGGTCGGCGACGTCCTGGGCCCGTTGGCCCAACCGGTCACCCTCTCAGCTCGGCGTTCCCGAGCTCCCCGGAGTGGGTTTCACCCTCCACTCTACATCGGCCGTGGCGGTGGGAACGGGGGACGGGCCGGTTTCGCAAGAAATCGGGGTTGACGGGCAGACATCACTATGGCATCATGATGACATCAGAACAGTGTCGAAATACGCGACAGGAGGACAGCATGTTGTGGTACGACAACCCGGACGCCGTCAGGGCGATCCACGCGAGTTGGATCAAGGAGACCCGACGAGGCGCAGAAGGACGGCGCCTGCTGCGGCTTATCGCCGAGAACCACATCAACGACCGCTGAAGAGGACGACCATGGACACTTCGAGCGTGATCAGTGAAGTCGAAGCGGCTCTGGCGGCACAGCTGCAACTAGGTGGAGGTGACCCGGCCGTCGAAGCGGCGGGGGAAGCTTTGCGGGTAGCACTGGGGCCCGCACTTCGCCAGGGAGCCTTGGAACTTGCCGGACAAGCCGTGGCTGAAGTCGCGGCTCAATTGCCGGACCTTGTCGTTGACTTGGTGGTTGCTGACGGTGAGCCCAACGTGGTGGTGCGCCAGAGCGAGGCGGTGAGCTCGTTCGCAACCGAGGAACTCGAGGCACGAATGACGGTTCGCCTGCCGAAGGCCCTCAAAGAACAGCTCGAGGCAGCTGCGGGAAGCACCGGCGATTCGATCAACGCCTATGTGGTGAAGAGCCTTTCCTCCCAAGGCGCCAAACAGCGCCACCGCCGTCGCTACACCGGGACGTTTGAAACATGAGTGAACGGCACGAGCAGTTCTCTGTCGGGGATCGGCCCCGAGTGGAAGTCAGCACCACATCCGGTGACATCACCATTCGGGAGGGTGCGGCCGGAATCATCGAGGTACGGCTGGATGGCTCATCCGAGCACGTCGAGATCGAACAGGTCGGCGACACCGTGGTCATCGGCCCGCCCCGCAGCGGATTCTTGCGGCGGCTGTGGTCGAGCGATGTCACGATCACGGCTCCGGCGGGAACCGAGGTCCAGGCTCGCTGCGGGTCCGGAGACATCCACGTCGATCTCGCCGTCGCCGACCTCGATGCGGCCGTGGCGAGTGGCGACATTCGCAGTCGCCGGGTCGAAGGCGATGCCACGGTGAAGGCAGCATCCGGGGATGTCACCATCGAGCATATTGCGGGCCGGCTCGAGGCGAGCACGGCATCCGGCGACGTCAGGGTCGGAACGGTCGACGGTGATGTGAGTGTCACCACGGCATCAGGGGACCTTTCGATCGACCAGGTCGGTGGGTCGGTTTCGGTGCGCACCGCCAGCGGCAACCTCACCATTCGCAGCCTCGGCGGCGAGGAGCTATCGGCCAAGACCCTCTCCGGCAACCTCTGGGTGGGGATTCCACCACGGCGACGGATCGACATCGATCTGCAGTCGTTGTCCGGCAAGCTGCGCAACCGCCTCCCGGAAGGCGACGGTAGCCCGCCTGAAGCGGAGATCGTGGTGCGAGCGAACACCGTTTCGGGTGACGTCACGCTCCAAGGCGCTTAGGAGGCTGCTGAACAATTGGCGTGCGGGATCGCCCGGACTCGAGAAGGCCCAGTCTCCAGCGTGGACGCGAGCCGAAAGTGACGTTGTTCAGCAGACAACTAGCTCTGTCAGTTCTGGAACGAGGCGATCCACTCGTCGGCGCGCTCCCATTGGTCGTACAACCAGGCGATTCGGTCCACGCGATCGAGGGGGATGTCATCCGCCGAAATCCGCCAGAACCGCACCCGCACCACTCTGCCGAGGAGGGCGCCCGACCAGATGTCGCCGACGCTGGCGAAACCGTCGAGTCCTTCATGGGCGCAGACAACAACGTCGGTGCCGGCGTCGAGCAGTTCGAGTACTCCGCCGGTTCGGGGCGGTAGCACGAAGCGCATTTGTCGCGCCCGTTGCGCGAGCTCGGGCTCGCTCTCCTCGAGACGGACGATGGCTCGGGTGCGTTTTGCCGCCGTGAAGCGGGTGCCCTCTGGATAGATGAGGACCCCTTCGTCTTCTCCCAAGTCTTGTGCAAGCGCCCGAATCCGGCTCAGCTCCACACTGGGGTCTTCGGAGGAGCGATCGACGAAGTAGTTGGGGAGGCGCTTGCCGGCGACGTCGAGGGCCGGAATGGAGAGCAGTTCTCGTTTGATGATCCAGCGCATTTGCAGCCCGGCTTGGTCGCTGAGCAGGATCGCCGGGAGCAAGTTGTCGATGATGCTGGCGTGGCGAAACAGCGCCACGATCGGACCCGGATGGACGACCTCGAGGTCATCGACTACGACGTCTAGGGCGAAGAGTCGTTCAACGGTGGTGAACAGCGTCCGCGCCCACCATGTCTGTACCCGCCAGGCCGCGGCGGTCATGCGGCGCGAGCGGGCGCCGAATCCGGTGCCAACCCATTGGGCTGCAAGCCACAGCAGTCCCACCATCTCGGCTGCGAGAAAGACCCACAGGAAGGCCAGCGACCTCACCCCCATGAAGGGGCGCCTGGTCACGAGCCAGCGCACGGCGTCGATGAACAGCGCCACCGCGAGCAGGATCGGCGCCAACCAGGTGAGGAGGAGAAGAAGGCCGACATCCCGTGAGATCGTGAACAGGCGGCGACGAATCACGTCGGAGCGAAGTTCTGGTGTGAAGTCGTTGCTCGAGATCGGCATGGCATGACCCGGGGTTGGGGACTAGTTGTCTGTTGAGATGTCGGTTCGCTCTCGCCGCGATCATGCTGACCGGGCGTTTCGTCGGCTGGGGGAGCGCTGACGCCGATTCTCCAGCAGCCTTTGGAGAACATAGCGCTCGTCCGGTGCTTGGAGAGTCCGCCGGGGCCGTTTCGGGCCGGACACCTCACGTTGCTAACTTGAAGTCAGCCAAGCCGGCGAGGCATACGTGGCGATCGACATCAACATCGGCGACGCACATCACCGCTGGCCAACAGGCGGTGAGCAGCGTCCGCTCATCATCGGGATGGCTGGTGGCTCAGGATCTGGCAAGACAACGATTGCTGAGGCAGTGGTCAACGCAGTCGGCGACGACCTGGTGGCCCTGATCCAACACGACCAGTACTACCGGGTTCAGGCGGAGATCCCCTTCGAAGAGCGAGCCAAGGTCAACTTCGACCACCCGGATTCGCTGGAAACCGAACTCCTGGTTCGCCACATCGAGGAGCTGCGGGCCGGCGGCTCGATCCAACGCCCCGTCTACGACTTCTCAACCCACACCCGCCGCACCGACGAGACGGTTCGAGTAGACGCCGAGCAGGTGATCATCATCGAAGGCATCCTCGTGCTGGCCGAGCCGGAGCTGCGCGAGTTGATGGACCTGCGGATCTACGTCGACACGGACCCTGATCTGCGCCTGATGCGGAGGCTGCGGCGGGACATCATCGAACGTGGTCGAACGGTCGATTCCGTGCTGACGCAGTACCTCAGGACGGTGCGCCCCATGCACCTACAGTTCGTTGAACCCTCAAAACGGTATGCCGATCTGATCGTGCCGGAGGGCTACAACGCCGGCGTGGTCGGAACCGTGACTTCCTTGATCAGGGATTTTCTCGTTGGGTGGCCTCACCAGAACGCCGTTTCAGGCACCATCCCGATCAGCGAGTAAGGCGTCGACGACCGGGAACATCGACGTGGCAAACAGACTGTGACCGCGGCCGCTGGCGTGGAACATGTCGGCGGCGAAAGCTTCGTCCTCCATGGTTTCGAATGGGGTCCAGAACTCACCCCAGGTCCGTGTCTTGTAGACGCCGGGGTGGCCCGCCACGACTCGGCGAATCGCGTTGTCGAACGAACGGGCCCGAATGCTGACGTAGGCCCGGATCGGGGTGGGAAGGCGCGGGACCATGCCGAGGTCGCCCAAGCCGGAAACGCCGACCATGGGCACCTTCTCGACCAGGCGGGAGACGATTTCCCCGTAGTCGCGTTCAAAGCGGGCCACCGGAGTTGCCCGCAGCGCATCGTTGGCACCCGCCGAGACGATCGCGAGATCGGGGGCGAGTGTCAAGGCCGGTTCGAGCTGGTCGCGCAGCACGTCGCTCACCTTGGCGCCTCCGACCGCAACGGAGATCAGCTCGACGCGGTGGCGATCGGAAAGGTACCGGGCGAGCCTGCGCACGAACGCGTCGTCGAGTGGTTCAACGCCTGGGGCGGTGACCGAGCTGTCGCCGAGAACAACGAGACGAAGCGGCGGAAGATCAGCGTCGCCGAACCAGCCGGATGGATCCTGGTTCTGGAGGGTCGGTAGGTCCTCACGGTGGGCGGCGCGCAGCAGTTGGGCAACGAGCACGCCAAATCCGGCAACCGGTCGAGAGAACATCCGCCAGATCATGGGCTCAATCGCTCCGCCCGCTAGACGTTGAACCGGAAGTAGATGACGTCACCCTCTTGGACCACGTAGTCCTTGCCCTCGAGGCGCCACTTGCCCGCTTCTTTGGCCCCGAGTTCGCCGCCCAGTGCGACGAAGTCTCGGTAGTTGACGACCTCGGCGCGGATGAAGCCCTTCTCGAAGTCGGTGTGGATTCGTCCGGCGACTTGCGGTGCCTTCATGCCGTGGCGGAACGTCCAGGCCCTGGCCTGCTTCTCGCCGGCGGTGAAGAATGTGCCGAGGTCGAGCAGGTGGTAGGCAGCCCGAATGACCCGATTGAGTCCTGGTTCGCTCTCGTCGATATCGGCCAGGAACTCCGCCTTGTCGCCATCGTCGAGGAGGGCGATCTCTGCCTCAATGGCGGCGCAGATCACGACGATGTCGGCATTCTCGGCGGCGGCGTGGGCCTCCAGGGCATGGACGTAGGCGTTGTCGTGGTCGGCGGCCTCTTCGATATTGGCGACATAGAGCACCGGCTTGAGGGTGAGGAGCTGCAGCTCTGCCAGCATGGCGCGCTCCTCGGGCTTGAGCCCGAGCGATCGGGCCGGCTTGCCCTCATCGAGGTGGTCCCGGACCCGTTCGAGGACCCTGGCGACGGCCAGAGCGTCTTTGTCGCCGGCGCGGCCCTTGCGGCCGTACCGTTCGAGGGCTCGCTCGACGGCTTCTTCGTCGGCGAGGGCCAGCTCGGTGTTGATGATCTCGACATCGCTGAGTGGGTCGACACTCCCCGTCACATGTGCGATGTCGGGGTCGTCGAAACATCGCACGATGTGAGCGATCGCATCGACCTCGCGGATGTGGGCAAGGAACTTGTTGCCGAGGCCCTCACCGCGAGACGCCCCGCTCACCAACCCGGCGATGTCGACGAACTCCATTGCCGTGAGGACGATCTCTTCGGGCTGCACGATGGCAGCGATCTCGTCGACGCGGAGGTCGGGGACGAGTACAACGCCGACGTTGGGGTCGATGGTGCAGAAGGGGTAGTTCTCAGCTGGGATCTCGGCCTTGGTGAGGGCGTTGAACAGGGTCGACTTGCCGACGTTGGGCAATCCAACGATTCCACACTGCAGGGCCATGGTTCCTCAGTTCAGTCGAAGATGACGGTGCGGTTGCCGTACACCAGCACCCGATTGTCGAGGTGGAGCCGTACCGCCTTGGCAAGGACGACCTTCTCCAAGTCGCGCCCGGTGCGGACAAGGTCGGTCACCGAGTCGCGGTGGCTGACGCCCGCTACGTCCTGGGCGATGATGGGGCCGCCATCCAGGTCGATCGTCACGTAGTGCGCCGTGGCGCCGATCACCTTCACCCCGCGTTCGTGGGCCTGGTGGTAAGGCCGGGCCCCGGCGAAGGCCGGCAGGAACGAGTGATGGATGTTGATGATGTTGTTGGGGTATGCCGCCACAAAGTCGGGTGAGAGGATCTGCATGTAGCGGGCGAGCACCACGGTGTCGATGTGGTGTTCGACCAGCAGGCGGCGGGCGGCAGCTTCCTGGGCGGCCTTGGTGTCCTTGGTCAGCGGGAGGTGGTGGAACTCGATGCCAAACTCGCGGGCGACCGGTTCGAGGTCGGCATGGTTGGACACAATGAGTGGGATGTCGGCTTGGAGTTCGTCCATCCGCCACCGCGCCAACAGGTCGTACAGGCAGTGTGCCTGTTTGGAGACGAGGATCGCGACCTTGGATCTGTCATCGGAGAACCGCAGACTCCAGTCCATGCCGAAACCTGCAGCGACCGGAGCGAACGTGTCGGCGATGGCGGAGCGTTCGAGTCCGAAGCCTTCGAGTTCCCACTCGACCCGCTGCAGGAACGTGCCCTCTTCGAGGTCGGTGTGCTGGTCGGCGTGGATGATGTTGCCGTCGAGCTCGAAGATGAAATTCGAGACGGCGGCGACGAGCCCGCGCTGGTCGGGGCACGACACCAACAAGGTGGCAGTGGGAGAGGAGGTAGCCATAGAACAGCGAAGATTAGGCGACCCGGTGCGGGATGGAGCCGTGTCACGGGTCTGGGAACCGACCGTGTACTGTGCGGCCCATGCAAGGGGCTTTCAAGTGGAAGCTGCAGACAGGGATCGGCCTGCTGGCCATGATTGCCGCCGTGGTGGCGCTGCCGTCGCCAGATCTTGTTGCGTCAGATTCCCTGGAGAGCGAGACATCGGAGGTGGTGCAACCGGCGCCCGAGAAGGCAGCAGCCGAAGATCGCGCCGCCCCAGAGCGCACGGTGCGCCGCATCCGCGGTTATCCCAAGTGTGGATTGGATGAAGTGCCTCACGGCTGGGTGTGGTTCGAGGGCGATACCCGCTTGGGCGGGTCACCGACTCGGATCTTCGAGTACGAGGGCGAGGTCTACACCGCCCACTTCAATGAATGCAGCGGAGCCGCGGCATGCCTGGCGGACACTCCTGAGCTGTCGGGCAAGCTGCCATCGTTCGTCGGCTCCGCGCGCAGCGACGACATTGTCGGGACTCCATGGGCCGATTTGATCATCGGGGGAGATGGAGACGACGCCATCGACGGGCGCGGCGGTTCGGATCGCGTTTGCGGCGACGCCGGGGCTGACCACATCGTTGGGGGTGCCGGCGGGGACCTCATTTCGGGCGGAGCCGGTGACGACGTCATATTCGGCAACTCGCACGGAGACGTGATCGAAGGAGACGACGGTGTCGACGTCCTGATCGGTGGTCCCGGCGATGACGTTCTCGATGGCGGCGCCGACGACGACGGCCTGTACGGTCACAACGGTGCCGACACCCTGTCCGGTGGAGCGGGGGAGGACGGTTGCTTTGGCGGCAAGGGCGTCGACGATCTCGAGGACTGTAGGGTTTCTCGCCAGGGCAGCACCTCGTACGGAACTCCCTCGTACATCTCATTCGACCTCGAGATAGAAGGTGGGATCGGAGTCGACACCGATCAGTTTGCAGCAGAGGTCGATCGCACCCTCGGCGACACCCGTAGTTGGATCGGGAACGGCCGCACCGGGTTCCGGCGAGTCGCCTCCGGTGGGGCGATGCACATCATCCTGGCTTCGCCGGCCACCGTCGACCGGCTGTGCGCCCCGCTCAACACCGGCGGCTACTACTCCTGCCGGCGGGGCAGCAAGGTGATCCTCAACGTCAACCGCTGGACCGGAGCCACCTCGTGGTGGCCGGCACCGCTCAAGACCTACCGGCGCTACCTCGTCAACCACGAGGTCGGGCATTATCTCGGCTACGGCCACCTGTCGTGTCCCGGGCCGGGTCGGTTGGCGCCGGTGATGCAGCAGCAAACGATCAGCCTGGGTGGATGTGTTGCCAACGGGTGGCCCTATCCGTAGGTCAGATGTCGTGGCTTGCCCGAAGTGACGGCGTCGTGCGAGCGGTAACGTTGTTGATTCATGGACTCTGATCACCTCATCGCCCTGGTCGAGGGCAGCGACCTGAACGGGCTGGTGCGTTTCATCGACGGGATCGTCGCTGAGCGTGACTGGGATGGTCTGGTCGAATTGCGGGATCGTTGCCTCGAGGCGACCGAGCGGGGCAAGCAACTGTGGGGGGCAGCCCAGTTCGCCGAATATCGGATTGCCCTCGACGCTCCTGGACCGTATGCGGGGGCGGTCGTACGGGAGGGCGCAGGCCGCTACGCGCTTGGTCCGCTGTGGGAGGTGGCTGCCTCGACCCACACCTGGGATGAGCTCGAGTCCCACATCGGCGATCCTCGATCGAGGGCGCTCGTGGCTGGCGAGCGTGCCATTCGCGGCGAGTCCATCACCAATGCGGGGGTTGACGACCTCGTCTTGGAGATTCCGCTCCATCCTTTCAGCTGGGAGCCGCCGTATCCAGTCGCCGACTATCGCGCCGACCGAGCCAACTTTCCCGAGTATGAGCTGCCCGACATGCCATGGGTCGAACTCCCTGCCACGGGGCCGGCCGAAGACGGAGACCCAATGGCCTGTGATGCGTTGTTGGATCTCGTCAGGCCATGGACCGAGGAATCGAGCGGCCGCGCCGAGTGCCGGGCGGTGGTCGGTCTGGCCGTTGATGCCATCCGAGCGCTCGGGCCGCACCGGGTCAGGTTGGCGGAGATCGACCTCGGCCAAGCGTTGGCGCTGCTGACTTGGGTAGGCGCCGGAGGGGGAGCCTACGGCCGGCGCCGGGGGACGCCGATCGGTCGGGCGGCTGCGTGGTGGACCGTGAGCGCTCTACTCGGGGTGGAAGACGACTGGCCGCCTGATCCGGCTCTGCTCGCGGAGGACGCCGGGGAGCTCAGGTGGTTTGCCTGGGATCCGGGCGACCGGGTCGGCGGGTGGAACTTCCATCTCGCCATCGAAGATCCCGCTGAGGGGCTCGCCTGGGCGGTGAGTGCAGTCGACTGGAAGTAGTTGCGCCGACGTGTAGGCCCGGGGGTCGCTACTGTCCGGGGCCCGTCATGAGGAGGTGAGTGCTGAGTCCCGCCCGCCGTTTCGCCGGATTCGTAGTCATTGGATCGCTAGTTGCGGCACTCATCAATCTCGCCGGGAGCGTGGCGGTACCGCTCGAATCCCAGCCGGTGCTGTTTCGAGGGTCGGGAAGTCTCGGCAGCCTGATCGTGAGCGAGCAAGCCCACGTCATCAAGCGCTTTGGCCTCTACGGGCAGCTGCGGGATTTGGTCGGAGGCGGTTCGGTGATCGTCCCGGATCTGCCCATCCTGGACCGCTACACCCTGGTTCACTTCTCGAAGGTCGACGTGGAAGTCGAGGACTACCCGGTTGAACTGACCGAGGAGCAGGCCGAAGCCCTCATGCAGGATGTGCGGTTCTCCGGCGAAGGAGAGATGGTGATCTCGAGCCGCGACGTCTATCCCTACGTGGTGGTCGGCACCTCGGACGCCATGTCCACGATGCGCGTGGTGCTCTTTGGCGACACCGTCTTCATCGTCGAGGAGTCGCTCTATGCCGAAGTGGTGGGGACGGCCTCATGACCGAGATGGCGTTGATGGTGTGGATGGCCCTGATCGGGTTTGCCGTGCTCAGTCCGCTGTGGGGTCGGGTCTCACCCTTCGGGGTCGGAGCGTTGGCGTTTCCGACTGGGGTCGCGGCGTATGCGCTGGGTTCGCTGCTGCTTTTGACCGTGGATGTCGGCTTCTCAACGGTAGCCGGACTCGTCGTGGCCTCCATTGGAGGGATGGCTGTTGTTCTTGTCGGCGGCCGGACGGCGGGGGCGCCCGCCAGAGTGATGCTGGCAACCATCGGCATCGTCGTGGGAGTGTGCGCCATCGCCGCAATCATCCTGCAGAACCTGCACGTGACCCGCCTCACCGCCGACTCGGTGAGATACCTCGTGACGGCCGATGCTTTGGAGACCGCGGGCAGTCTCGACGGGGTCAATGCCTGGGACCTTCGGATGCGGCATCTCGGGGCCCCACTCCTTCATACCGGCGGTGTGATGACCGGGCGGGGGTATCTGGCCTCGATCACTGCGCTGCTGGCGGTAGCCGGTCTGGCAACGGCCGCGTGGGTCGCCTGGGAGGGGTTCGTGATGTGGGCGACGCCGACGCGGTGGCGTTGGTTGCTGCTCGGGGCAACTGGGGCGCTGCTCATCTCGACAAATCGATGGCTCTACCACGCCTTCTACATCAACGGGCACATGGCCATCGGCGTGTTCCTGATGGTCGGCGTCGGCGCGACGTGGGTGGCCGCCAGGCGTGGCACCTGGGTGTTGCTGATCCCGGCTGCGGTTGCTTTCGGGGCCTTGCCGCCTTGGCGACCCGAGGCGGCGGTGACTGGAGCGGTTTTCTTGATCCCGCTGGTCTCGGTGGTGGCGATCCCGATCGCGTTGCGTTGGGCCTTGGCTGCGCCGTTCATTGCCGCAACGGTTCTGTGGCATGGGATCGCATACCCGGCCCGCGCCTTGGAGGGTGACCTCGGCGTGGTTGGCCCGGTGTACGGGAACTTGTTCGTGGCGGCCGGGATCGTGGTCTTGCTGGCGATCGCCAGCGTTGCCAGGGTCCGCCGAGTCGCGGTCTTTGCGCCGTGGGTGATGCTGGCCGGGCTGGCCGGCTACATCGCGTTGGCTGCTGCATTCGATCCGCGCACGCTCGAGGACACGCTTGCTGCAACCGGCTCGAACCTTGCCGTGTCGGGGCTATGGGGGTTGTACTGGTGGGTGCTACCCCTCTTCATCGTCGGGGCGCTGCTGGTGATCCGATTTCGATTGCAGTCGATGTGGACCATGTCGATCTTCGGATACACCCTCGCTCTTCTGGCGTTCGTCTATCTGCGGGAGGGTTCGTATCGGGTAGGGACGGGCG
Organism: uncultured Acidimicrobiia bacterium; assembly: GCA_963704825.1. Lineage (GTDB taxonomy): Bacteria > Actinomycetota > Acidimicrobiia > Spongiisociales > UBA5794 > CAVPHV01. Next base: position 50,343 of record CAVPHV010000006.1, read on the forward strand.
ACTCCGGGAGCCGGATGATGGTTCACGCCGCATTCGTCGTGATCGTATACGTGGTCTTGGCGGCTTCCGCAGCACTCGCCGCCGATGGTGGGGCCGAAGAAGCCCAGGTGCCGACCGCAGCAGAGGAGATCAGAGGTGGGGGCCGATCTCCGTTGCGAGGCGTTGCATGAGTTCGAACTGGCGGTCGTAGTCCATCGTGGCGAAGTAGGAGCGGGCCACAAACTGCGTGTCGACCCCTGACTGGGCACGCACCGCCAGCAACTCCTCGACGATCTGATCGGGGGTGCCGATGATGACGGCCCGCTCCCGGAGCCGGTCGGCCTGGTCTGTGGCCAGCGCCGGTGCCGCCGGAGGCGGCCCGGGCCGGTTCGCCGAAGGGACCATGTCGCGGTACTTCCAGGTGAGGTGCCAGAGGTGAGCCTGTAGCTCCTCCCAACCCGCCTCGGGATCGTCGCAGGGATAGAGGATGGAATAGTGCATCCAACGAAAGTCGTGTGGATCGCGGTTGCGCTGTTCGAGTTCCTCGCGGGCCCAGTTGACTTGTTCGAGGAACTTCGCCGCAGGAGCGTTGGAGAAGATGCCGTCGGCAAGCCGGGCGGCGCGGCGGATGGCCGGTTCTGCGCCGCCACCGATGAGGATGGGGATCGGACGGTTGGGGGTCGGCCGTACCGCCAGCTCCGGGAACTGGTACTCGGTGCCGGTGTGCTCGAAGACGTCGCCCGACCAGGCTCTGGGGAGGATCCCGAGGATCTCCTCCATGGCCCGGCCCCGCCGCCCCATGTCGGCTCCGAAGGCGGCGTACTCGGCCTCGGACCACCCCAAGCCGAGGCCCAGGGTCAGGCGGCCCCTACTGATCAGGTCGACGGTCGCGGCGTCCTCCGCCAGACGCAGCGGATGATGCAGGGGGGCCAGCACCACCCCCGTTCCGATCTCGATCGAGGTTGTTCGCGCCGCAATGGCGGCACTGGTCACCAAGAGTGACGGCATATAGCCGTCGTCGACGAAGTGGTGTTCGGTGGTCCAGACGGAGTCGAACCCAAGCATCTCGGCTGCCTCCGCGGCGCGGAGCGTCTCGTCGTAGGCCCGAGCCCAGTCGGATTCGCCGGGTCGGAGCTGGGCGCTGAGCAGCCCGAATCCGAGGCTCACTGCGGCCTAGGAGACTGTTGAACAACGCTGGCTTGGGCTTGCCGCGGCGTCCAGGGCCAGGTGTTTGCTCGCCAGCGCAATCCCGCACGGCGTTGGTTCAACACCCTGCTAGCTGCCTTCGAGGTGGTCGCGAGCCTTGTCGGGGTCATCGACGGCGACGGCAAAGTGCAGGCCCTCAGGAGACGCATGGAGGAGATACATCGCCTCGATGTTGACGCCGGTGGCGGCGAGTGCTTCGGTCATCTGGGCCAAGGCACCTGGCTGGTCGTGGAGTACCGCGGAGACGATGCGCCGCTCCTCGAAGTGCAGGCCGGCGTCCTTGAGGACCCGCCGGGCGGTTTCGTCGTTGTTGACGACCAACTTCACGGACGCTTCGGGGCCTGAGGAGACGGCGGCCAGGGTTTCGATGTTGACGCCGGCGGCACCTAGTTCCCTGGCCAGCGTTGCCAGTTGGCCCGGACGGTTCGCCATGTTTACGGAGAATTCGATCATGTCTCCAGCCTACGCCAGGAAGGGCGCGTCCGGCGAATGGAATCGGGTTGGGAGACGGGCGGGTGTCGGGGCGGGTGCACCCTGGCCACACACATCAAGCAGGGGAGCGACACAGCGGCGACCATGCGTGCCCCATATGGCCCGACTTCTGGCCGCAGGAAGGTGTCGGAGATGGGCGGGTAGCCACGGCCCAGTCAGAACGTGGGTGAGTTGACTCAAACGGACGGTCAGCCTCTACGGCGGGCTCGAACCCGGCGCCAGTGGAAGAAGTAGCCGCTCACACCACCGAGCAGGAACAGCAACAAAGCCCAGACCCACGTCGCCGTCGTGAAATCCCAGAAAAGGAACTGGACGGTTCCCGAGCCGGTGTTCTGCGCAACGAAGATCAGCGCAATCAACGCCGCACCTCCTCCGAGAATCGTTCCGACTCCGATGCCGCCCTTCTTCTCAGAACCGTCGGTCACAAGCCCTCCTCCGATGAATCCAGCCAGCCTACCCGAATCACCCAATCCGGTCCCGCTCGTATCCTCATGTATTGAATGGCCGCTACCGATGCTGGCTGTTGGCGCCATCCTTCCGCTTGTGTGAATCGAACATATGTTCGATATAGTGTTTCCCACATGGTCCGCTACGCCGAGCTTCATTGCCACACCAATTTCAGCTTCCTCGATGGAGCGTCGCACCCTCATGCGCTGGTCGAGCAGGCGGCCGCGCTTGGCTATGTCGCTCTCGGAGTGACCGATCACGATGGGTTCCGGGGGACGGTCAAGGTGCATCAGGCGGCCAAGGTCCTGGGGATGCCGGTGGTCTATGGGGCCGAAGTCGGGATGTCTCGTTCCGACGAGGATCGGCCTGCGGAGCCCACGTCGGTTGAGGCAGACAAGCCCGGTCCGGCGCCGACGCGGCGAGGGCGGATCCGTCGCATGCATGGGTCGAAACCCACCAGCCTGCCCATCCGTGACCACCTGGTGCTCCTGGCCCCGGATCCCACCGGGTACGCCGCCATCAGCCGTTTCGTGACCCTCGGCCAATACCGAGGCAAGAAGGACGCTCCCCACTACGACTATGAAGACCTCGGCCGTGCCGCCGCCGACGGCAGGCTCGTCGCACTGACGGGGTGTCACCAGGGGGCGGTGCCTCGTGCCGCTGCCGCCGGCGATTTTGCCGCGGCCAAGGAAGCGGCGGCCCGGCTTCGCGAGCTGTTTCCGGATCGGCTATATGTGGAACTCACCGATCACCGCATGCCGGAGGACGGGCCCCGCAACGACGTGCTCGCTGATGTCGCCGATGCCCTCGCCTTGCCAACCGTGGCATCGAACAACGTGCACTACGCGGTTCGTTCCGATGCGGACCTTGCCGAAGCCCTCGCCGCCATCGGTGGGCGGCGCAGCCTCGACGTTGCCGACGGGTTCCGTCCGGCGACCGACGAGCGGTTTCTCAAGTCACCGACCGAGATGGCTGAGCGTTTTGCGCGCTATCCGGGGGCGGTGGCGCGCGCCGGGGAACTTGGTGCCTCGCTGGCCTTCGACCTCGACTTGCTTGCTCCCGAACTGCCGGACTTCCCCATGCCGGGAGCCTTCCGCAACGAGGATGAGTACCTCCGCTACCTGGTGATCGAGGGTGCCCGCGAGGTCTATCCCGGTCTGGGGACCGATGGGATCGAACCGAGAGCCCGAGCCCGGCTCGAGCACGAACTGACGGTGATCGAAGACCTCGGATTCGCCGGGTTCTTCCTCGTCGCCTGGGACATCGTCAAATTTGCCCGGTCGATCGACATCTACTGCCAGATTCGAGGCTCGGGGGCAGATTCCGCCGTGTGCCGCTGCATCGGGCTCACCAGGGTCGACCCGATTCGTTTGCAGCTTCCTTTCGAACGGTTCCTGTCATCGGAGCGGGGCCGCCCTCCTGATATCGACATCGACTTCGAGGCGGAGCGGCGGGAAGAGGTCATCCAATACTGCTACCGACGCTACGGTCGGGAACGGGCGGCGATGGTGTCCAATGTCATCACCTACCGGGCCAAGTCCGTGCTCCAGGACGTCGGCAAGGTGTTCGGGCTCACTCAGGCGCAGGTGAACGCCCTCACGAAATACCTCGACTCTCGCAACCCCCAAGCGATTCGCACCTCGGTGGAACTCCCCGCCGGACTCACCTCCGAGCTCATCTACGACGTCTGTCAACGGCTCGATGGGTTCCCCCGCCACCTGGGGATTCACTCCGGAGGGATGGTGGTCGCCAAACGTCCGCTGTGGCAGATCGTCCCGCTCGAGTGGGGTCGGATGGAGGATCGCTCCGTGCTGCAATGGGACAAGGACGACTGCGCTGCGATGGGCATTGTCAAGTTCGACCTGCTTGCGCTCGGGGCGCTCAACGGGCTCCATCTTTCGGTCGACGCGATTCGGGAAGTCCATGGCATCGACATCGACTTGGCCACGATCCCGCAGGAACCGGTCATCTACGACATGCTCACCCGGGCCGACACCGTCGGGGTCTTCCAGGTGGAGTCCCGGGCGCAGATGGCGACGCTGCCCCGGATGAAGCCCAAGACGTTCTACGACCTGGCGGTCGAGGTGGCGCTGATTCGTCCCGGTCCCATCCAAGGTCATTCGGTGCATCCGTACCTTCGCCGCCGTAACGGCGAAGAGCCGGTCCGCTATCCCCACCCGCTGACCGAGCCCATCCTGGAGAAGACTCTCGGCGTACCCATCTTCCAGGAGCAACTCATGGAACTGGCGCGGATCTGCGCCGGGTTCACCGCCGGGCAGTCGGATCGTCTGCGGCAAGCCATGACTCACAAGCGCTCGGATGAGGCGATGGGGCTGCTGCGGGACGACGTGTTCGCCGGGATGCAGGCCAACGGAGTCACCGGCGCAGCTGCTGAGGAGATCTGGGAGAAGCTTCAGGGGTTTGCCTCGTTTGGCTTTCCGGAGTCTCACTCGGTCTCGTTCGCGTACATCGTGTACATGTCGTCGTGGCTCAAGTACCACTGGCCGACGGAGTTCTTCATGGGTCTGCTCAATGCCCAGCCGATGGGGTTCTACTCGCCGAACTCGCTGGTGCAAGACGCCAGACACCACGGGGTGGTGGTGCTGCCTCCGGACATCAATCAGTCATGGTTCGACTGCACGGTCGAGCCGCTCGCAGCGGAGGAAGACGACATCGCCGAATACTTGGGGATGCGCTGGCGGCGGGGACGCGGCGCCTTCGACGATCCGATGCGGACCCCGGCGGCGCTGCGGATCGGGTTGCGCTACGTGCGCAACCTCGGGGACGCTGAGATCACCAGGATCGAGGCAGCGCGGATGGTGTCCGGCCCCTTTGGTTCGGCCGAAGACCTCGCCCAGCGGACCGGCCTGCCGGTCGATGCGCTCGAGGCTCTGGCCGCAGGGGGAGCTTTGTTTCCGTTGGGGATCGGGCGACGGGAAGGTATTTGGGCCGCCGGGGCCTTGGCCGGGATGGGGCCGGATCGGCTGCCGCTCGCTCCAGGGACGCAGGCTCCCGAGTTGCCGCCCATGGTTCGCTACGACGAGATGCAGGCCGACCTGTGGTCGACGGGGATTTCGGTGCAGCATCCCGTGTCGTTCCTGCGTGAACGCCTCGACGAGGCGGGCTGTTTGACGGTGACGGATGCCCTGAAGCAGCGCCACAACGGGGTGAGAGCGAAGGTCGGCGGCTTGATCACCCACCGGCAGCGCCCCAGCACAGCACGCGGGGTGCGCTTCCTCAACCTCGAAGACGAAACCGGACTGCTCAACGTGGTGGTGATGCCCCAAGTATGGGACGCCAACTACGAGGTGGCCCGCAAGGCAGTCGGCGTGGTCATCGAGGGCATCATCGAGTTTCGCGACGGCGTCACCAACCTGGTCGCCCACCGCTTCGAACACTGGCCCGTCACCGGCATCACCTCCCGCGACTTCCGCTGAGAGGGTTTTGGCGGACATGAGCGCAACATGCTGCGCTCATGTCCGCCAAAACCCTAGGAGGTGGCGATATCGGCGATCACGTCGAGGGCTTGATCGATGTCGGTCTGGTCGACGTCGAGGTGGGTGACGACCCGAATAGTGTCGGCGCTCAGCGCCAACAACGCCACGCCGGAGTCGTTGCACCGGCTCGAGAATTCATAGGCGGGCATTGTCTCGACCTTGAAGTAGAGGATGTTGGTGGCCGGGCCACTCCCGATGACGGACAGGCCGGGGATTTCAGCGATACCGCGCGCCAATCGAGCCGCGTTGTCGTGATCCTCCACCAGCCGGGCCCGGTGCTCCTGCACCGCGTAGAGTGCACCGGCCGCCATCATGCCGGCCTGGCGGAACCCGCCGCCGAGCATCTGTTTGACGCGCCGTGCTGTGGCGATCTGTTCGGTCGACCCGGCTAGGGCGGACCCCATTGGGGCGCCAAGGCCTTTGGAGAAACACACGCTGACGGTGTCGAAACCGGCGGCGTACTCCGCCTCGGCGATCCCGGTGGCTGCCGCGGCGTTCCACAACCGGGCGCCGTCGAGGTGGGTGGCCAGACCGAGCTCGTGAGCCGCCGCAGTGACGTCGGTGATCTGTTCGAGCGGCCAGATGGTCCCGCCGGCCCCGTTGTGTGTGTTCTCGGCGGCGACCAAGGTGACCCGCTGAAAGAGTTGCTGGGGCATCAGTGGCGGGGGAGCGGGCGTACCCGCTCGTACCTGTTCGGCGGTGAAGGTCCCATCGGATCCGGCGAGCTGGTGGATGGTCAGCCCGGAGATCGCGTTGGCGGCGCCGAGTTCATGACTGTCGATGTGGGCACCTTCGGAGGCGAGCACGATGTCGCCCGGCGAGGTGTGGGTGCGCAGTGCAACTTGATTGGTCATCGTCCCGGTCGGCATGTAGATGGCCTCGTCCTTGCCGAGCAGGGCGGCGACGTGCTCCTCGAGGGCGAGAACGGTCGGGTCGTCGTGGTAGACGTCGTCGCCGACGGGTGCGTCGGCAATGGTGGCTCGCATCTCGGGGGTCGGCTGGGTCACGGTGTCGGAGCGGAGATCAATCATGGCCGCGACAATAGCCCGGCGCACCGGCCCCCAAGCAGGCGACTCAGAGCAGTCGGGCGACTCAAAGCAGTCGCTTGGCGATGATCTCCTTCATCACCTCGGTGGTGCCGCCGCCGATCGACAGGATCCGGTTGTCGCGGTAGAGCCGCTCGACCAGGTATCCCCGCATGTAGCCGTAGCCGCCGAAGATCTGGACCGCTTCGTTCGTGACGAAGTCGCTCGCCTCGGTGGCGAACAGCTTGGCCATCGACACCTCCGTCACCTGGTCCTCGCCGGCGTTCATGCGAGCGGCGACCCGATACGTGTACTCGCGGCTGATTTCGACCCGCGTTGCCATGTCAACGAGCTTGTGCCTCGTCACCTGGAACCCGGTCAGTGGTCTGCCGAACGCTTCACGTTCCGTGGCGTATGCGAGGCAGGCATTCAGCGCCAGTTCAGCGTTGATGTTGGCACCCACGGAGAGTTGGAGGCGCTCCTTTTGGAAGTTCTCCATGATGGCGTAGAAGCCCTCGTTCTCGTCACCGATCAGGTTGGCGGCCGGGACCCGGCAGTCGTCGAAGAAGAGTTCGGCCGTGTCCGACGCCCACCAGCCCATCTTGGCCAGTGGTCCCGACCTCGTGAACCCGGGCGTATCGGGGTCGATGACGAGCAAGCTGATTCCGTGGTGGCCCTCACCGCCGGTCCGCACCGCCACCGTGTATTGGTCGGCTCGTACCCCGCTGGTGATGAAGGTCTTCGAACCGTTGACGACGAACTCATCGCCGTCGCGCACTGCGGTGGTGCGCAGCGCGGCCACATCGGACCCACCGCTGGGTTCGGTGACGGCCAGTGCCGCGATCTTGTGGCCTTTGAGCACGGGCGGCAGCATCCGGTCGCGTTGTTCCGGCGTTCCGAAGGCGACGATGGGGGGCAAGGCGATGTCATGTGACCCCAGGGAGGCGGCTAGGCCGCCCGATCCGGCGCGGGCGATCTCTTCCCAGGCGACGACCTTCATGAACAGGTCGCCCGGCGTGCCGCCGTACTCCTCGGGATACCCGATACCGAGGAGCCCGATGGCGGCTGCCTTGGCGTACAGGTCGCGGGGGAATTCGCCGGCTTCTTCCCACTCACCGACATAGGGAATGATCTCGGCCGCTACCCACTCACAGGCAACCCGGCGGACCAGATCGTGGTCGGGTGTGAAGTACCGGTCGTACTCCGTCATGGACGGAGATCGAGGTCCCAGGCCCCATCGGTGAACAGACGCGGCTGGAGCACGTAGGCGATCTCGCCGTGCGCAGTCGTGACGTCGTTCCACGAGTCTATGGAGAGGTCGATGCCGACCGCCGTCGCCGTCTTCACCTGGACGCGGCCGCCGGTCAATTGGTAGACGAGCGTGCCCCAGGTGGGTTGGTGCCCGACCAGCATGAGGCGGTCGATCTGCGGACCGGCGCGTCCGGCGACGGCCAGCGCCGCCTCTGCGGATGTCCCGTACAGGTCGTCGAAGAGTTCGATGGTGGTGTCCCAGCCGCCAGCCTCGGCAGCGAGTTCGACCGTGGTGCGGGCGCGCAACGCCGAGGAGCTGTAGACGAGGTCGGGGATCTGATCCATGTTGGCGAGGGCAACGCCCATGGTTCCGGCGGCGGCAACTCCGCGACGAGCCAGAGGGCGGTCGTGGTCGGATTCGAAGTCAGTGTCCCAATCCGACTTGGCGTGGCGCAAGACGATCAATCGTTTCATAGGTCCACGCTACCTTGAGAGCATGATCGAGTACACGTCGCACCTTGCTGGGATGGCGCCTTGTCAACTCGAAGGACCGTTCTTCCTCGCGTGGCGGGATCTGCCTTCACCGCAAATGTGTGACCCGGAGTTGCGCCCCTTCTACCGGCATCCTCGTTTGATGCCGGCCACCGGCGTCACGCTGCGCAACTACCGCCGGCAGTCCGGCGAGTGACGACTACGGTGCGACGCCGAGTCCCAACAGGTGTGGGCTCATCCCGAGGAGGGAGGGTTCGGTCTCGACGCGGCGAATCACGTCGAGCAGTACGGCGCGAGAGTCGGGGTCGCTGAAGCGGTCGGCGAAGTCACGGGCGATCCATCCAATCCCCTCTACAGCTACGACGTCGACGGCGTGGAAGCCCGCCGCTTCCAGCTCTGCAGCCAACTCGGTGGGGAGATGGAAGTAGGCGGTCGTGAAGTAGTTGGGATTCTCAGTCGGATTGATGTGCCTGCCATCGTTGAGATCGCCCGCCACGATGTCCATGAAACGGGGGTCGTCGATGAATCCGGCGTCGAGGGCATCGAGCACCGAAGCAAAGCGGGTGACGGCGGAGACCGCCACCACTCCGCCGGGCCGCAACAGGCGGCGCGCTTCGGTGAGGGCGGCGAGTCGTTCTTCAGGCTCTGGCAAGTGATACAGCGGCCCCATCAGCAGTACTGCGTCTGCCGAGTCATCGTCCAACTCGATCCGGGCTGCGGCGCCGCACGTGGCCGACGCCAGCGAGACCCCGGCGGCTGTGGCCCGCCCAGTGGCCTGATCGATGTGGCGGGGTACCGGGTCGACCAGATGCACGTCGTAGCCGAGGCCGGCGAGCCACGTGGCATACACACCCGGGCCACCGCCGACATCGACAATGCACCCGGGCGGACTCGGGATCACACGTTGCAGGATCTCTTGGGTGCGGATCAGTTCGAGCGCGCCGAAGTCTCTCGTGAGGCGGTCGGCTTCTTCGAATCGGCCGTAGTGGTCGACGATCTCGGGTCGGATCAGCGGTTCTTCCATGCGTCAACCCTACGTTGCCGCCACCCAGGCGAACAGCAATTGGGCGGCGTAGTAGAGCGGCAGGCCCCACAGTCGATTGATGACGCCGGGGGCCAAAAAGCGGTTTCGAGCGACGGCGACGTCGGAGAGGTAGAACGCCACGGCGCCGGCGGGGATCCGCCAGTCGGGCTCGGCCTGCGCCGTGGCCGCCGCCACGAGCACCATCGCGGTGATGGTGACGACGTAGGCCAGCACCGGCAATCGCATCTCTTGGTCGACGTAGGGCCACAGCCAGCGCAGGATGAAGCCTCCGACGACGAACACTGCGACCACGAAGAGCCATTGGGGCGTCGCGACCCCGCGCACTACGAACGCAACGATGTAGGCGACGTGGGCCAGCAGGAAGGCGACGAGACCGCCGAGGAAGGCCGGCCGCCCCTCGTAGGTGAGGAGGAGGTCGCCAAGCCAGGAGAGGGCTAATCCGGCAAGCATCCATCTCCCAAACGACGTGTCGCCTGCCCCGAGCGACAGCGCCACGGCAACAAACGCGCTCGATGCCACCATCTTGGCGGGTCGGCGCCAGGTCGGTTGGCTGGTTTCAGCCCACAGAAGGGTGGCGAGGCCGGCAACACACGTCACGGTGAAGCCCCACGCCATGTCAGCCTTCGGCCTCGGTCGTCCAGTGTCCGGGATACGCCACGACCAGCCCCTGTTCGTTCACCGTGAGGTCGGTCTCGAAGTCCCCGGAGCGGTAGCGGTAGCGAAGCGGGGCGAGCCGTTCGTAGCGGTGGGTTCTGCGTTCGATCTCGTGAGCGGGGAAGGCGATGTGCACGGTTGAGACTTCGGCCGATTCGCCGAGTGCGAGGTTGAGCCGCCGGATGGGGAGCGTGCTCGTCGCAGGCGTCCAGGCCAGATCGACGTCGACGGCACCGTACAACTCGAGGACGGGGTCATCGCCTGCCGACCAGGTTCCCGACCCGTCACTGTTGAGCGCCAGGCGACGATCGCCTGTCACGCTCTGGACGTGGGCACCGACGGTGCGGGTCCGCCACTCGGTATCGGTGAGCACCGAGTAGCGAATCTCGATAGGACCATCAGGCTCGACCAGGAGCACTGTGCCGGCGAAGCGAAAGCCGTCCGGTGTCGACTCGAGGGTGGCCCGTTCCATTCCCGTCCGGTCGAGTCGGCGCCACAAGATGCTCGGCACGGCTACAACCTCTCTGCGATGTAGTCGATGGCGCGGGTGAGTTTCTCCGCGTCGGCGGGTTCGATGTTCGGAAACGCGGCCAAACGAAGTTGATTGCGGCCCAGTGTCCGATAGCTCTCGGTGTCAACGATGTCGTTGGCTCGCAGCACACCGGCCACGATATTGGCGTCGATGTTGGCATCGAGGTCGATCGTCACGACGGTGGGGCTGCGCTGAGCGGGGTCGGCAACGAAAGGAGTCGCATAGTGGGCCGCTTCCGCCCAGTTGTACAGGATGCCCGACGTACGTCGCGAGCGGGCTGAGGCCCATTCCAAGCCGCCCATCTCGAGCATCCAGTCGAGCTGGCGCCGCATCAAGAACAGCGTCGCCAGGGCAGGGGTGTTGTAGGTCTGATCCTTGCGGCTGTTGTCCAGGGCGGAGCGCAAGCTGAGGAAGGGCGGGATCCACCGTTGTGAGGCGAGGCGCTCGATGCGCGAGATCGCAAACGGCGAGCAGAGCGCGATCCAGAGGCCGCCCTCCGACCCGAAGGCCTTTTGGGGCGAGAAGTAGTAGGCGTCGAAGGACGAAGGTGAGACTTCGATGGCCCCAGCCGCCGATGTGGCGTCAACCACCACCAGGCCGTCAACGCCCTGCGGGCGGGTGACCGGCATCGCCACACCCGTGGTGGTCTCGTTGTGGGTGAGGGCGTACACGTCAACCTCGGGGTTGGGTTGGACGGCGGGATGGGTCCCCGCGTCAGACTCGAGGATGTCGGGGGTCTCGAGATGAGGCGCCGCGGCCACGACGTCTGCGAACTTGCGCGAAAAGACCCCGAACACCAGATGCTGGCTGCGGCGCTCGATGAGACCGAACGCCGCCGCATCCCAGAATGCAGTGGCGCCGCCGACGCCGAGGATGACCTCAAAACCGGGAGGCAGACCGTAGTAGTCGGTGAGGCCGTCACGGATCGCCGCCACCATTGCCTTCACCGCGGGTCGGCGGTGGCTGGTTCCCAAATACGATGATCCGCTGACGCCCAGCTCCAGTAGCGCCTCACGGCGCACCTTCGAGGGACCTGAGCCGAAGCGTCCGTCGGCGGGCAATAAGTCGGGCGGGAGTTGGATGCGAGGGAGATTTGTCACGGCGGTCACCTGGGTAGGGTGCTGGTTTCGAGAACCGAATCGATCGGCCCTGATTCAGGAGAGTAGTAAGCCATGGACGAGGCAACGGGATCCGGCATTTCGAGGCGTGCCGCCGGCGTGGAGGAATCCGCGACGCTGGCTATCGACTCAAAGGCGAAACAACTGCGCGCCGGCGGCGAACATGTGATCGGGTACGGCGCCGGTGAGCCGGACTTTCCGACGCCCGAGCCCATCGTGGCCGCGGCCGTTGCCGCAGCCCAGGATGTGGCGAACCACCGCTACACGCCGGCCGCCGGCTTGCCCGACTTGAGGGCCGCGATTGCAGTCAAGACGGCACGTGACAGCGGATACGTCGTGGATCCGTCCCAGGTGGTGGTCACCAACGGCGGCAAGCATGCCGTCTACGCGACCTGCCAAGTCCTGCTGGATCCCGGCGACGAAGTCTTGTTGCCGGCTCCTTTCTGGGTCACCTACCCGGAAGCGATCAGCCTCGCCGGTGGAGTCACCGTTCCGATTCCCTCAGACGTCGGCGACGGATTCCGGGTCTCGGTCGAGCGTCTCGAGGCGGCCAGGACACCGCGGACCAAATTGCTGATCTTCGTGTCGCCCTCCAACCCAACCGGCGCCGTCTACCCCGAGGAGGAGACTCGGGCCATCGGCGAGTGGGCGGCACGTCACGGCATCTGGGTCATGACCGACGAGATCTACGAGCATCTCACCTACGGCGACGCCACGTTCTCGTCTCTGCCGGTGGTCGCCCCAGAGGCCGCGGAGCGCACCGTTGTCGTCAACGGCGTCGCCAAGACGTACGCCATGACAGGGTGGAGGGTCGGTTGGATGATCGGCTCCGGCGAGGTTGCCAAGGCGGCCACCCGGATGCAGTCACACATGACGTCAAACGTCTCGAATGTCGCCCAGCGGGCGGCGTTGGCGGCCGTCAGTGGTCCGCTCGACGCAGTCGACGAGATGCGGGCGGCCTTCGATCGTCGTCGCCGGCTCATGTACAGCATGCTCAATGCCACTCCCGGCATCACGTGTCTCGAGCCCGAGGGAGCCTTCTACGCGTTCCCCGAGATGGTCGGCTTGCTCAACCGTGATCTCGGGGGTCGAACCGCGACAACGACGATGGAGCTCGCGGCGCTGCTATTGGACGAGATCCGGATCGCGATTGTGCCCGGTGAGGCGTTTGGTGCACCCGGCTACGCCAGGTTCTCGTTCGCCCTCGGCGACGACAACCTGCGGGAGGGATTGGAGCGCCTCCAAGGTTTGGTGGCCGGCTAGCGCAGCTCTTCCATCTCGTCGGCGACCTTGTTCCAGGCGGCGCTGTTGGGGTCGATCAGGACGAAGTGGTCGGCGTCCTCGAGCTCGTGGTAGACGACGGCATCTCCGGCGTCCGCAGCTCTCCCGGCATAGTCCCTGCTCGAGGCGACTGGGATGCGGTCGTCGATGTCGCCGTGGACGATCAGTTGGCGGACGCCGCACGGGAGGAGTTCGGCAGGGGAGCTCGTGGCGTACCGTTCCGGCGCTGCCTCAGGGCTCGACCCGAGGAACTCAGCCACCGCGCCGCTACCCAGGCCGGCTCGATAGCCGGCTGCCAGGTCCGCCACCGGTGCCAAGCCAACCGCGGTGCGCACCCGCACCTGGGGAACGGCACCGGGCGCCTCGAGAGGAAGCGAGCTGCGGGCTGCGGCCCACAGGGCGAGGTGCCCGCCGGCTGAGTGTCCCACGGTGGCTACCGCGTCGACATCGAGGCGGAAGTCGGCAGCCAGGGGGGCGAGGGCGTCGATGGCGGCGGCTACGTCCTCGAGCGTGTTGGGCCAGCCGCCATCTTTGCCAAGGCGGCGATACTCGACATTCCAGGTTGCCCATCCCCGCCGGGAGAGATCAACGGAGATGCCATCCATCAGGTCCCGCGTCCACACGTTCCGCCAGAAACCGCCGTGGAGCATCACCGCGACCGGAAAGGGCCCGTCTCCGGCGGGTACGCGCAGATCGGCTACCTGGTCGGGCCCGTCGCCATATGAGAGCGTGAGGGGCTCCCAAGTGTGGCGCCAATGGAGGTGGTGCAACGCTGCTCGGTAGCCTTCGAGGCCCCGGCCGACGATGGCGTAGACACAAGCCGGAGCCGTCACGGAGGTCCGGCGCCACGGCTCGCGTTCGGTGATGTTCGAGATGTGGACTTCGACTGCGGGGGTGTCGACTGCGCTCAGGGCGTCATGGATGGCGTAGCTGTAGTGGGTGAAGGCCCCGGGGTTGATGATGATGCCGTCTCGGTCGGCAGCCGCAGCGTGGATCCGATCGATGAGAGCGCCTTCGTGGTTGGACTGGAACGTGTCGACGTCGATACCGAGCTGAGCACCCCAATCCCGAATGTCGGACTCGAGCATGGAGAGCGTCGTTGATCCGTAGATGTCGGGTTCGCGGGTTCCCAACAGGTTCAGATTTGGGCCGTTGATGACCAGGATGTGTTCCATGGCCGTACGCTACCCGGAGCCGGCACGGGTGGGCGAGATGTGCTCGGGAGCCAGGCGCCGCCCGAGGGCGAGGGTTTCGGGCTGGAACGAAGACGGTACGACCACACGGGAGGTCGCCAGCCTCGCCCCGACTGCGTTGACGACGTGACGCAGCGTGACGTCGGGGTTGGCGTCCTGGATGGCTCCTGCGGTGCTGGGGTTCCACGGCAGGTCGAGTTCCCGGTAGACGGGTTCGAGGACTCGACGTATGAGCGAACCACCGGCGATCACGATGACACCTCCGATATGGGCGGCGTTGCGGGCCAGTCGCTGCCCGACTCCCATCACCTTGATGGTCCCGCCGATGTTGATGCTGTACTCCCCCGGGCAGTACTCACCTGCGATCTCCCCGATGTGTCCCGTGATTTCGAGGTCGGCGAGGGCCTCGACGAGGAGTTGGGCGAGCGTGCGGAAGCGCTCATGAATGCCGCGACGGGGATCCTCTTCGGGGATGGTCCAACTGAACGAAAGGGTTCCCTCATGGAACACAGCTGCCCGGCCACCGGCGAGTCGTTCCACTGCTTCAAAGCCGGCTCGTCGCGCCGCGGCGACGGCGGCGGGATACCCGGCGGCGATCGCGTCACGTTTGCCGAAGGCGACGACCCGGCCAGTTTGGTTGAGACGGAAGGTCTCGGGGATCTCGCCGTCGGAGGCACGCAGAAGCAGGGCTCTCGAGAGGGCAATGTCGAGACCGGGGTCGGCGGGAAACCCTGCGGTGATGAGGCGGAGCGGCGTGTCGGTCACGGCCGGGATCGTAACCGCGGATCACAATTGGCGGCCGGCGGGACGCCGCTCGGTGTCGCCAGCCGTATGGGTCGGGGTATTCTCGTCGGTGACGAACGCCAGGAACCGGTTGCCGACGCCCGGAGTTGTATCGACGTGAAGCAAAGCGTGCTGTTGCTCGTGCTCATGGCCTTGGTCATGCCCGTCGCGGCCGGCTGCGGCGAAAACGGCCTCCTCGACGGCGTCGGGACCCGTACCCAGGGAGCGGTGATTGGCACCACGACGACCACGGAGTTCGTGCTGGTCGATGATGTCGACGTCGCACCTCGGGGAACGGTTGCGGCCAACTCGGTGTTGTGGCTCAACGACGGTCTCGAAGGCGAAGTGGACGGAAGCCAGACCGAGGTCATCGCCCGAGTGTTCAACCGGGGCAAAGGCAACAGGTTCGTTCAATCCAGTCGGGTCGAGATGGCGTTGGTGCTGCCGGGAATTGAGTTCCCCAGGGTCGTGCCTCGTGGCGTGACATGGATTACGAGCCAATTGGTCTACGACACTGCTTCGGGAACCATCGACGCCGGGACGTCGGCCGCTTTCGGGTTGTGGGAAGTGGAGCCCTACACGGTCGAAGAGGGGAGGATCGGAGTGCTGAGAGTTGGGAACGCCCCCGAGGACAGACTCCTCGAAATCAGGGCTGAGGTGGTCGCCGACGGCCTCTCGCTCACCTGGGATGACTTCGACTACCGCTATGAACTGTTCTGCCGCGAGTCGCTGCCGGAGGACCTCTGTTGGAAGATGGCTGAGTCGTCGACCCCTCTGGTCGCCATCAATCGCTCTTGAGTCCCTTATCTCAGGAACGTCCCTATCGTCGGGGGCCCGACCTGAGAGATCCAGTTGAGCACCACCGTCCGTTCGGCTCTCGCCGTTGTCCTCCTGGGCTTGCTGAGCCTGTCGATCATCTCCGGCGTGGTCACCTGGTGGGCTGATGACACGCTCTACGAACCCGACATCATGATTGCGGCGTTCGGCGACCTTCCCGATGACCCAGAACGGGCAGAAGCGCTCGGTGTTTGGATCGCCGAGGAGGCCATCAGCGGGCTGGCGGTGGAGGAACGGATCGAAGCGGCATTGCCGTTTGGGCTGTCGCTACTCGCCGGGCCGGTCACCGATCGGGTCGAAGGCGCCGTGTCGATTGCCACGAGCGAGTTGGTGCAGACGGAGTTCTTTGCCGACATTTGGGATGCGGCCCTGCCGGCGGCGCACGAGGCGTTCGTGCAGGCGCTCAACGATTCCGGCGATGGCGTCCTGAGCGCCGACGGGGGCGTTGTATCCGTCGACGTGTCTCGTGCCATCATCGCCACGTACGAGGAGGTGGCCGACGCCCTCCCGGAGATCTCGGGCGACGGCCTGCTGGCACGCGTCACCGGGTTGCAGCCCGGAGACATCAAGGGAGCCCTCGGCAATCTGCTCGTCTCGAACCTCCCCGACGACCTCGGTTCATTTGTGCTCATCGAGTCTGTGGCCCTGGCGTCGATCCAGGAGTGGAGCGCCCAGTTGGGTCAACTGTTCTGGCTCTCGATCATCGCGGCCGTCACTGCCGGAATTGGTGCCGTCGCGATCTCCCGGACCCGGCGGACCGTCATCGCCCTTGGAGTGGTCGCGGTCGGCGCTTTCCTGGTCGGCTTCATCGCCATCTCCGGTATCGAGCAGGCGATCATCAATGCACTTGCCGACATTCCATTCAGCTCCGGCGGGTCTGCCTTTGACGCCTGGCTCGACGGGTGGGTGCTCTTCCTGCTGGTTTCGACTGCCACCGCAATCGGCATTGGGGTGACCGGCGCAGTTCTGTCACACCGCGAGCCTGCGGCGAGCGACGAGACGCTCTGAGCCGGATCCAGGGTGCGGGCGAGCCCAACCAGAAGGGCCCCAACGACAACCCTGCAAGACACACGAAGGGTGCTCATAGGTACTCCTTCCCAACGCTCCCACCATGCCTCAGCACGGCCGCAAAAGACATAGGGGACAACCCCCAATCGCTACCAGAATGGCCCTCAACCAAGACCCACCACATCACTGATCCGCTCTAGTCGTTGACGATCACGGTGATGTCGAGCGAGTTGACCGGTTGACCTTCCGGCTCGCCACGGGGTACGAACTCGAACCGCATCTGCGTAGTGCCCGCCGCGGTGGGCTCGAAGGTGTAGATCACGTATCGCGAGTATCCACCGACGAACTCGTCTTCGTCTTCGGACCGTGTTCCCCGATCCTCAGACACCAAGGTCAGGTTCCCCGACTCGGTCACAACCCACGCATACGTGTCCGGGTCGTTCGTGACCGACCGGTCACTGCCGAGCTCCACTTCGAGCTTCTGGTCGGTTGCCATCTCCACCGGTCGACAATCGATGCAGTCCGGCAACCGCACGACATCACTGCACGCGCCGAGGAAAACCGATGCAGCAATGAGTGCAACACAGAACACAGAAACCGCTTCTCTGGGCACTTCCAACCTCCTGAGAAGCCTCCCGAAACCATCATCGACCCAGACCAACCAGTTCACCAGAGACCATCGGCCCACTCACATCACACGCGGTATGCACCAGAGCGCCCCCGGTGTCAGCCGCCAGCTCGATATCGGCCCACTCGTTGTACTCGTCCCGGGGCGGCGAGGTAATCGCTCGCGAAACCGGCTGCGCTCCACGGCTCAGTAGCCTGGTGACGGGTTCGCGAGCGCCTTGACCGCGACAAACCGCAGAAGCCTCTCACCGCAGGCTGACCGGCGCCTGACCAAGGCCAAGGGTTGGTGACCCTTTGAACACCAACCCTGTGTTCAGCCCGTTTCTCGCGGTTCTCGCGGTTCTGGCGGTTGCTCCCCGTTGCATCATGATCATCGGTATCCTTTGTGCCCCAGGGGGTTTCAGGAGTTTCCCCAGGTAGGAGTGATTTCTCATTTTCCACTCAGGCGGCTGGTGGAGCTACGTCCGCTACGACGAGGAGCAGGATCGACCCAAGCTCGATCGGGCCCTGCTCCGGCGCGTCGTCGGGTACGGCGCTCCCTACAAGAAAGAGATCGTGGTGGTGCTCGTCACCATCGTTGCGATCACGCTCCTGTCGGCTATTCCGCCGCTGTTGATCAGGCGGCTGATCGATGTAGCGATCCCTTCCGAGGACGTCGGCATGGTGACGTTGCTCGGGCTGGGGATGGTGGCGATCCCGATCCTCACCGGTGGCCTCGGTGTCTTGCAGCGGTGGGCCTCGGCCGCCACCGGAGAGGGCATCATCTTCGATCTCCGCTGCCAGCTCTATGGCCACCTGCAACGGATGTCGCTCGGATTCTTCACGGCCACCCGCACCGGCGAGCTGATGAGCCGGCTCAACAACGACGTGGTCGGCGCCCAGCAGGCGGTGACCGGGACGTTCATCTCACTGGCGGCCAACTCACTGTCCGTCGTAGTGACGCTGTTCTTCATGTTCGGCATCGAATGGCGGCTCACGCTGCTGGCCGTTGCCATCCTCCCCGGGTTCATCTTCGCTTCCCGGCGGGTCGGCAAGATGCTGCGGGCGGTGCGCCGAGATCAGATGGAATACAACGCCCGGATGAACGCTCAGATGCAGGAGACCCTCAGCGTGTCCGGAGCGCTGCTGGTGAAACTGTTCGGCCGGACCAACTCGGAGGACGCCGAGTTCGCCGATCGTGCCGCGAAGGTCCGGGACCTCGGGGTTCGGCAAGCGACGATCGGGCGCTGGTTCTTCATGGCGCTCGGCGTGATGAGCGCCCTCGGGACGGCGATTGTGTTTTGGGTTGGTGGCGTGATGGTCATCAACGGCGGCTTGAGCGTCGGCAGTGTCGTCGCGATGTCGTTCTACCTAGCCAGTCTCTATGGGCCGCTGTCAGGACTCTCGAACGCCAGGGTTGAATTCGCCACGTCGTTGGTATCATTCGAGCGGGTGTTCGAGGTGCTCGATCTGCCGCTCGAGGTGCCGGAACCGGCCCACCCGGCTTCGATGAACGGGGCGCGTGGCGCCGTCGAGTTCGACGACGTCTGGTTCTCATACGGTGAGGGAGGCTCCGACGGGCTCGAATCCGTCCGCCGGTTCAGCTGGATGGGGGTCACCGAAGGCGAAGACACCGGCCAGCGGCAGGTGGTCGACGACTGGGCGCTGCGCGGCATCTCATTCCGGGTCAACCCCGGGGAGCTGGTGGCGCTGGTCGGCCCCAGCGGCGCAGGCAAGACCACGACGACCTATCTCGTGCCGAGGCTCTACGACGTCACCAAGGGCGCCGTGCGCATCGACGACCAGGACGTGCGCGACGTCAGCCTCACCGCCCTGGCCGACACGATTGGGGTGGTGACTCAGGAGTCCTACCTGTTCCATGACACGATCGCCGCCAACCTCAGGTACGCCAAGCCGGACGCGACAGCCGACGAAATCCGGGCCGCCGCTGAAGCCGCCAACATCGCCGACTTCATCGCGACGCTGCCACTCGGTTACGAGACTGTGGTCGGCGAGCGTGGCTACCGGCTCTCAGGCGGAGAGAAGCAGCGCATCGCGCTGGCCCGCGTCATCCTCAAGGACCCCCGCATTCTCATCCTCGACGAAGCCACCTCACACCTCGATGCCCACAACGAAGCGCTGATCCAGGACGCGCTCGAGCGGGTGATGCAGGAGCGCACCTCATTGGTCATCGCTCACCGTCTCTCGACCATCCTTTCGGCAGACCGTATCTTCGTGATCGACAATGGAACCCTGCAGGAGAGCGGGACCCACGACGAATTGCTCGCGATGGATGGCCTGTACGCCAGCCTCTACCAAACCCAGTTCACCAAGGCGGAGTCCTTCTGACACGGAGGGTTGGTCATCGCACAATCCGGCTCGGACGGTACGCTGGCGCCACACCCGGAGAGGAGTACCCAGATGGGCAGATTCAAGGGCGCCGTCGCCGCCATCGTGCTGCTGGTCGCAGCCTGTGGTGGCGACTCGGCGCTGTCCATCGAGGACTACTTTGCTGCTGTGGAGACTGAGACGGCTCGCTACGATCAGGCAACCGACGACATCGCCAACGCGTTCTCGACGCAGCTCGACACCGCCTTCGAGGACTACACACAGGCCGCGACCGACGCCGACGAGGCGACCGCCGCTGCCGGGCTCGAGGCTCTCACCACCGTTGCGGTCAACGCGACACGGACATCGTTTGAGCTGACCGCCGTCGAAGTCGACCAATTCATCTCAACGATGAATGCCCTCGAGCCGCCGGATGAAGTAGCGGCTGAACACGACGAGGCCGTCGCCGCGCTGCGTGCCAGCCGAGCAGCGATCGATCCGACCATCGCTGCCATCAACCAGGTCACCGCTCTGGCGGAACTCGAGCCGGCGCTCGCTGGTTCGGCGTTCGCCGACAGCCGGGCTCGTCTCGAAGTCAGCTGTGCTGCCCTCGAACAGGCGGGTAGCGACAATGGGGTCGAGGTTGATCTCGATTGTCCCGGCGACGACCTGCCGGCACCGTAGGACGTCATGCGATTTGTTGCGGTCTGCGCGGTCCTTCTGGCAGCTTGTGGTGGATCCGGTGGTGGTGAGCCGGCCGAGTCCGCCGTATCGCCCCCGTCGACCGAGTCGCCCGCGTCGACGGAGTTGCCGGTGACCTCGCCCTCTACGGCGTCGGACGACGAGTGCGCCCACGTCCGTGCCGTCACCATCACCGAAGACGCCGGTGGGTCATTCACCTTTGCCGTGACCGTGGAATCCAACGATACGGGTTGGGACAAGTACGCCGATGCCTGGGAGGTGAGGAGCCCCGATGGGGCCGTGCTCGGCGAACGGGTTCTTGCCCATCCTCACGAAACCGAGCAACCGTTCACGAGATCACTCTCCGGCGTGGCGATTCCGCGGGACATCACCGAGGTGACGGTCGCCGCTCACGACCTCGTGCTCGGGTTCTGTGGGACGGAACTCACCGCCGCGGTTCCGCACGGCGCATGAAGAACTACCGCGTTTGGTCGGGTGACGAGTGGCTCGAGGTGACCGTGCCGGAGATGAGCGGTGAGGCCATCGTCGTGCCGAACGTCGCCGCGATCGTGTTCCAAGGAGCGGGCCGTGAGTCGATTCTCCTGCAGCGACGCGACAAACCCGGTGAAGTGGTTCGCGGCAGGCTCGAGCTGCCGGGGGGACGCTGGCGGGCCGGCGAGGCGCCCGATGCCGCGGTAGCGCGCGAGGTCCGCGAGGAGACCGGGATCGAACTGCTTGCGGTGTCCGCCGGCACCGAGCGGATGGAAGCCGCCGAGCACGTGGCGTTCGCCATGGCGCGCCCCGCGGCCGTCGTCAATGGGCTCGACGGCGCCTACCCGTCACTTCACGTGCTCTTTGAGTGTCGTGGCGTCGGCAGCCCGCGACCCCAGCCGGACGAAACCGCAGATCCACGGTGGTGGCAGCTGGAGGAAGTTTGCAGCCATCTTGCCGAGGCGCCGGAGGACTTTGTGTGGCACGCCCGGGCGATGCTACGGGCCTACTTCGGCTGGTAGCCGGTGGAGGGCTACTCGACTACTTCAGGTTCGATCGGCGCCGGCTGGCGGTGCGGCGGAGGCACCACGAGGACGGGGCGGCCCGACTCGATCATGACGCGAGCCGAGACGCTTTCCCATGCGGACTGGTCGAAGATCTGCCGAGTCGCGCCCAGGATGACGAGGTCGACATCGAGCTGGTCGGCCAACTCGGATATGGTCTTGGCGGGGTCCTCGCCTTCGGGGTACACCGCCTCGGCCGTCAGGCCGGCGGCGCGCAGTGAGCTGACCACGGGTTCAGTGAGCCGGCGGCCACGTTCTTCGACGTAGCGGGCAATCAGCGCATCATCGTCCTCGGACCAGGGTGGCGCGTCGCCACCTTCGAGTGGGTGCCAGCTCTCGGAGCGGAGGTCCTCGAGGAACGTACGGGGCACCTCGATCACGGTGGTGACCGAAACACGCCCGCCGGAGGTGAGCAGCCGGGTGGTGAAGTCAACCACCGGCCCCGGGGTGAGGACTCCAGTCGTCGCGATCAGTACGTGCATGGGGGAATGGTAGGAGCCTGGTCGAATAATCGAACGGTTGCCATGGGTGATCCTGGGAGTACCTGCATGGTAGGGCCCACGACGCCGGAGTGAACAAACCGTGAAATCGGCCCCGAGTTTGCGTCGTGGTGATCGTCAGGCCGTACGATGGCCGTGGCATGCCGAGCACCACATCAGATTTGCCGTTGCGCCGCGTCCTCGTCGTCGATGACGAGCCTATGGTGCGCGAGGTCGTCACCGCCTACCTCGAGCGAGACGGCTACCGCGTCACGACGGCGGCCGACGGCCACGCCGCACTCGAGGCGCTCGAAACCACGCATCCTGATCTTGTGGTGCTCGACGTGATGCTGCCCAAGCTCGACGGATTCGACGTGCTGACTCAGCTGCGCAAACAAACCGACGTCCCGGTGATTCTGTTGACGGCTCGAACCGAAGAGGTGGATCGAGTTCTTGGCCTCGAGCTGGGGGCCGACGACTACGTCGTGAAACCGTTCTCTCCCCGAGAACTCGCGGCCCGGGTGCGTTCCGTGTTGCGCCGGGCCCGGCCCTTGCCGTCGCATCGCAATCTCGAGTTCGGGCGTTTGGTCATCGACGGCGCCACCCGCGAAGTCACCAAGGACGGTGAGGCGATTGAACTCACGCCGAAAGAGTTCGACTTGATCGCCTTCTTGGCGGAGTCGCCCCGGCAGGTCTTCTCTCGTTCCCAACTTCTCGAGCACGTGTGGGACTCGTCGTCGGACTACCAGGACCCGTCAACGGTGACGGTTCACGTCCGGCGGCTGCGCCGCAAACTGGAGGATGACCCAGAGCAGCCCGAGTGGCTGCAGACCGTGTGGGGCGTCGGCTACCGGTTCGAGCCATGAAGGTAGCGCTGTCTCTGATTGCCGTCGTGGTGTTCGGCATCGCCGCCTTCGAGGTGACGATGCAGCCAACTGGCTCCGAGCGTGCCCAACTCCTGCTGGTCTTCGGGATCATGGCGGCGTCGATTGCCATCCTCGCCGGATTGCTGGCGCGGCAACTTCCGCGGCTGCACTCGCTGCGTGTCGCCGTCGTGGCGCTTGCGGTGGCGGCCGCCGTTGTCGTCGGTGTCTCCGCCGCCGTCTCGGCTCGCTTGATGTTCCTGTCGGTGCACGACCTGAACCTGCTCCTCGTTGCCCTCGGCTTCGGGGTCGGCCTCGGGGTGGTGCTCGCCGTGGCCATCGCCGATCCGCTTGCCGGTGACCTGCGTCGCATCCGCGATACGGCCGATCGAGTTGCCGCAGGGGATCTCCAGGCGCGCACCGGCGTCGACCGGCCCGATGAGGTCGGTGCCGCCGCCGCGGCGATTGACGGAATGGTGGTGCAGCTGGCCGAAGCCGAAGAGGAGCGGATTCGCAGCGAGGAGTCCCGCCGCCACTTCCTGGCTGCGCTCGGCCACGATTTGCGCACCCCACTCGCCGCGCTGCGGGCAACGGTGGAGGCACTCGAGGACGGCTTGGCGCCCGATCCGGCGCGGTACCTGCGGGCCATGCAGTCGGACCTCGATGCGATGAGCCACCTCGTCGATGACCTGTTCTTGCTCGCCACGATCGAGGCAGGCAAGCTCGAGGTGGCGCGCGAACCGGTTGATCTGGCTGAGCTCGCCGACGACTCGATCGAAGCGCTCCAACCGGTGGCGGGACGCAAGGACGTCCGATTGCGACTCGAGACCGATGGTGGGGTGATCGTGCTCGGAGGCCCCGCCGCCCTGGGCAGGGTGATTCGGAACTTGGTCGACAACGCCATCCGCCATGCCCCTGCGGACAGCGATGTCGTTGTGCGAGTGAGCAATGGCGCCGGAGCATTGGTCGAGGTGGAAGACTGCGGGCCGGGTTTTCCTTCCGAGTTGTTGGACAAGGTCTTTGAGGGCTTCGTGACCGGTGACCCAGCCCGGGCTCGTGCCGCCGGTGGAGCCGGACTCGGCCTGGCGATTGCCCACGGCGTCGTGACCGCCCACGGCGGTGAGATCTGGGCGGCCCCCGGACCCGGCGGCCGGGTCGCCTTCCGCCTTCCGACTTGAGGACGGCGCGGATGTTGCGGGTCACGTCGCGGTAGTCTCGGCTCAATCGCCCGAGGAGGAGCCGACCGATGTCAGACCACGAAATTGCGGTGCCGGCGGAGACCTTGAACCGGGTGCTGTGGGCCATTCCCAATGTGTTGTGTCTCATCGGGAGCCGCAGCGGCGATGAGTGGAATGCGATGACGCAGAGTTGGGTCACGCAGGTCGCCATGGAGCCCGTCCTGGTTGCGATCTCGGTCGATGCCAAGGCGGTGACCAACCGTCTCATCCGAGAGGGTGGTTCGTTCTCGATCAATCTGTGGGATCGGTCCGATACCCGGCCATTCGTCAAGTTCTCAAAGCCTGCCGTGCTCGAGAACATGAACCTCAATGGCCGGCCGGTACGGGAGGGCGCCACCGGAGTCCCCATCTTCGAAGAAGCGGTCGCGTGGCTCGAGTGCAGGGTGTGGAAGACCATCGACTGTGGGACCCACACGCTCTTTCTGGGAGAAGTCATCGACGCGGCATTCGCCACCGACGATGACGTGGAGATCGCCAGAATGGAAGACACCAGGATGAAGTACGGCGGCGTCAAGCGCGGTGGACACTGACCAACGGGAGGATCTACGGATGGATGTGAGGGTTGACGGGCTGGTGGCACTCGTCACCGGAGCCAGCCGGGGTATCGGTGAGGCAACGGCCGTCGAGTTGCTGGGCAGCGGAGCTGCCGGCGTTGTCATCACGAGCCGCCGGGAGGGCAATCTCGCCGAGGCGGCCGAACGTATCGACGGGGGAGACCGCTTGTTTCCGATCGTCGCTCGCGCCGATGAACCCGACGATGCGGAGCGCGCAGTTGCGGACACGATCGAGCGGTTCGGGCGTCTCGACATCCTGGTCAACAACGCCGGCACCAATCCGGCGCCTGGTGCGCTGGCCGATGTCGATCTCGGTGCCGTGAGCAAGACCTGGAGCGTCAACCAAATGGGCCCGCTCTTGTACGCCCGCGAGGCGTGGCGCCAGGCATTCGCGGACGGCGGCGGTTCGATCGTGAACGTGGCATCCGTGGGCGGACTGAGCCCGGGACCGGTTCTCGGCGCCTACAACGTGTCGAAGGCTGCCGTCGTCCACCTCACCCGCCAGCTTGCGTTCGAGATGGCACCTGAGGTGCGGGTCAATGGCGTGGCGCCTTCGGTGGTGCGCACCCGCCTCGCCGCGGCCCTGTGGCAGGGGATGGAGGACGAGACGGCTCGAGCCCATCCGCTGCAGCGTTTCGGCGAACCGGAGGATGTGGCTCGGGCGATCGTGTTTCTCGCCTCGGACGCGGCGTCGTGGATCACCGGGGTCACTTTGCCGGTCGACGGCGGGGTAACGGGAGCGACCGCCCCGATGAGCCTCGGCTAGAGGACGGAACCCGCTCCCTCGAGGGGATATCCAGGCCGGCCGGACTTCAGCCAGAGTTCGAAGGCTTCCTCTGTCGGGACATCGCGGCCCTGCGCGGCCGAGAGTGTGAAGCGATAGTGCAAGAAGTCGGCGTACCCCTGCACCGGGTCGTCGTCGGGCTCCATCTCCTCTGCGATGCGGGCCATGATCGGTTCGAATACGTCGACCCGCCACTTGATGGCCGTCACCGCCTTTCCGGTGGCAGATCGGGCGGGATGCGTCGCTTCGTAGTACTGGAGGTCGGAGAGGATCTGGCGAGCCTGGTTCTCAGAAGCTTCGATCCGGGTCAGCTCGCGCAGTCGGGTGGCGTGGTGGTTGCGTCCCCCGACCGCAACCTGCATCCGGAGGAGGGAGCCGCCATCTCCGGTTGGAACCAACTCAAAGTCGTCCACCTCGAAGCCGAGGTCGTTGAGGCGCTCCACCCGTTCGCGGATCCGGTAGCGCTCGTCGGCGCCGACCACGATCTGATCGTTGAGTTCATCCCACAGGCCGTAGTAACGAGCCGCTATGTCGTCGCCGAGGCCCATGTCGGCATCGTCGAGATCCACGCCCTGGGAGGCGGCGATGTCGGCCATGCCACCGGCCACATTGAGAATCATGATGTCGATGTCCTCCGCTCGTTGCCCGTCGGTGAGGACGTCGTGGAGCCGAACGGTCTCGCCGTCGATCATGACGGCCTCGATCGTCGCGGCGTCGTAGCGATACAGCACGTTCGATAGTGAACAGTCGCCCCAGAAGCACCCGGCCAGATGCAGCTCGACGAGCAAGCCGGCGAAGGCGTCGAGCATTTGATTGCGGCGGGCTCCAAACCCGCCACCGGTGATCAGCTCGCGGTAGGAAAAGGCAAACTGGACGTACTCGGTCATGACGACGCCGGCGCCCTCGGTGTGGGGATCGAGCCAGCGGCGCTCCGCCACGGCGACCGCTTGCACCACATTGCGGACCCGGGTTGCCAGCGTGCGCAGCATCTCGAATTCATGAATCGCAAGCCGCAAGGGCAGTTCCTTGATGGCGTAGAGGCCTTCGTCGTAGGCGAGGAACCTGACCGGGTGACGGTGAACCCCAGTGGGAAGGTCGACGAGGCGTGGACCCTCCCAGTCGTTGATCGGACTGTCCCAGTCGAGATCGAGAAAATCGGGGTGCCCGGGACGGACATGGAGGTACGGAGTGCTCATATGATCGTCTCCTTGGGCCGAGCGGGTCGGTACTCTGCCGTCCTGTGGATGTACCCCAGCGCATCGAAGTTCAGGACGGTTCCCGGCTGATCGTGGCTTGGGACGACGGATCGACCACCGAAATCTCGGCGATTGCGCTGCGGGCTGCCTGCCAATGCGCGGGCTGCCGTGAACCCGACGGCATCGAGCAAACCCGTCGTGTGGTTGAAGGACCGGTTCCGATCACTATCACCGACGCTGCTCTGGTGGGCGGCTACGCCGTGTCGTTTGTGTTCGCCCCCGATGGCCACGGCACCGGCATCTACCCGTTCGATCAGCTGGCCGAATTGGGCGCCGGCTGAGCTCATGGTGTCCTCGAGCGTCTCGAGTTCGTTTGGGGTCATTGGCATGCTGTGAACTCCGTCGCCTGGCAAGTGGGGCACCAGTAGGAGACCCGGTCGAGGTCTCCGTGCGTCTCCGACTCGATGCGCGTCGCACATCGGCGACACGTTCGACCGCCGCGACCATACACCCACGTGTCGGCATTTCGACCGCGCCGACCCGTCGTCGAGCGCGGTCCCGGCCGCCGGTTGGCTCGCAGCAACCGCTGGGCGCGGTTCGCCAGACCCGCAATGACTGCATCGGAGAGCGAAGTCACCGGCGTGGCGGGTGAGATCCCCTCGAGGAAGAGGACCTCCGACTTGTAGACGTTGCCGATCCCGCTCATCACCCGCTGGTCGAGCAGCAGGTCGGCTGCGGTGACGGCCGACGAGGCTCGGGCCCGCTCGATGATGACGGCGGTGTCAACTTCGTCGTGCAGCACGTCGGGGCCGAGGTGGGAGACCGAATCGAGCACCCGTGGTGTGGGGCCGATCTCGACCGTTGGAGCGGAGAAGCACACGGCGACGTGGGAGGCGGTCGTCAGCGTCAGGCGGGCCTTGCCGGCCGACCGTTGCCAGGGCGCATCACGCAGGTAGAGGTGCCATGAGCCGCTCATGCCGAGGTGGGTGCGGATGCTCCATTGGCGGTCGAGGTGGATCAGTAGGTGTTTCCCGACGGCTGCGACCTCCGCGATGGTCATTCCAACCAGGCGCCGGCGGAAGGGCGCAACGGCTCGGTGCGATCCGCCGACGGCGTCGAGGACTCCACCGACCATGGGCTGGAGCCGAAGCGCAGCACGTTCGAGCGAATCGCCTTCAGGCACGGCGTAAGGACCGCTGCGGTCGGTAAGTGAGTCCCTTGTATCCGACGGAGAAGCCCTCCTCCTGTAACGCCGCACCGAGCGGCGTGGCCGCCACGGAATCGCCGTCCACGGTTTCGATCGTGGTTTGGCGGCGGCGCCCTGCGAGGTCGGCGAGCGCCGGCGCTACGACCTCAGGCGTGGGCTCGCCGAAGGTGAGGACCCGGCGTGCCCCGCGTTCAACGTAGGCAACGAGTTCGCCGGAGCGAAGGATCACGTGAGCTCCCGTGCGGCGAGCGGGTCGCCCCGTCTCGTGGTCGGGCCATGCCAGCGTGGCGCCGTAGGGGTTGGCGGGGTCAACGGCGGCGAGGGCAACGGTGGTCGGATCATAAGGAGCGCGCAGGCGGTCGATGGCGCCCGGCTGCCCGAATTGGGCGCCCCCCAGGCCCTCGATGAAGTAGCCGCGGCGGGTGCGGCCGGCGTCCTCCATGGCGGCGAGGACCGGGTAGAGGCCGGCGAAGCCCCCCGGCTGGCCTTCGGAAAGCACCGCGTCGCGGGTCACCACGCCGTGGCGCTCGAGCAGTTGCTCGGCGCGAGCCTTCGCCTGCACCTCGGGCAGGGCTGGGACTCCGGCGAGGAGATCACTGGTCAGGTACCAGCGTCCCGAGCCTGCCGGAGGGGTGGTGCCCGACACGAACGGACGCCGCGGCTTGCGGCTGCGGCGTGAGCCGAGGAAGGCCCGCAGCGGAGCCAAAGTGTCGTTGGTCACCTCGCCGGACCACACCAAGTCCCATATCGCCTCGAGCACTGCGGTGGGATCGCCGCCCTCCGCCGCCACGTACAAGTCGCGGAAGAACGAGGCGCCGCGTTGCCCTAGGTGCTCCCGAAGCCGGTCATGGACGGCGTCGTCCGGGGGCTCGATCCCCAGCTCCCAGTGGAGCAACGGCACCTGGTCTCGAAGGTAGAGCGCAATCCTGCCGTCTTTGGCCGTCAACGGCCCTCGGCCCATCCAGACGACCTCGCCTGAGGCGAGCAGGTCGTCGAGGAGCCCGGGTTCGTACGCCATTCGGGCGGAGAGGATGTCACCTTCGAGCGAGCTCGCTGGGAGGGCAACTCCTTGCAGTTGGCGAATGACCTCGAGCAAACGATCACGATGGCCGGCGTTTTGTCCAACACCCTGCCAGTCGGGGAGGAACCGGCCGAGGGTGGCGCCGTCGACGGCTTCGACATCACGGCGAAGCGCTGCCAGCGAGCGACGCCGTAGCCGCCGCAGTACCTCCGTGTCGACCCACTCCTGGCCGCTACCACCGGGCCGGTAGGACCCGGGAGCCACTCGTCCCGCAGCTTGGAGGCGGACGAGGACTTCGGTGACGGCGGCCGGGGGCAGGTGGAGGACTGCTGCAGCGTGGTCCACGCTGAAGGGGCCGTGGGTTCTCGCGAAGCGGCCAACGACGTCACCGAGCGGGTCGGCCACCGGCTCCAGCAGGGCGGGGGCGATACCGGGCGGGGGTGTGATGCCGAGGGCGTCGCGCAACCTGGCGACGTCTTCGACGGCCGCATAGCGCTCGGCGCCGGCCATGCGGAGCCGGACAATCCGGCGCTGGTCTGCCAGTTGGTCGAGCCAGGATGGCGCTGCGCCGGGGTCGCTGGCCCGAGCCACAACGGCGGCATCGTCCAGCGGCCCCAATGACCGGAGGGCATCGTGGAGATCATCGGCGGAGCGGATCTTGCGGTCGGGAGTCAGGCGTTGCAGTTCCAACTCGACTGCGGCGACCACATCGGCGTCGAGCAACTCTCGGAACTGAGGGTCTCCGAGCAGCTCGCGAAGCAGGGACCGGTCGAGGGTGAGGGCGGCAGCACGTCTCTCGGCGAGCGGCGCGTCGTACTCGTACATGAACGAGGCGATGAAGTCGAACATGAGCGAAGAGGCAAATGGGCTGGGGCCGGAGAGGTCGACCACGCTGACGCGGATGGAACGAGAGGAGATGTCCCCGAGGACGTCGACCAAAGCGGGCAGATCGAAGTAGTCCTGGAGCACCTCGCGATAGGTCTCCAGGATGACGGGGAACGATCCGTACTGTTTGGCGACTTCGAGCAGGCTGGAGGCCTTGCGTCGCTGCAACCACAGCGGGGTGCGGGCTCCCGGGCGGCGGCGGGGGAGCAGGAGGGATCTGGCGGCTGCCTCCCGAAAACGGGACGTGAACAATGCGCTGTCACCCGCCTCCTCCAGCACCAACTCCTCCACCTCTTCAGGGTCGACCATGAGCTCCTCGATGCCGGGTGGCTGGTCGACATCGGGGAAACGGAAGATGATCCCATCGTCGGACCAAATCACGTCGACTTCGGTCCCGTGGGTCTCCCGGAATCTCCGGCGGGCTGCCAACGCCCACGGGGCGTGCACCCTGGCTCCGAAGGGAGAGAGCAGGACGGTGCGCCAGTCGCCGATCTCATCACGGAACTGCTCGACCACGATGGTTCGGTCGGTGGGCAGGACGCCGGTGAAGTCGCGCTCGTCGGCGAGGAACTGGGTGAGGTTGGCGGCCGCCCAGGGATCGAGCCGGTAGCGGCCTTCGAGGGTTGCGAGGGCGTCGACCTCGTCCATCGCGCCGATCTCGCGAACGAAGGCGCCGACGGCCTTGCCGAGCTCGAGTGGACGACCGGGAGAGTCCCCGTGCCAGAAGGGAAGCCGGGCGGCGGATTGGCCCGGCGCCGGGGTCACGATGACACGATCGTGGGTGATCTCGCTGATCTTCCAGGTCGTTGAGCCGAGCACGAAGACCTCGCCCGGCCTGCTCTCGTAGACCATCTCTTCGTCGAGCTCTCCGACTCTGCCCCCTTCGGGAAGGGTCACGGTGAAGAGGCCGCGGTCGGGGATGGTTCCTGCGTTCGTCACGGCCAGCATGCGAGCGTTGTCGCGGGCCTCGAGGATGCCCTCGACGCGATCCCAGACAACGCGGGGCCGCAGCTCTGCGAACTCGTCCGACGGGTACCGACCCGAGAGCATGTCGAGCACCGCTTCGTAGGAAGGCCGGGGCAGATCGCGGTATGGCCCGGCGCGCCGGACAACCGTGTAGAGCTCGTCGACGTCTTGCGGACCCACGGCAACCGCGGCGACGATCTGCTGAGCGAGGACATCGAGCGGGTTGGACGGGATGCTGGTGGATTCGATGGCACCCTGATACATCCGGTCCACCACCACGGCCGTCTCGAGCAAATCGCCTCGGTGCTTGGGGAAGACCTTTGCGACGCTGGCTGCACCCACTTGGTGGCCGGCTCGGCCCACCCGCTGCAGTCCGCGGGCAACGGATGTGGGGGACTCGACCAGAACGACGAGGTCGATGGCGGCCATGTCGATACCCAACTCGAGGGTCGAGGTGGCAACAACGCCACGCAGCTCGCCCCGTTTGAGGCGGCTTTCGATCTCGACTCGCTGCTCACGGGACACAGAGCCGTGGTGGGATTGGACCAATTCCTCGCCCGCCAGGCGGTTGATCTCGGCGGCGAGTCGCTCTGCCAGGCTGCGGCTGTTGACGAAGAGCAGGGTTGAACGATTGTCGAGCACCAGGCGCAGCAGCTTGGGGTAGACGGCCGGCCAGATCGAGCGGCGTGCTCCGTCGTCGGGGTCCGGGGTCGGCTGTCCGGCGACGACGGTCTCCTCAGGACGGGTCATGTCCTCAACCGGAACGACGATCTCGATGTCGAGGTGCTTCTCCCCGGGGGCGTCGACGATGGTCACCGGACGTGGCGACCACCCGTCTTCGGTCGGCTCACCGCCACCGAGAAACTCGGCGATTGCCTCGAGTGGGTGCTGGGTGGCGGAGAGGCCGATGCGTTGCGGGGGGATCGTGGTCAAATCGGTGAGCCGCTCCAGGCTCAGCGACAGGTGGGAGCCGCGTTTGGACCCGGCGACGGAGTGGATCTCATCGACGATGACCCAGCGCACCGAGCGCAGTAGCTCCCGAGCCTGAGAGGTGAGCATCAGGTAGAGCGATTCCGGGGTGGTGATCAGGATGTCGGGAGGGTGACGGAGCATCCCCTGGCGTTCGGTCTGCGGGGTATCACCGGTGCGCATCGCCGTCGTCAGCTTCGGCGGAGCAAGGCCGGCGCGCTCCGCTGCGATCTGGATGCCGGTCAAGGGCGCCCGGAGATTGCGGTCGACGTCGTAGGCAAGGGCCTTCATGGGCGATACGTACAGGACGCGGCAACGTTCGCGTTCCGGGGGGGTGGGCTCGGCCGCCAGGCGGTCGATCGCCCAGAGGAACGCCGCCAGAGTCTTTCCTGAGCCCGTTGGGGCGTGGATCAGCGTATGCGAACCTTCGGCGATCGCTTCCCACCCTCGTTCCTGGGCGGCGGTCGGC
This sequence comes from uncultured Acidimicrobiia bacterium, assembly GCA_963704825.1. Classification (GTDB taxonomy): domain Bacteria; phylum Actinomycetota; class Acidimicrobiia; order Spongiisociales; family UBA5794; genus CAVPHV01. Next base: position 82,484 of record CAVPHV010000006.1, read on the forward strand.
TCTGAGAACGAAGATGTGAACCAGGCCCGGGTTGACGGGCTGAATCGGTCGAGCGAAATCATCCACGCAGGCTACCGCACTGGTGCGACATGTTCTTGGGCACGGCACATGAGTCTGAGGGGCCTCATGAGGGTCGCTTTCTGGGGGGTGAAGTGTGGGTCGAGACTTTGGGTCCCCCCGATGCGCCGCAAGACGAGGTTGCGGGAAGTCAAGCGGGGCAGCGGGTTCCGGCGGATCGGCTTCGGATCTCCGCGTCAGGGGTCAAGTGATAGTCGAGACTTCGGGGTGGGGTAAATGACAAAATCGTCTTACCCCCTCAGGCGCGGGTAAGACGCCTCGTGCCAAGCTGTCGGCTCTTGCGTCTGCGGTTCGTGTGGTCGGGCCACCGCAACTCTTCGTGGCGCCATGCCCGACGCAGACGCTATTACAGCGACACACACTGGGTGGCAGTCTGGCGCACTTGGCGTGACACCCGATTCGATGCCCGCCCCGATTCGAGGAGATAGGATCGTGGGCCGGCGAGGGAGGTTTTCGTGAAGCTCGGTTTGAGCATGGGGTACTGGTCGGCGGGTCCACCGCCGGATGCCGTCGAGCAGGTAGCGGCGGCCGAGCGACTCGGCTTTGATTCGATGTGGACGGCGGAGGCGTACGGATCGGACGCATTGACCCCGCTGGCGTGGTGGGGCGCTCGCACCGAGCGGATGAAGCTGGGGACGTCCATCGTGCAGATGTCGGCGCGCACTCCGGCGGCCACGGCCATGGCGGCAATGACGCTCGACCACCTCAGCGACGGCCGCATGATTCTCGGGCTCGGCGTCAGCGGCCCCCAGGTGGTCGAAGGCTGGTACGGGCAGCCATATCCCCGCCCACTGGCCCGCACCCGTGAGTACTTCGAGATCGTGCGTCGCATCGTCGCTCGCCAAGCTCCGGTGGGTTTCTCCGGAGATTTCTACGAGCTTCCGCTCGATGGTGGAACGGGACTCGGCAAGCCGTTGCGCAGCACGATTCACCCTCGCCGCACCGACATCCCGATCTATCTCGGCGCCGAGGGTCCCAAGAACGTGGCCTTGGCCGCCGAGATCGCCGACGGGTGGCTTCCGCTCTTCTTCTCGCCATCTGACGACACCTTCTATCGCAGCGCACTCCAGGCCGGGTTTGAGGTGCCATCGGCACGCCGAACTTGGGACGATTTCGAAGTAGCGGCGATGGTGCCGGTCATTCCCAATCCGGACGTCGAGGCCGCCGCCGACATGCTGCGCCCAATGCTGGCGCTCTACATCGGGGGGATGGGAGCGAAAGGTCGCAACTTCCACAAGGACGTGTTCGTGCGCATGGGCTACGGGGCGGCCTGCGAACAGATTCAGGACCTCTATCTCGCCGGCAACAAGACGGAGGCGATCGCCGCCGTGCCCACCGCCATGGTCGAAGACACGGCGCTGATCGGATCGCCCGACAAGATCCGGGACGAGTTGGCCCGGTGGGAGGAATCCGCCATCACCACCATGCTGATCCAGGGGCCGCCGCCGTTGCTGGCGATGATGGCCGACCTCGTTGGCTGAGAGCTCAGTCGACTGGGTTCGGCAGGACGAGGATCCCGTCGGCGTCGGCATAGAGCCAGGCGCCCGGACGGAAGGTCACCTCTCCGAACGTCACCTCGAAATCTCTTTCGCCCTCACCGCGCTTCTCCGATCGGGTGGGGTGAGCCGCGAGCGCCTTGATGCCGAGCGCAATCTCGGCCAATTGGGCGGTGTCGCGCACGCAGCCGTTCACAACGACGCCGGACCAGCCGTTGTCGCGACCGAGGGCGGCGAGGACGTCGCCGACCAAGGCACAACGGAGTGAACCGCCGCCATCGACCACGAGGACTCGGCCGCCGCCCGGTTCCTCGAGTGCGGCTCTTACCAATGAGTTGTCGCCGAGACACCGCACCGTGCTGACTGGGCCGTGGAAGGCAGGCACGCCTCCGAAGCTGGTGAGGCCGAGAGCCGGCGACACCACGGCTGCGGCGGGATGAGCATCGGACAGGTCGGCGGTCGCATGACTCATGACGCCATGTTGACACGAACGTCCGATGGAGTCACGCCACCGACCCGGCTCCTAGTCTCTCCGCCATGGACATCGCCGTGAACCTCGTGGAGAACTACCTCCGTCTGACCGGATACCTGACCCTCTCGGAATTCGAGGTGCAGCGTCGCGACAAGAAAGGGCGCTTCAAGACGGTGACCGACATCGACGTGATGGCGATGCGGCTGCCCGGCGCCGTGTATCTGGGTGACCCCCATACCGAACGCGACGGAGAGTTGCTGCTGATCGACGACCCGGCGTTGCAGCTCGAACCGGACTGTGTTGACGTCATCATCGGTGAGGTCAAGCAGGGCACCGCCGAACTGAATCCAGGGATCAAGGACCATGCCGTGCTGCACTCCATGCTGCGCAGGGTGGAGTGGATCTACGCCGAGCCGCTCGACGCGGTCGTCGATGCGCTCCAAAGCAAGCTCGTGCATTGGTCACCGGCGCGCGGCGAGGGAAGAGTCCGCACCCGGCTGGTCGCCTTCGGCAGGGCCGAATCCAGCAACCTCAACACGATCTCGCTCAGCCACGTGGTTACCACCATGCTCGGCTTCTTCGAGGTCCACGAGGACGCCTTCCGGCCCATCCAGTTCCGCGAACCGGCGCCGGCGTTTCTCCGGTTGCTGCTCAAGAGCGGCTTCGACATCCAAAAAGATGGCGGTCGAAGCCGCGAGTGACCCCCTGCTACTTGCCTCGAGCCGCGGTCACAAACGCCTTGGCCTTCTTCGGGTCCACCGGATTCGTGGTCACGCCGCGTTTCTTCAGCGAGGTGCCGGCGATGACGCCGGTCGCCACGCTGAGGAATCGGGTCACCGACGAGGCGGTGACGCCGGATCCCAGGTAGATCGGGGTTTCGGGAATGGCGCCGACCACCTTGCGTAGCAGCGGCAGGGTTGGTGGGCGGCCGGTCGAGGTTCCCGAGACGATCACGGCATCGGCCAAGGCCCGGCCGGCCAGTTCTTCGGCTGCTTGTTCGATCGTGATCCCGGGTGGCGGGGCCGCATGCTTGACGAACACATCGGCCATGATTGCCACGTCGGGGGCCATCTCCGCCCGCATCCGAGCGATCCCTGCCGCCCGGCCGACGATCGGGCCCTGATCCGTATACATGACGCCGCTGAGCACGTTGACCCGGACGAAGGCGGCTCCCGTGGCAGCGGCGACGGATAGCGCAGCCACGGCGTCGTTGCGCAAGACGTTGACTCCGAACGGCAGGGAAATGGCATCGCCGACTCGTCCGACGGCGGAGGTCATTGCGGCCACGGTTACCTTGGGAACATCATCGGCGAAGAACGGCACGTCGCCGAAGTTCTCGATCATCAGGCCATCGAAGCCGGCGGACTCCAACACCTTGGCGTCCGAGACGGCGGCGGCCACCACCGCGGCGAAGTCACCGGCATACTGCGGAGAGCCCGGTAACGCGGCGAGGTGGATCATGCCGATCAGTTTGGGAAGCATGTGGTTGGTGCGTAGCTCGATCAGTAGGCCCTGACCACCCGGAGGGCGATCTCGGCGTTGTCGCCGATTGCCTTGAGGCCGGTGTCCTCGACGTCCATGCGTTGGACTGCGATGCGGCACCAATCGCCGGCGACGCCCTTGATGACGTCGGGGGCGTCTTCGGGACCGTAGACCCAGCGGGCGTAGCGGGGACCCATCAACTCGACCCTGATTCCCGTCTCCGGGAATTCCTCGCCCGCCTGCTCGAACGCCCACGGAAGCATGCGGTGCGCCAACCACGCCACGTGGCGGATGCGTGGGGTGTCGGCCGTCGGGTCTTCCTCCTCTTCGGAGTAGGTGAGCCGACCCTCCATGGCGTCCTTGATGTCGAGCCCGTGCGCCCAGGTTTCCATCAGTCGAAGCGTGGCGAGTGCCTTTGCGCTCATTGGGGCCACGACCCACGGGATTCGGTCCTTGGCGTCCATTCGCGACAGAGCGTCGACCACGGCGGCTCGACCGTGACGCCACCATTCGATGATCTCCTGGTAGCGCTTGCCGGCGCCCTGCTCGACGCCGCGTTGGGTCCATTCGTCGATGGACGTGATCTTGGCGGCATCGACGACACTCTGGCCATGTTCGATGGCTTCAGCAGCGAAGGTCTCCGTGAACGCCAGATGGCTCACGGTGTCCATGATCGTCCAGCCCGGAGCCGACGTCGGCAGCTTCCAGTCACGTTCATGGATACGCTGCAGGAACTGGTCGAGCGCCTGTTCTTCGGCAACGAGGTCAGAGAGAATCTCACGCATGGCATGACCATTCTAGAAGCCTGCGCAACTCGGTCGGTCGGCGAAAGCCTCAGCGGCCGTCGGAGGCGGCTTCATCAGCGGCCGCCGCATTGAGTTGGTCAACGAGTGCCCGCAGTCGGCCGAGATGGCGACGGTCGAAGTGGAGCCGCACCCTGGGGAGTTCGACGTTGTCGTCGTCGGCCCGTTCGTGGTCCGTTGCCGGAATCTTGTCGATGGTGCCCGACACCAGGATGTCGGAAAACTCCTCGTTGAGCTGGGACATGAGCTCTTCGCTCGGCTCGTGTTTGAGGCGAAGGATGAGCTTGCCGTTGACGTATCGCTGGGAGTGGTAGTTGTCGTAGAAGCTGGTGATCTCCTCCGCGGCCACGTCGACGCTGTTGGTGAAGGTGAAGAGGTTCCTGTCGTCGGGCAGGATCATGCCGTTCCCGACCAGCGTGTCCACAAACTCGAGCCAGGCCTCCCAATACCCGGTGCCCTCCGCCTCCATGAGGACGATGGGGTGCATGTCGGACTTGCCCGTCTGGATGAGCGTCAGGAGCTCGAACGTTTCATCCTGGGTGCCGAACCCACCCGGGAACAGTACGAAGGCATCAGATTCCTTCACGAAGATCAGCTTCCTGGTGAAGAAGTACTTGAAGTTGATCAGCCGGCTCTCGTGGACGTAGGGGTTCGGATCGGCCTCGAAGGGGAGACGGATGTTGACGCCGAAGCCGTAGTCGGTCCCGGCTCCGAGGTTGCCGGCTTCCATGATTCCGGGGCCCGCTCCGGTCACCACCATCCAGTTGTGCACGTCGGTCATGCGCCGGGCGAACTCGGCGGCGAGCCGGTAGTTCGGCGCATCTGGTGGGGTGCGAGCCGATCCGTACATCGTCACCTTCGGGATATGCCGGTATCGCGAGAACACCAGGAACGAGTAGCGCAGTTCCTTCAGGGCACTGTTGACGAGCTTGAGGTCGGCGCGGTCGGTGTCGTCGCGTAGCAGCTTGAGGCCTGATACGAGCATTTCGCCCACGAGAGCCTCATCGTGGGGGTTGCCCTCCTGGCCTTCGACGGCATCGTGGATCAGCGCTTCGAGGCGCGCATCGAGGTCGGGGTTGCCGAGTTGGTACTTGCGCATGAGGACCGGACCATACCTCGGTGGTAGCGTCATCGAGACGCCAGTCGGGCTACCGTTGACGAGTGATGCGCCACGTGATCTGGGATTGGAACGGGACGCTGTGTGACGACCTCCACATTGTGGTCGATGCGGTTAGCGCGTCGATGGCCCTTTTTGGAGCCAACCCGATCACACCGGAAATCTACCGCGACCACTACACCCGACCCGTTCACCTCTTCTACGACGAGATGCTCGGCCGCGATGTCACTCCCGACGAGTGGGCCCGCATCGACGCGACCTTTCACGACGTCTACCGCAACTCGAAGGACAAAGCGTCGCTCACCGCCGATGCCCGAGCTGCACTCGATCATGCCGGTGGCGCCGGGTGCACCCAATCGATACTGTCGATGTGGTGGCACGACGAGTTGGTCCCCACCGTGGAGGCCATGGGGATCGCCGAGAAGATGGTTCTCGTTGACGGCAATCGCGCCGGGGGAGGGGAGACCAAGACCGGCCATCTGGAGCGTCATCTCCAGGCGCTCGAAGGAAACCTCGGTCATCTCGATCCCGGTCGGGTGCTGGTTGTCGGCGATTCGCTCGACGATGCCCGTGCTGCCCGCGAGGTCGGAGTGCCATGTGTGCTCTATGACGGAGGCTCGCACCATCGCGAGGAACTCGAGGCGGCCGGAGTCCCGGTGGCCGACACGCTCGTCCAGGCGCTCCAACTCGGCGGTGTGGGATGAAGCACCGCGGCTATCGGGGCCCCGAGGACGTTGGCCGTTTGCAGCGCTTCAATGCCGAGGCGATTGCGGCGCGAGGGATGGCCGGCCATCTCCACATCGGCGATATCCCCCATCGGCTCTTCAACGGCCTCCGTTTCGACGGAGTTGCCGATCATTTGCACATCTGGGAGGACGCCGACGGAGACATCGCCGCCTGGGGTGCGGTCTATCCCCGGATGGCTGCCTTCGACCTCCAGGTCGCTCCCGAATTGCGGGACGCCGAGCCCGAGGCGGAACTGGCGTTACTGGCGTTTCTCGAGGCGGAGACGCGGCAACGGGCCGTAGGGTCGACGACCAAAATCGAAACCGAGGGATTTGCCGATGACGCGGCTCGGATTGCGAGTCTCGAGGCCTTGGGGTGGCAACGGGGCACCGAACCCTACACGCTGACGCGACGCTCGCTCGATGTCCTGCCCCCGGTTGAGCTGCCCGCGGGGTTCTTGGTTCGAGCTGTGACCGGCACCGAAGATGTCGGTCGTCTCGTGGAGGTCCATTCGGCGTCGTTCGGGTCGCAGTGGACCGAAACGCTGTACCGGAATGTCATGGAGAGCCCCGGCTATTCCCCGGAGCGTGAACTGGTGGTGGTGGCCCCGTCGGGCGAGTTCGCTGCCTTTGCGGTCACGTGGTTCGACACGCTCAACGGAAGCGGGCTCTTTGAACCAGTGGGTACTCATGAGGACTATCGAAGGATGGGATTGGGGAGGGCAATCCTGGCCGCCGGCATGCAACGCATGCGCCGCGCCGGGTTGCACACCGCGATGGTGATGTACTCCGACGCAAACGAGAGTTCGGGGCCCCTCTACCGCTCGGTCGGCTTCGAACCGACTTGGACGATCCACGACTACAGCAAGCCGATCGATCCCACAGAGTTGCGAGCGTCCTGATGGGCCTCGGGCTTCGTCCGCTCATCCCCGTCGAGCAGATCGACAAGCGACTGACTGAATTGGCCGCCCAGATCGACCGTGACTACGCAGACGTTGGCCGGCTGGTGTTGATCGGCGTGCTCAAGGGGTCGTTCATCTTTCTCGCCGACCTCGCCCGCCGGCTGACGATCCCTCATCGGGTCGAGTTCATTGCGGTATCGAGCTACGGCGCCCGCGAGAGCGACGTGGCCGAGTCGGTGCGGATGCTGATGGATGTGCGTCACCCCATCGAGGGCGAGCACGTGCTCCTGATCGAGGACATCGTCGATACCGGTCTCACCATCGCCTATCTGCGGCGGCTGCTTGGGGCGCGTCGTCCGGCATCGCTGCGGCTGTGCACACTGCTCCACAAACCGGATCGGACCGAAGCTGAGGTCGACATCGACTATCTCGGCTTCACCATTCCCGACGTCTGGGTGGTCGGATACGGACTCGACTACGCCGAGCAGTACCGCACCCTGCCGTACATCGGTCAGATCGATCCGCAGTAGGGCGCCACCCTTGGGCCGCGCCGCTCTCCATCCGCTAGCGAACTCAATGAAGGCACCAATACATCCACTTGATCGATCAGACCAGGGGCACGTTCCCGGCGCTCGAGGGTGGCTTGACGCTGCCGCTGGTTGGCCAGCACTACTTCACCTTCGTCGACAAGGCCCTCTCCAGCATGACGACCGGCTACGTCGACGAGGACGAAGCCCGACTCGAGCACGCCAAGTGGGTCGATGAACTCGAACGCGAGGCGGAAGCCACGCCCCTCGGCAAGGAAGAGGAGCCGGCGGCCACCTCATGATCCCAACAGGACTCAGATCCCGGATTACCGCCGGGATCACTTACCGTAGGATGGGAAGCTGATGACCATGTCTCGTCGCAATATCGTGATCGGGCTGGTGCTCGTTCTCGCCCTTGTTGCTGCCGCGTGCGGCGACGATGACGGCACGGATGTCACCACGACCTATGCCCCCTTGGGCACGACGACCACGACCGAGGCTACGACTACGACCGCAGCTCCGGATACGACCGAGGCGCCGACGACCACTGAGGCGACCACCCCGACGGTGGCGACCTTCGATCTGACCGCCGCGGTCTATGAGTATACGAGCACGATTCCTGAGGGATACATGGCTGTGAGCGATACGACTGCGTTCAAGGACGCCGTCGCGGCGGGCAATGCCGTGTTGATCGACGTGCGCGAGACCAGCGAGTACGAAGAGGGTCACATGGAGGGTGCGGTCAACATCCCGTTGCGGACGTTGGGCGAGAACCTCGACAAGATCCCGGCCGATTCTCAGGTTTTTGTGTACTGCAAGTCCGGATGGCGGGCAGGCATTGCGACTTCATCGCTGCGGATGCTCGGCTACGACAACGTGCTGGCGTACCCACCGGGCTGGAATCGCTGGACCGCGGCCGGCGAACCCGTGTCGACCGAAGCCGCGGCTGGGGAGACCTATGAGGTGCCCGAAATCGCTCCCGAGCTTTACACGGCCGTCAACGACTTCCTGACCACGATTCCGGGGGGATGGCTGTCTGCCGGAAATACCGAGAAGGTCGCCGCCGCAATCGACGGCGGTTCGGCCGTGCTCGACGTCCGGACCCCGCCGGAGTACGAGGAGGGATTCATCCCGACCGCCGTCAACACTCCGTTGCGCGAGATTCCGACGTTCGTTGACGTCATTCCGACGGACACGCAGGTGATTGAATACGGCAAGTCCGGCTGGCGCGCCGCGTTGGCCGTGCCGATCTACCACGTACTCGGCCTTGACAATGTCCTGGGCTTCCCAGGCAGCTACGTGGCGTGGACCGACGCCGGAGAACCCATCGAGAAACCGTGAGTTCGCGTCGGTCGAGACGCAAGAGTGGGGGCCGGATCGCCGGCCCCCCACTATTTGCGGGCTGAGGCAGCACGCTTCGCTATGCCCTGGCTCGCCCGGAGGGAAGGGGAGGTAGGCGCCGTCGCAGCCGTGGAGGGTTGCCTCTTTTGCACCCCGCGCCATCCGGCTTTCAGCCTTGGGCGGCCGATTTGGACGCCAGTTGCCAAACGCCGCGGCAGGGGGAAGCAAGCCCCGCAGTGCACGGTCTCGGAGCCCCGGCCCGGAGGGCGAGGCGGCTCGACCGGTTCCGGCCCGGCTACGCTCCCTTCCCATGCCATCTTTCGATATCGTTTCTCAAGTTGATATGCAAGAAGTACGCAACGCCGTCGACCAGGCGTCGCGCGAGATCGTCAATCGGTTCGACTTCAAGGGCACGGACACGTCCGTAGCCTTGAGCGACGACGGAATCACCATCGAGTCATCCGCCGAAGGACGGCTCGATGCGGCCGTCGACGTCTTGAAGGGACGGCTCGTCAAACGCAAGGTCTCGCTCAAATCGATCGGTGGCGGAGATCCGAACCCGGCCGCAGGGGGCCGAGTCAAGGCCGTGTTCACACTGAATCAGGGCATCCCGCAGGACGCAGGGCGAGAGCTCTCGAAGACCATCCGCGACAGCAAGATAAAGGTCCAGGTCCAGATCCAAGGGGACCAGCTACGGGTGCAAGGCAAGAAGCGTGACGACCTCCAGCAGGTGATAGCGCTGATGCGAGAGCTGGACTATCGACTGCCGCTCCAGTACGTCAACTTCCGTGACTGACGTCCTCGGCCGGTCGGCGAACGCCTACTCGTAGGCAGGTCCCTCGGGTCCCCGCCTCGCCACCGCGGCCCACACCGTCTCGTAGTGGTCTCGATCGAATGGGTCGATGTGGGGGAGCACAAACTCTTCCCACGCGTTGCGCAGCGGATCGGTGGCGTCGGTGTGGATCAGAAGCCCTGCGGGTAGTCGATCGAGCACGGTGCGCAGGCTCATCGGGGTCTCGACCCTGGTTCTCGCGTCGACTGAGGTGAACGATGCGTTCACCTCGACGGCCAGCTTGGCAACGAGCTCTCGGAACTCGGAGCCCAGCGTGGGATGGCGGCGCTCCAGCATGCTTTCGAGCTGCTCCTCGTCGGGGAAGTCCTTCTCCCAGATGATCCAGCGGTCGGCAAACGCCTTGTTGAGCGTTTGAGTGCCGGCGTAGTCGCGCAGATCGGTCGGGTTGAGGGTGCCAAAGACGCGGACGTCGTCGCGCAGCCGCACCATTTCGCCGGTCGGCAATTCGAGCGCGCGGTGACGGTCGAGAAGACCGTGAAGAGCAAACAGAGTCTCGGCTCCTGCAGCGTTCAACTCGGACAGGTTGATCAGGGCGGGGCCGCGCAAGGCCCGGGTGATGTCGCCGTCCTCCCAGCGCGACTCGGTGCCTCCCTTGCCGTCGCCGTGCAGCTTGACAGACCCGATCAGGGTGATGTCACGCACCTCGCCGGTGAGTGGAATCCGGTAGTAGGGGAGTCGCAGTATTGCGGCGAACTGCTCGAGGTCGTGGTCCTTGCCGGTGCCCATGTGGCCTCGCAACGCAAGGTGGAGTGGAGTGTCGGTGAAGTAGCTGCGGCGCACCACCTCGAGTTGGGCCAGCCGGTACAGCATCCCGAGATCCACGTAGTAGGGATCGAGGTCGGGGATGTGCTCCTCTCGCAATTTGCGATCGGGCAGGTTGGCAGCGACCTTGGCGACTTCGAGATCGATGGGCTTGCCGACCCCATGGGGGTCTTCAAAGGTGACAATGTCAGGCATTGGTACTCCTGAGGGTTGGAGGATCGTAGAGGACTTGTTCGGAGTTGTGGGCCCACCAGGTGTTGCCGCCCATCACCGCGATGGTCTTGTAGAGGGTGGAGCGGACGCCATCGACCATGGCCGCGGCAAGTTCCTCGGGCATCTCGACCACCTGGTTGCGGGAGTAGGCGGCCTGGACCGTTTGGTCTCCGATGCCGATGCCGAGCACGATCGCCCCCGATTGCTCGACGGCTTCGACCGAGTCGGCCAGAGCCTGCACCGACCCGCGAGTCATGCCGTCGGCGAGGACGACCAGGATGCGAGTCGAGACGCGACGGGCTCCGAGCCTGCCGGCGGCATAGGCGACGTTGAATTCGTCGACGTTGGCGGCCTTGTCGAACATCGAGATCGGCGGCGCGGTCTCGGGACGACGCCGGGCCTCGCGGGCGGCCTCCTGAGGGGCGGCCGCCATCCAGAACAGGCCGGCCATCACGTCCTCTGCGACCCGCCACCGGGTGTCGAACGGCTTGACCAGATAGTGGTTGACGGTACGCGTGAGCCGTTCTGCGGCGCCACCCTGGCTGCGGCGGAGGGCTCCGGTGGCTCGATGGCGCCGCTCGGAGAAGGTCTCTTCGGAGTCGTCTCCGGCTGCGGCGAATGACCGGTTGAAGAGGGCGACCTCGAACTCGATCTGAAGTTCGTCACACAACCGGGCCAAGGTCCACGCCCCCAGCGTGGCAGCGGCCAGCGCCCACGGCGCCTTGCGGCCGGAGCGCAACGGCCGGGGCTGCAGCATGCTGGCCGATCCATCCACCAGAAGGCTGAGCCCGTAGGAGCGGCGGGTGGGGAGGTCGCGGCGTTCGAACATCCGCTCGAACAGTCCCGCACCGAGCAGCAGAGCGGAGTAGGGGGACAGATCTCCGGCGTCGTAGCCGGAGCGCAGGCCGCGGCGCTGATTGGCGAGGAACAGAGGGTAGAGCTCACCGGAGACGCGCCGTTGCGCCACGTTCCACTTCCGAGCCGCCTCCTCGATCAGGTCGCGGCCTTGCGGTCCGAAGGCTCTGAATCGGTCGGGGAAGGCCGCAACCACCAACTTGCCGGCCTGACCGGTGGGGAGAAACACGGTGGGGGACTCGCTCACTCGCACCAGTTGATCGGTGCCGGGGTCTCCGGCTTGGTCGGCGTCGCCGTGGCGGCCGTGCTGCGCCGAGACCGTCTGGGCGGCCTGTCTGGTCTGGTCGTAGCTCTCCGCGTCTTGGAGCGGCGGCGTCACGATGCGCACCGCATCAACGCTCTCGGCGATGGCGGCTTGATCAGATTCGGTCTTGGCCGTCTGCGTTTGTGGTGAATCGGATTCACCAACTTCGTGGAGAAGTCGATGCAGCTTGGCGACCTCGAGCAACTCGAGCGCGATTGTGCCGACGTCCCACGGATCGGTGGCGGCGGCGGCCACATCCAGGAAGGGCATCGCGTCATCGAGCGCGGCGGCGGCGTGAGGAGCCAGTCGTCGCTGCAGCTCATCGCGCTCTGCGTAGTCGCCGACGACGAGAAAGCAGGCGAGGGCGAACTGGCCGATCGGGCGCGCCTCGCGCATCGCGTCCGGAATGGCCGACCGATAGAGATCGGCGAGCACGGAGCGGGCGCCGCCGTACGCGGCGAAGAACTGCCGTTCCTGACGGGCATCCTCGAGGGCCATGAAGAGTGTTTCAGCGGGAGGGCCTCCGGCATGTGCGAGGGCATCGAGCAACCGCATCTCGGGCACCGGCATCGTCACGTCGGGTTCGGGAATCGGCGGCACCATCTCGGGCTCGTCGTCATCGTCGAAGAGCATCAGCGGCGAAGAGAGTGGGGTCGGTTCGGGTGCGGCGGCCGGGGCCGACGGCGCCGGCAGCCATGACTCGGGGAGCGAACGGAGTTCCTCGAAGTCGGTGGCGATGAGGTGAACCGCCTCGTGGAGGGCCGACGCCAAGGCCACTTCGGTAGGTGTTACGGGGGCGCTGCGGGCGTAGGCGGCCTGGAAGACGCCCGGGTCGATGATGATCTCGTTGCCGGCGGCGGCCGCCTGTGACCCGAGCCTGACCTGGAGTTCATCGTTGCCCGCCATTGTCCTCGCAAAGCGGGTCACGGCAGGGGCCACCCGCTGATAGCGGGCGACCACGGCTTCGATCACTCGCTCCTCGGGCGGGAGCACTTCCTGGAGTACAGATTGGCGGCGGTCACGCATAACCGTTCAGTCTCGCACACGTCGGGGCGGGTCGAGACGGTCGTAGGCTGAGAGCATGAAGGATCTGCGTGTCAACGACAGCATCGTCATTCCCAAGGGTGAGCTCCAATGGAGCTTCAGTCCGTCCGGCGGTCCCGGTGGACAACACGCCAACCGCGCTTCCAGTCGCGCCCAATTGCGTTTTGATCTCGGCAACAGCGAGGCCTTCGATGACGCAACACGTGATCGTGTGGTGGAGAAGCTCGGCAACCGTGCCAAGGGCGGCATCATCATTGTCACGGTCGACGAGTCCCGATCGCAGTGGAGCAATCGGCAGGCGGCCAAGAAGCGTCTCGTGGAAGTGCTCGGAGACGGGCTGCGGCGTGACCCCCCTCGCCGGAAGACAAAGCCCAGCCGGTCGGCGCGGCGCAGCCGGCTCGAGGCGAAGCGAAAGCGCAGCGAAACGAAGCGATTGCGGGGCCGTCCAGACCCCGAGGCATGAGGCCCGAACCGGCCTCGTGGTAATGTCTCCCTCGGGCGATTCGCGAGCTAGTGAGCCGACGAATGAGCGCTCTGGACATCTCGGGCCGAGGCATCGGGGGCGTTGCGGACGGCAGCGACCTGCCGAGCTACCGAGTGCTCGGCGTGCCGGTCACCGCAGCAACCGACACCGATCTGGTTGACCTTGTGACGGCGGCGGTCGATACCGGCGAGCAGCGGATCATCCTCAGTCAGAATCTGCACGGTGTCCACACCTATCTGCATGACGCCGAGTTTCGGCGGTTGCACGAAAGCCCCGGAATCACCATCCATATCGACGGCACACCACTCATCTGGGCAGCGCGCCTGCGCAGGCTGCCGATCAGGCCGGAACACCGAACCGGTGTGATCGACTGGATCCGTCCGTTGCTGCGCGAAGCGAAGCGGGGGGGCTGGCGGGTCTATCACCTTGGAGGGGACGAAGCCGAACTGTCGGAGGCTCTGGCGATGCTGAGTGCGCAGTATCCGGGTATCCGCTCCGGGGGTCATCAGGGCTACTTCGACACGACTCCCGGTTCGCCGGAAGGCCAGACCGTCCTCAGCGAGATTCGACACTTCCAGCCCGATCTGCTGCTCGTCGGCATGGGGATGGGGCGCCAGGAGAAGTGGATTCTCGAGAACTTCGATGTGGTGGACGCACCGGCAATCGTCACGGTCGGTTCCGTCATGAAGCTGCTCACCGGCGAACTGTGGACGCCGCCACGATGGACCGGACGTCTCGGCGTCGAGTGGCTGTTCCGGTTCGCCCAGCAGCCACACGTCACATTCCGGAGATACTTCGTCGAGCCCTGGCAGATTGCCTGGGCTCTGTTGCAGCAACGGCTTAGGTTGCGTCCTTGAGGATCACTACCACCGCAGACGACTTCGGCTTCTCTCCCGACACCGTCGCGGCGACGATTCAGCTGCTCGAGACCGGCGACGTCCGTAACACCTCGATCATGGCCGTTGTCCCCGAGACGCAGGCTGCGCTCGACTACGCCGCATCCCACCCCGAACATTGCTACGGAGTGCATTTGACGTTCACTCGTGATGGTCCGGAGCGGCCGTTGTCGGATCCGGGTCGAATCCCGAGACTCGTTGACGATGAAGGGCGATTCTTGGAAGGCCGTCCGGCTCAGCTGCGGGCCGCATTGCGCCGGTTTCCAGTCGACGAGGTTGCGGTGGAGATGGAGGCCCAATTAGGCCGGGTCGCCGACCACGGGATCAAGATCGACTACGTCGACTCCCACAAACACCTCCACAAGTACCCGCCCGTTTCGGCGGCGCTGGCAAGGGTGTTGCCACGCTTCGGGATCAGCCGGGTGCGCCGCCCCCAGAACGTCTATCCGGTCGCTCGCTACAACAGCCCGACCTATTGGCTCGGCAGGGTCATGGGCCGCGGCTGGTTGCGGGATTGGGATACCACCGACGCCTTCTACATGTCGGTCGGACCGGACGACCTCGACTTCTCAGCCGCGGTTTCCCGGGGCGGGGACGGCACGCTGGAGATCGGTGGGCACCCCGGCACCGTCGACGACTGGAGAGTGGGGGAAACCGATGCACTACGCCGTTTGACACCGACCCTCAGGGAGGCGGGGCACCAGAGCGTGTCCTGGCGTGAGATCTGACTCACGACGGCTTGCGCGGCGCGACACCGTGACGACCCAAGCAACGAGCCACCCCTATCATCGCTCTCATGCACTACGACCTCACCACGCTGCCCAATGGGCTGCGCATCATCAGCCAGGACATGCCGTCGGTGCGCTCCGTCTCCATTGGGATGTGGGTCGACACCGGTTCGCGAGACGAGACCGGAATCGAAGCGGGATCGAGCCACTTCCTCGAGCACCTGCTCTTCAAGGGCTCTGAGAGGCTCAGTGCGCGAGCCATCGCCGAAGCGTTTGATGCCGTCGGCGCCCGTCACAATGCCTTCACCTCGAAGGAATACACGTGTTACTGGGCGAAGGTGAGAGACGTCGATCTCCCGATGGCCACGGACATTCTCTCCGAGATGATTCAGCGGCCTGCGTTCCGGCAGGAAGAGATCGACTCCGAGCGCCATGTCGTGCTCGAAGAGATCAACATGAACGACGACGATCCCACCGATGTCGCCCACGAGATGTTCGTCCGCGCCCTGTGGGCGGGGCATCCCCTGGCACCTCCGATCCTGGGGACTCGGGACTCCATCACCGAAATGACCCGCGACACCATCGCCGGGTACTGGGGGCGACGCTATACGCCCAAGTCAACAGTGGTAGCGATCGCCGGCCGGGTTGATCACCACGACATCGTGGCCCAGATCGCCGACAAGATGGGTGACTGGACCGGGCCTGCCATCGGCCGTGAGTTGGTCGCAGCGTCCAGCGAGCCGACCGTCAACGTCACCGAGCGAGACACCGAACAGGCTCACCTGGTGTTCGGCAGCCTTGGCCTGAGCCGGGACGACGAACGACGTTGGGCCGTGACGGTGGCCGATCACGTCCTCGGCGGTGGCATGTCGTCCCGTCTGTTTCACGAGATCAGGGAGCAGCGCGGCTTGGCCTACGCGGTACATGCCTTCCGGATGCCGTTCGCCGATACCGGGTCGACCGCCGTCTACGTCGGCACGACTCCGAACCAGACCGCCGAAGTGCTGAAACTGGTCAGGGCGGAGATGGACAAGATGAGGGAGACGGGCATCACCGCTGACGAGATGACCCGCGCGAAGGGCAACGTGGCCGGGAGCTTGGCGCTTTCGCTGGAGGATTCCACCACTCGGATGAATCGGCTCGGCCGCAACGAGCTGACCGGCGTCGAGCACCTCTCGGTCGACGAGATCATGGAGAAGATCGAAGCGGTGACGCACGAGGATATCGTCGCCGTCTCCGAAGCGGTCTACTCGGGCCCCTACGTCATCGGCGCCGTCGGCCCGTTTGAGGCCGCAGATCTAGAGGAGCACGTCCAGTGACCAAGGTTGCCGTGTCGGGTGCCGCAGGCCGGATGGGGAGCATGGTCGCCGAGACCGTGCAACAAACGGCAGAACTGGATCTCGTTGCGCTCTACGACCCCGAGCACGTCGGCGCCACCGTGGCGGGATTGACCGTCTCGGGAGATCCCGCAGTGGTAGCGGCCGCCGATGTTGTCGTCGAGTTCACCAACCCAACCGTTGTGCTCGAAAACCTCGTGAAATGGCGCAGCCTCGGGCTCCATGCCGTTGTCGGGACTTCCGGGTTCGACGAAGCCCGCTTGGCCGAGGTCGAAAAGGCATGGGGTGAAGGCCCGCCGAACTGTCTGATTGCCCCCAACTTCTCGATCGGTGCCGTGATGATGATGCGCCTCTCAGAGATTGCCGCCCCGCACTTCGCCGCCGCCGAGATCATCGAGCTGCACCACGACCGCAAGGCCGACGCTCCTTCGGGAACGGCGCTGGCTACGGCCCGGCGGATTGCAGCGCAGAAGGAACAACAGCGCGACGTCGAATCGGTTGAGATGGTGGCGGGCGCCCGCGGCGCCGACGTCGACACCGTTCCGGTGCACTCGGTCCGGCTGCCGGGCTATGTGGCGCACCAGGAGGTCGTCTTCGGCGGGATGGGCGAGACCCTATCGATCCGTCACGACACCACCGACCGCCAAGCCTTCATGCCCGGCGTAGTCCTTGCAGTCCGCTCAGTTGCGGACCTGACGTCGCCGCTGACGGTAGGGCTGGAACCGCTGCTCGGGATCTAGGGGGTTGGAAAGCCTATCCCACGAGGATACGGACGAAGCCTTGCGGGACCCTCGGGGAAGGCCGGTCATCTCGACGCTAACGCGGTTTATACGCGATTGTGATCAGTTGGGGCGGGTTTGTGTCACTAGGTGGTGATAGTGTCGAACGTATGTTCGATATAGATGACACACAGGCGGCTACCGTTTCGGGTGATCCAATGGTGCGCCTCAAAGAGGACCTCAAAGCCCTGGCGGGGGTGGATCGGTCCGGTTGGATCGGCGACGCCCTCTCCGAAGAGTTGGTGGGGATGCTCAAAGCGCAGGAACGCCTCGACGCGGAGATCGTCAGGACCATGGCCCAGTGGCGGCGGATGCGGGCGTGGGAGGCCGACGGGTCCCTGTCGGCGGTGGCGTGGTTGACGCATCGGGCCCCGGTGGGGGCGTCGGAGGCGCGGCGGTTGGTCAAGACCGCCAGGATCGTCGACGACGCCCCGTTGTTGGGCGACGCGTTGGCGGGCGGGGAGACCACGACGGCGCATGTGAGGGCGTTGGCGGGGGTGATGTCGGATCGGCGCCGCACCGTGCTACCTGATCATGAACAGGTGCTGGCGGAACAGGCCGAGTCGCTGTCGGTCAAGGAGTTCACGGTGTTGGCGCGGCGGTGGGCGGCGATCGCCGATGACTACCTCGCCGGTGACACCCACGACGAGCACCAACCCCGCAACCGGTTGCATGCGTCGGTGACGATGGATGGCCGGGTGGCGGGGAATTTCGACCTCGAACCCGTCTCCGGCGCTGAACTGTTGAACGTGTTGGACCATCTGGCACCCCCCGACCCGAAGGATGCCCCCGACGGGGTCCGCTCGTTGTCGCAGCGTCGTGGTGACGCCCTCGCCGAGTTGGTGCACTGGTACCACCAAGGTGCCGAGCCCGCCGGCAACCCGCCAAGCCTCGGTGTCGTCGTTGACGTCGCCACCTTGAACGGTGACACCCCCGAGTTGGCTCAGACCCGCTGTGATCTTGAGGGGGTCGGACCGGTCACTCAAGCCACCTTGGAACGGATCGGGTGTAGTGCCACGATCCAACGAGTCGTCATGGCCGGTGGCTCCATCGTGCTGGACATGGGCCGTAACACCCGCCTCGCCACGCCGACCCAAACCCGGGCGGTGCGGATCCGTGACGCCGGGTGCCTCTTCCCGTCGTGTGACCGGCCGGCCCGATGGTGCGACATCCACCACGTCTACGGATGGACCCACCACGGTGGCGAAACCAACGTCGAGAACCTCGTGTGTCTCTGTGCCCGTCACCACACCCTGGTTCACAACTCGCAATGGACCATTGGGATCAACCCCGACGGCACCTTCACCACCACCCACCCCACCCGAGCCCCCTAACGGCGGAGGGCCGCTCGACTTCCTGCTTGTCCGAAGCCGTCGCGAAGCATGTTCCCAGCTACAGTCGCGCCGGTTGTTTCCCTTCGAGGGGGATCAATGGTGCCACTTGAGCGTGCCTTTCTGTTCGGCCGTGTCCGCGGTAGCGAAGCGTGCGAACGCGGGCGCTGCCTAAGGTCGCTCGTCGCGAAGCAGGCCCGCGGCGATTTCTGCGACATACTGCACCAGCCCGTCGGCGTCCTTCACCGTCGCCAGCCGTACCACGCGCCGTCGGCCATCAATTGGCTCGAGGACCATCACGGAGTTCGACTTTCCGTCGGCCCGTACGACTACCCGTGAGAGCGAACGCCACGTGAAGCTTCGCTTAGCCACCGGCGAGAACGGCGCCGTGATCCCGTCGAGATCGACGACCACCGGACCTGTTGCCCACACCACCAAGACGTACACGCCCATCAGAACGGCCGTCGCGATCAGGAATGGGCCGAAGCGAGCGATCAACGTGCCCCAGAGGCCTCCGTCATCCCTCGTTGACGGGCTGGAGTAGGCCAAGGTCAGGATGACCGCACAGCCGAACGTAAACGCGGCTGCGCCGGCCATGAGTGAGTGCTTCAAGGGGAACCTTCTCATGCCGCTCACTGCTGCTTGGCGGGCGTCAGTAGAGCGCGCTGGCGAGTTGGCGGCGATAGGTTGCCGTCAGGGGGTGATCTTCTCCGAGGACGCCGAAGATGTCGACCATGGCGAGTCTGGCGTCGTCCTTTTTGGGTCCCTTGGCTCGCACTACGGTCAAGAGGTGGTCGAGAGCCGGTTCGAACTCGCCGCGGGCGGCGAGCGCCTTGGCCAACTCGATCCTGGCGTCCTCGCTGTCCGCGTCGGCATCGAGTTGAGCCTCGAGATCCGCGACGTCGCTGCCCTGAGCGGCCGTCAACCGGGCCGCCGATTGCAGGCGTTCCACCTCGGGGGTGGGCGCCAGCTTGCCGAGTACGACCAATGCCTCATCGGTCTCGTTGCGAGCGATGAGCAGCGCCGCCAAGGAGGTGGCGGCGTCCGGGTGATCCGGAGCAGCGTCGAGCACCTCGCGGAAGATGGCCTCAGCCCGCATCTCGTCGCCGGCGAGCACGGCGTCGCGAGCCTGGTCGACCATCTTGTCGAGTTCGGTGGGCATGATGCCCTCGAGCCAGGTCCGCAGGGCAGGCTCGGGCACGGCACCACTGAATCGAGATACGGCGACCCCATCCCGGAAGGCGATCACCGTTGGAATCCCTTGGACGGCGAATTCGCCGGCAAGTTCCTGGTTCTGGTCGACGTCGACCTTGACCAACTCGAACTCACCGTTTGCCTCTGCGGTCACCGTCTCCAGGAGTGGCCCGAGCACCTTGCACGGTCCGCACCACTCGGCCCAGAAATCGACCACCACTGGAACCTCATAGCTGCGTTGGAGGACGGCCTGAGGGAAGTCGGCCGTGCCGGCGTCGCGAACGAAGGGGCGAGGTTGATCCATGAAGAAGCTGCTCCAGTGTTGGTGCTCGGCGAATAATAGTGGCCGACTCGGTGCCAAACACTCGCCGGTGTGGCTCTCCGAGCGAACGGTTGCTGCCGGGTTGGTTCGATGCGACGGATGAACGGGGCTTTGGTGCTAGCGTCGCGCTCATGGATTCACGACCTACCGCACCCTTCGGTGAGGTCCTCACTGCGGTCCTCACCCCGTTCGATGAGTCCGGCGCCGTCGACTACGAGACGTTCTGGCGCCTGCTCAAGCACCTGGCGGACAACGACTCCGACGGAGTTGTCGTCGCCGGCACGACCGGAGAGTCGCCCACGTTGTCGACCCCCGAGAAAGTGGCGTTGTTCAAAGCAGCCGTGGAGGCCGTTGGTGATCAGATGACGATCATCGCCGGCACCGGCACCTACGACACGGCGGCATCGGTTGCCCTGACTCAGAAGGCGGCCGAGATCGGAGTCAACGGCGTAATGGCTGTCACGCCTTACTACTCCAAGCCACCCCAGGAAGGCCTCTACCGGCACTTCATGGCCATCGCCGATGCGTCCGAACTGCCCGTATTGCTCTACAACATCCCGGGTCGCACGGCGCGCCTGATCGAGGTCGAGACGCTGCAGCGTTTGGCCGAGCACGAGAGGATCGTGGCGGTCAAGGACGCGGTCGACGACCTCGAGTGGACCGAGAACGAGATCCGGGAGCTCCCGGAGGGGTTTGCCGTCTATTCGGGCTCCGACGCGATGACCCGGGGCATGGTGTCCGCCAACGGCGTCGGCGTGGTCTCCGTGGCGGCGCACTTCGCCGCTCCACAGATCAAACGCATGGTCAACGCTACGGTCGAAGGCGACGACGCCGAGTCGTGGCGATTGCACGACGGGCTCCGCCCTCTGTTTGATGCGCTCTTCGTGGAACCAAATCCGATGCCGCTCAAAGCAGGGATGAACGCCGTGTGGGGTCGGGTGGGGGAGCCACGTCTCCCATTGATTCCAGCCAGTGCCGAAACCACCCAACAGATCGAGGCGGCCATGGAGACCGTACAGTCATTATGAGCCTCCATCGCGCCGGGGTCGGGTGGCGGCCTTGAGTGTCAGCGTCACCTTTCTCGGCGGCTTGGGGGAGATCGGCCGCAACTGTGCTGCGATAGAGGTCGACGGCCGGATCGCGCTGATCGACTGCGGGATCATGTTCCCCGAGGAGGACATGCTCGGCGTGGACCTCGTACTCCCGGACTTCTCGTCCGTTGTGGAGAGAGCCGACGACGTCGAATGCGTCATCCTCACCCACGGCCATGAGGACCACGTCGGCTCGCTGGCCTACTTCCTGCGCGAGGTCAACGTGCCGGTGTACGGCACGGCGCTCGCCGTTGAGTTGGCCAGATCGCGTATCGAGGAGGTCGGACTCACTCCCGACCTGCGTGCCATCGAACCGCTCGAGTGGGTCGAAAGCGGCCCCATCCGTTTCACAATGGTGCGCGTCACCCACAGCGTGCCCCATGCCACCGGCATCGTCTTCGATACTCCCGAAGGCACGATCGTGCACTCCGGAGACTTCAAGCTCGACCCGACACCCATCGATGGCGTGCCAACGGATTTGGCCACCTTCGCCGGGTTCGGACGGCAAGGGGTGCGGCTACTGCTCAGCGACAGCACCAACGCCGAAGTTCCGGGTTTTGTGCCGTCGGAAGCCTCGGTCGGCGGGCCACTGGCGGAGATTGTCTCCAACGCCGAGGGGCGCGTCATTCTGGCGTGTTTCGCCAGCCACATTCACCGGGTTCAGCAGGCTGTCGACGCAGTGGTGGGGGCGGGTCGCAAGCTGGCGTTCCTGGGTCGATCGATGCTGCGCAACACGGAACTGGCCGTCGAACTGGGGATCCTGCAGGTCCCACCGCAGGCCGTGGTGTCCATGGACGAACTGTTGAGACTCCCCCCCGCCGAGACGGCGGTCATCTGCACCGGGAGCCAAGGTGAACCGTTTGCCGCGCTGTCACTGATGGCGTCGGGGAGTCACCGTTCGTTGACGCTGGAGAAGACCGACACGGTCATCCTCTCGGCCACACCGATCCCGGGCAACGAAACCGCGGTGTCACGGGTCATCAACAACCTGGCGCGTCTCGGCATCGAAGTGCATCACGGACGCAACGCCCACGTTCACGTCTCCGGGCACGCCGCTCAAGACGAGATCCGCACCTTCATGAACGTCATCAAGCCACAAGCCTTTGTTCCCGTGCACGGCGAGTTCCGCCATCTGCTCGCCAACGCCGAGTTGGCGAAACAGATTGGCATTCCCGACATCGAGGTGTGCCAAGACGGTGACGTGGTCGTCCTCGACAAGGGGAACCTCAGGGTCGAGAGGGGAGCGGTTCCCGCCGGCTATGTGTACCTCGACGGCTACGGCATCGGCGACGTGGACAACGTGCTGCGCGACCGGCGCCACCTGGCCGACGATGGGGTGTTGATTGTCACGGTTGGGTTTGATGTTTCGTCCGGCGAGATCGTATTCGGCCCCGACGTCGACAGTCACGGGGTCAGCGACGACACCGCCGAGATCCACGAGCAGGTCGCCGCTTCGGTCAGTGACGCGTTGGGGTCGCTCGAACTGCCCACCGACCTCGACACGGTGCGTCGCAAGATGCGCAGCACCGCCGGTCGCGCCGTCAAGCGCGTCGTGAACCGGCGCCCGGTGGTCTTCCCGGTCCTGATCGAGGTCTAGGACTCGATTCGGTTCGCCGGGTTAAATCACACTGGTGTAACTCCCCGCGCGTGGGCACGCGCGGAGGGTCATTGGCGCAGTTCGCGCAGCCGTGTATCGTTCGCCCCCCATGCCAACACGGACAAAATCCCGTGGGGCCAAGGGGCGGACCAGGAGAGCCAGAAAAACCAAGACCACAGCGAAGCAACGCACCGGATTTGTCCCCGCGCTGAGGGCCATGAAGGAGCGGCTCCGCAACCGACTCGGACGTCAAGCCGACGACGTCTGGGGCGTGCTCCTCATTGTGCTGGCGCTGCTGATGGCGCTTGCCTTTGTTGGGCTGGCCGGCCCCCTCGGTGGCGGTGGGACCTCCGGTCTCCAATTCCTCTTCGGTTTGTGGGCGTTCGCCCTTCCCGTGGTATTGATCGTCATCGGTATCGCCATGGTCGGCACCATGCCGAAGGCCGACTACGCCCGCCTCACCATCGGGCTCATAACCCTGTTTGTCGGGTCGATGGCGATGTTCCACCTCATGACCGGCGCCATGTCACTCGCCGACAACGTCGACCAGGTCGTCGAACGCGGCGGAGCCGTCGGTTCACTCGTTGCCTTCCCGCTGCGGCGACTCATCGGCTTCTGGGGCACCTTCGTGGTACTTGCTGCCGTGATCGCCGTCGGTGCCCTGCTTGTGACCAAGGCCACCCTACGCGATGTGTGGCTCACGGTTCGATCCAGCTTCAGCACGGCCCGCCGCACCCTGGTGGCGGCCCGACCTCGCACGGTTGCCCCCGAGGTAGTCGGCCCGATGCCCGCTCCGCAAGGGTCCACCGCGCCGAAGAAGCAGGCCCCCCCGAACCCGGAAGCCGGCAAGAGTGCCCCCCGCCAGCGCAAGCCGAAAAAGCAAGCAACGCCCGCCCCGCCCCGGCCCGGCTCCGGCTACCGCTTGCCGCCGCTCGAATTGCTCGGGACCAGCGAAGGGGCCGGCCACAACCGCAGGGTGCTCGAGGCCACGGCGGCGGAGCTCGAGCAAGCACTTCATCAGCACGGTGTCGACGCCAGTCTGACTCGCATCGTTCCCGGGCCGACGGTGACTCGCTACGAAATCGAACTCGCCCCCGGGGTGAAGGTCTCTCGGGTGACGGGCTTGTCACACGACATCGCCTACGCCCTGGCCTCACCCGACGTGCGCATCCTCGCCCCGATCCCGGGCAAGAGCGCCATCGGGATCGAGGTCCCCAACCGGCGTCGTGAGCTGGTCACCCTGGGCGACATCCTTGGTAGCGCCGAGGCGCAGGCGGATTCCGATCCGCTCCAGGTCGGGCTGGGCAAAGATATCTCCGGAGCGCCCCGCATGCTCAAGATCGACGAGTTGCCACATATGATCATCGCCGGCGCCACCGGAGCCGGAAAGTCCTCCTGCATCAACGCCCTGGTCTCGTCGATCCTGATGCGGGCCACACCCGATCAGGTCAGGCTGATCTTGGTTGATCCGAAGCGGGTCGAGCTCGGCCAGTACAACGGGGTACCCCACTTGCTGACTCGGGTGATCACCAATCCCAAGAAGGCGGCAGACGCCCTCCAATGGGCCGTCGCCGAGATGGACCGGCGCTACGAGTTGCTGGCAGACGCCGGGGTGCGCGATGTGATCTCCTACCGCGAGAAATGGGAAGCAGGGATGCTCGAGGAAGACGGCTTCGACCGCTTCCCGTTCATTGTGATCGTGGTCGACGAACTGAACGACCTGATGATGGTGGCAGGGCGCGCCGTCGAAGAATCCGTGGTTCGTATCGCCCAGATGGCGCGCGCGGTGGGCATCCACCTTGTGCTCGCCACCCAGCGCCCTTCCGTCAACGTCATCACCGGCGTCATCAAGGCCAACGTGCCATCTCGACTGGCGTTCTCGGTCACCTCGCAGACGGACTCGAGAGTCATCCTTGACTCGGTCGGTGCTGAAAAACTCGTCGGCCTCGGCGACATGCTCGTCGTCACCGCCCGCGATCCGAAACCGGAACGAATCCAGGGTGCCTTCATCTCCGAGAAGGAGATCCACGGCGTCGTGGAATGGGTGCGCGAGCAGGAGAAGGCCCACTACCGCGACGAAGAAGTCTTCGAAGTTGCTCAGCAACAAGCCGCGGTCGACGAGGAGTTCGAAGGCGAGGACGCCGAGATCATGCGCCAGGCCATCGAGCTGGTGGTGCGCTCCCAGCTGGGCTCCACGTCGATGCTGCAGCGCAAGCTCCGTATCGGGTTTGCCCGGGCCGGCCGAGTGATGGACATCCTGGAACGTCGCGGCATCGTGGGTCCCTCCGAGGGATCCAAAGCCCGGGTTGTTCTCATCGCCGAAGAAGAACTCGACAGCGTCCTCGCGAGCCCCACGCCGTAGTTGCTGCTTCGTGCGTGGCTGACCATCCAGAAATCGCGCCCTGGCCACGCCGGAACGGATGGAATGCTCCCAGGCTCTGGCCCACCCACTGGTAACCTGACCGCGCTCCGGGCCAATCACGACGGGTCCAGGGCCTCATCGTATGGACACCACTCAGGACACCCCAGCCCCCGAACCCGTCGAGAGCAATCGCGGGCCTCGGTATGCCTACCTCCGTAGCGACGGCACGCTCGACATCATTCTCGGCAGTCTCGTCGCCGGAGTTGGCGCCTACATCTATCAGTTCCTCGGCGGGCGTTCGCTTGGAGCCGAAGCCTTTGCTCCGATCGGAGCCCTGCTGACAGCCCACTTTCTGGCCTTCGTCATCTTCCTGCTCCCCGTCGAGCAGTTTGTGATTCGAAGGCTCACGCTGGGCGACTCGGGATGGGTGGTTCCGGTGCGGGCCATCATCATGGTCGCCACGGTCGGGATCGCGGCGGGGGCGGTGGTGTGGATGGTCGCCGACGACTACTTCGATGGGGATGCCAATTTCATCTTCTTTGTGTTCGCCACGGTTGCGTTCCACTTCTACTTCGCCGTCGGTCGCGGCTACCTGGCCGGTTATCGCCGCTTCCGTGCCTACGGGTTGGTGAGCGGAGCCGCGTCACTGTTCCGCCTCGTCATCGCCATCGGCGTGGTGGTGGTGGCGCCGTCGGTCGAAGGCTTCGCTTGGGCGCAAGTCCTCGGACCACTGGTCATCGTGTTCTGGCGTCCGTTCCGCAAGCCGGAGGAACGGCGTGGAGGAAGCCGGGGAAGTCTGGCGGAGCACCAGGTCGAATCCATCGACGACAAGGGGCTCCTGTCGGGCCTCGTCCTCTCGTCGGCGGCGTCGCAAGCTCTGTTGCTGGCCGGACCACTCGTCGCGGGCGCTCTGGGGGCTACCGACGTCGAGTTTTCGGTCCTGTATGCGACGCTCCTGCTGGCCCGCGCCCCGCTGACGTTCGGCTACAACCTGATCGCCCGTGTCCTGCCGCCGTTCACAGAGATGGCGGCCAGGGGAGAGCGACGGGAATTGCGGGCTTGGGCGCGGGGCATGGGAATCGCCAGCGTGGTTCTGGCCTTTGTCGGGGCGGCGTTGGGAGCACTGTTGGGCCCGGCCCTGGTCGGCTTTGCCTTTGGTAGCGACTTCAGGCCGCCTGCCGACGTTGCGGCATTGGCGGCGGCAGGCGTCGTGCTGGCCGGAGGCGGCTTGTTCATCGGGCAGATCCTGGTGGCGCGGGGACAACCGCTGCGGCTCGCCATCGCGTGGATGTTCGCGCTGGTCACCTCCACCGCGGTTGTGCTGATGCCGTTTGATGACCCCGTCATGGACGTGACGGTTGCGTTCTTGGTCGGCGAGATCGTGGCGTTGGCCGCCCTCGTTTCCGGGGCGTTGATGCACGACCGCCAGGAGGTCGAGGTCTCACACGGCTACGTCGTCGTGAAGCGCTCTATGGATATCGGGATCTCGCTGGTCGCGCTCTTCTTGTTGTCTCCGGTCCTGGTGCTCGCCGCGATTGCGGTACGACTCGACTCCGAAGGCCCTGCCTTCTTCCGCCAGCAACGGGTTGGACGCGGCGCCCGTGACTTCTGGATGACCAAGATCCGAACCATGGTCATCCACCACCAAGAAGAGGTCTTCCACGAGCACCTGGAACGCATCCAAGGTGCCGATTCGGAAGATATCGTCTACACCATCAAGATCGACGATGATCCCCGCGTCACCAGGGTGGGAGCGGTCCTGCGGCGGTTGTCGATCGATGAGCTTCCCAACCTGTGGAACGTGCTGAAAGGCTCGATGACCCTCGTCGGCCCCCGGCCCCTGGTACGGGCTGAAGCCGAGCTGATCGGACTCGACAACCCGCGGTTTTCGGTCAAACCCGGGGTCACCGGATTAGCCCAGGTGAAGGGGAGAGACAACATCTCGATCGAAGCGCGTACCGCCTACGACGAGGAGTATGTCGCCAACCGGTCCGTACGGCTCGACGTCGACATCCTGGTGGCCACCGTAGGAGCCGTGTTCCGCAATCCCGGGGAGCAGACTGAGGGGTGAGCGCCGATACCACCGGAGCGCGCAAAGGAGCCCTCCCAGACGCGATTCAGTCGCGTACGCTCAATGACATGGGACCTTGTGCTCGCTTTGATGATCTCACGCCAGGAGCGGAGCGTTCCATCGCTCTGCGTGACCTTCAGCAGACCGTCGTGGCGAGCAAGCTCGAAGAGGTCGTCTCCGCATTGCTGCGGGTCGAAGAACTGACCTCCGAGGGTTTGTGGGCCGGAGGGTTCGTTGCCTATGAAGCTGCACCGGCGTTCAACCCGATGTTGAAGGTGGCGCAGCCACGTCCCGATGAGACCTTCAGCGACATGCCGTTGTTGTGGTTCGGGTTGTACGCCACCCGTGAGCGGGTCGAACCATTCACGCCGCGTCATCGGCTGCCTGCCCCGTACAGCGTGTCGGCGTGGACGGCCGAGATCGATCGGGACGGCTACGAAGCTGCCCTCGCGCAGGTTCACCAGCGCATCGAGGACGGCGACACGGAGCAGTTGAACTACTCGTTCCGGCTTCATGCCGCGTTCGCCGGCGAACCGAGTGAGCTGTACCGCGATCTGTTGATCGCCCAGCGCGGCGCCCATGGAGCGTGTTTTGAGGCCGACCGATTCCACATCGTCAGCGCCTCCCCTGAGGGGTTCTTCACGTTGTCGGCCGACCAGATCGAGGTGCGGCCGATGAAGGGAACCTTGGCGCGGGGGCGCTGGGCCGAAGAAGACCGAGAGCAGGCGATTCGTCTGCTCGGGTCGGACGAAGAGCGCGCCCAGAACCTGCGGGTGGTACAGGCGATCTCTGAGAGCCTGGGCGGTGTTTCCAACCCCGGTTCGGTGCGGATCGAGCAGGTTCTGGAACTGGAACGGCTCGAGACGGTGTGGCAGCTCACCTCTCGGATCACGGCTGAACCCAAACCAGGAACGTCGGTTGTCGATGCTTTCAGAGCGCTGTTCCCGCTGTGCTCGATCACAGGGATTCCGCAGGCGAGGACGATGCAGATCATCGCCGAACTGGAACCGTCTCGGCGCGGCGTGTATTGCGGCGCCATTGGTTACCTTGCGCCACCGGACGCTGGGGGGCCACGCGCCCATTTCAATGTCGCCATCCGCACCGTGGTCATCGACCGCGAGGAGGGCCTTGCTTCGTATGGGGTCGGCGGTGGGATCTCGAAGGATTCCTCGCCGTCGGCGGAGTACGACGAGGCGCGTTCCAAAGCACGACTCCTGGCCGAGCGGCGACCGGACTTCGATTTGTGGGAGACGCTGCGTTGGGAGGGGCCGGAAGGATATTGGCTGCTCGAGGAACACCTCGAGCGCCTGGAGGCCTCGGCCGACTACTTCGGGTTTCTGTGTGATCGCGAGCGGGTGCAGCGCGCTCTCGACGAAGCCGTCGACGGCTGCGCCGGGACATGTGCCGTTCGGGTGACCGTGGGGCGCGAAGGTGAGACGAAGGCCCACGTCCTCGAAGGTGAGATGGCGGTGAAGTGGGAATCCGACGCCGGACCTATCGCCCGAGTGGCGATTGCCCGTCATGCGATGCCGTCGAACAACATCTTTCTCTTCCACCAAACGAGCCGCCAAGTGTCCTTCGCAGATCGCGCCTGGGCCTCGATCGCAGTGCCCGCGGACGACGTGATCTTGATCAACGAGAGGGACGAAATCACACAGGCCACTACGTCGAACGTTGCGGCTCTCATCGACGGCCGCTGGTGTACGCCCCCGGTTGAGTCGGGATGCCTGGCCGGGGTCTACCGGCAATCGTTGATTGAGAAAGGGATGCTCGAGGTGCGGCCGATCAGCGTGGCTCAGCTCGCGGCCGCCGAGGAGATTGCGCTGTTGTCGTCGGTGCGGGGCTGGCAGCGTGCCCAGCTGGTCACGGAGTAACCCGAGCCGCCAGGACATCCGTTAGCCTTCCTGCGCGATGTCCCTCGAACCATTCCATATTCTCGGGCCCGACGGTGTGTTGGTCGCCGATTCTCCCGTGTCGCTGGAGCGAACCCGCGAGCTCTACGCTCAGATGGTGACGGGTCGTGGCTACGACCGCAAGGCGTCGGCCATGCAGCGTCAAGGCCGGCTCGCCACCTATGCCCAGTTCGAGGGGCAGGAAGCGTGCCAGATCGGGGCGGTCGCTCCATTGCAGCCCGCAGACTGGCTGGTGGCCACCTACCGGGACGCGGCCGCAATGTGGGCGCACGGATATCCCTGGCTCAATCTGGTGCTCGGCAGGACCGGTGATGAGCGCGGCGGTCAGCCCCCCGAGGGCGTGAACGTTCTTCCGCCGTCCATCACTGTTGGAGGGCACATGATTCACGCCGTCGGGATCTCGTGGGCAGAGCAGATCAAAGGGACCGACGCGGTGGCCCTGACCCTCTTCGGCGACGGGGCGACGAGCGAGGGTGATTTTCACGAGGCGATGAACTTCGCCGGCGTGTATCGAACCCCGACCGTGTTCGTGTGTCAGAACAACGGGTGGGCGATCTCGATGCCCCGAGACCGCCAAACGGCGTCAGATACGATTGCCCAGAAGGCGGACGCCTACGGCATGCCCGGCGTGCTCGTCGACGGCAACGACCTCCTGGCCGTTGTCGCCGCCACCACGCAGGCGATAGCCCGGGCGAGACGGGGTGACGGAGCGACCCTGATCGAGGCGCTCACCTACCGGATGGGACCCCACACGACCACCGACGATGCGCGCCGCTACCGCCATGACGATGATGTCGCCGAGTGGCATCCGCGCGATCCACTCGAGCGGGTGCGCCGCTACCTCGAGGCGGCCGGCGAGTGGAGCGAGCAGTGGCAATCCGAGTTGGAGGAAGCCGCGTCACAAGCCGTCGAAGACGCCGTCGCCACCGCCGAGGCTATCCCGCCGTTCACCTCGGACGAGATCTTCACCGCCATGTACAAAACACCGACGATGGCGCTGCTCGAACAGCAGCGTTTGGCTCGCCGGGATGAGCCACGATGACCGAGCTCAACGTGGCTCAGGCTCTCAACGCGGCACTCGATGAGGCGCTGGCGTCTCCCGATGTCGTGGTGCTTGGTGAAGACGTTGGCCGTACCGGCGGCGTGTTCCGCATCACCGACGGGCTCCAGGAACGACACGGCAGTGATCGGGTGATCGATACCCCGGTGGCCGAGTCCGGCATCGTCGGTGCCGCCTTCGGGATGGCCGTGGCCGGGCTCCGACCCATCGCCGAACTCCAATTCATGGGCTTTTCGTATCCGGCCGTCGATCAGGTGATCAGCCATGTGGGCCGCATTCGGAACCGGTCGCGCCATCGCTTCACTGCACCGATGGTGATCAGGATCCCGTACGGGGCCGGGATCGGAGCGGCCGAACACCACATGGAGTCGGCGGAAGCCATCTATGTTCACACGCCGGGTATCAAGGTTGTGGTGGCATCCAATCCTCGTGACGCCAAGGGCCTGCTCTTGGCCGCGGTCGACGACCCGGATCCGGTGATCTTCCTCGAGCCGATCCGCATCTACCGCGCCGTCAAGGGCGAGGTGCCGGACGAGCCATATCGAGTGCCGCTGGGAGTTGCTGCAATCGAGCGTGAGGGAACCGATGTGACGATGATCGCCTACGGGGCGATGATGCGCGAAGTGAGAGCGGCGGCCGATGAGTTGAACGCCGAGGGCATCTCTGTCGAAGTCATTGACCTGCGCACGCTTGATCCGATCGATGGTGAGGCCATTGTGGATTCGGTGCGGGCCACGGGTCGTGCCGTCGTCGTCCAAGAAGCGCACCGCACGGCCGGGCTGGCGGCCGAGATCGTCGCCCAGATCCAGGAGAAGGCGCTGTACTCATTGCTGGCACCGGTTGAACGGGTCACTGGATGGGACACCGTGGTTCCGTTGCGGCGGGCCGAACACCACTACGTACCGACCGTGGCCCGGATCACTGCTGCGGCACGACGCACGATGGAGGGCTGAGCGACCGTGGCGCACGAGTTTCATCTTCCCGACGTTGGCGAGGGCCTGACCGAGGCCGTCGTCATCACCTGGTATGTCGAGGTTGGCGAAGAGGTGACGATGGACGCCCCTTTGGTCGAAGTGGAGACCGACAAGGCCGTCATCGACATCCCGTCGCCCCACGCCGGCGTCTTGCTGTACCAGGGCGCCGAGCCGGGTGGGACGCTTGCGGTCGACGCCCTCCTGGCCGTGGTCGGCGAGGCCGGCGAGGAGTGGTCGCCGCTTTCAATCTCGGACGACGGCGAGCCGGAGCAGGCTGCGCCGATTGTCGGCCGGCTCGATGACCCCGTGGAGACCCTGGCGGCGGCGCCTTTGGGCGCCGGCGCCATGCTGCCCCGGGTGCGCCGTTTGGCCGCCGAACTCGGCGTGGGGACTGGCGGGCTCATCGGCAGCGGCGTGGGCGGCCGGATCACGGAAGCCGACGTGCGAGCTGCCGCCGAGACGGGGTCCGGTCCGGTGCGGCGCGTGAAAATGTCGTCGTTGCGCAGAACCATCGCAGATCGTCTCGCTCGATCCTGGCGGGAGATTCCCCACGTGACCACCTACGGCGAAGTAGACGCTGCGCCGCTGCTCGCGGCCCGTGCCGCGGCGGGCAAGCCGCCCCTCGAGGCGCTGCTCATAGAGCGGATCGTTCCCCTGCTCGAGCAGTTCCCCGCCTTCAATGCGGCGATCGACGGAGACGAGATTCTCGAGAAGCTGCACTACGACATCGGTTTCGCCGTCGATACGCCGGAAGGTCTGATGGTTGCCGTCGTCAAGGACGCAGCGACGAAGTCCATTGCCCAATTGGGCGACGAGATCGGCCGCCTCGCAACCGCGGCTCGCGACCGCACCGCACGACCCGACGAGTTGCGCGACCAGACGTTCACCATTTCCAATATCGGTGCCGTCGGCGGCCGCTATGGGACGCCGATCGTGCCGTACGGGACGACCGCGATTCTGTCGGTTGGCAGAGCCGATCCACGGCCCGTGGTGCGTGACGGCGAGATCGTGGTCGGCCGCGAGTTCCCGCTGAGCCTCTCCTACGACCACCGGGCGATCGACGGATCGACCGGCCGGTCGTTCATGTCGGCGTTGATTGCGGCGCTGGGGTCCATGGACTCGTGACGCCGCTCGAAGGCGCGATCCTTGCCCTCGGCGGCGCCGCCGCAGGGTTCATCAACACCCTGGCCGGTGGCGGTTCGGCAATCACCATCCCGATCCTGACCGAAATGGTGGGCATCAATACGGCCAACGGGACAAATCGTATTGCGATCCTGCTCGCCAACCTCAGCGCATTGGCCGGGTTTCAGCGTGGCAAGGCGGTCCCGTGGCAGCGGGTTGCTCCCCTCATCATTCCCACCGTGATCGGTGCCGCCGGCGGCGCCTGGGTGGCCACCATCACGTCGGGCGATGTGATGAGAAAGGTCTTCGCGGTCGTGCTGCTACTCGTTGCCGCTTCGGTACTGTTCCGCCCCTCCCGTTGGATCGAAGAACGCGACGTGGCGCTGCATGAGCCGTGGCGGTCGCTGGCCTTCCTCGCCATCGGATTCTATGGAGGGTTCGTCCAGGCCGGGGTTGGGTTCTTGCTGCTGGCAGGTTTGGTGCTCGGGGGCGGCCTCAATCTGGTCAACGGCAACGCCGCCAAAGTCGTTCTGATCGCGGCGTACACGCCGGTGGCGCTGCTCCTTTTTGCCCGGGCCGCTCAGGTCGATCTGGCGGTCGGCGCGGTGCTGTCGGTTGGGCAGATCACAGGGGCATGGATCGCGGCGCACCTTGCCATCACCAAGGGGGCCGGGTGGGTGCGATGGGTGCTGGTCGTGGCCGCTGTGATCGCGGCGGTGCGGCTGGCGTTTGGCTGACTGGGCGGCTCGCATCGCCCCCGGCAGCGGTGGCGGCACGTCGAGGACTGAGGGCTGAGTCTGCTCGTCGGAAGGCTACGCTCGCTGCCATGGGCGACTACCACGTACACCTCCACCCCCACGGCCCGTATTCAGGCGTAGGCCCGCCACCCGGCGAGTACCCACCGGGTCATCTCGACGCCTATGTTGAGACGGCACTTGGCCGCGGCGCCGATGAGGTCGGATTCACCGAGCACCTTTTCCGTTGCGTCGAGTCGGCGGATGCTCTCGGACCATTCTGGGAGCAGGAGCCGCGCCGCGATCTCGCGGAGCAGACGGCGGAGTTTGTTGCAAGTGAGCGGAATCTGTCGCTGGAGCGATATGTGGCGGTCGTGACCGACGCCCAGGACCGGGGATTGCCGGTGAAGCTCGGGCTCGAGGTGGACTTCTTCGAGCATTCCATCGAGGCGGTGCTCGACTTGCTCGAGCCGTATCCGTGGGACTTCCTGATCGGCTCCATCCATTGGGTCGGGGGCTGGTCGATCGATCATTCCGCCGTCGAGTACGAATTCGCCCGGCGCGGTGTCGACCAGGCCTACGAGGACTACTTCGCCTGGGAGACACAACTGGCCGCATCGGGCACGGTTGACGTCCTGGCCCATTCGGATGTGGTGAAGAAGTACGGGCATCGTTTGCCGACGGCCCCACTCGATATGTATCGCAAGGTGGCCAGGGCGGCGTCGGCCAGCGGCACGGCCGTCGAGGTGTCGTCGGCGGGGCTCCGCAAGGCGGTTGGCGAGGTGTATCCCGCACCGGAGTTCCTCTCGATTTTCCATGAGGAGGGCGTGCCGATCACGCTGGCGAGCGATGCCCACTACCCAGATGAGTGTGCGGTCGACCGTGCCCTGGCCATCGATGCGGCACGCGCCGCCGGCTACACGTATCGGCTACGGTTTCGGCGGCGGGAGGCCGAAGTAGTTCCGTTGGGGTAGGGATTCGTGACAGGGGAGAGGTCGATGCCAGATCAAGCAGAAGGGCCCGGTGGTGCCGTCCACGACGAGCACCCGTTCATGACGCCGCCGGAACACCGCGACCCGGTCCGCCAGTTTCGGGGAAGGTTGACGGCTCCAGTCACGATCATCACCGCAGGGTCGGCAGAGAGCGCCTCAGGGCTCACCGTGTCGTCGCTTGTCGTCGCCGAAGGCGAACCGCCCTACGTGTATTTCCTGGCGGGTTCGACCACCGACCTGTTCTACAAGCTGGAGCAGGCCGGCAAATTCGTGATCCACGTATGCGAGGCGCGCCACCAAGTCCTTGCCGACGTGTTCGCCGGCCTGCGACCCAGCCCGGGCGGGAGATTCGTGGGCGTCGACGTCGAAGAGTCGGAGTGGGGCCCGGTGCTCACCGACTTCGGGACACGGGCCTACTGCACGATGCTGGATTCGGACGAGGAGACGTACTCGGTGATGGTGGAGGGGTCCATCGACAAGATCGAACTCGGCGATATCGACGATCCCCTGGTCTACTTCCGGGGCCGCTACCGCCCACTCGGCTGAGCCTGAGGGCGACTCCACAGATTCGCTCGAGATCGACGCGAACGATCTGAGGCAGCCTCGCTACTGTGACCATGGCTCCCTCTCTGGCGGGAGACGGCAGGCCCAGGGTGATGTTCGATGGGAGGATTTGTTTGTTTCGCTTGTGGATGTGTCTCTGTGTGACACTCGTACTCGCGGCTTGCGGAGGCGGCGAAATGCCCTTGACCGAATACGTCGATCGGCTCAACGTCATCGTGGAGCAAGCAAGGCAGGACTACGCCGAGCTCGTTGCCGCGCCGCGGGGAGGGGTGCTCGTCGCCGATTCCGAGCAACTCGCCGACTTCAGCCCTCAAGATCTGCAGGCGGCCCTCCAGCGTGTCAGGGAGATCGAGGCGGAGGTTGACGAGTCCACCTCCGCCATCGACCCGCCCGAACAGGTCGCCAACCTTCACCACCTCTTCTTTGACTTCGACGGCGACTTCATCGCGGCTCAGGAGGCGCTGGCCGTTCGGGCGGGAAGCGCGGGCGACTGGCAGGAACTCTCCGAAACCGAAGAGATGGCGGCCTACCGAGCAGCCCTCGCCAAAGACAAGCAGGACTGTTTCGACTCCCAGGCCGAAGTCAACACCATCGGTGAGGCACGGGCGGCCTTCGCCGACACGCCGTGGATTCCAGGTGAACTGAAGGAGCTGTTCGAGGTTGGGCTCGGATGCGACGGATACCCCGAGCACCCCGAAGATGTGTACCGCCCGCCACCAACCTCCACTCCCTAGGCCCTCTGCGCCGGCGCCCGCCTCTACGGGCGGTATTGCCGTGGCCGCTGCCCTCCGTTCGGCGGAGCTGGGCGCGGCGCCGCGGCTTCACTCGACCAGTCGGGCGAAGCAGTACAGACCCTCGAGGATTCCAAACACGGGGAAGACGCCCCAGGTCACCCAATATGTGAAGGTGGTTTGACGGAAACTGAGATCACGGTCCCATATGAAGAGGGGAATCGCGGTGTACCAGAACGGCACGGACGCGGCCAGGGCGATGAGGTATCCCCACCGCTGGCCGAGCAGCATGCCGACGCTGCCTGCGATCTGAAACGGCGCCCAGAAGACCGCATCGGCCCACGCATAGCCCTGATTGAAAGCGAAGTAGGCCCGAGGGTCGGTGTCGTTGGGGCTGCCCCCGTAGACGTTCTCGACCGTCCAGTCAGCCCTCGGGCGTGCAATCGCGACCGTCTGCAGGCCGCCAAGGATGCCGATGAGTACCAACCCCGCAACGGCAACCAACCACGTGAGTGCGGTGGCTTCCAACGCTCCTCCGTTTCTCATCTAGGTGCTGGTTCACGACGTGAGCGATACGGTCGCGGCGAAAATCGTCACCACGGCCATCGCGCCCCAGATCACCAGAAATGTCAGGCCCAACCTGACGTTCTGAGTCGTGCCGATCGCCAAGCCCTGCCGTTGCAGAGCCATCCGTGTGAATAGACCTCGGCCCGCGAAGTAGAGGTACATCCCACCACCAACGAGTCCGAAGTAGGCCCAAGCCGCATGGTCGGCGAGGAGGAGCACACCCGCGACCGGCATCGTCCAGAGCGTCAACGTGTCCCATAGGGCTTCCCCGTTGGCATCTGCGAAGAAGGCGGGTTCGACGGTCTCCTCGGCATCGGCCAGAGATAGTCGAACGCCGGTTGCCGGCGCGAACCAAGATACCGCCTGGCCTCCCCAGCACAGGAGTGACAATCCCACGACGATGATTCCCCAGACGATCCCCATCTGGTTACCCCGAATCCGTTGGGTCGCTTGAGAGAGAGGCGGGTCGTTCGCACGCAGGCATGTCAATCTCCCGTCAGGGATTCTCCGAAGACCTTCAGTGGTGGATATCGAGGAACGGCACGATCGGGTGATGTCCGCGGGTTGGTTCGGATGCTATCGCCCGTCAGGAGCCCAAAGAGGAGCAACGCGTTTTCGGCGATGCGACCCCTCACATCCTCGCCCGGTACGACCCGGCCGTTGATGAGGTTGAGCGTCTCGCCATCGATGTAGGAAAGGACGATGTCCGACGCGGCCTGGGATCCCGCAACGGTCTCAACTCCGGAGATTGCGTTGAAAGTCTCTGTGAGCCATGACTTCATTTGCCCCACGGCGTTGAGGATGTCGTCGGGTATCTCGTCGATGTTGATCGGATCGGATGCGATGAATCGATAGAGACCGGGCTGCTCTTCGGGGAACGTGGCGAGATTTGTGATCAGTCTGCGCAGGTACTCGCCGGGCGCCAGGGAGTCGTCCAGGCCGACCACGATGTGTCCTCCGTAGGCAATGAGGGTGCGTCGAAAGGCTTCCCACAGGAGGTCCTGATATGTCGGGTAATAGTTGTAGAGATTGGTGTGAGCGCACCCCAACCGACGAGAGATCTCCCGGAGGTTCACGTCCCGGGATCCGCCGGTCTCGGCGATCAGCGCGAGTGTCGTCTCGACGAAACGTTCTCCGGTAGGTGTGGGCGCGGGGGCTTCTGCCGCCATCGACTGATACTACCAGACTCGATTACCACCGGTAATGTCACCGGTGTAGTGTGATGGGCCGAGCGTCGTGCTCGAGGATCCGCGTCGAGGGAGATTCGAATGGCTGAGTTCCGCAAGTGGGGCGGGGTTGCGGCCCTCATCGAGGCGGCGGCCTACATCTTTGGCTTTGGGATGGCCATTGCCGTGCTGGTGCCGGCCGGCTACGAACCGGTTGATTTTGAAGCCGGCGAAGCAGTGGCCTTCCTGGCGGAGAACCAGACGGCTGTGTACGTATGGACCTTTGTCATCTTCATTGTGGCCGGCGTCTTCATGGTGCCCCTGTCGCTGGCACTTCACGAACGACTGAAGGCCGCCTCTCGTCCGTTGATATTGACGGCGACCGCCTTCGGACTCATGTGGGCGACTCTGATCGTCGCCAGCGGGATGCTCATCATCATCGACCTTGGGGTGATCGTCGATCTGTTCGGCAAGAACCCAACTCAGGCAGAAACGGTGTGGCTGTCGCTGAACGCGGTAGAAGAAGCATTGGGCGGCGGGATAGAACTCCCGGGTGGCCTATGGGTGCTGTTGTTGAGTTGGGCCGCGTCTCGAACGGGGGGGCTTCCCAAGATGTTGAACTACTTGGGTCTTCTCGTCGGTATCGCCGGCATTCTCACGGTAGTCCCTCCTCTCGCAGACGTTCTCACCTCGGTCTTTGGACTGGGCTTCATCGTGTGGTTCACGTGGGTGGGGGTTGTGATGCTGCGTGAGGGTCGAGCGAATGCGTCGGAGCCGCAGGCGACCTGAGGCATCGGTGCGCCGACGGGAGAGGCAGCACCCAAACGTCCCCGGGACGCTTCCTCACGTGGGCACGTCGGGCCCCTCGGTGGCAGGTCCCATCTAAGCTCCGGAGCCATGGATCGTCCCTCCCCACCCAGCGTGCATTTGGTGACGCTCGGGTGCTCGAAGAACCAAGTCGACTCCGAAAAGGTCACCTCGCTGCTCGACAGCGCCGGCTACACCGACGCGCCCGACGCCGAATCGGCAGATGTCGTGATGGTCAACACGTGTGCCTTCATCGAAGAGGCGCGACGCGAGTCCATCGATACGATCCTCGAACTGGCCGAGGCCAAGCGCGATGACGCCAAGCTGATCGTGCTCGGCTGTATGGCGCAGCGCTACGAGACGGAACTGGTCGAGTCGCTGCCGGAAGCCGACGCCGTGATCGGCCTCGATCGCTACTCCGAGCTGGTCGACCGGCTCGACGGGATGACCGATTGGCAGCCGATCCGGATTCGCCCGGCTCGCACCTCGCACATGGACATTCTCTATCAGGTCAAGCGCCCCACTCCTTCCACTCCGTTTGCCTACGTCAAGGTGGCAGAAGGGTGTGACAAACCTTGCACCTTCTGCGCCATCCCGTTGTTCCGCGGCAAGCAGCGCTCCCGCTCGCCGGTGAACATCCGCGACGAGATCGCCGAGCTGACAGCCCACGGAGTGGGTGAGATCGTCCTCGTCGCCCAAGACTTGGCCTCATACGGCCGAGACATCGACGCTCCCGGGGGGCTGGTCGAGTTGTTGCGGTTCGTGGCCGACGTCGAGGGACTGCGCCGCCTCCGCCTCTACTACCTGTATCCCCGCGAGATCCGACCCGCGCTGATCCACGCCATGGCGGAGACGCCGGCGATTGCCGACTACTTCGACCTCTCCCTCCAACACTCCGCTGAACACCTGCTGCGGGCGATGAAGCGACCCGGCAGCGGAGAACGGCATCTCGAGATCATCCGCCAGATTCGGGAGGCAGCGCCGCATGCGGCAACTCGGTCCAGCTTCATCGTCGGCTTCCCCGGCGAAACGGAGGACGACGTTGAAGGCCTCGCCGAGTTCCTGGCGGAGGCGCAACTCGACTGGGCCGGCTTCTTCCCGTTCTCGCCCGAGGAGGGCACCCCGGCCGCCGACCTCCCCGAACAGCTCGACGACGATGAGAAGGCATCCCGCCTCAGGTACCTCAGCGCAATCCAGGACGACATCACCACGACCCGGAACCTCAATCAGCGGGGCCGAACCCTGGAGGTCCTTGTTGATCAGGTCGAAGATGGCCAGGCGGTGGGTCGGTCGTACCGGGAGGCACCCGAGATCGATGGCGTGATCCTGCTCGACCGGGGTCGGCCGGGGGAGTGGCTCACGGTGGAAATCACCGGGGGCTACGGCACCGATCTGTCGGCAACTGTGGTGGCAGGGTCATGATCGTCGAAGTCCTTGCGGTCGGGACTGAGCTGCTGCTCGGGCAGATCGTCAACACCAACGCCACCGAGCTGGGCATGCGGTTGGCGGACGCCGGGCTCGATCACTATCACCAGAGCGTTGTGGGCGACAACATAGATCGTATCGTCGGTGCCATCCGCCTGGCCATGTCGCGAGCTGACGCGTTGATCATCACCGGCGGCATTGGGCCGACCCAAGATGACCTCACTCGAGAGGCCATCTGCGTCGCCACCGGCACCGAGATGGTGTTCGATGAGGACTACGCCGCAGTGTTGCGCCGGCGGTGGGAGGAACGCGGCCGTGAGATGCCCGACTCCAACCTGCGTCAAGCGGAGCACCCGGCGGGTGCCGAGCTGATCCCAAATCCGAAGGGCACAGCCCCGGGCCTGAAGCTGCAGGCCGGGGACACGTGGATCTTTGCGGTCCCGGGCGTGCCCGCCGAGCTGCTGCCAATGGTCGAGGCCCACATCCTGCCTTTCCTCCAGCGCGAGGCCGGCGGCGACGATGCCGTCGTGGTGAGCCGGCTGCTGCGCTCATGGGGCGAGTCTGAGTCGAAGGTCGCCGAGATGCTCGGCGACCTCTTCGATGAGCACACCAATCCGACGCTGGCGTTCCTGGCGTCGGCGGGTGAGATCAAGGTTCGGTTGACCGCCAAAGCCGCAACCGAGGACGGGGCCCGCGAACTGATTGCGCCGGTCGAGGCCGAAGTGCGTCTCCGCATGGGGTCGCGGGTGTTCGGCGCCGACGAAGACACCATCGAGAGAGTCGTCCTCGCCGAGCTCGCCGAACGGGGGTGGACCATGAGTACGGCCGAGTCGGCAACGGGTGGCCTGATCGCAGCTCGGCTCACCTCGGTGCCGGGAGCATCCACGGTCTTTCGCGGTGCAGTGGTGGCCTATCACGAAGAAGTCAAGCAGGCCCAGCTCGGAGTGGCTGCCTCGCTCATCGAGGAACATGGTGTCGTCTCAGAACCGGTGGCATGCGTGATGGCCGAGCACGTTGCCGACCTACTGGGCACCCAGGTGGCGGTCGCCGTCACCGGCTCGGCAGGCCCGGATCCCCAAGAGCGCCCGGTGGGCACGATGATCATCGCGGTGCGGACTCCGGATGAGACCCGGGCCCGCACGTTGCGCATGCCGGGTGACCGTGAGCGGGTGCGTACCTACACGACCACCGCGGCGCTCCACCTCACCCGGCTGGCGCTCCAGGGTGTGTGGTGGGGGAGCGACGAACGCAACATGTGGGTCGCCCGCAAGCCATGACGGAGTCGTCGCGACGCCGGCTGTTTCTCGCCGCGGCGCTCGATGAGTCGACGCGACGGCTGCTGGCGGCTCACGTGGAGGCACACGGTGGTGGCGTCCTGCCGGGCCGGGCGGTGCGGCCGCAGAACTGGCATCTCACGCTGCGTTTCCTCGGATGGGCCACCGAGCCACAGCGGGACGGGGTGATGCGAGCACTCGACGAGTCGGCTCTGCCCGGGCCTTGTGTGATGCGCTTTGGAGGGTTGGGTGCCTTTCCCAAGGAGCGGCGGGCCACGGTGTTGTGGCTCGGGGTCGACGGGGGTGGCGACGAGCTGGGCGCACTCGCCGTGGCGTGCGACGAGGCGGCGCAGGCAGTTGGGTACGAGGCGGAGGGTCGGCCTTTTCACCCGCACCTGACCCTCAGCCGGATCCGCCCCCCGGAGGACGTGGCCCAATTGGTGGAGTCGTTTCCTCCCTTCGCGGTCAAGATGTCGGTGACGGAGATCACGCTCTACGAGAGCCAACTCCGCAAAGGGGGAGCCGTCTATCAGGCGCTTGACGCCATCGAGTTGTGATCGGTGCCGGATCGTTGCTATCGAACACATGTTCGCCTACAGTACCGGGCGTAGCCGATTGCGGTTACACCGATGTAGTTTTGTCACACGCACTGCATACGCTGCCGGTGAGTGAGCAATAGACAACCTCCGAAGGGAGCCTCTGGTGGATCAAGCGGATAGGGACAAGACCCTCGACATGGCGATGTCGCAGATCGAGCGTCAGTTCGGCAAGGGCGCCATCATGAAGCTCAGCGCCAGCGCGGTGAAGAACGTCGCAGCGATTCCCACCGGTGCGTTGTCGCTCGACCTCGCCCTCGGCATCGGCGGTGTGCCCCGCGGCCGCGTCGTTGAGATATTCGGACCGGAGAGCAGCGGAAAGACCACCCTTGCCTTGCACGTCGTAGCCGAAGCCCAGCGCAATGGCGGGGTGGCGGCGTTCATCGACGCCGAGCATGCGCTCGATCCGGAGTACGCCAAGGCTCTCGGCGTCGATGTCGACGAGCTGCTGATTTCCCAACCGGACACCGGTGAACAGGCGCTCGAGATCGCCGACATGCTGATTCGGTCCGGTGCCCTCGATGTGGTCGTAGTCGACTCCGTGGCCGCCCTGGTCCCGAGAGCCGAACTCGAAGGCGACATGGGCGATACCCACGTCGGTCTCCAGGCCCGCCTCATGTCCCAGGCGCTGCGCAAACTGGCCGGCACCATCAACCGGTCCGATACCACCGCCATCTTCATCAACCAGCTCCGCGAGAAGATCGGCGTCATGTTCGGATGCTTCCAATATGGGACGCGGGTGACGCTGGCCGATGGCACGCAGGAGAAGATCGGCAAGATCGTCAACCAGAAGCTGGACGTCGAAGTCCTTGCCGTTGACCCCGAGACGGGAACGGTAGAGCCCAAGCGGATCGTCAACTGGTTCGACAATGGGAACGCTGAACGTTTCTTGCAGTTCACGGTCTACAAGCCGGAAGGCAACGGAAGAGCGCAGTTCGCCGTGACCGATCCGCACAAGATCGCCACTCCGTTGGGGTGGCAGGAAGCCGGCGACCTCCGGGTTGGGGACTCGGTGTTGATGCCGCTGCCGCAGTACCTCTCGGCGCAGCAACGCCAACTTGTGTACGGCGGCTTGATGGGCGACGGGTCGATCTCGCCGAAAGCTGTGCATGCGGTCGGCGTGACGATGAAGTCACGCTTTCGGTTCGGGCACGGTCCCAAACAAGATGGGTACGCTCGCTGGAAGGCGTCGTTGCTCGAAGGTGTACCGACATCGTTCAGCGCCCACGCCAAGGGTGGCCTCATGGTCGAGACGACGCCGCTGGTCGAACTCGACGGGCTCCGCCATGCCGTTTACGTGGGCGGTAAGAAGGTCTTCAGCTGGGACTACCTGAAGGAACTCACGCCGTTCGCTCTCGCCATCTGGTATCTCGACGACGGGACCTTCTCCGAACGCCGGGTCGACGGATCGGCCGGTCGCTCCGAGGTCTGTGTCGAAGCGATGGAGGCAACGTCGCGTACACGGCTCGTTGGACTGCTGAACGACACCTACGACCTGTCATGCAAGCTCACCGAGCGCGGTGGCAAGGCAGTGGTTGTCTTCGACAGAGACGGCACGGAGGCCTTCCACGACTTGATCGCGCCGTATGTGCCAGACGTGATGTCGTACAAGCTCCTGCAACACCACCGTGGGCGGGGATCGGTCGAGGTCGAACCGGCAGTCAAGCGGATGAAGCTGACGCCGGTGCCGATCGTTGACATTCACGAGAAGCCGCCGACACGTTCCATGCGCAAGTTCGACATCGAGATCGAAGGCCACCACAACTACCTCGCCGATGGCGTCATGGTGCACAACTCTCCTGAGACGACCCCGGGGGGCCGGGCCTTGAAGTTCTACGCCAGCGTTCGAATCGACGTGCGTCGCATCGAGGCCATCAAGCAGGGCACCGACAACGTCGGCAACAAGGTGCGAGCCAAGATCGTGAAGAACAAGGTGGCGCCTCCGTTCAGGGTCGCTGAGTTCGACATCATGTTCGGAGAGGGCATTTCGAGAGAGGGAAGCCTCATCGATGTCGCCGTCGAACAGGGGATCGTTCGCAAGGCGGGCGCCTGGTACACCTTCGATGGCGATCAGCTCGGACAGGGCCGCGAGAAGGCCAAGCAGTTCCTGCGAGAGAACCCCGAACTAGCCATGCAGCTCCAAGACCGTGTGTTGCGAGCCGTCGGGGTGATCGAAGACAAGGAGACCGAGGGCGACGCGGCCGAGGCGGCCGACGGAACCGAAGTGGTCGAAGAGCTCGAAGATCGGGAATCCCTCGACGAGGGGTGAGGCGGGCAGAAACGCAACGGGGGCCCGGCAGATCCGCGCCCCCGTTGACGTGCCGCAGGTCGGCTGAGTCGCGAAAACGGATTGAAGAAGATCGATGGTTCCGTTCGACCATGTCCTGGAGTACCATTCGAAGCAAGACACACACACGAATTATCGAACAACAAACCACCGGAACGACAGAAACGCAGGGATCATGGCTCACGACAGACGACCAGGAGCGTGCTGTAGCGAATAGCTGACGCCGTTTGACGCGTCGTGAGGCTGTGTGTGTGCCGAGCCAAGAGGCTCGGCACGTGTGCGTTTTCGGGTCCGGGGAGGGAGCCGACATGGACTGGGTAACCATGGCCCTGGTGAGCCTGATTGTCGGACTGATTGGGTTCTTTGCCGGCCGAGAGCTCCATCGACGCCGCACCCGTGAGGCGTCGTCGTCGGCGGAGGAAATCCTGGGTCAGTCCCGATTGGAGGCACAGCGGGTGCTCTCGCGAGCCGACGAGGAAGCCCGCGCCATGGCAGAGACCTATCGAGAACGCGAGGACGCGACCCTCGAGCACCGTCGGATCGAAATCACCACACTCGAAGAACGCCTCGCCCAGCGCGAAGCCACCCTCGAGCAGCGTGCCGCCAACTTGGCCCAGCGTGAAGAACTGATGCTAGACAAAGACCGCCAACTCGCCGAGGCTCGAGCGGTTACGGAATCGCTCCAGGAGGAGGCCCGTTCCAACCTCGAGCGGCTCGCCGGATTCGACTCGCGGGCCGCCAAACAGGAATTGCTCGAAAAGGTAGAAGATGAAGCCCGTCGCGAGGCGATGGTCCTGGTGCGGGACATCGAGGTCAAGGCGCGCGAAGAAGCAGAACGGCGGGGACGCCGGATCCTCGCCTCGACGATCCAGCGTCTCGCCGCCGGAGTCGTGTCCGAAACCACCGTTTCGGTAGTGCCGCTGCCTGCCGACGACATGAAGGGCCGCATCATCGGCAGGGACGGGCGCAACATTCGTACGTTCGAAGCCATTACCGGCGTCAACCTGATTGTCGACGACACTCCAGAAGCGGTTTCCGTGTCCACGTTCGATCCGGTGCGGCGTGAGGTCGCCAGGCTCACGTTGGAGCGT
Organism: uncultured Acidimicrobiia bacterium; assembly: GCA_963704825.1. GTDB lineage: Bacteria > Actinomycetota > Acidimicrobiia > Spongiisociales > UBA5794 > CAVPHV01. The sequence goes on from CAVPHV010000006.1 coordinate 126,953, forward strand.
CTCGTCGAGGACGGGCGGATTCACCCGGCCTCGATTGAGGAGGCGTACCAGAAGTCGCGCGATGAAGTCGAGCAGACGATCCGTGATTCCGGCGAATGGGCGTTGCTGGAGGTCGGGGTTACCCGCATGCACACCGAGTTGGTCACATTGCTCGGGAGGCTCAAGTTCCGCACCTCATATGGACAGAACGTCCTCAACCACCTGGTCGAAGCCGCCCATGTCGCCGGCATGCTCGCCGCTGAGCTGGGTATCGATGCGGCCGAGGCGAAGCGGGCCGCCTTCCTCCACGACATCGGCAAGGCGGTGTCCCACGAAGTTGGCGGCTCCCATGCCCTGATCGGTGCGGAGATCGCCCGCCGCTTCGGAGAGGATGCTGCCATCGTGCACGCCATCGAGGCCCACCACAATGAAGTCGAACCCCGTACCCTGACCGCAATCTTGGTGCAGGCCGCCGATGCGGTATCTGCTGCTCGCCCGGGGGCGAGGCGCGAGGCGCTCGAATCCTACGTGCGGCGCTTGGAGCGCCTCGAGGAGCTCGCCGGGTCATTCCCGGGCGTCGAACGCGTCTTCGCCATGCAGGCCGGTCGGGAGGTGCGGGTCGTGGTCGATCCCGGCCAACTCGACGATCTGGCCTCCTCCGAATTGGCCAGGCAGGTCGCCCGTAGGCTCGAAGAGGACCTACAGTATCCGGGCCAGATCGAGGTGACGGTCATCCGCGAATACCGCGCCAAGGACTTCGCCCGATAGGCCACGCCACCGCTCGATGAGGGACCTCCATGGGTGAGACGACCATGCTCGGTATGCCCACCGTCAAACAAACACGCCCGGTGACTCGCCAGGGCCGCTCATACTTCATCAGGACCTTCGGCTGTCAGATGAACGAACACGATTCGGAGCGTATCGGCGGGCTGCTCGAGTCGGACGGCATGACCGCAGTGGATCGGCCGGAGGATGCGGACGTCGTCGTGCTGAACACGTGCACCATCCGTGACAACGCCGACCAGAAGCTCTACGGCTACCTCGGCGCCATGAAACAGATCAAGGGCGAACGTCCGGGGATGCAGATCATGGTGGGCGGATGCATGGCGCAGAAGGACCGAGAGGTCATCCAGCGCCGGGCGGAATGGGTCGATGTCGTTTTCGGCACCCACAACACTCACCGGGTACTCGAACTGCTCGACCACGCCGAAGAGTGGGGCCCCGTCACTGAGATCTGGGGAGAGACGGCATCGGTCGATGACATCCCGTCGGCGCTACCCAGCCACCGCGAAGCCGAACACTCGGCATGGGTCACGATAACGATCGGGTGCAACAACTCGTGCACGTTCTGCATCGTCCCGCTGGTGCGAGGCCGGGAACTGAGCCGGCGCCCGGGCGACATCGTGCGCGAGGTACAACAACTCGCAACCCAGGGAGTGGTCGAAGTCACACTCCTCGGCCAGAACGTCAACTCCTACGGTCGCGACCTCGAACAGAACGGCCGGCGGCCCATCTTCGCCGACCTCCTGCGGCGGGTTGGTGAAGTCGAGGGGGTCTCGCGAGTGCGGTACACGAGTCCGCACCCGAAAGACTTCCAGGAGGACGTCGCCGTCGCCATGGCCGAGACTCCCGCCGTCGTTGAGCAACTCCATCTGCCACTCCAGTCCGGAAGCGACCGCATCCTGGCCGCGATGCACCGTGGCTACACCGCGCCGCGGTTTCTTGCCAAGCTCGACCTGGCTCGGAAGGTGATCCCTGATCTCACCGTCTCGACCGACATCATCGTTGGGTTTCCGGGTGAGACCGAAGCCGACTTTCATGCGACGCTCGCTGTGGTCGCCGAAGCTCGATTCGACTCCGCCTTCATGTTCCAGTATTCACCCCGGGAAGGCACACGGGCCGCGACCATGGAGGGGCACATCGCGCCAGGCGTCATTCAGGAACGGTTCGAGCGCCTCGTCGAGATGCAGAACCGTATCACCTTCGAAAAGAACGTTGCGATGGAAGGTGGGACCTACGAGGTCATGGTGGAGGGTCCCTCTCGCAAGGATCCCCAGATGGCCACAGCAAGGACCAGGGGCAACAAGCTGGTCCACCTGCCCGGTAGCTGGCAGCCGGGAACCGTGCTCAACGCCGAGATCGTGCGGGCCGCACCCCACCACCTGATGGGACGACTGGCCTGAGCGTTGTCGCCATTCTCGGCCCGACCGCGTCCGGCAAGTCGGACCTGGCACTGGCGCTTGCCGAGCGCCACTCCGGTGAGATCGTCTCCGTCGACTCGATGCAGGTATATCGCGACATGGACATCGGAACGGCCAAACCAGACGCCGCCACGCGCGCGCGTGTTCCTCATCACCTCATCGACCTGGTCGCGCCGGAAGAGACCTTCGCAGTCGCCGACCACCAGGCTGCGGGCCGCATCGTGCTCGACGGCCTCGCGAACAGCCACACAACCGCGGTGATCGCGGGCGGGTCGGGTCTCCACTTCCGAGCCCTGGTAGATCCCATGTCATTTGCGCCGACCGAACCCGCGCTGCGGTCGCAGCTCGAGGCCACACCTGTGGCGGATCTCGTCACCGAACTGCTGAGCCACGATCCGGACGCCGGAGCGCACGTTGATCTGGCGAATCCGCGGCGGGTGTTACGCGCCGTTGAAACGTTCCGACTTGCGGGAGCCACGCCATCGCAGCGAGCCGGAACGGCTGAAGCCGAGGCTTTGAGGTCGTACACGCCGCGGATGCCGTTGGTTGCTTTGGGCGTCGATCCCGGTGACACCCTGCGGATCCGGGTGACGCGTCGCTTCGACGCCATGCTCGATGCCGGCCTGCTAGATGAGGTAGCGGCTCTTGCGCCTCGCCTGGGACGAACCGCTCGCCAGGCCGTCGGCTACAAGGAACTCCTCGCGGTGGTCGGCGGAGAGGTTTCGATCGAGGACGGCCGGGCAGCGGCGATTCAAGCGACGCTCGGTCTGGCGAAGCGGCAAAGGACGTTTTTTCGTCGCGATCCACGCATTCGCTGGCTGGCGTGGCACGATGACCCCGACGAGCGCATTTCCGCGGCACAGCGCGCGTTCGAGGAGGCTGAAACATGGACTTCGTGAAGATGCAGGGCCTGGGCAACGACTTCGTGGTCGTCACGGGCCCGATCGAGGTGTCAACCGAGTCCATCGTCGCGTGGTGCGATCGTCGCTTCGGAGTCGGGGCCGACGGTGTCCTCGAAGCAACGCCGTTGGCCGATGATCTGGTGCGAATGCGCTACTGGAACGCAGATGGGGGAGAGGCTGAGATGTGCGGCAATGGGCTGCGTTGCGTGGCACTCCATGCGTACGACCGTGGATGGGTGAACACCAACGAGTTCATGGTGGAAACCGCAATGGGGGACATGCCCGCCCAGGTCCTCGCCGGCGGTCTGGTGCGGGCATTGGTCGGTGAGCCCCAACTGACGGGTCCTCCGATCGAGTTTGAGGACGTGATGTTGCATCCGGTGGGCGTCGGCAACCCGCACGCGGTGATCTTCGTGGACGATCCGGCCGACGCAGCGGTGGACGTCCTTGGGCCGCGGGTCGAGATGGACTCTCGATTCCCGCACCGAACCAATGTTGAATTTGTGACCACACGAGGCTCGGATGCGATCGAGATGCGCATCTGGGAACGCGGGGTTGGTGAAACGATGGCGTCCGGAACCGGGGCGACCGCCGGAGCCTTTGCCGCCGTCAACTATCGCGGGGTGACAGCTCCCGTAACGGTCGCGGTGCCCGGAGGAGAGCTGGTCATCGAGTTCGACGGCGCTAAGGCGTGGATGGTGGGCCCCGCTACCGCCGTCTACACAGGAACCATCGAGCCCTAGGCGGAGACGTACTTCATCTCGCGTCGGTACTTCTTCCAGTCCGAAGCCTTCGTCGACCAGATGACATCGGTGAGGATTTGACCGATGCCGATGATGATCAGTACCCACCAGGCCCAGGCAGGAGCCTCCATGCCCCACGCCGCTCCGAGCAGCAGGAACGGGAGGAGCTTGGTGACGATGGCGCCCGAGGCATGCATCCGCGCCCGGGAGCGGGCCGGCGTGTGGAGGTAGCTGGCGTAGGCGATTTTCACGCCGGGCTGGGGGCGGCTGATCGTGCCGATGAACCAGTTACTGAACTGCATGCCTTGGATGCGGCCGACGGTCATGTGCGTCAAGCCGTGGGTGCTGACGAGGAGGACCAGAGTCCCCAGGACGAGGGCGATGCCGTTCCAGGGCTCGTCGACGTAGTAGCCGGCCAAAATGATGGCGAGACCGACGATGGTGGCCACAACCATGAGCGTCGTCCCGGTGCTCGAAGGTACGGTGTAGAGCGCCCAACGCTTGAAGGCGGCGTCGTCGATCACACCGATACGATCTGCGTAGCGGTTCACGAGGGATTCGTCGCCTTTGACGGCGGCCACCGCCTTCCAGAAACGGTGTCCTTTGATGTCGATCGGTACCCCGGCCGCGAGGTCGGCTTCGCAGGCGGCGATCGACGCTTCGACTTCGTTCTGGTTCACAACGCACCTCCACTGTCAAGCAGAGACTAGGAGCGCGAGACCAACTCGGAGTCGCCGCGCTAATCAACTCGTCTCAGGACGGCCACGACGATGCCGAGGATTTCGACACCATCGGAGAAGACCATGGGCGGATAGTCCCGGTTCTCGGCCTTGAGGATGACACGGCCGTCGAGCCGCTGCAGTCGCTTGACCGTTGCCTCTTCGCCGTCGACGAGCGCGGCCACCATCTGTCCATCATTGGCGGTTGGCTGACGGCGCACGACGACGTAGTCCCCGTCGAAGATGCCGGCGTCGATCATCGAATCACCACGGACGTTGAGCATGAACACGGGGTCGTTGCCCACGAGTTCGGTCGGCAACGGGTAGATCTCTTCGATGTCCTGTTCGGCGAGGATGGGTGATCCGGCGGCAATGTTGCCGACGAGGGGGACGTCGCGGACCGGAGCTCGGTGGAGGTGGGCATCAGAGTGGGTGCCCGGATCGATGACCTCGATTGCCCGGGGCTTGGAAGGATCCCTCCTGAGATACCCGGCTTTGACAAGGGCCGAGAGGTGGCTGTGAACCGTCGACGGTGAGCTCAAGCCCACCGCATCACCAATCTCTCGGACGGCGGGCGGATAGCCTCGCTCGGCAACAGACTCCAAGATGTAGTCGAGGATCTGTTGCTGGCGGACGGTCAACTCTTTGCGCTCCATGGCTGGCCCCTTCCGGTCTTTGCCGTAGAGGCAGGGTAACTCGGATTTCGCGAGAAACCAAACATATGTTCGACTTGACAACCGAACGCATGTTCGCTTATGGTGTCCTGACACGAACACCTGTTCGACGGACGGGGGTTTTGGCGGGGGGACGGCTCCGATGGAGACATCGGGTTTCTGTCACACCCGATCGATACGGTGGTCGTTACTGGGTTGCCAGCCCGGGACACGCCAGATCCGGGCCGCCCCGGATCGCACACACGGTAGGTAGAAAGCAGGAGGAGGAACCAGGATGTTGCGACAAACGACAGCCTCGTCACGAGTGTTGGTCATCATCTCCACGATCGTCGTGGCCCTGGTCCTTCTCCTGCCTTCCGCCTTTGGGGCGACCCCGAAAGGGTCCACCGAGGACTACGTGGTGCGCAGTGGCGACACCCTGTGGGACATTGCAGAAGGCCGGACGACCGAGGGCCAGGATGTGCGCGGCACCATCACGTCGATTCGCCGACTGAACGATCTGGAGTCGAGCATGATCCAACCCGGCGAGGTTCTTGTTGTCCCACCGTTGGCGACATCAGACTGACCGGTTCGGCTACTGGAGGATCGGCAGTGGCGGCGTGTCCGCCTGTCGCCCAGTGAGCACCATCAGTAGGTCCGTGGCGCGACCCCGCCGCAGTGCCACTTCCGTGAGGAGGGTGAGGGTGTCTTGGAGCGGTTCATCGGGAGGCTGCCAGGGAACCCCTGTGGCGCGAGAGAGATCAACTCCGTGAACGACGACTTCGAGATTCCTGGTCCTCAGGTAGTCCTGGATCCGCATGACTCCCATGGGGCTCGGCAGGCGACGCTCGGCAGGGGTCGCCGGCAGGACGCTACGGAGTGCAGACGCTGCATTCTCAAAGGCGGGTGCCACCTCGGCCGGGGTCAGCGCAGCAAGTTCCTCAGACCCGCGGTCGGCCACGGCCCGGTCGACCGTAGCGGGGCCGTCCGCCCGTCGCCGCAGATACCTCTCGTAGTAGGCGGCTGCGTCGGGTAGCGGCTCGCCGCTCGGTTCGGGCTCCGCAAGGTAGGTGAGTGGGGTGCGAATCGCCCGCAGCAAGTGCCCGGTCAGACCCATTACGTCCCAAACGCCGAGTCCTGGGGCAGTGAAGTCCGTGATCTTCGGGATAACCGCGGTGACTGAGTCGACCGCGGCGAGATAGCCCGCCTGGGCCTCCGACCACAACATCTAGTACCCTTTCCTGTCCATGCGCTGTGTGATTTGTGGGGCCGACGATACGCGAGTTGTCGATAGCCGTCCTTCCGAGGGCGGACTGTCGATTCGACGACGCCGTGAGTGCATCGGCTGCGGCCACCGATTCACCACCTATGAGAGGTCTGCGGTGACCTTGGTGGTCCGCAAGCGCGACGGCAGTCTCGAGGCCTACGACCCTCGGAAGATACGGCGCGGGGTCGAGAATGCCTTGGCCGACCGCCCGGTGCCTCAGGGCGCCATCGACACGATTCTCGCCCGCATCGAGGCAGGCGGTCACAGCAATGGGCCAGAGGTGAGTGCCGACGAGATCGGGCGAGAGGTCCTGGCTGGGCTCCGCGAGGTCGACGAAGTCGCCTATCTCCGCTTTGCATCGGTCTACAAGGAGTTCCAGGGCGCCTCTGATTTCGAGCGCGAGATGGCCGCGCTGGAAGAGACCTAGTCGTCGGTTGAGCGAACGCGGCGCGGCGGTGACACGAAGTGTGCCCCCCTTGGTCAACAGGTTGCGGCCCGGCGCTACCTACGGGAGTGCCGCAAGTGCAGCCGTCGTGTCGGCGTGGAGGACCACGATGGCGGCATCCACCTCTTGGCGTATTGTCGCCAAACTGGGGACGAGCGAACTTGTGAGGATGACCTGACTCGCCTCGAGTTCGGCGAGGAGGTCTGCCGCCGATGCCGCATCACCCGCAGTCAACGCGCCGAGATACTCGGCCGCCCACTCATCAAATCCGGCGACCGCTTCAGTAACAAGAGCCTTGTGGTCGGCGAACGCCGGGTCGGACGGCAGCTGGGCCGCCGCGGTGCGACTCGTGGCGTCGATGGCGGCGAGGTCTGTGCCAAGCGCCGCTGTTTCGAAGGCGTCCGCTTCGATCGGGAGTTCGGGCAGAACGAGGATATCGGCAACGAGCAGCCGATACGTCGTGGTGTCGTCGATGCGGGCAACGATGTCCGCGCCCTCAGCGCCGATCGATGCGACGGCGTCGCGGCTCGGAACCAGATCGTCGATCGAGCCCGAGGGCAGGATCGGGAGCGGATCAGGCAATGATTTCGATGCGACGACCAAGGCAGAGTCGGAGGCGACGGCCAACGGCTCTACCTGAGGCGCCACGCCGAGGAGGTCCGCCTGCTGCGAGCTTGGCTCGGTTGCGTCTTGAAGACCTGCTTGCGCGCTGGACAGGCTGTCGCGTACGTCGATCAACGCGGTTTGGTACTCGGAGGCTTGTTCGGAGGCTCGACCGTCCACCAGGGTGGGGAGCCACAGGGCGGCAATGACGAGAGCTGTTACCGCAACGACGACCGTGACGACGAGCGGCCAGCGGGACCGGCGGGAACGAGGGTTCGGATCCGCGGGCGATTCGGCAGCCCAGTCGGCAGGCGGAGGCGGTTTGGGCTCCGCCCTCCACGTGTCGGCCAGGGTCGGCGACGGCAGCGCGGGTTGTGCCGCGACCGGGGTGGTCGGCTGGTCAGCCGATGCCGGCGGCTGCGTCGGTTCGAGCACCTCGGTCGGAGCGGCTTCCGAGCGGGAGGCGTCGACCGCGTCGGCGACCCCGAGCGTGGCAGCTGCGCCGACCGAGGCCTGAGTAGCGTGGGAGTATTCCTCGTCCTCGTGTGGGTCCGCCGCGGTGCTGGTCGATAGGTCGATGGTGGTTGGCGGAGCGAGCGTCGCGGTCGTGTCGGCGGCGTCGGCTGGGCGGTTGCGGAGCGCGGCGACCGCGGTCAGGGGCGACGCCTTCACGTCCTCGGCCGGCTCCTCGGTCGGTTGGGCCAGTTCGGGTGGTGAGGTCCCGGCAGACCGGGGCACGGCGCCCACCAGCTCGAGAAACCATTGGCCGTCGTTGCCTGGTAGTACTTGGTGGCGTCTACGTCTCACGGAGCCCCTTTTTGCCGATCTTGCTCGGGCACGACACAATCTGCGTCTATGAAGATACCCGTCCGCCGGCTCGATCCCGAGCTTCCTCTCCCCGGTCACGCTCATGACGGTGATGCCGGGGTCGATCTTCATGCCCGCACCGGTCATCGGCTCGAAGCAGAGGAGTGGGCCATGGTGCCGACCGGTCTCGCTGTGGCCATCCCCGAAGGCTATGTGGGACTGGTGGCGCCACGGTCCGGTTTGGCGGTTCGCCACGGGATCGGTGTGGTCAATGGGCCGGGTGTGGTCGACGCCGGTTATCGAGGCGAGGTCCATGTTCTGTTGATCAACCACAGTTCGGTGCCGTTCGAGTTCGAGCGTGGCGAGCGCATCGCGCAACTGGTGGTGGTCCCTGTGGCGGAGCAGGAGTTCGAAGAGGTCGATGTGCTGCCTCCAACCCGACGCGGTGGCGACGGATTTGGTTCCACCGGCCGGTGAGGTGAGGCGCCAACCCCTGTCGTGGTAGAATCCACGATCCTGCGGACGTAGCTCAGCTGGTAGAGCGCAACCTTGCCAAGGTTGAGGTCGCCGGTTCGATCCCGGTCGTCCGCTCGAAGGGCGGCGATTGCCGCCCTTTTTCGGCGACGTGGCCGAGTGGTTAGGCAAGGGTCTGCAAAACCCTGTACCCGGGTTCGATTCCCGGCGTCGCCTCCGGCGGTAGAATCGTCGATACGGGCGCTTAGCTCAGTGGGAGAGCGCTTCCTTGACGCGGAAGAGGTCGGCAGTTCAATCCTGCCAGCGCCCACCACAGAAACCCCTGCTCTCTCAGGCGGGGGTTTCTGTTTTCTTCGGGAAGGCGCGCACACCGCTTGGTGCGCGTATGGTGCGCGTTTCCCGCACACGCCGGCCAGCGAGCCACTGCTCCGTCCATCTACACAGTGTGATGTCTCTCCCGCGCGGATCAAGCCATTCACCAAGGACATTGTCCGCGGTTTGGACCTTGAGCCACGTCTGCGCCTCACGTTTCGGCTCGCTCCGATGACGGCAGCTCCGGCCCGGTTCTTCGACGGGTCGTACTGCTGCAGAACCGGATAGGCGATCAGGGTGAACGACACCCAGAACCAATCGATCAGGATTTCCGCCCGGGCCTCGGAACCGAGTCGGAGAGCAACTGCAGTTCCGAGCACCAGCGACACCGCGGACGTGACCAGTCCGAATCCAATGGAGATGCTGCGGTAGCGGATGGGCCGGCAACCGTGGACCGCGAGATCCGTTTGATCCGTCATCCCGTCGGGGCCACGCGAGACCCACACCCTTGGCGTTCCTGCTTGCCATTGTCACTTTCGGTGTGGACGCGGCCACGCTCACGGCCTGCAGTTCCCCGACGCCGACTACCACAGAACCACCCAAGACGCTGGTTCCGACCGCGACAAGATCGTGCCGACGGTGACGCGATGCGTATTCGATCCTTACGTAGCCCACTTCTACGACGCCGTCAGCCCTCTCGGCGTGCGAGGTCGCCAGAGGATTCGACAAGGCGCGTCGTGGCCGGATTGCCCTACCTAGTCGCGCAGGGCGGTGAGACGATGAGATCGAGAGCCTGTAAACCAGGAGGTATCGGTGAGTACTCAGACAGCCACGCCGTGCTCTGTCGTGCGGCGTGAGGACCTCGTGCCCGTCTGCCCGCATTGCGACGCGGAGCTTCCCGAGATCTACGCGCGCAGGCCCCATGGACCATTTGGGATAGGTCGTGGATTCGTCTTCTTCTGTCCGCACTGCCGGAAGGTCATGGGCTTCGGAGCACAGTGGTATCCGTTCCCTGGGTGAGCCTCACGTGGCGCACGTCCCAAACGCCAATCGGCCTCGCCCACATCTCACATGTGCGTGCCCTGATCAGCTGAGGAGTTACCGCTTGTGGGTTTCGGTACCGGTTGGCCCTGATGATCAACTCATCGTCGGGTAGCGAGCGGGCGTCCTCGACAACGGAGATGGTCACTTCGTAGCGGTCGACGGTCTGCCCATCTACCTGGACCTCGAGGGCCAGAAGCGACTCGCCGAGCGCACTGGCGGTGACTCGGTGATCGTGACGGGCAGGAAGGGTCCTTCGACCCCTTCGAGGTGGACCGGGTCCTCGTCGATCTCAACGATCACCTCCGCCGAATACCCGGGTTCGCAACGCACTAGGGTGCTGTCGACCGCTTGAACTAGGTGCTGTGTTCGGCGAGGTTGCGGTTGCCGGTCGACTCGGAATGGAGGGGTCTTGCTCCCGCTCGATGTGCCGTGGTATCGGCGACTCCTACGTGTCGCCGTTCTGCTCGGCATCGCAGGCGGGGTGCTCGGCCTCATCTACTTGGGTGCCACGGGTTGGGCCATTGATCGGATCTTCCCCGAAAGCGTCGGTGCGGCGTGGTCGGGTGAGTGGTGGTGGATCCCACTCATCGCGCTCGGCGGCTTGGTCGTTGTGGCGCTTCGCACGCACTGGCGTATCCCCGAGAAGGTCCCCGGCGGTGTCGCGATCATCGAGGCAGCCAAGGTTGATGCTCGGACAGCCCCGCAGTGGGTCGCCATTGCTGCGGTGTCCGCGGTTGCCGGGGCGAGCCTCGGCCCGTCGTTCGCTCTCGTGGTCATGGGTGGCGGTCTGGGCTCGTGGATTGCGAACCGGCGGTGGGCAGAGGGTGGAGCCGATCCCGACTACACCCTGACCGGCATCGCCGGCGGGTTCGGCGCCGCCTTCACATCCCCCATCCTTGGCGCCTTCCTGGTCTCCGAACTCGAACCCATACCTCGCCAGAAGTACGTGGCTTCCATCATCCCGCAACTGATCGCCTCGACCATCGGGTTCATCATCTTCTACTCGGTGGTCGGTCGGACCTTCCTCGGCAGCTACGAGGTGCCGTTGTACGATTTTGAGGTCATCGACATGGCGATCGCCGTTGGTCTCGGAGTCCTCTCTGCGATCGTGATGCTAGTCTTTGTCGGTGTCATCCTCGCCGTCAGGTGGGTGTGCAAGCTCGTGCCGAACCGGTACCTGCTCGGCATGCTCGGCGGCGCAGCGGTGGGCTTCATCGCCTTCGCGCTTCCGCTCACGGTGGGTGCGGGTCAGTCACAACTCGGCGTTGTCATCGACGATCCTGCCGCCCTCGGCGCCGGTCTGCTGACCGTCATCCTGCTGGCCAAGATGGTGGCAATGGCCCTCAGCCTCGAGGCGGGGTTCATGGGCGGCAACGTGTTCCCCTTGATCTTCATGGGGGGCACGGCAGGCATCGTCGTCTACCTTGTCTTCCCCGAGATTCCGATAGCGCTCGCCGTGTCGTGTATGTTGGCTGCGGTCCCAGGCTCGTTCCTGCGAGCACCCGTGAGCACGGTGTTCATTGCGGCCATCGCACTCGCTCTCGGTGCCGAAACGACCGCCCCGGTCGCCGTCGCGGTGGTCACCTCGTATCTCATCGTTGCCGGTGTCCGCTACGTCGTGTCCAATCGAAGGACCACCGCTCGAGGCCCCACACCCACCGAAGCACCAAGCGGCTGATTCGGCCCCAAGCAGGCCGAGTCCGACTCCGAGACCCTCCCATCGAGCGACGCGGCGACTCCGCCGCCAATCCCGATAGACCGAGACGAACGGGAACAACCGGGTACTCACGGACGACATACCTGAGAATGCGGAGTTGGGAAAGGAGGTTGTGGCGATGCGATACCGATCCAGCGGCGAACGCCGGCCCCCGAGGCCCGCGTCTCTGCGAGGGAGGCCGGCTGCGTCTCGCCGTTTCTCTGCCGAGCTCTGACGCAGGGGGCTTCATCAACAGCGCTGATCAGCCTGGGTTCTTCCTCGTGGCCATAGGGAAGGGGCCCCGACGGAGCGGGGCCCCTTCTGTGTTCACTACTCGTTTCGCTAGTCGACTTGGCCCGGCTGCTCGTATAGCGGAACCCAGCTCTCGCCGACATTGGTGGGATCAAGCCCGACAAAGACGCCCTCGACGTTGTCCAGCTTCTTCTCGTCAACAAAGACGACCTTGATGGCGGCGTCCACTGTGCCGCTGGGGTCAATGTTTGGTGCTTCGCCGAGGTGGATCCGAATCGTGTCGGGTCCCTCACAGGTGTAGAACTTGGCCTTGGCCACCTTCGTCTTCGCCGCTCCGGCCTCCCAGTCGGCCACCAAGAGCTCGTCGCGACAAGGTCCCACAATGCCGTCGTCCCACTCGCCCTCGAGGCCAATTGAGCCCGAGAACTCGTCGTCCACACCGACCACGTCGACGCCGCGAACCACGATGCGGAAGTGGGCGGTGCGGAAGTTGTTGTTGAGCCTAACGATGACGGAGTTCGAGGTATCAACCTGCCGAACGATGACCGCCCCCGGTGCGTCCGGGTTGAAGCCTTCGTCGTCGATTCCGGTTGCTTGGTCGGCCACGGCCGGCATGGCAACAAGGACCAGAGCCGCCACGACGACAAACAGTGGAGCCAATAATCTGCGTCGAAGAATCAAGATGCCCTCCTAGTGCGTCTTCATGTGAGGGCAACGCCAACGTCGCCGGCACAACCCCCGTAGAACAATCGTACCCCTCTTTTGCGATGAAGGTGCAAATGATTCCTGCACCGCCCAAAGAGGCTCGGTGGGGCGGCTCCGGGGCTTTAGGCCCTAGTAGCGGGGCCACCCAACGGGTTCCAATGCGACCAGGAAGAGGAGGTTCGATGGACTCCGAGCAAAGCATCATTCTCGACGTGACCCCGAGCGACGCAGGATTCGATACGAGTTTTCTCGAACCCCTCGGCCACCCGGTGTTGGTGTGCCATGGGCCCGATATCGGAAAGGCCTGCCCGATTCTCAAAGACACATGCTCGATGGTTGAGAACGCCCACGGCGTGGTGTTCCAACTCGATCTGGACCGACCCCAGCACCGGGCGATCCTCAAGCGCTACAAGGAGGTTGTCGCGGAGGACGTGCCGATTTGGGCTTCGGTACGACCGGGTCAGGAAGACCAGTACGCCGATCTGCTCGAAGGGATCGACGTTGTCATCGGGGAGCCGGGTCCAGCGGATCTGGATGGCTTTGCGGCGCGGGTCGAAGCCACCGACCGCACCCAGTAGCAGCCTGCCGAGGTGTCGCCCGGTCCCGGACCGCCCGACGTCGCCACTGCTACGCTGCCATTATGGCTAGCAACGACTTCTCTGTCCTTCGACGGGTACCGATCTTCGCCTGTCTCGACGAGCAAGGGCTGGCCCAAGTGGCGGCCGTCGCCACCGAGTTCGAGGCGCCCGCCGGGCAGAGTCTTGGTCGAGACTCGGTCAACCCGGTCTTGGCGTCTTCGTGATCGAAACGGGAACCGTTCGCATCGAACCGCCCGGCGATGAGCCGATCGAACGTGGTGCCGGCGACTTCTTCGGCGAGCTCGCAGTTCTTACCGACAGCCCAAGGACGGCCCGCGTCATGGCCGCCAGTGACGTCCGGGGTCTGGTCATTCGGCGAACCGACATCGCGGCCCTGCTCAACCGCGAGCCCACCATCGCGGTTGCCATGCTGCGGGAGGTCGCGCGGCGACTCGTCGACGTCAGCTAGAGGCGGGTCTTGGGGGGCCACCCAACTGACTCATGACGCCGGCTGAGGATGCCCCGGCTTGCGGGACCCGCGTTGGTAGATCAAGAAGGTTCCAATCCCGATCAAGATCTGCGGGAAGAACGTAGCCCCACGCCAAATAAGAGCGGCCGCCATAGCGTCGTTGTTGGGAACCCCAAAGCTCACGAGGATGGCCGTCATTGCCGCGTCGACGGTGCCCAAACCACCCGGCGGAACCGGGATGAAGGTCATCAGTCGGGAGAACGCAAAAGCCGCAAACGCCTCGAGCAGTGTGGCCTCGCTGCTCCCGTCGCCCACGGCGAGGAGGGCGATGTACAGGATGGAGAACTGGGAGAGCTGCTGGGCGACGTTGGCCAACGTGATCATGCCCCAGCGGTCGGCAACCACGCCGATCACAGAATTCCGAAACGTCACGGCGCCATCGGCAAGATCGGGGGTGGCGTCCTTCTTGATCAGAGCTGCGGCCCACTTGATGAGGCTGTCGGCGTAGCCGCCGACCTTCCGCGAGAAGTCCTCGCTCCTGAGCATGAGGGCGAAGAGGGCGATGCCGCCGCCGACGGCGAGGAGTCCGATCACGGCAATCAGGGTGGCCGAACCGTTCGTATACCCCTCGAACACAAGGAGCACCGCAGCCACGACTGGAAGGCTCAGCGTCACGAATACATTCCAGGCGCTCGTGATGCCGATCGCCGCCGTTGAAGGAGCCGCCCCGAACCCGTATCCGTTCAGCATGCCGAACTGAACGCCGAGGCCGATGGCGCCCCCGGCGGGTATGACGTTGCTGATCATGAAGGATGTTTGGCGGACCTGAAAAGCGTCGCCGTAGTTGAGACCGGGAAGCGCAGCTTGGAAGGGGAAGACGTAGATGATGACCATGGCAATGGTGGCCACGACGAGTGCCACGATCCACGCCGTGGACATATTCTGAATCGCGGCCCATGCCTGGTCATAGTCGCCTAGTTGGGGGAAGACCCGAACAAAGACGAAGATCAGGACGACGAGCGTGACGATCGTCGCGATGATCTGTTCCTTGCCAAACCCACTCTTGGAGGGAGTTTCGGCGTCCGGCGGTGAGTCGCTGGAGGCGCCGGCCGGATCGTCGTCTGTTGGTGTCGCCATGGCGTCCTTTCCGCGGTGCTCCGTGAGGTCTGGGCTCGCCCGGGCGCAATCGTAGTGCCCTTTCAACGGGCCACCTACTTCGCCGGCACCCGTCCGGCGCAGGGGCTAGTCCTCTCGCACAAAACAGAAAAGCACCCCCGATAAACCGATGCCCACGTATGCTGGACGCGACTTTGCTCCTGGAGAAGAGGGGACACCTGTGAACCATCGTGTAGGGAAAATCATCGTCGCGCTCTTGGTGGCGACAACCGTCGTCGCGATCCCCGCAGCGGGCGCCGCCGAATTGGAGCCGGAGCCCATCGAATCCGGGAAGGTCGCCTTCTACGAAGGCAACGCGGATTTAGCCAAGGTTTCGTCCGATCTGATGGTGGTCAGGGAGGCCCAGGCTGCCGGTCTGGACGTTGCAGCGCTCGCAGACGAGCCGATGGCGATGAAGTTCGCTGGGGGCTACCCGCAGCTCGACATTCGGCTCACCGAACTGACTCCTGAGATCGTTGCTCGAGCCGAAGCGATGGGATTTCAGACGAACGGGGCCTATCCCGAGTACGGTCGGCTTACCGGCACCATCAGCCCGGCGCACTACGATGAACTCGCCTCCATCCCCGAGATCACGACCATCCACCCGAACTATGGGGCGAGGACCAACGTTGGTTCCGTGACCAGCCAGGCCGATCTGTCCATCAACGCGGCTTCGGCTCGCTCGACGTTCGGCGTCGACGGTACGGGGATCAAAGTCGGCGTCCTATCCGACACCTTCCACCGGAACATCGGCGGCACGCTCAGCGGCAGTGGCTGCAATCAAGTGTTGACCGGCTCGTCGTCCCAATCGACCGGCGACCTGCCGACCCAGGTCACGATGCTCGATCCGGGGCCGACATCGGGAATCGACGAAGGTGCCGCGATGGCTGAGCTGATCTACGATCTGGTGCCTGGTTCCGAGATCTTGTTCCACTCGGCGTTCATCGACATCCCCGGGTTTGCGCAAGGTATCACCGATCTCGCGAACTGTGGCGCTGACGTGATTGTTGACGACGTGTTCTACTACGCAGAGCCAATGTTCCAGGACGGGCTCATTGCCGATTCGGCGCAGTCGGTGGTCGAGGCCGGCGTTCCCTATTACTCGGCGGCGGGAAATCAGGGCGGCTTCGGTGTGCGCGACACGTTCGAGGATTCCGGTGGGAGCGACAACGACGTCACCTTCCCTGCCGACGGTACCGACTTCCACAAGTGGGAAACCGGCAGCCGATACGCTCCCATCACGCTGGACAATGGTGAGGCGATCATCATCGTGCTCGGCTGGAACCAGCCGTTCAGCGGAACCCAGGGAGCCGGGTCGGCCAGCGACCTCGATCTCTACATGTGCACCGCCCAGAACGCCGCGTCGTGCAGCCCGTTCGCCTTCAACGTGCAGGGCTGCTCCACGGGAGCCCGGTCCGGCGATCCGTCGGAGCTCCAGCTCTTCCAGAACACCACCGGCTCCACCAACACGTTCTACCTGGCAGTCGATCACTTCTGCGGGAACCAGAACAATGTGGATTTCCGGATCGCCACGTATGGCGCAAATGTCGACGAGAACGACGTGGGCTGGGACCCGACCATCTTCGACCAAGCCCAGATCTACGGTCACGCGGCCGCCGAGGACGCAATGGCGGTCGCGGCGATCGACTACCGCGAGATCGACCAGAACGGAAACTTCGCCGCCCCGGCAGGCCGACTCGACGTCGAGTATTTCAGCTCGAAGGGGGGTCAGCTGCCGTTCTATTTCGATGCCCAGGGCAATTCCTTGCCGGGGGCACCGGTCTTCCGGTTCAAGCCGGAGATGACCGCTCCCGACGGGACCAACACCACGTTCTTCGGCGGTGACGTCGAGCCCGATGGTTGGCCGAACTTCTTCGGCACATCGGCTGCGGCGCCGCACGCCGCGGCCGTGGCGGCGCTGATGCTGGATGCCAACCCCGGTCTGAGCCCAGCCGAGACCAATGACATCCTGCGCGGGACGGCGATTGACATTGAGAACAACGGTGTCGACAACTGGTCCGGGAGTGGACTGATCGATGCCTTTGACGCCGTTGCCGTGGCAAAGGCCGGCGGCCTCTGCTTCGGCAAGGTTCCGACGAATGTGGGTTTCACCGACGGGGCTGATGTCATCAATGGAACCGGAGGCAATGACGTCCTCGTCGGCGGTGGCGGCAACGACAAGATCAATGGCGGTGGCGGCAACGACATGATCTGTGGCGGTGACGGCAACGACAAGCTGACCGGTGGCCCAGGGAACGACAAGATGGACGGCCAAGCTGGGACCGACCAAGTCAAGTACGCCAAGGCGACAACGGGTGTCACGGTCGACCTCGGTGCCAAGACGGCAACCGGCCAGGGCAACGACACGCTCAAGTCGATCGAGAACATCGTCGGCAGCGATTTCGCCGACACGATCTCCGGCACCTCGGGCGCCAACTACATCAAGGGGCTCGACGGTGACGACGAGCTGGACGGCAAGTCAGGCGTTGACACGCTCATCGGCAGCGCCGGCGACGACATCCTGCTGGGCGGCGGTGGCAACGACGAACTGAAGGGCGCCGCCAACGACGACGTCATCTTGCCGGGCAGCGGTAGCGACGACGTGTTCGGCGGCAACGGGTCCAACACCGTCAGCTTCGAGAACTCCCCGAACCCAGTGACGGTCAATCTGTCGACTAACAGCGCCACCGGATTCGGGAACGACACGTTGAAGGCCGTCAACGACGTGTTGGGGAGTCCGCAGAGCGACGACATCACCGGGAACAACAACAAGAACGTGATTCGGGGTCTTGGCGGCGCCGACCGCATCGATGGTCTCCTGGGCAACGACACGTTGTACGGGCAGGGCGGCGATGACCTCATGTTCGGGCGAGAGGGGAACGACAAGCTCTTCGGTGGTCCCGGGAGCAACACGCTTCACGGCGGAAACGGGAACGACCGATGCGTCGACTTCGTGACCCAAACCGGGTGTGAGACGCTCAACGCCGTGATCAACGCGGTCGGACTGCTTCCCCGGATGATGCGAGTCGTGCTGTAGCCACAAACAAGACTGGATTGACGGGAGTCGGGGAGTCCGGCTCCCGTTGGTCGTGCAGGGAGCAAGACTCCAAGCCGCAACCACAAACCGGATGCTCCTGGGACACTTGTCGGCTGAAAGCCGCCACTCCGAAGCCGGCGAGCGGATCAGCGAGGCTGCTCTACTTGTCGCATCCGCCGAGAACTCTGCCGACGCCCGCCGCGGCGAGGCGTTTGCCGCACCTGCCTCGCTCCCCGAGGACGGCGCAACGGCTCCGCAGCATTTCGACGACACGATTGGTCGGCTGGCCGCAGAGGAATAAGGAGCCGCCCTCGTCAAACAGGTCGCCACGGCACGCAAGGTGCTCACGCCATCAGGCCGGCGATGAGCGCGAGAAGAATTGACCCGCGGGCTCGATACGGCGGCCATACTCGGTAGCGAGACAGGACCGGCGAACCGGGAGGGATCACCGATGCGCAGCATGGCACCGACGCGAGTATCACGCCGCGGAATGAAACAAGGCAAGGCGCGACCGAGGCGTCTTGATGACACCGTATCCGGGCGGTCGGTCATGGTCGTTGCCGCCGCCTGGGTAATCGGGCTCGGATGGGTGTTTGCGGTGACGCCGGCGTCGGATCCGGCGGCAACGCCGAGCGTGTTGGACTCGCTCGTGCAAAGCGTGATGCTCATCTCCTGGATGGGAGTGATCGCCGGACTGGCGTCACGTCTGCGTTGGGGTTTGGTGGCCGGGACGATCGGTGGGGTGGTGCTCGCCGCCGGCGGGGTGCTCTGCCTGGTGACGGGTCATACCGGATTCTGGATCGCAATTCAGATTGGCGTTGGGGTGGGATTGGCAGCTCTCAGTCACCGAGTCTCGCGCCTTGCGTGAGATTCCGATCGATGAGCGGGTTGGTACCGTCGACGTAGCCCGGGATTGGTCACTTGGGAAGTTTCAGAAAAGATGCGTGACGTACCACCACGCTGCGTAGTATTTTAATGGCAGACCAGGAAGGCACTGATGAGTGACGTAACGCAGTTTGAGGCGGTGCAGTTCCTGGAGCCCGCGCTCGAACCGGGGCAACGGTACACCGGGCCGATTGAGAGCACGCTTGGGGTGTTCGAAGCCGAGGCCGATGCAGTTGCCGTCGGAAGAGCCGCCTGGATGGCGCATCGTGGGTCGGATACTCGCGATGTTGCCTGGTGGTTGGTGCGGGTCCCAGGGGAGAGCTTGGCACGTTGGATCGCCGATTCGAGAAGTGACATCGAGCGAGTGCTCGATTTGACCACGAAGCAACTCGTCGAGGTACGTCCCTGACCGCGGCTCCCGCTGGGAACGTGAGATTCGGGAGCTTCACGGGTTCTCTGCCGCGTGCTTCTGCGGCGCGCTGACCGAGGCCTCGTTCCCTCCAGTGCTCAGGGGTGGCATCAAGACGCTGAGGGTGTCGAGGTTCGGGCAACGCCGGCGATCGCTTCGGCTCGCGGTAGGGGGAGACGCTGAGTCCCACCGCGAGTGATCGTTGTCCTCTAGTGGACCGCCGTGTTGCGATCCTCTAATGGTGGCGAAAGGGGGTGTCTGATGCGACACACGATTCGTGGTCTGTTGGTGCTCGGTGCGTGTCTTGCGCTTCTCGTGTCGACCATGGGTCCGACGGCGGCCGAGTTCTCAAAGTGGGAGGTCTTCGGCGCCGGCTGGGCCAACGCCGGTTACGCTCACACGCCGCAGGTGGACGGTCCGAACAACGGTGACGGCAACCACGCGGGGCAGATCCGCGTGGCATCTTCGACGGGTTATCAGCCGAAGATGATTCGGCTCAAGTTCGCGTCCCGGGACACATCGCCCGTGCCGGTCGAGACCTGGTATCTCTGGATCGGCTGCAAGCGACCCGACGGCACGTACTGGAGCCGGGACATGTCGCAGGACATCGGCACCATCACACCGCCGGGCAAGGTCAAGATCTACGACTCCAGAATCGACGGTCCGGTGGTCGGGTGCCACGTGAGCATGGAGGCTTCGACCACGCTCTACGACGACGCGCTCCACCACTTCGGCATCAAACTCCAGGCTCGCTACGAGCAGTTGCCGAGCTGACCCGCCGACTCACAGGTTTTTGCCGGATCCACGGCCCGCTCCGGCCACGTCCGGCCGATCCCCGAACGGCTCAGCGCTCGCGTCGATGTCCGGCGCGAGCCGGGCCGTGACGGTCCTGGCCGCCGACCGCGGGATCTCCACATGCCCCCGGACCGGTTCACCATGGTGATCCTCGACTCCGACCATGCTCACATCGGGGAGTCCAATGAGCAGCCCCCACGCGGATAGGGTCAACCTCCACGGGAGTTCTCCAATCTGGCGGCGCAGCACACCGCCAGATTGGCGGGACCCCTAACGGTCGTGGCGAGCGTTGAGCTCTGCGATTGACTCCCCGAGTTGCGGGGACAGGGCGCCGGCCGGGATGCGCCATGTCCAGTTGCCACCCGTCGTCCCCGGGGTATTCATGCGGGCGCTATCGTCGAGACCCAGGAAGTCCTGGAGCGGGGCCACTGCGAACATGGCTCGTGACGCCCATACCGCCTCCAAGAAGCGCGAAGCCGGGTACGTGCCATCCCAGTCCAAGTAGCGCATGGCGAGTTCGCGTTCCGCATCAGTGGCCGTGGCCCACCAACCGTTGACCGTTTGATTGTCGTGAGTCCCGGTATACGCCACGCAACGCTGCGGATAGTTGTGGGGAAGGAACGGGTGCGATTCGTCGTCGTCGAAGCCGAACTGGAAGATCTTCATGCCCGGAAGTTCGAGGCGATCTCGCAGGGCGGGGACCGCAGGGGAGAGCTCGCCGAGATCCTCGGCGATGATCGGAAGCTGGCCGAGTGCGCCCTTCACGGCGTCGAAGAACTCCTCACCCGGGCCTTCGACCCATCGGCCCGTTTCCGCGGTGGGAGCTGAGGCGGGGATTTCCCAGTAGTCGGCAAACGCTCGGAAATGATCGATCCGCACGATGTCGACCAGCGCCAGCGTTGCCCGGATCCGCTCGATCCACCAGACGTACCCTTCATTGGCCTGTTCGTCCCAGTCGTACAGCGGGTTGCCCCAGAGTTGGCCCGTTGCCGAGAAGTAGTCGGGCGGAACGCCGGCGACGTAAGTTGATCGACCCTCAGAGTCCAGGAGAAAGCGACGTTGATTGGCCCACACGTCAGCGGAGTCTGAGGCGACGTAGATGGGGATGTCTCCGACGATGGCGATGCCGAGGCGACTGGCGTGCTGGCGGAGCGACATCCATTGCCGGAAGAACACGAACTGCCGGAAGGTGTGGCGGTCGATGTCGCCGGCCAAAGTGGAGCGGGCCGCGGCAACCGCCGCGGGTTCGAAGACACGCAGCGGCCGCTCCCATTCCGTCCAAGGCCGTCCGCCGTGGCTGTCCTTCAACGCCATGAAGAGGCTGAAGTCATCGAGCCAGGAGGCATGTTCGACGCGGAAGAGCTCGTATTCGTCTCGGAGGTCACCGACTCCGACGGTCTGAAAGCGAGCGAAGGCGGAGTCGAGGAGTGCCAGCTTGGCGGTGATCACCGGCCCGAAGTCGACGTAGTCGTTCGGCAACTCTGGATAGGCGTCGATGTCGGCCTGGGTGATGAGGCCGTCGGAGAGCAGGAGGGTGGGGCTGATGAGGTAGGGGTTGCCGGCGAAGGTCGAGAAGCACTGATAGGGCGAGTCGCCGTACCCGGTTGGGCCGAGCGGCAGGATCTGCCAGAGCTTGGTCCCGGTGCCGGCGACGAAGTCGATCCAGGCATGGGCTGCCGGACCGAGATCGCCGATTCCGAATTCGTTGCGGAAGCTGGTCGGATGCAGCAGAATCCCGCTGGCGCGTTGGCTGAAGTGGATATGTTCCATGGATGGGCTATTCAAGCCGCGGAACGCCGTGGCATCCAGCCTGAACTCGCGCGGTACGCGGGCTACAGTCAGGGTCGTTGGCAATCGAGGAGGGAGCGACGTGCCGGTGGAGACCATTCCCCAGAAGGTATTGGACAACGGATCACGCAAGGCCGACAAGCCTGCCTACTACGTCCGTGAGTCGGGTGGGTGGAACCCGGTGTCGTGGGCAACGTATGCCCAGGAGGTAACCGGGGCCGCAAAGGCGTTGATGGCGTTGGGAGTCGAGCCCGGTGACAAGGTCACCATCCTCGGCTTCAACCGCCCCGAGTGGGTGATCATGGACGTCGCCGCGATGGCCATCGGGGCCGTTCCCGCCGGCATCTATACGACCAACTCCCCTGAAGAGTGCAAGTACATCATCGCCCACGCTGAGGCAGTGGTGTTGCTGGCCGAGGACGAGGGCCAATGGAACAAGATCGATTCGATCAGGGACCAAGTCCCGAGTCTGCGGCAGGTCGTGATGATGAAGGCCGCCCCGAGGATCGACGATGATCTTGTCGTCTCATGGGACGAGTTCGTGGCCATGGGAGATGACGTCAGCGACGAGGAGTTCGAGGCGAGGGTCGATGCACTCGAACTAGATCAGTTGGCCACCCTCATCTACACCTCGGGAACCACGGGACCCCCCAAGGCCGTGATGCTGAGCCACGACAATCTGGCCTGGACCGCCTCCCAAGGGGCGGCCGCCTTCCAGCTGTCTTCGACCGATAGCAACATCTCCTATCTCCCTTTGTCGCACATCGCCGAGCAGATGTTCACCATTCACATTCCCACGACGGTCGGCAGTGCCGTCTACTACGCGGTGTCGATCGATGACCTGGCCGACAACCTCAAAGAGGTCCAGCCCACGGTGTTTGCCGCCGTGCCCCGGGTCTGGGAGAAGTTCTATTCCGGCGTGACCGCGCAACTTGCACAGACCGAGGGGGCCAAGGCGAAGATCGCGGCATGGGCGATGGACGTCGGCCGCAAGGCGAACGCGCTGCGCAACAAGGGCAGCAAGCCGTCCGGCATCCTCGCGGCCCAGGAGGCGGTCGCCGATCGACTGGTTCTTGGCAAGGTTCGCGAGGCGCTCGGGCTCAAGAACGGGCGGGTGCTGGTGACGGCGGCGGCTCCCCTGTCGATCGACATCAAGGAGTTCTTCAGTGCGTTCGTGGTGGTCAACGAGGTCTACGGACAGTCCGAAGACACCGGTCCGACTGCCATGACCGTTCCCGGCCGCACCAAGTTTGCGTCCGTCGGCCCGGCCTATCCGGGCGTGGAAGTCAAGATCGCCGACGACGGTGAGATCCTGGTCAAGGGCCGCAACGTCTTCATGGGGTACTACAAGGACGAGGCGGCGACGGCGGAAACGCTGGTCGACGGCTGGTTGCACTCGGGAGACCTCGGCGAGTTCGATGATGACGGCTACCTGTATATCACCGGTCGCAAGAAGGACATCATCATCACGGCCGGCGGCAAGAACGTCGCCCCGATCCCGATGGAGTCGGCGCTGAAGAACTTGGATCTTGTGTCGGAAGCCGTCGTGATCGGTGACCGGCGCAAGTTCCTCTCAGTGCTCGTGTCGCTCGATCAAGAGGCCGCGGACAAGTATCTGGCCGACCATGGGCTCGACGAGGATCCCCACGAGTCTCCCGAGATTCGGGCGGAAATCCAGCAGGCGATCGATGCGATGAACGCCAACTACGCCAGGGTGGAGCAGATCAAGAAGTTCACGGTGCTGCCCCGGGAGCTGTCCATCGAGGGAGGCGAACTCACGCCGACCTTGAAGGTGAAGCGCAACAAGGTCGCCGAGCACTTCTCGACCGAAATCGAGTCGATGTACGCGGACTGACACCCGTGACGGATGCCGAGAGAATCGAACGCGCTAGCGGCCGAGGTCCCGGTAGCATCGCGTCCATATGACTACTGCCACTGACCACGTCATCTCCATCAGCGACACCGCACTCGAGCAGATCGTTGCCTTGCGCGAGCAAGAGGCGATCCCGGACCTGCATTTGGGTTTGCGGATCGCCGGAGTCGGGCCGCAGGGCTTTGTGTACGAGACCGCGTTCCTGCGCGACGCCGACGTCGGCGAGTCCGACCACATCGAGCACCACGGCGACCTGCCCGTTGCTATTGCGGAATCGAGCGTGGACAACCTGCGCGGTTCCGTCCTCGACATCTCGAGTGATCCCGAGGCGCCCGGACTTGTCCTGCGCAATCCGAACCCGGCCACACCGAGCATGGGCGGCGAGGACATGCCCGAACTCGAATTGACCGGCACCGTCGAGGAGCGGGTCCGCCAGCTACTCGACGAGCAAATCAACCCAGCGATTGCGATGCATGGGGGCTATGCGGCCCTGGTAGGCATCGACGGTGGGACGGCGCACCTCGAACTCGGTGGCGGCTGCCAAGGCTGTGGGCTGGCGGCGATGACGCTGCGGCAGGGGATCGAGACCGCGATCTTGCATCACATTCCTGAGGTGACCGAAGTCGTTGACGTGACGGATCACGCCTCGGGCACGGATCCCTTCTACGCCTGACTTTCGAAGCGACAGTCCAGAATGCACGATGGCCCCCTCCGAGGAGGGGGCCATCGCTATACGACGAGTGCGGGGCGGTCGTGCAGCCGTGCGCGTGCGGGCCGTTTTCGAGGGCACCCGCTCTCGTCGAACTTAGGCGGTCTGCATCGCGAGATCTCCGGAGTTGTCCGGTTCCCCTTCGGAGTCCAGATCGGCCTCCTCCCGGGCTCGGGCTCGCATTGCACTTACCGCCGCAAGCGCACCGCTGGCGGCGTCGGCTCCGATACGAGGGAGTCGGGCCGAGCGCCGTGAGTAGAACGAACCGCGAGGAGCCCGGGCCGTATCGGCCTCGAGATCCGCTCGGTCGACGTCCGCCTCACTCATTGGTGCGGCAGCTTGCTCTTCAGGCTCATCCCGGGCCTCAGCCCTCTCGTGCCCCTCGTCGTCTGCATCAACGATCACCTGGACGGTGGTCTCCTCAGAAGCTGGCACGTCGACCTCAACCGTTGTCGGTGCCGCGCCATCGGCCACGACGACGGATGGTTCCGTCTCCTCCGTGGCGATGGGTGCTGCGGCTTGTTCGGTCGAATGAGCCTCCGACTGGTGGATCACCTGTTCCAGCCGGGGATCTTCAAAGAATTCATGTTGGAGGGTGGAGTTGATAGCGGCGGCCTCGTCGAACGCGCCTGAGGCGAGGAGACGGAGGCGCTCTTCGAGGTCGGACGCCACCGTCTTGAGATGCTGGAGCCGTTCGGTCGTCATCGAGGCCTCGCTGTCGGCGGCGGCCCGGATACGCTCCAGCTCGCGGTCGCGCTCGGCAACCATTCGCTCGGACTCTTCCTTGATCTCAGAGAGCATCGAGAGGGCTTCACTTCTGGCGTTGGCGAGGGTCGCTTCCGCTTCCTGGCGCGCCTCGGCGAGGATGCGATCGGCGTCCCGCTGGGCGTTTGCCGTGATCTCTTCGGCTTCGCCGCGGGCGTTCTCGTTGAGCGATCCACTCTCGTTGCGGATTCGTTCCACCTCAGCCCTTGCCTCCTCGATCGCCCTCTCGGCGTCCTGGGTGGACTGGGTGACCATCTGGAACGCCTCGCGCTTGGCGTCTGCCAGGATCTTGGTTGCCTGCTCTTGCGCCTCGACCTTGGCTTCCTCGAGTTGGCGTTTTGCCGACTCGAGCAGCTCCTCTTTGGTCTTGGTGGCAGCGACAAGGGTCAGGTGAACGGCTTCCTCGCGCGACTTGGCCTCGGCGAGCTGAGCCTCGATCTTGTCGATGTATTCGGCAGTGCCGGTGAGCTTGTTCTCCCACTCGAGATCGCGCTCAGCGATGTAGGCCTTGACTTGTTCGGGGTCGTAGCCGCGCCGAACAACGGAGAAGTCGTTTCTTTGGTCGGCACTCATAGACTGCACACCTCTGACGTTGCCCTCGTGTGCCTTTCCTACCTCGTGCCCACCGAGAGTGTACAACAGCTAACGTTACGTAGTCAACTAGTTACATCGTGCCATTTGCGACTAGTCACTCAAGTTCGAGCACTCCGGCGTCGGTAGCGGCGTCGATGGCCGTCAGTGTGTCGAGACGCCGCACCAGGGTCCGCAGTTCCTCGGCGAACGCGAGTCGGCGTTGGACCATGTCCGGGGTCGAGACGCACAGGCCTCGGTTTACGGCGAGTTTGACGGCAGACTCGAACACCACCGACGTGACCGACTCGAGGCTGGACAGCTTGCCCTGAAGCAGGTACTGCTTGCCGAGCGCCAGCGCCTCGCTCTCGAGTTCGTCGACGTCAATCGTGGATTGGTAGGCGTCGCGCTCGATGAGGTCGCCGACCACTCGGTAGGCCTCGAGGAAAGGGCCGAGCACGGCCGGAGCCTGAAACGGGCGTGCCGCCAGGAGAACCGTCCGGGCATCGCCGTCGGCGAGACGCTGCTTCCAGGCCGGCTCGTAGAGCGAGAGTTCGGATCGGACTTGGCGTTCGAACTCGTCTCGTTCGGCGAAGAAGAACTCGAACTTGAGAAGGTCCCGCAAGTTGAAGGCCTCCTCGATGACCACTCGGACCAGGTCGGCTTCGTTCGATTCCTCGGCCTCGAGCAGGGCCAGATCAACGATTGCCGAGTTGACGAAGAAGTGGATGATCGTGTTGCGGTAGTACGCCGCTGCGAGATGTTGCTCTCGCCCGATCTCGTACAGCGTGGCGGTGGCGGCCTCATGGATGACGACGACGCCGTGTTCGCTGAGCTCGTGGAGAGCACGCTCCACCATTTCACGGTCGTCAACGGAGAACTTGGCCGTGACCGGAAGGCTGCGGACGGTGACGTAGTCGATGAATGGCTCGAGTGTCTGCATGACTTGGTCGAGGGTGTGGGCTCGATCACCCGCCGCCAGGAGTGCGAGCGTGACCAGAGAGATCGGCGTGATGGGCGTCGCCTCGTTGATGCGCGTCGCTATCTCGAAGGCAAGTTTGGGGATGGCCGGCCGGCGTGTGTCCGCCAGGTCGGCAGGGGTGACGGCGTTTTCGGCGAGAAAGGTCTTGAGGGAAATCGGGGCTCCGAAGCGGACATGGGCGGTGCCGTACCCGATGCGCAGGCTCTTGATCACCTTGATCATCCAACTGAGGCTCTCCCGCTCCTTCGCCCCGCCCGTTTGCTCGGCGGCGTAGCTGTCGACCTCTTGAATCTGATCGTAGGCGAGGGACACGGGGAGCAGGATGACGTCTTCGGCGGAGCCACGTTGGTAGGACTCGACGACGTAGGCGAGCATGCCGTAGCGCGGTGGGCGCATCTTGCCGGAACGGGAACGGCCCCCTTCGATGAACCACTCGAGCGGGAACCGCCGCTCCAGGAGGTAGTCGATGTAGCTGCGCAACACGAACTTGTAGGGCTCGTTGTCGCGGAACTCGCGGCGGATGAAGAACACACCGCTGCGGCGCAGGAAGGGCCCAACGGGGAAGAAGTTCATGTTGATGCCGCCGGCGGTGTGGTTGGGGGGCAGACCGTTCTGATGGAGCACGTACATGAGGACCAGGTGGTCGAAGTTGGTCTTGTGGGAGGGGAGGAAGACCAGCGGGTAGCGCTCGCTCATGGTGTAGAGGGCATCGAGCTCTTCCTTGTCGTAGTGGAGTGCGACGTAGGCCTGGTCGAAGAGGTAGCGCACACCACCGACGACCAGGTCGATGACGTAAGGGCTGTGGGTAGCGGCGATCTCGTTGACGTAGCGGCGCATTCGCCACGCCATCCGCTCGTAGCTGGTGTTCTCTTCTCTGGCGTATTTGGCGACGCCGCGGGCAAAGGCGCGGCTCTCGTAGAGACTCTCACGCGGAAAGGCGGGGACCTTGTACCGGCTGCCACGTATGGATCGCTCCCTTTCCTCGAGCAGCAGCAGGGAAGCTTGGGCGGCGAACTCGCCGAGGCTGAGCCCGTCCTGGGCGGCGCGACCCCCCGGGTCGGCCCAGGCGTCGCGAACCACGCGGGCGCGGTGAGGAGCCGCCGCGATGATGGCGCAACGTTGCGGGGCCCTGCGGTAGATGACGTACTGGCGAAGCGGGTCGGGGTCGCGAGGATCGCCGGGTTGGAGAAGATCCTGCCAGCCAACAACGTGCTCGCCATCTCGCTCGCGAGGAAACCAGATCACCCGTAGCGGCATGACGAGGGGGTCGTCGGGGGTGGTGAGGAACGCCTCGAGTCGGGGATCGTTGCGCCACCGGCTGCGGCGGGAGCGCCGGGTCTGGGGGAGTAGTGCAAACTGAACGTCACCGTCG
The DNA here is from genome assembly GCA_963704825.1 of uncultured Acidimicrobiia bacterium. Lineage (GTDB taxonomy): Bacteria > Actinomycetota > Acidimicrobiia > Spongiisociales > UBA5794 > CAVPHV01. Next base: position 155,142 of record CAVPHV010000006.1, read on the forward strand.
GGTACGTCGGCCGGCCGGTTGGCTTCGATCCACTTCTTGAGGAGTTGTCGTTCGAAGGGTCCCGTGGCTTCGAGCAGGAAGAGATACGGCCCAGGTTCGGCGGGCCATTCAGGTTGGGCCTTCAGCGGCAATGCTCCCGGCGCTCTCTCCACGACCTCGATTGTAGGAAATCGATCCGGAGCGTGTCGCACCGGACACAAAACGACCCGGGCTGCTCACCGCGGTGAGTCGTCAGGAGCCGGGGCGCACCAAGGTGCGGTTGCGGGAGCGGGGGCGATCCATCGTGAAGATCTGCGCAGGATCGGGGAAGGGGCCGTCGATTCCGAGGAGCTCGGCGATGGAAACACCACGACCGAGGTCGTGGTTGCACTGCTGTTCACAGCGGCGATACGGATCGTGGTTGGTGTCTGATCGTGCCCTACGCATACCTCAGGTTATCGGCTTTTGGCGGGCCAGATATGAGCAATTCCGTGTGGGTCGCTAGTCCCATCCGAGCTGATGGAGGCGAGCATCGTCAATCCCGAGGTGGTGGCCCATCTCGTGCAACACGGTGCGGCGCACCTCGGCGCGCAGTTCATCGGGGGGAAGACCCATGGCGAGGTGGGGGCCCATGTAAACGGTGATGGTGTCTGGCATGGCGCCGAAATAGTCGACCCCGCGTTCGAGCAGTGAGATGCCGCTGTAGAGGCCGAGCAGACCGGTCCCGTCTGGATCGTCCTGTTCGGTCGGCCAGTCCTCGACGATCACCTGGAGGTTGTCGATCTGCGACACCACCCACTCGGGTAGCTCGGCGAGGGTTTCGTCGACCCAGCGTTCGAACGTGTCACGACCGATCCGTGCCGGTCGCCGGGTGTGGCGCCGCGGCGGGCGCCCCGGTGGTCCGATACTCGAGTCCATAGGGGCGCCAGCCTAGGTCGACTGTGGTTTCGTTGAGGCTGCGAACGGGACGGTCTGATGACGTCATGTCCTCCGTCCCCTTGTGCCCCTGGCGTTGGGGACTTGCGGGTGTGGATGGGTTCGGCCGCAGACACAGTCGATCAGCTATTCTCTGGCGTCCCAACCCGCCACGGTGGCGGGAGTTGGGCAACAACCCGGGCGCTTAGCTCAGCGGAAGAGCGCTGCCTTCACACGGCAGAGGTCACTGGTTCGATCCCAGTAGCGCCCACTCTTGAAACCCTTGCACTGCAGGGGTTTCTGCTATTTGGTTGGAAAGTCGATGACCTTGTTCTGCCCCAAAGTAGGCAGAAAGTAGGCAGCAGGTGCGTCGGAGGGCGCGTCGAGGGCGTCGGCGATGTCGCGGTCGAGGCCTTCGAAGAGGTGTCCGTAGACGTCGAGGACGGTCCGCACCGACGTGTGACCGAGCCGGGAGGCGATCACCGAGGGGTGTGCTCCTTGGTCGATGAGGAGCGCAACATGGGTGTGCCTCATGTCATGGAACCGGCACGGTTCACCGACGGAGGATTGCACGGCGGGTTTCCAGAATCGGCTGCGGAAGCTGGTACGACGCAGCGGCCCACCTGCAGGGGCGGTGAATATCAAGCCATCGTCTCCGGGGTAGGTGGCGATGTGTTGGGCGAGGACGTCGACGAGCCAGGTTGGGATCGAGACGGTGCGTCGGGCTGCGCGGGTCTTGGTCTCTCCGAAGGCGAGCCTCCCGGAGACTTCGGTGAGGTTCCGTTCGATGCGGATTGTTCGTTTGAGTGGTTCGTAGTGGTCGACGCTGAGGCCGGCGAGCTCCCCGAACCGGGCGCCGCTGTACGCAGCGGTGAGCACAAGTGCCTGGAACCGGGGATCGATCGCATCCGCCAGGTGTTGGATCTCGGTGGGGGTGAGGTACCGCTTCTCGCTTTGTTCGATCTTCGGCAGTTTCACGCCTCGACACGGTGTGCGGGCGATGAGGCCCGAGTCGACGGCTGTGGTGAAGATCCGGGCGAGGAGTTCGTAGGCCTTGCGGATCGTCGCCGCCGCATACCCGGTCGTGTTGAGCTTGGCGACCCATTGTTGGACCGCGACGGGCTGGACCTGGACCAGCGTGTGGTCTCCAAAGGTGGGGAGGATGAAGCTGCGTAGGTATGAGTCGTCGCGGGCGATCGTGGACGGGCGACGGTTGAGGCGGCTGGCTTCGACCTGGGAGGCCCAGTCGGTGACGGTGATCTTGCCGAGGTGGGGGTCGGTCCAATCACCGCGGGACATGTCGGTCTCGACGGTCGCAGCGAACAGGTCGGCGTCAGCCTTGCGGGTGAACGTCTTGTACCGCTGACGCCGGTCGGGGCCCCGATACCCAACCCGCCAGGCGTGGCCCTTGTCCTTTGGTGTCTTCTCTACCCATGCCACGATGGCACCTCCTCGAATCAGCCAACTCGATGGCTCTACGGCGATTGTGCCACCCGGGTGTGACACGTGTGGGCGATACGGTCCTCGATCCACGCCTCGACGTCGACCCACCGGTAGCGGATGTGTCGGCCGACTCGGAAGCCGATGGGTCCTTTGCCCCGGTAGCGCCATGCGTAGAGGGTCTTGATTGGGACGTCGAGGAAGTCGGCGAGTTCTTCTGCGGTGAGGAGACGGGCTTCGTTGTTGTTCATGGTCGGATCATGCGGGTCGACCCTCTCACCAGAGTGTCAGCAACCCTCTCAGCAGAGTGTCATTTCGATGTTCTCTTCTCTCGGGTGTCGCCGGCGGGGAGGTGGCGTTCGCGTTCGCGGACGTTGTCTCTGACCTGCAGTTGGAGGGTTTCTGACAGGGTTGTTGACATTCTCGTGAGAGGGTTGTTGACACTCTGGTGAGAGGGTTCGACGCGGCCGGCCGGCCAGGGAATTGCTGTTCGATTTCGTCCGGGTTGGTCCGTTGCCGGTTGGAGGGTTGATGACAGGCCTTTCATCTCGACGTCGCCGGGTTCGCGGCTGTGATCGTCGTATCGGACCCTTGGCACAGGGTTGGCGGATCCTTGGCAGCGAGCCGAGACGGCCCAGGAACGTGGGGTCGAAGAGATTTCTTTCGAATACCCGGCGATGCTGCGAGAAGCGTTGCTGCGCAACGGATTCCAGGGATACAGCGACTCTGGGATGATTCGGTTGACAGGGCTGTTGACACTCCGCTGAGAGGGTTGTCGCGTCTACTCGGGCGCAATGCAGCACGCAACCAGTGTCCGTGACGGCCGAGATCTCTCCGGCAACGAAGAACCCGGATTCTCCGTGGAGAGTCTGGATCTCGATGTTGCGCCAACTCTGTGGCAAGGGTCCTTCTTCACAATCCGTCACATGGACCAGATCGAAACGGGAAATGGCACGTCGAGCCGTCCCCGCCGGCAGAACAGTCCTCTCGAGCTTCCCGTCAACCCTGTCACGCGTCTCGGTCCGAACCGGCCTTTTCAACACACGCACCTGCAACACAGTTGCTGGGGTATACCAGTAGACCGGTGGGGGTGAACGATGACCCTTGATCGTGGAACCCTTGCCAAGGTCGACCGGCGCATTTTCGCCGAGTTCGACCACACCGACGGCGTGCAGTTGGTGAAGGTCCCGGTGTCGGATGCGGTGTGGTCGACGTGGCGGCGGTACTGCGACGCCGTTGGGATCTCGATGGGACGAGCAATTGCTGGACTGATTCTCCACGAACTCGGGACCGTCGTCGATCAGGATTGGGGCGACGGGTCGGTGTCCGGCGCTGAGTTGGAGCGTCGATTCGCTGCGCGTGCCGAGGACCTCGACGCTCGAGAACGGCGCCTCAACGAGCGGGAACGGGCGCTGAGAGCCTCCGAGCAGCGGTGGAGGACCGAGGAACAGATGCTCAGCGTGGAGCGAACTCCGCTTGTTTCCACTTCCAGGATCGGTCGCAACGAGCGGTGTCCGTGCGGGTCCGGCCTCAAGTACAAGCACTGCCACGGTCTGGCCAGCCGCCACACATATTGAACGGTTCGTTCGCAAAGCGGTGACACCGCCACCACTCCCACAGACAGCGCGGACCAACAACCAGACGAGGACACCCAACCCAATGAACGAATGAACCATCTGCCTCAGAAAGATTGACAAGGTCCGCCGTGCCAGTTCCGATTCGACGGCGCCATCAATCGAAAGTGTAGAGAGTTGGCATCGGGGCTGTGCGAATCCCGGAGGCTCCCGTGGCCGGATTCTCTCCCCTATGGGGGCCACGCCCGTTGTAGATACCGGTGCGTCTGGCGTGTTCGGGGCCGCCGGCTCAGCTCGAGGAGGTTCGCATGTCCCCTGAATCCAACATCGAGTTCGTCAAATACCTGTTCGCACGTCGACGTTGCGGTGGGCCGGGACGAGGACGGGTCGCCGGGAACTCGTCGAGTACTTCGAGACCATGGCGGCGCACGTACGTCCCGAAGCATCCCGGGATGTCGTACTCACTGCTTCGAGTGACCGGGTCGTTGTCGAGGGCAGCAACGCCGGGACTGTGGTGGCGACCGGGGAACGCTACGACCACGACTGGGTGGTGGTGTTCACCGTCAAGGACGGGAGGGTGGTGCGGTTCCGGCACTTCTACGATCCAGGAGACCTCGAAATGGCGATGGGGGGTGGGGCGTTGAGAGTAGGCGGCGATCCGGTCAGGTGTCGACCGACTCGGCGTCGACCCGTCGACGGATGTGTTCTGGGATTGGGAGAGGGTCACCGTCGATTCCGAGAAGACCCAGGAGCCGTTCCGGGGGGACGGTGCCGTCCGGACCTCAGACCGTCACTTTCGACACGACGGCGGCGACGGTGCGGTCGCTGCGGACGAACCGGGTCTTCACGTTGCCCCACTTGTCATCCCAGCCCACCCTCCGAGCGTGGAGTTTCAATGAGCAAGGTCAGAGCCGAAGCGGTCGACGAAAACGCAGCGCTGCGGCTCCCATCGGCATCGTCCACCGATGGCTGCGAACGACTCCGAAGAGACCGGTGCGGAGAGAGAAATCGGGGCTGTCTGATTCTCTGACCAGAGGGAACACGCGAGGGTTCGCGGTCTGCCTGGGATTCGCATGCGCATCGGTTCGCTCGGTCTCTCGCGCGGTCGCGGCCTCGTCGTCCACGAACACCCAGCCGGGTTGCTCATCCCGTCCGAGGAGTCGCTGGCTGTTCGAGTTTGCGAACGCTGCGCGTTCGTACCTCGTCGAAGCTTCGTTCGTCCGCCTCAGTGAGGTTCCCTCCGGTGAAGCTGCGAGGCCAGAGGTGCTTCGTCGCAACCACGTTGACCTCCGCTGCGAGGAGCACGACCCTCGCCACGAGTGACAGCCAGACCAGCAGGCCGACGGTCATCGCGAACGAGCCATACACCGCACCGGCGCCGAGCACCACCCCTTCGACGTAGACACCACCGAGGAGTTGCAGCAACCAAAGGCCAACGCCGCCGGCCAGTGCTCCCGGAATCAACGAACGCCACCCGACCTCCGAGACCGTGAGAAGCTTGAACACGATCAGCAGCACGAACGCGTTGACGACCATCGCGAGCACGACACCCACAAACCGCTGGATGCCGGGGACGTCGAAACCGAACGTGACGAGCGAGGAGAGGACGGTCGCCACGAGAAAGGTGGATCCAATGACCACAACCACCACGAGCGCTCGCAACAGCTTGGGAATGAACGACGGCCATCGCATGATGGAGACGCTCCACATCGTGTTGAAGGCATTCTGGGCTCCGCGCACGACACCGATCCCAGCCCACAGGGCGAAACCGATCGCGACGATCAACACGATCCCGTTGCCCTCCAGACCGTCGATCTGGCTGACTAACGCCTCACCCACGACCGGAATCCTGGCAAATATCGTATCGAGAACCTCCGCGCGGAGTTCAGGGTTGCCCGCAAGAATGAACCCGAGAATGGTCACGCCCGCAGCGAGCAACGGGAAGATCGAGAAGAAACCGTAGTACGACAGCAGAGCGGCGTACTCATAGCAGCGGTCCTCGCGGTATCGAAGCCACACCGAGATCGGAAAGGCCAGCACGCGTATGCGTTGCTGCCACCGATCGAATTCATTCTGGACCCGATCCCCCAACTGTCCCAGCTTCTCGAACATCTCGTGTCCCTCCGAGCGTAACCCACGGACGCCCATTCCTCAGCTCGATCCTATCCCGAAAGGGCGCGGTGCTGACCGAGGCTCGAACGACCAGGCAGGGGTGGGCGATTCGGTCGCATTCTCAGCTCCCTCTCAGACAAGCTGGCTTGCCCGTGCGTTATCATGGTGGAGCCGCAGAGATCGTCAACGTTCCCTGCATGAGTACTCAGAAGGAGACATCATGGCGATAGGTCCGGTTCAGCTCTTCGTGCTCGGTTTTGACCGCCCCGATTTCCACGGGCAAATCATCGCCGAACTCGACCGGCTCAAAGAGAGCGGCACGATCCGAGTGATCGACGCCCTCGCAGTGTACAAAGACGCCGACGGCGACATCGAGGTGGCGCACCTCAGCAACCTCACCAAGGAAGAAGCGATTGAGATCGGCAGCGTTGTCGGCGCACTCGTCGGCCTCGGAATCGAAGGTGAGGAAGGTATGGAGATCGGTGCGGTCCTCGGCGCCGAAGCCGGGGCCGAAGGCCTCGAGGTGTTCTCCGACGAAGACGCGTGGGATGTCATCGACGACATCCCGAACGACTCCGCCGCAGCCCTCATCCTGATCGAGCACCACTGGGCCGTCGGACTACGCGACGCTGTAGCGAGCGCCGGTGGTGTGCGTATCAGTGACGGTTTCATCGACCCGATCGACCTCGTTGCGATCGGTCTGGTAGCTGAAGCAGAGGCAGAGGAATACGAGGCGCTTTCAGACGCGCTGTAGAACACAGAACCGTAGGTAATCCCGGGAAAGGGAGGTCGAGACATGCCAGCACCCCGCAGAGTTGCACGACGCACATCACGGCGCGTCGCCCGTCGACGCTGAGACGAGACCAGCACATCTACACGAACTGGTGGAGGGGGCTCCCGCGTACAGCGGGCGCCCCCTCCTTGTGGGTCCCGGAGATCTGGTCTCGGCTGCCCACGGTCGATCGCTCGACCGACGGCCCTGTTGTGTGTGGAACTGCCCGGGCAGCGCGTGGCAGAACTCGTCGGATCCGGCGACGGCCTTCCGTTCGCCCGTGGCGGAAAGACTTTGCGAGAGTGGGTGCAACTTCTGGTCTACGACGCCGACGATTGGGCACAGCTGATCGACGAGTCGGTAAATCTGTTCTCGGCGACGCCAGCCGATCCCGGTAGGTCTCACGACCGCACCATCTCTCGACTCAGCAGTCTTCGAGCCTACGCGCCCGATCCGCCGTTTGCCGGACCGTTGTACGCATCACCCTCGTCAGCCGGTGGCGCAGCCGGAGGTGGCGGCACGGTCTCTGTGGTCGTCGTGGTCGAGCTTCCGCGCCCGACCGCCCAAGCGACAATGGCAATGAGGATGATCACGCCCACAACCACAAGCCAGATCGTGGTGTTGGAGGAGTCATCCGAGGAAGTCGACGATCCCTCAGAGGAATCACCACCGGAGGATGCTTGGGTCGTGTCCGGCGCCTTCGTGGTCGTGGCCGCCGCAGTCGTCGTCGGAGCTTCCGTGGTGTCGCTCGTCGAGTCATCGCCCGATGCTGCGGTTGTCGTGACGAGGCTGGCTCCCGACTCACCATCCTCGCTGCACCCTGTCGCCAAACCGATCGTCGCCACGACCAGGAACGCCGCAAGGGTGAGTCGTGCCGTTCGATTCATTGCCATCGTCATGATTCTCTCCCGTCCTCTATGAAGGAATCTCCGCCCCACCTCAGGTGTCGGGAGATCCCGGTAACACAAAGCGAACATACGCGCACCCACATCAGGGAGCCCTACCCGGATCGGGTCATTCACGCGTCTTGCCGCGCGCAACGGCGTCTCGGTGCGTCTGCGACGGAGCACGTCGAGTTCTACCCGAATCGGGTGGGACACCCTGCCGGACGCCATGCGATAGTGGCTGTGCACAGTCAGTCGTCCGCATCGCGCGGGCCGACCCGAGGTCATACCCCGACGGGGTGAAGGAGGTAGTCGATGGTCTTCTGGAATTGGTTCTTCCTGTTCTTCATATTCATCCCGATGATGGTGGCGTGGATCTACACCGCCGTCGACATCTTCGGACGGCCCGACATCGGAGGTCTCGCAAAGTTCCTCTGGCTTCTGCTGATCCTGTTCATCCCGATCATCGGGATGTTGATCTACTTCATCGCACGACCAGACGAGTTCCTCGTCGATTGACCGAGATCGGGGGTCGGCCCGGACCGCAGATAAGGCGACGGTTCGCGAGTGGTGACGCGAACCCTCCCCAACGAGCCATCACCACAAGGCCACAGGTTTCCGCCGGCGAACGAGTTTGGCGGAATGTCGGAAACGGTGTCAGAGAAAGGACACACACATGTCATCAGGAGACAATCTCGCGCTGTATGTAGCGTCGTACGACGATGCTGCATCGGCGAAGTCGGACTTCGACTCGCTGAAGAGCGCCGAAGGCAAGGACTTCAAGATCGAGGCTGCGGTCGTCATGAGCCGGGACGCAGACGGCAAGGTCGACGTGCTCGAGAAGGGCGACGGCGACACCGGGGCCGGAGCCGTGATCGGTGGCGGCATTGGCCTCGTCGTCGGCCTGTTCGCACCGCCGCTCCTCGCAGCGACCGCGATCGGTGCCGGCATTGGCGCATTGCTCGGCCACTTCACCAAGAAGCACGACGAGAAGGAACTCGGCGTCGAACTCGAGCAGTACTTCCCGCCGAACTCCTCGGCTGTTGTCGTTGTCGTCGATAACAAGTACCTCGACCGCGTTCAGGCTGCGTTGACGAAGTCCAGCAAGCAGGTGAGCAAGGCGATCGACTCCGACGACTATGACAAGCTCTCGAAGGCGCTCTCCGAGTCGTCTGACGAGATCAACAAGGCTGTCGACGACTCCTGATCAGCTGACCAGACATCCCGGGGGACGACACCCCCTGGATCCGGAAGCCCCGCTCCCTCCCCATCGATAGGGCGGGGTTTCCCGCGTCCTGGGATCGGCGAGCTGCGAGCTACGAGCCCGGACGAGTATCTGAGTAGCGGAGGAGGGCTCTCTTCGCCTCTCCCACGCTCACGCAGCGGGAGAGGCGAAGACACATCTGCGCCGCTGTCTCACAAGAGCCAAGAACAGAAACGGTCCCCTCGCTTGGGAGCGGGGGACCGTTTCTCGTTGGGTTCGGATCGCCTACTGGAGTTCGCCCGGAACGTCGCCCGGGGTGATCTCGACGGCGGGTTTGTCGGCGTCCATCGGTGTGCGGTCGCGAAGGTATATGCCGGGCTTCGGACGCCTGGGGCGGCTGGTCCGCTTCGGGGCCTCGCCGTCTTCGGTCGCTTCGGCCTTGGCGGTCTTGATCCGCTCACCGCGCTCGAGTTCCAGTTGCTTCAGCGTGGCGACGACCTTGTCCATCTGGTCGTCGGTCACATCGTCGAGGTGATACGCGGCATGCACGAACTGGGCCGTGTCGCCCCGATAGTCATGCCCGAAGCTCTTGAACTGGCCGGGCACGGTCCGCATGGCATTCATCGCATCGACCATGACGTGAACGAACGTGATCAGCGAAACCCACTGCATCCCCTCGGGAACGTTCCGGCCCCGGGCCTCGCCGTCGAGCCACGGCGGACGCTTCACCGCCCACCGGAACGACATCTGTGCGATCGGATCATTGTCATGATCCACAATCACCGCCCGCAACTTCCGCCGATCCTCCACCGACAAATCCTCGTACTCATCGAAGTTGTCGAACGCCTCCACCGTCCCCGCAGGAACAAGGTCACTCGACCCCTGACGCATCCCCGTCTTGGACCACTTCGCAAGACCGGGTAGACCAAACCACAGCGCATGATCGATGCCGTAGTGATCGAATCCAGCAATACCCTGATGCATCACCACATCAGACGACGACCACGCCCCAAGACTCTCACCGAACACCAACACCTTCGGCCGCTTGTCTTCCGGCAACCCACGGAGCCGCTCCCTCACACCCCACAACAAGCCACGGAACTGCGACCGTCCGAGGTGGACCTTCTGGACCTCGAGGAACGACGGCCCCCGCCCATACTGGATACACGCCGTCGCAATGTCACCGCGCGTGAGGATCTCGACCGATTCGATCATCGTCTGATCAACCCACCCCGTCCCCGTCGGAGACACCAGCAGCAGATACTTGCGATCAAACGCCCCAAGCCGTTCCAACTCGTCGAGCATCATTTCCGAACGACCCGACGGATAGAGCGGATCGCTGTTCACACCAACAAACGCACGGATTGGATGCGCGACAGCCTTCTCGCCCAGCGTCGATTCGATGAGATCCGGTGTCACCACATCGGTGAGGAACCGGCGACCCTGCAGGCCAACCTCGAAGAACGGCGAAATACTCTTCGGTCCGCCTGATACGTACTCGCTCTCCGGCTGCTTGGAATACGCCGGTTCGATCTTTTCGTTCGAGCGGGCGATGAGGGCGACGACCGATGAGTAGAAGCCGTAGGAGCCGGCGGCCCAGATTGCGTTGTTGATCGTTCGCCCAACCAGAGCAGTGGTTGGGTCGGGTCCGAAGTATCCGGACATTCCCCGGCGGGAGGCCAGGTACCCGTGACCGATGCCGCGGCCAACGGTCGCCACACCGAGACCGATACCGATCGAGGCACCGAGCGTCGCCGGCTTGTCATCCTTGGTCCACGGGTTGATCACCGACTCGCGATACTTGAGGAGTTCCCCTGAATACACCAGGACAGCCCCGATGCCGGCGGCACCCACGATGATCGAGCGCATCGGCGACTTCGCCGGGAAGCGCTCCTTGGCGGCGATGCTCGTCTGGTAGATCATGCCCCCGACGCCACCCGCCGCAGCCAACCGCCCAACGCTACGAATCGACGCCTTCAACGTCGTCTCGTCATCCGTCTCAGGGATCTTGCTCACCGCAAGACCGGCAGCTGACACCACAGCCCGCGCGCCGAGGCGCACGGTCAGAGGAGCGGTGTTCGGAGCGACACGTCGAATCGAAGCATCAACCGCGCTCACCACCACATCGGCAGCAAGAACCGACAACCCGGCGGCCATTCCCTGATGCATCGCTGCGCGGGGCATCAGCGACGGTCCGAACGACGCGAGGAGCGCTCGCGTCTTCAATGGCGCCGATGGACTGTTCGTTACCGGGTTGAATCGATTCGCCGCCCACACGGCGGTCTTTCCAATGGCTGCACCTGCCTTCATGAATCCGTCCTCCTCGTGTCGATCTGGAACTCCGTGACCGTGGTCACAGCGTTCCCCGTCTGAAACCTCGCATTGCGTGCGCACGCGTCCCGCAATTGAATCTCGATTCTACGCGTCAGAGCTTTCGACGCTCTTTCCCGGCATTCGTTTGCCCAACTCCGCACCGACCGGCAGCAGTAGGACGAGCCCGATCAGGGCACCGACGACGACCGTGATGAGGACATTCGGTTTGTCGGAGAAATTCTGCGCGCCGACAACCATCGCCGCTGAGACGTTGCGCTGGGCCGTTCCGAGACCCATCACCGAACGGGTCGCCGCGTCGGACCCACCAGCCACGTACCCGAGAACGAGAGAAATCAACATGAAGACCAGGATGGCGATCAGGCCGCCCGTACCGATCAACGAGACGATGGCGCTCCACTGCAGGATGATTCCGCCGACCAGCAGCAGAAGGATGGCAAGCGAAGACGCATGCGACATGAGAC